>JADJKO010000004.1 GCA_016705955.1 Flavobacteriales bacterium
CGAAAGCCTGCTCGCGTGGGTGAAGGAGGGCGAGATCACCATACCTGAGATCCAGCGCCCAATGCCGATCAGACAATAAGAGGATCAGAAGATCAGACAATGTGAACCATGCAAACCCAGAAGTACAGCATTCAACAGCCTTTGATCGAGAGTCTCTTGGCTTGGGTGAAGGAGGGTGAAATAGCCATACCCGAGATCCAAAGACCTTTTGTCTGGGACAAGAGCAAGTTGCGCGACCTGATGGACAGCGCACTATATCGGAAGTGCTGTAGATGCGCGAATGGCACATTTGCGACACACGGAGTATAGTGGTCGTCCACTGCGTTTCGTTCGCAATGAGAAGAGGTGCGCCACAAGAACGTTCGCGACGCAGGTAACTTCGCACCGTGTACTACCGCCGCCGTTTCATACTCGCCTTATTGCATGCCCATGGCGACACGCTGGACCGGCTGCGGCTGATGAAGTTGCTGCTGCTGGCGCTGCGAGATAGGTCGGAGACACTCTACAGTTTCGTGCCGTACAAGTTCGGTGCATACAGCTTCCAGGCCACGCAGGACCTTGGTGCCTTGGTGGCCCACGGCTATTTAGGTGCTGTGGAGAACCAATGGCAGCTGAAGGATGCAACCGACCAAATGGCCGCGTTAAGCACTGATGACCGGTCGCGCATTGCGCGGACGGTGAAGCAGTACGCATCCTGGAGCACGCGGGACATCGTACACGAGAGCTACCGCCTGTTGCCGCAGACCGCCTTGCGCAGCGAGATGGCCGCCGACCTGCTAAGCGGCGCAGAACTGCAAGCCGTGCAGGCCACCAAGCCCAAGCCTTCGGCCCCGGGCCTCTACACCATCGGCTACGAAGGGTTGGACATCGACGCCTTCCTGAACAAGTTGCTCGGTGCGGGCATCACCCTGCTGTGCGACGTGCGGCGCAACGCGCAAAGCATGAAGTACGGGTACAGCAGGAAGCAATTGGAGAAGTACTGCAAGAGCGCGGGTATCCGCTATCTGCATCGTCCGGCGCTCGGCATTGCATCGGAGAAACGTCAGGAACTGAAAGGCCCAGAGGCCTACCGCAAGCTGTTCATGGAGTACGCGAAGCGCTACCTGCCCGAAGTGGTTTACGAGCAGGAGAACCTGCTCTTCGATGTACAGATGGAGCATCGTGTGGCGATCATGTGCTTCGAAGCGGACCCGGATTGCTGCCACCGTTCGCATCTCGCCGATTCCCTTGCGGGACTGAGCGCTGATAAGCTGCCGGTGCACCATCTTTAGGGCATGCGCCGCAAGGTCCTGCTCACGGTAACCACGTATCCATTGCCTTCGAAGAGTTACGATGAACTCGTATGCACGGCGGGCATCTTGGAGAATGGCGAGTGGATCCGGATCTATCCGGTGCCGCTCGGTCTGTTGATGGACCTGAAGACGCGCAAGTTCAAGGACAGCCTGAAGTACACCCTGGTGGAATTGGACCTGGAGCGGCGAACGAAGGACTTCCGGCCGGAGAGCCATTCCCCCAAACACAAGGATTTCAGCGACCTCAAGGTGCTGGGCCACCTGGACACCGCCAACGATTGGTCGGTGCGAAAGGAGGCCTGCTTGAAGAAGGTGTACACGAGCATGGCGGAACTGCTCGCGGACAGCAAGCCGCCGAAGTCGGTTTCATTGGCAGCATACAAGCCGCACCGCATCGTTGACTTCGTGATCGAAGCAAGCAATGAGGATTGGGACCCGATGTACCGCGAGCTGCGCAAACAAACGGACCTATTCGCACCAGAGGACCGTGTGGAACCGAAGGATCTGATACGGAAGATCCCGTGGAAATTCAGTTACCGCTTCGAGGACGAGACCGGCAAGGTGCGCAAGCTGATGATCGAGGATTGGGAGATCGGCGCGCTGTACTGGCATTGCATGGCACGCAGCAAGAACAATGAACTAGAAGCACTGCGGCTGGTGCGCATGAAGTACGAGGAGGAGTTCCTGAGCAAATGCGACATCACGTTGTTCCTCGGCACCACCCTGGAGTTCCATGCGAAGAACGCGCCCAACCCCTTCGTCATCATCGGTGTGTTCTATCCGCGCCGTCGTGACCAGATGAAACTTGAATTCTGATCGAACCACATGACCTCAACCGCCATCGTCAACAAAGTCTGGAACTTCTGCCACACCTGCGCGATGATGGCATGGGCTACGGCGCTCAACTGAACAGGTCCGGCTCGGCAAGCGTGTAGCTTTTTTCCTTCCAGTGGGAGGTTCCACCTTATGCAGGTGTACCAAGTGCTCCAACAATTTGTCGATTCGTTCCGCACGCATGTTCAGCGTTTGGCCAGCGCCTTGCTCGTCATGGGTGAGGCCAATGCCTTCAGGACCGCTTCCATGTCATCGGCTTCTTGCGCCTCAGGTTGCGCATGGCCGCTGGTGGCAGCGGCCTTCGCCGATCCTGGTGCGTAAGTGGTTCCGGGCTCGCTGGCGATCGGCAGGTCGAACAACTGGTTGGTGGTGAGCTTGCCCGCTGCGAGTTCGTCCATCACCAAGGCATGCGGTCGTTTTCCGGCAGTGCCAGAGCACCGCGTTCGATCAAGACCCGGTTTCCCGAGCGTGCATCGGGGTGGTGCTTCACCCACACCGGCACCCACTTCTTCTTCAAGTCCTCGGTGGCGCCCGCCCATGTGCCGCCCTTGTTCGGATCGCAGCACACCACCACCGCGGCGCGGCTCAGGCAATACACATGCTTGTTGCGCGCCATGGCGTTCGGTCCGCTGAAGCCGCTCTCGGGATGGTAGGGACAGAGCAGTACGATGTCGCTGCGTTGGATGGCATCGCGGTACTTATGGCTGGTGGCGGTCTTCAACAGACTGTCGGCCACCACGCCGATCACGGTACCGTTCGCTTCGATGGAACCACGCATGGAGGCCTCGTCCACGCCGCGAGCACCACCCGAAACGATGGACCAACCTTGCTGTGCGGCGGCATGACCGAGCTGGCGTGCGAAGTGCAGATCGTCCTCGGCGGCGTTGCGCGAGCCGATCACGGCGAGCGCCGGGGTGTCCAGTTTCTTCCGATCGCCTGCGCCATGGAAGAGCGGTGGGGATTGATCGCCAAGGCGCTGTTGCAATAGAGCAGGGTAATCGACCGATGCGCGGGTGATGACCCAAAGCCCAGCGCGTTGCCACTTCTCCAACAACAGGCCGACCTGGAAACTCCGGTCCAACAATGGGCCGATGCGATCCAAAGTGACGGGCTTATCCTGGAATGCTGCGAGCGTATGCTTGGGATCACCAACGAGCAGCTCACCGGGACGAAGACCCTGGCCTTGCAACCAGTTGGACAAGCGTGACCATTCGCCTGCGGCCAAGGGCTGCACGCCACCGCCACCGGGCAGGTGCGCGGTGAGCAGCAGGGTCACATGGTCGTCCGGTCGTAGGTCCATCGGTCAGGCGTGCGAAGTACTGGCAAGTGCCACAGGATACACCAAGTTACTTCCGGCTTGGCGCAGTTGCGCGGCGATGATGGCAAAGGTCCAACCAGAATCCACCATATCGTCCACCAGAAGCACAGGACCTTCCAACAAAGGCAGTGAGATCGCGAAGGCGTCTTCAAGGTTCGTGCATTGGTGGTGCTTGTTCTGCATCAGCTTCTGGGGCTGGTTGTCCGTGACCTTGTTGACCACTTGGTTGAATGGCAAGCCTAACCGGGCTGCGAGTCGTTTGGCAAAGTCAGGCACGAGCTCAGGGTGCTTGCGCGAAGGCACGCAGGTCACCCACTCCGGAAATGGATCAGGGCGCCAGCGCTGTACGATCATCTCCACCATGGCTTCCAGGAGATCATCGGCGAAGTGGTTGGCGTGTTTCTGATCGGCTACCAACTTTCCCCAACCGGCATCGCCCCACCGGCAGAGCACACAGCCCACTTCGGGCCTGAATTGTGGAAGCATCTTGCCCTTCTCGGAAAGGTGGACAAGGGTTCCTTGCGGCACCCGCACGGGGCACTTCGGCTCGAACTCGGCATGCTTGAGGAACAAGGCAGCGCGTCCAATGGCAGTGGGATCCAGCGCGGTGCTGAAATGCTTCGCAACGCAATTCGCGCAGTGTCCGCAGGAAACGGTCACCGCATCATCGAGCGCTACTTGCAGGAAGGACATCAGGCAGCCCGCATGGTCGATGTACGCTTGCACTTGATCCCATTCGCTGATCCGTTGTGCAGTGAGCCGCGCGATACGGTCGGTGTCCAGTGTGTAGGCCACAGCGGTCCGTTTCCAATTGAAGCCTTCCTGTACGACCGGGGCCGGCTGTTCCATGGCGAGAAACTTGAGCGCACGTTCGATCTGGCCGTAACGCAGATTGATCACCTGCTCGATCTGCCATTGCGCCATCGCTTCACTTTTCTCCAGGAGGGCCAGGATGCGGACCACGGTTTCCTTGGTCGGGAACGCGCTCTCTTGGAAATAGGTGTGGATCTCGTTGTCCTCTTCCCCAGCGAGCAGGACGCCATAGGCTTTATCGATCGCGCGTCCGGCACGACCCACCTGCTGGTAGTACGCGATAACGGAGGAGGGTGCCTGGAAGTGGATCACGAAGCCCAGATCCGGCTTGTCGAACCCCATGCCCAAGGCGGTGGTGGCTACCAATGCTTTCAGCGAACCGTTCAACAATGCTTCCTCCAGTTGGGCGCGACGTGTATTGCCATCCACGTCATCCGTACCCGCGATCCCCGCATGGTAAGCCTCCGCTGTGATGTGGTTCTCTTGCAACCACAACGCGACGCGCTCCGCATCGCGCGTGGTGAGCGTATAGATGATCCCTGAACCCGGCAGCTTGGGGACATGGTGTGCCAACCAGGCCAAACGAGCGCCATGGTCCGGCAGCCTGATGGCATCCAACCCAAGGCTCGTACGCACCAAGCTCCCGCGCTCGATCGCGATATCTCCCAGTTGCGCGTGCAGGTCGTTGATCACCCGTTCGTTGGCCGTGGCCGTCGTTCCCAGTACCGGCAGGTTTCCGGGAAGGCGTTTCAGGATGGATACGATACGCCGATAGTCCGGACGGAAGTCATGACCCCAATCACTGATGCAATGGGCTTCATCGACCACGAGCATGCCGATGCGAGCAGCAATGGGTAGCAGCACTTGGTCCACAAAGCGTTGGTTGGCCAACCGTTCGGGGCTGATCAGGATCGCATCCACCTCATTGGCAAGAACAGATGCGATCACTCCGTCATGCTCACTATGATTAGCGCTGTTGATCGTCACCGCCTTGATCCCCATGCGATCGGCAGCGAGCAATTGATTGCGCATGAGCGAAAGCAACGGGCTGATGATGAGCGTGGGCCCGGCACCTTTGTTCCGGAGCAGTTTCGCACTGATGAAGTACACGTTGCTCTTGCCCCAACCGGTGCGCTGCACGACCAGCATCCGCTTACGGTCGCGCACCAAGGCAAGGATCGCTTCCAACTGGCCTGCGCGGAATGCGGCGGCAGGATCGCCCACGGAGGTTCGAAGCAGAATAAGGGCCTCCTCTTCGAGCGCGGACATGATGGAAAGATAAACGGTGCTTCGTTCCGTTCAGCATGCCGATCTTGTCCCTCGGAACCAACACCCATGACCACCACCGCCATCGTCAACAAAGTCTGGAACTTCTGCCACACCCTGCGCGATGATGGCGTCGGCTACGGTGGTTACCTGGAAGCGCAGTATGAGCTGATGGCGAAGAAGATCAGGGGTTGGTATGAGGGGTTGTGAGGGACGCGCCGGACTATCTTTGGCTCAATGGTCCACATCGTCACCAAGCGCACCCCGAAGCGGCGGGTGAAGAGTATCATCAAGTCGGCCAGTAGTCGCAGCCAGCCAAAGAAAGGTGCCGACTTCAGCGATTTGGTGGGCACTGCACCGCTGCATACCGACCCGGTGAAGTTCCAACGCGCCCTCCGCGATGAGCAATGAGCGCGTCGCGATAGACACCAATATTCTACTCTACATCCTAGGGGGTGACAAGACCGCCCACGAGCTGTTGAAAGGCCGTGATGTTGTGGCAAGCGCCATGGTGCGCATGGAGGCCATGGTGTATCACGGCGCCGATGAGGGTCATCTGGCTCAGGTACAGCGCTTCCTGGACCGATACGGGCTGGAGGAGATCCATCGTTCCGTACAGGACCGCGCGGTTGACCTTCGCTTGCGTTACAAGCTGAAACTGCCCGATGCGGTGATCGCCGCCACTGCTTTGCATCTGGGCATTCCGCTCATCACGGCGGACAAGACCTTCGGCAAGCTCAAGCCGGAAATGGAACTGGTGCTCTATTCCAAGTAACCCGCGCTCGTGCCCTACCGATGACATCAACCGCCATCGTCAACAAAGTCTGGAACTTCTGCCACACCCTGCGCGATGATGGCGTGGGCTACGGCGACTACCTGGAGCAGCTCACCTATTTGCTGTTCCTGAAGATGGCCGATGAGTACAGCAAGCCGCCGTACAACCGCGACACGCACATCCCCAAAGGCTTCGACTGGCAAAGCCTGCGCGGCAAGAGCGGCGCCGAGCTGGAGAGCCACTACGTGAAACTGCTGGACGAGCTGGGCAAGAAGACCGGCATGCTGGGCGACATCTTCGTGAAGAGCCAGAACAAGATCACCGACCCGGCCAAACTGCACAAGCTGATCCAGCTGATCGACAGCGAGAACTGGGTGCTGCTGGGCGCCGATGTGAAGGGTGACATCTACGAGGGCCTGCTGCAGAAGAACGCCGAGGACACCAAGAGCGGGGCGGGCCAATACTTCACACCGCGCGCGCTGATCCAGGCCATGGTGGAATGCGTGCGTCCCGAGCCCATGAAGACCATCGCCGACCCGGCCTGCGGCACCGGCGGTTTCTTCCTCGCGGCGTACGACTACCTCAACGACAAGAAGCACTACAGCCTGAACAAGGAGCAGCTGAAGTTCCTGAAGTACGAGACCTTCCGCGGCTGGGAGATCGTGGCCAGCACCGCGCGCCTCTGCCTCATGAACCTCTTCCTGCACAACGTGGGCGACATGGACCACGAGAGCCCGATCATCCGCGACGACAGCTTGCGCGCCGCACCGGACCGGAGCTACGACTACGTGCTCACCAACCCGCCTTTCGGCAAGAAGAGCAGCACCACCGTCACCAACGACGAAGGCGAGGAGAAGCGCGAGGCGCTCACCTACAACCGCCAGGATTTCTGGGCCACCACCAGCAACAAGCAGCTCAACTTCGTGCAGCACATCCGCAGCATGCTGAAGATCGGCGGCAGCGCCGCCGTGGTGCTGCCGGACAACGTGCTCTTCGAGGGCGGCGCCGGCGAAACGGTGCGCAAGGAACTGCTGCGCAGCACCGAGCTGCACACCATCCTACGCCTGCCCACAGGCATCTTTTATGCGCAAGGCGTAAAGGCGAACGTGCTCTTCTTCGAGGCTAAGCCCGCCAGCAAGACCGCCCACACCAAGGAGGTGTGGATCTACGACTACCGCACCAACATCAAGCACACCCTCAAAACAGACCCACTCGCCTTCGAGGATCTGAAGGATTTCATCACCTGCTACAACCCGGCGGACCGGCACAAGCGCAAAGCGACTTGGTCGGAAAAGTCACCGGAGGGCCGCTGGCGCAAGTACACCTACGCCGAGATCGTGGCCCGCGATAAGGCCAGCCTCGACATCTTCTGGCTGAAGGATGATAGTTTGGAGGACAGCGCGAATCTGCCGGAGCCGGGGGTGCTCGCCGCGCAGATCGTGGAGGATCTGGAAGTGGCGTTGGAGCAGTTCAAGATGATAGCTGGGGATCTGAACAAGTGAGACATGCACACCATTTGCCGCGATGGTCAGGATCACCGGGACCATGACAGAATCGTCTATGGACGGGATCGTCCTCGCTATCGCGAGTGCGGAGCTTAGCTGGTTACGTGTGCCTAGAACCTCCGCGGCGACCCCGCCTCGAGACCCTGCGTATTGCCGCGATCTGGTCCTGTAACCCTTTTCAGGACGAGACAGCCGTGGTTCATTCCCCGAAAGGGTCCCGCTCACTTCGCCCGCACCATCCCCCACACCACCTTATCGATCGGCAGGCTGAGGTCCTCCTCCCTCCCACCCTCGATCCGCCACCACCGGAACACCTCTTGATCGCCAGGGCCGTTGATGCCTGCGAACGGTTCGGTCACCAAGGATATTGCATTCGGATCCGCCACGCGGAAGGTGTAGTACACGCTCACCACTTGCATGGGGTCGCTGTGAAAGGTGCTCTGCTGGAAGAAGTCCGTGGTGTAGAAGTGTTCGGGGTCGAGCGCCTCCACGCCGATCTCCTCGCGGATCTCGCGGATCAGGCAATCCTTCAGCCCCTCGCCGAACTCCAAGCCACCGCCGGGGAACTTGGTGATGCGCTGGCCCTTGATCAATTCATCGGCCACGAGGACGGAGCCTTGATGCAGGAGCAGACCATAGACGCGGATGGTGAAACGGGGTTCCATTGCGTGCAAGTTCGCGTTCAGGATGGAGCGTTGGGTTTGATCGCGCGCAGCATCTCCTTCTTTCCTACCGGTCCTTGGATCCGCGCCACGGTGAAGCCAGCGGCTTGCATCGCGCGACGCACATCGCCCTTTGCGCAGTACGTCACCAATACACCGCCCGGTCGCAGTGCGCGGAGCATTCGACGGAACACATCCACGGTCCACAACTCCGGTTGCGCCCTGGGTGCGAACGCATCGAAGTAGATCACATCGAACGCCGCTGCTGCTTCGAACTCCTGCAACGCTGTCGCCAGCTTCCGGAAGGTGAGTCCGCCGAGCGGTACCTGCCAGTCGGAGGATGGTGAGGTCATGCGCTCGATGAAGGGATCGTGCAGGCCCGGCCATGCGAGATCCCGGCAATGTGCGAGCGCTTCGAGTTGCTCCTTGGCCAACGGGTGCGGTTCCAAGGCGGTGTACGTCGCGGTACACTTCCCTTCCAAGCAGCGCACCCACGTGAGCAAGAGGTTCAGGCCCGTCCCCAACCCGACCTCCAGCACATCCACCTGCTTCTTGCCCACGAACTCCAGGCCGGCCTTGATGAACACATGCGTGCTTTCCTGCACCGCGCCATGCACACTGTGGTAGAACACCTCCCGTTGCGGGCTGTGCAGCGTCAGGGACCCATCGCCGGTGCGGCGCGTGACCAGGTCGGTCAGGAAGGGATCGGTATCCATGTGCAGCGCATTCCGGGAAATGGCATCCATTAGCGGGTCGACCCGGCTACATTCGCAAACCTATCCCCTGCGCATGAACCGTGTGGTGCTTTTCGTCCTCTTCATCGCTTCCGCAGCGATGTGCTCCGCGCAAAGCTGGGTGTCGCTCATGCTGGATGACAGCACGAACATCCACGCGGTGAAGGAAGCGTTCGACGATGCGTGGCAGGATCGTCCGTATGAAAAGGGAAAAGGCTGGAAGCAATTCCAACGCTGGTACTGGTTCAACGACCAGCGCACGTGGCCCGATGGCGAACGCGTGGATCCCGGCACACGCATGGAAGCGAATGAGGCGGTGCGCACCATGCGCATGCAAGGTGTGGGCGCGCGTGATGAAGCGGTGTGGGAGTCGCTCGGCCCCACGAGTTGGTTGAGCACCAGCTACAACCCCGGCAACGGCCGCGTGAACACGGTGGTGGCCGATCCCGCCGATACGGACCTGCTCTATGCGGGTACCCCATCGAGCGGCTTGTGGCGAAGCACGAATGGTGGATCGAACTGGGAGGCGCTCTTCACCGACCTGCCGAGCATGGGCGTGTCGGGCATCGCGATCGACACCATCGGCGACGGCATCATCTACATCGCCACGGGGGATGGTGATGGATCGGACACCTACAGCGCGGGCGTGCTGAAGAGCCTGGACAACGGGGCGACATGGGTGCCCACGGGCCTGAATTGGAACATCTCCCAATCCCGCACCACGCGCGCATTGCGGATGAACCCGAACGATCCCACCAACCTGTACTGCGCGTCCAGCAATGGCCTCTACCGGACCGTGAACAGTGGCGACACGTGGCAACAGATGAACAGCGGAAGTTTCCGCGACGTGGAATTCATGCCCGGCGATACCACGCTCGTGTTCGCGTGTACGAACCAGCTCTTCCGCAGCACCGCGAACGGATCGGCGTTCTCCATGTCGGGGATCACGGGACTTCCCCCGGAGAGTGAGGTCGGGCGCATGGCCGTGGCCGTGACACCTGCGGACCCGATGACGGTGTACGTGTTGTGCAGCAGCGAATTCGACAACAGCTTCCTCGGCTTGTACCGCAGCACCGATGGCGGCTCAATGTTCGAGCTGATGTCCGACTCGCCGAACATCTTCGGGTATGAGGATGACGGCAGCGACAGCGGCGGACAGTCCTGGTATGACATGGCCCTTGCCGTGGATCCGATGGATGCGAACACCGTGTACATCGGTGGGGTGAACGTGTGGAAGAGCGAGAACGGCGGGGTGGATTGGCAGATCATCTCGCACTGGGTCTTTCCCTCCGATGTGGGGTACACGCACGCGGACATCCACTCGCTCGATTTCATCGGCAGCCATTTGTTCTGCGGATCCGACGGCGGCTTGCACCGCAATGAGAACGGGCTCGGGAACTGGACCGACCTCAGTGCAGGATTGGACATCATGCAATTCTACCGCCTCGGCGGAAGCGAACTCCTGCCGCAGTTGATCATGGCGGGCGCGCAGGACAACGGAAGCAACCGGTACCAGAACGGCCAGTGGACACACGTCTTCGGCGCCGATGGCATGGAAGCCGCCGTGGATCCCGAGGATCCGCAGATCGTGTACTGCTCCTCACAGAACGGTGGCTTGCGACGCTCCGATGATGGTGGTACCGAATGGATCGGCATCGGTGATGGCATACCCGATGAAGGCGCGTGGGTGACGCCTTTCGTACTGGATCCCACCTGGCCCGGCCGCATCATCGCAGGCTATGTGAACCTCTGGGCATCGGATACGCGCGGTGACTCGTGGTACCAGCTCACGTACTGGGACGACGCGCAGAAGGTGCGCTGCATCGCGATCGCACCGAGTGATGGTTCGGTGATCTACGCCGCACGTGCCGACCGGGTGGAACACAGCTTGGATTTCGGCACGACATGGTCCGATATCCGCCCCGGTCTTCCGAACAATGCACCGACCTCCATCGCGGTGGATGATGGCGATCCCTTGCACCTATGGATCTCCTTCTCCGGGACCTCGGCCAACAGCAAGGTCTTCGAAAGCATGGATGGCGGCCTCTCGTGGAACAACCGCACGCTGAACCTGCCGAACACCCCGATCAACAGCGTGGTGGTGCAACCCGGCTCACCGAACGGTCTCTATGTCGGTACGGACCTCGGCGTGTTCTACATCGATGACTATTCGCCTACGTGGGTTCCTTACGGTGTGGGCATGCCGAACGTGGTGGTGAGCGAACTGGAGATCAACATGAGCGCGGGTAAGTTGCGCGCAGCAACATTCGGGCGCGGGATCTGGGAGGCCGATCTCTTCCTTTCACCATTTGCGAATGTGCACACCCTGTCACAAACCGAAGGTCCGCGGTTGCTTGCCTTGGATGGACAAGGCCATTACCTGATCCAAGCGCGCTCCGGCGGGAAAGGGATCACCGGCGTGCGGGTCCTGGATGCTTTGAGAAGGATCGTGGATGAGCGTCGTCCTGCTGGAGCGTCGGAAACGATCGTCGATCTCGCCGACCGGAGTGCGGGTACGTACGCTGTCGTGATCATGACAAGCGAGGGTGCGTGGTGCAAGCGCGTGGTGCGCTGAAGTGATCTACATCACCTCGATCTCCGTGCGCCGGTTCAACGCCTTGTTGGCATCCGTGTCGTTCGGTGCGACGGGCTTTGTGGCACCTTTCCCAATGGCCACCAGACGATCGGCCGCGATGCCTTGCGCGATGAGGTGATTACGGACGGCGTTGGCCCGGGCTTCGGAAAGCGACTGGTTCAACGCATCGTTGCCATCACTGTCCGTGTGGCCACTGATCTCCAAACGCAGCGACGAATTCTTTTCCAGGAGCGCCTTCATCTGTGCCAGTTCGGCCAAGGATCCGGGTTGCAATTCCGCACTCGCCGTGGCGAAGAACAGGTTGCGCATGATGGCCTCCTTGCCTTTTTCCAAGGACATCAACTCCACGTTGAGGTCCATATTCATTCCGCGTTCACCATTGGGGACGCGAATGTTCTCGGAGTGGATCAAATACCCATCGGCCTTCACATACATGGCATACTCCTTTCCGGCAGGAACGGCCACCATGTACTCCCCGTTCGATGCATCGCTGCGGAAACTCGCCGTGAGTGTGGCGTCGTTCAGGTCCACCAGTTCAATGGTGGCTTCCATACCGTTGAGGTAGTGGAGCGATCGGATATAGCCCTTGATCAATACCGACATCGGTGTTTCCTCCGGGGGGACCGCAGCACCCGCAGCACTGGCCGTGGGCTCGCCGGGTCTGGCAGCCGGGTTCGGAAGGAACTCCACGGAATACAAGTCATCCTCGCCCAGGCCATCCGCCCGGTAGGAGCTCATGTAGCCGTTCGTTCCGTCGGCACTGAGCACGAAGAACAGGTCATCATCCGGCGAATTGATCGGCCAGCCCATGTTCTCGGCTTTCGTCCAATGCCCATCGATCAATTGTGAGCGGAAGACGTCGTAGCCTCCCATGCTGTTGTGGCCCTTGCTGCTGAAATAGATGGTGCGACCATCGGGGTGTACCACCACGCCTTCCTCGTCGTAAATGGTGTTCACGTTGGGACCCAGGTTCTCCGCAGGTCCCCATTCACTTATTGCTGCATTCCAATGACTGCGGTAGATGTCCTGGCCACCCACATTATCATCCGGTCGCTCGCTCACGAAGTAGAGCCATTGCCGATCGAAACTGTACCATGCACTGCTCTCGTGGCTGGGTGTGTTCACGTTCGATCCGAGGGCCACAGGTTCGCTCCAATGCTCACCGGTACGGCGGCTTTCATAGAGATCCCCGGCGCCGTCGTGATCGCGGTAGATGAGCATCGTCCGTCCATCGTTGAACAAGCCGACGCTGGCATCGTTCCCGGCGGTGTTCACCGGGGCCGGAAGACGGGTTGCCGTGTGCCAACCGGAAGGTCCGCGTTGGCTCATGTACACATCCTCGAAGTAGTCGCCGGTCACCTTGTTCACCTTGGCATCCGCTGAAGCAGGACGACGGGAGGTGAAGAACAACAGGGATGCGTCGGCGTTGACGACCGCACCGTAATCCGCTTGGGCGGTGTTGATGCCCTCCCCCATGTTCTGCACGCGCACTTGCGCCGGCGCGGCCATCAGGGCGCGTCCGTTCCGGCATTCGCTGATGTGCTTGTCCGTGGTGTTGTACAGCGGCTCGGGATCCTGGTAGGGGTTCTGCTTCTTGTGCCGATCGAACGCGGTGATGGCCTCGTCCCATTGCGCATTCAACTGGTGGGAATAACCCAGCAGGAACTGTACGTGCGGCCGATCGGGCTGCACTGTTGCCGCCTTCAAGAAATACGGCAATGCCTTATGCCGGTATGGTCCGTTCAATTGGCACAGACCCATGCGGATGTTCACTTCGGGATCATCCGGGAGAATGGAAAGGGCCTGTTCGTAAAGGATCCCGGTCTGCACGAAGACCGCGTTCCCGTCCCGTTCCAAGCGATCGGCACGCTTCAGCAGGTCCTCGACGCGCTTGTCCGTGATGGTGGACTGGGCGCTGGATGTGAGGACGAGCAGGCATAACGCCAGCGGTCCCAACGTTCTGCGGAGGTGTCGCATAGCAGGTTCGGAGTTCATGAAAAGTGATCGTTCATACGCGAATGACCGGTCAGGGTTCGGGGGTGGTGGGCATCGCTACTTTCGCCCCCGTTCCATCCGGAAATACGCAAGATCGACCGCACAAATGGCGAAGAAGAAAAAGACCCCGGCCGCCAAGGCGCCCAGGACCATCCTCACCAAGGACTCCTTGAATTTCATGGAGCGCTATCTGAACAACCCCTCCCCGACGGGTTTCGAGAGCGCGGGTCAGAAGCTCTGGCTGGAGTACATCAAGCCCTACGTGGATGATCACTTCGTGGATGCATACGGCACCACGGTGGGTGTGATCAACCCGACTGCGAAGTACAAGGTGGTGATCGAGGCCCACGCCGACGAGATCAGCTGGTTCGTTCACTACATCACCAAGGAAGGCTTCATCTATGTGCGGCGCAACGGCGGCAGTGATCACATGATCGCGCCGAGCATGCGGGTGAACATCCACACGGACAAGGGCATTGTGAAAGCCGTGTTCGGCTGGCCGGCGATCCACGTTCGGAATGGAAAGACGGAGGTCACCCCCACCACGGACAACATCTTCCTGGATTGCGGATGCAATAGCAAGGAGGAAGTGGAAAAGCTCGGCGTCCACGTGGGTTGCGTGGTCACCTTCGTGGATGAGTTCATGGTCCTGAACGGCCACAACTTCACAGGCCGCGCGTTGGACAACCGCATGGGCGGGTTCATGATCGCGGAAGTGGCGCGACTGATCAAGGAGAAGAAGGAGAAACTGCCCTTCGGCCTGTACATCACCAACAGTGTGCAAGAGGAAGTGGGCCTTCGCGGCGCGGAGATGATCGTGGAACGCATCCGTCCGGACCTCGCCATCATCACGGATGTCACGCACGACACGCAGACCCCGATGATGAGCAAGGTGCAGAGCGGCGACATCGCCTGCGGCAAAGGCCCCGTGCTGAGTTACGCGCCTGCGGTCCACAACAACCTGTTGCGCCACATCGTCCGCACTGCGGAAGCGGAGAAGATCCCTTTCCAACGGCTCGCTGCCAGCCGCGCCACCGGAACCGATACCGATGCGTTCGCTTATGGCGCATCCGGTGTGCCCAGTGCGCTCATCAGTTTGCCGTTGCGTTACATGCACACGACCGTGGAGACCGTACACCGCGACGATGTGGAGAATGTGATCCGCCTGATCCACGCCAGTGTGAAGGGGATCAAGCCCGGGCAGGACATGCGCTACTTCAAGTAGATGCGCTTCGAGTTGCCGGACAATGCGCGGGAGGCGTTCCAATTCCTCGCGTTGGCATTGGGTGCGATCCTGTTGCTCCGCTTGGCACATTGGGGGCTGGAAAGCGGGCTGGCACCACCGTTGACGACCGCATTGTCCGTTTCCATCGCAGGTCTTCGCTACGGATACCTGATCGGCGATCACTCCACGTGGGTCGTGGGTGGGCAGGATCTTCCGGGCCGGTTGGCCCTCGCGGTGTTGTTGTCCTTGGTCGGCGGTCTTGGCGGTGCGGCGCTCGGTTGGCTCGTGAAGCGCGGGTGGAACCCGAAGCGCTGGCGTCCGGTGGTCGTTGGTGCGCGAGCTGGCATCGTGGTCTCTTTGGTGTGTGGCTTTGCATGTGCCCTCTTCGTTCCACCCGTGTCGGTATCGCTCTCGGATGAAGGACCCGTGCTGATCCAACGCCCGGAATTCTTCCACACGCTCGGTCTTCCCTTCGCACCGGAACGGACATTGATCCCGTGGTCCACGGTCATTGCCGCTGAAGTACACACCGATGAACAGGTGTGGATGGTGGTCTTACAGACCCCGGATCATGGGTTCGTGGTCGCCGAAGGCACGGACGGCCTTCCGGAAACCGCTCGGGCAACGCGCTTCGCGGAAGCCTTGAACGCTGCGCAGAAGGCACACGCGCATCCGTGAACGATCGATCCGCTCGACTTTTTCCCACGATCGCTCCAACTTAGCGGGCCATGCGGGTCCGTTTCATCAAGGTCACCGATACCCATCCCTTGCGTTTGCTGGTCCTCCGGCCGGGCGGATCGCAGGAGGATGTGGAGTTCGCCAACGACCGCCTTGCCGGGGCATTCCACCTCGGCGTATTCGTGAGCATCGAGACCGTCTGCGTGGCTTCTTTCTATCCGGAGAAGAACGACACATTGCGCGGCTGGAAACAGTACCGGTTGCGCGGTATGGCCACCCATCCGGATCATCGGAGCCGGGGTGCCGGAGAGAAATTGATGCGCTTCGCGATGGATCACCTGCATGCGCAGAACGCCGATCTGTTGTGGTGCAACGCACGGATCAAGGCGGTGCCCTTCTATGAACGCCTCGGTCTTACCGTGGTCGGTGATGCATTCGAGATCCCCGGCATCGGGACGCACTACCTGATGCAACGCAGGATCCCCTGATCGTTCAGCCAGCGGTAAACTTGTCTCGGGCCATTCCACGCACGGCCACACCCTTGTCCATCCGGGATCGCTACATCCTATTCGCGCTCATAGCCTTCGGCCTGGTGGTGAAACTGCTGTGGTTGGACGTGAACGAGCTGGCGCACGACGAACCCTTCACGGTCTATTGGTCGCAACGGCCACTCCCGGAACTGTGGGCGATGTTGCGCACGGAGAACAACCCGCCGCTGTATTTCCTGTTGATCAAAGCGTGGAGCGCGATCGTGCCGTTCGAGGCGGCGTGGCTTCGTGTGCCGTCAGCCCTGTTCAGCGCACTGACCGTTTGGCCCTTGTTCCTGCTCGCGCGCCGGATGGGAGGACCACTGGTGGCGGTGATCGCCTCATTGCTCTTCACCTTGAACAACTACCACTACGGCTTCGCGCATGAGGTCCGGGCCTATTCGCTCTTCGCGCTGCTGGTTGTGTCAGGAATGTGGTTGCTATGGCGCGCCAAGGATCATCCGGAGCGCGCCAACCGGACAATGCTCGCCCTCGCGGTCATCAACGTCGGGATGGTGTACACGCACTTCTTCGGTTGGCTGGCGATCGGTCTTCAACTCGTGGTCGTTCTTCTTCTTTCTGAATTCCGACCGGTCCGGCGGCGGTTCCTCATTGGCCTGCTCATCACCGCAGTGTGTTCCACCCCTTACGCATTGATCTTCCTCGGAAGGCTTTCGCAAAGCGTAACCCACGGCACTTGGTTGGAAGCGCCCGTACCCGAGGAACTCTACAACATGATCTGGCGCTGGAGCAATGCGCCGGTGCTGGCGGTCGCCTTCCTCGCGATCATTGCGGTCGGGCTCTTCCGTTCCCGAGCGGTTTCACTGGAGATCCGCTTCGCACTGCTGTGGACCTTCCTCCCGCTCTTCGGCATGTTCCTCGTCTCGTTCGTCGTCCCGATCTTCCTCGATCGCTACCTCGTGTATGCTGCCCCTGGGTTCGCGTTGCTGGTGGCGCTTTCGATCGGTGGATTGCATGTGCCAATGCGCGCTTCGAACGCTCTTGTGGCCATCGTCATGGTGGGCATGGCATTCACCTTCACTCCTTGGAAGGATAGCGGTCGGCACCCCTCGCGCGTGGTCGCCCAAGTGAACAAGTGGGCCAGTGTGGACCACACCTTCCATGTGGTGCCGCGCTGGTATTGGTTGAATTACCTCGCGGCGGAGGATCTCGATCAACTGAAGGAGGACCAGACCCCGTTGATCACGTATGCGACCGAAGCCATTGAAGCCTTCACCATGGACCCGACCGGGCCGACGATCGTGGTGGATGCGAGCGGCAGTACACGCCCGGCGGATGCAGCATGGTACCGAAGCCTCCGCGACGCCTACCCCGCAGTGGATTCCCTGGAAGCCGACCACCGCGTGTGGGTCTACCGCTTCCACCGGTGATAACCGTGACCAACCGTTCATGGAACGGGGTAGGCCGGATCGGATGTGGTTGGCACCTTTACGCCTCCGGAACCAACCCCGAGAAACCTCCAACCCCATGAAGTTCAACCCGTCGCTCTCCTTACGAACCATCGCCCCGATGATCCTCGGCGTGGCCCTGCTCGCCTCGTGCGGCACGGAGACCGCGGATCATGCCGCCATGAAGACGCCGCCACCGGTGATCGACATGAAGGACTTCTTCAAGAACCCGGAGAAGGCCAGCTTCCAGATCAGCCCGAACGGGCAGTACATGAGCTACCGCGCGCCATGGCATAACCGCATGAACGTCTTCGTGCAGAAGATGGGCGACAGCACGGCCACGCAGGTGACACATGACACCATCCGCGACATCGGCGGGTACTTCTGGAAGGGTGATCGCTTGGTGTACAGCCGCGACATCAATGGCGATGAGAACTTCATCGTCTTCAGCGCGAGCATGGACGGTTCGGATGCCAAGGCCCTCACGCCGCAATCCGGCGTACGTGCCGGAACATTGGATCGCCTGCACAACATCGCGGGCATGGAGCAGAACATCCTGATCCAGATGAACCAGCGCAATCCGCAGGTCTTCGACCCCTACCTCTGCAACATCAACACGGGTGAATTGAAGCCCTTGTTCGACAACAGCAAGGACAACTTCGAGGGTTGGATCACGGACCACGCGGGTGTGATCCGCATGGCCACCAAGACCGACGGAACGGACCAAGTGGTGTATTACCGCGCCACGGAGAAGGACCCGTTCGTGGAGTACATGCGCACCGGATACAAGGATAGCTGGAGCCCACTCCTCTTCACCTTCGACAACGCGAACCTGATCGTGAGCCACAACCTGAACGGCCGCGACAAGACCGCCGTGGTGGAATGGAACCTGGCCGAGAAGAAGGAGACGAAAGTGATCTACGAGGACAAGGACTACGACGTGAGCAACGTGAACTACAGCCAGAAGCGCAAGGTCCTTACCATGGTGACCTGGACCGGCTGGAAGGAGGAACGCAAGATCCTGGACGATGTGACCAAGGGCCTGTATGACAAGCTCGCCTCCAAGTTCGAGGGCTACGACTACTGGATCTACGGCGAGAACGACGAGGAGACCATGTTCATGGTGTGGGCCGGGAACGATCGCCAGCCGGGCAAGTACTACTTCTACGATGCTACCGCCGACAAACTGAAGGAGGTCGCCACGCTGCGTCCGTGGATCAACGAGGACCACATGGCGGAGATGAAGCCCATCACCTACACCACCCGCGATGGCCTTACCATCCACGGTTACCTCACCTTGCCGGTGGGCCGCGAAGCGAAGAACCTACCTGTGGTGGTGAACCCACATGGCGGTCCTTGGGCACGCGACGATTGGGGCTTCAATTCCGAAGTGCAATTGCTCGCGAACCGAGGTTACGCAGTGTTGCAAATGAATTTCCGTGGCAGCACGGGTTACGGTCGTGAGTTCTGGGAAAAGTCCTTCAAGGAATGGGGGAAGACCATGCAGGACGACATCACCGATGGTGTGGAGTGGCTGAAGAAGGAAGGCATCGCCGATAGTTCGCGCATCGCGATCTATGGCGGCAGCTACGGTGGATATGCAACACTTGCCGGGGTCACATTCACCCCGGATCTCTATGCATGCGGTGTGGACTATGTGGGCGTGAGCAACTTGTTCACCTTCATGAAGACGGTCCCTCCCTATTGGGAGCCGTTCAAGAAGATGATGTACGAAATGGTGGGTGACCCGAAGACCGACAGTTTGTTGATGCGCGACGCATCGCCGGTGTTCTTCGTGGACCGCATCAAGTGCCCGTTGTTCATTGCGCAGGGCGCCAAGGATCCACGCGTGAACAAGGACGAGAGCGACCAAGTGGTCGCGGCGTTGAAGGCACGCGGCATCGACGTACAATACCTGGTGAAGGAGAACGAGGGCCACGGTTTCCACAACGAGGAGAACCGCTTCGACTTCTATGGCGCCATGGAGAAGTTCCTGGACCTGCACATCGGTGCGGGATCCAAGCCTGCCGCCAAGGAAGAGGCGAAGGCGGCGGCCTGATCGGTACGACCAATTGCAAAGACCCCGGTGGATCGCTTCACCGGGGTCTTTGCATTCAGGGCAGGATTACATTGGTCGAATGGACGACGTGACCGAGCAATTGAGGAGTGAGTGCCTTCGTCGACTGAAGGAGAGCGAGGACCAGATCGTGAAGTGCTTGGGGCTTCTATCCGAGGAACAGGTCTGGCGTCGCGCCAATGAACATGTGGTGAGTGTCGGGAATCTGGTCCTGCATCTCTGTGGCAATGTGGGCCAATGGATCACCAGCACCTTGGGCACCGCTCCGGATGATCGGACACGGGATGCCGAATTCGAAGAACAGGGTCCGCTTGCGACTGCCGAGCTGAGCGATCGGCTTTCACGGGTGCTGATCTCCGCACGAGAAGTGATCATGAAGTTGCCACCGGAAGGGTTCACGCGGAAGTGGAAGGTCCAGGGCTTCGAGGAGTCGGGAGCCGCCATACTCGTGCATGTGGTGGAGCACATGAGCTACCACACCGGGCAGATCACCCTGCACACCAAATTGCTACTGGATGTCGATACCGGCTATTACGCCGCTAAGGACCTGAACGCGAAAGGTTGACCGCCCGGGGCAACTTGTTCACCTTGGAACAACGTCTCGTTCACGAGACGGCCTCCGGGTAGGGCACCAAGCCACCCACGAAGGAGGCCCGCTCGGGTACCGATCAAACCAATGCCTGCGGTTATCTTGCCTCATTCCCAGCTCCGATCCATGTTGAAGAAATACGCCGCTTCCTGTCTTTTCGCCCTGCTTCTCGTCGGATCGGCGCATGCACAGGTGGTCATCAATGAATTGAGCGCGGCCAACTGGACCGGCCCCACGGACAGCTTCGGCCAACGCGAGGACTGGATCGAACTGTTCAACACCACCGGCGCGGTGGTGGACCTGAGCGGCTGGTACCTGAGCGATAGCCAGACCAACAACACCAAGTGGCAGATCCCTCCGGGGAGCACCATTCCAGCGAACGGACGCTTGATGGTATGGTGCAGCGGTAGGGGTACGGTAGCAGCTGGCACATTGCATCCCAACTTCAAGCTTACCCAAACGCAAGGTGACCGTGCGGTGCTAAGCGACGCCAGCGCCAACATCGTGGACAATTTCCTCTTCAGCGAGCCCACCCAAGCCGACCATAGCTGGGGACGCACCACCGATGGCGCAGCGACGTGGGCGCTTTTCCAAACCCCCACACCGAATGCCGCGAACGCGGGCGGCGGACCGTATTACACGGCCAAGCCGACCATGAGCCAAGCGGCCGGATACTACGGCGGCGCCGTCAGTGTGGCCCTTGCATCCACGGACCCCACGGCGACGATCCGGTACACCACGAACGGATTCGAGCCCACTGCAGCGAGCACCGCCTACGCGGGACCGATCAACATCGCCACCACCACCGTGCTGCGCGCCAAGGCCTTCGGCGCAACAGCAGGAGTACCCGCCAGCTTCATTGAGACCAACACCTACTTCGTCGGTGTTACACATACCATCCCGATCCTCAGTTGCGCAGGTGATCAAGCGGAGATACTGTTGAATGGTACGCAACTCGAGCCTATCGCATCCATGGAATACTTCGGTGCTGATGGGGTACAACGCGACGAGGTGACCGGCACGATGAACGAACACGGCCAGGATACATGGGCTTACGACCAGCGGGGCTTCGACTGGGTGTCACGCGACCAGTTCGGTCAGAACAACGGGATCCACTACCCCATCTTCGCCATGTCGGACCGGGATGAGTTCCAACGGGTGATCGTGAAAGCGGCGGCCGGTGACAATTATGAGTTCGGCCCCGACCAACCAGCGCACATCCGTGATGCTTATGTGGAGTCCTTGAGCCAAGAGGGCAACCTGAAATTGGACGAGCGCACTTACGAAGCCTGTGTGGTGTACATCAATGGCCAGTATTGGGGGGTGTATGAGATCCGCGAGAAAGTGGATGATGCGGACTTCACGAAGTACTACTACGGACAAGGTGAATACGACGTCCAGTTCCTCAAGACCTGGGGTGGTACATGGAGCGAGTTCGGCGGCGCACAGGCGCAAACCGATTGGGATGCCTTGCGGGCCTACATCATGGGCAACAACATGGGTGATCCCACCGCCTTCGCGTATGTGGATGGCGAACTCAGTTGGAAGAGCTTGATCGATTACTTCTGCCTGAATAGTTATGTGGTATGTGCGGATTGGCTGAACTGGAACACCGGTTGGTGGCGTGGCATGGATCCTTCCGGAGATCACAAGAAGTGGGGCTATATCCTCTGGGATGAGGACGCCACCTTCGGGCACTACACCAACTTCACCGGGATCCCGGACCAGAGCCCGAACGCCGATCCCTGCACAGTGGAGGATCTGCCGAACCCTGGCGGACAAGGCCACACGGACATCCTGGAGAAGCTGATCAACGAGAATCCGATGGTACACGACTACTACGTGAACCGCTACATCGACCTCGGCAACACCGTCTTCAGTTGCGACTTCATGATCCCTTACCTCGATGGGTTGATCGCCACGATCACCCCGGAGATGACCGGGCAGGTCACGCGTTGGGGTGGCACCGTTGCTGACTGGCAGAACAATGTGCAGGTCATGAAGAATTTCATCGAGGCACGTTGCGTGACCATCCAGCAAGGCTTGGTGGATTGTTACAACCTGAATGGTCCGTATGATGTGGTCTTCAATGTGGATCCACCACTGAGCGGAGAGATCCAAGTGAACAGCCTCACGCTTCCGACCTACCCCTTCACCGGAACGTATTATGGCGGTGTCACCACAACGCTCGCACCGCTGCCGGCCACGGGATGGCTCTTCAGCCATTGGGAGGTATTCTCCGGCAATTCACTCTCGCCGAGCCTCACCGACTCACTGGTCACCGTGGACTTCATCGGCGCGGATAGCATTGTGGCGCACTTCATCCCACCTATCCGGTATGACGTGATGTTGGACGTCGTCCCACGCGGCGGTGGCACCATCACCTTCGATGGGACCACGTACGCGAACTTCCCTGCCATCGCTTCGGTGCCGGAGGATGTCGATGTCGATTGGCACATCAACCCCACGCTCTACTTCGACTTCCTGTATTGGACCGTGAAGAACAATGCCTTCACGCCAGCGGATAGCACGGCCAGAGAATTGTCTGCGCGCTTCCTCACCACGGATACGATCGTCGCCTACTTGAAACCGCAGGAGTATGTGTTCTATGTGGCCAACGCGTTCTCGCCGAACGGTGATGGCTTCAACGACACCTTCCGGCCCATGATCAACGTGGTGGACCTGGCCTCCTTCGAGTTCGAGGTCTTCGATCGGTGGGGCAGTGTGTTGTACGCTACCAACAACCCTTGGGCGGAATGGGACGGTACTGCGGGTGGCCATGATGTACCCGTTGGGGTGTATCCGTTCCGGGCCTATGCAGTGGATGCCGTGAAGAAGGACGTTCACGAGTTGTTCGGGCACCTGACGATCGTGCGCTGATCCGAAGTGCGGCTCGTGCCGCGTTGTGATCAAGGCAGCAACTTGCCCGGGTTCATGATCCCCTTCGGATCGAACACGTTCTTGATCGAACGCATCAAGGCAAGTTGGGTTTCATTGAACGCGATGTCCATGTACGGGCG
Source organism: Flavobacteriales bacterium (assembly GCA_016705955.1). GTDB lineage: Bacteria > Bacteroidota > Bacteroidia > Flavobacteriales_F > PHOS-HE28 > PHOS-HE28. Next base: position 23,316 of record JADJKO010000004.1, read on the forward strand.
CTGCACCAGGCCGATGCCGTGCTCACCGCTCAACGTTCCACCAAGTGACACGGTGAGTTGGAAGATCTCCCGGATCGCCTTCGGAAGTTCGTTCTCCCAGAACGCATCCGATAGATCGCCCTTGACGATGTTCACATGCAAATTGCCATCACCGGCATGCCCGTAACACACGCTCTGGAAGCCGTACTGCTCACCGATCGCTTTCACGCCCGCCAAGAGTCGCGGTAGTTCGAAGCGTGGCACCACGGTATCCTCCTCCTTGTACACACTGTGTGCTTTCACACTCACAGGCACACTTCGTCGCATCCGCCATAGCGCATCCTTCTCAGCAGCTGCTTCCGCGAAGAGCACCTCACCGGCATCATGCGCTTCCATCACACCGAGGATCGTTTCGCAATCGCGCATGAGCGCATCCGCGTGATCGCCATCCACCTCGATCAGGAGATAGGCGCCAGCCTCCGCTGAAAGTTGCGACGGAAGTCCGTCCGTGTATCGCATCGTCCAAGCGATCGCATCGCGCTCCATGAACTCCATCGCACTCGGTGTGACACCGGCCCGGAAGGTCGCGCTCACCGCTTCACATGCACGTTCCGCACTGGCGAAGGGCACGAGCATCAGTCGAGCTTCCTTCGGCATGGGCACCAAGCGCAGCACCGCTTGTGTGATCACCGCCAAGGTCCCTTCACTCCCGACGATCAACCGCGTGAGGTCGTAGCCCGTGGAGTTCTTCAAGGTGTTCGCGCCGGTCCAAATGATGGATCCATCCGGCAACACCACCTCGAGGTTCAACACAAAGTCGCGCGTGACGCCGTACTTCACCGCGCGCGGACCGCCTGCATTCTCGGCAAGATTTCCCCCTATCGTGCAGCTACCCTTGCTGCTGGGATCGGGTGGGTAGTACAGGCCCTTCGCCGCCACGGCTTCTTGCAGCACCTGCGTGATCACACCGGGCTGAACGGTCACTTGCAGGTTCCGGTCATCGATCGCAACGATGGAGTTCATGCGATCGAGCGCAAGACCGACCCCGCCGCAGATGCTCAAGGCCCCACCGCTCAAGCCGGTCCGTCCGCCGATGGGTGTGACCGGTGTGTCGTGGGCGGTGCAGATGCGCATGACGGCCGCAACTTCCTCCGTGGTCCGTGGGCGCACGACCACCGAAGGTGGGTGCTTGAGGTCCTCGGTCTCATCATGTCCATAGTGGGCGCACTCCTCGTGCGTTTCCAGCACGGCCTGCGGCCCGAGGCTCGCTCGAAACAATTCCCTGATCGGCCCGGTCACCTCCACATACCGCATGGGGCGAAGTTCACTTTTTGGATGCATTCAGCTTATGTGGTGCCGGCACGAACTGAATATTCCGCGAAAAGGCGATCAGGCACCTAACCCCGTTACCTTTCGTCCTACTGTTAGAACACCCACCATCATGAAGTACCTCATTCGTTTCATCCTTCCTTTCCTGGTGGCAAGTCCTGCGCTTGCACAGAACATCGCGATCAACGCGGATGGCGCTGCACCCAACGCGTCGGCGTTGCTTGATGTCGATGCCAGCGCACTGCCCGCGCTCGCCAAGAAAGGCTTGCTCGTTCCGCGTATCGCACTCACAGCGATCAACGTCGCAGCCCCTGTGGTCGCACCAGCAACGTCCCTGTTGGTGTACAACACCGCTACTGCTGGTGTCGCGCCGAACAACGTGACACCGGGTTACTACTACTGGAACGTCGCGGTGTGGGTGCGTTTCGCATCCACGGGCGATGGCTGGCTGATCACCGGTAACGCGGGCACGATCGCCGGCACGAACTTCATCGGCACCACGGATGCGGTGGATTGGGTGATCAAAACCGGTGGCGCTTTGGCTGCGAACGAACGGATGCGGGTGCGATCAACCGGAGAGGTGGTCCAGAACAATACGGCCCATTTCGCCGGCGATGTCTTCTCGGTGTACGGGAACACCACCACGAACGGGACCACGACCTCGATCAACAACGCGGTAGGCACCTTCTCGGTGAACGGCTACGCTTCCGGGAGTGGCACGGGTGTGTATGGTGAAACAGCCGGTGGCACGTCCACGACCGGCACGGCGGTATGGGGAGTGATCGATGGCACGGCCACGACGGCTTCCTCTACATCCGAAGGGGTATGGGGCATCAACTCCACGGCACCGTTGGGAAACGCGGGTACCGCATCCATTGCTTCCGGTGTGCGCGGCGAGGCCACCGGCGCTGCCGGGACCGCTTTCACCATGGGCGTGTTCGGGATCGCTTCCTCGGCAACAGGGAATGCCAGCGGTGTTTACGGCACAAGTGCTTCCACATTGGGCACCGGCGTTTACGGCACCGGCACCAATGCAGGGGTCGGTGCGCAACCGATCGGTGTTTACGGCCGGATCACGCACGATACGGGCTTCGGCATGCGTGCGATCAATACGAGCGCGCTAGGTACCGGGTTGATCTCGACCGGGAATGGAGCACTCTCAACCTACCTGACGAACGGCTCTGGCGCTGCGTTCAACGGGAACGGGATCGCGGCTTTCGCCATTGGCAGGACCGCCGCCAGTGGGATCGGTGTGGTCGGTGTAGGCAACAACCTCACGGGGTCCATCTTCACGCCTGCATCCGGATGTGGAGTGGTCGGGACCGGTGCACAATACGGTGTAGTTGGTTACGCGGCCAACACGTTGAACACGAACCCGAACAACAACTCCGCGTTCAATGGCGGAACCGCTTCCGCAGGAGGCTATTTCGAAGTGCAAACCGCAGGCACCGCGCAGACCTGGGCCTATGTAGGCGTGCGCGACAACCTTGGGCTCAATCGCAAGATCATCGGCCCCGGCACAGTGAACACCGTGGTGAAGGACACCGATGGGAACCTGGTGGCGCTCTCGTGCCCGGAGGCCCCGGAGAACCTCTTCCAGGACTATGGATCGGCTCAACTCATCAATGGCCGGGTCCAAGTGATCCTCGACCCGATCCTGACGAAGAACATCGTGGTGAATGACACGCATCCATTACGTGTCTTCGTGCAATTGGAAGGCGATTGCAACGGCGTGTATGTGACGAACAAATCAGCGACCGGATTCGAAGTGATCGAATTGGCGGGCGGTACATCGAACACTTCTTTCACGTACACGGTAGCGGCCAATCGCGCCGATGAGGTGAATCCGGATGGGACGACCGCACGTTACTCCGCAGAGCGCTTTCCCGCCGCGCCGGGTCCACAACCTAGCAAGGTGCTCGAAACCATCACTGCGGACAACAGTGATCGCCAGCTGATACCGCCTGCAATATTGAAAGCGAAGTCAGGGAAGAAGCGCTAAGGCGATTCAATCCACCAAGGTGACGTGCCCGATGTAATCGCGGGCGTCGCCGTCGCGCTCCACGATCACCTTCCACACGTACACATCGATCACCGGTGGCTTGCCACCCACGCGGCCATTCCAGCCCTCGTTGCGGTCGTGGGTTTTGAAGATCTCCAAGCCCCAACGATCGAATACGAGGAAGGTGTACTTCCAACCCACATAACCATTCACGATCGGACGGAAGGCTTCGTTCCGGTCGTCGTCGTTCGGCGTGAATGCGTTCGGCACGAAGACGATGGCATCATCACCCACCAGCTGGAATTTGCAGATCGTATCCGGGCAGGAGTATGTGTTCACCGCGACAAGACACACCGTATATCCGCCGCCATCCGCAGGGAACAAGTGCAACGGATGCGTGTCGGTGGATCCTTCGCCATCACCGAAATCCCAGGTGTAGGAAACAGCACCCTGGCTGAGGTTGCTGAACTGTAATGCGTTACGAACGCTGAGCAAGGTGTCGCTCTCATAGTCGGCGTTCGGGGTCGGGTTCACGATGATCGCTCCCGGGGCCGCAAGCGTATCCACACAACCGCCAGCACCCGTAGCGATCAGCGTGATGGAGTAGGTCCCTGCCTGCGCGTAGGTATGCATGGGGGTATCCGCAACGGAGATCGATCCATCACCAAAACGCCAATGGAAACTGAACGCGTTCACGGAGGTGTTGGTGAAGAATATCGGACGACCTGCACATGCTGGCTGCGGCAAGGCGAAGAACGAAGCCTCCGGTGTCGGGTGTACGGTGAAGCTCTCCTCATGCTGATCGGTGCAACCGAACTGGTTCGTCGCGGTGAGCCGAACGATGAATGTACCCGGTTGATCGAACGTGATGTCCGGCTGGTTCAGGATGGATCCCTGCCCGTTCCCGAGATCCCACTGATAACCGATCGCACCCTGCGAACCATTCAATGTTTGCACGGTGACCGGAGAGGTGCAACTCTGCGCGGCGGACAGCGAGAAGAAGGCGCTCGGCAATGGATGCGCGACCACCGGCGCCGTGATCGTGTCGGCACACCCGTTCACATTCTCCGCGATCAAGGTGACCACATAGGATCCCGCAGTAGTATAGGTGTGGAAGGGCGCCGCCGTTCCGGTCGTGTTCCCATCACCGAAGTTCCACTGGTAGAAACTCGCACCGGTGCTCGCGTTCGTGAAGGCGACATCCAGATCGATGCATCCATCCATTGGATCGGTCGTGAAGGCAGCCACCGGTGTAATCGAAACGTTCACGTGATGCGTGATGGAAGAAGTGCATCCGTTCAGCGCGCTCGTCACTGTCAACGTCACCGGGAAGTTTCCGCTTGTGGCATAGCTGTGCGTCGGTGATGTCAGTGTGGAAATTCCACCATCACCAAAGGTCCATTGCGATCCGGAGATCCCTGTCGTCTGGTTGGTGAATGTGAATTCGCCGCCCACACATACACCTTGCGGTGCGGTGGTGAAGGCGACCACCGGTGAAGGGAACACCGTGATCTGCTGACTGTATGCATCGAAGCCGCAACCGTACGCGGACAGTTCGATCGTGTATGTGCCGGGCGTGTTGTACGTGTGGCTCACGTCCTGTGCGATGCTGAAGTTGCCATCGCCGAGATCCCAGACCAAGGCGGTATCGCCACTGGTGATGTGTGTGAAATTCACTGTGAGCGGCGCACATCCTTGCACGGGATCCATGTTGAAGAAGGAGACCACATCGTTCGGCAACACCGTGATGGTGAAGTCCGCCGTATCGCTGCCACATGCATTGCTCGCGATCAACGTGATGGTGAAGGGCGTGTTGATCGTATCCGCCACGTAGCTGTGCGTCACGATCGTCGCTGCGGAATTCCCGAAGGTGCCATCACCGAAATCCCATTGGAATGTATCCGGCAGCCCATAGCTCACGTTCGCGAATGGCACATCGGCATAACTGCAATGCACGTTCACATTCGGTCCGAATACGGCGGTCGGCGCAGGCATCACCGTCACATCGATCGTCACCGCATCACTTCCGCAGGTGTTGGTGGCCGTAAGTGTAACGGGGTATACGATCGCGTCCTGCGGGTCCATCGGGAAGGTGAACGATCCCGGCCATTGCAGGGCACTGGAGCCAAGTCCGCCGAAGTCCCACCAATACCCGATACCGGCTCCGATGGATTGGTTGTCGAAGTTCACCGTGAGCGGACCACAGCCGTTATCCACATCGAGGATCGGATCAGCCTCGGGTACATCCCATACGATCACGGTCTGCGTGATGGTATCGGTGCAACCGGCCGTGGTGAAGACCACCAACTGCACATCATACGCACCGGTATCGAGGTAGGTGTGGGACGGGTTCATCGCCAAGAACGTCGTGCCGTCCCCGAAACTCCATTCGCTCGCCACCGCACCAACGCTGTTGTTCGTGAATGCGAACGGCGTGTTCGCGCAGGCGATCGGCGCGCTACTGAAATCCGCCGTAGGCAAAGGCTGCACCGTGACCAATGCGTTGTCCGAGTTGCTACAGCCCGTTCCGGGATCGGTGTATTGGTACACCACCGCGTTACCGCCGGGCAAGGCTTGCGTTGGATCGAATTCACCCGTCGCGGGGTCCACGCCTACCCCGCTCCATGTTCCGCCAGCCGGGTTCGCCGTGAGGATCTGCACGCCGCCATCCAGGCACACCGCGATATCGGTACCGGCATCCACCACGGGCAATGCATTCACCACCACCGAGATCTGATCCTGCAACAAGCAGGTAGCGGTACCGAATGAATAGGTGAGTGTGTAACTGCCAGGTGTGTCCGTGTCCAACAGGCCTGTAGCATTCACCTGTGATCCGGTCCAACTTCCTCCTGCCGGTGTTCCATTCAATTGCAGCGCGCCACTGTTCACACAAACCGAGGTGTCATTCCCTGCGAAGGCCGGTATGACGATCGGCTGGATGTCCACCGTGATCTGATCGCTTCCGGAACATCCGTCCGCGTTCGTGACGCTGTAGGTGAGCACATCGGTGTCCACACCCGCAGGCGTGATCTGTCCACCGGGCGTCACGGCGATGGTATTGCCGCTCCACGTACCACCCGCTGGCGCGCCTCCCAATTGATAGGCGATCGGTTGGTTGCACAGCACCACATCAGGCCCTGCATTCACCACGGGTAACGCGTTCACTGTTGCGGTCACCGTGGCTGTGCTTTGGCACCCATTCGCATTGCCGAAATTGTAGGTGAGCAGGTGCGATCCCGCAGCGACCGCCCCCGGATCGAACACCCATGGTGGACCGCTGACACCGTTGCCGGACCATGTTCCACCCACGGGGTTTCCCACAAGGGCGATCGGTGCCGCATCGGCGCAATTGCTGAAGTCAGGCATCACATTCAACACTGTTGCACCGACCACATTAACGACCGTCCTGATCACTGGTGGCACAAGTCCCCGCTCCGAAGTTGTACGTCACATTGAAATTGCCGACCGTGCTCGGGGTGAACCAACCACCAGCTCCCGCACCCACCCAGGTTCCACCGGCCGGTGCGCCGATCAACTGTGTGGCCGTGTTGCTCTGGCAAAGCGTCACATCCGGACCCGCGTTCGCGAATTGCGTTACCGCTTGAACCGTCACATCCACTTGGTCGGTGTTCGTACACCCGTTGGCATTCGTGTGCGTGTACGTCAGCGTCACCGTACCGAGTTGGCCGGGAGTGGGTGTGAAGACACCACCGGGCGTTACACCCGGACCACTCCAGATCCCCGGTGCGGGTGCTCCGGAGAGGTTCACCGGGATCGCTTGATCGCAGAAGGTCTGGTCCACACCGGCATTCACCACAGGCAGCGGATACACGGTCACGTTCACCGTGGCGCTTCCCGGGCAGCCGCCGGTATTCCCGGAAACCGTGTACGTGGTCGTTACCGCCGGGCTGGTCACCAATTGAGGGCCTGTGCCGACCTGAGTGGCACCGATGAACCATTGGTAATTCCCCGCACCGTTCGCTGTAAGCGTGGTACTCTGTCCATTACAGATCGCGGTTGCCGGAGGATTGATCGTCACGTTCGGTGCTGCGATCACTAGCACATTCACCGTGGCAGCTGGTCCGGTGCAGCCACTGCTGATGGCGACCACGGAATAGACACCGGCATTCGCAGCGGTCACGTTCGGGATCGTCAAGGATGGCTGGTTGCTGATCACCGTGCCTTGCGGATCCGTCCACTGGAAAGTGACACCCGCGATCGGTGTGGCGCTGAGCGACAGGATCTGTCCGGCGCACACCGGACTGTTGCTGGCGATCACCGGCAGCGGAGGCAACGTGCCGATGGCGAGGTTCCCGTTGGCCGTGGCATTGCCACACGCATTGGTCACCGTGAGCGAGATCGTCGGGTTGCCCGGCGCGTTGAAGCAGATGGAGCCGGGCGATGCCATAGCTGCATTCGCTGGTGTACCGCCCGGGAAGGTCCAAGCGTAGGTGGTGATCGCCGATCCGCAATTCTGCACCACCGCACTCGGGCTCACACATTGCGTGGCGCAGATGCCGCTGAGCGCATTCAACGCGACCTGCGGCGGAGCATTCACCGTGATCACCTGTTGCACCAAGGGCACGTTGCACGAATTGATCGCGCGGTACTGCACAGTGTAGGTTCCCGGTTCGGTAAAGAGGAACTGTGGCTGCAAGCTGCTCGCATTGCCGCTGGCGAAACTCCAAGCCGGGCCAGCACCGCATGCTGCCGCCACACCGATCACGGTCCATTCGTGTGTGAGCAGGCAGCTTGTTCCGAATACGGACGTGTTGGTGTTCACCGGTTGGAAGGGTGCGCAACCGGTGATGGGCAACAGGGTGAACGACGGCGCTGGAGGAGATTCAATGCAGACCGTTCGAGTGAGGGTATCGCCCCCACACGAATTGCCGGAGATCAACCGGATCGTATACACACCCGGGATGTTGAAGTCGACGCCTAGACTCGTGCTACCCGTGCTCCATGAACTGGGATCGTAGGTGGCGCCATTGAACCCGTTATCGTTGCCGAGTGTTCCGCCGGTCGTCCAACCCGCTGCAGGCAAGATGCTCCACAGCAGCGCGGGGGTGATGTCGCAGCTATTGCCCAACACCTCATTGCCCGTACTCGTGCTGGTGAAGGTCACCGTGGTGTTCACGCAGGCCGTGTCGTTGGGAGTGATCGTGAAGTCCGTGCTGCCCGCAAGGCTCACCACGATCGGCAGGATGGTACTTCCACTGGTACCGCACGGATTGGACACCAGCATGTTCGCCGAGAAGCTGTTCTGGTAGGTGTTCACCCCATCCGTGCTGGTCGTGCCGCACGAACCGATGCTGAACATATGCGTGATCGATGCAGGCGGCGGATGCGAATACTGGATCGGCGGAGTACCGTCATTGAAGGTGATGCTGTAGATCGTGCCGGGCGTGTTCGTAGCCCAACCCACGATCGGGAACGTGAGGGTGATCGGTCCGCAACCTTGTGTGCTACCCGGATTCACGAGCGCACCGGCCGGGTTGGTACCGAGGAACACGTTGTAGGTCTGGATGTCGTTGCACCCATTGCCTTGGGTGATGGTGTATGTGATCGTGTTGATCCCCTGGCTGTACGTATGCGTCTGTGTGGGCCACGTCGCGCCATTGGTCGTGAAATTCGGGGAGGCATCACCCCAACTGATCGTGTGCATGCTTCCACCTGTGGCGGTTCCGGAGAAGTCGAAGCTGAAGAGGGAGGTCGGGTTTGCCGAGCACTTATAGAAGGTCGGGTTGCCGTTGAAGACCGTGAACTGGGCATTGCTGCTGGTCATCGCCGCGTCCGCAGATGGGTTCACGTTCACCGTGATGTTGTCCGTATCCGTGCAGCCGTTGTTGTCCGTGATCGTGAGGGTGTACACCGTGGTGGTGGTCGGACTGGCCACCGGGTTGGCGATGTTGGGGTCGCTCAACCCGCCGATCGGTGTCCAGGAATAGCTGTATGGGCCCTGGCCGCCATTGGCCGTTCCGTTCAATTGCTGGGTGGTCCCTTCACAGATAGGCCCGCTCGGCGTGCCCGCATGGGCATGGCATTGCGCACGCACCTCACCCACTAAAAGGAGGGCGATCACCGCACAAGAAACCACGGACCAGGTCCTACCGGGTACCATCAAGCATATTTCGACGGGTGCAAACTAGGGGAGCGATCGTTCACGGAAGCCGCTACTGACGAGGGATTTATCAACCAGCGCCGCTGTACAGACGGGGAATGGGGATGGACCGTTGCCTTCCGGGTCGGATGAATTCCTTGGCTCAAGGGGCCGGTTCGGGCGTGTATATCGAATGAACGTTTTTGCGGGGTCGCGTGTACGGAAGTGCGAATGCGAGACGTTCTCCCATAAACCCAACCACCATGATCATCGCGGCTTCCCTCCTCCTGCTCCTCCTGCTCAGTGCCTTATTGGCCACCGGCAACGGCTGGAGCAACGTACTCTCCACTGATCGGAACGAACTGGTCTTCGCCGACCGGAACCGCGACTATGGGGCCTATGTGATCCGGCGCGAGCATCACCGGACCATGATCCTCGCCTTCGGGATCGCTTCTGCTTTCGTGGGATCGGCGCTGATCCTACCCAAATTGCTCGCGTCCGATCCGGGCGACGTGGAACGCGCGCTTCCGATCGTGTCTCCTGATCGCATCTTCGATTTCATTGCTCCCGATCCCGTTCAACCTACCGAGGCAGCTGCCACTCCGCCCAGCCGACCAACGGATCCGGATCGGCTCGGCTCCTTGGTCGCGGTGGATTCAACGGCGATCACACCTGTGGACACCACCACCCACGGGGATCCGGATCCTGGTCCGACCGGACCTACGGGGCCAACCGGACCCACGGGACCCGGAACAGGAGGCACCGGAACCACGGCCGGGCGCGATACCACCACCCGAGAAGGATGGCAGGCGGATTCCGCTCCTGAATATCCCGGTGGAATGGATGCGCTGTATGATGACCTGCGGAGGATCATCCGCTACCCGCAGATCGATGTGGATGCGGGCCGCGAAGGCAAGGTGTACGTGAGCTTCGTAGTGACCGAGGAGGGCGCGATCTCCCTGATCAGCATCGGACGTGGTGTAAGTCCCACCCTCGATGCCGAAGCACAACGCGCCATCCGTCAATTGAAGAAGCGGTGGAAGCCGGGCAAGTTCCACGGGGAGGATGTGCGGGTGCGCTACAGCATGCCGATCTCCTTCCTGTTGAAGAACCAATAGGTGGTGGGTCGGGATCAAAGGGCGCGGCGCACGGCCGCGCCCACTGCTCCTGCCTTGCTGAAGACCATGAAGTGCGTGCCGCCTTTGATCACGACGGGGTCCTTGATCGACCCAATGGGCATGAGGCGGTCCTTGTCTCCGTGAATGTGAACGAGATCGTTCACGGTCGTCGATGGCCCATTCCAACTCAGGACCGCTGCCACCATCACGCGAAGGTCACGCGCACTGAACCCCGCCAGCATCTCCTGACCGAGCGCTTGGGATGCCTTGTCCTCCAAACCCAAGGTGTATCGCAGAAGACGGAGGAACGGCACGACACGCCGAACGATGGTTTCGTTCAAGAAGCGCTCAGCGCCGAGCCCGCGCATGGCCTTGACATTCCACGGCATCTCACTCCTTCCTTTCCAACTACTGATGATGATCGTGCGCTTCGATGCGGTGATGCCAGCGAGTTCCTGCGCTACCATTCCACCCATGCTCACGCCAATGAGCACATGATCCACGCTCGCATCCACTTGCTTGGAGAGTTCCTGGGCGAAGGCGTACAACGATGCCCCCTGGACCATGTGCGGCCATTCCAAATGATGAACGATGTGGCCGCTGAGGTCGAGCCTTTCGAAAAGCCGCTTGTCAGCGCCAAGGCCAGGGATACAATAGATGTCCATCACTTGAGGGCGCTGCAAATGTGCGGTGTTGCGGCTCAGGTGCTCGCCTCATCGCCTCAGGTTGCCTGGACAGCCTTTCGGCTCCCGATCGCGTCTTATCCATGGACCAACGACCACGCGCCATGAAGTCATTCCTACTCGCTCCGCTCCTGCTTCTCTCCGCGCTCGCACATGCGCAACTCTTCAATGGCAGTTTCGAACAAGCAGGCTCACCCAGCTTGGCAGGTTGGGAATGGACCTGCGAGGATCCGGGGATTGTGAACGAAGGTGCCCCGAACAGCGGTGAATGGAGCGTGACGAAACAGCCGGGCAATGCAAAGGGCTGCTTCCCGAATTTTCTTTTCCAGCGCTTAAGTGACGTCCAACCAGGGCAGATGCGCACGCTCACCGGTTGGGTGCGGTGCTTGAGCACGTTCAATTGCCCGGGTGCGCACATCGGGTTCGGTCGCATACAGAATGGAACGGTCGCGACAGAGGAAACAGTGTTCTCCGTGGCGTCGGATTGGACCTTTCTCACGATCACGGATACCATCGAATTCTCCGCGGGTGATACTGCACTGGTGGTGCTCAACGGCGGCTTCGTGGGCGGCCCAGTCTTCCCTCCTGCGGCGAATTTCGATGGCATCGAGCTACTCGCACCCCAAGGGGTCAGTAGCGTACCAGGTACACCGATCAGCCAGCGATGGGATGCCCTCTCACGCACGCTCTACCTCGGTTCCGCCACGCCATTCCAGGGAAGTGTGATGCTTTTCGATGCCACGGGTCGGATCCTCCCGGCGATCGTGCGGCGCGTTTCACCCACTAACCTGCAGATCGATGCGGGTGCGACGACCAGTGGAATCTACTTCGTGCACGTGGTGAACGCGGAGGGTGAACGTGCCGTCCGATTCGTGGTGCCGTGATCGGTTCACAAGGCCACCGTCCGCACGAACTCAAGTGCCGCTTCCATCGGCTCGTGCATCACCACATCGTCCTTGATAAAGGGCACACGTTTACGGAACGCAGCAACGAATCCTTCGATCGCCTTTGAACTCTTCGTCGGTCGGCGGAATTCGAGTGCCTGAGTAGCAGTGAACAGTTCGATCGCGAGAATGCGTTCCACATCGTGCACCACCGCCCAGGTCTTGATCGCAGCGGCGGCGCCCATGCTTACGTGATCCTCCTGCCCATTGCTGCTGTCGATGGTGTCCACACTGTTGGGCATGCACCGTTGTTTGTTGGCGCTCACCAAAGAGGCCGACGTGTACTGCGGGATCATGAAGCCGCTGTTCAGTCCCGACTTCGCGACGAGGAAGGGCGGTAGTCCGCGCTGGCCACCGATCAACTTGTACGTGCGGCGTTCGCTGATGCTGCCGAACTCGGCCACGGCGATGGCGAGGAAGTCCAACGAAAGCGCAAGTGGTTGTCCATGGAAATTCCCTGCGCTGATCACGCGATCCTCGTCTTCGAACACCGTGGGGTTGTCCGTAACGGATTCCAGTTCGCGTTGCACCACACTGGCCACATGCGCGATCGCATCACGGGACGCACCATGCACCTGCGGAATACAGCGGAAGGAATACGGGTCCTGCACATGGAGTTTCTCGATCCGCATGAGCGCGCTGCCTTGCAGCAGATCGCGGATGTGCGATGCCACCATGGCCTGGCCCGGATGCGGCCGCACGGCATGCACCGACGGGTGGAAAGGTTCGATGCGACCATCGTACGCATCAAGCGACACGGCCGCGATGATGTCCGCGAGGTGTGCAAGACGCATTGCGCGTAACGTGAGAAGTGATGCATATGCGTTCATGAACTGCGTGCCGTTCAGCAGCGCAAGTCCTTCCTTCGGTCCGAGTTCAAGCGGTTCCCAACCGAGCTTCTTCAAGGCTTGCGCGGAGGGCATCCGCTTTCCAGCGAGCACCACTTCACCCAAGCCGAGCAAGGGCAAGCTGAGGTGTGCGAGCGGTGCGAGATCACCACTGGCGCCGAGCGAGCCGCGCTCGTACACCACCGGCAGCATGTCCGCATTGTACATGTCGATCAAGCGTTGCACAAGGGTGAGTGCCACCGCACTGTGCCCGAACGCCATGTTCTGCACCTTCAGCACGAGCATCGCACGGACGATCTCCGCCGGCACCGGATCACCGCTACCACACGCGTGGCTCATGACGAGGTTCCTCTGCAATTGGGCGAGGTCGCGCTTCGCGATGGAACGATCGTGCAAGGCACCGAAGCCAGTGTTCACTCCATAGATCGGTGTGTCGCTCTCCTTCAATCGCTTCAAGAGGTAGGCATGGCTGCGCTTCACGGCAGCGACCGCATCCTTTCCCAAGGTGATGGGCTTGCGCTCCCGCACGATGGTCTCCAGATCCTCCAGCGATAGGCCGATGGTATTGATCGTGTACGGCTTCATCCCTTCAGCTTGTTGATCAGTTCCTCGATGGTCATCAGGTCGCCCTTCTCGTTCGCACCCATCCTCTTCAGCGTCACCTTCCCTTCCTTCATCTCCGACTCGCCGACGATCGCGACGTAGGGGATCCCTTTCTTCTCGGCATAGGTGAACTGCTTTGCGAGCTTCGATGGGTCGGGGTACACCTCGACCGAAAATCCCAATCGACGAAGCTTCATGGATAATCCAATACACCAGTTAGTAACGCTATTCCGAATAGGACCATCCTCATCCAAAGGAATTACGAACAACAGGTCACTACTACCACCGACGTGACTAGAAAACTTGTTCAGCTCGAGCAGCACGTCATAAATGCGATCAGCCCCGAAGCTGATGCCCACACCACTCATGTTCTTGAGGCCGAAGATGCCAGTGAGATCGTCGTAACGGCCGCCGCCACATATGCTGCTCCGCAACGAGCCTTCAAGGGCCTTAACCTCAAAGATGGCACCCGTGTAGTAGTTCAGACCGCGAGCCAACGTTATATCATGGACCACTTGACTCTCTGTCAAATCGGGTCTTGCCCTCTTCACACCATCAATGATTGCAACGACGTTCAAGTCGCCAACGCTACCATATGCCAGACCTTTTTCCGCAAACTTTTTGTTCAGAGCCGTGGGTTTACCCCACACTATCTCTTCCGTGGGTTGCTGAACCTGTTTCAAGAAAGGAACCAATTCCTGAACAACGAATTCGCTAAAGCCAGCCTTTCTGTATTCCTCAGGCAATCCCTCGAAGTTGACCTTGTCCAGCTTATCGAGAATGGTGATGAATTCCATTGCCCTGTCCTCAACACCGAAGTACTGCGTAATCCCATGCAGGATCTTCCTTTCGTTTACTCGAATCTCCACGGCCAAGCCGAGCGCATCAAATACGTCCAGCATCAGTAGAACCAACTCAACTTCGTTGACCAAGCTCCTACTCCCGATCACATCTGCATCGCACTGGTAGAACTCGCGATATCTTCCCTTTTGCGGTCGATCCGCGCGCCACACCGGTTGGATCTGGTAGCGCTTGAATGGGAAAGCGATCTCGTTCTGATGTTGCACCACATAGCGCGCAAAGGGAACAGTGAGATCATATCGGAGCGCCTTCTCCGAGAGTTCCGCCGCCAACCTTCCGGACGGAACCGCATCACCAGCCTTGATCGCATTCTTCACATTGTCGCTCACCCCATCCCATGCATTGCCGCTGTTCAGGATCTTGAAGATCAACCGATCACCTTCCTCCCCGTACTTACCCGTGAGCGTTTCCAGATTCTCCATCGCTGGTGTTTCCAGCGGTAGGTAGCCGTACTTCTGAAAAACCTTCTCGATGGTATTGAAGATGTACTTGCGGCGCAGCATCTCCTGCGGGGAGAAGTCGCGCGTGCCTTTGGGTATGCTCGGCTTGTTGGCCATGGGCGGCGAAAGTAGCGGTGCGCGCCCGAGCGAATGCCGGACCACTGGAACCTGAATGCCTACCCGATCACTTCAACCGCACGTAGTCGTGCTTGTTCCCGGAGCTCATCTCCCGCGTCTCCACCGCGACATACGGTAACGCGCGCATCAGATCGGAAAGTCGCTTGTAGCCGTAGTTCCGCGCATCGAACTCGGGCTGCTTCTTCAGCAGGCCGGTGCCGAGTCCGCCCAATGCGATCCAGCCGGAATCATCGGTCATGTCCTGGATCGTGGTGGTGACCAGGCGACGCAATTCCTCATCAGGCCCTTGTACGGGTGGCGTGTGCTGCACTTTCCCGCTGGTCCTTCCGGACGCAGGTGGCGGCGGTGCGAGCACTTCCACGAACACGAATTTGTCGCACGCGTTGCGGAATGAGGTCGGCGTTTTCTTCTCGCCGATGCCGTAGACCTTCTTCCGCCCTTCGCGCAAGCGGGTGCTCAACTTGGTGAAGTCGCTGTCGCTGGAGACGATCACGAAACCGTCCACGTTACCCCCGTGCAACAGATCCATGGCATCGATGATGAGCGCGGAGTCCGTGCTGTTCTTGCCCGTGGTGTACGCGAACTGTTGCACCGGGATGATGGCGTGTTCGTTCAGCACATCCTTCCATCCCTTCAGGTGTGGACTGGACCAATCGCCGTAGATCCGCTTGTAGATCGGGATGCCGTAGTTGGAGATCTCCTCCATGACCTGCTTGATCGGTTTGGGCGACGCGTTGTCGGCATCGATCAATACCGCGAGCAATAATTCCTTGTTGGGTTCCGCCATGTGAACTGGTGTGTACTTCGTGCCTACAAACGTAGGCCGTGGTGAAGGGATGGACGTTGCACCGCTATCGGATGCGCTTCGCGGAACGGTTCAATGCTTGGGATCCGCTCGTTGCGGCGGGCACTCCTTCCGGAGTGTGGTCTCCACATCGATACCCGCGCCAGCACCGGCCGCCGCCCGATACCGCTTGAACCAGGTCCATGCGGCGGCGCAGTCATGCAGCTTGACGTTGCATACCACTAGGCGTTGGAGTGCATCCTGGTCTTCTGGCGCATATCGCACTGCGCGCATCAACATGTTCTTCGCTTTCTCCGCAAGCGCGTTCGCCGCTACAGGATCCTTGCTTCGCATGACATACTCCTCCGCGAGATAGGCCGTCGCTTCCGCCGTGAGCAACGCCACATGTGTGCTGTCCATGGACAAGCCGCCACGGAACATGGTGTGCGCCATCACCGGTTTGTCCAATTCCATGAAGAAGGTGCCGTACGCGAGGTAGATGTCCGTGTTGGTGGAATCCAGGAGGAAGGCTTGGTTGAAGCGGTACATAGCGCTGACGTGGTCACCGCTCCGCAGGTAGTTGTAGCCAAGACCCAACAGATGCGCACTTGCCGCGCGCGGTGTGCTGTCGTTCGAGAGGACCTGCTGCACAAAGGCGGCATCACTTTCCAATTGGCCAGCGGACTTCGGTACATCACCATAGCGCGGTCGTAAACGGATATCCACCAAGGCGCGTTGGTGCCATTCCTCGAAGGTGAGGTGCTGCGCGAACGTGCTCGATGCGCAAAGCGCG
Source organism: Flavobacteriales bacterium (assembly GCA_016705955.1). Classification (GTDB taxonomy): domain Bacteria; phylum Bacteroidota; class Bacteroidia; order Flavobacteriales_F; family PHOS-HE28; genus PHOS-HE28. The sequence continues at coordinate 39,938 of JADJKO010000004.1, forward strand.
AGAAGAACGATGAAAGTGATCCGCATGAAAAAGCGCTGACGAAAGTAGGGCCGCGTTCGGGCGTGTATATCCAACGCGAATTCTCGCGCGCCGAAATTCTTCTACCGTGGTGCGATGCCCGTAACGTTGTGCCGAGCGAAGGTCCGCCCTACGGCGGATCCAGTTCTGGTCGGCGGACCGCCTAGGCACAGCCAAGGCGGTTCCGCTGTTTTCAGTAGGTTCACAGTCGCGAACTCCCACCCCATGAAACACCTCTCCACTCTCATTCTCTCCTCACTCACCCTCGGCGCCTCGGCCCAGCTCACCATTACGGACAGCCTCAGCGTGGGCAGCTTGGCGCAGTTGCTCGAAGGCCTCAACGTGAGCATTGCAAATGTGGAAGTGAACTGCGCCGGCAGTGCGATGGGTCATTTCTCGGGAAGTTCCGAACTCGCCATTACGGAGGGGCTGTTGCTCACCACCGGCGGCGCGGATCTCGTAGCCGGACCGGTCGGCGATTTCGCATCGGGTTACTCGGGTACACCGGGGGATCCGGATCTTAACCTTTTGGTTGGCGTGGTGACCAATGACGCCTGCGTTCTCGAGTTCGACTGCGTCCCCTTGGGTGACACTCTGCTCTTCAACTTCAGCTTCGGCAGTGAGGAGTATCCGGAGTTCGTCAATTCGGGCTTCAACGATGTGTTCGCGATCTACCTCAGCGGTCCGGGCTTTCCGATGCCGACCAACGTGGCCGCGCTTCCGGATGGCACGCCGGTAGCGATCGACAACGTGAACGCGGGGATCAACAACAGCTATTTCCACGACAACCAAGCGGGCAACGGGACCATGGTGACCTACGACGGCTTCACCACCAACCTCACCGCCTTCGCCGTGGTCTCACCGGAGGAGACCTATCACTTCAAGGTGGCGATCGCGGATGTGGCCGACGCGGCCTTCGACAGCGGCGTCTTCCTCGAGGCCTTCAGTTTCCGCAGTGTGATGCTGACCACCGGGATCGCCGCCAACAACTCTCCGATCCGTCTGGTCCGCCAAGGCGATCAGCTCATCGCCACACTTCCCGCGGTTGCATCGAAAGGCGAGTTGGCGATCCTGGATGCGGCCGGACGTATCGTGCAACGCACCCGTATCAGCAGCGACCGCACTGTGATCGACCTGGCTTCATTGACCAACGGCCTGTACATCCTACAGGCGCTCGGTGCGGACGGCATCGCCCCGGTCCGCTTCGTGAAGGATTGAATGCGTTCCGGATCGGACCCTTTCCTCCCATGGCCCGATCATTGCCATCTTCGCGGACGATATTGAACCCCATGCGTTTCCTCTACGCCCTCCTCTTTCTTCTTCCCTCCCTGCCCGGTGCCGCACAACTCCTCTCCTTCGATGAGTGGTACGAGCGATCGATCAACGACATCTACCTGAAGCCGCGCTTCGGGGATCGTGGACCCGCCGAGGTGAACAACACGATCGACCAGGATGTCTTCGTGGCGATCATGAACAACCGGAACCGGCAGCGCGCCGTGAGCGACAGCTTGGTGAAGCTCGGTATGGAGCGCTTGAGGAAGAACGACCACGTCGCATCGATGCACCGCTTCAACGAAGCGTGGTTCGCCATGCCGATCAACCCGGAAGTGCATCGCGCCTTCGGCGCCTATTTCCGCAGTATGAAGCGCCCGTTGGAAGCACACGACCACTACCAGAAAGGCATTGCCTTGGACAGCACCAACGCACCCTTGATGGTGGAAGAAGCCGATGTGTACATGGAGCAACGCTACCACATGCAACAGGAAGGGCGCGACAAAAAGGCCGAGGAATTCCTGCAGAACGCGTTGGCGCTCTACCAGCGCGCGTACCGCCGCATGGGCAACGATCCGGAACTCACCTACAGCCTCTTCGAGTGCCACGTCCTCAACCTCAACTGCCCCAAGGCGTGGGAATTCCACGATAAGGTGGTGGCGATGAACGCCCGCACCGTGGAGGACATGTACCTGAACCGCTTGAAGGCGTATTGCGTGCGGTGACGGACATTGTACAACGCAGAAGCCCCCGACCTGTCGGGGGCTTCTGCGTTCTGGTGAACACCGGGCCTAGGCCGCGGTCTTCTTCCGCTTGGATGCTGCGGTGGGCGTGCCGGCGTTGGCCGCCTTCTTCGCGGCGATCCGCTTGGTTGCTCGGCGCTTGCTCTTCTTGCGCGCTAGGGAACCCTGTGCCATGTGTGGGGTTCGTTGGTTGCGGCCGCGAATGTAGGTGTCGGCTGCGCATGCGCCTATCCATTGATCCTGTATGCCGTGCACGCGCCTGATCCTGTCCATGGGCCGGTGCATGTGCCGACGAATACACTCGAAGCGCAGTTGCCGTGAGCGATCAGACGAGCCCTTCGCGAAGCGCCAAACTCACCGCACTGGCCACCGAGCGCACCTGCAACTTGGAATAGATCCTGGTAACGTGGGAATTCACTGTGGCGTAGCTCAGCGAACAGCGTTCCGCGATCTTCTTGTAGGTGAGGCCGTCCACCAGCAGCCGCAGGATCTCCAGCTCGCGAACGCTGAGGTCGAAATCGCTGTCCTTGCCCGTGATGCGACCCTTCTTGTTGAAGAAGGAGAGCACCTTGCGCGCGATGGTGGGCGTCATCGGGGCGCCACCTTCCATCACTTCGTGGATGCCCTGCAGCACGCGCGTCGGCGTGCTCTGCTTCAGCAGATAGCCGTCCGCACCGGCAAGGATGGAAGCAAAGACCTTGTCGTCATCCTCGAAGACGGTCTGCATGAGTACCCGCACCTTGGGGAACTGCTTCTTGATCTGCTCCACGCCTTCGATGCCGTTCACATGCGGCATGTCGATGTCCATGAGAACCACGTCGGGTTCCACCTCGGCCATGTGACGCAGCACCTCGCGGCAGTCCTCGAAGGCACCCACGCATTCCATGTCCGGCGCCGTGCCGATCAGCAGGGAGAGGCCTTCGCGCCGGTCCCGGTTATCATCAAAGACAGCGACCTTCAGCATGGGTGGTCAAAGCTACCAGTGGGTGGAGCGGAGCCGTTCATTGGAACCAATGGATCAGGGCTTGAAGCGCAGCTCTACGGTGGTGCCGGCGCCCGGTGCGCTTTCCACGTTCAGAACACCGCCTATCTCCTGGGCGCGGGCTTGCATGTTCTTCAGTCCGTTGCCACCGCTGGTCCCGTTCATGGGTGCGCCGTTCGTGCTCCCCATGCCCTTTCCATCATCGGAAATGCGCAGCACCACCTCACGGCGCTCGTGGCCCACGCGCACCACCAGGTTGCTGCATCCACTGTATTTGGCGGCGTTGTTCACGGCCTCCTTGAAGATGAGGTAGAGGTTCTTGCGTTGCACCATGTCCAGTTCCTGGTCCTCGTCGATCCCTTCGAAGGAGAAATCCAACTCGAAGCCCACGGCCTCGGCCACGCGCCCACCGAACTCCTGCATGCGCTGCGCCACATGGAGCAGCTCGTCGTTGCGGCTGTTCACGGCCCACACGATGTCGTTCATGCTCTCCACCATCTCGCTGGTGCTGCTGCTGATGCGGTCCAGCATATCGTTGCGGCCGGTCTCCGCCGCATCAGAACGCCGCTTGGCCACTTCGCTGAAGAGCGCCACACTGCTGAGGGTGCTACCGATCTCATCATGCAGGTCGCGGGCGATACGATCGCGCACGCGGGCAAGCCGGAGTTGTTGCGCCAGCCGGTAACGATAGAGCGCGTAGAGCAGGCCCGCCAAAGCGAGCACCATGAGCGACCGGAACCACCAGGTGCCCCACCACGGCGGTGTGATGACGAGCGCGAGCGAGGCGCCCTGCCGATCCCACACACCCGCGCTGTTGCGGCTCTGCACGCGGAAGGTGTACTGGCCGGGATCCAGGTTGGTGTAGGTGGCCTCGTGCGCGGTGCCGCTCTCCACCCACGTGGTGTCCAGTCCTTCGAGCTGATAGCGGAATTCGTTCAGCGCCGGCGCGGTCTGGTCGGTACTGGCGAGATCGAAGGTGATCATGCGCGTGTCGTAGGGCAACACGAGCTCGCGTAGTTGGCTGATGGGTGATGGCAGCAGTTCGGGATCGGTGCGGTAGGTCACCACCTTGTTCATCAAGCGCAGCCGCGTGATCAAGGTCGGCGACGGTACGGTATCGGCGGCGAAGACCGCCGGATCGAAGTTCACCACACCGTCCATGCCGCCGAAGTACATGTATCCGTTCCTGCTCCGCGCGGCGCTGTAGCGGTTGAACTCGTTGCCGGGCAGGCCGTGCTCCTTGGTGAACACACGCATCGCGCCGGTGCGCGGATCGAAGCGGCACAGGCCCCTGTTCGTGCTCATCCAGAGCATGCCCGCATCATCGGGCAGGATGGCGTACACCACATTGTTGGGCAGGCCGTTCTCCGCAGTGTACCGCTTCAACTCACCGGTGCGCTGGTCCATGCGCGCGAGGCCCTGGCCTTCCATGCCGATCCAGAGGTAGCGGTCGGGTGCGTCGGGATCCAGGCAGGTGGCGAGCACCATGTCGCCGGGAAGATGTCCTGCGCCCTCGGGACCCTTCACCCAGCTCCGCCATGTGCCGGTGCGCGGGTCGAGCGCGAAGAGCCCGGCCACCGTGCCCATCCAGATGGTGCCATCGGGCGCGATGGTGCTCGAGCCGATGGGCTTGTAGTCGTCGGTCACCAGCAGCCGCGGCAAGGGGAAGTGCGCGCGCACCTGTAGGTCGAGCGGATCGATCAGCAGCAGTTCATCCACTTCGCCCAAGGGCCCGGAGGAGGTGCAGACCATCAGCAGGCCATCGGGTCCGCTCAGGATCTGCTGGCAGGATCGATCGCCGAGCGGCACCGGCAGCATGTGTCCGTCGCGGTCCACCACGCGGATCAGGTTCCTTCCGGCGTCCTGGATGCTCACGTTCAGCCAGAGCCGGCCCAAGCGATCCACCTCGCCTTCATCGAGCACGCAGCATGCAGCGCGCAAGGCATCGATGCGCGTGCGCATGGGCGCGGTCCACGGATCGGGACCGTCCAACGCATGAAAGTCCTGCGCGGTGATGAGGTAGCGTCCTTCGGCATCGTTGGAGACGAGGTAGCCCATGGGCTCGCGTACGTGGAAGCGCTCGGCGGAGGCCTGCACCTGGAACGCGCCATAGCCCGCACTGCCCAGCCACACGTTGCCCTGCCGATCGGCGATGACAGGCCATTGGCCCCGATGTGCCAATTGCGGATCGTTCGCCTGCACATCCAGCTCCACCCATTCCACCGAACCGGTGGCCGTGTCCATGCGCACCAGTTGCTGATCGAAGAGCGAGCACCACATGCGGCCCTTCGCATCGAGCAGATGGCCCCAACGGATCGGGGAAGCCCCCGACTTGGCAATGGACACAAGCTTCCCGTCCGACCATTTCACCTGCAGCAGATCGTTACACGCGGCGAGCAGGTAGCGCTCGTTGCGCGGATCGGGTATCAGGTTGAACGAGATCGGCAACCCGATGGGATCGGTGCAGGACGGGAGATCCTGTCGGCTCACGAGGCGCAGGTCGCCATCCGCTTCGGGTGCGAGGCACCAGAGGGCCTGCGCGTCGGTGATCCAGATGCGGCCGTTGCTCTCCACTTCCAGGTCCACCGCGTGCTCGATGCCGGGCCATGCCGCGAAGAGTTCCTTAGCCGGTCGGAAAGCGCGCGATCCCGTGCGCCGATCCAGCACGAGCAACTTGCCGGTGGAAGAGATCATCCACGCGCGACCGACGCTGTCCTGCCGAAGGAGCAAGGTCGGTGGCGAATCGTACGAGCGCGCGCGACCGGTGCGCGGTTCATAGGCGCTCACGCATCCCATCTCGTTGCCGGCCCAGATCAGCCCATCGCGGTCCTCCAGCAAGGTGTTCACCCGGTTGCCGCAGATGCTGCTGCTGTCGGCCGGATCGTTGCGGAACACCATGAAGTGGTATCCGTCGTAACGCGCCAGCCCATCCTTGGTGCCCATCCAGAGGAAGCCCTGCCGATCCTGCAGCAGGGTGTGCACGAGGCCCTGCGGCAGGCCATCGTCCACGGTGATGAGCTCCGTGCGCAGGTGAACGATGGCCGGCGCTTGCGCCAAGGCCCCCAAAACCAGAGCGAGCGAGTAGAGAAGGAACAAGGACCGCATTGCCTGACCGGAAACTTAGGGCATTCCTGCTGAAGACGAGGTCACGCAACCAGAGTGGACCGAAGATCCATTGGTTCCAATGAACGCCTATCCATCAAGTACCAAGTGCTTTGCTTCCGTCGAATCAAATGAACCCGCTCATCATGAACATCCGTGCCCTTGGCCTCACCGCGTTGCTGCTCGCAGCGTTGCCCACCCTTGCACAGAACTTCGATGGATTCAACTACCAGGCCGTGGTCCGCGATGTGGCCGGTGACCCGCTTCCCAGCCAGGCGGTCGGGGTGCAGGTGATCATCGTGAGCGGCGTCCTGCAGCCGCATGTGGAGGTCCATAGCGTGACCACCGATGCGCACGGTTTGATGAAACTGGTTATAGGCGAAGGGCAGCTACAGAGCGGTCCGGCGTTCAGTGCGATCAACTGGTCGGGCAACACCGCCTGGACCTGCTGTGTTTCGGTGGACATCACCGGCGGCACCAACTACACCTCGCTTGGCTGCGAGACCTTCAAGGCTGTTCCATTCGCCATGCGGTCGCTCACCAGTGACAACGGCCCGGCAACCGGCTGGAGCCTCAATGGGCCCACGCTCTCCAACACCAACACGGGCAACGTGGGCATCGGCACCAGCAGCCCGGACACCACCCTGCATGTGCTGGGCAAACTCAAATACCAGGACGGCAGCCAAGCCGACCAGAAGATCCTGACCAGCGATGCCGACGGCAATGCAAGCTGGCAGAACCTCAGCGCAGCGAGCATTTTCGGAAGTGGGAATGCGCCGACCGGCCCGTGCATGACCGGTCTTCCCAACGTAGCTGCTGTATCAAATCCCTATGATATTGAAGTATCGGGCAACTACGCGTATGTGTTGGGCCGAGGGAACAACAGCATCCTGGTGTTCGATGTCAGCACACCGAGCGCACCGGTCCTCAGCACCACCATAGGGATGAGCATAGCTCCTTTTTCCATTGCCGTTTCGGGCAATTACGCGTACGTGGTAGGCCGCTACGGCACCGACATGTTGGTGTTCGACATCAGCACGCCTACCGCACCAAGTCTCAGCGCTACCATACCGACGGGCCTTGGATTGTATGAGATCACTGTTTCGGGGAACTACGCCTATGTGGTGAATGTGAATGGTGGGGTTCCGGTTTTCGACATCAGCACACCGAACGCCCCAAGCCTCGTAACGACCATACCAGAGAATGTCTCGCACCTCGCGATCTCCGGGAATTACGCGTACTTGATCGGTAGCGACTTGAGAGTCTACGATATCAGTATACCCAACGCACCGACCTTCAGTACGTCGGTCGCCACTGGGAACAGCCCCTCTGCTATCGGAATAGCAGGTAATGTTGCCTTTGTAGCGGGTTATTCGCCCGCCGATCCGATGAGGATCTACGACATCAGCACACCGAGTGCGCCAGGCCTTGTTGCGAGCACGACCCTTGGCGCAGGAGATGGCGCAAGCTCTCTTGATGTCGTGGGCAACTACGTATTCGTTACGAACTTCAACAGCAGTACCACGCTGGTGTTCGACATGAGCACGCCAAGCGCACCAAGCCTTCTTATGACCATCCCGGGGGTTGGTCCCGTACGCTTTGCAACTGCCGGCAATTACGCCTACGTGCTGAATTACAATTCCAGCACAATGGCGGTTTACGAGCTGTTCTGCCCCCCCGCCAATATCGCGGTCGACCCTTCAACCGGCGAATTCACCAGCCAACCAGCGAACTGGTCCACGTCAGGCAACAACCTGTCCAACACCAACAGTGGCAATGTGGGCATCGGCACCAACTCACCTGCGCATGCACTCGATGTAGAAGGAGAATTGAACTCGTCCGAAGGATTGTTCCTCAAGGATCTGAAGACCATTACCAACGATGGGTTCGGACGTACGGAGTTCTTCGATGCGAACGGTACCGAACACGTGGAGTTCAACGGATACAACACAACTTTCGGGGCTCAACCGACCTACTTCACGGACCAGTTGGCCATCGGCCTTGATCCCGAACTCACTCCTCCTGCTGCGGATCTGGATGTGCAAGGGACCTTCAAATTGGCGGATGGCACACAAGGCACGGGCAAGGTGCTTACCTCCGATGCTGCTGGGAATGCAAGTTGGCAGGCCATGCCCTCGGCCGGGTCGGGGACATATACTCCCACATGGGTCACTACTTCAGGATTTACTACCGCCCCGAGTTTCTTGGGCTGTACCTACTCAAGGATGGGAGCGATCGTGAACGTTGTCTGCAGCATTGGGGGGGCTGGTCCTGTTTATGCCTTGGGCACCAACTCGGCAACACTTACAGTGCCTGCGTCTCTACCCGTGGCAAATCCCGCAGGTGGCCCGCAGGTCGGTGGCACGTTCGCGAGTGGTTACCACGTCAGTGGCACGGAGACGAGCATCGGCTTGGTCTTGCCAAGCACAACGACCAAAGTCCTATTGAAGATGAACGGATCCAATTACTCCGGGATCGCCGGGACATGGTGCAGCTTCACCTATGCGACCAGTGCACCATGAAAAGCCTATTGCCCCAACTATCCCCAATGGCACGTTCCGAAGGATCGATGCTTTTTGGATGGACCTCTTCAATTGATCCGACCGACGATGCATTCGTGCCCGCGCGTTCAAAGAACCGATGGTTCAAGGTATCCACGGTTCGTTCGTTGAAGTATCGCATTTTGCCCATTGCGGCATTGATGCTGACCTCTACGTTCTCAATAGCCCAGCAGCTCGTCTCCACGGGTGGCGGAGGCAGTGCGGTCCCCGGCGGATCGGTCAGTTGGTCCATGGGCGAGCCCATCATCGGAACCGGCACCGTGCCCGGCGGCATCGTCACCCAAGGCTTTCAGCAGCCCAAGGCCCTACGCCTTTTGGCGAACATCAAGGCCTTCCTGCAAGGACCTTACAATAGCAACACCGGTGCTATGAGTGACGCTCTTCGCAGCAACGGCCTCTTACCGCTGACGGAACCATACACCATCCTGGGCTACTCATTCGTGGGCGGCGGCGGCTGAGCGCCGGTGGTGCCTTCCCAGCGGAATTGCTCTGGGCCGGTGATGTGGACGCCAACAACGAACTGAAGTACACCGGCTCCTTCAACGACCGCGACCCGATCCTCCTAGCCATCGGAGGATCCATCCCCACGGCCGTGCTCAGTGGACAATACCGGAAGGAGGATGTGAACATGGATGGCGAGGTGAAGTACATCGGCGCGGGGAACGACCGCGATCCGATCCTGCAGAATATCGGCGGGAGTGTGCCGACGAATACGCGGGTGGGGCAGTTGCCGTGAGGGGGCGGGATTGAAAGGCGAGGCGAAGAATGGGGAAGCTTATATGGCCACGAACGGGTCGCTACAGGAATGTTGAACATCCCGCTTCCAACACCGAAGGGCGATGTGAACGCGCACTTCGACGTTCATCATTCGGGGATCGGACTTCGCAGATCACCACGAGCAGCCACAGCCCGTTCCGCCCCGGAATGAACACCCCTGCCGATCTATTGGTCCGGCTTCGGCCGTAGAATGAAATTCCGGAACGCATATCTCCAAGGAACGATCAGCGCGATGAACGGCGCAGCGATGAAAATGTGCGCCATGGCCTCCGCAGGCGCACCCACCAAGGTACCCGCACGCCAAAGCGGATATGCCACCACGAACAGCCAGAGCGTTTTATAGAAGATCATCAGGATCACAAGCGGCAACCATTGCAGAGGCCGCAATAAGCCAAGGATCCCCAATGTGGGGTAGGCCGCCCACATGCACCACGCCACTGCCCTGGTGTGGTCCCAAGGACCTTCGTGTGTGAGGATCGTTCTCCAGGCATCGATCGCCACGCCGATGGCCATGAGAAAGTAGAGCAACCGCAGCAGGTGGATGTATACAGGGCGGACGCCCTCGTACCGATCGTGATCCGGGGTGAAGAGCTGTGTGATGATATTCATGTGGACTGGGTGGTGATGTGTGGTCCCGAACGACGTGCATCGGGGCCCGATATGCACCAAAATAGACGCGTCCTTCTTCGGCGAACGCCTGTTTTTCCATGAGCGGCGAGATCGGTCTCCGCTCCCGCTCGGGCGGCCTACATGGTTCCCGTGTACCGGCCACTTGAAAGCAGAAGAAGGCGTCCTTGCCCTTGAAGATCGCCGACACAGGGCATTCGATAGTGGCCCGGCCTCGATGGTTCCTGGACAGGGTACTGATGTACGAGCCCGTGGTCCTATTGCGCTGCGAACCCGATCTCCGGGTATCGTTCACCAAGGTCTTCCATGCCGTGTGCCCCGCCCTTGAGGTGCTCATCGAAGAATGCGAGCAGGCAGCTTGAGATGACCTCCATGCCGCGTCGATCGCCGATGGAGCCCGTGAAGCCGAACAGTCGCGAGCTGAACACTTCCTTCTGGAACGGGAGGTCGCTGAAGTTGAAGTGCTGCGCCCCTTCCAAATAGATCCAGCTCCGGCTCGCAGGTAACGAGTTGTAGATGGCAGCGATCCTGGATTTGATCCTCATGCTCGTCGGGTCCATTTCTTCAGCATGGTCCGCAAGCAGGAACATGAACGGTTTCGTGAGCCCGTCCTGGACCACAGTGCCATACGGTGCACCATCCATATCCACCCCTGCCTTGCACCGTGGATCGTCCACGCAGAACTGCGCGGCAGTGGCACCACCGAACGAATGTCCCATGACGCCCACGGATCCAAGGTCCGATCTCCCGTGGAAGCGGCTAAGGGTGTCGGTGGAGTTCAGCTCCTCCAGCCGGTCCAGAATAAAGCGGGCATCGGCCGACCAGATGCGAACAAGGCGCTCCAGGATCCGCTCGGTCTGCTGGGATAGTTCGGCCGCCTCGCCAGGATTTCCGGCGTGGGTCCGGTCCACGAGGCGACCGTCCGGGAAGCGCATCAACCAGGTGCTATAAGGAGCATCGGAGCCGACCACGATGTAGCCATGGCTTGCTAATTCTTCGGCGAACGTGGTATAGTCCGTGGCCAGGGTCCCGATGGCCGAGCGCAAGAGCACCACCGGATAGCTCGGCCGATCATCGGCAACGGCCGCGTCCTGCAAGCTGTGCGCGTGGATCTTCGCGGCATCGCGCGTGGTGAACGTGTTCAACAAGGCACCACGCTTCGCATTCAGCGCCTTGCTGAGATCGGCAGGGATGTATTCAACGGTCCTATCCGATCCGGTGATCGACGCGGGGTACCATATCCAGACCATCAACTCCCTCTTGGTATGGGGCTCCGGAGTGAGGCTATCCGTCCGGGTACTGTCCACCCAATGAAACGCTGTTCTTCCAACGGCCAGGCTTCCGGTGGGTGCGGGCAGGGTGACTTCGCTCTTCATCTCGATCCAAAAGGAGAAGAGGGCGATCACGATCAGCCCCACGAAGAACAGCATGCCGTAGCGGACAAGCTTGAGAAACCGTTTGAGCAGCGTAGGGATCTTCATGTGGTGGTCCGTAAACGATGAACAAGGTACAGGACGGCATTGGTTGTTGGATTGCTGTCCGCCGGTGCAACCGCCATCAGGATTCCGCGCTTGGGGCGGACACCTTGCGATGAAGTCGATCCCAAGGCGCCGCAGTCGCTGGGCTTGATCCTCGCATCCTCCGCAAGGAAGCAGAAGAGGGCGGGCTTGCCCTGGGCGATGTCCATCACTTTGCAGGCCACTGACGGATGGGACCGCGACCACCTGTACCTTCGGGTCATTCTCACCCACCACCTCCAGCGCATGAGCCAGCGTTCTCTATTCCTCTACCTCTCTGCGCTGCTCGTGCAGGGCACCATGGGCCAGGCCAACTGCGGCCAGACCTCCACCGGGATGGTCCCCATCAACGATCTGGGCACCGGCACCTATATGGGCATGATGGGCGGGCTCTATCCCAATGGCCTTAATGTGCGCCCCCCTGCACACCACGCCGCCGGACTTGCCTTCGCCGCGCAGGTGCAACCACTGGATACGACCGGCGCCCCTGATCCCATGAACGGAAAGGTCGTTTGGTTGAGCATCGGCTTCTCCAATGCCACACAAGAAACCCAGACCTTCATACCCATGGCCACCGCACTGCCCGACCTGAACCCGAAGCTGGTATTGGTGGATGGCGCGCTGGGTGGGCAAACGGCCGCCATCCTTTCCACGCCGACCAACCCCAGCTATGCCACCTATTGGAACACCGTGATCAACCGCCTTTCAGCGGCCGGGGTAACGGACCAGCAAGTGCAGGCCATTTGGCTGAAGGACGATAACCAAGCCACCCTTCCCATCGAAGAGCACTCCGACTCGGTGCATGTCCAATTCAAACGCATCACCCACGAATTGCACGACCGCTTTCCGAATGCGCACCTCTGTTACATCGCCAGCAGGATCTATGCGGGCTACGCCAGCAGCGCCTTGAACCCCGAGCCCTACGCCTACCGCAACGGGTGGACGATGAAGCAATTGATCGGCGAGCAGATCGCGGGCGATCCGGAATTGCAACACAGCGGTGCAGGCGCGAACGCCCCTTGGCTTTCGTGGGGCGTGTACCTATGGGCCGATGGCACCACCCCGCGCAGCGATGGGCTAACATGGGTCTGTCCGGACGATTATCAGAACGATGGCACACATCCATCCACGATCGGTCGCGCGAAAGTGGCCGCACTGCTCCTGGACTTCTTTACCACCGACAGCACCACATGCAGTTGGTTCCTGAACGACTGCGGCATAAGCACCGGTGTTGCGGAAGTGGAAGGACCATCACTGTCCGTGTTCCCGAACCCCGCCATCTCCACCATGACCATCAGCGGACTGCCACCTGGTGCATCGGTCATCGCTGTGTACGACGGCAGTGGGCGCCGCGTACTCGGGGCATCGCTCAACACGGCAGGCCATGTGATCGATGTGGCCGCGCTCTCTTCCGGCGTTTACCAACTGGTGGTGTATGGTGAACGCATCCGCACCGCACGCTTCGTGATCGCGCAACGCTGAAGGTTCGAATAGGACCGGGCTGTGCCATTGCACAGGCTCCGCCGGTTCAGCGTGCCAGCGGTGCTCCGCATTCTCGATCTTGAAGGGCTTCGCAGCATGATCGGCAAGGTCCTTTTGATAGCGGCGGTAGCGTCGCTCGCAGCCCGTGGTTATGCCGAACTTGATGCGCGCATCCACCACAAGGATGCAGAAGAGGAAGGGTTTCCCGCAAGGGCGGGACAGGCGTGCTGGGCCCGGGTTGAGGGTTGGTGAACACATTCCACAGCGACCGCGACCCGATCCTGGAGAATATCGGCGGGAGTGTGCCGACGAATACGCGGGTGGGGCAGTTGCCGTAGGTGCCTATACCAACCCCTCCCTCAACGCCAAGCTCACGGCGCTGGCTGCGGACTTCACCTGCAACTTCTCGTAGATGTGGCTCACGTGGGTGTTCACTGTGGCGTAGGAGATGCCGCAATGTTCGGCGATCAGCTTGTAGCTGTAGCCATCCACCAGGAGCTTCAGGATCTCCGTTTCGCGTTCGGTAAGGCTGAAATCGTTCGTGCTGGTCCGGGCGCCCTTGTGCGCAGCCAACCTCAACACCTTCTTGGCCACGGCGGGCGTCATGGGTGCGCCGCCATTCACCACTTCCACAATACCATCCAACAATTCCGTGGGTGAGGTCTGTTTGAGCAGGTAGCCATCCGCCCCGGCCAGAATGGCCTCGAAGATCTTCCCGCTGTCCTCGAACACCGTTTGCATGAGGATCCTGATGTCCTTGAATTGGGAGCGGATGCGTTTCACACCCTCTATGCCATCCACATGCGGCATATCAATGTCCATGAGCACCACATCCGGTACGGTGGTGGTCACGTGCTGCAACACATCCCGACAATCGGCCCAGACGCCCACGCATTCCATGGTCCCGCAGGAATCGATGAGCAGTTTCAGCCCATCGCGGCGGTTGGCATTGTCATCGAATACGGCCACGCGAATGTTCACGGGACGAAACTAGGGGGCACCCTTCCCGTCGGGCATCATTGGTTCCATGGATATTGACCGTTTGCCGGACCGGGAGCGCAAGGTGATGGTGGTGCCCTGTCCGATCCGCGAGCGCACCACGAGTTCAGCGTTCATGTCCGCCGCACGCTTCCGCATGTTCCGCAGGCCATTGCCACCTCCGTTCCGCTCGGGCATCCGGTCCGGATCGAAGCCTCGTCCATCATCCACCACGGACAGCACGAGGTCCGCTCCTTCCCGGACCAGGGTTACGCGCAGGTTGGCACATCCGGCATACTTCACCGCGTTGTTCACGGCTTCCTTGAAGAGGAGGTACAGGTTCTTCCGCCGGTCCATACCCAGTTCCAGGGATCCCAACCCGGCTTGCGTGTGGAAGTGCAGCAAGCATTCACCGGCCTCAGCCATGCGCACCGCGTACGCGCGCATGCGTTGCACCACGTGTTCCAAGTCATCGTTCTCCGCATTCACGGCCCATACGATATCGTTCATGGACTCCATCATCGCCGTGGTGCTTTCGGTGATGCGGCCCAGCATCTCGGTGGCCTCGGGCACGCGGTCCCCGGTGCGCTTCCGGGCCACACTGCTGTACAGGGCCACACTGCTCAAGGTTGATCCGATCTCATCATGCAGGTCCCGTGCGATGCGATCACGGACCATGACGATCTCCAAGGCTTTCAACAAGCGATAGCGGTAGAAGGCATACAAGGCGGCCATGCAGACCAGAAAGACAAGGGTGCGGAACCACCAGGTACCCCTCCAGGGTGGTGTGATCAACAGATCGATGGATGCGCCTTGCTCATCCCACACGCCATCGCTGTTGCGCCCTTGCACCCGGAAACGGTAGCGGCCGGGATCCAGGTTCGTGAAGGTGGCATCGTGGCCGGTCCCGTTCTCGATCCAATTCGTGTTCAGGCCTTCCAGGATGAACCGGAATTCGTTCTGGCCGGGGGAGGAAAGATCCATGTTCGCGAACTCGAAGGTGATCATCCGCTCACTGTACGGAAGTTCCAACTCCTCCAGCCGGTGGATCGGTATCGGTAGAAAGGTCGCGTGGTCGGAAACGGTGATCGGTTTGTTCAACAACTTCAGCCGCGTGATCAACGTCGGTGATCCTCCATGGATCTGGTAGAAATCCTCCGGGTCGAACCAGGTGATGCCTTCCATGCCTCCGAAGTAGAGGCGCCCATCCGCGCTCCGCTCGGCGCTGTACCGGTTGAACTCATTGCCCGCGATGCCATCGGACCGGGTGTAGGATTTCTTCTGGCCGGTGCGCGGGTCGGATCGGCAAAGACCTTGGTTGGTGCTGATCCAGAGGTTGTGCTGTGTGTCCGGCAGGATCCCATAGATCACATCGTTCGGTAGGCCCTGCCGAGTGGTGGTGTGCCGATCACACCGCCCGGACCGCATTTCCATCCGCACCATGCCCTTGCCATTGGTCCCCACCCAGATGTAGCGCGCCGGTTCATCCGGGTCGAAGCAAAGGGAGAACACCATGTCCTCCGGAAGCGATGTGCTGTCCGCAGCATCGTGGTGGAAGTGCCGCCACCGTTCGGATCGCGGTTCGAAGGTGAAGACCCCTTGCCCGGTGGCCATCCACAGTGAGCCATCCGTTGCGATCCGCCAGCATGCGATCTCCCGGTAAGTGCCGGTCTTGATCGGGCCGGGAAAATCAAATACGCCTGTTCTGGTGCCCGACCGGGTATCGTAGCGCAGCAGTTGGTGCGCGGCAAGGGTGGGGTCCGTCGCGTTGATGACCCAGAGGTCGTGGCCCAGGCCATGGAACGTGGATACGACCGCATCCCTTGGATCATCCGTTCTCTGCGTGACCTCTTCTTTCCGATGATCATACTGCCAGAGGTGTGTCGGGAAGTCACCGGTCCACCCGCCGAACCAGAGATCGCCGGCCGGGTCCCGGGCACCCGTGAACCAAGCGGCCGCGACGCCTTTTCGCTCCATGGCCTTGAACGTGGGGTCGCGTTCCAGCACACCACCTGCGGTATTCAATCGGACAAGATCCGACATGTCCATAAGGACCTCTCCTTCCGGATCGGTTCGCACGATGGTCGCGTGGTTCAAGGGTTCACCATCCAGCGGCAGACGGTGGAAGCGTTCGGTGCGAAGCGGGTATTTCACCACGCCGTACCCGGGCGTCCCAGCCCAGATGTTCCCGGTACGGTCCATCAACCAGCAATAGACCCCTTCACGTGGAAGATATCCGCCCCTGGACAAGACCGGCCGGAGGTATTCCAACCGCCCTGGAACAAGGTCCATCCGGAACCAGATGTCGCCCGGGCCTTTGCCCCACAAGCGCTCCTGATCATCAATGAGCAGTCCCCCACCCCGCAATTGCAATTCCGGCAAGTGCAAAGTGTCCAGAACGGTATGTCGCTTCGCGTCGAACACCACCGCGTTGCGCTCCCAGATCAGTAGCATGTGGTCCGCCTTGGCATGGTACATCAGGCCCGGAGGGAACTCGACCTCCTTCCAAGGCCATGGCACGGTCCAGTTCAGGCGTTCGGTGAACCGTCCATTCCTCCGTTCCCAAACGGTGAGCACCTCCTGATCAAGGAGCCATAACTCACCGCTTGGTGTGGTGCACAGTTCCCGCAACCGTGTGACGTTCAGTTCCGGATACACGGCGGTAGCCGGGCGCAAGAGCGCCGCTTCCCGCGCATGGCCGACCGCATCGGGTAGGACGAGCAAGGCGCCCCCGAACTCATGCACCCAGATATCACCGGTCGCATCCTCCCGGATGCTCACCACCCCGCCCATCCTGTTCAGGATGGGATCAACGCGAATGTGCCGGAAGTGACCGGTTCGCGGGTCGTACCGGTCCAATCCATTGCTTTCCGTTCCCACCCACAGGAAGCCATCGGCATCCGCGTGAAGTGCGGTGATATGGTCGCCCGTGATACTGGTGCTATCCCCCGGCACATTGCGGAATACCCGGAACTCATACCCGTCATAGCGCGTCAGGCCGTCCTTGGTACCGAACCAGAGGAAACCATCGGCATCCTGCTCGATCGCAGCGACCAATCCTTGCGGGAGGCCATCGTCCACCGTGAGCAGATCGGCCACCACCCGGGGTGCGAGCGAAGGATCCTGTGCCCGGACCAGAAGGCTGGTCACTGATAGTAGGACGAACAAGGAACGCATGGTGGTGGCGGAAGATAGCAGGACCGCCCATACGCAGAGCCGTACCGGCAAAGCCCTGGGATCATCATTGGTCGCAGGTACTGATCCACTAGTTCCAATGATTGACGGGCCAAGCACCATGGGATTGATTTGCCTCCGACAAAACACCGCCACGCAAATGACCACCCGGATCCTCAGCCTCCTTCTGATACTATGGACCACTACAGGTACCGCGTTCGCCCAACAGCCGGTCAAGCATGCGACCGCGGAACCGCCTGAAGGATACCGGCAGGCCGCTTCGGAGAACGGTCGCTTCGACTTCAAGCAGGTGGTGGATGTGGCCTATGGCTCCAACGGCCATTTCGTATACAAGAAGGGCGTATCGGGTGTGATCATCTTCAACAACGCGTCCTTCGGCGACCCCCGGCCCGGCTATCCGAAATATGGCTTCTACCGCTTGCCCAGCACACCGGAAACCGCGCAACCGGCAAGCGCGGAGGAAGTGAAGCTACCCGAAGGTGTTCGTGGCCGGATGTACTTCCGGTACAAGGACCAAGTGACCTATGCAGAAGAGTTCAATGACGCACGGTTGCGGGCAGGTGACCGCGTGTATGTGATCCCCGGGCAATCTGTGAAGGATGAATTCCTGGAGAAGCGCATGGGCCAGGACCGGAGCGGGAGCACCTTCTTCGGGAAGACCGGGATCACCTTCGACCCGAAAGCACCGAAGGTGTGCGGCCGCACCTTCCGCGTGGCGTCCGTTGATGCGGAAAAGCGCACGATCCGGTTCACTGAACCCTTCCCGGAGAACATCAGCAATGCTTGGAACAACTCCTTCGTATTCGAAGTGATCCTGGTGCGATGAACCCATTGTCCCAGCGAACACGCATCACTCCCAAACCCTACCTACCATGAACTTCAAACCTCTCTCGTTCGCGATCTGTGCAGCCATGTGCTTCTTGTCAGCCAGGGCACAGCAGGTCACGTTCTACGCTGATGCCAACTACTCCGGAAGATCAATGGCGTTGAGCGCCAGCACCCCGTGGGTCGGCGACGAGTGGAACGATAAGATCAGCTCGATCCGCGTACCCGCAGGCATGCAAGTGGAGTTGTTCTGGGATATGAACTACAAAGGCATTTCCAAGATCATCACAGCAGACATGGCATTCGTCGGGAGTGATTGGAACGATAAAGCCTCTTCCATCAAGATCACCCGGTTGGATCGACCCGGAACACCATCCGCCGGAGCACCCAAGCCAAGGCCGACACAACCATTCTCTTCCGGACAGGCCCAGTACTCCCCCTTTCCGAATGTCAATGGGCAGGGTTCGCCCAAGCCAGCACCTGAGGCTACCATACCGAATGGCCCCCAAGGCACCATGTACTTCCGGTACACGGACCAGATCCAATGCTCAGGCGATATCGCGTCGCAGATGCATCCCGGTGATCGGATCTACGTGCTTCCCGGCCAAACCGTGCCGCGAACGGAGGGCATGAGCTTCGACCCGAACGCGCCCAAGGTGTGCGGGCAGACCTTCATTGTGGCCAGTGTGGACCGCAACCAGGTGCATTTCACGCAACCACTCACCGAGATGATGCGCGACAGGAACAACGGATCCTTCTCCTTCCGGGTCGTCCTGATGCGATGAGGTCTTCCGATCGAACCAACATGACGCTCCATTCAATTCAACACCCTCTGGAACCATGAGAACAAAGCACCTCATTCTGCCACTGCTCGCCCTGATCTGCTTCCAAGCAAATGTGAGCGCTGCACCTGGCAAGGGCGACAAAGTGGAACGCCAGAAGCGCCGTGCAAGCGCTCCGCCACGGATGGAGAGCGGTATCACGACACCGGGCGGTTCAAGATCGCATTACCAGGCGCTCCCGGAGACCAAAGACCACTATGTGAAAATGCCGGAGCCCCCTGCCAGTGAAATTCGTAAGGAGCTTCGCAGGGACCGCCGCAAAGCAGGGAATTTCGCGGTGGAGGCACAGAAGGCCGAGCGTCTGGCCCGTCGGAATGGCGGGAATTTCACCGGGGACGCACGCCAAGCCGTTGCCGATGCGCACAGCCAAGCGGCAGCAGCAGAGAACCGGCGCTCGGTGATGATGGATGCACTGAACACCTCTGTGGAAAGGCAGTACGATCGGATCCGGCTGAACTGCGCCGCAGCAATTCCGACGGTGCACGTGAGGGACGCGCAAGCATGAACGCGGAAGCGTTGCGGCGAAGCGCGTCGTTCAATGGATCACCCGTTGCTGGAGGATCCGCGACGAGCAGTACGTCCGCTGCTGAACGTCGAGGAAGTGGTGTCTATCAGAATTTCAATGAGGTGAGGGCCGCTCAGGACAGGGTGCAGCGTGGCGTCGGCACCAGCAGGGAGCATATGGGTAAGGTGACCCCCGCGCGATCCGGGCCGGTCGTCATCACCACCTCGCCGGACGGCAAGACCACCTACCGTGCGGAGAGCAGCAGTTCCTCACGGGAACGGTCGGCGGGAGCAGCAGAGATCAAGAGCCCCGGGGAGCGGACCTCGGGAGGAGGAAGCGAGATCAAGACCCCGGGGGAACGTACCGCTGGATCGTCCAGCACCACTGAACGTTCAGGTGAGATCCGCCAGCCCGGTGAGAAAACCGTAAAGGAGAAAGCAGCGGAGATCAACGAGAAGGACAAGGCCGAACGCGAAGCCAAAGCCGCTGCGGAAAAAGCTGCCGCCGAGCGCAAAGTGACGGCGGAAAAAGCGGCAGCGGAAAAGGCGGCCGCGGAAAAGAAACAAGCCGAGAAGGCCGGTAAACGCCACAAGTGACCCTACCATGAAAACAACCAAGGATAATGTTCGGATAGCGGTCGGTCGCTGGATCTTCTGGTGTTCCTGCATGTGCATCCTCCCTTCTTCGGGGATCAAGGCGCAAGAAAAACTTCGGGCTCTTGAGGGGCAGGATACCGAGGCCACCACACCAATGGTGCTCCTGGAGAATTGGGAAGGCCTCCCGCTCCCCTTCGCTCATAAAGTGGACGGGGCCGTGAACATCGGCGATGAGTTGGTGATGTTCTATAGCGGAACCTCCTGCATCCTGTATGACCTCTCCGATCCGTTGCATCCGTACGCCCCGTTCGCCATGAAGGATTCGATCGCCGGTTGGTCGACCTTCTGGACCGAGGGGATCAGCGATGCGGTCGAGTTCAACGACACCACGGTACTCATCTTCTACGGTGATGAATACGTCTGGCAGGACATTGCCACCTATGAAGTGAGCGACCCGAAGATCTTCCAAGGCCTGCCCGAAGATTGGAATGGAGCGGTGGATGCGATCGTGCGCTGGAGTGCGAACCAGATCATCTTCATGCACGGCACCATGTACGTGGAGTGGGACCTGGTGGACGACACGATGTCGGAACCGGCCTCCATCCTTTTGTGGCCCGGCTGGCCAGCGGATTGGACCTCGGTGGACGCCGCCACCAATCCCGGGTACGACGTGGTGTACTTCTTCCGGCAGGGCAACTACATGGCCTACGACCAATCATTGGGCGAGTTCATTGCTGGTTTCCCAAAACCGATAGGAGGGAAATGAACAAGCACGGCTTCCCGATCCACGACAGCCCCTATTGTTCGGATATACTGGAACGTATGCGGCATCTATCCGATCGCGCTGTGGTGTTCGGTCTGGCCGTATTACTGATCGGCAACATGTGTTACGGACAGCGCGGTCATGGATCCGCCGCTTCGGGTGTGCGGTGGACACTGCCCGGAAGGTTCGGCACGAACATGTCGGCAGCAGCCGTATACCAAGTGGGAACGGATATCTTCATGGACGGGTCCAGCGCGATGCTGTACAAACAAACGGGGGGGGCGCAGGATCCCTTCAGTTTGTCCTCGGTGCAAGGATGGCCTTCATCGTGGACCAATGGTGGCGTGGACGCCGCGTTCTCCGCAGGTTATGCGGACCTTGTACTGATCCACGGCCGCAACATGCTCCATTATGATCTGGTGGAGCAGACCATGACAGGCCCTACCGCGATGGAGCTACCACCCACGTGGCAGTTCGTTGATGGTGCAGCGCCATGGACCGGTTCCGATTTCTTGTTGACCTATGGCATGGAGTGTATCGCTTACAACCTCGAGGCGAACACGTACCGTACGATCGAGAAGTTGAACAGCCATGGTGGATGGCCGGTCACTTGGGGCGATGGGATCGATGATGTCCTGGAGAACGCGGACGGGAACCTGAACTTCTTCCGCGGCGGAGAAGTGATCATTTACGACAAGGCATCCGCCCAATTCATTGGTACACCGGCTTCCATTCTGGAGGGTGGCGCTGGCTCCTCCGGCACCAGCGGGTCCGCCTCAAGTTGGTGTGCCTTGGGAGCACCTTCGGGTGGCAAGGAGGATGGCGAGACCAAACCCAATATCGGTAGCGTGGCTCCCGCAGGAGGACCGAGCGGCGTTGCCTTCACCGATCAACAGATACCCGGTGCCAGACTGAGCGAGATCCGTGTCTGGGGAAAGTTCATTGTGAACGCGATCCAAGTGGTACTCACCACGCCGGATGGCGGGGTGTACGACGGCGAGGTCCATGGCGATCCTTCCGGCCAGCCCGCCGTTTTCAAATTTGAACCGGAAGAATGCTTGACCGCTGTTTCCGGGTTCTCCAACGGCAACATGGGTGACTATGTGTATGCGCTCCAGTTCCGCACCACCAAGCGCACATCCCCGATGTTCGGGGCATCCACCACGCGCGGACTCAAGACCCTTTCGCTTACCGTTCCCTTCGGCGGAAGCTTCGTCGGGTTCACCGGACGTGCTTCCTATTATTTGAGCGCCATCGGCTTGCGCTACGCCACATTCGAAAAGGTAGCGCCCGTTGTGGTCGTAGCGGAGGCAAAGGGCAAGGACGGCGGGTCCGGCACCGGGGCCGGCACAGCAAACTCCGGAGCCGGGGACGAATACACGGACGACATGGGCGTCATTGACGCAATGGATTCCGTGGGGGTGAACAGCTTCGGGACGTTCAAGCAGATGCCGGAGTGCCAGTATATCACAGGGTATAACCTGCTGTTCATGGACCGCTTGGAATTGTGCAAAGGGGAATCGAAGTGTTATGCCAGAACGAACCCGTTCATCGTACAGAACACCTATTCGAAGTGCGGCCCCGAGTTGACCCACTTCCAGCCTTGGGGGGCACGCGTGCGATCCGTCGGGGACGGTGCATGCAAGAACACCAAAACCTGGGTGATGAGTTCCGAGGAAATGAGCAAGATGACCTCGTGGGATCTCGGGGTCACGGCTCGGGCAGCGTACTCGTTCACTACCGTGACCGGGAGCCTGAGCCACAACAGTACGCGGATGAATTCGAGCAGCACCGGGTCCGAGCGCATCTACCTCTACAACACTTGCACGATCACGGTGGAGGAGTTGTTCATCGACCCGCATTGGGAGGACGAGGACGGTAAGAAGTGCCGACAGCGTTTGAGCCCGAAATTCCGCAAAATGGTGGAGGCATTGCCCCTTCCTGCATTCGTGCCCAAGGCCGCACCGGTCCGAGGACAGCCTATGAATTCAGCCATCCAGGCGATACGCAAGCAATACGAGAACTTCTTGATGGAATTCGGTACGCACTTCCCTACGCACATCGTGGCCGGCGGGATCCGGAACGAGGAGACGACCATTCAAAAATCGGTGTGGCAGAATAGCTCGGCGACCAAAGAGGAGTGGAAGGCATCGGTGCTGGTTGACGTGCAGGTCGGAAAGACCAGTGAAGGGGGGTCCGGTGGCGGTGCGGGCGTCTCATTCGGTACGAACACCGAAACGCACAGCGCCAGTGGCGGCGAGAAAGGCAGCATGACCACCGAGATCTATTCACGCGGTGGAACCGGAAGCACGACGACCGATGCATGGAACAGCACGGTAGCAGCGGCACCAGCTCCCATCTCCATGGAGATGGAGGGCATCTCCACGTTGTTGGACCCCATCTTCTTCCCGAACGACCCGAAGATCGCCATCAAACGCGCGGTGCTTGAGATGGTGATGGATCAATACATCCTGGACAACTACAAGGGCCTCGTACCTCCCGGCGGGGACTTCTTCTCGGACAAGAAGAGCTTTGATTGCGAATACGAAGTGGAGGTCTATTCGATCCACGTGAACGACGCCGATGATGAAGGATCCGACAACCGGGTGGAGGTGTATGGGACGCTGGACTTGATCATGCGCGACCAATTGGGCACCGAGAAATCGTTTACCACCGGTCCTGCAGGTCGCGGGTTCTGGCACCGCGACGAGGGGCAAGCGCAGACCATGGATGCCAACTGGATCGATGCCAGCTTAGGCAAATGGACGGTGAAGGGTGGATGCAAGGAACTCGAAACGTACACCATCAAGCTCGTGGGCTCCGCCACGGATTCCGACCCCCCCGGCAACAAGGACGATAGCCTCGGCAAACTGAACGAGGATGACGCCGGCGAATCAGCCATCGCACTATCGGATGCGAAAAGCACCCTCGTGTCCCGGACCGCCTCCTTCAAAGGCGCGGATAGCGACGGGAACCTCGAAGTGAAATTCCGGGTGCGGCCGAAGATCGCACCGTGAAAAAAGAACCAACACCGATCGCGCTTCAATTCAAGCCCAGCACACCATCAAAGCCCACCTCTTCATGAAACGTATCGCTCATCGCTACTCCCTGCTCCTCGCAGGGGCGCTTCTCTTCGCCGATCAACTCGCTGCCCAGGAATGGCAGGGCACCTACAGTTCTTCAGGGGGCAGCTCGGCCGTAGTGTACAAGGTCGAAATGCTCTATTACAGCGCAGGAGGGAGTGGCAACGATTCCGACGACGGTTGGGAATTGATCGGGAAATTGAACTTGTCGCTGCGCGATGGCTCGAATGCCTCCGTGAAGGATTTCGGGGCCTTCGCGGCCTGGACAGGTGGCAAGGTGACCAAGGGTCGCCACGACTGGAGCAGCTTGCAGTACTTCTATTGCGGTTCTCCAGAGAGCATGAACGGAGGCCGCGTGGTCATCAGCGGCTCGGGATTAGTGGACGAGGATAGCGGTGACTCGGATGACGGGATCAGCACTCCGGAACAATCCACCCCGCTCTCCGGATTGACCGCAGGCGGAGCGGCGCGGAGTTTCAGTTCAAGCTACAACTGGACGAGCAAAGCGCTAGTTATGGATGATGGCCAAGGGTCCTTGAGCATTAACGGGAAGGTCAGCCTCATAGCGATCGATGATGTCCCGCAAGCACAACGTGGGAACATCGACTGCGGCGCTGAGGCAGCGGGGAAATTCAAGATCGTGAAGACCCCTGGCGGCACGCTCCTGGTCACGGCCACCGCTTCGGATTTCACAGGCAACATGAAGCCTCTGGGTCAGGTCATCGCGGGAACCTACACGGATTATGGAGGAGACTACGCGCGGAACGCCGGGGAATTCCGGTTCCACATGAACGGTGGCAGTGTAACCTTCTACTACAAAGGGAAACCCTACAACTTCAACCGGGAAGCCGGTGCCGCGAGCAATGTCATTCAGCTACCCGGTCAGGCCAGCGGCGGCAGCAGTGCCATCGGGAAATGGTACGGTGCGAATGTGGGTGATGCAGGTGTTGACATCATGGCCGGTGTCGATCATGAACTGGCCTTCTGGGTGGGCGACAAGAGCTACGATTTCGATCTGGCGGAAACTCAACCCAGCAAGGTCACCAAACAATACGCACAGGCCGGCGGCTCCGCGACGATGAAAGTGAGCAAGCTGAAACTGACCATCAACGGGGTCGAGTATTACCGCGACGCGCCCATTGCCGGAAAATCAAGAGGTGGAAGCGGTTCAGCGGGCATGGATGTATTCTCCTTGGTGCGCACCGGGGACCTGGAGACCATTGCCGAACTGAAGGAAGAGGGCATGGCGGACCTCGAAGCCCGCAACTCCACTGGCCAAACGCCATTGCTGGCGGCGGCGGCGATGAACAATGGAGATGTGGTGAGCGGCCTGATCGGCTTGGGCGCTTCGGCCACTGCGGTCGGCAGCGACGGGAAATCGGCCTTGGACCATGCGGCCGCCAAAGGGAACCTGGACATGGTGAGGACCCTGATGGCCGCAGGCTGCAAGGCGACCGCGCCCATGATCGATGCGGCGAGCGCCAAGCCGGAGGTCGTGATGGAGCTCGTCTCCGGCTCCAATGATCCCGGACTAGGAAGCTACGCGGTCACCGTCGCCTCGAAGAAGGGCAACACCGAGCTTTTCAAATCCTTGGTGGAAACGCAGAGCGTGCCTCTTTCCATTGCGCATTTCAACAACGCCGTGTCCGACCGGCGCATGGAGATCGCACTCTATGTCCTGGAAGCTCCGGGCATTGACATGAACGCCGCACTCACGACTTCATTGGGCAGCGGGCTGAGGCCGCTGATCGAGCGATGCTTGAACAAAGGTGCCTCTCCTGCACCAGCACTTGAATATGCCGTACGCAAGGGTGACCTGGATCTGACGAACCTGATCCTCAGCGACTACAACGGAGTGGCGACCCCGGTGATGCCGATCGCGGTCGGCAAAGGGAATATCGCCTTGGTCACAGCACTGCTGGATCATGATGGCGATGCGACAGCCGGATTGCAAGCGGCAGTGGATTCCAATAAGGTCGCGATCGCACGCCTGCTGCTCGGCCGCGGCGCTGACCCCAATAAGGAGATGGGCAACGCCGCCAGGCGTGGCTACGATGACCTCATCAAGGCGATGCTCGAGAACAATGGAGCAGCCGATTCCGGCATGCAGGGAGCGATCGAAGGGGACAAGCCGAATACCGTTACGCTCCTGGTCAATAGCGGTGCCGACCCGAACCCGGCCATGGCGTACGCCGTGGATAAGAGTTACGGCACCCTACTGGAACTCCTGATCAGTAAAGGTGGTGATGCGACTGTATCAGCCTATGTTGCGACAGCGGCCGAACGGGGTGATGTCGCCATCCTCAACATCCTGTTGGAGAAGGGATCCGCGAGTGCGGATCCGGGTATGCTTCCTGCCGTAACGAACCAAGGCGCCGGTGTGGTGGATATCCTGCTGAAGCATGGCGCAAGCCGATCATCGCCAGTGCTCATTCAGAAATCGGTCGAACGCGGAGAGGTCACCACGGCGGGCTTGCTTTTGAACAGCGGCGCGGACGCCTCACCGGCCGATCGATCGAGGTCGCTGTTTCCCAGAAGAATGCATCGATGACCGGTCTGCTGCTGGAAAAAGGAGCCGATGCGAACAACGGTGCCATGGAAGCCATCAAGCAGAACAGCACGGAGATCCTGTCATTGCTGAAGAGCAAGGGCGCGGAGCTCGGACGCGCGGGATACCTGGCCGCATCGGCACTCCACAACAACACCACCTTATCCGGGATGCTATTGGATGCCGGGTGTGCCCCGCAGGAGGGCGTTGTTCCGGCAGCAAGTTCGAACGCCAGCAAGGTGCTTGATCTCCTGCTCGCGAAAGGAGCGGACCTGAAGGATGTGAAACTGATCGTTACGGCGGTCACGAATGGTTACGACCAGATCGCTGCGGTCCTCGTGAAGGGAGGATGCGATCCCACGGGATTCGTGGACCCGGGCTCCGGGGGCAATCTGCTGCACGTCGCCACTGCGCAAGAGAATTTCCCCATGGTCCAGGTGCTCATCGGTGCGAAAGTGGATGTGAACATGAAGGCCTCCGGGTCCGGTGATACGCCCTTGCATGTTGCCGCGAGAGGTGGCAAGGACAACTTGGATTGTGTGATGGCCTTGGTCGGCGCGGGCTCCGATGTGAACGCCACGAACAGCCGAGGGAAGTCCGTTATTCAAGAAGCGAAAGGACCTAAGATCCGGAAGTACCTGAAGAGTGAGGGCGGTGAAAGGAGACCGGATAAGTGATCACGTCGATCGGATCGATAACGCAGGTCCCGGCTTACGATCATCATCAGCGGATCTGCTGAACGGCCGTGTCACCTTAAAGTAGGTCGGCTACCGATCATGCGTTGAACCAAGGCAAAAAGGGCTGTCTCGTGGTTGTGAGACGGCCCTTTCCATTTCTTGTGATCACCCCCTCACCAACTTCCGGTGCGGCATCCGCCGTACGGCGGACCCAAGCGCTTCTTGCGGTTCTCCTCGTAGTCGTTGTCTTTCCTCGGACATGGACTAACGACCGCTGATCGCTCTGCGCCCCATACCCTTGTTGATCAATTCGAACGCGGACGTGAGTGGCCGTTCCAGTATCGTTCGCAAAGCAACGCTGTTCGTATTGCCCGAAGTGATCAAAAGCACGCTCGGTGGTGGTCCATTGCGCTGAAGGAGATCAACATGGTCCTTGTCCTTGGTCATCACAAAACAGTTCGCCAGCTTGGTCTTATCAAAGATCAACTCATCGGCCGCGTCCCGCATTCCGAGGTCCTTGATCGCGACGCACTCGATCCGGAACTGAGCATGGATCCAAGCCGCTATCTCAGGTGATGGTTGCGCATCGTCCTGAACGGTCGAACGGCGAGCACAGGATGATCCAACCCATGGCTCGATAAACGCAGTGCGTCGCCAGCATCGTTCCGTTCCGGATCAGGAAGTCCTGTGAGCACTTATTCTCGTGAAAGGCCCGATGCCAGCAGATCCCGCACGTCCGTAACACGGATACGCCTGCCACGGATGCAGGACCGTCCCCCGCACCAGCCGAGGTCAACTGTAACGTGATCGAAGAACTGCGCTAGGATCGTTGGCTTTGCCTAAGGCATGGCCGCCCGGATCCAGGACAACGTCACTCGCGAACGAATCGAACAACGGCGCCGTCCGCTGTTCGCACGAAGTACATGCCGGGAAGCAGGCGATCGATCGGTAGCCGATCCGAACGCTGCACTACGGCGACGACCTTGCCGAGCGCATCCATCACCGTGGCGTCCACCGGCTTGTTCAGGAAGAGCACATCGCCCTGCGCCGGATCGGGCCACGCCCGCAGAACCGCCGTGAACGGCAAGGATGGCACCGCTGCAATGTTCTCACCGACGCAGGTGCAGCTTTTGTTCCATGCATCGTTGATGGTTGCCGCATCGCCATCGTCGCAGGATCCTCCGACCACACAGGTGCCGGGCGCCAGCGCGATGCCCTGCCAGATGGCAATGGTGCTCGCCAATTGTGCGGCAGTGCTCGGTGCGCCGCTATCGGTCCACTTCAACAAGCGCGTGGGTGCGAAGGTGGTGGCGTAGATCACAGGCAGGCTCCCGGTGAAGTCCACGCACACTTGCTGCATGCTGCCGTTGGTCCCCATCGGCAGTGTGTAGGCCAAACTCCAAAGGCCGCCGCTCAAGGTCCATTTCTCCACACCGGATCCGGCCACGTAGCACACATCGCGCACCGCATTGAACTGGAAACCCGGCGGCGACGGCAACACACCGATCACCTGCGTTTGTGGCTGGCCATCCGTGGTGGGCAGGCCTGTACCGATGTCATAAATGCCGTGCCCCGGAAGCGTCCCGAACGTGTTCGCACTGCGCGTGGAGAGACGACCTCCTGCGATCGCCACGTGCGTGGCTGGCGAGAGGTCGGATGTGATCACGGTTTGCGGGCCGGGACCGAAATAGCCGACTCCACCAATTTGCCCGACTCCCCAGAAGTTGGTTCCGTCCGAAGCGGCGGAAAAGATCGCCGTGGCATCGAACAGCGAGCTGCTCGTGAATACCCGGACGAAATTCCCAGCGACGTCCACGGTGCCGACAGCGCGTGGTATCGCTGAACTGCTGGTGGTGGGTAGGCCGACGCCCGCAGCTGCGAAGTCCATGTAACCGGGGAACACCAACCGGTCCCCAGCGGGGGTCAGGCTCATGCCGCCGCCTTGGCTCGCCGCCATGCCCACCATGGCGTTGGTTCCGGCGGTCGGAATGTTCAACACCGCACCAGGTGAACCCGTCGGCGTGAATTCACGCAGCACGATCGCCGATCCGTTCGATGGGAAGGATCCCGAACTCCCTACTTCGAGCACCACCACATTGCCGAAGGTGAATTGGGCCGATGCGTGCGCGATCGGCAGGCAAGCCAGCATGACCAGTACGCAGGCGTTCCTGTAACGTGAAATGAGCGGGACCATGATGGAAATGTAGGACACATTCGTCACTTCAGGCACGCTCCACCATGCGCGCGGCTCAACCGGACGAGCGTGTGCCTACGCCGGGTACTGGAGGGACCCGAGAGAACCACGGATCTTCTGATCAACTCACCCCTGCACCAACTTCCTTCCATCCAGTGCAGTATCCGCCGTCATTGCGAGGAGGTACGACGAAGCAACGGCGGACCCAAGCGCTTTTTGCGGTTCTCCTCGTAGTCTTGGAAATTGCTCTCGAACAAGTCCTCCTTGTTGCGGCCCAGTGATCGGACGGAACAGGTCAAAGGTTCTCACACCTCATAGAACATCAAGCGCAGATCGCCTTTCAATCGCTGGAAGTCAGCATCTGCGGTCAAGAGTGGCACATCCAACGCAATGGCGGAGGCCGCGATGATGGCGTCAGGCAACTTCAACCGATTCTCACGCCTGATAACGATGGCGGCATCCATGATGGAGCGATCGAACTCCACCATTGGCCATTCATCCACGAAGGCTTCGATGCGTTTCAACTCTGCCTTCGTCAGGCCGGGCTTCCCCAAGAGTTCCATCCGTGTAATGAAGGAGATCACCACCTTCTGGCCGTGGATCGCATCCGCTGCCGAACGATCACCACGTAACAGGTACAAGGCTACGTTCGTGTCCAGCAGAAGCTCAGTCCCACTCATCGCGCCACTTTCGCTGTAGTGCTATCGGGTCCTCCTTCAACTTCAGCACACCGAGGTACTTGTACACATCCACCTCCTTGTGCGCCTTGCGTTTGGTCGCATGCAGCTTACGCCACTGCGCCATGATGCGCTGACGTGACATTCCCCGCTTGATGATGACGACCATGCTTCAAATATAGGTGCGGTAGTGGGTGTTGCAGCTCACCCCCTCACCAACTTCCTGTACTTCATCCGGTGCGGTACGATGTCGCCGCCCAAACGCTTTTTGCGGTTCTCCTCGTAGTCCTGGAAGTTGCCTTCGAACCAGTACACGTTGCTGTCGCCTTCGAAGGCGAGGATGTGCGTGCAGATGCGATCCAGGAACCAGCGGTCGTGGCTGATGATCACGGCGCAGCCGCTGTAGTCCTCGATGCCTTCTTCGAGCGCGCGGAGCGTGTTCACGTCCAGGTCGTTCGTCGGTTCGTCAAGCAGGAGCACGTTGCTGCCCTGCTTCAGGGTCATGGCCAAGTGGAGGCGATTGCGCTCGCCGCCGGAGAGGATGCCCACCTTCTTGTTCTGGTCGTTGCCACTGAAGTTGAAGCGCGCACTGTACGCGCGACTCGGAACGGCCATGCCGCCCACGAGCATCATGTCCAGTCCACCGCTGATCACTTCCCACACGGTCTTGTCGGGTAGCAGATCCTCGTGGCTCTGGTCCACGTAACTGAGCTGCACGGTTTCACCGATGGTGATCTTTCCGCTATCAGGTTTCTCTTCGCCCATGATCATGCGGAAGAGCGTGGTCTTACCCGCGCCGTTGGGTCCGATGATGCCGACGATGCCCGCGGGCGGCAGTGAGAACGTGAGGTTCTCGAAGAGCAGCTTGTCGCCGTAGCTCTTGCTCACTTTGTTGAACTCGATCACCTTATCGCCAAGGCGTTGTCCGTTCGGGATGAAGATCTCCAGCTTGGCCTCCTTCTCCTTGGTGGTCTCGGCCTGCATCTTATCGTAGTTCTGCAAACGGGCCTTGCTCTTGGTGCGGCGCGCACTCGCGTTGCTACGCACCCATTCCAGTTCCTGCTTCAGAATGCGGTGGCGCTTGCTCTCGGTCTTCTCCTCCATGGCCATGCGCGCGGTCTTCTGCTCCAGCCAGTTGGTGTAGTTGCCCTTGTACGGGATGCCTTCTCCCCTATCAAGCTCGAGGATCCAACCGGCCACGTTGTCCAGGAAGTAGCGGTCGTGGGTGATGGCGATGACCGTGCCTTTGTATTGCTGCAAGTGCATCTCCAACCACGCCACGCTCTCGGCGTCCAAGTGGTTGGTCGGTTCGTCAAGCAGGAGAATGTCCGGCTGTTGCAACAACAAGCGGCACAGCGCCACGCGACGGCGCTCACCACCGCTGAGCACCTTGATCGGCGTATCACTTTCAGGACAACGCAAGGCGTCCATCGCAACCTCCAACTTCTGATCGATGTTCCAGGCGTCGGCCGCTTCGATCTGGTCCTGCAACACGCCCTGCCGGGTGATGAGCTTGTCCATCTTATCAGGATCGCTCATGATCTCCTCGTCCGCGAACTTGGCGTTCACCTCTTCATATTCCTTCAGCAGGTCCATGATCGGCTTCACGCCTTCGCGCACCAGATCGATCACGGTCTTGGTGTCGTCGAGCTCGGGCTCTTGCTCCAAATGGCCGATGGTGTAGCCAGGGCTCAAATGCACATCGCCATCGAAGCTCTTCTCCTTGCCTGCGATGATGCGCATCAAGGTGGACTTACCACTACCGTTGAGACCGAGGATCCCGATCTTGGCGCCGTAGTAGAATCCGAGATAGATGTCGTTGAGGATCTTCTTCCCGGAAGGCAGGGTCTTCCCCACCTTCACCATGTTGAATATGATCTGCCTGCCTTCGTCTGCCATGTGCGTTGCTGTTGGGGCCGGTAGGTGCCGACCGATGCTTTCTGTTCCTGATACGAATTACGTGGAGAAGGATCTCCTACCGTGATCGGGCCGCGAAGATCTCCATTCGCGGCCAATCACGCACCACGTTGGGGGTCTCGAAGTCGCGGATGTGCAGATCACACCGCATGATCGCCAGATCCGGGGTGGCTCCTTTTTGATCGTTCCACACGACGAAGAGCAAGCCTCCGTGTTCCGGCCTGCCGGTGAGTGAAGCCGCATCCACACCACGCCCCCGGAGTTCGAACGCCACGGGTGCTTCCCAGAAGGCATCCATACAGAGCCGGTCAATGGGATGCATACCACTCACCAGCTCCTGCGCGCAGGCAGCAGCTTCCGGCAAGTGGTTGACCCGGTTGCGCACCACCGTGGATCCGGGAATGGAGAAACCCAGGAACAGGACCAACGCTGCCCAATTGGTCCGCGTGCGCTTCCCTAAACGGGGAAGCAGTTTGTCCTGGATGAACTTCAACAGGTAGAACAGGCCGATGGCCCCGCCGATCATGAAGAAGAACACGGTGTACGACCATTGCCAAGGATCACCGGCATCCGCCAAGACCAATGAAAGAGGAATGGCTCCCAATGCCAAGGCGATGAGCAGCGTCCTGTATTTCGCCGAGACGTAGGTGGCTTGGAACAGGCCGATGAAACCCAACACGGCCACCACCCAGCCGACGGGATCCGCGATCCACATCCACAGATCAAGCACCTTATCCGGGTACCCCGCAGTGAAGGTGCGCCAATTGCGTTCGCCCTCGCTGGCGTGGCGGAACAGTTGGTCCGCTCCATGATCGATCACCACCGGTAGATAGAGGAGTACCGAGACCAGAAGAAAGACAAGAAGGCCCGCTCCGAGCAAGGCAAGTCGTTCGCCCAGGGAACGGTCGTACTTGGTGAGCATGGAGAACAGGGTCCACAGGTACACCATGATCATCCCGAACATCGCCGTGGGTTGTGACCACATGGCCAAGGCGCCAGCCACGCCCATCAGGATCACGGTGAATCCGTTATTCTCGCGGACGAAGTGCCGTGCGAGGACGAAGGAAAGCATGAGGAACAGCCAGGAGAGTGAATACCCGTGGGCCATGGCGCTGAGTTCCGCCAGCGGCGGGAAACCGGCGGCCATGGCAAGCGCCATCAAGGCGATGTAGCGGTTGAACAAGGAACGCACCAGCAGGTAGAAGACCGGCAACACCGCAACCCCCGCAACGAAAGCCGGAAGTCGAAGACCCACCACGTTGGATCCGAACAAGCCTGTGCTCCATTTGGTGAGCAGCGTGTGGAAGATGTGATTCCCCGGCAAGGAGTAGTCGGAAAGAAGACCCCGGATATCCTGTGTCGCGAACGCCATGTACGCCGCCGCTTCGTCGTGGGTGATGGGTTGCCACACCAACCAGGCGCGCAAAGCCGCTCCGGCCAGGATCAAGGACCAGAAGAACCGCTTGTGGGCCGGGGAGGTCTGTTTGCCATACCGCGCAACAACATCCTTGAGGTCAGTCCGGAAACGCTCCCCCGCCTTGCCTTGAGGCTTCACGGATGTGGACTGGCGCCCGCGCGAGCGATGGATCGACCCCGTTCGGGGGCCATTCCGACCATCTCGATGCGTGCTGGAGCGATCCATCGGGCCAAAGTAGGGGGATCGCAGTTCCCATTCACGGAGGAACGGAAGTACACCGGACCGGACCCGCCATTCATCCTTCCCGGCGAACCGTTCGTCAATAACAGGTACTTTGTCTTGCATAGTACCAACCCATACCCATTTCTTTGCGTCGTCAAGAACCTATCCCATCGCCAAATGAAAGTGGAGAATACCAAGGCGCAAATGCGGAAGGGCGTGCTGGAGTACTGCATCCTCAGCGTGCTCGCACAAGGCGAGCTCTATCCATCGGACATCATCGGGAAGCTGAAGGACGCGAAGCTGATCGTGGTGGAAGGCACACTCTACCCCCTGCTCACCCGGTTGAAGGATGCCGGATTGCTCACCTATAGATGGGAGGAATCACGCAGTGGACCACCACGCAAGTACTACAAGCTCACCACCGTGGGCGACAAGTTCCTGACGGAACTGGACCAGACCTGGGCCGAACTCCAACAAGCCGTTAAGAAGACCACCCGCCTGAACGCACAACGATGAAAAAGACACTCACAGCCAATATCAGCGGTACGGTGTTCCACATAGAAGAGGACGCCTACGAGGCCATGAACCGCTATCTGGACAACATCCGGGCGCAATTCGCTGGGACCGATGGCCGCGAGGAGATCATGTCCGACATCGAAGCCCGCATCGCAGAGCTCCTGCACGAGCGACTGGATGGCCGTCGGCAGGTGGTCTCCATGGCGGACGTGGAGCATGTGGTGGCCACCATGGGCCAGCCCGAGGATTTCACGGACGATGGCTCTGAAGGTTCTCCCGATGCGCCACCTACGTCCGAGGTACCTCCGGGCAAGCGCTATAAGCGCCTCTTGCGTGATCCGGACGACAAGTGGGTGGCCGGCGTGCTCAGCGGGTTGGCCGCGTACATCGGCATGGACCCTTTGTGGCTGCGTGTGGCCATGATCGTACTGGTGTGGGCCAGCGTGGGCGTGCTCATCCCCATCTACATCCTCTTATGGATCCTCGTGCCCAAAGCGGATAACGCTGCGGACCGGTTGCGCATGCGCGGTGAGCCCGTTACGGTGGAGAACATCCGGCGCGTGGTGGAGGAAGGCACCGAACGCATGGCTTCCGAAGCGAAGGACCTCGGCAAGCAATGGAGGAACAGCGGATCGAAACGAGGTGGCGAGGCCGCGCGGATCCTCGGCAAGCTTGCGGGCGTAGCGCTGATCGTGATCGCTTTCAGCATGCTGTTGAGTTTGATCACCGGCGTGATCGGTGGAACCTTCGGGCTTTGGAATGCCACGTGGACCAATGAGGATATGGGCCTGCTCGATCTCGGTGGTCTGCTCTTCGCGAGCCGTAGTGCCGCGATGTGGATGGCGATCGGTGTGTTCGCCTTGTTAGCGATCCCGATCATCGGGCTCTTCCTCTTAGGCTTCAGGCTTCTCTTGAACACGCGCATGCCGAAGTGGCTGGGATGGTCGTTGATCATTCTTTGGGTGGCAGCCTTGGTACCCACCATCTGGGGCGGGGTGAACCTTGGCCGGGATTTCCATCGGGAGAACACGGTCCGCACGGAGGAAACACTGGTGCAGCCGACAGGCAGCGTCCTGTACTTGGATGCATTGAATGTGGCGGATGAAACCGAGGGATGGAGCATGCACTTCAACGATGGTGCCTTGGATGTGGACATGGATGGTCTGCACGTGGCCGATGGGAACATCTTCGGTGCATGGGCAAGGCTCGATGTGGAAGCCAGTGCGGACAGCCTCTATCACCTGGTGGTGATCCGTCAGGCACGTGGGGTTACGGCGAAGGCTGCGTTGGCTCGGGCCGAAGAGATCCACTTCCGTGTGGAGCAGCAAGGTGATGTGCTCTTTGTTTCACCCTTGGTGAGCTATGCCGTGACGGACAAGTTCCGCGCGCAGGATGTGCAGTTCACCCTTGAAGTGCCGTTGGGCAAGAGCATCTTCCTGCGCCCCGGCAGCAAAGCGGTGATCTACGACATCGATAACGTGACGAACACATCGGACCACAAGATGCTGGGGCGAACCTGGACGATGACGGAAGGCGGGTTGGAAGACCCCAATGCACCATCGAAGTTGCATCAGGAAAAAGCCAAGGAGGAGGAGATCGAACCTGCGAAGAAGGACAGTTCACTCACCGGAAAGGTGGCCGCTGAGGTGTATCGCGGACCATCCCCGAAGAAAGCAACAGCGCGTGCCGATGTGCAGCCGCTTCAACTACCCAGCTTGTTGGCGCTGATCCGGCCACGCTGATCATTGTGGTGCATGGCGACGAGGGGTTGGAACCACCGCACCGCGACAGACGCCCTGTTCGTCCGCCACATGGCGGATGGGCGGGGCGTTCCGCTTAGCGCACCGTTGGGATGCGCACGACGCGTTCCGATCGGATGCTCTTCCCTGCTTCGACCCGAACGAGATAGGTTCCCGCCGGAAGATCCGCGAAGGCATCCAAGCGGATCGTTCCTCCATTCGCTGGAAAGGTGTGATCGATCACACAACGACCATCACTGGAGAACACGCGGATGTGCGATGGAACGTTGGCCGGTATGTGGATCCACAGCGGACCATCGGATGGGTTCGGGTAGAGCCCGATGGGTTCTGCGGAAGCGCTCTCCTCCACTCCCACTGCCACCACTTCGGCCTCGGCCACATTCACGGTCCATAAAGTGCCGGTGCGCACTTCGGTGACCATGGCGATCACGCGGAGGTTGTTATGGTTCCATTGTTCGGGAACGGTGAAGGTGTACTGATGATCGTAGGATCCATTGGCAACCGTGGTCGCGGGGATGACACCCGCAGTGCCATCCGGCCCGCCGAGCACTTCGCGCACCACTTGGTGGTGGATGTAGCCCGCCGGTGCGTTGGTCTGTGGACCCGGCAGGTTGTCCTCCAGGATGTACGCGTTCACGATGAAGGTGCCGTTGACGACCGCTGTCATGGTGGTGTTCACATCCACGGTAAGGAGGCGTGTCCATTCATTGAATGCGGCAGAAACAGAAATGCTCGCGGGTGAAACGCCCAGTTTGCGCTGTTCGGCTCGCGCGCCCCATTGGTCGTATGCGGCATCATCGGGCAAGGTGCCGAACTCCTCCTGCTCCATCACGCCGGCCGGCGAGTAGTTCGCGTTGAACCACGCCCAATAGTCCGTGCTGTTCTGGTTGGTGAACTCATCCATGTTGTGGTGCTTCGCGACCACGATCAGCGGATCCACATCGAGTCCGTTCGTGGCGGCGTTCGCGGCCGGACAGAACTGGCACCAGGTGCCGGTGTACTGTTCGATGAGGACGCTCTTGGCCACCCAGTTGCCGATCACATCCACGGTGAAGCGCAGGGTGTCGTTGCTGGGATCGGTATCCCCTGAACCCACGACCCACACCTTCAAGACCCCCGCACTTGCTGGTTGGTTGAAGGGGATCTGGTGTTCGTAGGGCCAGTACTGGTTACCGGTGATGCCGGTGGTGGATTGCCAGTTGCCGATCTGTACCGGTCCGTTGTTCCAGCGCCAATCCACGTGGAAGGAAATGAGCGGCGTGGCGTTGCTGTTGCGCACGCGGGCCGCGATGAGGAAGTCGGTGTTCGCTTTCCAATACCGTGGGAAGAAGCTGTTGTTGAGGAAGGCGTTCTGGGCGGACAACGCGGTGCCTACGAGGAGGGCAATGGCCAAGGAAAGGTGTCGCATGGGGATCGATCGGTGCCGAAGGTAATCGCGTGAAGATGGCGCACCTTCCGCATGTCCGCCTTCTACCTTAGCGCCATGAGCAAAGCGAGCAAGATCAAGACGTTCGACCCGAACACCCCGGGCGATCCGGCTGCCCAGATCTACGGCCTGCCCTTCACCTGCGAAGAGGCGGACATCGTGTTGGTGCCCGTTCCGTGGGAGGTGACCACGAGCTATGGTGGTGGCACGTCACGCGGCCCTGCGGCCATCCGCGCTGCGAGTTTCCAGGTGGACCTCTTCCACCCGGAGTTCCCGGACCTGTGGAAGCGCGGCGTTGCGATGGATGCGATCCCGGAGGCGTTGTTGGAGCAGAGCGATGAGCTGAAGAAGCGCGCCCGCCTGGTGATGGACGACCTTGTGGGGGGACTTCCGGAGAAGAAGCACGGCAAGGCGTTGGCGGCGCGCGAACTGATCAACGCGGAATGTGCGGTGATGAACGCGTGGGTGCGGAAGCGCTGCCAGTACTGGATGGATCGCGGGAAGTTGGTGGGCCTGGTGGGCGGCGACCACAGCACGCCGCTGGGCTTTCTGCGCGCACAAGGACGCGCACACCGGAAGTTCGGGATCCTGCACATCGATGCGCACATGGATCTGCGGATCGCTTACGAGGGTTTCGACTTCAGCCACGCGAGCATTCTGTACAATGCGCTTTCGGTGCGGCAGGTGGAGCGGATCGTGAGCGTGGGCATCCGTGACTTCTGCGAACAGGAGAATGCCGTGTTCACGAAGCTCCGTGACCGGATGCGTGTGGTGCGCAGCGCGGACCTGCGGGCGCTGCAGTACGAGGGGATGCCGTGGAAGGAGCAATGCGCGGCGATCATTGCGGCGCTGCCGCAGAAGGTCCACATCAGTTTCGACATTGATGGGTTGGACCCGACGCTGTGCCCGCACACCGGGACCCCGGTGCCGGGGGGTTTGCAGTACGAGGAGGCCACTTACCTGCTCTCGCAGGTTGCGAAGCAGCGGACGATCATCGGTTTCGACCTGGTGGAGGTGGCACCGGGCGGCGATGAGTGGGATGCGAACGTGGGTGCGCGGTTGCTGTGGCACTTGGGGTGCTGGCGAACAGCAAGCCTTGAGCGGGGGAGCGCATGGCCTAGTACTGTCGTTCGCCGGTGAAGTGGGCGACTTCGTCCTTGGTACCGAAGAGGACGAGGATATCGCCCTCACCCCCGGCCCCTCTCCCAAGGCGAGGGGGGAATGCGCTAGGCGCGAAGGGCTGACCCGTCCTGAAAAAGGTTTACAGGTTTTGGTTGATGTCCGAAGATAGGTTTACAGTTGAGAGAACGTCCTGAACTGCGTTGACAGGTTCCTTGGGGTAGTTCTTCAAAGCCGTTTGAGTCTTCATGGTACCGGAGCGCTTGGTCAGTGGATTGCTGATGCTGTTGGCGGCCTCGGGTTAGAGGAACACGGCACGTTCCAGAGCGGACGCGCTTGTGCAACGATCGATGCACCATGTATCGAGGTATTCCTGTTTGATGATCCCGTTGATGCGTTCGGCCACGGCGTTCTCCAGGATCGCCCTTCTGTCATGCTTATGCCGATGCCATTGGCTTGCAGCACATCCACGTACGCTTGCGAACAGTACTGCACGCCATAGCTGTGAGATCACCCTTGAACGGTGACCGCCTGGGGCTGCGCAAGGCTCCAGTCTGGCTGCTTGGCGTGGCCAGTGGTGGCCTGATGCGGGCGCACGCGAAATCATGAAGTGTAGCCTTCCTTCCCGGTCTTGAAGTAGGTGATACTTACCCAGAGCTGCCCAGGTCCGGTGACTTCTGTCCGACGGGTTGGGCCACCGTAACCAGTGCGACGAGCGTGGTGTGGATGTCTTGCGGAGCCGTCGTACCACAGACCGGATCGGCGAACATCGAAGAGCGCGTCGCGCCCCTATGTGGCTCGGAAGGCTGGAGCTGTCCATCAACTTCGCGTACCGCATGGTCCGGCGGATCTCCTGACGCGCCCAGCACCAGTTCTGTTCCATGCAACAGGCTGGGTCGTCCAAAGTGCTGATAGAAGGCTTGTCATGTAACACCAAATGTCGACAGAGCCGCACCAGCTGATGTGCGGATAGCTGTCCTTCATCTCACGGCATTGGCCTTTTTTGGATCGCGATCCGGTGCTCGCTCTCCGCCAGGTCGATCACTTGGAATAGGCTTCGCTCTTGAGCTGTTCATCCTCCAGTTGCCGTTCTTTTTCCTTGTCCGTTCCGTCCTTCATGAGGTTCGCTTTTGCGTAAACCCGGATCAGGACGAGTCAGGCTCTGACGATCGCATGGCCTAGTACTGTCGTTCGCCGGTGAAGTGGGCGACTTCATCCTTGGTACCGAAGAGGACGAGGATGTCGCCTTTTTCGGGAATGAATTCGGGATCGAGGACGCCGAGTGCGCCGAGTTTGATGGAGCGGCGGCCGAGGAAGGACTTTTCGCT
This sequence comes from Flavobacteriales bacterium, assembly GCA_016705955.1. Classification (GTDB taxonomy): domain Bacteria; phylum Bacteroidota; class Bacteroidia; order Flavobacteriales_F; family PHOS-HE28; genus PHOS-HE28. Next base: position 79,607 of record JADJKO010000004.1, read on the forward strand.
TTCCTTGCGGAGGACGGTGACGAGGCCGAGTTGGCGTTCGCGGAGTTCGGGGTTCTGGTTGAGGACCTTGCCGACGAATTTGTCCGGGACGACGACCTCGGCGATGACGAAGCCGCCGGGGAGTTCGAATTGATCCACGAGGCGGCGGAGGTTGAGTTTGCGTGCGAGTCCTTCGGCGGCTTTCTCCTCGGGGTGTACGATATCGGTAACGCCCATGGAGTTGAGGACCATTTCGTGGAGGGGGTTGATGGCGCGGCTGATGACGCGCTTGACCTTGAGGTTGACGAGGAGGGCGGTGGTCATGATGTTGGCGCCCTGGTCCTCTCCGATGGCGACGACGGCGGCGTCGAGTTCGGCGAGTGGCAGGGTGCTCATGGCCTGGGGGTCGTGGCTTTCCAGGCAGACGGCGTAGCTGACCTCGCTCTTGATCCCTTCGACGGTGGCCATGTTGTGATCTATGGCGATGACCTCATGGCCCATGCCGGTGAGTTTGATGGCGAGGTGTTTTCCGAAGTTGCCGAGGCCGAACACTGCGATCTTCATGGTGGTTCAATTGATGAGGATGTCCTCCTTGGGATAGCGATACTTGGTGACCTGTACTTGGCGAAGGACGCCGACGAGCAGGGTGAGCGCGCTGACGCGACCGACGAACATGACGACGACGAGGGCGAGTTTGGCGGTTGAGCCGAACTCCGGTGTGATGCCCATGCTGAGGCCGACGGTGCTGAATGCGCTGAAGCATTCGAAGGCGACGGGCATGAGACCGAGATCGCTTTCGAGGGAGGCGACGACGCTGATGGAGAGGCCGAGGAAGACCAGGGAAAGCACCATGGTGGTGAATGCCCTGCGGATGCTGAGGTTGCTGACCTCGCGGCCGAGGAATTCGATGCGTCGGCGGCCGCGTGCGGTGGCGAAGATGTTGAGGGTGGCGATGCCGAAGGTGGTGGTCTTGATGCCGCCGCCGGTGCTGCCGGGTGATGCGCCGACATACATGAGGAAGATGGTGGTCATGAGGGTGGGCAGGGTGAGTGTGCTGTAATCCACGACGTTGAAGCCGGCGGTGCGCGGGGTGGCACCTGTGAAGAACGCGGCCGACAACCGGCCGAACCAGGTGTGATGTTCGGCCAGTGCGCCGTTCCATTCGAATACCAGCACGGCCACGGTACCGGACAACAGCAGGAGCGAGGTGGTGATGAGGACAAGGCGCGTGCTCAGGTTCACCGTGCGTGGGAAGCGCTGGCAGGGTTTGCCGGTGAAGATCCTGATCACGCGTTGCACCACCCACAAGCGCGCGTAACGACCGAAGTTGAAGATGATGCCGAATCCCAGCCCGCCGAAGATCAACAGCAGTGCGAGCACCCACATCAAGGGGTAATTGAAGCGCAGGACCGGATCATACAGCCCCAAGGAATTGGTGCTGAAACCGGCATTGTTGAAGGCCGATACGGTATGGAAGATGGCGAACCAGACCTTGTCCTCGAAGGTGGCGAAGATGTTCGTTGGCAAACAGTAGAACACGAAAATGGCCCCGATGAGCTCAACGACGAGCGTGAAGGCGATGACCTTGACGATGAAGCCGCGCACGCCGCTGAGGGTGGTGCTGGCGATATCGCGGATGCGCAGTTGCTCTTCCAAGGAAGTGCGGCCTTTGAAGAAGAATGCGAAGAAGCTGGTGAAGGTCATGACGCCGAGGCCACCGATCTGGATCAACACGAGGAGGATGATCTGGCCAGCGAAGGTGAGGTCCTTGCCGATGTCTATGGTGGACAGGCCGGTGACGCACACCGCGGACGCCGATGTGAAAATGGCATCGACCATGCCCAAGGGGCGCGTGCAGGAGTTGGGCAACATGAAGAGCGCCGCACCGACCGTGATGAGGACGATGAAACTCGCGACGAAGAGCAGGGCCGGATTGAAGAGCCTGCTGTTGCGGCCGATCTCCAAGCGGGAGAGTTCGATGAAGGAGAACAGGAGCAGGAAGACGAGCAAGGGGGCCGGACCGATCTTCTGTCCGATGGATGGAGCGAGGAGAATGGCGATGATGAGGATCAAGGCGAGGATGAACCATGCCACTTCGGCTTTTCGGATATGCTCACCGCGCAGGCCGGTGCGCAGCAGGCTACCGAGTGTTACGAAGGCCGCTGCGACCACGAGGCCGAAGCTCAATTGTTCCAACAATTCATCCGTGGCGGCATCGGCGTGGTAACCGAATTCCACCAGCAAGAGGAAGACCGTGAGCAGGATGATGGCGAGCCGGGCCAAGCCCACCACTTCCTTGCGCAGCACCGTGCGGAGAAGTGTTCTTTTCATGGGGCCTTGGCGCGAATGCTCGCGCTGGACGCGCCGAGGATGGATCCACGAACTCCCGGCGGCCGGGCCAAAGCTAGGTTGAGCGCTCGTGTGGTCAACACCGATGATGAACTACCGTTGCTTGATGCGATACGCGGTGACCCCGCTCCCATTCCCGATCACGAGATCGGGCTCGCCGTCCAGGTTGAGGTCCGCGACGCTGAAGAGCGTGTTCCCTTCCACCGGCATGCCCGGCAGTGGAAGTCCGCCGACATCGAGCAACCACGCCTTGCCACTGGTGGGTGCGCAGACGCCAATCAACCAGCCGATGCCTTCGAGCTTGAAGGACATTGCCGTTGGATCAAGAGGTGTTCCATGGGACCGTTGGAAGAGCACCTTGCCGTCCTTCAGGAGGATCAATGAATCGCCCACCACCTTCGCCACGGCCTGTTCGCGCTCGCTGTCCAGGTCGATGAACCGCAGGCGACCGTTGCCACCGGGCACCGTGCGCAACTCACTTCCTCCGACCGTGGTCTCGTGGAGCACAAGATCCTGATCGAGCCATTGAATGCGGGTTGAGCGCAATTCGGCGCCGGGGATCACGGCTTGCACGTCCTTCAACCTTTCCAAGGTGGGATCGACATGCTCGCGTTCCGCGCCCTTGCGATCGAGCAATTTCATTTCTCCGTTCCCATCGATCACGAGGATGTAGTCCTTGTTGCGGATGCGGAGATGATGGACGGCTTCGGAACCCGGCGCGGCGAGCGTTGGTGCCTGCCATCCATCCACGTATGCGCCATCGAGACTGAAGTTCAATACGTGACCGTCCTTCGTGGGAACGAGTACGCGGTAGTCCTTGGTGTCGTCGTAATCCACGACCGCGATCGGCGCGGAGGCCGCTGACTTCAACCGCAAGGGGAAGCCACCCATGTCCTTCCCGTTCCGATCCATGAAGTAGCAGGTGGTGGCCGTATTGAACAGCACCTGCAACTTGCCGTTCTTGAATTTGTCCACTTGATGTACGGCACCCATGATGGGGCCGTCCAACGCGCGTGACCAAAGCACTTTCCCCGTGGAGGCGATCACATGAATGCGATGTGTGGTGTCCTGGACCAGCACTTCCCGTGTACCGTTCGTATGGTTCAGGAGGATGTCCGGACGGCGAAGGATGGGCGCACCCACCTCTGCGTGCCACAGATCGTTCCCTTCCGGTTGTTCGCCGGAGGCATGTAACAACGCGATCCCGACATGGACGATCCCGCTTCCTGTCGCGGAAAGCTGCATGCACAAGCCGCCGTGCTTGGCCCACAACGCATTGCTCGCACGGAACGCACTGTCGGCAGCGGGTCGCATGCCCTCGGTGAACCAGCCTTGTGCGCGAATGGGATCGACCCACCAGGTGTACGCCGTCTCCGTGGCTTGGCGTTGGAACCATTCCATGGTCCGCTTGTCCTCGGCCAAACTGCTTCCGTCATTCCACACATCGATGCTCGCGGTCAACGCGTTCACATCATCGCTCATCAATACGGTGTGCCCCAACAGGACCCACCAGGGCTGCTCGGGAAGCGCGCAACGTTCGCCCATGAGCGTTTGCCAGAAGACGGGTTCCTTCCACCGCGACAAGCGCGTTCCACGGTAGGACAAGGTATCCGGGCCACTGCGCGCGTTCAGATCATCCATTGCCGCGTCGGGATCCTCTGTCTCCATGACCAGCCAACGCTTGATGGAACCGTCCGCGGCGAATGCCGACGCTGTTCCCGCAGCTCCATGTACCCATGGGAACAACGCCTCCTCCTTCACTTCTGCGCTGCTCAGTCGGTCACCTGCATCACGCACGTTCCACATGCTCCATTGCGAAACACTGTTCGGCAGCACACGCGCCACATTCCATGGACCGTTCCCTTGCGCGATGATCGTACGCGAAAGTCGATGCGTACCGTCGGTGATCATCAACCCGCTCAGCAGGATCGCGTCGGGCTGGATGCGCAGGTCGAGTGCGGTCCAGCCCTCGGGTACGTTCAAGCGATCCAACCGTTCCGGTGTCCACCATCCGTTCAACAAGCCTTTGGCGCGCGCCGCGTGAACAAGCACATGTCCGTCGGTACCACCGCCCATGGTCGCGCGCGCCTTGGCGAACCCGGGATCCGCAACGAGTGGCGTACCCCGTTCCATTTGGATCCGCGCCTCCTCCACGAGTTCAGCGCTGGACGATACCATCCACAAGCCATCGCGGATCGCCAGGACCACTGTCGGCGATCCTTCCACGAACCGCACGCGGATCGCATCACCGTTCTTCAGCGCATCGAGGTCTGACGGGGCGAGTTTGAACAGACCTGCGATCGCACCGGCATCCTTGACGCGGATGGTCCCCACCAACAACGCATCGGCACAGCCAGCGCCGGTGCGCAGGAGCGCGATCAGCACGGGATCAGTGCCGAGCGCTTCGCGGAAGGCTGGATCGGATCCGATCCGCTCGGCCACCATGGACATCGCAACACCAAGCGCCGCTGCACCCTGCTCCGTTTCCCAGGAGTGCCACAACAACGAACTGTGCGTGAAGCGATCCCATGTGCGATAGGGATCGGGGATCTCGAAGATCACCGCCGCTTGATCGGGGATCGCGGCCCACGGATCGGCGTTCCCGGTATGCACCGGATCCCAACGCAGGACGGTCCATACGGCGGCCCCGCCCACGGCAATGAGAAGGATGACAAGGAATACGCGACGCATCGTACAGCGCAAAGGTGGTCGCGGCCCATGGCCTGCGGGCCGGTAAGGGCACGCCCTTGCGCACACTAGGCTGTGGACAGGTGATCAGCTCACTGCGACAGGCTCCTTCAACAAGCGGAAGCTCTTGCGGTGATGGATGCACGGCCCGTGCTGTTGGATCGCCGAGCGATGATCCAATGTGGGATAGCCTTTGTTCACCGCCCAGCCGTATACGGGGAACTCGCAGTGCAAATGCTGCATGAGTTCATCGCGGTGCGTCTTGGCGAGAATGCTCGCCGCCGCGATGGATCGGAAACGGCCATCACCACGGATGTGACAACTGTGAGGGATCCCGGCGTACACATTGAAGCGGTTCCCATCGATCAGCAGGTGCTCCGGTCGAATGCGGAGCGCATCCACCGCACGATGCATCGCCGCGAACGACGCATTGAGGATGTTGATCGCATCGATCTCCAGTGGATCCACGATCGCCACGGCCCATGCGATCGCGCGCGCTTCGATCAATGGCCGAAGGGCATCGCGACGCGCTTCGTTCAGTTGCTTGCTGTCATCAAGGCCGGGCAAACGAACCCGTGCAGGAAGGATCACCGCGGCAGCGACCACCGGACCGGCAAGGCATCCACGGCCGGCCTCATCGCATCCCGCTTCGATGAAGTTCTTCAGATGGTATGCGGCCAGTGCCATGGCGAAGGATCAGGTGTTCAGGTCAAGACCCGCATCGGTACACATCCGCTCGAAGGAGGCCCACAATGCGGTTGCGGAAGCATCCCAGTCGTAGCGTACCGATCGTTTCAACCCGGCCTTCCGCAATTGATCGGCGAGCGCGGGATCGGAACAGACCTCGTGCAAGGCCCGGCTGATATCCGCCACACTGAAGGGATCGCAATAGTGTGCCGCATCGCCCGCGATCTCCGGCAGACAGGTGGCTTCCGCAGCCACCACCGGTACACCGCACCGCATGGCTTCGGCCACCGGGATCCCGAAGCCTTCGAAATAACTGGTGAAGGCCAAGACCTCGGCACCACCCATGGCCAAGCGCAATTGGTCCTGCCCCAAGCGGCCGGTGAAGATCACGCGGTCGGGATGTTTCAATTGATCCCATGCCTGTTGCATGCGTTCGTCCCACCAGAAGCGTTCCCCCACGATCAATAAGCGCAACTCGCTCGGGTGGTTCGTGATCAACTGATCGAACGCGAGAAGGAGCCGCGCGATGTTCTTGCGGGGATGAAGCGACCCCACACAGATGATGTACGGCGCACCATCGGCGAAGCGATCACGCGCTGCGCGCCGCTCCACTTCCTCCAACGGTGCGTACACCGCGCTGACGCCGTTGTACACCACATCGATATGCGTCGGATCCACTTCGTAGTGCGCAGCGATGTCGCGACGACTGAACTCGCTCACCGTAGCCAATCGCGTAGCATGTCGCGCAAAGCGCGGGAAGTAGGAGCGGTAGTAGTTGCTGTACTTCTTCGGAAGATCCTCCGGGTAGTGCTCGAAGTTCAGATCGTGCATCACCGCCAAGGTCGGGACGGCACTATGCAACGCGAGGAAACCATCCGGGCTGATGAAGGCATCGGCCTTCAGCGCTTTCAGTTTGCGTGGTAGGAGCCAATCGAACCACAGACGATACAACAAGGGGTGCCGCGTGGGCGGGAACATCACCACCGGGTACACATTGGGTGCGTACACGAACCGCGGATCGAATGCCCGATCGAAGAGGAAGAAGAACTCGTGCTCCGGGTGCGCCCTCACGATCCGCGATAGCGTTTCGTGCGTGAACCACCCGATGCCCTCCAACTTGTTCGGAAGGAGAAGGCGGGTGTTGACGGCAATGCGCATGGGGTGCAAATGTGGGCATCAACGTGCTCAACCGGCGTCTCCGCATCTTCACGCCGCGAATGCAACGCACCTTCCTCACCAATCTGGCCCTTGTGCTGGTGCTGAACCTGCTGGTGAAGCCCTTCTACATTCTGGGCATTGACGCCGGGGTGCAGAAGGCTGTGGGCGCTGAAGTGTACGGTGGCTACGCGGCACTATTGAGTCTGAGCTTCCTGCTGAACATCGTGCTGGACCTCGGGCTAACGAACTACAATACGCGGCACATCGCGCAGCACACACCACTGATGGCCAAGTACCTCGGAGGGATGGCGGCGATGCGCGGTGGACTCATGCTCGCTTATGCGCTGCTCACCGTGGGTAGCGGGATCGCACTGGGTTTCAGTGGTGCGGATCTGGGGATGCTCGGCTGGTTGGTGTTGAACCAGGCCATTGTGGCCAGCATCCTCTACCTGCGCAGCAACATCGCCGGTGCACAACGCTACCGACAGGACAGTTTGCTCAGCGTGCTCGATCGCGTTCTGTTGATCGGCATCGTGGGTTGGCTGCTTTGGGGCAAGGCCACGGATCAGCCGTTCGAGATCATGTGGTTCGTAAAGGCGCAGACCGCGGCGTATGCGACCACGGCATTGATCGCGTTGGGCATGGTGCTGCGATTGAGCGGACGTGTGGTGGTGAGGTGGAAACCGGCGTTCAGTTGGGTGGTGATGAAGCGCAGCTTTCCCTTCGCTCTGCTGATCCTGCTGATGACCTTCTACTACCGCATCGATACGCTGATGCTGGAACGCATGCTGCCCGACGGCGCGGAGCAAGCGGGGATCTATTACCAGGGCTTCCGTTTCTTCGAGGCATTGAACATGCTCGGCTTCCTCGTCGCGGGCCTTTTGCTGCCCATGTTCAGTCGGATGCTGAAGGAGCGAAGCGATGTGTCACCATTGGTGGGGCTATCGTTCAAGATGGTCCTCGCGGGATCCTTGGCCGTGGCGGTTTTCGGGAGTCTCCATTCCAGCGAAGTGTTGGGCCTCATCTATTCGGAGCATGTGGATCGATCGGCACCGGTGTTCGCCCTGCTGATCTGGAGCTTCGCGGGGGTATGCACCACATACATCTTCGGCACCCTGCTCACCGCAGGTGGTGATCTGCGCGCACTGAACTGGACCGCCGCGAGCGGCGCGATCCTGTGTGTGTGCTTGAACGCATTCCTGATCCCGCGCATGCAGGCGGAAGGTGCCGCCTGGGCCGGATTGATCACCCAAGTCCTCACCGCCGTAGCACAATTGGTCCTGGCCATCCGCTTGCACAAGGTGACCGGTGCGATCGGGGCCTTGGTGCGTGGCGCATTGTTCACCGGCGCGCTCGTCGGCGTCAATGCGCTCTTGGGATCGGCCCACCTCACGCTCCCGATGTTTGCGCTGGTCTTCGGCGTTTCGGCCTTGGCCCTTGCCGCCGTAGTGGGCTTGCTCAGTCCGCGTGAACTGCGCAAGGCCATGGCCTGACCCTCCGGCCTTCGCAGGCACCACCCTACATTAGCGGCCCTTTTACCGATAGGCCCACATGCCGGAGACCCGCCCGAACAGCCGCACACCCGTAGCGGCCGACCCCGCCTCCTTCGACCTCATCCTCTTCCTCTGGAAACGCCGCAAGCTGATCATCGGCATCACCTTGCTCGGGATGTTCGCAGGTGTGGCCGCGGCTTTCCTCATCACCCCGCTCTACCGCAGCGAAGTGATCATGTTTCCCGCGATCACCAACTCGGCATCGAAGGCATTGTTGAACGAACAAAGCACCGGTCGCGACGACATCCTTGCACTGGGCGATGAGGAGGACAGTGAACAACTCCTGCAAGTGCTGCACTCCGATCGCATCCGGGAGCGCGTTGCGGAGAACTTCGACCTCTTCGCGGTGTACGATATCCCGGCGGATGATACGCATCGGAACAGCGACCTGCGAGAAGCCTATGAGAAGCACATCACCTTCGAGTACACCAAGTTCAGCAGTGTGCGCGTGGAGGTGCTGGATGCGAAACCGGAGCGGGCTGCGCAGATCGCGAATTTCATCGCCGACCAAGTGGATAGCGTGTGGAAGGCCATGGCGAACGAGCGCGCCGAGAAAGGATTGTGGCTGGTGGAATCGAAGGTGAACCAGCTGGAGGCGGAGATCGAGCAATGGCAGGACAGCATGCGGGTGCTGCGGGAACTCGGCGTGCAGGACTACCACACGCAGACCGAACGGTACAACGAATACATGGGTGCGGCGATCCTGAAAGGCGACCAGCGTGCGGTGAAGGAATTCGAGGAGAGGTTCAAGGTGTTGGCGAAATACGGCGGTGCCTACGTCACGCTACAGGACAGGCTGTTCAACGAGACCAAACGCTTGAGCGTGCTGCGCATGAAGCTCGAACAAGCGCAGGCGGATCTGGAAAGCGACTTGCCGCACAAGTTCGTGGTGAACAAAGCCCAGGTGCCGGACAAGAAGGCATACCCCATTCGCTGGCTGGTCGTCGCGATCAGCTGCATCTCCTCCTTCCTGCTCGCCCTGTTACTGATCGTGGTGCAGGAGAACGTCAACAAGATCCGGAACAATCATGGCCGCTGAGATCACCTTCAATACGTTCGTCACTGTCGCAAGGCAACGCTGGCGTCTTTTCGTCGCCGTCGGTGCGGTCGCCATTCTCGTGTCCGGCATCCTCAGCGGCCCCACCTTCATCAAGCCTCGCTACAAGAGCACGGCCACGGTGTACCCGGTGAACCTGAACAGCTACAGCGTAGAAACACGCACCGACCAGTTGCTCCAACTCCTGGAGAGCAACAGCATCCGGGACAGCTTGATCAAGGAGTTCGACCTGGCCAAGGCGTATGAGATCGACACGACGGGCAACGGCGGCTACTTCGCGCTGTACAACGAATTCAACGACCGCGTGGAGATCACGAAGACGCGGTATGAAAGCGTGCAGATCGAAGTAGTGGACGAACATCCACGCGTGGCGCGCGACATGGTGCAGCGCATGCTGGAGCAGGTGAACCTGTTGGCGCGTCGCCTTCAGCGGGAGAAATCCTACGAAGTGCTGGAGATCGCCGAACGATCCCTTGGGCATGCCCGCTACAAGATGGATAGCGTGGAAACGCGCTTGAACGTGTTACGCCGCGACGCCGGGCTACTGGCCTACGAGAGCCAAGTAAAGGAATTGACCAAGGGCTACGTGAAAATGCTCTCCACGAATGCATCCCAATCGCAGCGCGATGCCGTGCGGGGCATGATCAAGGAACTGGAGGAGAAGGGAGGCGAGTTCCGCGAACTCATGGAACTGAGCAATCTCTTCCGCACCAACTACGATCGCCTGCTCACCGACTACGAACAGGTCGTGAACGACGTGACCAAGGAACTCACGTACACCAACACGGTGGTCTATCCGGAAGTGAGCGACAAGAAGGTGTATCCCGTCCGGTGGTTGATCGTGAGCACCAGCACCCTGTCCGCGCTCTTCCTCTGTTTCGTGCTGGTGATCTGGCGCGACCAAAACGCCTAAGGATGCTGCGCGCGCTGAAGGCCCACTGGATCGCAGCGGCCTGCGTGGTCTTCACGTTGCTGAACGCGGCGCTCATGGCTGCGGACTTCTATTGGTTCAGCGTACTCCCAGCGGTGCTATTGGTGATCTGGGCGATGGTCGCTACGCCGCAGCGGCTCCTGCTCTTCATCGCATTCGCCACACCGCTGTCCATCAACCTGGAGGAACTCTCCCTTGGTGGGATCGGTGTCGCACTGCCCACCGAACCGATCCTGGTCGGGCTCATGTTCCTGTTCCTGCTGAAGATCTCGATCCAGAAAGGTGTGATCGATCACGCGATCCTGCGGCATCCCATCACCACCATCATCCTGCTGCAATTGGGTTGGATGGCCGTGTGTATCGTACCGAGCAGCATGCCCATGGTCTCGTTCAAGTATTTCACGGCGCGTGCCTGGTTCGTCTGCGTGCTCTACTTCATGGGCACGCGCTTCTTCGCGGAAACGCCCAATATGCTGCGTTTCGTTCGTGCCTTCCTCGCCGGCCTGGTCGTAGCGATCGGTTACACGTTGATCCATCACGCCCAGTTCGGTTTCGCACAAGATCCGGCACACTGGGTGATGTGGCCTTTTTTCAAGGACCATACGAGCTACGGCGCCGTGATCGCCTTCATGGTGCCATTCGCGATCACCCTTGTCGGGCTTCCGGAGATCAGCAGGACTTCTCGCGGGGTGATGTTCTTCACGCTTCTCGTTCTGGTGGCCGGCCTGATCTTCTCATACACGCGCGCGGCGTGGTTGAGTTTGATGGGCCCGCTGGCTGTTTTCCTCTTCATGCGTTTGCGCATCCCTGTGTGGGTGCTGGCCTCATTGCTGGCGGTCAGTGGGGTGGTGTATTGGGTGAATGCGGACCAGATCACGATCTATCTGGAGCGTAACCGCGAGGAATCGTCCGACGACCTTGGACAACACGTGCAATCGATCTCGAACATCTCCAGTGACGCGAGTAATCTGGAGCGGATCAATCGCTGGCACTCCGCCTTGCGCATGTTCCAGGAGCGCCCGATCTTCGGATGGGGCCCCGGCACGTACATGTTCCAGTACGCACCATTTCAAGCGAGCGAGGACCGCACGATCATCAGTACCAACTTCGGGGTGCAAGGCAACGCACATAGCGAATACCTCGGCCCCCTCTCTGAACAGGGTTTGTTGGGCATGTTATTGATGGTCGCGCTGGTCGTTGTCACCACTGCGCGGGCGGTGCGCCTCTACAAACGGATGCCGCCCGGCACGGATCGACGCGTGATGTCCGCGGCTTTCCTCGGACTGGTCACTTATTACCTCCACGGCGGGCTCAACAATTTTCTTGATACGGACAAGGCCTCCGTTCCCTTCTGGGCCTTCACGGCGATGATCGTCCTGTTCGATGTGAAGTACAGCCGCGAACCGGAAGCGGCGATCCAGGCCGCGTGATCCGCGTATTCGCAGTGATCCACCCTAGCCTTGCGTACCCGTCTCGTTCAGGATCCGATCCTCCAACGCGCCGGAATCCACCACCGCGTTGCCGTCCCTGCGCTCATCCAACCACCGATCCAAGGCCGCGCTCTGCTTCACGTAGGCCTTGCATCCATCGCAGATCCGAAGGTGGAACCAGAGGCCAGCACGTTCCACGGCATTCAAGGGTACCAGTTCCTTGCGCTCGGTCAATTCAGAGGCCTTGCGACAACTGATCATCATCGTATCGATCAATCCCATGTGTTCAGGGTTGAGGCTTGGTGAGTCGTTCCTCGATGCACGCGCGCAACTTCAATTTGGCGCGATGGACCTGCTGCCACATGTTCGTTTCGCTGAGTTCCAATGCCTCGCGAATGGCCGCGCTGTCCTTGCTTAGGAGGTACTTCATCTCGATCACGCTTCGCATCCGTTCGGGAAGGGCATCCATGCACTTGCGCAACGCGCGATCCAGTTTCTCATTCAGGTCCTCTTCCTGGAATACGTCCTGTACGAGTTGTGGTCGGTGATCCGTATGCCAATGCCCGCTCGGCACGAAAAGCGTTCCGGACGGGTCGTCGCCTACCGCTTCCATCCCTGACACCTTGATCCCTTCGCGATAGGCCTTGCGATAGTGATCCGCCAATTTGTGCTTCAGGATCGCGAAGAGCCACGTGCGTGGTGAACTGTTCCCCTCGAAGCGATCCATGGTCTTCCAAGCACTCACAAAGGCGGTCTGAACGAGGTCATCGGCCGTGTCCGGATCCTTTACCCGATTGCGCGCGAAGCGTTGCAGATCACCCGTATGCTCACGCACCCATTGGGAGAACAGGGTCTCTTGGGCGGAGGTCCGGGTGGCCGTGGTCATGCGGAATGCACGGCCAAGATATTCGACCCCGGAGCTTCCTGCTTCGCTAGAACTGGAAGTAGATGAAGGGCACCATATCGGCCGTTACGGTCTGGTAGATCAGGAAGATCACACCCGCGCTAGCAATGACCATGGCCCACAACGGCAACGCGGCGAATCCTTCGCGATAGCGTTGCTTGAAGTGTTCCGGCAGCCAGTGGACCATGAGTCCGATGGCCATGACGATGAAGACGCTGCGGAATCCCCAGAGCACATCGCCGATCAGACCGGGCTTGAAATCGTGGGCGATCTGGTGCAGGACATGGTTCGCGGTGGCGAGGTCCGGACTGCGGAACCAGTTGCGCGTGAACGTGATGAAGGAGAAGGTGAAGAAGACCACCCACGCGTGCGCCACCCAACCCTTGCTGTGCTCCCACGGACTGATCCGTTTCCAGAATTTGTACACCACCAGGCCCAGGCCATTGAGCCCGCCCCAGATCACGAACATCCAACTGGCGCCGTGCCACAATCCGCCGATCAGCATGGTGATCATCAGGTTGGAGTTCGTAGTCACCACGTTGCGCATGGCCGGAGAGAAGCGGATGATGACCACGATGAGAGAGATCATGGACAAGTAGACCACCGGCAACCACCACCATCCAGTGAGGAGCATGAAGGCCACGCCGATGATCCCGAGCATGATCCACGAGAACACCGAACCACCACGATTGCCGCCCATCGGGATGTACAGGTAATCGCGCAGCCAACTGCTCAAACTCATGTGCCAACGCTTCCAGAATTCGCCCACGTTGCGCGCTTTGTAAGGGCTGTTGAAGTTCTGGTTCAGGTGGAAGCCCATGAGCAAGGCCACGCCGATGGCGATGTCGGTATAGCCGCTGAAGTCGGCGTACACCTGGATCGAGTATCCGTAGAGCGCCATCAGGTTCTCGAAGCCGGTGAAGCGCAATGGATCGGAGAAGACACGGTCGATGAAGTTCACGGCGATGTAATCACCGATGATCATCTTCTTCGCCAATCCGTTCAGGATCCAGCACACGGCGATCCCGAACTCCGGTCGGGTCAGTTTGGTCTCCTTGTACAACTGCGGAATGAAATCCGCGGCGCGCACGATCGGACCGGCAACGAGCTGCGGGAAGAAGCTCACATAGAAACCGAAATCGAGCAGGTTGCGCACGGGCTTCACATCGCCGCGATACACATCGATCGCGTAGCTCATGCACTGGAAGGTGTAGAAGCTGATGCCCACGGGCAACAACACCTTGTTCTCCACGAAGTGTGCATCCCACGCTTGGTTCGCCCAGTGCGCGAAGTAGTTCACCGGTTCGAATGCGGTACCGAAGAGGTGGTTCACATTCTCCACCAGGAAGTGCGCGTACTTGAAATAGCCGAGCACCAGCAGGTTCAACGTGACGCTGAGCGCGAGCAGCAATTGTTTGCGCAAACGAACATCCGTGGCGGCGCTCGCGCGGCCGATGAGGAAGTCCATGGTGATGGAGAAGAACAGGAGCCCGACGAAGAGGCCACTGGTCTTGTAGTAGAAGAACGCACTGGCCAGGAAGAGCCACGCGTTGCGTGCCGCACGGTGCTTATATACCGCGCTGTACACCGCCAGCACCACTGCGAAGAAGCCCCAGAAGAAGAAGCGCGTGAAGATGACCGGCGCGGCCTCATCGTACTTGAAAAGCCCGGCCCAGTCGATGTTCAGGAGGACGTTCATCCGGAAATCATCCGCGTGCGTTGCGATCCAGTGAATTGATCAGCGAAGGCGCGACTCATGGCTTGGAGGAACGTGCAACGTGTTGTCCGTACTTCTCCATCAGCGCCGAAAAGAGCAGGTCGCCGAGAACGGCATAGCCTTCACGCGTCATGTGGATGCGATCACTCTTCGCCAAACCGTTGCTCTCCCAGATCCGGATGCTTCCCTGCCCACCCATCACACCATACGTATCCCAGAACGCCACGCCCTCGCTCGCCGAAAGCCGCAACATGACATCACGGACCGCTTCCGCGTTCGCGTTGGGATAGCGGCGTTTCATGAAACTGTCCGTGTTCGAGGTGAGCAGGATCGCTGCGTTGGGGTTCGCGAGACGAACCCTGCGGATCAGCTCCCGGTAGTTCGCTTCATAGCGCGATGCACTGAAATCCGGGTCGTGCGCATCGTTGATACCGATGGAGAAGATCACGAGGTCCGGGTTCAGGTAGCCCAGTTCCTCGGAGAAGCGCTGACAGCGCAACCAACTTTCCGTTCGTGCACCGTTGATGCCGGTGGCGTGCAGGAAGAAACCCGGATCGCTGTTCCCGAGGATGATCCCGTTCAGGGTGAAACGCTGCTGGGTCGGGTCCGTCCGTTTGAAGCGCAGGTGCAACGTATCCAACTGCCGACCGAAAATGAACTCGGTATACCGACCCGCGAGATCCACGCGACGCTGGATCTTCACGGTGCTGTCCGGATCGAATGCAGTGACCTCGAAGCTGCTGTCCATCCGATGCAGCACGCGCACGCGATCGAATGAATAACCGGGGTACGCATCACCACGGAAACCGATCTTCATGGTGGAAAGCGTGTCGGTGGTGGTGGCCGAGATCCCCGCGATGCCGAGCGTGGAGGTATCCGCACGCACCACGTTGCGCAAGCCCGTCCATTGGCCGGTGACCTCGGGGTTGTACCACCACGGGTTGTTCGACTTCGCGAGGTTGTACGGGAAGATGAAGCCGCGACCAGCACGCACGCCGGGCACCATGTGCTGCAAACGATGCCGCAATTCCATACTCCACATATCGGCCTGCACATGCGAGCCGCCGATGTGAACGATGTTCATCTGCCCCTTGCCTTCGAACACGAGTTCATCCAGCTTCCGCTGATAGCCTTCCCACGAGTTGCTATCGCCCTTGAGGACAATGTGGTTCGCAGCCGAGCCGATGAACGGAAGTTCCGGTGCGCGCAGGGGATTGTCCTGCGCGGATGTCCGCAGGCCGATCAGGATCAGGAGTGCTGCAAGCGTTGCCTTCCTCATTGTTTCGATGCGTGGTATTCCGCGAAATCGCCGATCAACGCGGTGTAGAAAAGCTCGCCCACTTTGCGCGCACCCTGTGGACTGAAATGCGTGTAGTCCTCGGCCGCGAGTGGTGGATCGGCCTGCACCCAGCTTACCATACTGTTCTGTCCGCCCATGGCCTCGTACATATCCCAGAACACCGCGCCTTGCGCCAGCGCGTTCGTGCGCAAGGCATCGCGGACATCCTCCAGGTAAGGTCGCGTCACGTAGTCATCGCCCTCCTTGATGCTCATGTCACTTGGGCCGATGACGATGATGCACACGCCGGGGATCAACTTCTTGAAGCGTGCGATCTGTGCCCCGAAGAAGCGACCGTACTGCGCCGCTTCCTCCGAACTCTTCAAGTTGGGAAGGACATTCCCGCCGTATTGCAGGATCAGGAGTTTCACATCCAACTCGCTGTACATGCGCGACAACAAGGCTTGATCGCCGCGCCGGAACTCATACCCCGCGGCACCCCGCGCCGGAATGTTGTCCATCACCACGCCGTTGCGCCCTTCGAGTGATACGCCGAAGACATCGGGGCTGTCAGCGCCTTTCATGGTGATCACCACTTCCTTCGGGGGTGAAGGAAAGCGCCAATCACGCACCATGAGTTGTCGTCCCGGCGGGATCACCTCATCGCTCAATTCCACGCCATCCGCGGTCATCGTCATGGTGAGGGGCGTGCGGTGCCAACCGTAGAACAGGCGACACTCGGACCACACCTGTGCCTTGCCATAACAGCGCTTCTCGGGTCGCAGGGTGATGGTGGCGGTGTGCTCCACGGTGTCCGGTTCAATGGTATCCGGAAGAATGGTGGTGAAGCGCGAGAAGGCGGACAACGCACCGTAGCGATCGTGATGCAATTCCTTCGGCTTCTTGTTCATCACACTGTACCGGATCCAGTTATCGCTGATCGAGCGGGACACGCTGAAGTGCGGAACGATGTCGGCCACCGACACCAGACCGGGGCCACTCCCGCCGAACTGGGATTGCAGTTTGTTGCGCACGTACGAGGTGATGCGATCACCCTCCAACTGCGAATCACCGTAGTGCAGGATCCGTACGGGCTTTCCGCTTGAACCCGCGCTCTCCAATGCCGCGAACACTTCGTACAGCACCTTCTTCCCTTCGGCCGGATAGTGAAGTTTGATCCGCTCCTCCAACGGCGCCAATCTGCTCGCATCAAAGACGAAGGGCGTGATCGCCGTATCCACCGGCGCCGCGACCGTATCCGTGAGCAAACTGTCCGGGATCACCGCACCAGCGTCGGTGGGTAGCGCGAGAATGTCGCCGATGTCCACACGCTTTTGTTCTTCCGCGAAGAGCATATCGCCGGCACTCGGCAACCGGAAGACCAGTGATCCCACATGCACACCCTCCTTCGGGATCAATTGGCCCACCAACGCAAGCACCAGCAGGATCGCCAGAAGGAAGAGCAGCACACGGATCGGGCTCATTGCTGAAGCGGGATCTTGAGCCGTTGACCCGGTTTGATATCCGCCGTGATCCCGTTCACCTCCATCAACCGTTTCGCATCCACACCGGGGAACCGTTGCGCGATGCCATAGAGCGAATCACCGGACTGTACGGTGTACCAAGTGAATTCGGAGAGCGGCGTCTGCGCGCGCACAACGTTCTCCTTGACGATGGGTACCTGGTTGGTCGGTCCCTCGCTTCCTTCCGTGCCACCCGCCTTGTGCCGCTCGTACCGGTCGCGCTGCGAGGCCGTCACGTAGATCACCAGCTTGTCGCCGATATCGATGCGATCGCTGCGCATGTGGTTCCAGCTCTTGATCTGCGACACCTTCACGCCGAAGCGCATGGCGATATGTCCGAGGTAGTCGCCACTTCGAACGCGGTAGTTGATCGCCTCTCGACCATTGATCGTTCGGACCGCTGCTTGGGCCGGGACGATCGCTGGGATCGCCGCAAGACGTTGTTGTTCCCGCAGCACGGAATCCGCGAGTGCTTCGAATTGCGCTCGTCCGCCACGCGGCAGTACGAAGGCTTCCAGCCGCGGAATACGATCACCGCACAGCAAGGGGTTCAGCGCCCGTAGCCTTCCCATCTCGACCCCCAAGGTCCTGGACACGGCAGAGAAGCGCAACTCACGATCCGACCGCAAGGTGTCGGCTGCTTCTGCGGGCAACATGGGAATGGGCGCGATGCCCAGCTCCTTCGCGTGCGCCGACAAATGGATGAAGGCCATGAGCAGCGGCAGGACATCACGACTGCCCTCGGTGAACTGCGGATAGAGCGTGCGGTAGTCCGTGGCGCCACTGGTGCGGCCTTGTGCGCGGGTCACGTTCGCGGGTCCACAGGTGAAGGCCATGACGGCCAACGCCGGATCGTGGTAACGCGCCAGAAGATCCTTCAGGTAGCTCACCGCAGCCATGGTACTAAGTCGCGTGTCACGGCGCTCGTCGCGATCCGCCGTGATGTTCAGTCCGTACCGCACGGCCACCGGATAGCTCAACATCCACAATCCTGCTTCACCGTTGGATGATCCCGCCAACGTATTCATCGCGGACAACGCCATGGGCAGGTACTTGAAGTCCTTGGACAAGCCTTGCCGGACCAGTTCGCCTTCGATCATGGGGAAGTACACTTGCGCCATACCGAGCAACGCGCGGAACTCCTCGCGCTTCGGTTCGCCGTAGAGATCCACGTAGCACACCACGCCGCTATCCGCGAACGCCGGAAAACCGGTGACGACATGTTGCAATTGCGTGTGGAGGTTGCGCGTATCCACCGCGCGGATCACACCCGGTGTTGAACCGTGGCGCGCATCGGCCACCGCCAAGCGCACCGGCCACGTGGTCATCAAACTGTCCACGCGCCACGTGGATTGCGCCATGGCAGCACACGAAGTGATCGCGAACAAGAAGGTCGGTATCAGGCGCATCCGCACAGCGTAAAGCAAGGGTTCACACGAACATGAACGCACGAACGGCGGTTCAATTCTCCACGCGGAACTGTTGAGCATGATCACCGATCAGCGCCGCACCTTCTTCAGCGCGATCGTTTGGCCGCTTTTCACCGATGCGTCCTTGTCGATGCCGTTGTACTTCGCCAGCTTCGAAAGCTTGATCCCATACTGTTGGCTGATGCTCCACAAGGTCTCTCCTTGTTGAACAGTGTGTATGGTCGCGCTCTTCGGCGTGCTGCGCTTCGGCTGGATGAAGATGATCTGTCCTTCGGTGAGCGAACTCTCCTTGTCCATGTCGTTCCAACGGGCCAGCATGCCGTGCGTCATCTCCAGGTCGGCGGCCAACTTGCGGAAGGTATCGCCCGACTTCGCGCGAACGAACTTGATCCGGCCCTCGAAGACCTCGATGTCACGTCCCGCTCCGATGTGGATCACATCACCACCCACAGCACCTCTACGACTGCGGCGCTCAGGAGCAGGCTTGGGCGTGTCCTTGCCGATGGGTTTGTAGGCGACGTCCACGCCTTCATCCAACTTGAACAATTCGTAGCGCTCGATGAGTTCGATCAGCTTGCGCGGGTAATGCGGATCGGTGGCGTAGCCCGCATCCTTCAACCCGTGCGCCCAGCCCTTGTAGTCGGTGGTCTTCAACTCGAAGAGCTTCGCGTAGCGCTGGCGTTTAAGGAACTGCGAATGGTCCTCGAAACAATCCGCCGCATCGCGGTACGCACGGAAGCAATCGTTCTTGACGTCGTCGTCGTGGTACGCCCGGCCACCCCTCCAATCGGGGGTACACTTGATGCCGAAGTGGTTGTTGCTCTCGCGCGCCAACACGCTGTTGCCATTTCCGCTCTCCAGTAATCCCTGCGCCAAAGTGATACTGCACGGTATACCGTGCTCCTTCATCTTCTTCACCGCGACCTCCTTCCACATTGTGATGTACTCCTCTGCGGTGTTGCGCTTGAAAGGGGGCTGCGCCTGCGCGCCGATGACGAACACGAATGCAAGGAGCATCGCGGCAATGCGGTGCATCGCAAGTGCTTGGTGAATGTGTTTCGTGCAGGGCATGGCTCGGCAAAGAGCGAAGTAACCGGGGTTGAAGGACCATATGCAGGCGGAATTCGGCTCTGATCCCACCACCCCGTGTGGAAAGAACGTGCCGCACGGCCCCGATATGCTGCACGCTTCCGGAAATTCGTGCCTCGGCGGGCCGTTGCTGTTCGCTTGCAGGAAGATGGAAGAACCCCGCGACCCAACGCGACCGAAGGACGACCACACAGAGCGGCTGGGCTTGGAGCCGGGGGACTACTACCTGTCCCCGGAAGGGTATATCATCTTCACAGAGCAATACCACCGCAAGCGCGGGTACTGCTGTGGCAATGCGTGCCGGCATTGTCCGTTCGGGCACGAGGCGGTGAAGAAGGTCCAGGGCTAGGCAAGACTACCGGACCTTGAACACCCTCATGGCTGCGACCCTGCCGTACGGTAGGTCGCTTCGATCCATTGGCCAACCATGGCTACACGCTTCGATCCCTTCGGGGGGCAACATCGCACAGGGGATCGACCCCGGAGGGGTCAACGCATGTAGAAGACCAAATTGCGAATTGACCGACCCTGAAGGGGTGGCAGGTGATCGGAATACCGCGAGCGGTATTGCTTCATGACCGAACAACCCTATGGGTGTAGGCAGCGTTCGGCGGTCGGCAGCTATCTTTCCTGTGCAATGCGCTCCGCCCTCCTGCCCTTGGCCTTGGTCTGCACCCTTCTGGTACACGCACAGAACTGGGCACTGCTCAACCCCGCGTACCGGTACAACTACAGCAACGACGGCACGGATACGATCAGCAACCAGATCCGTGTCATGCACATCGACACGCTGGGGGTGGATAGTTTCCGGTATGAGTTGAACTTGATCGGGGTGGTGTGTGATACGTGCACAGCACCGGGACTCTATCTGTTGCTCAACCAGCCGCAATTCATGCAGCGCAAAGTGGATGTCGGGCCGAGCGTCTGGCATTTCCACGATCCCGGCTCCATGGTCATTCTTCCACAGGCAGGACTTGGTGAGTCGTGGGTCTACGACACACTCGCAGGCATCAGCGCGACGGTAACTGTTGAGGACGTCACTCAGGTCTTCGGAAGCGATGAGCAACGCAAGGTGATCAGCTTATCGAACGGCGATTCGATCGTGATCAGTGAAACGAATGGCGTGTTGCGTTGGAATGACCACGAACTGATCGGAGTGCATGGACCGGACGTGGGGAGTTTGATCCCATTGTTGGAAGAGATCTTTCCCTACCAAGCAGGTGATGTATTGGAGTATCAGGTTAGGGAAGGGGGGTACGACGGGATCAATGCGTACGCCGGAAGCACGCGCGTTTACAAATTCACTGTTGATACCGGAACATTGTTCTCGACCGGGATCGCATACAGCGGGCAGTACATCGAACACAGTTGGGAGTGGGCCGACACTTCATTCGACCCGGAACAGACATTCAGTCACCTCACAACAACCGGTTCAAGTTGGATGGCAGGCGCGCCGGAATTCCCATGGAGTGAACTTCAAGTATCCTATCCTGGGCAACTCGTTCGCGGGCGCGTTCATGAGAGCATTTGGCTGCCTCCGGATACTGCGATCTGTATCGCCAAACATTGGCTCAATGCGGCTGGTGATCACATGATCGGATGCGAGCCCATTCCGGATCCTGGCGGCACAGAAGAGTGGCCACTCACCTTCCGACTTCTCGAACCCTCGACCCTCATGGACGAACTCGTGCTTGTTGCTCCTGTTGGGTATTACGTGGCTGGTATTCCGGACGGTTGTGGCGTGCGATACAGAGCCGGGGTGGGCTTTGAGTATTATCAGGGTTGCTACTTTGAATGGGGTGAGGATTACACGCTGACAGGGTTGGTCTTGAACGGTGACACTACCGGCATAATTCATTCCGATGAGTTCATCATCTCACTATTGGTATCAGAGAATGGAGCACAAACCTCTGTTATCATTGCGCCCAACCCCGCCTCCGACTTCATTCTCCTCTCCTCTTCCATTCCCGGTACTACCTGCTCCATCACCGACCTCCAAGGCCGCACGATACTTCAACACAGGATCATCTCTACCAACGAACGCATGGATGTGCAAGCCCTGCCGCCGGGTATGTATGTGCTGATGATGGATGGGATCCGACCGCAACGCTTTGTGATCGCGCGATGAGGAACTTCCGCATCCATATCACGTGCATCGTCCTCGCGGTCGGTTTCACGGAAACAGCGCTCGCGCAGAACTGGGCACTCCTCAATCCCGCCTACCGTTACAACTACAGCAACGACGGCACCGACACCATCAGCAACCAGATCCGCGTGATGGATGTGGATACGCTGGGGGTGGACAGTTTCAGGTATGAGTTGAACAAGGTGGCCGAGCGTTGCATCGGTTGTGCCGACGGTTGTAATATCCGCGTTAACCTTCCCCAGTTCCTTCAACGAGCGTCCGTTGTGAGCAACGATCAGTGGCTCTTCAGCGACACGAACCAGCTCGTTATACGTTCGCGCGCCACACTCGGTGTGTCATGGTTATTCGACCCCATGAACGGCACAATGGCAACCATCACCAATGTCACACAGGAACCGCTTTTCGGGACTATGGATTCCGTGAACACCTTGACAACGACGTTGAACGACACCGTGAAGTGGAGCAAGGATCATGGCATCGTTCTGTTCCATATACATACTGGCTTGCGTTACGAGCTGATCGGGATACAAGGACCAGGCCTCGGTCAGGTCGTCCCGTCCCTTGAGCAATTCTATCGCTACCAACCTGGTGATGTCGTCCAATTCTCATATTCAATCGTCAGCAGCCTCCATCCATCGAGTAGGGAGGAACGGTTACATATCTCTCAGCGAACAGAGTTGCCAGGCCGCTTGGAGTTCACGGGCTATTCATATAACCGCCATGTCGATATCGGCGGTAGAGTAACCTATTCCTTTTCAGCTTCGCGTAACTGGAACATTGATATCACATCAGGAACAGGACCGATGGTCTCGGCGCCGGATGAACTCGTTAACCTGGGAAGCAACTCGGTATCCAATAATGATCCGTCCATCATCTGTAAGCATCGGATCAATGAGAACGGTTATTACGTTATCAAAGCAGAGTCGTTTGGAAGCACATCGATGTTCTATTTACCGGACAGTTTGATTGAAGAATGCAACATAGCATACATCCCCATTTTGGGATATTCGAGCAACCTTGTTCTTGATAACCAACTAGGATTGCGCCTCTTCTCGATCGGCTATGGCTCCAGTTACAACAGTACCTCCATTCGGGGAGCGATCATCAATGGCGATACCATCGGCATTGTTTCCAGTGATGACTACTTCAATGTTCATATGTACGACCCACCTCGTCTGCGCCCTAACCCGGCCAGTGACCAGGTGCAGCTACCACAGGAATTCGTTGGCAAGGAACTTTCGATCTTCGACCTTCAAGGTCGCCTTGTCCAATCCATACGACCGACCGACTCTTCCTCTTCTTTGGACGTACGTTCAATGCAAGTAGGTGTTTTTTTACTCAGGGTGGATGGCACCGACCCCCAGCGGCTGGTTATCGCGCGATAGCCCGATCTTCGCGCTATGTCCGTTGCCACCACATCCGACCGCCTCCTTTTCCAACAAGCCGTTCAAGAAGGCATCCCCGATGTGCTTCCGCCTGCGCGTCCACTTGATGCGAGCGTGAGCCACGCGCCCAAGCGCAAGGATATCCTCAGCGCTGAGGAGAAGAAGCTCGCGTTGCGCAATGCGTTGCGCTACTTCCCGAAGAAGCACCACGCTACGCTGGCGCCGGAGTTCGCACAGGAGTTGAAAGAGTTCGGCCGCATGTACATGCACCGCTTGCGTCCGGAACATCCGATGCACGCACGACCGATCACGGACTATCCGGCGAGGTGCCAACAGGCCGCCGCGATCATGCTGATGATCCAGAACAATCTGGACCCGGCCGTGGCGCAGCACCCGCACGAGCTGATCACCTACGGCGGCAACGGCGCGGTGTTCCAGAACTGGGCGCAGTACCGGCTCACGATGAAGTACCTGAGCGAGATGAGCGAGGCGCAGACGCTGGTGATGTACAGCGGCCATCCGCTCGGCCTCTTCCCCAGCCACACCGATGCGCCGCGTGTGGTGGTGACCAACGGCATGGTGATCCCCAACTACAGCCAACCCGATGATTGGGAGCGCATGAACGCGCTCGGCGTATCGCAATACGGGCAGATGACGGCCGGCAGCTACATGTACATCGGTCCGCAAGGGATCGTGCATGGCACCACGATCACGGTGCTGAATGCAGTGCGAATGCTCCCTCATCCGCCAACCCCTTCTCCCGAGGAGAAGGGGAGCCTGAGGCTCTTCGTCACCTCCGGACTCGGTGGCATGAGCGGCGCACAACCCAAGGCCGGCAACATCGCGGGTGTGATCACCATCTGCGCGGAGGTGAACGCCACCGCCGCGCACAAACGCCACAGTCAAGGTTGGGTGGATGAAGTGATCGCCGATGCGGATGTGTGCATCGATGCCGCGCTCGCTTGGCAGAAGAAGGGTGAAGCGCACAGCATCGCCTTCGTCGGCAACGTGGTGGATCTCTGGGAACGTCTTGCGGCTCGCAAGATCAAGGTGGATCTCGGCAGCGACCAGACCAGCTTGCACAACCCGTGGGCGGGTGGCTACTACCCGGTGGGCCTCAGTTACGAGCAGAGCAACGACATGATGGCGACGGATCCGGAAGCCTTCAAGAAGCGTGTGCATGAAAGTTTGAAGCGCCAAGTGATCGCGATCAACGTGCTCGCCGAGCAAGGCATGTACTTCTTCGATTACGGCAATGCATTCCTCTTGGAAGCCGGACGCGCTGGCGCGGCCGTCACCTCCCCCGACGGGGGAGGCCGGGTGGGGGCTGAGTTCCGCTACCCCAGCTACGTCGAGGATATCATGGGTCCCCTGTGCTTCGACCACGGTTTCGGTCCGTTCCGTTGGGTGTGTACCAGTGGTGATCCGAAGGACCTCGCCACCAGCGATCGCATCGCGGGTGATGTGCTGGAGAGCATGCTGCACGATGCGCCGGAGAATATCCGCCAGCAGATCGCCGACAACCTGCATTGGATCCGCAACGCGCAACAGAACAAGTTGGTCGTGGGCAGTCAGGCGCGCATCCTCTACGCCGACAGCGAAGGCCGCATCCGCATCGCCGAGGCGTTCAACGCAGCGATCAAACAGGGTGCGATCAGCGCGCCCATCGTACTGGGTCGCGACCACCACGATGTGAGCGGCACGGATTCACCCTACCGCGAGACCAGCAACATCCGCGACGGCTCGCGCTTCACCGCCGATATGGCCGTGCAGAATTTCGTGGGCGATGCCTTCCGGGGCGCCACCTGGATCAGCTTGCACAACGGCGGCGGCGTGGGCTGGGGCGAAGTGATCAACGGCGGCTTCGGGATGGTGCTGGACGGCAGCGCCGATAGCGACCGACGACTGAAGAGCATGCTGCTGTGGGACGTGAACAACGGCATCGCGCGCCGGGCATGGGCCAGGAATCCGAACGCCGTATGGAGCATCGAACAGGAGATGAAGCGGACCCCGCAATTGAAAGTGACCTTGCCGAACGAAGCGGACGACACGCTCATTGACGGCGCCATTGGATGAATTCTTCGGCCTTCACCCAACCAACCGACCACTTCCTCCGTGTATGGAGTTGAACCCAACGATCACGAAAACCGATCTGCCATGAACATCTCCCTCCGCTCTTTGACCATCGGCCTCGCCACCCTGCTGTGGGGAGCCGCTTTCGCTCAACCGCTGCCGCCCTACAACGTGTCCGTTGCAGGTTATGTAGCTGGCTGCACACCGAACAGCTACGTCAACGTCACCACGAACTCGATCACCCAGCCTGCCATCGATATCGATGTACCGTTGGATGCCAACTGCGGTTTCTCCATCGACCTGTTGATGGATTCGTTCAATGGTGGGTTCATCCTGAGCACACCCTGCAACGGAGCGATGCAGCAAGTGGCCGCAGCCTATCAGGTGAACGCACTTCAACTCGATTCCACCTATTTGTTCGTGACCTTCAACTGCAACAGTTCCACGGTTGATTGCCTTGGCATCCTGGGTGGTCCGAACCTGCCTGGAACAGCGTGCAACGACAACGACCCGAACACCACGAGCTATTGGAGCGCGGACTGCGTTTGCACGCCGGACAGTTCCAACTTCTACTTTGATTGCCTCGGTGTGCTCAACGGCAGCGCTCTTCCCGGCACCACATGCACCTACACCAACGACTCGATCACCTTCAACACCGGTTTCTTCAACATGGCCTGTGTGTGCGTGAGCGACACCAGTAATTACGATTGCGCCGGCGTCCTCAACGGGTCGAGCTTACCGGGTACCTCCTGTAGCACACCGGCCGGTG
Organism: Flavobacteriales bacterium; assembly: GCA_016705955.1. Taxonomy (GTDB): domain Bacteria; phylum Bacteroidota; class Bacteroidia; order Flavobacteriales_F; family PHOS-HE28; genus PHOS-HE28. The sequence goes on from JADJKO010000004.1 coordinate 105,754, forward strand.
CAGCTGGCACATGGAGCGCCGACTGCCTTTGCATCGCGGATTCGAGCAATGCGGGATACGATTGCCTCGGCGTGGTGAATGGATCGAACCTGCCCGGCAGCCCCTGCTGGTTGACGGGCGGTGGCGCGATCGGCATGTGGGACAACAACTGCGTGTGCCAGGACAGCACCAACACCATCGGCTGCTCCGCTTCCTTCTGGGTCCTGCAAGCCTATGAGGGCGATTCCTTGAACCCCAATGGAGGTACCCCGATCCCTTACGAACTGTGGGTGTGGAACCTGAGCCAGGGCGGCGGCGGCATGACCTACTCGTGGAGCTTCGGCGACGGCACTCCGAACTCCACGGATCCCTTCCCCACGCACATCTACAGCGATAATGGTCCTTACCTGCTGTGCCTCACCATCGCGGATGCCACCGGTTGCACCGACCAGTACTGTGACAGCGTATCGATCGACGACGATGGGATCCTGAACGGGATGATCATCAACGGCGAAGCGGATGGCAATGGCCAGCGCTCCAACGGATTCACCATCAATGTGCACAACGGATTGACCACCGCGTTGCCGGAAGTACCCGCGATCAGCGAACTGCACGCATGGCCGAACCCGGCGAACGAGGACCTGTACGTGGCGTTGAACGCACGCTTCGATGGCGCTGCGATGATCACCATTCTTGATGTGAACGGACGCGAAGTGGCACAAGTGCAACGGACGCTCTCCGCTGGATCCAACCAACAGCGGATCGACGTGGCTGCCTTGCCCGCCGGGATGTACACCGTGCGTGTGACCGATCGCAGCTCGGGCACCATCACCAGCCTACGCTTCGTGCGCACGCACTAGAACCCGATCTCTTCCGCGAATGCCCTGCCTCGGCGGGGCATTCGCATTTCCGGGCCATCCATCCGCGCCAAGCGAAGTAATTTCGGGTCGTACCCAACCCGAGGCCCCAGGATCCCGTGTATGGTAGTGAACCACAAGATCACGAAAGAACCAACGCCATGAGAACATCCCTCCGCACACTTGCACTGACACTCGCCTCCGCAGCCGCGATCGGAGCGTTCGCGCAACCATTACCGCCCTACCCGGTCACGGTGATGGGTACGATCGCAGGCTGCACGCCCACCAGCTATGTGAATATCCTCACCGTGCAGAACACCCAACCTGCGCTGGACATCGACGTGCCGTTGACCTCAGGCACCTGCACCTTCACCATCGACCTGATGATGGATTCCTTCAACGGCTCATTCGTGGTCAGCACTCCGTGCAACGGGGTGATGCAAAGCCAGACCGTGAGCTACACCGTGAACAGCCTCTTCCCTGATTCGACCGTGGTGATAGTGGACTTCAACTGCGGGACAGGAACAACGGATTGCCTAGGCGTGGTCGGCGGTACCGCGTTGCCAGGAACAGCATGCACGATCCCGGGGTCGAATTTGCCCGCCCTTTGGACGTCCGACTGCATTTGCGCTCTTGACACCATGGGCCAGACATTCGATTGCACCGGTGTATGGAATGGCACGAACTGGCCTGGCACTCCTTGTACCACTGCGTTAGGTGCTGCCGGAACGTGGAGCGCCAGCTGCGTGTGCATCGCCGACACCACCACCACGGGCTGCGAGGCCGGCTTCTGGGTGATGCAGGCCTATGAGATCGATAGCTTGAACCCGAACGGTGGTGCAACCCCGATCCCGAACCTGTTGTGGGTCTGGAACCTCAGCACCGGTGGCAACGGCAACTACGATTTCGTGTGGAGCTGGGGCGATGGCACTCCGAATTCCACGGAAGCCTTCCCCACGCACATTTACGCGAACGGCGGACCTTACGAACTGTGCTTGACGATGAGTTCCGGCGGATGTACGGACACAGCCTGCGATTCCGTGTCAGTGGATGCTGACGGGATCTACACGGGCATGATCCTCGAACAGAGCTACGCACGCTCTGGCTTCACCGTGAATGTGCTGAACGAGTTGCCGACAAGCATCCCTGAGCGCCCGTTGTTCGACCACACGGCGGTGTGGCCGAACCCGGTGGAGGACGCCCTGAACCTCACCTTCAACACCACGGTACACGGCAGCATTCCGATGAGCATCTTCGACCTGAACGGTCGTGTGGTGAGTACCACGAATGTGTTGATCAGCGGTGGCAACAACACTTTGCGGATCCCCGTAGGCGAATTGACGCAGGGCATGTACCTGCTCCGGTTCGGCAATGAGGCCAACGCGGTCAGCTTCCGGTTCGTGAAGCGCTAAGGAGAACACATAATGCCGGGGGGCGTCCGCTGTACGGCGGACGCCCCGTGGTGCATCGCACATGGTGAACGATACGCTCATAGCCCGTTGTGCCCGCGAGGAGCCGAAGGCGCAGTATGAGCTGTACCGTGCCCTTTACCCGCAGATGATGGCGATCTGCAGCCGCTACGAACGCAACAAACAGGACGCCGTGGCGCGCATGAACCAAGGCTTTTTGAAGATCCTCACGAATATCGATAAACGCAGACCCGACGTACCCTTCGAACTCTGGACCCGACGCATCATGATCAACACCGTCATCGACGATTTCCGGACGCAACGCCAGCGCAAAGAGCAGGAGTCGCTTGATGCGCCGTTGGAGGAGTCGGTGCTCACCGAGGTGAACGATTACCTCCGTGAGATGGAGGCCGATGCGTTCGCGACGTTGTTGGAACGCGTGCCGGAGATGTCGCGCAAGGTGTTCAACCTCTTCGCGATCGACGGTTATGCACACCAGGAGATCGCCGACCTGCTCGGCATCAGTACAGGAACCTCGAAATGGCACGTGTCGCACGCGCGGCAAGTGCTTCAACATGCGTTAGCGCAGCAAATGGGCGTCACCGCAAAGACCGCATCCCGATGAACACGAACAACGAATTCGACGAGCTGGCCCGACGCAAGTTGGCCGAGCGCGACTTCCCCTTCCAGGAAGCGCACTGGCTCGAAGCGCAACAGGCGATCGCCGCCCAAGGCAACTCCCGCAAGGGCGGTGCTTGGTGGTACGTGGCCGGAGGGATCGCGGTGATCATCGGGGCTTGGTTGCTATGGCCTGTGAACGGACCGATCGCACAACACACCGGGAAGGCGGTTGTGGTGAGCGAGCGGAACGAAGGAAAGAGCGTTGCTTCCCAACAAGTGAAAGAAGAAGTGAACGAATCGCGGATGTCGAATTCCAAAGTTGAGAACAGCGGACCATCACACGCAGAAGTTGAACCATCGGGTGTAACAGCGAACGTTCCGGACGTGCAGCCGAAGGCGATCACACATTCGATCAATGCTACACCACGTGAGCGTGAGGTCCGGTCGGGATCAACACCTCCAACCCCATCGAGCCTTGGAACTTCCGATGATGGATCCTCAGTAGCCACAACGAATTTGGCTGGAGCGTCGACCATAACGACCGGTGTCCAAGTGGATCCAGAACCGAGCGTTGCGATCAGGGCGACCGCTGATGAAGGCGCCGGTGTGACCGTTCAAGAACCCGCTGTCGTGACTCCCGCACCAACGGACAACGCCGATCCTGCGATCACGCCGAAGGATGCCAGCGCGAAGAGCGATGACATCGGATCTCGATCGGCTGATGACGCGATCGTCGTTCAACCAACTCTTGACCCTACACCTGCTGCTCCCGATCCTGTGATCACGGCGGATCCGGTCACCACTGACAACGCTACACCGCAGGACAGCGCGGTCACTGTTGTGGAGCCTCCACTGGCACCTGCGCCCATCATCAACCCGCGTGCGCCGTGGGAGGTCGGCGTGCTGGGAGGGGTCTTCAATACACCCAGCACGTATGCTGGTGGCGAGAGCGCCGCATGGAGCTCGGAAGCGTTGAACACGGCTGCATTCGGAGCGGAGTGGATGCACATGGGGAGCAACATCGGACTTGGCATTGGTATCCACTACGGCTCATTCGCCGACCGACTGAACACGCCGGAAGCGAACAGGATGACGCTCACCACCAACCCGTTCTGGTACCTCTCTCCGGTCGATACCACGATCCTGTTCGTCACCGGATTCGATTCCACCTCCAACACCTACATCGGGCACAACGTGGACATCACGGTGAATGTGTTGCGCTTGGGACTGGACAGCACGATCACATCCGTCCGTGTGCGTGATGCACGTTCCCGGATCAACCGCACCAGCTACATCGAAGTGCCCTTCCTCATGGACGCACACCTGGTGCAAGGCCGCTGGAGCTTTGGTGTGCGTGGCGGTCCGTCCATCGGCTTGCGCACGCAACGACAAGGTTCCGTGCCGAGCAACGATGGCGAAGTGTACGTGGAGTTCGATGACGTGACCACACGTAGCTGGGTCGTCGGTTGGAGCGCGCGCGCGTACGTGCGTTACCGGTTCAACGCAGCGTGGAGCGTGGGCATCGAACCGGCGGTGCGCGGCCAGTTCATGGACAACTTCGATCAGAACGGTGTGGCGCGGCGTTCCACCGCGTTCGGCGGGATGATCAGCGTGACTTACCGGTTGCCTTAGCTCGAGAAGGATCAGGCGCGCAACTCCGCCGCCACCTCCTTCTCCAGCGCGGCGCGGATGCGGTCCATGGCCTTGGTCACCTGTTCGTCGGTGAGCGTTTTCTCCGCATCCTGCAGGATGAAGCTGAGCGCGTAACTCTTCGTTCCAGTCGGCAATTTGTCGCCCTCGTACACATCGAAGAGATCCACCTCACGCAGCAATTTGCGTTCGGCGTTCATGGCGATGGTGCGTAGTTGTTCAAAGCGGACATCGGCCGCAAGCACCAAGCTGAGATCACGGCGAACGGCCGGGAAGCGTGGTACTTCCGAATAAGTGATCCGCTCCGCGCGGCACGCATCGAGCAAAACCTCCTCATCCATCTCAGCGAAGAAGACGGGCTGCGGAAGACCCGCAGCCTTCAACTCCGCATCGCTGATGCGTCCGAGAACGCCTGCTCCGCGGCCACCGACCTTCAAGCCAACAGCATCCGTCATCCACGTTCTATCCGCCATTGCCCATGACGCCTTATCCAGCAGACCGAGACGAATGAGCACGGCTTCCACTTCCTCCTTGAGATCAGCGAACTCAACCGCGCGGTCCTCCGCACGCCAACGCTCGCGCCACCGACGACCGGTGATCGCGATCGCCAACATTTCCTTCTCAGTGGTTCCCTTATCTGATCTCGTATAGGTGCGTCCACGCTCGAAGAAACGCAGGTCGCGTTGCTGGCGGTTGATGTTGTGCACCATCGCTTGCAAGGCCCCGTGATGCATGGTGGGCCGAAGGACATCCAGTTCGGAACTGAGTGGATTCGCCAATTGCACCAACGCATCCGGATCGGCGATGGCCGCCTTCTTGATGTTTTCGCCCGCGACCAGTGAAGGCGTCATGATCTCGCGGAAACCGCGCGTCGCCAAGTGCGCGCCCGTGCGTTCGCGCAAGTGCTCCAAGGTGAGCGAAGCATGCACGATGGTCGGAACGTGAAGTCGTTCGGGCAGCGGTACCTGATCGAAGCCATGGATGCGCAGGATCTCCTCGATCACATCCACCGGGCGGTGTACATCCACGCGGTAGGCCGGGACCTGCACATGCACGCCGTGTGCGTCACGATCACCGATGCGGAAGTCGAGCGTCTCGAGAATGCGGATCACCGCTTCATGATCGATCGTGATCCCGCTGAGCTGTTCGAGTTGCGCAAATTTCAAATGCACCGCGTGCCGATGCTTCAGGCTGTTGTCCACGTTGATCACCGATGAACTGATATGCGCACCAGCGACCTCCTTCAACAGCAGTGCCGCACGACGCAGCGCGTACTCGGTGATGTCCACATCCACCCCGCGTTCGAATCGAAAGGACGCATCGGTATTCAATCCGTGCCGACGCGCAGTGCGACGAATGGTGGACGGATCGAAGCACGCGCTCTCCAGAAAAACACACGTGGTCGCTTCCGTGACACCGCTGTTCGCGCCACCGAAGACGCCCGCGATGCACGCCGGTTTCTCAGCATCGGCGATCACCAGGTCCGTGGCATCAAGGACGCGTTCCTTGCCATCGAGCGTGATGAAAGGTTCCTTGGCTTGCGCCATGCGCACCACGATCCGACCGCCAGCAAGTTTGTCGGCATCGAAGGCGTGCAGCGGTTGACCAAGTTCATGTTGCACGTAGTTCGTCACGTCCACCACGTTGTTGATCGGCTTCAGGCCGATGGCCTCCAAGCGACCGCGCAACCACTTCGGTGATGGGCCCACCTTCACTTGCGTGAGGGTGAGTCCAGTGTACCGCGGACATGCCAAGGCATCCTTCACCTCAATAGGGGTCGTGCGCACATCATCATCCTGAGCGAATGCGGACACATCCGGAAGTTGCAATTGCAAGGTGGAGCCGGTGCGATGGTTCAACGCGGCGATCAGGTCGCGCGCCACACCTACATGCCCCATGGCATCGGTGCGGTTGGGCGTGAGGCCGATCTCCAACACATGATCACTCACCAGTCCGAGGTATTCTCCTGCTGGTGTTCCGGCCACAGCCGATGGATCAAGCACCATGATCCCGGCGTGGCTCTTGCCGAGGCCGAGTTCGTCCTCCGCGCAGATCATGCCGTTGCTCTCCTGCCCGCGGATCCTGCTCTTCTTGATCGTGATGGACGTTCCATCATTCATGTGAAGCACCGCGCCCACCGTGGCCACCAACACCTTTTGCCCCACAGCCACGTTCGGTGCACCACACACGATCCGCTGCGGTTCACCATCGCCGAGATCCACTGCGCAGACCGTCAGTCGGTCCGCATCGGGGTGCTTGTCGCATTGAAGTACATGGCCTACCACCACACCCTTCAACATGCCCTTCACCGGCTCGTGTACCTCCACGCTTTCCGTCTCCAAGCCGGTACTGGTGAGCACGGCGGCCGCGTCCTGCGGGGTGAGGTCCGTATGGATGTATTGCCGAAGCCAGTTGTAGGAGATGCGCATGGTGAATGAAAGGCGGGCGAAGATACCAGCCGGGTAGTTTCACGGCCCGTGGAATACATCGCCCTCTCCATCCCACTTTTCCTTCTCCTGATCGGGTCGGTGATCGCAGCCGGGGCATTCAGCATGATCCACTTGGTCGTACTTCGCAAGTCAGCAAGGAACGTTGCATGATCACCCTGCCGATCCCTTCTCTCGATGGCCTGCTCACGGAACGCCTCCGTTTCCGAAAGCTCGTCGCCGCCGATGTGGAGTGGTGGATGGACTACATCAACCATGCGGAGGCGATCCGGTTCATGCCCTTCACGGTGGGCAGCCGTGCGGATTGTGAGGAGATGATCCAACGCGCCCTGGACCGGTATACCGAGGATGGTAGCGGACTGAACGCGGTCCTGCTCCGCGCGAGCGGGACACCGATCGGAATGTGCGGCCTACTGACCCAAACCGTGGATGGGGAGGCTGAATTGGAGATCGGCTACCACTTCCTCCCTGCGCATTGGGGCCATGGATACGCGGCGGAAGCAGCCATCGCGTGCAAGCACTTCGCGGAAGAACGTGCGTTGGTCCGATCCGTGATCTCCTTGATCGATGAAGGCAACGTCCGTAGCCAGGCCGTGGCGAAACGGAATGGCATGCTGCCGGGGAGGATCACGGTCCATCGTGGCGTGCCAGCAATTGTCTTTCGCGTCGAGCTATCCCTCCGTGCCTAAATTGGCAACCGCTCTCACGATCCTTACGTGCCCATGTCCCTCTTGAAGAACCACCTGTTCAATGGTGTGCTGTACGCGCTGGTCTCCATCGGCACCATCATCGGCGAGGTGCGCGGGATCCACGGCCTGGTGTACGTGTGCAAGCCACTGATGATGATCGTGCTCTCCAGTTGGTTCTATTTCAACAGCCGTCGCGTGGGCGATCGCTTCACCTTGTTGATCCAGGTCGGATTGTTCTTTTCGCTCATCGGGGATGTCGCGCTGATGTTCCAGCATCGCGATGAGTTCAACTTCATCATCGGCTTGGGTGCGTTCCTGATCGCGCAGCTATGCTATACCCTTGCTTTCGCGCAGAATGTGAGTGAGGTTCCCGGCGGCCAAGGCCTACTGGTTTCTGCGGTCCTCGGAGGTTCGATCATTGCATACGGCGCGGCATTCGGCAGTATCCTGCTCAGCGGAATCGATGAAACGCTGGTGGTCCCGGTCGGTATCTATACGGTGGCGATCACGCTCATGGGCGTCGGGGCGGCCTTGCGTTTCGGTCGTACCTACATGCCTTCCTTCGTTATGGTCTTCGTCGGGGCGCTGCTCTTCATCGCGTCGGACAGCATCCTTGCCACCAGCCGCTTCGTTCGCCCGGTCGATCACGCGTCGTGGTCGGTGATCCTCACTTATGCGATCGCGCAATACCTGATCGCACGTGGATGCTTGCGTCACGTGCTGGATCCAGAGGAGATCCGTCGGCGCGCGGCGCTCACCACCTGATCAGCTGATCCGACCCCAGGCCAATTGGTCCTTTCGCGCACGCATCGTAGCGGCTAGCGGCGCGTGCCGTGCGTCGGAGAGGTCCGGGTCCTCGTCCAACACACGCATGGCCACTTGTCGGGCTTGTTGCAGGAGCGCGCTGTCCTCGATCAGATCAGCGATGCGCAACTGGGGAAGTCCGCTCTGTTGTGTGCCGAGCAGATCACCCGGGCCACGGAGCTTCAGGTCGGTCTCCGCGATCGCGAAGCCATCGTTGGTGGCGACCATCGTGGAGATCCGGGTGCGCGCATCGTTGCCGAGCATATCACCGGTCATGAGGATGCAGTAGCTCTGGTCCGCACCACGACCGACGCGTCCGCGCAACTGGTGCAATTGGGATAGGCCGAAGCGTTCCGCGTTCTCGATCACCATCACGCTCGCATTCGGCACATCCACTCCCACTTCGATCACCGTGGTGGCCACGAGGATGTTCGTCTCACCGCGTTTGAAGCGCGCCATCTCGTAGTCCTTGGTGGCTTGGTCCATGCGCCCATGCACGATCCCCACCGCGTACTTGGGAAGTGGGAAACGCCGCGACATGCTTTCGAATCCATCGGTCAGATCCTTCAGGTCCTGCATGGCGCGCGGGCTGTTGTCCTTCTTCTCCATCTCTTCGATCAGCGGATACACCACGTAGATCTGCCGCCCCAGTGCGATCTCCTGTTCCAGGAACCCGAAGACCGCATTGCGCGATGCATCGTAGCGGTGAACGGTGCGAATGGGTTTGCGGCCGGGCGGCAATTCATCGATCACGCTGGTGTCCAGATCGCCGTACAACGTCATGGCGAGCGTGCGCGGGATCGGTGTGGCGGTCATCACCAGGACATGCGGCGGCACTTCGCTCTTGGCCCAGAGACGCGCACGTTGTGCCACTCCGAACCGATGCTGCTCATCGATCACCACAAGCCCGAGGCGCTGGAAAACGACACGATCCTCCAATAACGCGTGCGTGCCCACGATGATGTGGACCTCCCCCATCCGAAGCGCTGCGAGCAAACTCTTTCGCGCGGCGGTCTTCGTGCTTCCGGTGAGCAAGCGCACCACCACCGGCATGCCCTCCAACATTCGTGTGAGCGTGGCGAAGTGCTGTTGCGCAAGGATCTCCGTGGGTGCCATGAGCGCACCTTGGAAGCCGTTGTCCAGCGCGATGAGCATGCTGAGCAGACCCACCAGTGTCTTGCCACTGCCCACATCGCCTTGCAGCAAGCGGTTCATCTGGTGGCCGCTGCCCATGTCCTTGCGGATCTCCTTCACCACACGCTTCTGCGCGCCGGTGAGTTCGAATGGAAGATGCTTCGTGTAGAAGGTGTTCAAGTGATCGCCGACATGATCGAAGACATGACCGCGAACATTCCGCTGCGCGAGTTGCTTCTGGCGAAGCAGTCCGAGTTGGATGAAGAAGAGCTCCTCGAACTTCAAACGGCGACGGGCGATCTCGAGCAGTGCAGGATCCTGCGGTGCATGCACTTGGCGGAACGCTTCCTCCCGGGAGATGCCGCCGAGCAAGGCGACCTGATCCGGTCCGAGTGTTTCCGGCAATTGCCCGATGACCTGTGGCAGAAGCGACTTCTGCAATTTCCAGATCGCACGGCTGGTGAGTCCTTTCGCGCTGAGCTTCTCCGTGGTGTTGTACACCGGCTGCAACGCCGCATCGATGCCTTGATCCCAAGTGGCGGCCAGTTCCAGTTCCGGGTGCGGCAGGTTCGGCTTGCCTTTGAATGTGGCCGGCTTGCCGAAGACGATGTACTCGCTACCCGGCTTCAACGATCCTTGCAACCAGCGGATGCCCTTGAACCACACCATCTCAATGCTGCCCGTTGCATCGGTCAACGTCGCTACCATGCGCCGCCCTTGTTTCTCACCCACCAATCGCGGCGGGCCAAGGACTCCGCGCAACTGCACTTGTTGCAGATCATCGGTGATCTCCCGGATGCGGTGGAACCGGCTGCGATCGATGTAGCGGAACGGGAAGTGGTGCAGCAGATCACCGAAGGTGGCCAGGCCGAGTTCCGCACGCAGCAACTCGCCGCGTTGCGGACCAACGCCCTTCAGGAACTCGATCGGATCCTCCAACACCTGTTGCACGGCGGAAAAGTACCAAGCCCGGGTCCCATTACTTTCACCGCATGTGGCCCGGACCAGCTTCATCGGACGGTCGTTCCGTTCGGATCGCCACATGGCTGCTCCCGCTGGGGATCCTGCTCTACCTCGCCGTTTTCGCTTGGCGCTTCGCTGATGAGCGCCTGTACAGTGACAGTGGATACTACCTGGCACGCGTGATCAATGAAGGCACTTTCCGGATCGAGCACGGTCGTTGGGTGCTTGCGCTTTCACAAGTGTTGCCGTTGATCGGGTCGAAGCTCGGCGTACCGATGAGCGGCCTGATCACCCTGCACTCCCTGAACAATGTGGTGTGGCTGGGCGCCTGCTTACTGTTCGTCGGTCGTGTGCTTCGCGATCGGAACGCGATGATCGCACTCGCGGCGGTTCACTTGATCGGCCTGACGCACGGACTCTTCTGCCCGATCTACGAATTGTACTACGGCGTGGACCTGCTGATCATCTTCCATGCGTGCTACAAGAGCAACCGGCTTTCACCCTCTTTCCGATGGATCATCCTTACCATGTGCTTCGTCGGTGCCATCTCCAGCCATTTCATCGCGATGGTGTTGGCCGCCGGTTTGCTCGCACTCGACCACGCGTGGCGGGATCGGAAACTGCTCCTGGTCCTTGGTGGCGCGACCGTTGCGTTCCTCGTGGTGCATACCATGACGCTCAGCGTGTACGAGAAGAGCGGCCTCGAATTCCTGCTCGGCTTCGGCGATCCCGGAAAACTCATGGACCTGTTCTCCCCGACGCGGATCGCGGAATTCGCCGTGTACTTGGTCATCCATTACGCCGATACCGTGATCATCGCTGTGGCAGGAGCGGTGATGCTGTGGAAGGATGGCCAGCGTTGGTCCATGCTCGTGTTCATCACCGTCCTCCTGATCCTGCACATCCTCGCCGTGATGTTCCTGCCGGGTTTCATGCACGACCGCTATCGCGAACAAGTGAATTTCGCGACCACCGCGTGGATCGTGCTCGTACTGTGCATACGCCTCGTTCCCGTGGTGCATTGGAGGCCTGTCCTCCTGGCCTTGTTGGTCGGTGCGACACTCTTTCGGATGGGGCGTGCCGAGCGGGCGGCAGCTTGGTATGTGGATCGAACGGACCTCATTGAAACACGGGTTGAACAAGCGCGATCGTTCGGCCTCACCAAAGGCATCGTGAGCGCGCCGGTGTACTTCGGTCCGGAACACCAAGTGGTGGATCTCTCGTGGAGCACTTCGGTGGAGAGCCTTCTTCTTTCCTCGAAGAACGGCCCGACCGGAACCGTGTCGCTCATCACCACGCAGGACCTCGATCTTCCGGAAGTGCGCATGCACTTGGATGGCTTCATCTTCCGCCGATGGGACATCATGGATCCTTCCTGGTTGAACACGCGTTACTTCCGCGCACCTACCGGCACCTACGTGCCATTGCCTCCTGACCAGCAACCGTAATGTGGAAGTCCGATCGGATCGAAGGGATCCTCGTTCACATTCCATGGATGACGGTCCTCTGCCTTCTCATGTTCTTCGCCGTGCGCTTCGCGGATGAGCGCTTGTACGCGGATAGCGGCTACTACCTGCTGCGCACCATCAACGAAGGAAGCTTCCACATCGAGCATGGCCGCTGGGTGTTGGCCATCGCAGAAGCGCCAGCGTTGGTCGCATCATTGCTCGGCACGTCGATGGATGCCGTGATCGTCGTGTACTCGATCACGAACATCCTTTTCCTCGCACTTGGGATCGCGTACGCCCTATTCGTCCTGGAGGACCGACGTACTGCATTGTTGTTGGCGATGATCCACGTGATCGGACTCGCGCATGGTTTGTTCTGTCCGGTCTTCGAACTCTATTACGGCGTTGCGCTGCTTGTGCTTTGCATCGCTACCGTGTGGAATACACACGTTCGCTCCAAGTACCGCGCAGTCCTTTCCTTCCTCCTCTTCATCGGCGCGCTGAGCAGCCATCCGATGGTCTGGGCGCTCATCCTTGGTTCGTTGCTGCTGCTCAACCCATCACAGCGTCGATCGATCCTGCGTCCTGCGCTCGTCATCATGATCGCGTTCGCGGTGTTCCGCGGCTTCACCATGAGTGCGTATGAAGCCGGGCAACTCGCCTTCCTGCAACGGTTCGCGTTCCCCGCTCTGGTCGTCGGTCTCCTCGCACCCGATGTGCTGATGGAACAAGCCCGACGCATCATCCTGCACTATCCGGATGTGCTGGTCCTTTCCACCTTCTGCGTGGTGGTTCTTTGGTGGAACCGTCAACGTCGCGCGGCGATCATTCATCTGCTCGGTCTTTTCGCGTTGTACCTCGCGGTCGGGCTGTACCTCCCTGAACCCACGCACGACCGCTATCGCGAACAGGTGGACTTCGCCTTTACCGCGTGGACGTTCATTGTGATCCTCCTATCCGTATGGGAGATCACCGTCTGGCGACCGGCCTTGCTCACTGTGTTCGTTGCCTGTTTGGGTTTCCGGCTCGCGTACATCGGATCCATAGCGCCATCCTACTCCGCGCGCACCACGTGGGAAAAGGAATTGATCGCGGACGCACGCCACCAAGGGATGCACAAGGCCATCATCGATCCGATGAACACCGCGTTCGGCACCTTGGATGATCGCGTCGCGCCATACTGGAGCCTCGGCGTGGAAAGCCTGCTGCTCTCCGCGAAGGATGGTCCGGAGCGCGCCGTATCCATCATCACCACGGACGACCTTCAATGTCCCGGGGTACCGGAGAACTTGGATAAGGTGGTGATGCGGTGTTGGGATGTGTTGGATCCCGAAGCGTTGAGTGCGCGGTACTTCCAGCTGGGATCCGGGTCGTATTTCCGCCTTCCGGAAAGGTGATCGGGTATTCCTCCGGTGATGGCATCCTATCCTACCTATTGGTATAGTACCATATGGTACCATACCAATGAGTACCATGGCAGAGTGCAGCACCGGCCAGCGCATGCATGTACCAAAAGCAAAGACCTGATCGAACGGACCTCGGATGGATGGGCCTTCCTCGACCCGGGCTTCGCGCTGTGGTTCGAGCGGGAGTATCTGGGAGACCGGTGCGTCCTGTGGCACTGTGATCAGTCCTTCACCAGATGAAGGGAACCAACCGCGCCACGCCCTTCATCCGCTGCGGATAGTCCGGATGCTTCGCCGTGAGGAGCATTTCCTCGTGATGGACTTTGATCACCAGTACCACCGCGCAAACGCCAAGTGCGACCCATCGCCAAGTGCTCGGCGCGCCGAACGATACGGCCACTCCGCATAGCAGCACGGCTGCGTACATGGGATGGCGGATGAAGCGATAGATACCACGCTGTGAAAGGGTGTTGCCCTGGCGCGGATCCGGCATGTACGTCAAATTGTTGCCGCCCAACGAAACCGCCGCCCACGCCAATACGACCAGGCCAAGTGCGAAGAACCCCCATGCCCACCAGGGTAGTTGCCAGCCACCACCAAGGAGCAGGACGGCGATGGAAGCGAATTGGGCGAGGACGAGAAGTGCTGATCGCATGCGCGATCAGATCGCCCCAGCGCCCAACAACAACGCAGGCTCTTCCAGCAGTTGTTTGAAGGTGTTGAGGAAGGCCGCACCGGTAACGCCATCCACCACGCGGTGGTCGCAGCTCAGGGTCACCTTCATGGTGTGGCCGGGCACGATGGCGCCGTTCTTCACCACGGGCTTTTCCATGATGCCGCCGATGGCCATGATGCACGCATCGGGCGGGTTGATGATGGCGGTGAATTCCTCGATGCCGAACATGCCGAGGTTGGAGATGGTGAAGGTGTTGCCTTCCCAATCCGCAGGTTGCAGTTTCTTGTCCTTGGCCTTCTTCGCATAGTCGCGCACCTCAGCGCCGATGGTGCGCAATGGTTTGGTGTCCGCGAAACGGACCACGGGTACGAGCAGGCCCTCCTCCACGGCAACGGCCACGCCGATGTGGACGTGCTGATTGTAGCGGATGCGATCGCCGAGCCAACTGCTGTTCACCTTGGGGTGCTGCTTCAGCGCGACAGCGACGCCTTTCACCACGAGATCATTGAACGAGATCTTGTCCGGTGCGATCTGCTTGTTGATCGCTTCGCGCACGTTCATAGCCCGCTCCATGTCGATCTCCAAGGTGAGGTAGAAGTGCGGCGCGCTGAACTTGCTCTCCGCCAAGCGACGTGCAATGGTCTTGCGCATCTGGCTCACGGCGACTTCCTGGAAGCCTTCCACCTGGGGCGCGAACAAGCCGCTGGGCGCACCACCGGACCCGCCACCGGTGAAGTTCTCGATATCGCTCTTCGTCACACGGCCATCCGGGCCGCTGCCACGCACGCGACTGATGTCGATGCCTTTCTCTTCTGCTAAGTGTTTCGCGAGTGGGCTCGCTTTCACACGACCGTTGGAATGCGAAGGAGCAGGGGAAGAAGGCGCAGGAGCAAGGGCAGGGGCAACCGTTCTCGGCGTTGACGGTGACGCGACCTGCGTGGGCTGCGGAGCCGTGGTACTTGCCACCTGTTCCTGCGCCTGCGCCTGTGCCTTAGGCTTCGCGGCAGCCGCGCTTGCGAGCAGCGCAGTGATGTCCTCTCCTTCCTTCCCGAGAACGGCAAGCACGCTATCCACCGCCGCGGTCTTCCCTTTCTCCACACCAATGTGCAAGAGCACACCATCCGTGAAGCTCTCGAACTCCATGGTGGCCTTGTCGGTCTCGATCTCGGCGAGCACGTCGCCGCTCTTCACCATATCACCGACCTTCTTGTGCCATGCGGCCACCACCCCTTCGGTCATGGTGTCGCTGAGCTTGGGCATGCGTACGATCTCTGCCATGTACTATCAACTAATCATTGTTTCGCTCCACTGAACTGGGAATGGCTTCCATCTCCGAATTCGCCGTTGGTCCACCGTTCCCATTCCAAACGCAACGTGTCATTCGAGAAATAGAATCGACCATAATGTGATGTCACTCCACCATGATGATTGTATATAGTGCTATCCTCATTCAATGTGAATGACTCACCACCTGCTCGGAAGTAGTCAGGGTCTATCGGCAGGATTGTATCCGGATAGACTGTGATGAACATTGTGTCCGTAAACGAGTGCGCCCCCCCGGGTGGTGGATACGCCCACCACGAACCTGAGTGAAATACGCCATAGTACGGCCCAACCACATCTGCTACACAAATTGATGAAGCCACCGCAGGAGTCACCGGAAGTTTGGGCTCATCCTCTTTAGCACAGGAAAAGGCAAGCACGCAGAACAGTGCAACGGAGATCAAGTGGCGTCTAGTCACGCTCGTAAGGGTAATCCGGTTCGCGGTACACGTCGTTGTACAATTCCTCATCGGCAGGTGAAGGACTCTGCTCCGCGAAGGTCACGGCCTCCTCCACTTGCTTGCGCACTGCCGCGTCCATCGCATCCAACTCGGCTTCGGTGGCCCACTTCTTCTCGAGCAAGGTGGCGCGCACGCCTTCGATCGGATCCTGCTTCTTGTAGCCCTCCACTTCCTCCTTGGTGCGGTACTTCTGCGGGTCGCTCATGCTGTGCCCTTTGTACCGGTAGGTCTTGATGTCGAGCAGGTACGGGCCGTTGCCCGCGCGCACATGCTCACAGGCCATGGCAATGGCATTATGTACATCCTCGCAGCGCATGCCGTTCACACCCAGACCGGGCATGTCGTAGCTCTCTCCAAGCGTGCTCAGGTCGTGGACGTTGCTGGTGCGCAGCACGCTGGTGCCCATCGCGTAATTGTTGTTCTCAATGATGAAGATCACCGGCAACTTCCACGTCATGGCCATGTTGAAGGTTTCGTGCAGGATCCCCTGGCGGACCGCGCCATCCCCCATCATGCAGAGCGTCACATGGTCCTCACCGCGGTACTTGTCGGCGAAAGCGATGCCCGCTCCGAGGCCGATCTGCCCGCCGACGATCCCGTGGCCGCCGAAGAGGTTGCGCTTCTTATCGAAGAAGTGCATGCTGCCACCCTTGCCCTTGCTGGTGCCGGTGGTCTTGCCGTAGAGTTCGGCCATCACGTTCTTGGGCGGAGTGCCTAGGACCAAGGGATGCGCGTGATCCCGATAGCCGGTGATCACCTTGTCGCCTTTGCGAATTGCGGTGATCATACCCGCGAGGATGGCTTCCTGCCCGATGTAGAGGTGGCAGAACCCACCGAACTTCTGCATGGTGTACAACTGGCCGGTCTTCTCCTCGAAGCGGCGCATGAGGATCATCTCGGAGAACCAGCGGAGGTAGGTCTCCTTGCCGAAGCCGGATGTATCCGCTTTGGAACTCGGGGTGGCCTTCGCTGATGAGGTCTTTGTGGTCATTCGCGTGGGAACGGATCGCCCGTTGGACAGTATGCGGACAAATATAACCGAGGCCTCTGCGGCGATCGGTGATCAGCGCTTGAGGAAGGAGCGGTCGAAATAGAGTGGCAACAGGTTGCTGGCTGTGGCGATCTCGTACACCGCGCCATTCTCCACGCCCAGCAACAGGCGCAATGGTCGCTTGTTCTGTCGGCCTTCCTGTTCCAGCAACGCTTGTCGGCAAATGCCGCATGGCGAGACCGGCACATCGGACTTGATGTCGATGACCACCACGGCCATCACATCCACGGTCCCTTTCGGGTGTTGGGACATGGCCGCGTGCAAGGCCGTTCGTTCGGCGCAGATACCGGCCGGATAGGAAGCATTCTCCTGGTTGTTGCCGGTGAAGAGCGCGCCGTCGGACATCCGCAACGCCGCACCTACATGGAAGTCGGAATACTCAGCGTAGGCTCTTCCGGCCGCTTCGCGCGCTTGGATCAGCAATTCCTGATCGGCTGCGCACAGATCCTGCCAACCGGCGTGGCGCTGAAAGCTGAATGTGAATGGTTCGTACGAGGACATCGCTGCGCGAAAAGGAGGTCGAAAGTACAGCGCCACAGGGCTTCCGATCAGCCCACCGGACCGCGATGGTTAGTTTTGGCGTCCGCTCCTTTCACCGTGGAACAGCACCGTAACGCGATCGAGGCCTTCGAGCCGATCACACTTTCCGAAATGGATGGTGTGAAGTTGCAGGACCGTGTGGACACGAAGTATGTGCTCCCCGTCGCGGACCTGCCCGCTCTCTTCGACGCCATGTGCGCGCACTACCGGATCCTGGAAGTGGGGGGCGTGCGGGGAACGGCCTACCGCAGTTTGTACTTCGACACGGTCGATCACAAGCACTACCAGGACCACCATAACCAGCGGACCTTCCGGAGCAAAGTGCGCTTTCGCGAATACGTCGGTAGCGACCTGATCTATTTGGAAGTGAAGCGCAAGACCGGTCGTGGCAGAACGGACAAGGTGCGCATGCGCGTGGATGCGATCCCGACCGAACTCAACGCGGAACAGAAGCAATTCGTGAACGAGGCCCAAGGCCGCGATGAGGTATTGGTCCCTTCGCTCTGGAACCATTTCGAACGGTTCACCTTCGTGGGCAAGCACACGCCCGAGCGCCTCACCATGGACATGGACCTGCGGTACACCGACCCGAATGGCGAGGGGGAACTCAGTGGTATCGTGGTCGCCGAGTTGAAGCAATCACGCGCCGATCGTACTTCACCCTTCATGGAACTCATGCGATCCATGGGGCATCGTCCGAAGGGTATGAGCAAGTATTGCATCGGCATGCTCATCTTGCACCGCCCTGTGAAGTACAATGCTTTCAAGAATGTGATGCGCATGCTGGACCGGATCCGCGCCGCCTGAACTGATGGAACCCCGTAACGAATGAAGATCTTCGGAATGCCCCTCTTCCACAGCGACATGTGGGAGCTTCTGTTCAAGTTCGGTGTGAACACGTTCATGGTCTTCGTGCTCATCCGCTTGATCTACTATCCCATCCACCGGAAGAAGGACTACCTCTTCACCTACTTCATCTTCAACATCCTCATCTTCTTCCTGTGCGTGCTGCTGAACAGCGTGAAGTTGAGCATCGGCTTCGCCTTCGGCCTCTTCGCCATTTTCGGCGTACTGCGCTATCGCACGGAGCAGATCAGCATCAAGGACATGACCTATCTGTTCGCGGTGATCAGCATCGCGGTGATCAACGCACTGGCCAGCAAGAAGGTGAGCATCGCCGAACTGCTCTTCACTGACGGGATGATCCTGTCGCTCACATACGCTCTGGAGCACTTGTGGCTAACCCGTCACGAGGCCATGCGGCAACTCATCTATGAACGTATCGACCTGATCAAACCGGAGAATCGCAAGCAGCTCTACGAGGATCTGCACAACCGTCTCGGAGTGACGGTTTCGCGCATCGAGATCGGCAAGATCGACCTGCTCCGCGACACGGCCCAGTTGCGCGTGTTCTACTACGATGATGAACAAAGCCATGCGTCCTTCACGGAGATGCCACGGGACGATGGCGATTGATCGCTGCGCGTTCGCGTCCTACGGGTTCCGGTACACGAGCGCGACCGCATAAGCGCACGCCCCTTCCTCCCGGCCGACGAAGCCCATGCGTTCATTGGTCGTGGCTTTGATGCCCACAGCATCCTCACCGACGCCCAAAAGCGGTGCGATCACCTTGCGCATGGCGGGCACATGCGGCATGATCCTGGGCAGCTCCATCACGAGTGTGCAATCCACGTTGCCGACGTGCCAGCCCTTCTCCTGCACCAGTAGAACTACAGCTTCAAGCAAGCGCTTGCTATCCGCCCCCTTCCACTTCGGATCCGTATCCGGGAAGTGCATACCGATATCGCCAAGGCCAAGCGCGCCAAGCAATGCATCGCAGATCGCGTGAAGCAGGACATCCGCATCGCTGTGCCCATCAAGACCGGTCGGATGTTCGATCCGAATACCGCCCAGCCACAACGCGCGGCCTTTCTTGAACTGATGGGTATCATAGCCGAACCCGACGCGAACGGACGGTCCCGGAGAGTTCATCACTCGGGCTTCTTCTTGCCCTTGCCGTCGAACTTGAAACCGAGCGTGAAGCGCAAGGTGTTCGCGAGCGGGCTTCGCTGCGTATTGGCGATGAGGTAGCTCATGTCCAACGAGAACTTGCTGTAACGTACGCCCGCGCCGAGGGTGAAATACTTCCGGTTGCCCTTGGTATAATGCTCCCAGAAATAGCCCGTGCGGAAGGCGAATTGCTCGGCGTACCAGTATTCGAAACCACCCGCGAGGTTGATCTCGCGCAGTTCCTCACGCCACTTGCTGCCCGCCAGAACACTGTACGTGCTGTCGGCATTCTGAACCACCACACCCGGTGCGTCGGTGAAACTTCCGAAGATCCCTTCCGCGACACCCACGTTCGGGTTGCGGCCACTGATCACCGCGCGCTCGTTGGTCACGGGGTCGATCCGGCCATCCGGGTAGTAGACCGGAGGCGTAGGCACCAACAGTTTGTTGGCGTCCATGTTGAAGGTGATGCTGTTGTACTCGTCCAAGTCCAATTTGAAGGAAGGACCGATGCGCAAGTTCATCGGGATGAAGTCCTTGTTGGAGGACGAGGTGTAGGCCATTTTGGCCCCGATGTTCGAGATGTTCATACCAAAGGCGAAGGTGCCTTCGCGGTCGCCGCCCACTTGGATCCCGGGTTTACGGAAGTAGAAGGACACATCCGCCGCTACGGACTGACCAGCCTTGCTATCCGCCCCCTGCACGCTGATCCCACCGGTGAGGTTGCTATTGATATACCGGATGGCCACACCACCGGAGAAATTGTCGCCGAACTGTTGGGCAAAGGCCACATCGAACGCGAACTCCGCTGGCTTGAAGTCGCGGATGGTGGTCCCATCGATATTCGTGAAGGTGATGCTACCGAGATTGAAGTAACGCAGGCTCGCTCCGATCGCACTACGCTTATTCGCCAAGCGCTTGTATCCGGAGAGGTATGCAAGGCTCATATCCGGAACAAGGTTCCGCAGCCAAGGACTGTAGCTCATACTGAACTAGCCATCGTTCTCCGCGAACGCCAACTTCGAAGGGTTCCAGTGGATGGAATTGGCATCCGGGGAGAGGGCGACCCCAGCATCGCCCATTCCGCCAGCGCGGCTATCCACCGAGATCAGCAGAAAGGGTACGGCGGTGGTGATGGTATTCAGCACACCCTGCCTGCAATCCTGGCCCGTGAGCTGGTTGATGCAGTTCGTGGATACTTGTGCCTGGGAACCACTTACCACGGCAGCAATTGCCAGAGTAAGTAGGCCGGGGCGGAGGCTGTGGAGGATCATGGATCGGCGTAGCTCGGAAAAAGGTTGGCAAATATACGCCCCTTGATCGGGGCTTATTGTGTTAGCGCAGGATCACGAGTTTCTCGAACTTCTCGGCATTCTCCCCGTCGGAAGTGGAGATCTTGAGGCGGTAGACATACACCCCCCGACCCAATTTATCACCGAAATCATCCCGGCCATCCCAAGCCATGGGAGCGCCTCGGAAGCCATCGCAAGTAACCCGCTGGCCGATGGTCTTCACCAACCGTCCGCTCACCGTGAACACCTGGACCTGCACGTCCAGTGTATTGCACGGTCTGTTGTGCTCGAAGAAGAACTGTGTATAGGTCGTGAACGGGTTCGGGTAGTTGAGCACATGTGCCAAGGCTAGTTCAGCACTCGGGGCAACAACGAATTCAGTGGTGGATTCGGAGGAATTATTGAACGCATCCCATGCTTTCATTCGCAGCGTATGTGTGCCTTCCGCCAGGTCGGCGAAGCGGTATCGGACCTGCCCGCTACGATAGGTGTCCAGGTCGGCTTCATACAGATCGTTCAACACCACGGCCTGTTCGGTATTCTCATCCAAGGTGGCCAGCAGATCGTGTCCGATACTGGAACCCACTGTATTGATCCCGTTCTCATCGAATAATTTGGCGAAGAGCATCGGATCCTCGTTCGTGATCCCACCGCGAACGAAAAGTTCATCGTTCAGGTACAGGTCGATCCGCGGACCTTGCTCATCCACCGCCACATCATCATTCGCCCCGCCCACCAACCGATCGTTGTCATAACCGCAGGCATTGGTGGTCATGGATTCGGCATAGCACGCGATCCTTCCCGGCCCCACCTGGTAGTTGATATCCCTGGGTACGATGAAGGTGAAATTGAACTGGCCGTTCGTCACGGAAGCTCGCCCGCGATAGATCACGCTCTTGCGCAGCCAGAACGGGAACGGGCTTCCACCATCATTGGCCAAGGTGAACTGCTGTTGGGCCTTGTCATAGACGATCGGGATCACCACGCCGTTGAACCCCTGCATGGGTTGACCGGAGCCATCATCCACGTATCCACTGATGCGCACAACGGAAAGGGCTTTCAGGGTGTCCACCGCCATCCCCATGGTATCCGTTACGGAAGTGATCCGGAGGGTCTGGCGCGGAATGGCCAGTCGCATGCTGGGGTCACCGAGCAAGGTGAAGTTCCGGTGATTGCGCAGGGTCGGTTGGGCCGTGCTGATCGCCACTTTCGTTCGACGATAGATATCACCCAACCGGTTGTCCCGTCCCACTTCATCAGTCGCGGAAAAGGCGTAGTCGTAGAAATCCTGGGCCAGTGCGAAATTCTGGCTGGAGTACGCCAAGCGTGTGGTGGACATCAATGCAATGCCACCACCGTTCGGATTGAGAAGGACCAACTCACCAGCAGAGGTGCGACCCGGATCATCCCAGCGCGAGAATTCGCAGGTGGCGGTCATGAATAGAGGAAGACGGTCCTTGTTCGTCCATCCGAGAATGGTGGTGTTGTCCAAGAGCCGCTCGTGGGCCCAGCCAACTTCCCCACCATGGCCAACATAGTTCACCAGCAATAATCCCTTTTGGACCTTCTCCTTGAGGTCCAGAATGGCCTGAGGATATCGCTCACCTCCGGGAGTCGTGATCTGCTGGTAGGCATCCATGTACAACTTCTCAACATTGAGGAACGGGTGCTCCAGTTCAACACGGCGTGCCAGGAAATCGCTTTGGTCCATGTGGATGATCCCTTCGAATCCGTCACCCTCCTGATCATCGCTCACGAAGAGCACGTGCGTGCGCCAATCCGCGATACCACCATCACCGGTGGCGGAGCAACTGGTACCGCTCGCATCGAGCAACTGCAATCGGTCATAGGCGAGGATCTTGTCCACGACCTCGCGCGCTTGCTCTGCCGTGTGGGCCACAATGCGTCCTATCCCGATATCCACCAGGTCGGCGGTTGAATCGCCCTCCTGTTCGTCGAGCAGGCCGAAGTAGTCATCCGAGGTGTAGGACCGCGATGGGTCCATTGAATCCTCCGTTTGGTAACTGGGGATCCAGCCTTGGTTATTGAAGCTCTGTGAGATGTTGTTGTAGGAACCATCCCCGAATAGAAGCAAGTACCTCGGCATGAGGTCCGGGTCGTTCCCTGCACGGTCGTATAGCATGCGCATGTACCGTTTGATGGCGGTGGCATCGCGGGACCCGCTGGAGAATTCATTGTACACCTGCTGGGGGCTGACCATGCGGACGGTCAGCCCTTCACTCGCGCGTCGGTCGGCCAAGCGCTGGGCATAGGGCCAGAACTCCGGTGGGCACACGATCACCAGGTCGGTAGGCAGGCTTGTGGCGTGCAGGTCCTGGGAAGCCACCCGACCGACCCGTACTGGCGTGAGGTAGTTCGCATCACGGAAAGCGATGAATTGGCGAAGAGTATCGGTTGCAAGACGGAACAGCTTCTGGCTACCGGATACCTGATAGTCGATGCGCTGGACATTCGTCGGGTCGGGTGATCTCCCAAATACGCTGGGCCGAGGACGCCTGGTCCAATATGAATTCAGAGATCTCGCCGGGCCCTATGGAACCCAGGTCGCGGAACATCATCTGGTCCCCGACCATGCGCAACTCCCGCGTACAGTTGAGCCGCAGGTAATTCATCCAACCCACCGAGGTGAGCGGGTCGAACTTGTTGAAGGTGACCGTGACGGGCACGTTGCTCCCACCTGCCATCCAGCTCATATTCTGGTGGAACATGCGCCCCAGTGGTCCGGTGAAGCTGTTGGAAACACCTTGGACCTGGAACGTGGTGGAGAAATTCGATCCTGAATTCACTGCAAAGCTGCTGTAGTTCACCACCACGCCTGAGTTCAGGGTGCGAGCAGCGCCATCGAATTCCAAAACCAACGGTACGGTGGACACCAGGTTCGGTGTATCGAAGTTGTAGGTATAGGTGGTGGTGATGTCGAACACTTCACCGAACCAGGTCCGGCCTGACTTGATCAGATTCACCAGATCACGATCGATGACCTGCCGATCCCGGAAGGTCGTAACGGTGCGCGTGGGGCTGTCCTGCGAAAGCGCCGCCGGCATGATCCTCACAGGGTCCTCGACATCCAAGCCGATGAAATAAGAGGCTGAGTCCGAATAGACATTCTTCGTGTGCTTGAACAAGGTGTCGTTCAGGTCCCATCGTTGTGCACCTGTCGCATAGAACAGGATGTAGTCACCAGCCGAGAAGTTTCCATCCCCTCCATCCACTACTTCAATAGCATTCACCTTCAGATCCGTGGCGCGCGGCACGGCATTCTGGAAGGGGAGCATACCGAAGTGGTTCCCGTAGAGGTTGATCCGGTCCGAAGAAAGGCCGGTCATATTCACCCCGAGGTCCCTGACGAATTCATAGGTCATTTTGTAGACTCCATCCTTCGGAACGGTGAACCGGTACCACTCCCCACTGGACAATTTGGAATGATCCGGATAGGACTTTGGACGTACATGACCAACGGCTCCTGTCGACTCGACCAACTCAAATCGGAACGCGACCAGTTTCTCGATCACCCCGGTCGAAGGATCCCGCCGAAAAGGCTCGATCGTGACGATCGCGTGGGGCTGTTTCCTATGATATGCCAGTTGCTGCATGACCAACGGCTCCGATCCGGCTTCTGCCGTAGCAGGCCATGCCTCACGTTCCGCAGCGGTCAACGGCACGAATCGCGCATTCTGAAGATGGACCGTGATCCCCGTGACCCGGCTGTTCAATGGAAGGACCTCATGGAAGATGGGTAGTCCTCCGTGCTCCATGTCAATGGCTGCCTCGGTAAAAGGTCTCGCTTCGACCGATCCGCTAGTCGCCTTGGTGCGCTGTTCATCCATGACCCTTTCATTCGGAGAGTCTTGTACGACAGACGGCCAATCCAGCGTTCGATCAAGCGACTGCTGGGCTAGGGACACCACCGGGCCAAGCGCTGCAAAGAGGAGGAAGAGCCGACTTTTCAGGAGATTCATAACAGAGGATGAACAGGTTTTCAACAGAGCGGATCGAAAGTACTACCTTCGACCCTTGCGTTTCGGTACTCGCGATGAACGGCATCAATTGGAGATTATTGCAGCCGCTATGGAACCGATATGCAACGGATCCGTATAATTGGCGCTTGCAGTTGAGCCTTGATCGCAACGAGAGCATGATGAAATGGACCGTTCGGCGTGCGGGCCTTGTGTTCGCATGGGTGATGTTGGGTAGCGCAAGCGCGCTTGCCCAGGATCCTCAATTCACCCAATTCTATGCGAACCCATTGTACCTGAACCCGGCTTTCGCCGGTACGGCACGGTGCCCTCGGGTCGTCCTGAATTACAGGAACCAGTGGCCAGCGCTTACTGGCACCTTCGTGACAACGAGTGCGAGCTATGACCAGCACGTCGATGGCGTCATGGGAGGGTTGGGGCTGTTGGTCACCAATGACCAAGCCGGTAAGGGGACGCTCAGTACGAGCACGGTAAGCGGTATCTATTCGTACCAGCAAGCCATTTCTCGCAAGTTCTCCATGAAGGTCGGCTTCCAGGCCACCTACTTCCAGAAGTCCCTCGATTGGAGCAAACTGACCTTCGGTGACCAGATCGATCCGCGGCGCGGATTCATCTATAACACGAATGATGTTCCCCGTGGTGGAAAGGTCGGCAATGCGGATTTCAGCGCTGGTGTCCTTGGTTACTCGGACATCTTCTTCGTGGGCTTTGCGGTGCATCACCTCACACAACCGAATGAATCTTTGATCGTTGGGGATAGCAAACTCCCGATGAAGGTCACGGGTCATGCGGGTGCTTCGATCCCCTTGGGCATGAATGGCCGATATGGTGAAGCGAGGACCAGGATCTCGCCCAACGTACTATATCAGTCACAAGCTGCGTTCAAGCAATTGAATCTCGGACTTTACGTGGACCACGGTCCGATCACCGCAGGAGTATGGTATCGCACGCGGGACTCTTTCATTGCACTGATCGGATTCCACACGGACAAGTTCAAGTTCGGCTATAGCTACGATCTGACCACAAGCAAACTCACCACCCAGACCGCTGGGTCACATGAGATCAGTGTACAGCTCCAATTCAACTGCAAACCAAAGAGGAGGAGGTTCCGGGTCGTAGCATGCCCCACCTTCTGAATCTATTTCACCAACGAACTGCACCACACCATGAGCCTTGCACGGAAGACAGGGATCCTGCTGATGGTCGCCGCGATCCTCTCGAGTTGTCAATTCGAGAAGAGCGGTGCCACAGGTTGGAACTATAACGATTCGAAGAACGGCGGTTATGAAAAGGCCGGATTCGAGGATCAGGAGACCGGACCCGGTATCATCCTGATCGAAGGCGGTCAATTCACCATGGGTCGTGTAACGGATGACCTGTTGCATGAATGGGACAACATCCCCCGGACCGTTACGGTCTCCTCCTTTTATATGGATGAGGTGGAAGTGACCAACTTCTACTGGTTGGAATACCTTTATTGGCTCGACCGTGTTTTCGCCGCCGACTATCCGGAGATCTTCAAGAAGGCGCTACCGGACACCTTGGTCTGGAGGAACAAACTGGGCTTCAATGAGCCGTACGTGGAGTACTACCTTCGTCATCCGGCCTTTCGGGATTACCCGGTGGTCGGGGTGAATTGGCTACAGGCGAATGACTACTGCGCATGGCGGACGGATCGGGTCAACGAGATCATCCTGATCCGCGAGGGATTGTTCGAGCATTACACCAACCAGATCAACGAGGACCACTTCACCACAGATTCCTATCTCGCCGGTCAATACGAGAGCGGTAAGAAGGTGGATGGTGTGACCGATTTCAATCCGAACAAGGATACCCGCAACATCAAGATCGAGGACGGAGTACTGCTACCTCGCTACCGCTTGCCCACCGAGGCAGAGTGGGAATATGCAGCTTACGGCTTGATCGGAACCACGGTGGATGAGCGCGTTGTTGAACGCCGGATCTACCCATGGAATGGGCACTGGGTGCGTTACGACAGCAGGAAGAAAGGGGGTGCCTTCTACGGTGATTTCCGCGGCAACTTCATGCGCGGACGCGGTGACTACATGGGTGTAGCGGGCAGCTTGAATGATAACGGTGACATTACCACGCCTGTGTTCAGCTATTGGCCGAACGACTATGGCTTGTACAACATGGCCGGTAACGTGAGCGAGTGGGTCATGGATGTGTACCGTCCGCTCAGTCCGGAGGACAACGATGATTTCCGTCCCTTCCGTGGCAACGTTTTCCGCACCAAGGTGCTGAACAGTGATGGTGCCGTGCAGGACAAACATGACATCGTGATCTACGATGTGGATGGTATCAAGTACTACCTCACGGAGTTCCAGACCATTATGCAAGGTCGCGCTACGGATGAGGAAGCAGCGTTGATCGATGAACTCCTGACCACGATCGATCAGGCCATCGAGTTCAACAACACCCGGAAGCAGGATGCTGCCATGCAGCGGGTGCAGGATATGGTGGACAACATCAAGAGCAAGGACTTGGAGATCTGCCCGAAGCTCCTGAGTGGCATTAGTGATTACCAATCCGATCAGCCCGGTGATGTGCGCATGCGTGGTGTGACCGTCGAAGAGAACATCGACCGCAGGAACTACCGGCAGAGCGATAACATCGACTTCCGCGATGGGGATGTGGAGAGCAGCATCTATTACGAGCAACCGGATTTCGAAGGCAACCCGATGTATGACTGGGGTAAGACCACTTTAGTGAATGACCGCAGCCGCGTTTACAAGGGTGCCTCATGGGCGGATCGGATCTACTGGGCGAATCCGGGAACACGACGTCACATGGATGAGCGTCAAAGCACTTCCACGATCGGATTCCGGTGTGCCATGACGCGCGTTGGCAGCCCGAAAGGTCTTGGTGACGACAAACGTCGAAGCAAGATCGACGCGCAACAGAAGCGCTAACTCCTGCTCCACCTAATTTGGACCCCCGGCCTCCGTCGGGGGTTCTTCTTTTCCATGATCCCCACTGACGCGCTACACGAGAAATTCACGACTTGCAGTGGAGCGAGTACGGATTCGCGTTCTGTTGCTCCTGGCTCTATGTTCTTCGCTTTGAAGGGTCCGAACTTCAATGCGAATGCGCACGCAGCCGAGGCCTTGTCAAAAGGCGCGCGGTTCGCCGTGGTCGATGATCCGATGGTGGTCCAGGACGATCGGTTCCTCCTAGTGCCTGACGTACTTACGGCTTTGCAGGACCTTGCCAAGTATCATCGGAGGAACTTCAACCTCCCGGTGATCGCCATCACTGGTTCGAATGGGAAAACCACCACCAAGGAATTGGTCCACGCCGTTCTTGCATCCGATCGCCACACCTTGGCCACTTCAGGGAATCTGAACAACCACATCGGGGTTCCGCTCACCCTTCTGCGCTTGACCGCTGAACATGAGATCGCGATCATCGAAATGGGCGCGAACAAACCGGGCGACATCGCCGAATTGGCTGCAGTAGCGGAACCCACGCACGGATTGATCACGAACATAGGGAAAGCCCACTTGGAGGGATTTGGCAATTTCGATGGCGTGGTGCGGACCAAGACCGAACTCTACCAATTCATTCGCGGAAAGGAAGGATGCCTATTCGTGAATGCGGAGGATCAGCTTTTGATGGAGAAGAGTTCCGGTGTGACCCGGATCACTTATGGACCTACGCCATGGGGCGATACCACGGGCAGAACCAGTGGATCCGGGCCCTTTCTCGAACTGACTTTCCAAGGCCGAGGAAACATCGATCACACCGTGAAGACCCACTTGATCGGCGATTACAATCTTCCGAATGCAATGGCGGCGATAGCCATAGGGCAGTATTTCAAAATATCCGATAAGCACATCGCACAAGCGCTTTCGGACTACCGTCCGGGGAACAACCGGTCCCAATTCACGGACACAGGCAGGAATCGCCTGATCATGGATGCTTACAACGCCAATCCATCCAGCATGGCAGCGGCACTCGAGAATTTCGCCTCGATGGCAAGCAAAGAGCCGAAACTCGCGATACTGGGAGATATGCTGGAGCTTGGCGAAGCGACCGAGATGGAACACTTGGCGATCATCGACCTCACCCTGCGACTGGGGATCGACACCAGAACAGTCGGTGGATCATTCAAGTCCGCAGCGGCTGGCGAGGGTCCGGCCTGTTTCGAGACAACGGAGGACCTTCTGGCCGCCCTGAAGGCTGAACCGATCCAAGGAAGGCTGATCCTGTTGAAGGGATCGCGCGGGATCAGGCTTGAAACCGTGGTTCCGGAGCTATAGGTCCGGAATGCAGAAGGCCTTCCCCGAAAGGAAGGCCTCGCTGCACGTAGCCCGTAGGGGAATCGAACCCCTGTTTCATCCGTGAAAGGGACGCGTCCTAACCCCTAGACGAACGGGCCATGATCTCAATCCCCGAATGGGCGGCAAATGTAATCCCCTGATCCGAACCAAGCAACGGATCAGGACATATCGTCCATATCCGACTGGAATCGGAATCCGAGACGCTTTCCTGTGCTGATCAGGGTGTTCGCATTCAACTCGTTCATTTCGCTCACGGTCACTTGGTTGACCTGGTCATAGGGCGGTGCGAGAAGGTCGAACTCGAGCACATAAAGCAGCACGGAATGCAGCACTGCTTTGATCCGTTCGCGGGATGGGTCGTTGTACGGCAGGTCGTCATAGAGAAACCCGAGTTGCCGTTTGCCTTGAACGAAGAACTTGTTCTCCCGATTGAGGAGGAGCCGTGCCACCAAATAGCCCAGATCCCTCTCCCGATTGTATTTGAAGGAATCGCTGAGGAAATTGTACATGTTGATCACCCCGAAGTATCCGCGTAGCTCGTCCTCTTCCAAGTAGCTGGTCTTCCAATAACTGTGGCTCTGGTCCAGTTTGAAAACGTTCGTATGCATGTGGAAGATGATCACGTCGCCCGCGACCTTCAGCTCGCACGCCGTGCTTCCCTTGTCAGTGAAGTTGACCAACAAGCGCTTGTCATGATCCACAACTGCGGACCCGAGGTCCGCGGCGATCTCCTGCAGCACTTCCTTCACCACCTCGAACAATGCCACCGTTCGCTGGTACACATCCTGCTTCATGCAGGATTTCGTCTTCAATGCGTTGATGATCAACGCGCGCGCCTCGGGGATTGCCGGCTTCTTGCTCATCAGTACGCTCTTGCGAAGATGACCCTTTGCTTGCTAGGATTACCTGAGACCATGCAGGTCCCCGTTTCAGGTGCGGATCCCAATGGAATGCAGCGAATGGTGGCCTTGGTCTCAACTTTCACTTTGGCCTCCGTCTCCGGTGTCCCGTCCCAGTGCGCGAGGAGGAAGCCTCCTTTCTCGATCTCCTCCTTGAATTCCGCATAGCTATTCACAGCCCGCGTGTTGTTCTCGCGCATTGCCAACGCCTTCTGGTAGAGATTGTCCTGGATGTGCCCGAGCAGGTGCTCCACCTTCTCCGCGATATCCGTGACCTGCATCACCTGTTTCTCCAAGGTGTCCCGGCGTGCTACCTCTACGGTGCCGTTCTCCATGTCCCGAGGACCAATAGCAATGCGGACCGGGTAGCCCTTGAACTCATACTCGGCGAACTTCCAGCCCGGCTTCTTGGAGTCATCATCATCGAATTTGACGGTGATCCCTTTTGACATGAGGGACGCGATCATCGGTGCAACATATGCTCGCAGCGCCTCCAACTGCTCGGCGTTCTTCGAGATCGGTATCACAGCCACTTGAACGGGTGCCAACTTCGGAGGGAGGACCAATCCATGATCGTCGCTGTGCGTCATGATCAGCGCCCCGATCAATCGGGTGGTCACTCCCCAACTTGTTGCCCAAACGTGCTCTTGTTTGTTCTCCTTGTTGGTGTACAGGACATCGAACGCCTTGGCGAAATTCTGCCCGAGAAAATGCGAAGTGCCGGCTTGTAGGGCCTTACCATCCTGCATGAGCGCTTCAATGCAATAGGTGTCCACCGCACCGGCGAACCGCTCACTTTCGGTCTTCAAGCCCTTGATCACCGGAATGGCGAGCCATTCCTCCGCGAAGACCCGATAAACCTCGAGCATCCGTTCCGTCTCTTCGATCGCCTCCTGTCTGGTGGCATGCGCCGTATGCCCTTCCTGCCATAGGAATTCAGTGGTTCGCAAGAACAATCGCGTGCGCATCTCCCAGCGCACCACATTCGCCCATTGGTTGATCAACAGTGGAAGATCGCGATAACTCTTGATCCAACCCTTGTAGGTGTTCCAGATGATGGTCTCGCTCGTAGGGCGCACGATCAGTTCCTCTTCCAACTTTGCCTCGGGATCGACCACCACTCCATGAACCGGATCACTCTTCAATCGGTAGTGGGTCACCACGGCGCATTCCTTGGCGAAGCCTTCCACGTGGCTCGCTTCCTTGGCGAAATAGCTCTTCGGAATGAAGATCGGGAAGTATGCGTTGACATGTCCCGTCGCCTTGAACATGCCATCGAGTGCGGATTGCATTTTTTCCCAGATCGCATATCCATGCGGCTTTATCACCATGCATCCGCGCACCTCGCTATGCTCCGCTAGATCAGCCTTCAGCACCAGATCGTTGTACCACTTCGCGTAGTCGTCCGCACGCTTCGTCAATTGTTCAGCCATCGCCCTTTTGCGGTATTATTTTTGTTCCATGTGGTTGATCGGCGAAAGTAAACAACCCCCTCCGGCAAGCGAGGGCCAATGACCAGACGCATGAAACCTACAAGGAACCCGATCGGACCTGCAACGATGGTCATGTTGTTGCTCGGTTCGTGTGCCTCCACCCAACAGGTTGGTCAGTTCGAGGACGATGTCTACTATGTACCCTCCGCTGCCAATGCAACCCAACCCAAGCCGGTGGCTGAAGTGACACCACCGGCCACAGCGGATGATTACTACGATCCAAACACGGCCAGTACCGTCAGTACCAGCCGGGGCTATTACGACATGACCTACAACGATCCGTATTTCTACAACTACGGTCGGTTCGGCTTCGGAATGGGTTCGCAAACGGGGTGGAGCGGATCAGGTTGGGGATCCGGAATGGGTTACCAGACCGGATGGAGCGGACCTGGTTGGGGATCCGGAATGCAGTGGGGTTATGGATCCGGTGTATATAGCGGTTGGTACCGTCCGACCATCAGCTTCGGATACGGCTGGGGTTCTCAGCCATGGGGAGGCTATTATGGCGGCATGGGCTGGAATCAGTTCGCATGGTACAACGACCCGTATTACGGCGGATACGGTGGTGGAATGGGTGGCTATGGGTACGGCAATTATTGGGGCCCTTGGGGAAATTGTTATTCGGGCTACTCACCGATCGTGATCGCCGGTTCGGCGAACCATGTGGTGGGACATCGCCCTTCGCTTGGCGCAGGCAACAATAGAAGCAACGGCACCTACCAAGCTCGTTCCTCTTTCCGGGATCCTGTCGCTCTGACACGTACCCCATATGCGGACCGCATTGCGAGCGAACGACGCACGGCCAATTCCGATCGGCCCGGAGTTCGGGGGGGGGCGCACGTGAATTCGAGTCCTGAGCAGCGGCCTAATGTGATCGGCACTCCGGGCCAACGCCCGGCTGCTGAACACACCATTCGTATGCCGCGCGCAACCGACCATGGTGGTTCAATGGAACGTGGTGGCGGCGTGAACCGTGGCGGTGGCGGATCTCCATCGCGGTCAGGCGGGGGAGGTGGAATGTCACCAGGTGTTCGACGCGCGCGTTGATGATCAACAGCGACCTGGCTTTGCGCCTGATCGCGGCAATAGCGATACAGGCGGTCGCCATCAGCGTTCATGCCCAGAACGAGGAGGATGCGTTGCGTCTTTCCAGCTTCGGGGGAGGCGGTACGGCCAGAAGCAATGGCCTTGCGAATGCGATCGGATCCGTAGGGGCCGACCCGATGTCGGTGATGATCAATCCGGCTGGAATGGCGCTCTATCGCGCAAGCGCTTTGTCCTTCACAAGCGTTCTGGAGATCAACAAAGTGGATGCACGCTACTACGGCACCACAACCCCGTATTCCCAAGAGCGGTTCGCGGTGAACAACTTGGCCCTTGTGCTGCACACACCCGCGAAAGAAGGATCCGAATGGATGAGTGCGACGTGGGGTGTGACCTATGATCGCCAAACCAGTCAGCATTGGACTACTGATGTAGTTGGCACACGTGTCCCAAGTACGATCCTGGAGCACTTCGTGCGCGAAGCGGATGGAACCCCTTACGCGAACATTGTGGACGTTTTCCCCTTTACGGCTGGACCCGTGTGGGACGCTTACGGCATTGATACAATTCCGGACTCCACTTCAACTTATCAAGGATTCATCCCATTCGGTTCGGACACTCGCCAACGACACACAATTGAATCGCATGGTGCGACAACGCGAACCACTTTCTTCTACTCAGGCAATTACAAGGACCGTTTGTATGTCGGTGCCTCGGTCGGTGTCGTCGGCCAGCGGTTCCGGCGAGTGACCAACCACACGGAGTATTCCTTGGACGCCCTGCTGGATCTGCAAGGACTTACCTACAAGGAGGATCTTACCACGAACGGCAACGGGTTCGATGTGAATGTGGGTGTGATCGGCCGTGTCACGGACCGTATTCGTGTGGGTGCCGCCTTTCAGAGTCCGCAATGGTTGCTTTTGAATGATGCCTACTTCACTGAATTCTCCACAACGTTCCGAACACCGGACAATCTGGGCAACTTCAGCTACGCCTCCACCTCTCCGGATGGTACATTCTCCTATCGGCTACGAACCCCATGGCGCGGGACAATTAGTGCAACCTATCTCGCTGGCAAGAATGGATTGTTCAGTGTGGATTACGACTACGCCGACTTCCGGACGATGCGATACCGAACAGCTAATAACACGGAGGACCTCTATGATTTCAGCACGGAGAATGATCTGATCAAGAAGCGATTCCGCTCGCGTAGCGGATTGCGGATCGGTACGGAGTGGCGCATGGGGAATTGGTATTTCCGCGGGGGCTGGGGATACGCACAAGATCCGTTCAGCAAGAACGACGCTGCGAAGGGGCAGGCCTTGCGCAACTACTGCGGTGGTCTGGGATATCGCGGCGAGCACCTTACAGTGGATCTTGCGTTCACTGCAGGGATCCAAGGGACGCGCTTCTTCCAGTACGATCCGGAACTGGTGAACGCCACGGAAACCGATCGAAAGAGCTATAGCACCTTCCTTACCATCGGCTTGCGGCCGTAGGATCTCCGGAAAGAAGAAGCCCCTCCGAAGGATGGCGGAAGGGCTTCATGCAATTCAATTGTCGGCTTACTTGCCGTTGTTCACACGGTCCACCACGTACTCATCCACGAGGATGCGGCCGCAGTGTTCGCACACGATGATCTTCTTGTGGCTACCGATATCCAATTGGCGTTGCGGTGGGATCGAGTTGAAGCAACCTCCGCAGCTACCACGCTCTACTGGTACGACACCCAGACCATTGCGTGAATTGTCACGGATGCGGTGATAGGCGCTCAACAGGCGCTCTTCAATGTTCTTGGAAGCCGTCGCACTCTTCTTGGTCAATTCCTTCTCCTCCTTCTCGGTCTCCGCAGTGATCGCGTCCAGTTCCTTCTTCTTCAGGTCCAGATCCTTCTTTCGATCATCGTGCTTGGCCTTGCTCTCATCCACCACGGTCTTCTTCTGCTCGATCTGGAGTTTGTACTCCTTGATCCGCTTCTCAGCGAGTTGGATCTCCAAGTTCTGGAACTCAACCTCCTTCGTCAATGAATCGTACTCGCGGTTGTTCCGCACCTTGGCCTGCTGGCCCTCATATTTCTTGATGTGTGCCTTGGCGTCCTTGATCAGGTTCTGCTTCTCAGCCACCTGGCCCTCGAAATCAGCCAATTCATCCTGCAGCTTCTTCAGACGGGTCTCCAGACCGGCGACCTCATCTTCGAGGTCCTGCACCTCCAAGGGCAATTCACCGCGCTGTACTTTGATCTTGTCCACTTGGGAATCGACCGTTTGCAGACGGTAAAGCTCCACTAGCTTTTCGGCAACGGTGATCTCACCTTTTACGGAGGCCTTACCGTTCTCTGATGTGGTCTTCGCCTCTTTTACAGGAGCCTTGACATCGCTCTTCGCCATGGTTCAAAAATGGTATATGGGATCCGTGACGATCTCCGTCAAACGGACGGCAAATGTAGGGAATTGTTCCCCCAACCAACGTCGGATCAGTCTGGGCGTGAGTTGTTCGCTGCCGTAGTGCCCGATATCGGCCAATAGCAGGCGGCCGTCGACGTCGAAGAACTGGTGGTATTTCATGTCACCCGTTACGAAAGCATCCGCCCGTGCCGCAACGGCCTTTTCGAGTAGGAAGGAACCGGATCCACCGCAGAGAGCGACACGACGAATGGACCTTCCTTGGATCTTCGAGTGCCGGATGGCCGTCAAACCGAAGGTGGACTTGAGTTTCCCGAGGAATGCTTGCTCATCAAGGGGATCCTCCCACTCTCCGATCAGGCCACTTCCAATGCCTTGATGGCTATTGGCCAGCAGATACAGATCGAAGGCGATCTCCTCATAGGGGTGTGCCTGCCGCATCGCCGACATGATCGAGCTTTCCCTGTATACCGGATAGAGCATCTCCATTCGGACTTCAGGCTCGTTGTGCCGCTCGCCCCGCTCACCGACGTACGGCTTGGTTCCTTCACCCGCGCGGAAGGTCCCCTTGCCATCCAGATTGAAGCTGCATTGGTCGTAGGCACCCACATGCCCCGCTCCTGCTGCGAAAAGTGCATTCCGAACCTTTTCCGCATGATCCATCGGAACGAAAACGACCAGTTTTCGAAGTTGGGCAGCTTTCGGGTCCAGGACGCTAATTGGCCTCAAGCCCAAGGCTGCCGCGATCTCGCCGTTCACGCCCTCGACAACATTGTCCAAGTTGGTGTGGATGGCATACAGTGCGATCCCGTGCTTCAGGGCGGACAGTACCGTCCGTTCCACATACGTGCGTGGGACAAGGCTTTTCAGGCCTTTGAAGATCACCGGGTGGTGGCTGATGATCAACCCACAACCCAACGTAGCGGCCTCCTCCACCACGGCTTCGGTGCAGTCCAAGCAGACCAAGGCAGAGTTGACCTCCGTTTCCGGGTCCCCGACCTGTAGGCCGCTGTTGTCGTAATCCTCTTGGAGGGAAGGCGGTGCCCGCTGCTCCAATACCGCCACTAGTTCCTTGATCTTCATCTTTGAGGCTTCTCGCCGGGATCCTCCCGGCGGATCGGCAAAGTAACCATGCCCCTTCTGCGCATCGCGCTCCTCCCCTTCGCTTGGCTCTACGGCGTTGTTCTGATGGCCCGACACGGCCTCTACGACGCCGGGGTTCTGAAAAGCACAAGGCCCACGTTGCCCACCATCGCGGTCGGGAACCTCGCGCTTGGCGGAACCGGGAAGACACCGATGCTCGAATTGATCCTGCGCGAATTGGCGGACACAGGGCGACTGGCTACGCTTAGTCGCGGTTACGGTCGATCCGGCTCGGATATTCATGAGGTCGGATTGATCGACACAGCCGAGCGTAGTGGTGATGAACCAATGCAGATCAAGCGGAATTTCCCCGAGGTGAGCGTGTTCGTCGGCGCGGACCGTGTAGTTGCGATCGAGCAGATCCAGCGGGACAGTCAGGTGCCGAACGTCGTGGTCCTTGATGACGCCCTACAGCATCGGCGCTTGGATGCGGGGTTGAAGATCCTTCTGACCACATGGCATCGGCCGTGGTGCGATGACGAGTTGATCCCTGCTGGCCGGCTTCGTGACCTCCCATCGCGGTCCAAGGCTGCCGACATCGTGGTGGTAACGAAGTGCCCGGTCCTTCCGGAGGCGAAGGAACAAGAACAGTGGCGGAGCAGACTGGGCCTCGCGCCGGCCCAAGAGCTTTTCTTCAGTGCCATCGACCATGCGGATCCGATAGCGATCACCCCCGGTCCGGTTCTGCCTACCTCAAGCGCGCCGAAGAAGACGATCGCGTGCCTGTTGTTCACCGGGATCGCCGATCCGGGACCCCTTGTCGGCCACGTGCGGTCCGAATTCGGGTACGTTGAACATCTCTCGTTCGGCGATCACCACGCGTTCACCTTGAAAGATCTGGACCGGCTGGCAAAGCGATTCGATATTTTCGCACCCGGCTCGAAAATGCTGGTCACCACGGAGAAGGATGCCGCGAGGCTCCGGTCCGTGATAGCCGGAAGTCCCATCGAGGGCCTTCCGATCGCGACGATCGGTATCCGGGTGAAGATCCTGAATGAACCACAGCGCTTCGCCGCATTGATCCGAAACCATGTTGCAACGCATCCAGCGCATCGCTGATCACTTGAAGAAGGCCACCGGTGGGTTCCAACCCGGGACCGGCATCATCCTCGGAACGGGGCTGAGCGGTCTGGGCAAGGAGATCGATGTGAAGTACAGCATCCCCTACGGCGAGATCCCGGATTTCCCGGTGAGTACGGTGCAAGGACATCCGGGACGATTGCTCTTCGGCATGCTTGGCGGTAAGCCGGTGGTGGCGATGCAGGGACGTTTCCACTTCTATGAAGGATGGACCATGGACGAAGTGGTGTTGCCGGTGCGCGTGATGAAGTTCCTCGGCATCCAGCGGCTGTTCGTGAGCAACGCATGCGGAGGCGTGAACCCCGCGTTCGAGACCGGCGACCTGATGATCCTGAGCGACCACATCTGCCTGTTCCCGAATCCGCTCATCGGCAAGAACATCGATGAACTCGGTCCACGCTTCCCGGATATGAGCGAGCCTTACGACCATGGATTGATCGCAAAGGCGCAAGCCATCGCAGCTACGAATGATATCAAGCTGCAAGTGGGATGTTATGTCGGCCTCACCGGGCCAACGCTCGAAACACCCGCCGAATATCACTACGTCCGCGTGATCGGTGGTGATGCAGTGGGTATGAGCACCGTTCCGGAAGTGATCGCGGCGCGACAAATGGGGCTTCCCTGTTTCGCCATGAGCGTGATCACCGACATGGGCGTGAAAGGACGGATCGAGAAGACGACGCATGAAATGGTGCAACGCGTCGCCGAGAAAGCCGAACCCAAACTCACATTGATCATGCGCGAACTGATCTCCAATAACTGATGCGTCATTCACTCCTCCTCCTCCTCCTTGCCTTGTCCGGATCGATCCATGCGCAGGATAGCCTGAACGTTCACAAGCTCTTCCATTGGGACGATCCATCCATCCCCGTAGGTGCATCCAGCCTGCAGGACCAGTACAATGATATCTGGGGCTACGCAGCGAACGGCCGGGAGTACGCCTTCCTCGGTAGCAGTTTGGGTGTTCACATTTTCGACGTAACGGATGGAGAGACCAGCGTTCTGGTGGATCATGTCCCAGGTCGCTTTTCCGGGACCGATGTGATCCACCGCGACTTCAAAGTGTACCATGATCACCTCTTCGCCGTGTGTGATGAAGGTCCGAGTTCACTCCAGATCATGGACCTGAGCTACCTCCCCGATTCGGTCCATGTGGTCTATGACAGCGATGTGTTGCTCCAGCGGGCGCATGACATTCAGGTCGATACGGTGAATGCGCGGATGTACACCTGCGGCGGCAGCACCAACTTCAGTGTGTACGACATCAGTGATCCGGAGCACCCGGCCCTACTCACCGACTGTGAAGCCGATGTGCCTTGGTGGGGAGCGCAAGTGGGTTATGTACACGACTGTTTCGTGCGGGATAACATCGTTTGGTGCAACGACGGGGACGGCATGCACGTGGTGGATTTCACCGACGCACAGAACCCGGTATTGCTCGGTTCGCTCACCACGTATCCGGGCCAAGGCTACAACCACAGCGGCTGGATGAACGATGCGGGCACCCTGTACGTGATGGCGGATGAGACACACGGATCGCCGTTGAAATTCGTGGACCCCACGGACCTTTCCGATCTACAGGTGATCTCCACTGTGACATCCGGTGTAGCCCCCACTTCCATCGTCCACAACCCCTTCTTCAACGGTGATCTGGTGCATGTGGCCTATTACTACGATGGCTATTGGTTGTGGAACCTGTCCGATCCGTTGTGGCCGATCCTACTGGGTTACTACGACACGAACCCTGCACCGAACACCAACGGCTTTCGCGGTGCATGGGGCGTGTATCCTTTCCTGCCTTCCGGGCATGTATTGGTGAGCGATATGCAAACCGGGTTGTGGGTGTTGGATATCGATCAGGCGACGAACACGAGCGAGCGGATCACGGAACCGACGCGTCGCATCTGGCCAACGGTCACGTCAGGTCGCGTGAATGTGATGGCGGTGAACGAAGCGGGATCCAAGAACACGATCGAAGTGCTGGACGCGCGTGGTGCGGTGGTGATGCGTTCGACGATGAGCGGCTCCAACGGCACGCTCGATCTGGGGGATCTTCCGGATGGGATGTTCATCGTTCATGTGATGAATACCCATGCGTCATTCACGCAACGCGTCGTGAAGAACAGCGCGCGATGAGCCATTGGAGTGAGCGATGGGAACTGGTGGTGGGCTTGGAGGTCCACGCCCAGCTGATCACGGCAAGCAAAGCCTACAGCAGTGATCCGAATGCCTACGGCGATCACCCGAACACGAACGTGAGCGTGGTGACCTTGGGCCATCCCGGAACGCTTCCGGTGGCGAACAAGAAAGTGGTGGAATTGGCCATTCGTATGGGTTTGGCCACGAATTGCACCATCGCGCCGTGGATGCATTATGCGCGCAAGAACTACTTCTACCCGGATCTACCGAAGGGCTACCAGATCACGCAGGATCAAACGCCGATCTGCACCAATGGCTTCGTTCTGATCCCGAATACACGCGACTCCGGCTCGGAGGCCGGAGTAACAAAGGAGGAACTGCGCATCGGCGTTACGCGCATTCACATGGAAGAAGATGCGGGTAAGAGCATCCATGATGTGGATCCATTCAACACGCTTGTGGATCTGAACCGCGCCGGCGTTCCATTGATCGAGATCGTGAGCGAACCCGACATCCGCAGCGGACAAGAGGCATACGATTACCTCGTGGAGATCCGCCGCTTGGTGCGCTACCTCGACATCTGCGATGGCAACATGGAAGAAGGCAGTTTGCGCTGCGATGCGAACATCAGTGTGCGGCCAATAGGGAGCACCACCTTCGGCACGCGGTGCGAGGTGAAGAATATGAACAGCTTCCGCAATGTGATGCGTGCGATCGAGTTCGAAGCGCAACGGCAGAGCGAAGTGCTCGAGGCCGGTGGCACCATCCACATGGAGACCCGCAGCTTCGATGCCGCGAAAGGCACGACCGTGGGAATGCGGAGCAAGGAATTGGCACACGATTACCGCTACTTCCCCGAGCCGGACATCCTGCCCGTGACCGTTTCCGAAGCGCAGAAGGAAGCCATCCGCAAGGAGATGCCGCCATTGCCGCGCGAATTGCGCGCGAAGTACACAGAGAGGCTTGGACTGAGCGCGTACGATGCGGGCATCCTCACCGACGACAAGAGCACGGCGCTCTACTTCGAAGCGGTGATCGCAGGGACCACGAACTACAAGGGCGCCGCCAACTGGGTGATGGGCGAAGTGCGGAGTTGGGTGAACGACCGCGGACTCACCATGGAAGAATTCCCGATCACTGCGGAACGTCTCGCCGGGCTGATCAACCTCATTGATGGAGGCAAGGTGAACCACACCACGGCCAGCCAGAAGTTGTTCCCGCTGATGTTGGAGGACACCACTTCCACCGCAGATCAACTCGCCGCGAAGCACGATCTCGTGCAGGACACCCGTGAGGATGTGATCGAAAGTTTGATGCACGAGATCATGGCGCGTTACCCCGACAAGGTGGAAGCATACCGCAGCGGGAACAAAGGTTTGCTCGGCCTCTTCATGGGTGAAGTGATGAAGGGTACCAAAGGCAAGGCCGACCCCAAACGCGCCAACGAAGTCGTTCGACAACTCCTGGAAACCGAAAGCAAATGACCATGCTCCGTTCATTGATCAT
Organism: Flavobacteriales bacterium; assembly: GCA_016705955.1. GTDB lineage: Bacteria > Bacteroidota > Bacteroidia > Flavobacteriales_F > PHOS-HE28 > PHOS-HE28. The sequence continues at coordinate 146,522 of JADJKO010000004.1, forward strand.
CCTTTCCGCTGCGACGATCACGTTGATCGCGTGCAACGGGTCCGGTGGCAAACGCACGATCGATCTCTCTGTTGAAGGTGCCGGTGGCAAGACCGCCTACTTCGATCGCTTCGAGAACAATCGGCCATACCATGTGGACTCGGTGAAACTGGACGGTAGCGGCAAGGGTGCGATGCACATCCCGAAACTCGCACTCGATTTCTATCGGATCACCGTGGGGGATGAACAACTGATCCTGGTGCTGGACAGCGCGGAAGCCATTTCTGTGGAAGCGCAAGCGGGCAACCTCGCCACGCCGAAGCTCCTGGAGGGATCAACGCATACCAGCGCACTGCGGGCCTTCCAAGCCGAGACGCAGGGCTACGAACAGAAGGTGGCGGGGCTTCGCGCGGCACTTACCGCCGACCCGAGTAACACCGCGAACCTCGTCGAACTCAACGCAACCAACGCGGCGTACTATGAGCGCTGCAAGCAATTCGCTTTGGAACACAGCAGTTCGCCAGTGGCGATCAGCGTGCTCGGACGATTGAACATGCAACAGGAGCTCGAACTCTTCAAGAAAGTGCGCGATGATCTGCGGAAGACGATGCCACGCTCGGGTTACTTCGCCATGTTCCGCGATCAAGTGGATCGCTTCGATCAGGAGCAACTGATGATGAAGATGCAGGAGGAGGAGATGAAGCGCTTGAGCAATCTGCTTCCCGTGGGCAGCGCTGCACCGGAGATCACCCAGAACACTCCGGATGGCAGCCCCTTCTCGCTGAGCCAATTACGCGGCAAAGTGGTGCTCGTGGATTTCTGGGCAAGCTGGTGTCGCCCGTGCCGGCTCGAGAACCCGAATGTGAAGCGCGTGTATGAACGCTTCAAAGGCAAAGGCTTCGAGATCCTCGGTGTTTCCTTGGACCGCGATCATGAGGCGTGGGTGAAAGCGATCAAGGACGATGGACTTCCGTGGAAGCATGTGAGCGACCTCGGGTTCTGGAACAATGCTGCCGCGCAGGAATACGGCGTGGGCAGCATTCCGTTCACCGTACTCTTGGACCGCGACGGCAACATCCTGGAGAAAGGCTTGCGCGGCGAGGAGTTGGAAGGCAAGCTGGCCAAGTTGCTCGGGAGCTGATCGTTTGAAGTCGTCATACCGGATACCCCTTCGGGATTCCATCATGACGGACGAACGGTTACCACGAGCGGAGCGAAGTGGCGATCTTCGGACCCAAGCGACTAACGCATGGTCCGGATCCTTCCGCTTCTCTTGTTGCTGCCTTTCACCGCGACAGCACAGGACTATTTCCAACAACAGGTCGATTACACCATCAGCGTCCGGCTGGATGATGAGCAGCATGTGTTACATGCGAAAGAGTCGTTCGTGTACACGAACAATAGCACGACTTCGCTCGACACGTTGTGGATCCACCTCTGGCCGAATGCGTACCGTGATCGGAACACAGCGCTTTGCGATCAGATGGATCGCACGGGCGACCTCAGCCTGCACTTCGCTCCCGAAGCGGATCGCGGCTTCATCGATAGCCTCGACTTCAACATTGAAGGGAACAAACTCGCTTGGGGCTTACATCTGAAGTACACTGACATTGCTTGGTTGAAGTTGCCCGCGCCTTTGGAACAAGGAGCCTCGGTCACGATCGCCACACCCTTCCGCGTGAAGATCCCCAGCGGGCGCTTCTCACGACTCGGTCACACCAAGCAAGCCTACTACATCACGCAGTGGTATCCGAAACCTGCGGTCTTCGATGCTACCGGCTGGCATGCCATGCCCTACCTCACCCAAGGCGAGTTCTACAGCGAGTTCGGTTCCTTTGATGTCACGATCACATTGCCCACGAACTACGTGGTGGGCGCAACTGGAAAGCTCACTGACAGTCCGCGCGAAGTGGCTTTCATGGAAGAGCGGTCACGCCTTCCTCTCGGCGCGCATGGAACCAAGGAATCGAACACCATTCCGGCCTCCACACCGGAGACCAAGACCATCCGCTACACGCAAGACCGCGTGCATGACTTCGCGTGGTTCGCGGATAAGCGCTTTATCGTGCGCAAGAGCAGCGTGACCTTAGCGAAGAGCGGTCGCAAAGTGGATACGTGGGTGCTCTTCACGCCGAAGAACGCCCTGCTCTGGAGCGATGCGGTGAACTACGTGAACGAGAGCGTGCGCCTCTACAGCAAGTGGGCCGGTGATTACCCGTACGATGCCTGCACCGCGATCGATGGTACCATCAGCGCAGGTGGCGGCATGGAGTACCCCATGATCACCATCATCGGGAGCATGGACAGCCAGGAGAGCTTGGATAATGTGATCGCGCACGAGGTGGGACACAACTGGTTCTACGGGATCCTCGGCAGCAACGAGCGTGACCACGCGTGGATGGATGAAGGCGTGAACAGTTTCATCGAGCTGCGCTACATGCGTGAGCGATACCCGGCCAGCGGCTTCAGCATCGGCATTCCGGGTTTGAAGAAGTTGACGAAGGGGATCACCGATCCGCATCGCGCGCAAAGCGAACTCGGTTACCGTCTCAACGCACGTCGAAACCTGGACCAAGCGCTCTCACTCACCAGCGATGATTTCACCGAGCTGAACTACGGGACCGATGTGTACATGAAGACCGCGTTGATCTTCGATCACCTCCTAGCCTACCTCGGCGAGGAGATGATGGATAGGTGCATGCACGCCTACTTCGAGGAATGGAAATTCAAGCACCCGCAGCCGGAGGACATGCGCAAGGTGTTCGAGCGGGAGAGTGGGAAAAACCTGAAGTGGGTCTTCGACCGAATGTTGATGACCGATGAGAAGTTCGATCCAAGGGCTTTGGAACTACGATATGATGGAGCATTGGATGGCAGAAACCAACGGAGAAGCAGCTTCCACTACAGGAGCCAGAAACTATCGGTCGATCCCGTTCCCTTTCCCGTTACCGGATACTTCAAGGGTGACAGTATTGGAACTGTCTGGCTGCAGTCTTACGGTGGGAGACGGGGCGACGTAGAAATTCTTCCATGGTTAGAGGTGGATCGCGTCCGCATCGATGCTGGCAACCGCACTCTCGACATTGAGCGCCGCAACAACGAGGTGCGAGCACACGGCTTGTTCAAACGATGCAAGGCACCGCGCTTCGAGTCATTCGCCGGGATCGAACGCAACGACCGACGTTCGGTGTACTACCAACTGCTGCCCGCATGGAATGGCCACGATGGTTTTCAAGTGGGCCTCGCGCTCCGCAATACCACCTTCCCTTCCCAGCGCACCGAGTGGATATTGGCACCGCTCTATGCCTTCGGCAGCGAACGATTGGTCGGCGCCGCGCGGATCGAACACCACTTCGATCGCATCCGGAGCAATGTGTTCCAGAACATCCACGTCGGTTTGACCGGAAGGACCTCTGGAACCTTCCACGATCACGATGCCGTGGCGTGGTACGAGAAGATCTCGCCCAGCGTCCGCTTCGACCTGAAACGTGATCCGTTGACACGGTCGTGGGCGCATACCATCGGATTGCGCGGCGTACGCATCTATCAAGCGGCACAGTACGACCTGCCCGATGGAACGGCCAGTTCCTTTCGCAGCGAACCCCGCGATTACATGGAGCTTCAGCACACCATGACCGATGTCCGCAAACTGCACCCGTCGGCGATCACCACGACCGTGACCGCGGCGGAGGACTGGCTTCGTGGCTCGATCGAGATCAAGCAAGCCTTCGCGTACAACGAACACAACAAGCAATTCCGGGTTCGTGCATTCGCAGGGTCCTTCCTCTATAAAGGCGGTAAGTACCTCACCAACGGACTGGATGCCTGGGGCCTCAGCTGGGGACCCGAGGACATGCTCTACGATCACGCCTACTTCGAGCGCGGCGCTACGGATCGTTTCTTCAGCCGCCAGTTCAACAAACAACAGGGAGCGTTCAAGACACCGTTCCTCCACGGTGGAAGTGATACGTGGATCGCATCCGTGAACGCTGAACTCGACTTTCCCTTCCGGCTGCCGCTTGCCCTCTTCGGCAGCGCCGGTTGGGTACCGATCACCACCGTGACACAGGACGGAAAGAGCACGAGTACGGCCACGTACTTCGAGGCCGGCATCGGTTTGCCCATTGTGAAGGACGTCTTTGAGATCTGGTTCCCTTTGCTCGTTTCGGAGCGCATCGCGGATGAGGAGAAGTTCAAGGATCGGCAAGTGACGGATCGCATCCGCTTCGTGATCGCCCTGGAGAAATTGGATCCCACGCGCATGTTGCGGAGGATGCAGCCGTGAGCCAACAACGCACGTCATGCCGGAAACCCGAAGGGTTATCCGGCATCTCACCAAAGCGCATTTGTGAGATGCCGGATAGCCAGCCCGCGCACATCGTCCCGCGCGCCTGACTTCCGGCATGACGGACGAACGGTCACCATGAGCGGAGCGAAGTGGCGATCTTCGCCCCATGACCCCCGGCAAACGCATCCACTTCCTTAGTGATTTCCACTTGGGGGTTCCCGATGCCGCCAGCAGCTTGGCGCGTGAGAAACGCATCGTTGCTTTTCTGGAGGAGGCAGCGAAGGACGCGGAGGAGATCATCCTGCTCGGCGATCTCTTCGATTTCTGGTTCGAGTACAAGCGCGCCGTGCCACGCGGACATGTGCGCCTGCTCGGCAAGCTTGCCGAACTCACCGACCGCGGGATCCCGGTACACCTCTTCATCGGCAACCACGACATGTGGATCTTCGATTACGTGCCGAAGGAGACCGGCGTGATCATGCACCGCGAACCGATCGTGCGCGAGATCAACGGGAAGAAATTCTACATCGGCCACGGCGACGGACTCGGCCCCGGCGATCACGGCTACAAGTTCATCAAGCGCGTATTCCGCAATCCGGTGTGCCAGTGGCTTTTCGCACGACTGCATCCGAACTTCGGCTTGTGGCTCGGCGATGCACTGAGCGGACAAAGCCGAAAGAAGAGCTACGCCAACGACCGCAAGTGGTTGGGCGCCGACAAGGAATGGCTCGTTCAATACTGCACCGCTGAATTGAAGAAGGCCCACTACGACTACATGGTCTTAGGGCATCGTCACTTACCCATCGATATGGAGGTGGGCACGGGATCACGCTATGTCAACCTCGGCGATTGGATCACGTGGTTCACCTACGCGTCCTTCGACGGCAGCGAACTGAAGCTCATGAAGCGGATGAGCGATGGGCCGTTGAATGGGGACGTGCGGATCACGGGTGGGCCAGCGGTGTAACTCGCGGTTTCGTCACTCCGGAGGATCCGCGTAGCGGTCCATCCGGAGTCTCACCGATGCCTGATATGCAAGTCATTTGTGACCCAGCCCGGGGGGGGGGGGCGGGGGGGGGGGGCCGGAGTGACGGACCCTAAGCCCCTAGCCTCCCCACCAGATCCACCAAGCGCGAGCTGTACCCGTACTCGTTGTCGTACCAGCCCATCACCTTCACCATGTTGCCCACCACGCTGGTGAGCTGCGCATCGAAGATGCAGCTGTGCGGATCGCCCACGATGTCCACACTGACGATCGGATCCTCGGTGTAGCGCAGGATGCCCTTGAGTTTCCCTTCCGCAAGACGCTTGAAGTAGGCGTTGATCTCCTCTTCGGTCTTCAGGTTCGTCACGCGGCAGGTGATGTCGGTGATCGAACCATCGGGAACAGGTACTCGGATCCCACCGCCGCCAAGTCTACCATCGAGCTCGGGGAAGATGCGGGTGATCGCCTTCGCCGCTCCGGTGGTCGTAGGCACCATACTTACCGCAGCAGCCCTCGCGCGGCGCAGGTCCTTGTGCGGCGCATCGTGCAAGCGCTGATCACCGGTGTAGCTGTGTACTGTGGTGATGAAGCCGTCCTCGATCCCGCACAGATCCTTGATCGCCATGATCATGGGTGCCGCGCAATTCGTGGTGCAGCTTGCGTTGGAGACGATCTCCTCCGTACCGTCCAGCAAGTGATCGTTCACGCCGAGCACCACGGTCTTGATGTCGGCGTCCTTGGCCGGCGCGGAGAGCAGGACCCTCTTCGCCCCAGCGCGCAGATGACCGGAGGCCAACTCCCGCGTGAGGAAGAAGCCTGTGCATTCGATCACGACATCGATCTTCAGATCCTTCCAAGGCAGTTTGGACGGATCCTTCTCCGCGAAGGCCTTCACTTTCTTGCCTCCGAGGATGAGGTGCGATTCCTCATGCCCCACCTCACCAGGGAACACTCCGTGCACGGAGTCGTACTTGAAGAGGTGCGCAAGCGTGCGGTTGTCCGTGAGATCGTTCACGGCAACCAATTCCACGTCCGTGCGCTCGAGCAACAGGCGCGCTGTAACACGACCGATACGACCGAAACCATTGATAGCGATGCGCTTCATTCAACAGAAGAATTACAGGGTGAGGGTGGTTGATCGACCGTACACAGCCGACCAACCAACAACGAGTAACCCCGGATCAGGTCCGGGGCAGGCCAAGCAACGATCAACGCATCCACCTCAGAACAGGTGCTTCTCCGCGTGGTAACTGCTCCGCACCAGCGGGCCGCTTTCCACATAACGGAATCCTTTCTCCATGCCCACGGTCTTGAACCGCGCGAAGACATCCGGGTGGATGAACTCCTGCACCGCCAAGTGCGTCTTCGTAGGCTGAAGGTATTGTCCCAGCGTTAGGATGTCTACGCCCACGCTGCGCAGATCGTCCATGCTTTCCTCCACTTCCATGTCGCTCTCACCGAGGCCGAGCATGATGCCGCTCTTGGTGCGCAAGCCGGCGCGCTTGGCCCGCATCAGCACTTCCAAGCTGCGATCATACTTCGCTTGCACGCGCACTTGCTTCGTTAGGCGACGAACTGTTTCGAGATTGTGTGAAAGGATATCCGGAGCTGCTTCAGTCACCACCGCGAGGTTCTCCCATTTCCCCTGGAAATCGGGGATCAAGGTCTCCATAGTGGTGTTCGGTGTGCGGCGACGGATCGCGCGAATGGTGCGCGCCCAGATATCGCTGCCGCCGTCCTTCAAGTCGTCGCGGTCCACACTGGTGATCACGCAATGCTTGATGCCCATGAGCTCGATGCTCCGCGCCACGCGTGCGGGCTCGAAGGGATCAACGGCTTCCGGGCGTCCGGTCGCCACCGAGCAAAAGCCGCAACTGCGCGTGCACACATTGCCGAGGATCATGAAGGTGGCCGTTCCCGCGCCCCAGCACTCGCCCATGTTCGGGCAATTGCCGCTCTGGCAGATGGTGTGCAGCTTGTGCTCGCCAACAATACTCGCCACCTTCCGGAAATTCTCACCGGTGGGCAACTTCACACGCAACCAGTCGGGTTTGCGCACGCGCTCCGGCCCTTCCACCACTTTCACTTCGCTCATTGCACGTACTTCTTGCCGAATTGCACGGACAGGTACAATTCAAGAAAGAACTGTTTGTTCTGCACGCCTTCCAATTCGGCCATGATGGGTATGGTCACGGGATAGGCATCGATGCTCGCGCCGACCTCCAGGCCCTTGATCCCGGTGGTCTGGCCGGAGTACTCGAAGTTGAGGCCCACACGCCCGAAAGCACCAGGGTATAACGACAATTCACCGAAGCCCCGGAACCACGAGGCTCTGCCGTAGATGTTCTGGATGTTGTGTACGTTCGGGTCGTAGCGCTCCGTAACAAACGTCTCGTATGGCACCGCGTCCGGCTTGCCGATCTCCAAGTACACCGGTTTCACCAGACCGAGCGAAGGCCCGATGCTCCACACGTAATTCAATTCGACGCCCGTGCGGCGGATCTTATCCGTGATCTGGTGCTTCCGACCGTACGTTGGCCGCACGATCATCAAGGCATTGATCTTCCCGTAGAAATAGCCGCGGGAGTCCTCATAGTACGGGTTGAAGCTCTTCACCTCTTTCGGGTGCTTCATGCCCACGATCTCCAAGCCGTACAGATCGCGATCGATCGCGGTGCGGTGGCGGGCATAGTTCAAGAATAGCCCCCATCCATCGCCGTGGATCATGGCTCCGCCATAGATCTCCCGCTTGAAAGGCACGCGTGTTTCCTCATAGATGGTCTGTTGCGCGTTCAGCGCGAAGCCCATCAGACAGGCGATCGTCGGTGTGAGGATCCTCAACATGGAAAGAGGCGAACAAAGCTACGGCGCATCGGAGACCGGCTCAAGGTGAACGCTACATTGCTCGCATCAAGTACCTCCCCATGGATACCGCACACATCAAACACCTCGGCGCGCTCCGCACCGAAGCCACCCACGTCCGAAGCGGCAGCACGATCCTCACCGATGCCCCGGTGGATAACAAGGGTCGGGGTGAGGCTTTCTCACCCACGGACCTCTTGGCGACCGCCCTGGCCACCTGCATGATCACGACCATGGAGATCGTGGCCAACGGGCGCGGCTTCGAATTGAAAGTCCTCGATGCCCGGGTCGTGAAGCACATGGCCTCCAACCCGCGCCGCGTAGAGCGTGTCGAGATCCATTTGCAGGTGGACGGAAGCGGATTGGACCCGGAACGGCGCCAGCTTATGGAGGCCACGGCACATGGGTGTCCGGTGGCGGTGAGCGTGCATCCAGACCTGGTGCAGGAGGTACATTTCACCTACCGTTGAAAACGGGCAAGCCCGGATCCAGGATCCGGGCTCGGTGTTGTAGTAGGAAGTCCCTCCTTAGCAAGCCTGTTCAGCAGGCACCTTGGCGACCTTGCTATAGGCTGGGCAGGAATGGGTTGATCCACAGGAACTGAGCATGACGCTCGAAACCGTGATCACCGCGAGTACCAGAAGCACCTTTTTCATCGTTCGGTGGTTTGTGTCCTTGGTTATGGACCTTTGACCGCTGTCCGTGCCGCCAAAGTTAGCCCGTGGAACGGACCGGTCTTCAAAATGTTTCAACACGGTCCTTGTCGATACACTCATGACGCCGGGAAGTATTGCTGAACAGGATAACGCACCGCATCGCCCCGATATTGGCGAGGGCTGGTACGAGGTGCTGGAGAACGAATTCCGGGCGCCCTATTTCGCCCGGTTGAAAGCCTTCCTTCAAGGTGAATTGGCCACACGTACCGTGTACCCGCGCGGCCGCGACATCTTCAACGCATTCAAGCACACCCCCTTCCATTCAGTGCGGGTGGTGATCATCGGGCAGGATCCCTACCACGGACCCGGCCAAGCGCATGGGCTATGCTTCTCCGTTCCAGCCGGGATACCGATACCGCCGTCGCTCAACAACATCTTCGCAGAGATCAGCCGTGACCTAGGAACCCCACGACCGGTTTCCAGGGATCTCTCAGGTTGGGCGGACCAGGGAGTTTTACTACTGAACGCCACACTCACGGTGCGTGCAGCGGAAGCCGGCTCTCACCAGAAGCAAGGTTGGGAGACCTTCACCGATGCGGTGATCAAGGCCGTTTCGGACCGGCACGAAGGCATCGTGTTCCTGCTCTGGGGCAGCTATGCGCAACAGAAGGAAAGCTTGATCGATACCAGTCGCCATTATGTGCTGAAGGCACCTCACCCCTCTCCGCTTTCGGCGCATCGTGGCTTCATCGGTTCCGGTCATTTCGGTCAAGTGAATGAACTGCTGGCCGCACGCGGTCAGTCCCCGATCATATGGGCCACGTGACCATGCAGCGGATATTCCTCCTCGGCTTGTTGTGGTCCGCTTCGATCGCAACTGCCTTCGCGCAGAAGCACCGGATCGAATTCACCTGTGATCAAGAGATCCCCGAGCGATGGATCCGTCCGGTGGATGCCGGGTCCTTGCAGCAGCTGCCATCGGTCCTCAGTTCACAGCTGGCTTACCTGCATGGACAAGGATACTTGGAGGCGAGCATCGACGGGTGTGTGACCGATACCACTGCACGGAAGTCGACCTGTGCGATCACCTTGGGGCGCGAATACCACTGGGCACATTTGAGCCGGGCCGGCATCCCCACGGAGATCGCAAGCGAAGCGCGCTTCCGCGAAAAGCTCTACACCAACCGCCCGGTGACGCCGAAGAACGTGCAACGCACCGTGGAAGGACTGCTGCAATGGAGCGAGGACCACGGCTATCCTTTCGCCACGGTGCGATTGGACAGTTTGCGTCGCGATGCCGACGGCATGCGTGCGGTGGTGCGCTTGGATCGCGGCAAACTCGTGCGCGTGGACAGCGTGTTGGTGCGCGGCACGGCGCGCACGAGCCTTCCGTACTTGCATGCGCATATCGGCATCCGTCCCGGTGACCTCTACAACGAATCGCTGGTCCGCAATGTGGAACGCCGCACGCGCGAACTTCCATTCGTCACGCAACGCCAACGGCCATACGTTCAATTCACCCCGGAGCGCACCAAGCTTGTGCTCTTCCTCGATGCGAAGAAGGCGAGTTCGATCAACGGCATCCTGGGTGTGCAGCCCGATCCGGTCACGCGGGATGTGAAGATCACCGGTGACCTCGATCTGCGTTTGCGCAATGCGTTGAAACGCGGCGAAGCGATCGAACTCAACTGGCGGAGCCTCGCGGATGCGACACAGGATCTGCGCGTCCGCTTCAACATGCCCTTCGTGTTGCGGACCCCGTTCGGAACGGATGCCACTTTCAAATTGTTCAAGCGCGACACGACCTTCCTGGAGGTGAATGCGCGCGGAACATTGGAATACCTGATGACCCGCGGCGACAAGCTCGGCCTGTTCGTGAACACGAAGAGCAACGAACGCTTGGGCAGGAACACGGCGTCCACGCCAGGGCTTGGTGATGTGAAGATCCTCAGTTACGGCTTGATGCTGTCGCGCGAACGCTTCGATTACCGCCTGAATCCACGTCGGGGACACAGTGCGCAGCTCGAATCATCCGTTGGGCGCAAACGAACGAACACGGCGTACTTCGGGCAGGAGAACCCGCCTGCGGAGATCCGTACCATCCAGTACGATCTGGAAGGGCGATCGGTGGTCCACATCCCGATCCGGCGGCGCAGCACGATCCGGATCGCCGGACAAGGCGGATGGATGGTGAATGACAACCTCTACACCAACGAGCTCTACCGGATCGGTGGGTTGAAGACGATGCGCGGCGTGGACGAAGCATCGATCCGCTGTTCATCGTATGCGATCGGCACCTTGGAATACCGGTTCGTGTATGAGGAGAATGCCAACTTCTTCGCCTTCGTGGACCAAGGATGGTGGGAGGATGCCGCACGCGATCAACTGCTCACCGATACGCCGCTTGGTTTCGGCGTAGGCACCACGTTCGAAACAAAGGCAGGATTGTTCGGACTCACCTACGCGTTCGGTCGGCAATTCGACAACCCGATCCTGCTGCGCGGCGGGAAGATCCATTTCGGGTTCACGAGTTTGTTCTGAGCGGTCGGCCCGATCGCCGAACCTGCGATGCGGATCGACGAGAGAACCTTGTGACACGCAACCGCAACGGATCACCGGCGTACACACGTTCCGAATGCGGATGAACGTTAGATTCGCGGGCTCTCGTCACACCGATGAACTGGAACCTCATCGGTGTTCGTTCTCTAGGAAGCACCTGTAAGGAAGAATGGTCAAAGCACCGTGGGCATTGGTATTGGCGTTACTGCTGTTGCTGCCTTCAGCAACCGTTGCGCCCGCACCTGTGCTTGATCTTGGTATCGGAGAAAAGGCCAGCTTGCTCTTCGATGAGATCGGCCTGGAAGGGCTGATGGCCCCGAACGTGTTCACTGCCGGATATGCCAGCATCGCCAAGCGTCGTGTCCCAGCCCATGTGTTGGCGATCGCGGACATGACGCAGCCCAGCACGGCGAAACGGCTCTACCTCATCGACCTCGACAAGAAGGAATTGATCATGCGGACGTGGGTCGCGCATGGCTCCGGCTCCGGCGAACTGATGTGTACCTCCTTCAGTAATCGTGAAGGATCCCATGCGACAAGCAAAGGTTTGTACCGCGTGGGTGCGGAGATCGTAAGTCCGAAGCACGGCGCTGCGCTGATGCTGCAAGGACTCGATCGCGGCGTGAACTGTCAAGCGGAATCACGTGAAGTGATCATGCACAGTGCCGATTACGTCAGTGCTGATTTCATCGCACAACACGGGCGGTTGGGCCGCAGCTGGGGATGTCCGGCGCTGAGCCGCGAGGACATGCCGCGCGTGATCGAGTTGTTGGCGAACGGTGGATATCTATATGTCCACGGCCGTTGACGGCGAGGGGTTCGATCAAGTTCCTTCGCGGTCGCATGCGATTTCTTTCATTGCTCGTTCCACTTCTCTTCTTGGCCTCGTGTCAGGTTCCGGATACCACACCGGACATCGCGCAGCAGGCACAGGACATCACGGCGGTCTTCGAAACGCCGGAAGATTATTCGATCCGCACACTCGATAGCGTCGATCTTGAACGCTACCTGAACACGCATCCCGAGTTCCATTCGGATTCCGCCGGGATCCGCGCGTTCTACCAGCGTCGTCGGTTCCAGTTCGCGTGGTTCATGAACGACACGCTCACGCAGAGCGCGGCATCCTTCTTCGATCTGGTGAACAATGCGGACACCTCCTTCCGCGAACTCCGGTCCATTCGCCAACGGCTGGCGGATCTGATGATGGCCGATGCAGTGGTAGCGGACACGGTGGTGTGTGATAGCTGTATCCAGCGCATGGAACTGGACCTCACCGCACAGTTCTTCCGCTTCGCGGATCGCAACTACGGCGGGACCGTGGGCAAGGACCTGCGCGAACTGGACTGGTTCATTCCTCGGCGGAAGAAGAACTACGACCGCCTGTTGGATTCACTGGTGGCCGGGCACATGGACCTCGGCCCGATCGAACCGCTTCACCCGCAATACGCCATGTTGAAAGCGCAATTGCGGCGCTACCACGATCTGGATACGCTGCCATGGCCGGTGATCGGCATCGGTGAAAAGAAGAAACTGGAACCCGGTGATGAGGACAAGGCCGTGATCACGATGCGCGAACGGTTGATCCTTCTTGGTGATCTGACCGCGACGTTGGATAGTTCGCAGCTCGCGTCGGAGAAATACGACAGCACGCTCGTGTCAGCGGTCCAGGCTTTCCAGATCCGCCATGGCTTGAACCCGGACGGCGTGATCGGCAACGGCATGCTGAAGCAATTGAACATCGCACCTGCGGAACGGCTGCGCACCTTGCTGGTGAACATGGAACGGTTGCGCTGGGTGCCTGAACAGAACGCGCCCAACCTGTTACTGGTGAACATCCCCGAATTCAAGTTGCATGTGTACGAGGCCGATACCGAGGCCTGGAGCATGAATGTGGTGGTGGGTGCTACGGCCACGCGCACCGTGATCTTCGGCGACACCCTTTCACGCATCGCGTTCAGCCCCACGTGGACCGTGCCGAACAGCATCGTGCGCGGTGAGATCCTCCCCGGCATCGCGAAGGACCCGAACTACCTGCGCAAACACAACATGGAGATCATCGGCGGTAGCGAGAAGAACCCCATCGTTCGCCAGAAACCCGGATCAGGCAACGCGCTGGGCAAGGTGAAGTTCCTCTTCCCCAACACGTACAACATCTACTTCCACGACACCCCGAGCAAGCGGTTCTTCGCACGCGAAAGCCGGGCCTTCAGCCACGGGTGCATACGACTTAGCGAACCACAACGCTTCGCGGAATACCTGTTGCGGAACGACACCGCGTGGACCACGGAGAAGATCAAGGCAGCCATGAACTCGGGAAAGGAGCAGTACGTGATGCTGAAGGAGAAGCGGCCGGTGTCCATCGGCTATTTCACCGCATGGGTGGATCGACAAGGCCGCTTGAATTTCCGCGACGATGTGTACGGTCACGACATCCGCTTGGCGAACGAACTGTTCACGGTGACGCCACCGGTCCTTTAGAAGCCTTCGGCTCGGCTTCGATGATGATCCGCATCGTGTCCGCTTGGAAGTAGTACGCGATGGACCGGTTGATCCAATCACCCGGACCCGCACCGCCATCGAGGTAACGGATGCTCCGTGGTTCCTGGGTCAGAGCAGGCAGCATCACTTCCGCAAGGCCTTCCTGCTTCGCGCGCTCGATCCTGCGATAGCGATCGGACAATTGCGCATCGAAACCGCGTAGTCGTCCATCGAGGAGATCAAATGAAACACCGCGACCACTGCCGGTGGCGAAGAAGACCACTGCAAGTAGCGCGAACCCGATAAGGCGGAAACGTTCGAGTTGAGGAGTTGCCTCGTGCCGTCGATCCTTCGCTTTCCAGCGCAACTGAATAGCCGTGAGCAGGAAGAACCAACACGGCAGGAAGAACAACAGCGTGGCGTTCACCGTGCGATGCTGCCCGAGCAGACCGGTGGACCAGTAGGGCAATGCCATGGCGACGAAGACCACACCGACGATGAAGAGTGCGAACCGCCACGGGCGCACGCCAACCGCCATACTGAGGAGCGATGCATGCTCCAGGATCCGTTCCCGCAGCGAGAGATAGAGCAAGGAAGTAATAAGCAAGGCCGGTGATGCGATCCACGTGAGCAGGAAGCGACCTGTTTGCAGCGCGCCCCAACCCAATGTGTGCAGGAGATCATGCCTGAGTGGGAACTGCGATCCGCGCCCTTCATTGCCCGGTGCAAGGATCATGACCAATGCAGCAAGGACCACGAATGCAAGGACCACAGCGGCTTTCCGCCTAATACGCAACCAAAAACCTTGGGGCGCCAACACAAGCGCCGCGTGGACCATGACCATGAAGACCATGTGCAATTCATTGCAGCCACAGATGATCACCGCGAGCACGATGATGAGGACAAGCCAACGAATTCGCTTCGCCTTCACCGTATCGATCATCCGGATCCATGCGGCTACGAGAAGAAGCATGAGCGCCCCGGGCAATTGGTAGCTCACCGCACCGGTGTACCAATAGAGGCCTTCGCCGAGGTCGGGCATCATGTGCAAGTAGAGAAGAAGGAATAGCGAAGCGAGGACGGCCACCGACCCGCGGCGCATGGACCACGCATCGACGAGCACGCGGATGAGGGCATACAGGCCACACCACGTAAGTGCGAGCAAGGCAATGGGAACAACCCGGTACAGCCATAGTCCCTTCTCGATCCCCAGCACCAGCGGCCCGCGCAATACAAGGATGTTCGAGAACCACCGTCCGTTCCACAAGTGGTATTCATCCCACAAACGCGGCAATAGATCGGTGCGCATACCGGCCACCGCGTAGCTGAAGTCGTCCGCGAACGGGTGGATGAAGAACGCCACCGCAACGTACCGCGCGAGTGCGATCACGAGCAACACGATCAGTACGATCGAGAGGCGGCGGTCCATGGATCAAAGATGGAGGGAATGCAGAGGATGAGCCGATGAGGCACAATGAACAGGTGGGGGAATACACCTCACGCGGAGGCGCGGGGAACGCGGAGGTAAATGCAAGAAAGGAGTGTTCTTCAAAAAGATCAATAGCGTTGAATGGACCTTAGCTCCGCGTTCCCCGCGCCTCCGCGTGAGGCTGGGCTCTGCGCGTCCCTACCCCTCACACGCCCACGCGTTCCTTCACCCGGTACACATTCCGCTCCGGGCTATAACGGCGCACGAGTTCCGCCACGAAACCCATGGTGAAGAGCTGCACGCCGATGACCATGGAGGTGAGTGCCACATAGAACAGGCCTTGATCCGCCACACGCGGTGCGGGTTCGTGCCACAGGTATACGTGCATCAGCTTCTCGCCGACCACCCAGATCGTGGAGAACAGACCGACCACGAACATGAAGGTGCCCACCGCGCCGAAGAAGTGCATCGGCTTGCGACCGAAGCGGAAGACGAACGTGATGGTGAGCAGATCGAGGAAGCCGTTGATGAAGCGATCGAAGCCGAACTTGCTACGACCGAATTTGCGCGGGTGGTGCTTCACCACTTTCTCCTGGATGTTCCGGAATCCTTCCTTGTGCGCGATGAACGGGATGTAGCGGTGCATCTCCCCGAAGACCTCGATGCTCTTGATCACCTCCTTCCGGTAAGCCTTCAAGCCGCAATTGAAATCGTGGAGCATCACGCCGCTCACACGGCGCGTGGTCCAGTTGAAGAGCTTGGTGGGAAGGGTCTTCGTGATCGGGTCGTAGCGCTTCTTCTTCCAACCGCTCACTAGATCGCACCCCTCCTCTTTGATCATGCGGTACAATTCCGGGATTTCGTCGGGGTCGTCCTGCAGGTCGGCGTCCATGGTGATCACCACATCACCCTGCGCGGCGATGAAGCCCTCGTTCAGCGCCGGGCTCTTCCCGTAGTTGTGCCCGAAACGGATGCCTTTCACACGCGCATCGGCGGCGGCCAATTTGCAGATGGCCGCCCACGAAGGATCCGTGCTCCCGTCGTCGATGTAGAGGATCTCGTACTGCACACCCATCGCGCCCATCACCGCGTGCAAACGTTCCGTGAGCACCGGCAGCGATTCGTGCTCATTGAGCAACGGAACAACGATGGAGAGGTCCATGGTGCTGCAAGGTTAGCGCTTCGGAGCTATGCGAATGTGCGGGCCAAGCGGTTGGCCCGGTCCGGACACATTTCGACCGAGGATCCGTCCCGCTCGACCACCGCATCCGTGATGGTTCGGAAAGATCGCGGCGGATGGTTAACATTGTAGTTCCCCTAATAGAAAGAACCACTGTACAACCAAACCCCTCACTGATGATACAACGCCTACTCTCCACCTTGACCACCTGCGTAGCTGCTCTGGCCCTCAGCGCCCAGGTCACCGTGTATGTGCAACAACCGCCCGGTTTGGAAGGACCGCTGGAATTCACGTGGGCCGCTTGGGGCCAGAACCCCGACCTGAACGACCCGCTGAACAACCTGGTGGGCACGGCCTGCTTCGTGGACGACGGCACGGCCGAGGATTCCTTGGGCTGCAACGCCTTGGTGAACGGCGCCGACATCGCCGGGAAGATCGCCGTGGTGTATCGTGGTGTCTGTGAGTTCGGGGCGAAGGCCCTGAACGCCGAGCAGGCCGGTGCCATCGCCGTGGTGATCATCAACAACGCTCCCGGCGCGCCGGTGGGCATGGGTGCTGGTGCGCAAGGCGCCAACGTCACCATTCCGGTGGTGATGATCAGTCAGGAATCGGGTGCCACGCTGCATAATTCCATTGCCACCTGCGGTGAACTGGAACTCTTCATCGGCAGCCAGACCGGCTATTTCCAGTATAACCTGGGCATGTACAAGAACGATATCCTGATCCCCCGCTACGGCGAGATCAACCCCCTGATCGCCTCCAACGCCTCGGAGTTCAGCGTGCAGATCGGTGCCATGATGCACAACTACGGCGCCTTGGACATGCCCAACGCCCGCGTACAGTGCGTGGTAACCCAGAACGGCAGCAACGTGGTGTATGACCAGACCTCCGCCGGGGTAACGCTCCTGAGCGGTGACTCGCTCTTCGTAACCCTGCCGGACTTCTCCCAGAGCAGCTACAGCGGCCAGTACGCTATCGCGTATGCACTCCTCGGTGATAACAGCGACGAGTTCACGAACAACGATGCCATCACCGTAACGCTCACCACGGGCGACAAGATCACCTACGCACCGGCCGATGCCACCACGCAGTTGCCAGCGCCGGACCTGCACACGCTGCCAGGCGCCAACACCACCGGGTTCCGCTCCTGCGTGTTCTTCAGCGACCCCAACGCCTCGCGCTTGGCCATGACCGGCCTGTGGTTCAGCGCTTCCGCGGCTGTGACCGATGTGCTCACCGATGAGGTGATGACCGGCACGCTCTACCAGTGGACCGACGCCATTACCGATCAGATCACCCTGCCCACCGACGCGGGCCTCATCGCGCTCACCAGCGGCGAGTACATCTTCGACAGCGACCTGCGTGAAACACCGATCTTCATGCCCTTCCTGGATGTGGTGACCCTACAGAACAACACCAACTACCTGGTGTGCCTCGATTCCTACAGCGGCATCGTGCGCCACGGCTGGGACAACTCCTTGAGCTACGACCGCACGCAGACCAACACCCTGACCCCGGTCGGCATGCTGCGCGATGGCACCACCTGGTACAACGGCTTCACCGGCATCACTGGCGCGCCGTCCATCGGCATGCAGGTGATCAATGCCAACAGCATCGGCATCCCTGAGCAAGCCGCTGTGGTGGTGGCCAGCCCATTCCCCAATCCTACCGCGGATATCCTCCGCATACCGGTGAAGGGCTATAGCGGTGCCGCCTCCATGCGCGTGTTCGATGCCAGCGGTGCACAGGTGATCAACCGCCGCAGTTCGGTAAGCAGCGATGGCACACTCACCGTGGATCTCTGTGATCTCGCCAACGGCCTCTACCTCTTCCACATGGATTTCGAGAATGGCCAGTGCGCGGAGTTCCGCGTGCAGGTGATGAAGTAGGATCCGGCCCCTTTACAGGAACGGCCGCCCATGGGCGGCCGTTCCTGTTTCCGTTCCGTTCGTTCTACGCGCCCTCCTTCTTCCCCATGCCCAGCACCATGCCGGCCACCATGCCCAACACACCCCCGAACGCACCGTTCAGCAGGATATCCACCACGATGATCGTACGGGTCTTGTACATCATCATGAAGGAAGCGTTGAACAGGTCATAACTCGTAGCGAACAGCAGGCCGATGATGCAGGCAGGCAGGAAACCGGCCATGGCCGTGCGTGCCCCGGCCTTCCACACCACATAGGCAATAGCCGCACCTCCTGCGAGGTTGCTCAGCACCAGTCCGATCATGTTCGGGTCGGCTTTCATCAGCCCCTCGTGGTGCAGCATGTTGGCATCGTAGTACCCCATGAGGGCAATGCCGAAGACAAGCCAGCCCAGGAAGAAGCTGACGATGCCTGCGGCCAAAGCAGCGAGTAGCACATTCATATTCATGGTATAAGGGTTTGGTTGAATGGATAGCCAAACTAGCCGGACGCACCATGGCAGGCCGTTGGGCAAGCGGGTGGTTATGAACCGGGGACAGTGCGTTCCCATTCCCATCTTTACCCCCCAAGCCCTCCCCCATGCCCAGTCTCGACATCCTAAGCAAAGTGGACCTGCAAATGCTCGACAACACCGTGAACGTGGTGCAGCGCGAGATCGACAACCGCTACGACCTGCGCGGCACGCAGAGCAAGGTGGAGTTGGACAAGAACGCACTCACCATCAAACTGAGCACGGAGGACCACATGAAGTTGGATGCCGTCCTGAACCTGCTCCTGGAGCGCAGTGGCAAGCAGAAGGTGGATGTGCGCAGCTACGACCTGAAGGCCGAGCCGGTACCCAGCGGCAAGACGCTCTACCGCATCATCAAGGTGAAGCAGGGCATCGAGCGCGAAACAGCGAAGAAGATCGTGAAGGAGATCAAGGACAGCGGCCTGAAGGTGCAGACCCAGATCATGGACGACCTGATCCGCGTTACCGGCAAGAAGATCGACGACCTGCAAGCGATCATGGCGCTTTGTCGTGAGAAGGATTTCGAGTTGCCCTTGCAGTTCGAGAACATGAAGAGCTAGGAGCCTCGCAGTGACGGCCTCGCAAGGATCACGCTGAGGGTCAGGCGGCGATCCGGCATCTTTGTACGTCCTCTTCCAGAAACCCGAACCCATGCAACGATCCCTACTCCTCGCCATCACGACCCTGGTAAGCTCCTTCATTCATGCGCAGACCTATTTCTACATCGATGCGATCATGATACAGCCTGCGGTTCCGACCACGGCCGATGTCGTCAGCATAGATCTGGTCGGTAACCTCAGTAGCACCGGGGCATCCGTCGTCAGCGCATCGGCGGAGGTGGTAGGCACCACTGTGACCGTTTCCATCCACGTGATGGATGTAGGCGGGCTAGCCGTGCTCGTCCCCCATACGGAAACCGTGGTGGTGGGCCAATTGCCAGCGGGTGACTATACCGTCGTCATTGTCGGGCAGTACGTGGCGGACATGGCACACACAGTGGATCACTTCTTCACCGTGGCCGGTACGGCTTGCGACTTGTTGGACATCGTGTCGGTGCAATGGCACGCGTTCACGGATACCATGATCGTGGTGCATGCGCAGAACAACAATCCGGATGTGCTCTTCGACTATCCGAACTTCATCCTGTTCGACGCGAACGGCGACACACTGGCCAAAGAGACGGTGAACTTCTTCGGCATCGCCGGTGATAGTTGGCACATGCTGCGTGTGCAGGACGGTGCCATGATCCCCAATGCGCCCTTCAACGGCACCTTGGAATTGTGGACACTCTTTACCGCGGATCTCGCCTGCTCCTGGTCAGCGCCTTTCGACCTCTGTCCACCGGAGCCTTGCGCAACCTTGATCCCGATGATCCAGAACTTCGGGGGCGCGCTCACGATAGGCACGTATAGCTGGTCGATCTCCGATGATGGTGGGGAGGTGGCGAGCGGGATCTTTGAAATGACCGATCAATTGCAATTCGATTCCGACACGATCTGCATTCCGGCTGGCAACTATGGCATGGTGGTCATCCCCAATGATCCGCCCACCGGTGGCAACCCGGTATTCAATGTGAGCACCGAGGGCTGGATCAGCGGCCCTTCCCAGCCCGTTGCCTGGGCTTTGCCTGTGGTCATGCCCTTCACCTTCTATGAGCACTGCATCGATGGCACGAACGCAGTGGCGGAAACTGCGGCCATCACGGCGAGCGTCCTCGTGCAGGACGGCTCACTCCTGATCTGCCGGTCGGATGCGCGACCATTGGGTCCGGTGAAAATGTATGATACGCTCGGGAAGGTCCTGTTCAATTCCACCA
The DNA here is from genome assembly GCA_016705955.1 of Flavobacteriales bacterium. Taxonomy (GTDB): domain Bacteria; phylum Bacteroidota; class Bacteroidia; order Flavobacteriales_F; family PHOS-HE28; genus PHOS-HE28. The sequence goes on from JADJKO010000004.1 coordinate 167,193, forward strand.
CTACATCCAACACACTTCATATTCCGGTGGGCGGGATAACCACCGGGCTCGTCCTGGTGCAAGTGGGTGATCACGTGCAGCGCGTGCTGGTACCGTGATCAACTGATCGAGCTGGTCTACGATCCGGACCTTCAGAAGAAGGAGACCCCAGCTACTTTCCAGTAACTCTTGGAAACAGCGGAACCCGCCTTACGGGGCGGGTTCCTGAGTATCCCGGTCTCCCAGCTTACGGGCTTGGAAGGGAGCTTTTGGCGCCGTGAGGCTGATGCTCCTTGTGACCGGGGATGCTGTCGGTCCTTCCGGACCTGACGGTTCAACGGAGGTTCAGGACAGGATGTTGCATTCAGGGGATCGAGAATTCAAATCGTCCGACCGAGGGAGGCTGGATCACGCGCTCCTCGAAGGTCACCGCTCCCGTTCGATCGACCAGGACGACCGTGGAGCACCGCGTGCCGTATCCATCCATTTCGATGCGAATGGAGCTCAAGGCCCGTTCACGACCCAGATCCAATCCGGTGTCCGGCAAATCCGGGTCCGCCGCGCGAGTCCGGTCCGCAAGCAGGTCGAAAAGATCTCGGACCTGTAGTTCAGCGGCCAGCAATTCAGTCAACCGGGACTTGGCACGGACAACCTTGGGCCATGGGGTGTTCAACAAATGGTTGCTCAATCCGTGTACGCCGGGTGGCAGATCAAGGGTCTCCACATTCACGTTGGAGTGGTACATCAGCCGATCGATCGTTCCATAGAGCAGATTGAATCCTTCGTAGCGTTCGGAGTTCTCCGGGGCGAAGCCCGCTTCCATGGCTTGGCGCACAAGGATTCCGCGCGAGGGTCCTTCAACACGGGGTAGACGCAGATCGCGGTAATTGGTGACCGCGGCGAAACGACCACTGGTGGTAATGCCCATCCACGTTCCTCCGGCTTTACGATCGCGACCGGCGAGGATGTGCGGCTCGGCTGGCCAGAAACGGGCCGGCTCCGTGGGGCGGTCCAAGAATTCATCGCGGTTCGCAACAACGATGAGGGGGAATTCAGGATGGACCTTGTATGCGAATGCGATGAGGCACATGCCCCAAAGCTATCGGGGGATCGGACTAGAACACGGCTTCACCCTTCAGGAACATGACGAAGATGAACGTCATGAGGAAGTGGTGGAACAAGAGCATCGCCGTAACGAACGTGAGGATGGTCTTCCCGCTCTTGGTCAGCTCCGGAAAGAGCTTTTTGTTGTTCATGGCGATGATCGGCAGGGGGATCGTGGCCAAGAGGAACGTGATGGCGAGTGTCTTGAAGAGGACCACATTATTCAGCAGTCCGAAGAAGAGGTGCGCGTAATAGAACACGAACCCTACAGTGGACAAGAGGCCCAACCGTATGAACAGGCGTGCTTCTGCTACCATTTTGTTCTTGCTATCCATTCCAATGACGCAGCCTTGGAACGGGGTTGCGTCCGGATGGGTTACGTATTCTCAACAGTCTGTCAAGTATTGTGGTCCCAAGCCCTTCTGGCCAGCCGGATAAGGGCGAACAACGCCATGGCACAGCCCACTGCGAACCATGGCCAAGGGTAGTGCTCCGGGATGTATTCGCGTCCGTTCATCAGCGCCGACCCGCTCGCATCTCCAGCGCCTGCCAGGGTATCGAGGCCATAGGATCGCATCAAAGGGTCGATGGTGAAGGAGATGACCATCAGCAGTGCGCCGAAGAGCAAGAAGAACCACGACCATCCATCCACCCCGAACAGAGCACCCGTGGACCTTCCGCGCAGGATCACAACGCCCAGGCCGATCAGGCCGAGGGATATCACGCACGGTGCCCAAACGGGTCCCACCCAAGGCACAGGGACCAGGAACAGCAGATCGCGACTCATCAAACCGGCCGGCCAACCGAGCAGGACTTTCAACCAGACGTAATAGAAGATGTCCCAGATGCCGAATCCGAAACAGAACCATGCGAATCGCTCCAGGGCGGAACGTGTGAGGATCGCCGCTGGCGCCAGGAGCATCAGGATCGTGGCCACTTCCCGGAAGACCTCCGTGCCCACCAACGAACGGTTCATGGTAACCAGCGGAAAATCGAATCCTTCCGGGTAGTACAGCGCCCTGAGATAGACCACTACGGCGCTTTCCAAATAGGCCATGGCGATGTAGAACACCGTCATCCACACGAATGCACGGCGGATATCAGAGCGCATGGGCCGTGCCGCGGTTCACCTGTTCGAGCTGCGCGCCTTCCATTCTTCGAATGCGCTTGAGCACCCACCACAACGGGATGGCGCCAAAGACGCCGAAGGAGGCATCGACGCAACGCCAGAAGCACGGTATGCCACGAACCGGTGCCCAGAAAAAGGCCAGCGGCAATACCAGCAAGCAACACAACAGGCCCCATTCGATGATCCACTTGTTGCGCACCGGATCACGGTACGGTCCGATGAAAGCCAAGGCGATCACCACATGCGCAAAGGCCAGCCAATCCGTACCGTAGAACAGGATCGGATAGGTCTGCGCAACGTGTGCTACTGCATCCGCCGCATGTTGCGCCCATGCATGGAGCGGATCCCCGAAGGGAATGGTCCATTCCGCCAACAACCCGGTGAGCCACTCCAACGGCACAGCGGTGAGTCCGCTTAAGGCCAAGGCCACCATGAAGAAGACGATCCACCGGCGGATGTACCGAAGATCCATCATAGTGTTCCAACGGCGCTCAATTCAGCCAACTCCGTCCGGGTTCGTACGTCCGCCATGTTCCATTCCTGCCAATGTTGCTCCTGGATGCGTAGCAGGAATCGATCGCGCTTCGCGTCGAGATCGGCCCGGAACGCGACCGGATCCAAGTGCTCCACCCAACGCACGCGATTCGTGCTGTGCCGCGCCATCTGTTCTTGCACGAGATCGAGGTTCGCGTAGAGCAAGGGCAATACCTTATCGCTCATGGCCAAGTAGTTGTCGATGTCGATCTCGCCCGGATTGGAATGGCGCAAATTGGTGCGCACGATGAAGCTGTCCCAATCCACGGTGGTCATTCCGATCAACAGCGCGAATGCCGCCCATGCGTTCACCCGCGCCAAGTAGAACAGGCTCCGACGCTTCAGGATCTTGATGTAGAGCGTGATCAAGCCAATGAGGACCAGCACGAGGAAAGCGATCACCCGATGCGCTTGTAGGCCAGCCCATGGAAGGAGATGTAGTGGTAGTTGCGCAGGAAGACACTCACCCCGAGCACGAGATTCTGCCCTACCCACACCAGGCCGAGGATCCGCAACCACGCACTGCGCACATAGAAGTTCTGGTTTCGGCGGAAGAGATGCAGGAGGATGAGCATGCTCAAGAAGATGCTGATGATGAGGATCCACGTTCCTTCATGCACGAACTGTTTCAAACTGAAATTCTCCGGCACTTCAAAACCGATCCACACCCAGGAGATGTCGATCACGTTCACTGCAAGCAGGAGTGCGTTCACCAACACCAGGAGCACCATGCCCATGCGCCGTTCGCGCTCCAGTGGATCCATGGATCGCGGCGCCATCCAATGTGGTCGTTGGCTGCGGACACGCTTGAGCAGGTCGGAGCAAGGTTCCTCCCACTGTGGAACGAGTCGCGGTGCGAAACGGAAGATCAGCCCCGCACATACGATCGCACCCCAGATGAAGAAGAGGGCGTGTGGCGTGAAGATCCATTCGAGCAGATCGCCGATCGCTTGGAAGAATCCATCCAGGAATCCGGCTGTGAGCTGATCGAACTTCGGGTTGCCCACTCGATACAACTGGAAGAAGATCAATGCAACGGCGAGCGGAATAAGGACGAGTCGGATCCATCGCCAACCTGCGCGCGTGCCTCCATTGCCACGGATCAATTCCCCTGTGCCTTCAACCGCCGCTACGGGCAACATGATGTAGTTCGCTGCCAATTGCAAGTAGCCGAACGGAACGCTGCGCAACGCACTCTCATGAGCCAAGGCCGCGAACAACCCGATGGATACGATGGCCATGAAACCCGCAATGATGCTGTGATGCACCACCACCATGGAAACGGCGATGAGCGCTCCAACACCTGCCCATCGCGCTGGAATGGACACCGCCCTCCACCCTACACGCTGCACGATCAACCCGATGATGAGCACGTGGAAGAGGAAGAGGTTCACCCCCAATGCACGATCATGGAAGAGCTGATCGAAAACGATGGCGGCAAGAAGGATGATGATCAACGGCATCCATTTGCTGAGGAGGGTTTGATTCGCGGCGGTCATGGATCAGGGTTTGGGGATCAATCGTTCGATGGCGTCCAGATGTTCGCGGAACGCACGTGCGCCTGCAACGCTGTTCTTGTAGCTCGTATTGGGTCGCTTGCCCACGAATCTTTTCCGCACCAGCACATAGTTCAATTCCTCCAATGCGGATAGGTGGCTCGCGAGGTTCCCGTCCGTCACGTTCAGCACTTCGCGCAACCGCGAATGGTCCACCCATTCATTCACCACAAGGACCGCCATGATCCCCAAGCGAACGCGGCTCTCGAATGCCTTGTTGAGCCCCTCGATCATGCTTCGCGTGTCACCGGTCCGCGCTCGTGGCGCCAGTACATCACCCCACCATAGACAATGTGCAGGACGCCGAAACCGAATGCCCAGAGCAAAAGGCCCTGCTCGATCCAGAAGATCGCGATCACGCCAAGGATCAGTTCACTCAACCCAAGCCAGCGAACCTCATCCAAGGTGTAGCGACTCGCGCCGAAGAGCGCCAGCCCATAGAATAGCAAGGTCGCTGGAGGCACAAGGCCCGGGAGGCCGTAATAGAAGAGCGCGAGGCAGAAGATCCCTCCTGCTGAGAGCGGCACGATCATGTTGATCATCAATCGGCGCGCGCTTGCATCCCACAGGTGCTGTCCAGTCTTGTGACCACGGCGCCAAGTGAACCACCACGAACAGAGAAGGGCCACACCGAGTACTCCGGAAGCATCGACGATGAGTTGGATCAACAGATCATCAGCCGAAGTGTATCCTCCGCCGGTGCCATAGGTCAGGATATCCGCATCAGGAATGGAAGCCCTCGTGATGTGGTAATGCGCCAGTGCCGCGCCACCCAAGGCCACCACACCTGCCACAACACCGCTCAGCCCACTCAGGCTTAGGAAACGCGTGCTTCGATCCATCAGCCCACGGATGTGCGCGAGCTCCTTGGTGTGGTCCTGTTCCATCATATCGCAAAGTACTTTGTGGTTCAAAGTAACGGGATCCGATCGATCCTGGTATGCAACTCAGCGAAAAAAAGATCAGTGGACCACGAAGGCGGCCAGCACGGCACCCACCACCACCGCCACGAACCGTGCGGAATTGAAGCGATGCTCCGGGGCGCTCTCGAATATGATGGTGGTGCCGATGTGCAACAACATGCCGATGGCCAGTCCCAACATGTGGTGCAGGAAGTGTCCGTCCATCCATCCTCCGGCCAATTCACCGGCGAGCATCCCGGCCGGCGCTGCGAGTGCAAAGACCGTCAACATGATCCACGCGGTCATATGGGATTGACCGGAACGCTGAAGCACGGTGGCGAGCGCAATGGCCATCGGCATCTTGTGAAGCACGACTCCTGTGAGGAATGGAATGTCTCCGGCGACTGCGGGATCCGCGAACGGCATTCCCTCGGTGAAACTGTGCAGGCAAAGGCTGGCAAGCGTCATCGCAGGGAGTGCTTTGTTCCCATGCACATGCATGTGCCCATGTTCAATGCCTTGGCTGAAGAACTCCAGCACCACTTGTAACAGGAAACCCGCTAGGACCCACGCCCCTACCCCGATGCCTTCTTCCGCGTAGAGCTCCGGCAGCATGTGAAGGAATACGACGCCTAACAGGAATGCTCCACTGAAGGAAAGCAGCAAACGCAACCAGCGTGCATCCGGACGCAGCACGCGTACTGCACCACCCGCCAGCATCGGAAGCGCGAAGAAGAGCAGGGCGACGGACGGGATCATGCCAAAGGTTTGCGGGCCCAAAGAACGAAACGCCGCGAATGGTCCGGGAGGAATGGTGACATCACCGGCCCTTCCGTGCGGTCCAGCAGTTCAAGTCCTGCGGCGCGTGCCATCCGCTCCAACTCATCGGGGTGCAAGAGCCTGACGCGCTCCTCGAACTGTTCCGTTGAACCACCCTCTGAGACGGAAATACGCTTCACAAGGACTCCTTCCTCCACCGCACGACGGATCTCGAAGGCAACGTTCTCGCGCCGCAACGACTCCTCGATGACCAGATCCCGCAACACCGCTTTGGGATTCATGAAATCCAGTACGAAAAGGCCCCCGGGACGAAGCGCGGCGGAGACCGCATCGAAGACGCGTTGGTCATCCTCGTCACTTTCAAAGTATCCCAGGCTCGTGAACAGGCAACACGCAGCGTCGAAGGTTCCAGACTCAACCGGGACCCGCATATCATGCACCCGGAAATCACCTTTGGGTTCGAGTTCCTGTGCTTCGGCAATACTCTTCTCGGAAATGTCGATGCCCGTTACGCGCATGCCGTGATGCATGAACCGACGTGCATGCCGTCCACGACCACAGCCCAGATCAAGCACGCGTGAGTTGATGGGCAACTCCCACCGGGTCATGATCGCATCCACCCAAATGTTGGCGTCATCCGCATCGCGGTGCCCATACAACAGGGCGTAGTAACGCGTGCCGAACCAGTGTTTGAACCAACCCATGATGCCCGAACGGGTCGCCGAAAGTAGTCCGCTCCATTCCACAGGTTGACAACGCCGTGGATAACTAGGTCCGAAGCCGTCCCGATAGGCTAACCCATGAGGCTTGATTTGTAGCAAGCCCTATTCGCACATGTCCGGTATGCTCGATCGCGTTCATGATCTCTACGACGAACTGGAGCGCAATTGCGTGCTGCTCTCTTTCAAAGGCGGCCTGAATCCTGAACTCATCTCCGTGATCCTGGGCTTGGTGGAACGCAAACTGGCCTCCATGGAAAATGATCAGCGCTCGCGCAAGCGCGTGTTCAATGTGGTGGTGGAATGCCTCCAGAACCTGTATCACCACAACCGGCAAAAGACCTCGACCGATGAGCCGGCCGATCAAGTCCGCGAACCGCAAGGCGTGGTCATGATCGCACATACCGCCACCGGATACAGTGTGTTGACCGGGAACTTCATGGCCGGCTCGGATGTGGAACAACTGAGATCACACCTTGATCGCATCAACGGCCTGACACCGGATGACCTCCGGGACTGGTACCGCGCCAAGCTGGCGGATGGGCAATACTCCTCTGCCGGTGGCGGTGGCCTTGGCATGATCGATATCGCCCGGCGCAGTGGCGGCAAACTGGAATATGGCTTCGTGCCGTATGATCAGGACAACGCCTTCTTCAGCCTGAATGTGAATGTGAATACCTGACCCAGCTCCCATGGAACCGCTCAAGTACGAAGGAACCCCCAAGACCCCACACGTCCATTTCGACCCCCGCTCCGGACTGCTGGAGTTGAAGGGACGATCCATCCCCGAGAACAGTATCGATTTCTACAAACCTCTGATCGACTGGATCGATAAGTACGGCCGCGAACCGAACAGCAAGACCGCTGTTCATGTGCAGTTGGAATACTTCAACACCAGTTCATCCAAGTGCATCCTGGATGTGTTCAAGCGTCTGGAACCCATCCGCTCCGCGGGCAATGAGGTAACGGTGCTCTGGCATTATGAGGCCGATGACGAGGACATGCTCGAAGCAGGCGAGGATTACTCGGGGATCATCAACATCCCGTTCAAGATGATCCAGATCGCCGAGGTGGAGGGCGAATAGCCCGCACTATCCTCCAGCGCGTGGCTGGAAGAGCTTCATGAGCTTCGGGAAGGCTTCGTAGTACAGCGTCAACCCGAGGATGAGCACCATCCCCCAAAGGACGAGCACGTTGGCCGCCACCGTTGGAAGACGCATGCCGAACAACCACTTCGACGGTGCATAGAACTGCGCACCGAAGAAGCCGCTACGCATGGGCTCGAGATAGATCGGGTCGTTCTTCTGGATGAGTTCTCCTTCGTATTCCACGATCACGTGGACGTCATTCTTGTTCGTGACAATATCCGTCAGGCTTTCATTCCGGAAGCGGTCCAGTTCATCGAAGTACACACGACGCGCTTCGGGCGTTCCTGTGAGTTCCGCGATGCGCGCTTCCTTCAACCGCTCCGCATCCTTGTATGCAGTACGGTAGTGATGGGTCAAGGTCTGCAGGCTCGCTTCCACTTGCTCCAGCACGTCCTCATTGATCCGGTCCGGCGTCAAGCGATCCAGTACCTCCAGGTCGAATCCGGTAAGCGTCATTTTCTCCTTGGCCAGTTCGCGTTGGATCAGCGCGAGTTCATGAGCCATGTCCACACCCTCCGAATAGCCCCGCAACACGCGGCGAACTTCCTCCACCTTGTTCTGGAGCTCGCGTACCCACAAGTCCTTCTTCCAGTTGGAGGTCTTCATCTTCCGATCGAAGGCATAGAAGTTCTTCTCGTACGGGTTCTCCATGAACTGCGTCACGGCCAATGCCTCGTACGCCCATCGCGAGGCCATGACATTGCCCAAGAGTGGAACGCTTCGCTCCGATGCGAACCACGGATGCAACTTGTCGAACTTGACGATGATACCGCTGAAGAGCAGTTGTGGAATGATCAGGACCGGGATGAGGATGTAGATCACTTTCGCGCTGTTGAAGCTCGCACTGACGTTCAGTCCGAGAACGTTGGCGAAACAGCTCACGCTGAAGAGGACCAGCCAGTGTACCCAACTCAACGCTTCGATGCCCAGCACCTTCGCACCCACCAAAGCAAAGAGCCCGGTCTGGATGGCCGAGATGATGAACATGAGGCCGAACTTGCTCATCAGGTAACTGAGCCAGCTCAGGTCGAGGAATTTCTCCCGCTGCAGGATCTTGCGATCGCGGATGATCTCCTCCGCACTTACTGTTAGGCCAAGGAACAGGGCGACGATCACCGAGATGAACAGGTACTGCGGAATGTTGTCGTTCGTTCGGTAGATGTATTCCGCGGCCGTGCCTTCATCGGTGCGGTGGTACTTAAGGAAGAAGGACATGAAGAAGGCGAGTACCGGTGCCTCCAACAAGTTGATGAGTACATACTGCCTGTTGGCCAGTTTGCCCAACAGGTCGCGTTTGAAATAGACCTTGAACTGCTTGATCCGATCAGGGATCGCGAAGGTGCTCTTGGGCACGCTGCGCTCATCCGGTACTTGCGCCACGCGAACCTCCATCTGTGCCCGGAACACTTCATTCCAAGCTTCGGGACTGATCCTCCGTTGGTCGGTCTCATTGCCGTACTCATCCACCAAGCGTGCCTCGAGGATGTTGAAGATCTGTTCCGGATTCACATTCCCGCAAGCTTGGCACTGCCCCACTTCGCTGTTCACCTGCCCGGTCACCTTCTTGAAATAGACCACGGCATCCACGGGATCACCGAGGTAGACCGGATTGCCTTCCTGGTCCATGAGCAACAGGCGATCGAAAAGCTTGAAGATCTCCGAGGACGGTTGATGGATGACCACGAAGATTAAGCGACCCTTCAAGGCGAGCTCCTTCAACAGGTCCATGATGTTCTCCGAATCACGCGAGCTGAGGCCGCTGGTCGGCTCATCCACGAAGAGCACGCTCGGTTCGCGGATCAATTCCAAGGCGATGTTCAACCGTTTGCGTTGCCCGCCGCTGATGGTCTTGTCCAGCGGGCTGCCCACCTTGAGATCCTTCGCTTCATACAAGCCGAGCGACTGCAGCATGCGCAGCGTGCGCTCCGAGACCTGCTCGTCATTCATTCCGCCGAAGCACAGCTTGGCGTTGTAGAAGAGGTTCTGGAAGACGGTGAGTTCCTCCATGAGCAGGTCGTCCTGGCTCACGTGGCCGATCACACCCCTGATCCGCTCGCGCTCCGTATGCACATCGATTCCGTTGATCGTGACATGACCGCGACTCGGCGCCAGATTTCCATTGAGGACATTCAGCAGTGTGCTCTTGCCACTGCCGCTGCCGCCCATGATACCGATCAACTTGCCCGTGGTCTCGGCCAGATGCAATTCGTGCAACCCGATACGACCGTTCGGGAAGGTGTACTCGATCGCGTCGGCACGGAACACGATCCGTGGCCGACCGACCTTGGACATGAAGGCCGCGAGGATATCGCTGTAGTAGATGGGTACGCCACTCGGTGGTCGCACACTACTGCCATTGCTCAGGACGTAGTGACTGTCCCGGCCGATCCGCTGACCATTCAGCAACACATCGTCCGATCCGTTGTAGCGAATGACGTAGAGGTTCACGCTGGGCACATGCAGCACCCGCATCTCGCCGTTCAACCCGTGTGCGTGCAGGTGCTTCGCCTTGCCGTACTTGTTCTCCACCGCCGCATTGATGTAGAGCAGATTGTCAGCATCCGCGTGTACCTCGGCAGCGGCGCAGATGAAGGCCTTGCACCGTGCGAAATCCTCCTGCCCGATGTTGAACGTATCCGCGACGATCATCACGAACTCGTTCTCCTGTTCCGTCACCAAGTTGTCCGCGTGGATGAACTCGAGCAAATGAACAAGTACCACGAACTTCTGGTGCTGGTTCAGCTCCTCATTCATCTGGGTACAGATGCGCAGCACCTTCACCGAGTTCAGCGAAGTGCGCTTCCGTCCGCTTCGGCTTGCGCCACCAGCGGAGTGGAAGGCTTGTACGAAGGCCTGGTACCGCGCCATGTGCGCAGCCGCCGCCTCGGGGTTGAATTGTTTGCGAAGGAAGCGTTCCAGGATGGCCGCGTTCTCCGGCCTCGCTCCTTGCGCCACGTCCTCCCCTTTCGCGATGATCGCGAACAGGTGCAGCAAAGCCTTGAGGATCTTCTCGCTCATCCGTCCAGTAGCCCCGGGAGTCGCATAGACCCCAAAAAGAGCGCCCCTCTTTACGGGAGGGGCGCTTGAATGTTACCGGGAAAAGGACGCTACTTCTTGAAGCCCATGAGCATCACAGCACAGCCACTGCCCGCTTTGGTGGGATCCAGATTGGCCTCGATGATCACATCGATCGTGTTGGCGATCGTAAGATCCCAGAACGGAGCGTTGTGGTGATCCTTATTGGTGTACAACAGGTTCCGTTCCTGATCGAACACACTGAAGAGCAGGATGCCGTCGCTATCCCCGCTGCATGCCGCGATGCGATAGGTGGTCCCGCCGAAGAGCGTAAGCTGGAATTCGGCGGTCTCATCCCCTTGCAACAAGGCCCGGTAGAACTGGCCGTCCGGGATGTAATTGGTGGTGATGTGCGCTTCGCAACGACTTGCGATGGATTGACACAAGCTCTGCGCTTGTGTGGTTGCCGATGCGGTGAGTAGCAGGGCGAGGGAAAGTGTCCTGGTCATGTTCAGGCGAGGATCATGTTGCGCAGCGCGGCAACCTTGGCAGTGATGGAAGTGAGTTGCTCCGCCGGGATCTCCACGGCGACGGTGCTATTGATGAAGGTGGTCTTCGCATCGGCGTCGGTGACCGGTGGCTCGAACTTGTAGGCGATGGTGATCTTCTCGAATTCCGCGCTCAGATCCTTGAGGCCCGCGATCAGCGCAACGGCTGCACCTTCCTTATCCGTTGCGGTCAGGAGTTCCACCAACCCGGCAAGGGTCTTCTTCTGCTCCCCCACACGCGCCATCAGGACCTTGTCCTTCATGGCAGCCGGGTCGGCAAGGGAAAGGTGCATGGATTCGATCCAACCACCAGTGAGAACGAGTGCGCTCACGTCGTCGCGATCACTGTTCTTCAGGTATTGATCCGCTGCGCGGAACGCCACGCCCGACAGGCGAAGGAGGCTGTCCTCGTTGCCCATGCTCGACTTGAACCGATCAAGGAGCGCACGGTCGAACGCATTGGTCAATTCCAACCGACCACCCAAACGTTCCACCGCTTGCATGGTGGCGAGAGCGCGTTGCCCATCCTTATGCACGGTGACGTAGGAAAGGTCCGCTCCGAACACACCGAGCAAGGTGGCCTGGGCAGCTTTTCCGCTCACGGCATCACCCTTCTCCAACGGCGCGGTGAGTTCCTTCTGGTATTTCAATCCCGCCTTGCGGATGGCCAACGCGGTTTGGGTGGGCGAAGGGACACTGAAGAGTTTCCCGCCGATGCCGAATACCTCGGTGCCCGGGGTTTCTTGAACGGTGGCCAGACTGTCGGCTTGTTGCCGTTCGCCTTCACCCGACCCACCGCACGAGGCGAGAAGGAATGATAGGCCGAAGACGCCTGTGAGTGATCGGAGCGATGCCATTGCTGATAAGGGGGCTAGTGGAAGTTGCAGCGCCGAAGGTAAACGGGGTGGCCCGGGGCCTCCCGGTCGGTCGGTGTCAGTTTTCAACAGCGCGGGCTTGATGCGCTTTTGCGCGCCGATCACGAGCGACAGCCCATAGGCCGTATGCACCGATGACGAAGTAGCAAGGAAGCAGGATGCTGTACGCCATGCGTGGGCCGATCGAAGGCATCGCTGCGAATGAACCATACACCATTGGAAGGATCGCCCCGCCCGCGATCGCCATGATCAACAATGCACTTGCTGTCTTGGTATGTCGGCCAAGCCCTTCAATAGCGAGTGGCCAGATGGCCGGCCAGACCAGCGCGTTGGAGATGCCGAGCACCGCGATGCACAGGACGGATGTGTAGCCTGTGGTCAGCAGGGCCACCAAGGTGATACCCACGCCGAGCACCGCGGAGCCCGTGAGCGCAGCGGATTGACTGATCCACCGAGGTATGGCGAAGATCCCCACGAAGTATCCGATCACCATGCAGATGAGCGTGTAGCTCGTCAAGTGTTTTGCTTCAGAGAGCGGCAATCCCTGCGATTGCCCGTATCCGGGGATCGTATCACCGGCGATCACCTCGGCACCCACGTAAAGGAAGAGTGCGAGCACACCGAACCAGAGTTGCGGGTAACTGAAAATGGATCGGCCATCCGGTGCATTGCCCGGTGCGTCCACTTCGGGATCGAGCTCCGGCAACGGAGCGAAGCGAACGAGCAGCCCGAGTGCGAACAACACCACGGCCATCACCATGTACGGCATGATCACGCGAAGCGCCAACGCATCCAATCGTGCATCGTGTGCATCACCGTGCAACCCGGCCAGTTCCACTTGCAATTGATCCGCATCACCAAGCAGGACCGCGCCGAGGATCAACGGTGCCAACACCCCTGCCAACTTGTTGCAGATCCCCATGATGCTGATCCGTGCTGCGGCGCTTTCGATCGGACCCACCACGGTGATGTACGGGTTGCTGGCGGTCTGGAGCAAGGACAGCCCCGTGCCGATCACGAACAAGCCGAGCAGGAACAGCGGATACGATCGCGCTTGCGCTGCGGGAATGAACAACAACGCTCCCAGCGCCATCACCCACAAGCCGTACATCATGCCGCGCTTCATACCGGTGCGACCGAGTACCCACGCCATGGGCAAGGCCGTAACCGTGTAGGCGATGTAGAACGCGAAGGTGACGTAGAACGGTTCGGCGCCTTGACCGAGCTTACAAATGATCTTCAGGTAGCTGATCAGCGGACCGTTGATCCACGTGACGAAACCGAAGAGAAAGAACAGCGCACCCAGAATGATGATCGCCGAGGTGGTACGGCCGTTCGCTCGCATGCAATGTTGATGTGGCGGTGAAAGTAGAAACGCACTCCACGGCGCTCGGCCCGGGATCACCGCTGCTCGTACACATCCCGATGTCGATGGATCACCAGTTCACTGCACGCTTGTAATAGCGCGGGAAACGGATCCGTTTCCGAAGCGCCCGGTAGTAAGCGTTCCACTGGGGTGTTGCCGTATCGTACACGGAGTTCAACTCCTTGGCCGCGCCGTCATCGCTGGCTTGCGGGACCTTCTTTTTCTTCGCTCCCATACCCAGCGTACAAGTCGAGCGCGTGGATCGTTGCCTCGATCCTCTTCGATCCACCAACTGACGTTTCCATGACATGCCCCCGTGCAGCACCTTTGCGTTCCCCGCCCGTGTTCGCTGATGTGATCCTTCCGCTGGCCGTTCCCGGCCTGTTCACCTTCGCTATCCCCGAAGGTCTCGGTCCTATCGTGCCGGGCGTTCGCGTGGCCGTGCCCTTCGGCAAGGGTGGCAAATTGTATGGCGGCCTCGTGCGTCATGTGCGCGAACAAGCACCGAACGTGCGCACACCGCGCGACATCCTCTCCGTGCTGGATGCGCAACCGGTCGTGACACCTGAACAGATGGAACTCTGGGACAGGATCGCCGCGCATTATCTGTGTACTGTTGGCGAAGTGATGATCGCCGCGTTGCCTGCCCAACTCACGTTGGGTAGCGAGACCCGCATCGTCCCGAACGTTACCGAAGGATCGCGTCCGCCGCATGATCGGCGCACCGCGATGATCATCGACGCGCTGGAGCGACAGGAAGTGCTGACCATGGCACAGGCCGGAGAACTGCTCGGCTTGAAGGATCCACTGCCGGTGATCAAGCGCATGATGGACGAAGGTGTGGTCCTGCTGGAAGAGGATCTACGCGATACGTGGAAGCCGCGCACCGTGACCTACGTGAAACTTGCTGAGAAGGCACAGCGCGAGGATGCGCTGCACGAATGGTTCGATCGCTTGGAGAAGAAAGCGCCGAAGCAGTTGCACCTCTTGATGCGGTACGTGGAATTGTCGCGGTGCTTCAGTGATGCCGCACTTGAAGTGAGCCGCGATGAATTGCTGCACCGGAGCGATGCATCCTCGGCGGTCCTGAAACAATTGGTGGAGAAAGGCCTTTTTGAAACCTACGAGCGCGAGGCCGGGACGCCATCCACAGAGCGGATGGAGAAACCAGGTCCGGAACTTTCCGAAGCGCAAGCGACCGCGCTTCGCGAATTGCGCACGTCGTTCGCGGAGCATGCCGTTGTTCTCTTACGCGGTGTCACCTCCAGCGGAAAGACCGAGTTGTATACCACGCTCTTCGACGAGATCACGGAAGCGGACGGACAGGTCCTCTACCTCTTGCCGGAGATCGCGCTCACCACACAGATCATCGAACGGTTGCGCGCGCGCTTCGGTGATCGGATCGCGGTGTACCACTCGCGCATGTCGCAACGTGATCGCACCGAATTGTGGATGCGCATGGTGAACGACACCGATGCGCCACGGATCGTGGTCGGTGCGCGGTCCGCGCTCTTCCTTCCCTTCCGGCGCTTGCAATTGGTGGTCGTGGATGAGGAGCACGACCCAAGCTACAAGCAACACGATCCGGCGCCGCGATACAACGCACGGGACATGGCCGTTGTGCTGGCCAGCCTGCACGGCGCGCGCACCTTGCTCGGGTCAGCAACCCCGAGCTTGGAGAGCATGTTCAATGCGAAGACCGGGAAGTACGGCTCGGTGGAACTGCTTTCGCGTTTCGGTGATGTGGCCATGCCCACGATCCAACTCGTGGACCTGCGCGATGCACAACGGCGAAAGAGCATGCGTGGGCACCTCAGCGTGCAATTGATCGAAGCGTTACAGCAAACGCTGCAACGGCGCGAGCAAGCCATCCTGTTCCAGAACAGGCGCGGCTATGTGCCGGTATGGCAATGCGAGCAATGCGCGTGGGTGCCTGAGTGCGATCACTGCGATGTGAGCCTCACCTACCACAAGCGTCAACATCAACTGCGCTGTCATTATTGCGGCCGCAACTATCCGCCACCCACGCAGTGCGGACAATGCGGTGGCATGCGTTTGAAGATGATCGGATTCGGGACGGAGAAGATCGAAGAGGAACTCGCCGAATTCCTACCGGAAGCACGCGTGGCACGCATGGATCAGGACACCACGCGCGGCAAACAAGCGTTGGATCGGATCATCACCGGATTCGCGCAAGGGTCCATCGACATCCTCGTGGGCACACAAATGGTGACGAAGGGATTGGACTTCGCGCATGTGCGTTTGGTGGGGATCCTTCACGCGGACAGCCTGTTGCGATTCCCTGACTTCCGCGCACACGAGCGCGCCTTCCAACTAATGGCCCAAGTGGCCGGTCGCGCTGGCAGGCGCAAGGAGGCCGGCACGGTACTGATCCAAGTACACGAGGTGAAGAACCCCGTGCTCGGTTTCGTGATGGAACACGACGTGGAAGGGATGTTCGCGCGGGAGATCGAACACCGGAAGTTGCACGGGTATCCACCGTTCACGCGGTTGATCGCATTGACGCTTCGCCACCGCAACGAGGAACGTGTGGCCGCTGCAGCCGCGGATCTTGCCATGGCGTTGCGCGAACGAATGGGCGAACGCGTGTTGGGTCCGGATATCCCTGGTGTGGCTTGGGTGAAGGACCGTCACTTGCGAAAGCTGTTGATCAAGTTGCGTCGCAGCGCTCACAACGAAGAGAAACAATTCGTTCGCGACACGATCGATCGGCTCTTCGCCGAACCGGAACACCGCGCGGTGCAGTTGATCACGGACGTTGATCCTGTATGATCGGTCGGATCAACAGTGGATACCGATCTTGAAGGTCAATACACGATCACGTGTGAAGTGAACACGCCATCGGTCGCCCCTGCGCGCAGGACATCCGTGTCGCTACCGTCGGCCAATGATGAGGACATGCATCACGATCGAACAGCACCACCGGCGGTCATACTGGACAAGGCCAGCCAGATCGGGCTGGATGGTTGATCCGCTTCCACGAAGATCGGCACATCGAGCACCGGATGTGTAAAGCGCAACGCGTGCGCGTGCAGTGCAATACTCCGATCCTTCTCCCCTCTTCGTGCGCCATACTTCACATCACCTTTGATCACATGGCCCCACGCCGCGAGCTGCGCGCGGATCTGGTGGAAGGCACCGCCCAAGGGAGTGATCCCGACCAACGCGTACCGATCGCCTTGGGCCAACCGGCGCACCGTGATGCGAAGCATTTCATCCGTCGGTGACGGATCCCGGATGACGATCGCGCGACGACTTTTCGTGTCGTGCCGAAGGGCGTTGTCCAGCTTCCATTCCTGCTCACCTTCGGGAAGGCACCCTTCCACGATCGCGCGGTAGTGCTTGATCACCAAGCGTTCCCGGAAGAGATCATTCATCGCACTGTTCACCGAAGCGTTGCGCGCCAAGAGCACCACGCCGCTCACCGGACGATCGATCCGATGCGGCAATTCCAACCCCGGTTCGTTGCGCCCGTCGCGCAGGATGGTCAACAGATCACGGTCACCGGACTGATCCGGTAGCACGGGCATCCCGGACGGTTTGCGGACGATCAGCAGCGATGGATCCTCGAACAGGACCGGCACCGTTGGATCATCAGTACTGCTCATGCTCGTTGGGGAAATCCCGCGAACGCACATCGGCCACATAATGGGAGACCGCACCGGTGATCACCTCGTGCAGATCCGCGTAGCGACGGAGGAAACGCGGGTTGAACTCCTTGTTGATCCCCAACATGTCGTGCAACACCAGGACCTGTCCATCCACTTTGTTACCGGCACCGATACCGATGATCGGGATCTGTAATTTTCCAGCGACCTCCCCTGCCAATCCTGCCGGGATCTTTTCGAGGACCAGCGCGAAGCAACCGGCCTGCTCCAGCAACGAGGCATCCTCCCGTAAACGATCGGCTTCCTCCTGCTCGCGTGCGCGGACCACATACGTCCCGAACTTGTAGATGCTCTGCGGCGTGAGGCCGAGGTGGCCCATCACCGGGATCCCGGCAGTCAGGATCCGTTCCACCGAACCGATCACTTCGCGGCCACCTTCCAACTTCACCGCATGGGCGCCGCTCTCCTTCATGATGCGGATGGCCGAGGCCAGCGCCCGCTTGGTATCCCCTTGGTAGGTGCCGAAGGGAAGGTCCACCACGATCAGCGCACGCTCGCACCCGCGCACCACCGCACTGGCATGGTAGATCATCTGATCCAAGGTGATCGGCAAGGTGGTCTCGTGGCCGGCCATCACATTGCTCGCGCTGTCGCCGACCAGGATCACATCCACACCCGCGCTGTCCACCAGCCGGGCCAGTGAGTAATCATACGCGGTGAGCATGGCGATCCGCTGTCCAGCGGCCTTCATCTCTTGCAGGGTATGCGTGGTCACACGCTTGGCTTCCGTCTTGGCCGTGCTCATGGCACAAAGCTAGACCGCACCACCGCTCCTGAGCATTCCTCGACCGTTCACCAAGTTGAGAAGGTGATGGATGATGTGCCCGTCTATCTTTGGCCACCTCAACTCGAACCCATGCTCCGTCCGCTCGTGCTCGTTGCTTCTGCCGCTCTTCTGTTCATTGGTTGCACCAACGATCTGGAGATCAACGACGACTATGCGGACCACACGATCATCTATGGCTTGTTGAACCAACGGGATTCTGTTCATCTGGTGAAGATCAACAAGGCATTCTTGGGAGAAGGCAGTGCTTACGACATGGCATTGGTGCAGGACAGCAATGAATACCGCAACGAGGCGATCAGCTATGCGAAAGTGTTCCGCTTGGATGCCAGTGGTAATGCGATCGACTCTTTCCCGTTGCACGACACGATCATCACGGATCGCGGATCTGGGGAGTTCTACAGTCCCGTGCAGAAGCTTTCCTACTTCACCACGCCCTTTGTGCAGCGCATTCCGAATATCGCCACCGGTTCCCGGATGTATTTGCACCAGGACCAGACCTACCGGCTACACCTGCGCGTGAATGGCAAGGACATCACCTCCACGTGCCCCATCGTGAATGATTTCAGCATCGACCCGGTGGATCAGGACACGGGCAGCACCTTCGGCAGCCGGGTGAACTTGATGAATGCACAAGGCACCGACTATGGCTCCTATGAATTCAACTGGAAATCGAAGCAGGACTGCAAGCGTTTCGTTGTCTCCTTCCGCTTTCGATATGATGAAGTGACCGGAACAGACACGGTGCGCACTTCGTTCACCCAATTCCTTGGCAAACAGGTATCGACGAATTCACAGGTCTTCCAGGATCTCGCAGTTACCATGGGAGGCCAGTTGTTCTTCAGCGGACTTTCCACTTACATCCGCGCCAACCCGGAATGGACATCCGTGAACAAGCGGATCTTCCGCGGGTTGGACTTCCTGGTCTCCGTGGCTAACGACGACTTTCACACCTACCTCACCCTCACCGAACCGATCTCGGGCATCATCGAGGACCGGCCTGCATACAGCAATATCGATGGGGCGCTGGGCATCTGGGGCAGCCGTTACACCAAGAATGTGGTGGGTAAGCGCTTGGGTGGGTCCACGCTGACCCAATTGGTACAGGGCCCCTACACGGCCGACCTCCATTTCTGCTCGGCCTTGGATGCCGGCGGAGCCTTCAGCTGCAACTGATCCTGTCGATCGACAGCAGAGATCCGGATGCCTTTGGCGGGATCTCGTACGCCTTGGCAGGGATCGCCCGACTTGCGGCGATGGCATGGACATTGATCCTGCGGCACCGCATTCAGAAGAACCATTTTCAACCTACTACTATGAGCAAGATCATTGGGATCGACCTGGGAACCACCAACAGTTGTGTGGCCGTAATGGAGGGCAATGAGCCCGTCGTCATCGCCAACAGCGAAGGAAAACGCACCACACCAAGCATCGTTGCCTTTGTTGAAGGCGGTGAGCGGAAAGTGGGCGACCCTGCGAAGCGTCAGGCCATCACCAATCCCACCAACACCATTTCCTCCATCAAGCGCTTCATGGGGAGTTCCTTTGATGAGATCGCCAAGGAGATCAGCCGCTTCCCTTACAAGGTGGAGCGTGCGCCGAACAACATGCCCCGCATTTCCATCGGGGATCGGCACTTCACCCCGCAGGAGATCAGCGCGATGGTCCTGCAGAAGATGAAGAAGACCGCCGAGGATTACCTCGGCACCACCGTGACCGAAGCGGTGATCACCGTGCCTGCCTACTTCAATGATGCACAACGCCAAGCCACCAAGGAGGCGGGCGAGATCGCGGGGCTGAAGGTCCGCCGGATCATCAACGAACCCACGGCAGCCGCATTGGCTTACGGCCTGGACAAGCGCCACAAGGACCAGAAGATCGTCGTGTTCGACTGTGGCGGTGGAACGCACGACGTGAGCGTGCTCGAACTGGGCGATGGCGTCTTCGAAGTGAAATCCACCGATGGCGACACGCACCTCGGCGGTGATGACTTCGACCAAGTGATCATCGACTGGCTGGCGGATGAGTTCAAGTCACAGTTCAACATCGATCTACGCAAGGACCCGATGGCTCTTCAACGGTTGAAGGATGCAGCGGAGAAAGCGAAGATCGAACTGAGCTCCACCACGACTTCGGAAGTGAACCTGCCGTATATCATGCCGGTGGACGGGATCCCGCAACACTTGGTGCGCACCCTGACCCGCGCGAAATTCGAAAGCCTCGCCGACAGCCTGATCAAGCGCACCATCGCGCCGTGTGAAACCGCACTGAAGAACGCCGGCCTGAAGACCACCGACATCGACGAGGTGATCCTCGTGGGTGGCAGCACCCGCATCCCCGCGATCCAGGATGCCGTGAAGAAGTTCTTCGGCAAGGAGCCGAGCAAGGGCGTGAACCCGGATGAAGTAGTCGCCGTTGGCGCTGCGATCCAGGGTGGCGTTCTCTCCGGTGATGTGAAGGACGTGGTGCTTCTGGACGTCACGCCATTGAGCCTCGGTATCGAAACCGCAGGTGGCGTGATGACCGTGTTGATCGAATCGAACACCACGATCCCCACCAAGAAGAGCAATGTCTTCACCACCTATGGTGACAGCCAACCAAGCGTGGAGATCCACGTGCTACAGGGCGAACGCCCCATGGCGAACGGCAACCGCTCCATCGGTCGCTTCCACTTGGATGGCATCCCGCCGGCACCGCGCGGCACCCCGCAGATCGAAGTGACCTTCGACATCGATGCGAACGGCATCCTGCATGTGGGCGCGAAGGACAAAGCCACGGGTAAGGAGCAGAGCATCCGCATTGAAGCGAGCAGCGGCTTGAGCAAGGAGGAGATCGAGAAGATGAAAAAGGAGGCCGAGGCCAACGCTGATACCGACAAGCTGGCTCGCGAGCGCGTGGACAAACTGAACCAAGCGGATAGCCTCATCTTCCAGACGGAGAAGAACCTGAAGGAGTACGGCGACAAGATCCCGGCGGACAAGAAGCAACCGATCGAGGATGCACTGACCCGCCTGAAGGATGCGCACAAGGCCGAGGACATCGAAGCGTGCGAGAAGGTGGGGGCCGAATTGAACACAGCCTTCCAAGCCGCAAGCCAGGAGATGTACAACGCAGCGCAACAGTCCCAGAGCAACGGAGCCAACCCGGAGAACACTTCCACCACCGCCGATCAGGAGGTGACCGACGTGGACTTCGAGGAAGTGAAGGACACCAAAGAGGAAGTGAAGGAGGACTCCAAGTAGGATGCACACCCATTGAAGAGCCCCGTTCGCCATCCAGCGAACGGGGCTTCTCATTAGACCGCTTTCAGTATCACTGCTGTCCGGTGAATTCGACGGTCGCGTTTTCGGGACCCCGGCTCAGGGCCGGGGTGACATTTGTAAAGGAATTCGGGATCCGCCCGCCATTCGGCGGGCGGATCCCGAATTCCAAGCGTACTCGTCACTGCGGGCTTGACCCTCAGTCTCGATCGCTTTCCCCGGAAATCAATGCTTGTTCGATGGTTTTCTGTTCAACGCACGCTCAGCACCTTTCCGCCCACAAGGTCCTCCTCACGGATCTTCGTTCCATCCGTATCGAAGTAGACCCACGTTCCCACACGCTGGCTGTCCATGGTCGCTCGGTTGTACCGCGCCCTGCCTTGGCTCTTGAGCGTTCCTCCGGGGTGGAACTCCTTCTGCTCCACTTCCAGTTTGCCTTTGTCCACCATGCGCAGGAGACTGATCGGGGTGCCATCGCCTGCGTACAGTTCCAGGCGGGTGAAGCAATGGTGCTCCTTGTGGCGCTCCTCCACGTAGCGGAGCTGTCCACTCACGTAGTAGTCCTCGTACTGGATCACCACCCCGTCGCGATACCTCGTGCATGATCGCAACTGCCCATTCGGATGCCACGTGCGTTGGGAACAATGGGTCGCATCCACGGCCTTGAACTCGCGCTCCAATTGCCCACTGCGGTAGTAGTTCTTGAAGACCGTCAGCCGCCCGCTATCATAATATCCACGATGCCGCAGTTGGCCGTTGGGGTACTTGTCCTCCACCCAACCCGTACACGGGAAGGCCCCGCATTGCCGGAGCGAATCCCCGCCGATGGTGGAATTGTAGGCGTCGTAGATGTTGAGTTCAGGAAGCGGATCGTCCCCGGCATCGCCGATGAGGTAGTGCTCATCCTGCGCCAGCAACAAGGTGTCCGGCTGGGCCTGTACTGTGGAAACAACAAAAAGCCCCCCCAATGGGATGAGCGCGAAGTGCAATTTCATCGGACCTTGGAACGCGAAGGCCAAAGCACAGGTTACGAAGGCCACCCACACCCGACGCGATCATACTCCGATCCGGTCGGCCTCGTCCCCTATCCCGGTAGCGCATCCGGAAAGTATCCACCATTCCTTGGTTCATCTGGTAAGTCCAGATACATTCGACACCGGCCAAGGATGGTACTTTCAGCTCGGCCATGAGACTTGTTCATCAACATGAACGTGGCGCGTCGGATCCCCTCCATTATCAATGGTTTCGGAGTCCCGGACCATGGTTGCCTGTTGTTAGTAACAATAATTTGTTTGTAATGTGACGAACCACTTCTACTTTCATCGCCTCAAGATCATTTGTCGATCTTTTCATGAGCCGTTCCATTCAGCCATCAGACTGCGAATGCATCGGACAGGACAGCCGGACACGGATGACTGCGGTCGGCTTGTATGCGCCCTGTAGTGTGATGATCGTCCCCCAACCCTGAAACCCTACCAAAACCAAGTATCAGATGAATAACCCCTACACCAGCCGGACGTATTCTCGGATAGCCCAGTTGTGGCGCCTGATCCCCATGCTCATCGCCTTGGTGGCGGTGAACCTGAGCGCGAGTGCGCAAACCTTCGTGATCGGCGCCGGTGCGATATCGACCACGTCCACCGGAAGCGACCCGATCAATGGCTATTACAACGCCATGCGATATCAGGTCGTTTACCTCGCCAGCGAATTATCGACCGGCGGCATGGTCGCCGGGGACAACCTCTCCGGGCTCGGCTGGTCCGTTTCAGGCGATTACGCTGGAGGCAACCTGGGCAACTACACGATCAGTATCGGCCATACCGCTGCCACGAATTGCGCAGCGCATGTGGCGGACGCCTTGACCGTGGTGAAGAACCCGTTCGCGTACAACCCCACCGTGACCGCGGCCGGGGTTTTCGACATGATCCCGTTCGATACGCAGTTCATGTGGAACGGCACGAGCAACATCGTGGTCGATATATGCACGGGTACCGCGAATCCCTTTACCGGCCCCTACGGGACGGTGCGGGCGGACACCTACACCACCGGCTCGCGTTACAAGCAACAGGATGGCGGCACCAGCCAGTGCGCGCTGAACACCGTTACCGCGAACGCGAACCGACCGCAGATCCAGTTCAGCTATGTGGGCGGATCCGGTTGCTCCGGCCCACCCACGCCGGGCAACACCCTGTCTTCCGTTGCGATCGCTTGCTCCGGCGTGAACTTCACCCTGAGCCTACAGAACGCCACCACCGGAACGGGGGTATCCTACCAGTGGGAAAGCGCCGATGACGCTGCCTTCACGTTGAATCAGGCGTACCTCGGTACCGCGAGTACGCAGATCACCAACCAGACCACACCGAAGTACTACCGGTGCAACGTCACGTGTTCCGGGTTCGGGACCACCCCAAGCACCGAGGTCCCGGTAGGGCTGAACTCCAATGCTTGCGAATGCGGTGCGTACGCGGCCATCTACGCCACATATTCCGGGGATGAGGATATCACGGTGGTCACTGTGGGTTCCATGACCAACAACACCACGTGTAATGTGGCGGCGCCCGGTGCCGGCTCGGTGGCTAGCCAGTACAGCAATTTCACCGGAAGCGTCGTTGGACCATCCGCCGATCAGGGTTCTTCAGTCGCCTTCAGCGTCGGTCAAGGCACGCTTTGCGGGGGCACGTACGGGAACATCGTCCAGATCTATGTGGACTGGAACAAGGATGGCATTTTCAACGACACGGATGAGCGTGTGTTCAACCAAGCGGTGAGCGTCTCGGGCGTCAACGTCCAAGCAGGCAATTTTACGGTTCCTATAGGTGCCTCCTTGGGTACCACCCGCATGCGGCTCGTCGTGATCGAGTCCGGCACACCGGCCACCAATTATGCACAAACTGGCTATGGCTGGGGCGAAACCGAGGACTACTGCTTCACGGTGACCGCCTCTTCTGCATGCAACGGTACACCCGCACCAGGCAACACCCTCTCCACGGTCGCGACCGCTTGCTCCGGTGTGAACTTCACCCTCAGTTTGCAGAACCAGACCTTGGGTAGTGGTGTCACCTATCAATGGCAAAGCGCGGATGACGCAGCCTTCACGTTGAACTTGACTGCCTTGGGCACCTTGAATACCCAGGTAACCAACCAGACCAGCGCCAAGTGGTACCGTTGCATCGTGAGCTGCTCCGGTGCGCTACCACCGGACGGCACCAGCACGCCGATCCCGGTAGGGCTGAACGCCAGCGCCTGCGCGTGCGGCACATACGCGGCCATTTACGCCAGCAGTGCAGCGGATGAGGATATCACGGTGGTCACCGTAGGTTCCATGACCAACAACTCCGCGTGCGCGGAATTGGCTCCTGGTGCCGGCTCGCTCCCAAGCCAGTACAGCAATTACACAGGAAGCGTCGTTGGACCTTCCGCCAACCAGGGCGCTTCGGTCGCCTTCAGCGTCGGTCAAGGTGCGCTTTGCGGCGGCACCTACACGAACATTGTACAGATCTACGTGGACTGGAACCAGGACGGCGTGTTCAACGCCACGGATGAGCGCGTGTTCGCCCAAGCAGCGGGCGTCGCGGGCATCAACGTCCAGACAGGCGGTTTCACGGTTCCCATAGGTGCCTCCTTGGGTACCACCCGCATGCGGATCGTCATTAACGAGACCAGCGATGCGGTCACGAATTGGGCCCAGACCGCTTACACTTGGGGCGAAACGGAGGATTACTGCTTCACGGTGACCGCCGCCTCTGCATGCAATGGGCAGCCCACACCTGGCAACACCCTCTCTTCTATTCCGAATGCATGCTCCGGGGCGAACTTCACCCTGAGTTTGCAGTACCCGACCATGGGCAGTGGCGTCACCTATCTATGGGAAAGTGCGGACGATGTGGGCTTCACGGTGAACGTGGCCTCCTTGGGCGCCTCGAACACCCAGGTGACCAACCAGACCAGCGCCAAGTGGTACCGTTGCACAGTGACCTGCCCGAGCTTCGCCGTGGGCGTAAGCACCCCGATCCAGGTCGGACTGGGTAGCGCATGCCAGTGTACCGCCTACTGTGCGGTCACGAATGCGGCCGGTGGCGGTTGCATCAATACGGTGCAGATCAATACCCTGAGCAGCA
Organism: Flavobacteriales bacterium; assembly: GCA_016705955.1. Taxonomy (GTDB): domain Bacteria; phylum Bacteroidota; class Bacteroidia; order Flavobacteriales_F; family PHOS-HE28; genus PHOS-HE28. The sequence continues at coordinate 192,699 of JADJKO010000004.1, forward strand.
CCACAGCGGCTTGCGTACCCAGCCCGGGTTATACGCTGCGCTCGGAGACGACCAGCTTGAGCCGGGCCGTGACGTACCCGATCACGGTAACCACCTTCAATGATGGCATCTACGGTGGTGCGATCGTTTCCGTGTGGTTCGATTGGGACAACAGCGGCACCTTCGATGCGAGTGAGTGGTTCCAGCCCAATACCACAGGCTATACCGGAACCATCAACGTCACGGTTCCGCTCGCTACACCCTTGGGCCAGATACGGATGCGTGTGCGTACCCGTGGCATGGGCAACACGAACGGGGCGGACGATGGATGCGGGACAGGAGCGGGTGGCTCATTCGGCAGTGGTACCACCGAGGACTTCTGCGTTACGATCACACCGGAACCGGCGTGCCTGCCCCCCGGTGGGCTTACCGTGACCGCGACCAGTTCCACCGATGCTACGGTGACCTGGACCGGTACGGGATCCTTCATCCTTGAGTATGGAATGGCGTCGAACTTCACGATCCCGGGTACCGACAATACGAGCGGACCCGAAATGACGAGTACGGTGCTCACAGGGGTCACTTCCCCGTACGTGATCAGCGGCTTGGTGCACCCCAACCAGTACCGCGTGTTCATGCGCAACGATTGCACGGCGGGGGCCAACGGCTACAGCGCGAACACCGCAGCCGTATTGTTCTATCCCCAACCGCCCTACGACCAGTGCGAGAGCATTGTGACCATCCCGACATTGGCGGCGGGCAACGTGCTGGTGCTGAACGGCAACAACTTCGGCGCCACGGATATCGAAGGCTTCGGTTTTCCCGTCTCGTGGGAGGCCTTCACGCTCACCAGTTGCGTGCAGACCCTGAACGTTGATTACTGCGGCAGTACGCCAGCGCGGACCAACGCATACATCAACCTCTTCCTAGGCTGCCCATTCTCCTCTGCGGGCTTCGTCGCATGGACCGGAGTTGCGGGACCTGCCTGCCCGAACGGCAGTGTGAACGTCCCCTACGCGAACCTTCCTGCCGGGACCTACTACATCGCGGTCATGGCCCAGCCGGGTGCCATCGGCCCATACGGCATCAACGTAACGGCGGGCGCGGCCTGCCCACCACCGGCCTGCGCCGCCACCCCGAGCCCATCCGATGGAGGGGTTGGATGTACCGCAGGCACCACGTTGAGTTGGCCTGCGGTGGCCTACGCCGATGCCTATACGGTGGTCCTGGATGGGAATACCGTATCCACGAACCAGCCCGGAACCACGTATGCTGCAGGGGCTCTCGCTGGTGGCCTGCACACGTGGAGCGTAACACCGAGCGGCTCCACCGGTACGGCCAGTGGTTGCCCCACGTGGAGCTTCACGGTGAGCTTGCTGGGTTGCTACTGCGCAAGTGTAGCAACGTATACGGCTGACGAGGAGATCTTCAGCGTGACGGTGAATGGTGTCACCAATGGGGACATTACCCCGTATCCCGGTGCCAATACGGGTTGTACGACGGTGGCCCCAGGCTCTGGGTCCGTTCTGAACCAGTACTCCAACTACTTCCCCTTGGGTGCTATTTTCTCTGTCCAGAAGGGCATTTCCTCCACCTTCACTATCCAAGAGGATGAGTGCGATGGACCAACGTATTGGTCCAACGGCGCAGCGATCTGGATCGATTACGACCAGAACGGCACCTTCGACGATGTGACCGAGAAGGTCTTCGTGGAGAACGCAACTTCCACCGGACCACGGAACATAGTGGGCAACTTCCTGGTACCCATGAACGCCTTGACCGGAACCACCGCGATGCGGGTGACGGTAGCTGAGTCGCTCAGTGGTGCCGCGCTCCTTGCGTGCATGACAAGTGCCCAAGGCTACTACTATGGTGAAACCGAGGATTATCTGATCACCGTCCAGCCACCGCCCGTACCGGCCTCGGCAACGGCAACTCCCCTGAACACCCAGTGCGGCTCGGGCCTGTTCACCATTGATGTGAACGTAGCCAACTTCGGCTCGGGCACCCCGGGCGACATCGTGTACACCGTGAATGGCGGTGGGGCCGTCAATGTCCCGGCCGCATTGGGTTCCAACACGATCCCTGCGGTGGTGCAGGCTTCGCGGTCGGTGATATCATCGCGATCTCGGTGACCAACAACACGGTCTCCACTTATGTGGTGGGCACCTTCACGGACAATTGTCCAATCGATATCACCTGCGGCAACACCTACACGGTGACCAATTACTGCTACGGCAATACGAGCACCAAGACCTGGACCTTCATCGGCGACAACCCGAATGAGACCCTGACGCTCACCTTCGTCAGCGGCATGATGGCCCCGGGTGATGTGATCCGCGCATACAGCGGCACGGACAACAGCGGGAACCCGATACCGGGGTTGACCGGCAACTTCTCGGATCTTACCGGTGCAACGGGCACTTCGGATGCGAACGAGATCTTCTTGGAGATCGACAGCGATCCGACCGGAAGCTGCCAGGACAATGATCCGTTGGCAAGTTCATGGACCTTCGAGGTGGAATGCACCCCGGGTTGCGTGGATCCGGACGGTTCAACCACCTACGACCTGTGTACACAGATGATCACAGTGGAGGTCTTCTTCGAGGGGGATGGTACCAGTGTGGGCGTCCGTTACATCGTGAACGGCGGTACACCAGTGGATGACCCCGGACCTTACTACGCAAACGACCAGATCGTTCTCGGACCCTTCACCGTCGGCCAAATCGTGCAGGTATACCTGCTGCATGAGAACGACGGTGCCTGCAACAAGAACCTGGGCACCACCAACATCGTGGCGCCCGTGGGCCAGCCGATCCTGGTGACCAGTGCCACGCCGGCGACCATCTGCTCCGGGCAGACCAGCGTGTTGAACGCGGTTGCCACCGGTGGTCAAGGACCCATTGCGAACTATGTGTACCAGACCTCCACGGGCGGGACCCTGATGAACATGTCAGGTGCTACCGTCCTGTTGGGCGCAGGCGTGGACGATAGTGCCAGCCCACTGACCAGCATCGGCTTTACGATGCCCTTCGCGAACGGCAGCCAGACCCAGTTCACGGCCAGTTCCAACGGCCAGATGACCTTGGGTGGTTCGAATGCCTCATTGAACAACTACCTGGCCACCGGCACGCCGCGTCCGCTGATCACCTGCTGGTGGGATGATCTGCATACCGGTAGCGATGGCTACGTGCAGACCAAACTCTTCGGTAGCCCGGGTAGCTATATCCGGGTGGTGGAATGGTACGTGCGGGACTACCCCGGTGCCGGCCTGCCGGCCACCATGCTCATGCAAGCCTGGTTGTACCAGAATGGCACGATCGAGCTCCACTATGGGCCGGCCAGCGCGGTGAGCGACGCCGGAGCATCCATCGGCATCGGAGGTGCCACGTCCGGAGTGTTCCGGAGCATCTCTTCTCCGGCACATACGGAAAGCCAAGTGACGGAGAACACCGGCAACAGTGTTTGGCCTGGTGACGGTCGCATCTACCGTTTCCTGACCCCGGAGGTATCAGGTACCACCTACGCCTGGAGCCCTGCGGGATCCATTTCCGGTGCACCCACCGGCAATACCGTGACGACGACGGCGTTGAGCGGCACGGAGATCTACACGGTATCCGCCACGCCTCCCGGTGGTTGCCCGGTGCAAGCGCAAGTGACGGTCACGGTGAACCCACCGATCAGCTCGGCATCCATCACCCCGGACCCGGCGAATGTGTGTACGGGTGGAAGCGTGACCTTGACCGCTGTTGCGGATAACGGTGTGCCTCCATTCACCTACCAATGGACCGGACCCGGTGGTCCGGCAGGTACGGCCTCCACACAAGTAGCCACTGCGGGCTTGTGGTCGGTGGTCATCACCGACAACTGCCCCGGCGGTACGGCCAACGCCAGCGTGACCGTTGGTTCGGTCGCTCCTCCAACGGCCAACATCAGCGCCTCTTCGCCGATCTGCGTGGGTGGTAGCGTGACGCTGACCTGCAACACCAACACGGGCAACCTGTTCGCGTGGACGGGTGCAGCACCGGTGGGAGGAAGCACCACACAAGTCGTGACGATCAACAGCCTGACCGCGGCGAACAACGGAACCTACACCGTGGTTGCCAGCAACGGGGGCTGCCCATCCGCACCCTTCAACTATGTGCTGAACGTGAACCCGACCCCGTCGATCAGCACCACCACCGCCACACCGAACCCGGTGTGCACCGGAAGCAACACGGTGCTGAACGTGAATGCGAGCCTGCCCAGCGGGGCCTATTGCACGCCGACCGGCTACTGCGGGTACCCGGATCTCATCACCAACGTGACCTTCGCCGGGATCAACCGGAGTTCCACATGTGACGATGCCCTGATAGGATACTCCTACTTCGCTTCGCCCAGTGCCACAGCAACCGCTGGCCTGAGCTATCCCATCAGTGTAACCACCGGTGGTGACGTGGAGGGCGCAGCGGTATGGATCGACTACGACAAGAACGGAACCTTCGACGCTGGCGAATTGGTGCTCAATGGATTCCTCGGATCGAACCCGGCCACCTACACGGGCAACGTGCTGATCCCACTGTTGGCCCTGAACGGCACGACACGGATGCGTGTACGTTGCACCTACTACGGCGATCCGTCCACGAACGGAGCAGGGCCTTGCGGCCCCGTATCCTACGGCGAGACCGAGGATTACAACATCACGATCAGCGGCGGTGCAACACCGTTCACTTACGCTTGGAGCGGTGGCACCTTCCTGGGTGGCATCACCAACACGCAAAGCGTGACCGCGACGAACGTGACCGTGGCTGGTCCGTACAGTGTGCTGGTGACCAGTGGCGCGGGTTGCCCAGCTACCGGCTCGGTGCCCGTGAACGTGGGCCAACCTCCTGTGGTGACCTGCGGCTCCTACGGTCCCTATTGCGGATCGGACCCCGATGTGACCTTGGGCGGTTCTCCTTCCGGTGGCGCTTGGAGCGGTACCGGTGTGACCGGCAACACCTTCGATCCATCGGCAGGTACCCAATTGCTCACCTATACCTATAATGACGGCGTGTGCGAGGTGAGCTGCCAAGTGACCATCACGGTGAACAGCGTGGATACGGACAACGATGGCATCCCGGATTGCGGGGACCTCTGCCCGAACCTGTACGGCCAACCGGGTGATGCCTGCAACGTCGGCTTCGGCTTGGGTACGATCGATGGCTCCTGCAATTGTGTGGTGGCCGGCTGCACCACGGACCTCACCTTGGTCTTCCAGACCGATGGTGTGAGCAACGTGGGCTGGGAGATCCGCACCCAAGGCAACAACACCTTGGTACACAGCGGCGGCGGCGTCTATCCGCCGAGCTCGGGCTACAATCTGGGCTTCTGCCTCCCCGATGGCTGCTACTACCTGGTGGTGACCGATGATGGCAATGACGGCTTCACCAGTAATGGCGTGGAGGGCGGTTATGTCCTGAGCGCGCTGACCAACGGGGCGGGCCGGTTGATCGACAACCGGAACAATTTCCTCTCCGGTGGCACCAGCCAGTTGGCCAACGGCGAAGGCTTCTGCCTGCCGCGTGGCAACGACCGCCTGATCTACACCAGCTGCGACAAGCTGGACTGGAAGACCAGCCCCTGCGGTGGTGAGTACGTGGTGGCCGATGACAACGACGACGTGAACGCCACCTACCCGAACGGCGGCGTGGACAACGACCCCAGCAACGATGGTTACCAGATGTGGTGGTACGACCCCAACGGGGGCTACAGCTTCCGTCGCTTCCAAAACCATTTGACCAACAACGGATTCCCGGCCGGTGCCACCCGCGCCTGCCACTTCAAGCTCAACAGCTGGTTGGGCAACCAGATGGCGCAGGGCATGCTGTACAACGTGAAGGTGCGCAGCCGCGTGGATGGGAACTGGAGTGCTTGGGGAGCGGCCTGCCGCCTCATGATCGACGACGCAGCCGCACAGTGCCCGAGGACCAAGTTGATGGACATCCCGGACAACCCATACCTGAGCTGCGGTCAGACCTTCCCGATCGGAACCTCGGCCGCCAGTAGGGTCTTCGCCCATCCGGTACGCCGCATGAACAACAACTGCAATTGGGTGAGCGCGAACCGTTACCAGTTCCGCTTCCGCATCCCGGCAGAGCTCATCGACATCACGAAGACGAGCGCGGTTGGACAGTACTGGGTGAACGTGAACGCCCCGCTGACCTGTGGCAAGACCTACGAGGTGGATGTGCGGGCCAGCTTCAATAGCGGCGCCACCTGGTGCAGCGTGAGCGATCCCTATGGGGATGTGTGCCTACTCACCACGGCCAACTGCTTCCAAGAGGGTGGCAACCAGAACATGGTGTCGGACAACGGTACCAACCTGCGGATGTACCCGAACCCGAACCGCGGCGACCAACTCTACCTGAGCCTGGATGCAGTGGATGAAGGTGTGCAGACCGTGAGCGTGGACATCTATGACACCTTCGGCAAGCGCGTGAGCGCGCGCACGATCGCGGTGCAGGATGGCTTCATCAACACGGTGCTCGAACTCAACGGTGAATTGGCCGGTGGACTGTACATGGTGAACATCACCGCTGGTGGGAAGACCTACACCCAACGACTGGTGATACAGCCGTAAGCGGATCGAACGAAAAGTGGAAGCCCGCTCACCGCAAGGTGGGCGGGCTTCTGCGTGGGTGGCCCTCGGATCGATCGAGCCCCATGTCATCGCCCCACTCAGCCGGTTCCAGGTATGGCTCGATCGCATCACGCGGATCGCTTCCGTACAGGATGATCATGCACCAACTTCTACGGATCAGGGACACGATCGCGATCCGCGCGTGCGCTCAGGCCCGGAAGGCTCAATGGCCATGAAGCTTGCGCCCGACCGAGCGTTGGTCAGTGGGCGATCCACGAGCGGGGATCACAACTACGCATGCACCACTGCGGAATGCGCCGCGATCCAGCCCTGAACGGATCGACCGAAGATCGATTCCGAACATCCTTGCGGTTTGCGGGCTCCTGCTTTCAGTTCTTGAAGTCGTCGTAGAGCAGGTACTTCTTCCGCATCGTCTTGAATGACTTCAACCCCGGTTCCCACGAAGCGCGGATCGTGTCCTCATCCTCGCCACGCACAATGCGTTCACGCAGATCAGGACCCCCGGCCAGCTTATCAAAGAACGCATTGAAGAAGGCCGCCTTATCGGCCGTTTCTGCGTAGAACCCGATCAGCCAGTGCAAGCGAAGACGTTTCTCCATCCGGCTCTGGAATCCACCATAGGCTTGAAGATCCAACCCCGCACATAACCGGCCCTTGTGCGGTGGATCCTTGGCACCGGGCATACTCTTCGGCGTGAAGTGGAATTGCCCGACGCTGTTACCAGGATAGCCGATGCATTGGAAAGGATGATCGGTGCCGCGACCCACACTCACGATGGTGCCTTCGAAAAGACCGAGCGATGGATAGAGATACATGGCCGGGATGTTCGGAAGGTTCGGCGATGGGCGTACAGGTGGCTCATAAAAGGTTGAATGGGTGTATCCCTTGCACGCGATCACGGTGAGGTCGCATTTGCGCCCGCCCTTCAACCAGCCCTCTCCGTTGATCATCCTTGCGTACTCCCCCACCGTCATCCCATGCACGATCGGCACAGGGTGCATACCGACGAATGATCTGTACGCGGGATCCAGCACCGGCCCATCCACATAGAAACCGTTCGGATCCGGACGATCCAGGACGATCACTTTCTTGCCGTTCTCCATCGCCGCTTCCATCACATAGTGCAACGTGCTCATGTAGGTGTAGAAGCGCACGCCCACATCCTGGATATCATAGATCAGGACATCCACATCACTCAATTGTTCCGGACTTGGCTTGCGGTGCTTCTGGTCGCCGTAAAGTGAAACCACGGGCAAGCCACTCTGCGGATCCTTTCCATCATTCATATGCTCACCCGCATCCGCATCGCCCCGGAAGCCATGCTCGGGCCCGAACACCTTCACTACATTCACCTTAAGCGTGAGTAGTGAATCGACCAAATGCCTTCCACCGATCATACCGGTCTGGTTCGTCACCACCGCTACACGTTGACCATGTACTAGTGGGAGGTATACGGCCGTCCGCTCCGCCCCCACCACCACCGTATCCGTGTTGTGCTGGATCAGGATCGGCTCCTGTCCTCGTGCGCTTGACGTGATCCCTGCGACCATCAAGGCTGCGGCTATCTTCGGCCACGCCCGCACCTGCTGGCGATCGTTCATGGGTTTCGCGCAATTCATCGCCCGCCGCATCGTGCGCGGATCGGATACAGGTTCCTCGGCGTTCTCACGCCCGATCGTGCTCATCGCGGTGTTGGGTATCGTGGTAGGCATGGCGGTCATGATCATCACGGTCGGGATCACTCAGGGTTTCCAGCGCGAAGTGCGGGCGAAAGTAACCGGGGCCGGTGCGCACCTGCAGATCACGGCCATCGGCCAGACCGATCCGAAGGAGACCATTCGCATTCCCATCGATCAATCGTTCTACCCTTCGTTGGACACGGTACCGGGTGTGGCGCATATCCAAGTGTATGCCACCCGCCCCGGCATCATCGAGACGGAGAATGATATCGAGGGGGTTGTCCTGAAGGGCATTGGCGCGGACTACGACACCGATTTCCTGCGCAAGCACCTCGAAGCTGGCGACCTACCCGCGATCGGGGATACCGCGCGACCCATCGACCTCTTGCTATCGAGCTATCACGCGGATCGCTTGCACATCGGCGTGGATGATACCATCACCACCTATCTCGTTCGCGGTCGCGATGAGATCCGGCCACGCAAATTCCGAGTTTGCGGGATGTACAAGACCGGCCTCGAACAGATCGATCACAACCTCGTGTATGTGGACATCGATCACTTGCAGCGTTTCGCGCAATGGGGCTTGAAGGCGGAGATCAGTGTCGGCGAAGTGGAAGATGGCCGGTACGTCGAACTGCAAGGCTTCGCCTTCGGTGGCGACCACAACTACACCTTCGAGTGGTTGGGGACCGATCTCGAAGGTCCGGGTCCTCATCGCGTGCAACTCTGGGACTGGCACAACCCGAACTGGAGACCGACCGACTTCGGCCGTGACCCAAAGGATAGCACCTTCACCTTGGTGGTCCACGACGCACAACACCATCCCGACACCGCTTGGGTACGCATCATCCCGGATCGCGTCCTCCCCATCACGCACAGCTTGGGCACCGACCAGGTCGTACAGCGCATCCGCGTTGAGCGTGGTGGCAGCGGTGGTAGCTACAACAAGTACTGCGCCGGTTTCGAGGTCACATTGGACCGCTTCGACGCCCTGATGGCGATGGATGACCTCGTCTACAAGAAGTTTCTACCGATCGGTCTTCGCTCGTTAAGCGTGCGTGATCGCTTCCCGGAGATCTTCGCTTGGCTTGAACTGTTGGATAAGAACGTGGCGATGATCATCGTCCTCATGATCCTTGTGGCGATCATCAACATGACCTCGGCGCTGTTGATCATCATCCTGGAACGTACGAACATGATCGGAACACTGAAAGCCTTGGGCGCCACGTCATGGTCCATCCAGAAGATCTTCCTGTTGGATGCTGTGTACATCCTCGGCACCGGCATCCTGCTCGGCGACCTGCTCGGCATCGGACTCGCTTTCCTGCAACAGCACTTCGGCATCGTGAAGCTGCCGGTGGAGACCTACTACGTGGATGTCGTTGCGATCGACATCTCGATCCCTTCCATCGCGCTGCTGAACATCGGCACCATGGTCGTGTGCGGGCTGGCCTTGCTCCTGCCCAGTTTGTTGGTCACGCGCATCGCACCAGCAAAGGCAATACGGTTCGCGTAGGGGTGGGCGTCACGCCGGAAACCGACGGAGGAGGCTATCCGGCGTCTTACGAATGCACATGGGTGAGATGCCGGATAACGCTTGCGCGTTTCCGGCAAGACCCCGAGCGCAGCCGAAGGGTACCTTCGCCGGACAATGAAGATCCACGAGAACATCCTCTCCACCATCGGCAATACGCCCATGGTGCGCTTGAACAAGATCACCAAGGACGTCGCCGCCACCGTGCTCGCCAAGGTCGAGACCTTCAACCCCGGCAACAGCATCAAGGACCGCATGGCGATCAAGATGATCGAGGACGCGGAGAAGGCCGGCCTGCTGAAGCCCGGCGGTACCATCATCGAAGGCACCAGCGGCAACACGGGCATGGGCCTCGCCATCGGCGCCATCATCAAAGGCTACAAGTGCATCTTCACCACCACCGACAAGCAGAGCCGCGAGAAGGTGGACATCCTCCGCGCGTTCGGTGCGGAAGTGATCGTGTGCCCCACGAACGTGGATCCCGAGGATCCCCGCTCCTACTACTCCGTCTCTTCACGCTTGGTGAACGAAACGCCGAACAGTTGGAAGGCGAACCAGTACGACAATCCGAGCAATGCGCAGGCGCATTACGAGAGCACCGGCCCGGAGATCTGGGAACAGACCAGTGGCAAGGTGGATCACTTGGTTGTCGGTGTAGGCACCGGCGGAACGATCAGTGGCACCGCGAAATACCTGAAGGAGAAGAACCCCAAATTGAAAGTGTGGGGCATTGACACCTACGGCTCGGTGTTCAAGAAGTTGAAGGAGACCGGCATCTTCGACAAGAACGAGATCTACCCCTACATCACGGAAGGCATCGGCGAGGACTTCGTGCCGCAGAACGTGGACATGGACCTGATCGATCACTTCGAGAAGGTCACCGACCGCGACGCCGCCATCTTCACACGGAAGATCGTGAAGGACGAAGGCATTTTCGTGGGCAATAGCGCGGGCAGCGCGATGGCGGGCCTGCTACAGTTGAAGGACAATTTCAAGAAGGGCGAAGTGGTGGTGGTGATCTTCCACGACCACGGCACGCGCTACGTGGGCAAGATGTTCAACGACGACTGGATGCGCGAGCGCGGCTTCCTCGTGGAAGAGAAACCGACCGCCGGTGATCTGCTCAAAGGCAAGGATCTGCAACTGCTCAGCGTGGAAGCCGACGAGCCCGTGCTCAACGCCATCGATATCATGCGCAAGCACAACATCGATCAGCTGCCGGTCTTTGAAAGCGGCAAGCCGGTTGGCACCATCACCGATGCGCGACTATTCGACGCTATCCTGGAGGATGCCGAAGTGCGCCACCAGAAGGCCCGCGTTGTGATGGGCCCCGCGCTGCCTGTGATCGGCCTGGATGCGACATTGGAGGATGTGGCCAAACGCCTTGGTAACGGTAGCCCTGCTGTGCTCGTGGAACAGATGAACGGCTATGGGATCATCACCAAGCAGGATATCATCGGGAAGTTGAAGTAGGCAATACACGCGGATGCCTGAACTCCGCTTCTGCCACACGGCACTTTACGCGGAATACCAAGGCCAGAGTGCAGAATTCGACATTCGCACATTGGAGTTGATCGCTGGTAGCCTACCGTCTCGCGCCCATGCCCTTGTGCTTGAGTGGGCAGCGATGCACCGCGCGGAGCTCCTTGAGAATTGGCGAAAGACCTCCGTTCCCGAGCCTCTGTCACCTATCGCCCCATTACCTTAGCCATATGAATAGGGTGACGCAAGTTGAGGTACTGTCGGGTCTCCGATTGAAAGTGACCTTCGCCGATGGCCTCACCGCTGATATCAATATGGAGCCATACATCGGCAAGGGATTCACCGCCGAGTTGTTGGTTCCAGAGCGGTTCGCTGAAGTCACCACTGAATCTGGCGGAGGCATCGCTTGGCCGAATGGCTTCGACGCCTGCCCGGAATTCCTACGCGAACTCGCGGAGAACAAGCAAGCCGCTGCGTGATCTATTCAAGGAAGCAGGACATCATTGGGAAGTTGAAGTAGATGAGGAGATGGCTCTTGGGACTGATCCTGCTCGCTATCATCGGGGGAACCGGTGTTGCACTGATCTACTTCGGTTTCCTCCGCGCGAACTACCCATCATCCTCCACTTACCCTGTTAGGGGAATTGATGTTTCGCATCATCAAGGGACGATCGATTGGGAAACTTTGGCTTCCGAACGATTCTCCTTCGTTTTCATCAAAGCCACTGAAGGTGTTGACTATGTCGATCCTGAGTTCATTGGGAATTGGGCTGCTGCCAAACAGAACGGGAACGTCGTAGGTGCATACCACTTCTTCCTGACCTGCAGACCTGGACTGGAACAAGCCGAACACTTCATTCGAACCGCACCCCTCGAGGCTCCTTCATTGCCTCCTGTGATCGACCTTGAGTACGTTGGCTACTGTGATCGAACCCCGAAGAGGGAGGAGGTTATCCAAGAGATACAAGCCTGCGTCGACCGACTGAATGACCACTACGGAAGAGCGCCAATTCTCTACGTGACCCAGGACTTCTACTCCGAGTATATCATCAACAGGTTCAGTGAGTGTCCACTGTGGATCCGAGATATTGTGGGCAAACCACAGCTACCAGACGGTCGAGACTGGACATTCTGGCAATTCGCAAACCGTGGTCATGCCAAGGGAATAGACGGGTTTGTGGACCTGAACGTGTTCCATGGTGACAACACAGCTTTCGGATCGCTCATCGATGGTTCGCGCGACTAAGACCTACTCCGACCAAATGCACCGCACCGTCCCGGTGCCATCGCACCCCCAGCGCATCATCTCCCTCGTCCCATCCCAGACCGAACTGCTCTATGACCTCGGCCTTGGCGATCGCGTCGTTGGCATCACCAAGTTCTGCGTGCATCCGGAGACCTGGTTCAGCAGCAAGCATCGCGTGGGCGGCACCAAGAAGGTGGATATGGACAAGGTGCGTGCGCTGAAGCCGGACCTGATCATCGGCAACAAGGAGGAGAACGAACGCAAGGACATCGAAGCGCTGGAAAAGGAGTTCCGGGTTTGGATGAGCGATGTGAGAACGCTGCGTGACGCTGCTGAGATGATCACGGCGATCGGCGCACTCACAGGGACGGATGCAATTGCGCTTGAGATCGTGACGGGCATCGCACAAGCGTTCGGCGAGTTGCGACCTACGGAGGACATCCGCACGGCCGCCTATTTCATCTGGCGCGATCCATTCATGGTGGCCGGTCATGGCACCTTCGTGAATGACATGCTGAAGCGTTGCGGCTTCGTCAACGTCTTCGATGAGGACGATGCGCGCTACCCGCAGATCAACGCGCAGGACCTTGAGGAAGCCGGACCGGAGGTGATCCTGCTCTCCTCCGAACCATACCCTTTCAAGGAAAAGCACATTGCCGAGTTCAAGGAGATCTGCCCGGACGCGCGGATCGAACTCGTGGATGGCGAGCTCTTCAGTTGGTACGGTAGCCGCTTGCTGAAGGCCCCGGCCTACTTCGCTACGTTGTGAACCCTTCTTGAGCGTCACGCACGAAGCGTCATTCCGGAACGTGGGCGCTGCGGAGCAGCAGGGCCCCGCGTATCCGGAATCTCACCAATGCTACTCCTGAACCCTAGTGAGACTCCGGGTCTCGCTCGCAGAGCCTCGCTCGCCCGGAGTGACGCGCGAACCGGATTCCGGCGTGACGCGGTCAATGACCCTGATGAACGGCCCACCCGCCCGGATGGACGGCCCTACTTTTACCGTCCTCCGAACTCGCATGCATCGCTTCCTCCTCCTCCTTTCACTTATCCTCGCCATTCCTGGCGCGCAGGGGCAGCAGGTGGGCTTGGTGTTGAGCGGCGGGGGCGCCAGTGGCATGGCGCACATCGGTGTGATGAAGGCGCTGGAAGAGAACGGTGTGCCGATCGACTACATCGCCGGCAGCAGCATGGGCGCACTCATCGGCGCGATGTACGCCGTAGGTTACTCACCATGGCAGATCGATTCCTTGTTCCGGACGGACCTGTACCGCGACATGGCGGAAGGAAGGATCGAACCGCGATACGAATACTACTTCAAGCAGGATCACGCGGACGCATCGCTGCTCAACCTGCACTTCGATCTGGACACCACCCTGCAGACCTCCCTGCCCACGAACCTCCGCAGTCCGGCACTTCTGGACTTCGAACAGATGCGCGGCTTCTCACCAGCATCCGCAGCGACGGGGTACGACATGGACAGCCTCTTCGTGCCCTTTCGCTGCGTGGCCTCGGATATCACCGCGCAAAGGGCAAAGGTGTTCCGCCGTGGTGATCTGGCGCAGGCTGTACGCGCAAGCATGAGCTATCCGTTCTACTTCAAACCGATCCGGGTGGACGGCCACTTGATGATGGATGGCGGCCTGTACAACAACTTCCCCAGCGATGTGATGTACGCCGACTTCTTCCCGGATGTGATCGTGGGGAGCAACGTGAGCGGCAGTTCACCGCCACCGAGCGAGGACGACCTCTTGAGCCAGCTGCGCGCCATGATGCAGGAGCCCACCAACTTCACCGTGATCTGCGAGAACGGCGTGATCATCGAGCCGCGCACGAGTGTTCCGCTTTTTGATTTCAGCGATCCGGGCAAAGCCATCGCTGACGGGTACCGCGAAGCCATGAAGCGCATGCCCGAGATCCTGGCCCAGGTCCGCGATCGTGTTCCCCGTTCGGTGCTGGACGAGCGACGTCGCGCGTTCCGGTCGCGGTTCCCGCCGATGATCTTCGGTCATGTGGAAGTGGAGGGTTTGGGACGTTCGAGTGCGAGGTACGTGGAAAAGACCATTGCGCAAGCCGGTAACCCGCTCACTCCATCGCGGTTGAAGAGCGCCTATTTCCGTCTTCTGGCGGACCAGAACATCGCACACGTGTATCCGCGTGCGACCTATGTCAAGGAGCGCTGGAGGTATGTTCTCCTCACGTCCTATCAATACCGGCATGGTGGCCATGCGGTACAATCTTTTCGGCAGAGCCAGTTCGCATGTGGAAGCCCTCTCCTACTTCGGCAAGTTCTACATCGCCGGGCAGGTGAAGCTGCGCATGGACCTTCCCACGAAGGCACCGCTCTACCTGGAGCCGGTCTTCAGCCTGCACCGTTGGGATCACTTCCGCGGCTTCAGCACCTTCTTCGATGAGGAGAAGCCCGCCTTCGTGGTGATCCGCGAAACGTGGGGCGGCCTGAACGCCGGTATGGGCATGGGGAACAAAGGATTGCTCCAATTCGACGCAAAGCTGGCCGAGACCAAGGACAGCTATTACCAGACCAGCGAGTTCTCCGGGCAGGACACCACCGACGTCACCTACTTCCGGCACCTGACGAGCGGGCTATCGCTGATGCGCAACTCGCTCAATCGCAAGCAGCATCCGAATGCAGGCGAGAAACTCAGTGTGAGCGTGCGCTTCGTGGGTGGTGATGAGAAGACCATCGGTGGATCCACCAACAGCACGGTGGAAGGACCGTTCTTCAAGGACCGCCACGAGTGGTTCGTGGCGAAGGTGCAGTTGGATCAATACGCACTCCCCAAGGGGATCTTCAAGTTCGGCGTGCTGCTGGAAGGCGTGTACAGCACCATGCCGATGTTCGAGAACTACACAGCGAGCATCATCCGCGCACCGGCCTTCCAGCCCACGCCGGAGAGCCGGACCTACTTCATCGATCGCTTCCGTGCGCCGAAATACGTAGCCGGTGGGCTGCGCACGATCATCGCCGTGGCGCGCAACAAGTTCGACCTGCGGCTGGAGGCATACCTCTTCCAACCCTACGAGCCCATTGTGCGTGGCGATGACAACGAAGGCATCACGGCAGCGGCCTTCACCGAACGATATTACATCGGCGCGGGTTCGCTCATCTACCAAAGCCCTGTCGGGCCGGTGTGGTTCAACCTGAGCTACTTCGATGGCCAGAACGAACCTTGGGCCTGGAGCCTGAACTTCGGGTACATCCTCTTCAACCAGAAGGCGCAGGAATGAGGGAGGGCACCCACCGCCACGACGCAACGAACGGCAACGGCCTCGCAACGCTGGTTGGTTCCAGCTTGCATTTGCCAGGGCGGTGACTTGGCGTCCGTTGCGCCTTAGCGGTAAAAGAACACTTGGCGCATGATCACCCACGACCTCCTCGATACCTACGAGTCCGTGGAGGGCGCGTACGAGCGCTTGCCGTGGGGCAACCGCGTGGATGAGACGCTCTGGGAGACCGTGGACGGCCTTCTGTTGGACCTGCACCTCATTCGCCACGGCTACGCAACGGATGGCTACGAGAAGCACATCGAACGGAAGCTGAAGGAGGTGTGCGCGGATGAAGGGGTGATCGAGCGGGTGCGGGAGATGCGGATGTGAGGCTCTCTGCACAAACCGTTACAAGAACATTTCGAGATTCCGGGTCAAGCCCGGAATGACAAAGCCTCCAACAAGAACGCCAGCGCAAGCGCTGGCGTTCTTGTTGGATAGTGTTCTTGATCAAGCCTGCGCCGTAGGCCCTCCGAAGCTCATCGGGATCTCCGGCATCTCTGATTCACGGATCTCGCCGTGCGCCTGCTCGAACTTCTGGATGTTATCGGCCAGCGCGCGGGTGAGGCGCTTGGCATGTTGCGGGGTGAGCAGGATGCGAGAGCGCACCTTGGCCTTGGGTACACCGGGCATCACGCGCACGAAGTCCAGCACGAACTCCGAGTTGCTGTGGGTGATGATCGCGAGGTTGCTGTACACGCCATCGGCCACTTCCTCGCTGATCTCGATGTTCAGCTGGTTGGGGCGGGGCTGGTCCTTCTGGTCGGCCATGGTTCAAGAAAAGTTGAAAGAGGAAAGCTGAAACTGGAAAGCCCTCGCGACGAGCGTTAGCGGATTCCTGTTTCAGCTTTCAACTTTCAGATTTCAACTTTCAACCTCACTCTTCGATCTCCTGGGCCTCGAGCTTCTCGGCCAGCAGGCGCTGGTATTCGTCCTTGTTGGCGACAATGAGATCGGTGTAGGCGCGGGCACCGGTACCGGCAGGGATCAAGTGACCCACGATCACGTTCTCCTTCAAGCCGTTCAGGTTGTCCTCCTTGGCGTTCACCGCTGCTTCGTTCAACACCTTGGTGGTCTCCTGGAAACTCGCCGCGCTGATGAAGCTTTCGGTCTGCAAGCTGGCGCGGGTGATCCCTTGCAGCATGATGCGGGCCGTGGCTGGCTTGGCCGGAGTGGCTTCGGCAAGCTTCGCGTCCTTCCGCTTCAGTGCGCTGTTCTCATCGCGCAGTTTCCGCATCGTCACCATCTGTCCGACCTTCATGTCGCTGTCACCACCGTCGGTGATCACCATCTTGTCGTAGATGTCGTCGTTCTCCGCCATGAACTCGGTCTTGTTCACGCCCTGCTTCTCCAAAAAGCGGGTATCGCCCGGATCCTCGATCTCCACCTTGCGCATCATCTGGCGAACGATCACCTCGAAGTGCTTGTCGTTGATCTTCACACCCTGCATACGGTACACCTCCTGGACCTCGTCCACCAGATATTCCTGTACGCGGGTCGGTCCCTGGATGTCCAGGATGTCGCCCGGCGCGATGGAACCATCGCTCAGCGGCTGACCGGCCTTGGTGAAGTCGTTCTCCTGCACGAGGATGTGCTTGCTCAATGGCACGAGGTAGGTCTTGTGCTCACCGGTGCGGCTCTCCACGATGATCTCGCGGTTACCGCGCTTGATCTTGCCGTAGGAGATGATACCGTCCACTTCGCTGACCACCGCAGGGTTGCTCGGGTTACGCGCCTCGAACAATTCGGTCACACGCGGCAGACCACCGGTGATGTCACCACCCTTGCCGGAGCTCCGCGGGATCTTCACCAGCACATCGCCGGCTTCGATCTTCTGGCCCTCCTTCACGATGATGTGCGCACCCACCGGCAGGCTGTAGCTCTTCAGCTCCTCTTTGCCTTTGGGGTCCATGATCTTGATGGTCGGGTTCTTCTTCTTGTCCCGGCTCTCGATGATCACCTTCTCGGCGAAGCCTGTTTGCTCGTCGATCTCCTCACGGAAGGTCGCGTTCTCCTCGATGGCCTCGAAGGCCAGCGTACCTGCCATTTCGGAGATGATCACCGCGTTGTACGGGTCCCAGGTGCAGATCAGGTCGTTCTTCTTGATGGACTTGCCGGCCTTGGTGTACATCATCGCACCGTAAGGCACGTTGCTCGTGGTGAGCACGATGCCCGTGTTCTTGTCCACGATGCGCATCTCGGTGCTGCGGCTGATGACCACATCGGCGTCCTCGCCTTTGCGATCCTTCTTCCGTACCGTGCGCAACTCGTCGATCTCGAGTACGCCGTCGTACTTCGCGCGGATCTCGCTGGTCTCGGTGATCTTCCCTGCCACACCACCCACGTGGAAGGTCCGGAGGGTAAGCTGCGTTCCCGGCTCGCCGATGGATTGCGCGGCGATCACACCGACCGCTTCGCCACGCTGCACCATGCGGCCCGTGGCCAGATTGCGGCCGTAGCACTTGGCGCATACGCCCTTCTTCTGTTCGCAGGTGAGTACGCTGCGGATCTCCACTTCCTCGATCGGGCTGTTGCCGATGAAGGCTGCGATGTCCTCGTTCACGTTCTCGCCGCTGGCAATGATGAGATCACCGGTCTGTGGGTGGTACACATCGTGTACGACCGTGCGACCCAGGATCCGGTCCTGCAGCGATTCCACCACGTCCTCGTTCTTCACAAGGGCCGTGGCCACCAGACCGCGAAGTGTTCCGCAGTCCTCGTTGGTGATCACCACGTCCTGCGCCACGTCGACCAATCGACGGGTGAGGTAACCGGCGTCAGCGGTCTTCAGTGCCGTATCGGCAAGACCCTTACGCGCACCGTGGGTGGAGATGAAATACTCCAGAATGGACAATCCCTCTTTGAAGTTCGATAGGATCGGGTTCTCGATGATGTCCTGGCCACCACCGCCACCGCCTTTCTGCGGCTTGGCCATCAGGCCTCGCATGCCGCTGAGCTGACGGATCTGCTCTTTCGAGCCACGCGCGCCGCTGTCCATCATCATGTAGATGGAGTTGAAGCCCTGCATGTCCGTCTTGATCCGCTCCATCAAGGAGAAGGTCACTTTGCTGTTGGTGTGTGTCCAGATGTCGATGGTCTGGTTGTAGCGCTCGTTGTTGGTGATCAGGCCCATGTTGTAGTTGCCCGTCACCTCGTCCACTTCCTTCTGCGCGGCCTTCACCAATTTCTCCTTGGCATCCGGCACGACCACGTCATCGAGGTTGAAGCTCAAGCCGCCGCGGAAGGCGCTCATGAAGCCCAGGTCCTTGATGTCGTCCAGGAACTGTGCGGCACGCGCCGTACCCGTCTCCTTCACCACCTTGCCGATGATGTCGCGCAAAGCCTTCTTGGTGAGTACGTCGTTCAGGAAGCCCACTTCCTTCGGCACCACCTCATTGAAGAGGGTGCGACCGCAAGTGGTCTCGATGATGCTGCTCTTGCCGTTGATGTCCTCCCAACGCAACTTGATGTGCGTGTGCAGGTCCAACTTGCCTTCGTTGAAAGCGATGATCACTTCCTCGGGGCTGTAGAAGGTCATGCCCTCACCCTTCATAGCGCGCACCTTGTCGGTCACGCGGCCC
Source organism: Flavobacteriales bacterium (assembly GCA_016705955.1). Taxonomy (GTDB): domain Bacteria; phylum Bacteroidota; class Bacteroidia; order Flavobacteriales_F; family PHOS-HE28; genus PHOS-HE28. The sequence continues at coordinate 212,110 of JADJKO010000004.1, forward strand.
TTGGTGATGTAGTAAAGGCCAAGCACCATGTCCTGGCTCGGTACCGCGATCGGTGCGCCGTTGGCCGGGTTCAGGATGTTGTGGCTCGCGAGCATGAGCAACTGCGCTTCCAATACGGCGGCATTGCCCAAGGGCACGTGTACCGCCATCTGGTCACCGTCGAAGTCAGCGTTGAACGCGGTACACACGAGCGGGTGCAATTGGATCGCCTTGCCCTCGATGAGCTTCGGCTGGAACGCCTGGATACCCAAGCGGTGCAGGGTTGGTGCACGGTTGAGCAGGACCGGGTGGCCCTTCAACACGTTCTCCAGGATGTCCCACACCACGGGCTCCTTCTTGTCCACGATCTTCTTCGCGCTCTTCACCGTTTTCACGATGCCGCGCTCAATGAGCTTGCGGATGATGAACGGCTTGAAAAGTTCGGCCGCCATGTCCTTCGGCAGACCGCACTCGTGCAATTTCAATTCAGGACCCACCACGATCACGGAACGTGCGCTGTAGTCCACACGCTTACCGAGCAGGTTCTGGCGGAAGCGGCCCTGCTTGCCCTTGAGCGAATCGCTCAATGACTTCAGCGGGCGGTTGCTCTCGCTCTTCACGGCGCTGCTCTTGCGACTGTTGTCGAAGAGGCTATCCACCGCTTCCTGCAACATCCGCTTCTCGTTCCGCAGGATCACCTCCGGTGCCTTGATCTCCACCAAACGCTTCAAGCGGTTGTTGCGGATGATCACGCGACGGTACAGATCGTTCAGGTCGCTGGTGGCGAAACGGCCGCCATCCAAGGGGACCAGCGGACGCAGTTCAGGTGGGATCACCGGAACCACCTTGATGATCATCCACTCTGGCTTGTTGTCCCGGCGGCTGTTCGCATCACGGAAGGCCTCCACAACGTTCAGTCGCTTCAGGGCTTCGTTCTTCCGCTGCTGGCTGGTCTCGGTATTCGCCTTGTGGCGCAGGTCGTAGCTCAACGAATCGAGATCCAAACGGCGCAAGAGATCGTGCAGGGAATCCGCACCCATCTTGGCGATGAACTTGTTCGGGTCGTTGTCGTCGAGGTACTGGTTGTCCTTGCCTTGGGCTTCGAGGATGTCGAGGTACTCTTCTTCCGTGAGGAAGTCCAAGTACTGTACAGCGATACCTTCCTTGTTCACCGCACTACCGGCCTGGATCACCACGTAACGCTCGTAGTAGATGATCTGGTCCAGCTTCTTGGTGGGCAGGCCCAACAGGTAGCCGATCTTGTTCGGCAGGCTGCGGAAATACCAGATGTGCGCTACGGGCACCACCAACTGGATGTGCCCCATGCGCTCACGACGCACCTTCTTCTCGGTGACCTCCACACCGCAACGGTCGCACACGATCCCCTTGTAGCGGATGCGCTTGTACTTGCCGCAGTGGCATTCGAAATCCTTCACCGGTCCGAAGATCCGCTCGCAGAACAAGCCATCACGTTCGGGCTTGTACGTACGGTAGTTGATCGTCTCGGGCTTGATCACCTCACCATGGCTGCGCTCGAGGATCTGCTCGGGGCTGGCCAGGCTGATGACGATCTTATTGAAGTTGCTGTTCAGCTTTACTTCCTTCTTCATGTTCTCGCGTACTTGCTTCGTTCGACGTTCAATTGACCCGATCGCTGTCCTACTCGAGTGAAACGTTCAGTGCCAAGCCACGCAATTCGTGGAGCAACACGTTGAACGATTCAGGGATACCAGGCTGCGGCATCGGCTCGCCCTTCACGATGGCCTCGTAAGCCTTCGCGCGACCGATGACGTCATCGCTCTTCACGGTGAGGATCTCCTGCAGGATGTGGGCGGCACCAAAAGCCTCCAACGCCCACACTTCCATTTCACCGAAACGCTGACCACCGAACTGGGCCTTACCACCCAGCGGTTGCTGTGTGATCAAGCTGTATGGTCCGATGGAACGTGCGTGCATCTTGTCGTCCACCATGTGGGCGAGCTTGATCATGTAGATCACACCCACCGTGGCAGGCTGGTCGAAACGCATGCCCGTGCCTCCGTCGTAGAGGTAGGTCTTACCGTTGCGCGGTACACCGGCCTCATCCGTCTCGGCGTCGATCTGTTCGCCGGTCGCACCATCGAAGATCGGCGTCGCGTACTTGCGACCCAGACGCTTCCCGGCCCAACCCAGCACGGTCTCATAGATCTGGCCGAGGTTCATCCGACTTGGTACACCGAGCGGGTTCAGCACGATGTCCACCGGGGTACCATCATCCATGTAGGGCATGTCGGCATCACGGACGATCTTGGCCACGATGCCCTTGTTGCCGTGGCGGCCGGCCATCTTGTCGCCCACGGTGAGCTTGCGCTTCGCCGCGACGTACACCTTGGCCAACTTCACGATACCAGCAGGCAATTCATCACCGATGCTCACTTGGAATTTCTTCCGTTTGTAGGCACCACTGATGTCGTTGTAGCGGATGTTGTAGTTGTGGATGAGCTGGCGCACCAGTTCGTTGGTCTTCTTCTCGGTGGTCCACTCCGTGGGATCCACCGTGATGAAATCAAGCTCAGGAGCACCTTGGCGCTGAACTTCACGCCCTTCTTGATCTGCTCTTCCTTGTACTTGTTGAAGACGCCGCCGGAGTTCTGGCCGCCAACGAGTTCCATCAACTTCTCGATGAGCAGGTTCTTCAGCGCACCGAGTTCCTTGTCCTGGTCCTTGTCGATGCGGTCCAGGATGTCCTTCTCGTTGCCCTTGGTCTTCTTGTCCTTCACCGCACGGGCGAAGAGCTTCTTGTCGATGACCACACCCTTGGTGCTGGGAGGAGCTTTCAAGGACGCGTCCTTCACATCACCGGCCTTGTCGCCGAAGATGGCGCGGAGCAGTTTCTCCTCCGGGCTCGGATCGGTCTCACCCTTCGGGGTGATCTTGCCGATGAGGATGTCGCCTTCCTTGATCTCGGCACCGATGCGGATCAGGCCGTTCTCGTCAAGGTCCTTCGTCGCTTCCTCGGAAACGTTCGGGATGTCGGATGTGAGTTCCTCCAAGCCGCGCTTGGTGTCACGCACTTCCATGTTGTACTCATCGATGTGGATGGAAGTGAAGATGTCCTCGCTGGCCACGCGCTCGCTGATCACGATGGCATCCTCGAAGTTGTAGCCCTTCCAGGGCATGAAGGCCACTTGCAGGTTACGACCGATGGCCAACTCGCCGTCCTGGGTGCCATAGCCTTCGCACAACGTATGTCCCTTCGTCACCTTGTCGCCCTTGCGGACGGTGGGGCGCAGGTTCATGCAGGTGCTCTGGTTGGTCTTCAGGAACTTGGTGAGCTTGTATTCCTTCTCGTCGCCATCGAAGCTCACGGTGCGCTCCTCATCGCTCCGCTTGTAGTCGATCACGATGCGATCGCTATCCACGTACTTCACCACGCCTTCACCTTCAGCGGTGAGCAACACGCGGCTGTCGCGGGCCACCAATTCCTCCAGACCCGTTCCCACGATCGGGGCTTCGGGGCGGAGCAATGGAACGGCCTGACGCATCATGTTGGAGCCCATCAGCGCGCGGTTGGCGTCGTTGTGCTCCAGGAACGGGATCAGCGAAGCCGCGATCGAAGCGATCTGGTTCGGCGCCACGTCCATGAGGTGCAGCTCCTTGGGCTCCACTACCGGGAAGTCGCCCATAAGACGGGCCTTCACACGCGCGGTCTCGAACTCACCCTTGTCGTTGATGATGGCATTGGCTTGTGCGATCATCAGGTTGTCCTCCTCCTCAGCGCTCAGGTAGGTCACATCGCCCTTCATATCCACCTTACCCTCCTTCACAGCACGGTATGGTGTCTCGATGAATCCGAGGCTGTTGATCTTGCTGTACACACAAAGCGAGCTGATCAGGCCGATGTTCGGTCCTTCAGGCGTCTCGATGGTGCAGAGGCGGCCGTAGTGCGTGTAGTGAACGTCACGCACTTCGAACCCGGCACGCTCACGGCTGAGACCACCAGGTCCGAGTGCCGACATCCGGCGCTTGTGGGTGATCTCGCTGAGCGGGTTCGTCTGGTCCATGAACTGGCTCAACTGGTTCGTTCCGAAGAACGAGTTGATCACCGAGCTCAGGGTCTTGGCATTGATCAGGTCGGTCGGGGTGAACACCTCGTTGTCACGGACGTTCATCCGCTCGCGGATGGTGCGGGCCATACGGGCCAGACCCACGCCGAACTGGCTGTGCAACTGCTCGCCCACGGTACGCACGCGACGGTTGCTCAAGTGGTCGATGTCATCCACATCGGCCTTCGAGTTCACCAGCTCGATCAGGTACTTGATGATGAAGATGATGTCCTCCTTGGTCAACACGCGAACGCTGAGTTCGCTCTGCAGACCGAGTTTCTTGTTGATGCGGTAGCGGCCCACCTCACCGAGGTCGTAACGCTGCTCGCTGAAGAAGAGCTTGTCGATGACACCGCGAGCCGTTTCCAGATCGGGTGGTTCGGCGTTCCGCAATTGACGGTAGATCACTTCCACCGCCTCCTTCTCGGAGTTGGACGTGTCTTTCTGAAGTGTGTTGTAGATCAGCGCGTAGTCGGCGGCGTTGAGGCCGGCCTTGTGCAGGATCACGGTCTTGGCACCGCTCTCCACGATCTGGTCCACGTGCGACTCCTCGATGATCGTCTCACGATCGATCATCACCTCGTTCCGCTCGATGCTCACCACCTCGCCGGTGTCCTCATCCACGAAATCCTCCACCCAGCTCTTCAGCACACGGGCAGCGAGCTTGCGGCCCACGGCTTCCTTCATATTGGCCTTGGTCACCTTGATCTCGTCAGCAAGATCGAAGATGTTCAGGATGTCCTTGTCGCTCTCGTAACCGATCGCACGCAGGAGCGTGGTCACCGGCAACTTCTTTTTCCGGTCGATGTAGGCGTACATCACTCCGTTGATATCCGTGGCGAATTCGATCCACGAACCCTTGAACGGAATGACACGGGCACTGTACAACTTGGTGCCGTTGGCGTGGCGGCTCTGGCCGAAGAACACGCCTGGCGAACGGTGCAATTGGGACACGACCACGCGCTCGGCGCCGTTCACCACGAACGAGCCCTTGGGGGTCATGTAGGGGATCTGGCCGAGGTACACGTCCTGCACGATGGTCTCGAAGTCCTCGTGCTCGGGGTCGGTGCAATACAGTTTCAACTTGGCCTTCAGCGGAACGCTGTAGGTCAGGCCCCGCTCGATGCATTCATCGATGCTGTAGCGCGGTGGGTCGATGAAGTAATCCAGGAACTCCAACACGAACTGGTTGCGCGTGTCGGTGATCGGGAAGTTCTCATTGAACACCTTGAAGAGTCCTTCAGTGACACGGGCCTCAGGGAGGGTGTCGATCTGGAAGAACTCCTCGAAGCTCTTGAGTTGGATGTCGAGGAAGTCAGGGTAATCGGTTCCGATCTTGGAGGATCCGAAATCGATGCGCTTGCTTTTCTTGGAAGTGGTCTTCGCCTGGGCCATGGGTGCGGGTTGGGAACGGACGGCGCAATTCGTTGGATCCGGGTCTTGGGTGGCACTCGCGCGGTGGATCTAACGCGGAGGCTTCGGCGCATGCGCCGTAACAGGTAGCGCTTAAAGCAGCGCAGCCGGATAGGTCCCGACGGGACCTATCCGTACTGCTGCGACTGGCGCTACGCGGGTCCTACTTGACCTCAACTTCTGCGCCTGCTTCGGTCAGTTGCGTCTTCAGGCTCTCGGCGTCCGCCTTGGACACCCCTTCCTTCAACGGCTTCGGTGCGCCGTCAACGAGGTCCTTCGCCTCTTTCAGTCCCAGACCGGTGAGTTCCTTCACAAGCTTCACCACAGCGAGCTTGTTCTGGCCACCAGCCTTCAGGATCACGTCGAAGCTGGTCTTCTCTTCAGCGACTGCGGCACCACCAGCGGCCGGTCCTGAGACCATTGCTACTGCGGCTGCTGCCGGTTCGATCTTGTATTCGTCCTTCAGGTACGTGGCGAGTTCGCTTACCTCCTTTACAGTGAGGCCAACGAGTTGATCGCCGAGTGATTTGATATCTGCCATCTTTATTGGGTTGTTAGGTTGATAGGGAAGCTATCGTGCGTAACGCGTTTGTTGGGGCGGCGAATTCGCCGCCCGTACTGTATCTCTTATGCTTGGGCCCTCTCTTCGAGTGCCTTTACCAATCCGGCGATCTTCTGTCCACCGCTGGCTTGCAAACCACCGATCACATTCTTGAGCGGGCTTTGCAGCAATGCGATGATGTCGCCGATGAGTTCCTCCTTGCCTTTGAGGTTGCTGAGCATCGCGATCTGTTCGTCGCCGATGAACACGGCCTCATCGATCCAAGCGCTCTTCAGTTGCGGCTTTGGCACAACGCCCTTCGCTGCCGGGTTCTTCCTGCGGAATTCCTGGATCAGTTTCGCAGGGGCATTGCCCTTTTCAGCGAACATGATCGCGGTGTTACCGGCGAGGGTCGGGAACAGTGCGCTGTAGTCCTTGTCCTCGATGCCCTCCATCGCCTTCTGGAGCAGGGTGTTCTTCACCACGCGCATCCGGATGCCGCTGCCGTTGCAGGCGCGACGCAGTTTGCTGGTGGTCTCCGCGCTCATCGCGCTGGTGTCAGCGAGGTAGATCACGTTGGTGGTCTTGATCTCGCTGATCAACTCAGCGATCATCTCGTCTTTCTGTGTGCGTGTTGCCATGTTGTTGGGGCACGAGATCTCGTGCCCTAGCTTTTTGTTTAGCCCACGGAAACGGTCCGTGTGTCCACTTTCACGCCCGGGCTCATCGTGCTGCTCACGGTGATGCTCTTGATGTAGGCACCCTTCGCGGTGCTTGGCTTCAATTTCACCAGGGTCAACAACAATTCGTTGGCGTTCTCGCTGAGCTTTTCCGCATCGAAGCTGGCCTTGCCGATCACCGCGTGGATGATACCGGCTTTGTCCACCTTGAAGTCGATCTTACCGGCCTTCACCTCTTTCACGGCCTTGGCCACGTCCATGGTAACGGTTCCGGTCTTGGGGTTCGGCATCAGGCCACGGGGTCCGAGTACACGGCCCAATGCGCCCACTTTGGCCATGACAGCAGGGGTGCAGATGATCACATCCACATTGGTCCAGCCCCCTTTGATCTTCTCGATGTACTCGTCCAGTCCAGCCATATCAGCACCAGCGGCCAAAGCCTCCTCGCACTTCGCGGGATCGGCGAGGACGAGCACGTTCACCGTACGACCGGTGCCATGAGGCAGGCTCACGGTTCCGCGCACCATCTCGGTGCTCTTCTTCGGGTCAACACCCAGTCGCACGGCGATATCGACCGTCGCGTCGAACTTGGTGGTGCTGACTTGCTTGACGATCTGCGTGGCCTCTCCGAGGGTGTAGATCTTCGCGGTGTCGAACTTGCTCAACGCCGCCTTGCGCTTCTTCGTTCCGTTGCTCATGGCGTTGGCTTAAAAGGGTTTGTTGCCAGTGACCGTTACGCCCATGCTGCGAGCGGTGCCCGCGACCATGCTCATGGCGCTTTCGATCGTGAAACAGTTCAGGTCCGGCATCTTGTCCGTGGCGATCACCTTGATCTGGTCCCAGCTGATGCTTCCTACCTTCTTGCTGTGCGGCTCGCCGCTGCCCCCTTGATCTTGGCCGCGTCGATGATCTGCACGGCGGCGGGTGGGGTCTTGATGATGAAGTCGAACGACTTGTCGGCGTACACCGTGATCACCACCGGGAGGACCTTGCCTGCCTTGTCCTGCGTGCGCGCATTGAACTGCTTGCAGAACTCCATGATGTTCACCCCTTTGGCGCCGAGTGCCGGGCCGATGGGGGGCGCCGGATTGGCCGCGCCGCCTTTGACTTGTAGTTTGATCAGTCCTGAAATCTCCTTGGCCATTCTTCTTGTTTTGTGTCCTGATTAGCGCCTTCCTCCCGGTCGGCTCGGACGGGTTTACTTCTTGATCTGTCATCCCGGGTTTGACACGGGATCTCCGTTATTGTTTCTTCATCTGTCGGTGTACGGGCGAGAGATCTCGCGCCCCTACACTTCTTTCTCAACTTGCATGAAGCTCAGTTCGAGCGGCGTGCGCCGTCCGAAGATCTTCACCATCACTTTCAGTTTCTTCTTGTCCTCGTTGATCTCCTCAATGACCCCATTGAAGCCATTGAACGGACCATCGATCACTTTCACACCCTCACCCACGTGGTAAGGATTGTGGTTCATCTCACCGCTCTCGGCGAGTTCATCCACGGTGCCCAGGATGCGATTCACTTCCGCCTGGCGCAAGGGAACGGGGTCTCCACCCTTCTCCGAACCAAGGAAGCCGATCACATTCGGCAAGTTCTTGATGCTGTGCGCGATCTCGCCGGTGAGGTCCGCTTCCATGAGCACATAGCCGGGGAAGAAGTTGCGCTCCTTGCTCACCTTCTTGCCCTCCCGGATCTGGTAGAACTTCTCCATCGGGATCAGCACCTGTGCGATGTAGTTCTTCATTGTCGTGCGGGATACCTCCAGCTCGATGAGTTCCTTCACCTTCTTCTCCTTGCCGGAGATGGCGCGGACCACGTACCACTTCTTGGTGCTCACCTCTGCCATGGTCAAGCGCCGATGAATTTGTAGATGAAGCCCAACAGGCCCTTCCAGAAGCTGGTATCACCCTGCCCCATGTTCTGCACCCCGAAGATGAAGTCCATGACGAAGATGACCAAGGCAAGGATCAGTGCCGAAACAAGGACCACGATGGCGCTCGCCTGGAGTTCCTTCCAGGTGGGCCAGCTCACCTTGTTCACGAGCTCATTGTAGCTCTCGCTCAGGTATGTCTTGAAGCTTGCCATCGGTTCTGTTCGGGTATCGCTCTTGGCACGGGTGGCAGGAATCGAACCCGCAGCCTACGGTTTTGGAGACCGTCGCTCTACCAATTGAGCTACACCCGTTCGTTGTGGTTGTTTTCGGCGGCGAAGGCCGTCCGCCATGCGGCGGACGGCCCTGCCTCCTTTGTTGGTTGTCGCTTACTTGATGATCTCGGTCACCTGGCCGGCACCCACGGTACGCCCACCCTCACGGATAGCGAAACGCAGACCCTTGTCCATGGCGATCGGAACGATCAATTCAACGGTGATGGATACGTTGTCACCAGGCATGATCATCTCACGACCGGCTTCCATGGTGATCTCTCCCGTTACGTCCGTGGTGCGGAAGTAGAACTGGGGGCGATACTTGTTGTGGAACGGCGTGTGACGGCCACCCTCTTCTTTCTTCAGCACGTAGATCTCCGCCTTGAAGTTGGTGTGCGGGGTGATGCTGCCCGGCTTCGCGATGACCATTCCACGACGGATCTGGTCCTTCTCGATACCGCGGAGCAGAAGACCCACGTTGTCACCGGCTTCGCCGCGATCAAGCAGCTTGCGGAACATCTCCACACCGGTGCAGGTGCTCTTCATCTTCTCCACCTGCATGCCGATGATCTCGACCTCTTCGCCGGTCTTCACCACGCCGGTCTCGATACGACCGGTAGCGACCGTACCACGGCCGGTGATGGAGAACACGTCCTCCACGCTCATCAGGAAAGGCTTCTCGGTCTCACGCGGAGGAACCGGGATCCAAGTGTCCACCGCATCCATCAGCTGCATGATGGTGTCCACCCACTTTTCCTCACCGTTCAGGCCACCAAGGGCGCTGCCACGGATCACCGGGGTGTTGTCACCGTCATACTGGTAGAAGGTGAGCAGTTCGCGGATCTCCATTTCGACGAGGTCGAGGAGTTCAGCGTCATCCACCATGTCCACCTTGTTCATGAACACCACGATCTTCGGTACACCTACCTGACGCCCGAGCAGGATGTGCTCGCGGGTCTGGGGCATGGGACCGTCGGTGGCGGCCACCACCAGGATGGCACCGTCCATTTGGGCAGCACCCGTCACCATGTTCTTCACATAGTCGGCGTGGCCCGGGCAATCCACGTGTGCGTAGTGACGGTTGGCCGTCATGTACTCCACGTGGGATGTGTTGATGGTGATACCACGCTCCTTCTCCTCGGGCGCGTTATCAATGGAATCGAAGCTGCGCACCTCGCTCAGGCCCTTGGAGGCGAGAACGGTGGTGATCGCTGCGGTAAGTGTGGTCTTGCCGTGGTCAACGTGGCCGATGGTGCCGATGTTCACGTGGGGCTTGTCCCTTTTGAAAGTCTCCTTTGCCATGGTCGTGCGGTCGTTGGTTGTTCGTAATTCTGTTCGGTCCTTGGTTCTGTTGTACCGGCCACCTCTTTCGAGGCATGTAGTTCTAGCGATCTTCGATGAGCCTTTGACGGGAATTGAACCCGTGACCTCTTCCTTACCAAGGAAGTGCTCTACCCCTGAGCTACAAAGGCCAGTGCATTCCTTTTTCTTGGTGGAGCGGGAGACGAGATTCGAACCCGCGACATTCAGCTTGGAAGGCTGATGCTCTACCAGCTGAGCTACTCCCGCGTGTGTGCCGATCGTGACTGGTCCCTTCGCGCGGTCCGGTGCCTGGAAGCGGCTCCGGTAGCCCCTGCGAATGGTGGGGAGAACAGGATTCGAACCTGTGAAGTCGTAAGACAACAGATTTACAGTCTGCCCCCGTTGGCCGCTTGGGTATCTCCCCATTCATGGCCTGAGAGCCAATGGAGGGACTCGAACCCACGACCGGCTGATTACAAATCAGCTGCTCTACCAGCTGAGCTACATTGGCCTGTACAACAAGGAAAAGAACGGTTCCTTTCCCCTTTCCGGACCGGTAAGGGTCCGAATTGGGCCTGCAAATGTAGAAAGAAACCGTTCCGGAACAAGCGGTTCACATCAATTGGCGTGCAGCTTTCTTCCAGCCCACGTCCAGCGTGCCAAAGCGCCCATTAAAACCCGCTCCCGTCAACTATCGGGCGCGCTCCTTGCTCCGCTGGATCTGGTTCCGAAGGGCCTCCACCGTGTCGGTCGTCGCTTCCTCGAATGTCCTGCTGTTCCGCTTGGCGAAGAGTTCCACGCCGGGCACGGCCAATTTGATCTCCACCACCTTGTTCTCCCGGTTCTCACCGTCGTGTTCCAAGCGCAGGATCACCTCGGCGGCATGGATGCCATCATGGAACTGGTTGAGCTTGCTGATCTTCTCCTTGATATGATCGGTCAGTTTCTGGTCGGCGTCGAAGTGGAGTGAGCTGATGATGACGTTCATACGATCCTGGTTCAATGGATATGTGGTTCGATCACGCCCTTCGACCACCGCGTGGGTGGGCTTGGGCATGAACGCGTTTGAGTTTTTCGACGGTGTTGTGGGTGTACACCTGGGTGGCGGCGAGGCCAGCATGGCCCAGCAATTCCTTCACCGCATTCAAGTCGGCACCGTTCTCTAACATGTGTGTGGCGAAGGTGTGCCGTAGTACGTGCGGACTTCGTTTGCGTTGCGAGGTGACCCCCCCAAGGTAATGTGCCACCAGCCGCTGCACGCCACGCCGGGAAAGCGGCTCCCCTTTCCCTCCGACCAGCAAAGGCTCATCCCCCTTGGGTTCGCCAAGCAAGGCGACACGCGCGGTGGAATAGTCCTTCAAGGTCGCCAAGAGCGGACCCGGGATCGGGATAATGCGCTCCTTGTTCCGCTTGCCCAGCACGCGCAGTGTCTTGGTGTGGGTGTCCAGATCCGAGACCCGCATACCGATGAGTTCCGCCAAGCGCATCCCAGTACCGTAGAGGATCTCCATCACCAGCCGGTCCAGCAATCCTTTGTAGCCCGGCTGCCATATCACCTCCTCGAACAATTGCTTCATGTTGCTCGCGCCCACGAACTCCGGCAAGCGCTTGGGCAACTTGGGCGCTTCCACCAAGGCCATCGGATCGGTGTGGATGGTACCTGTCCGGTTCGCGAAGCGGAAAAAGCCGCGCAAGGCACTCAACCGCCGACTCACCGTGCGCGGACTTTCCTTTTGCTCGATCAAGTGCATGAGCCAAGCGCGGACCAATTGGTCATCGGCCTTTTCTAGTGGTTCCACTCCTTCCCCCGCAAGGAAGCTTTGGAACTGCAACAGGTCCCTGCGGTAAGCGGCCACGGTGTGGGCGCTGGAGCGTTTCTCATACGCTAAATGCTCCAGGTAACGATCAAGCAAGGTTCCGGACGACACGACCCGAAGGTATGAATGACGAAGGCGGACAGGTCATGGACCCATCCGCCTTCGGACTGTTCTTGGAGGGAGACCTATTCGGCCTCGGTCTGCATCTGCAGCTTGTAGCTCGCGCGGATGATCTCCTTGCGGCGGGCCACGCTGGGCTTGGTAAAACTCTGGCGCTTGCGCAACTGGCGCATGGTCTGGGTGCGCTCGAACTTCTTCTTGAACTTCTTGAGCGCCTTGTCGATGCTCTCGCCTTCTTTCACCGGGATGATCAGCATGGGTCTTTTCTCTTTCGGGGGCGCAAATATAGCGGGGGAGATCGGAGTTGCAAGTGCTCGACACTTGGGGTGCGACGTTCGCATTAGACCTCACCACCGGTCAATGAGTGGCCGAACTTCCGGGAAGCCTTCAGGAGGACGCCCTGAGGTGGCTTAACTTCGCTCAACGAAGATCAACCGATGGACTCCGCACGCATCAAGCTCAGCCTGATCCAACGACTCCAACTCATTTGGGATGAAGCCGCACTGCTCCGTGTACAGAAAGCCATCGACGCAGAGATCCCGACGGAACTTGCCGATGAAGATCTTACGGACGAGGAACTTGTGGAGTTGAACGCGCGGCGTGATGCCCACCTTCGCGGTGAAGGAAGGTCGTTCACCCGGGAAGAAGCTATGCGGCTCGCACGCGCAGGCTTCAAGCAATGAGCTACCTGTTCGTGGTTCGCGACGCAGCTGTGGAGGACGCAGCGGACGTTTACGCGTGGTACGAAACGCAAACCATTGGCTTGGGCAACCGCTTTCTAATGGCCTTGGACGATTGCTATGCGTTCATCGAGGCCAACCCCTTGGGCTACCAACTGCGAAAGGACAACTTCCGGTATGCGCGCGTCGAGGGCTTCCGTTACTTCCGCGTGGTCTATGATGTCGTTGGCACGAACATCACTGTGTACCAAGTGCGCCACACCAGCCGAAGGCCGAGCAAACGGTTCGGGCCGTAGTCGCACGAGGTCAGGTGCGCTTCAGGAACCCAGTGAAGATGGCGTGGTGAACACGGCGTCGAGGGCGCAGGGTCGTCCACCATTCCGGCTCACCGCCGATCTGTTGGACAGACAATACGGAGGTCGAGAAATATAGCGGGGGAGTTCGGAGTTGCAAGCGCTTGGGCTCTTGGGCGTGTATTGTCCTTGCATCGCCTTGCGTGTGGAAATGAGTGGCCAAGGAATGAGGAAGCTCGTAGAAGTAGTCGAGCAAAGCATTTGAACGGTATGAACAGCAAGACCCCCACCCGCCTTTCGGCGAATGGGGGTCAGCGATCTGGTCCGGGTCGGTAGACCCAAGGCATTGTTCTAAGGCTGAATCACCAACCGCTTGGAGTACACCGCATCACCTGCGGTGATGTTCACCATGTACAGTCCGGTGGTGAGTTCGCCGTTCAGTTCAAGCACCGTGTTGATGAAGCCATCCGCAACCGCGATCGTGCGTGCGCTAATGCGCTTACCGAAGGCATCATGGATGTCAACGCTCACCGTGTGTACACCCTCTTCGATCGCATTGAGGCTCAGGAAGAGCTGATCGCCGCGGTTCGGGTTCGGGTACATGTTCAGGTTGGTTCGGCCTGAGCCTGTCGAAGACTCGGCCGCCATGTGAGGGTTGCCACTGGTGAGGCATCCGCCGGTGTACACCTCGCAGATCGTGCCCCATGGTGTAAGGTCGTTGTACGGATCAACCCCACCACGGCACCAAGTGGCACCGGCATCGAAGCTCGCGCGCACCTCCACCGTATAGGTCTTGCAGGATTCGAAGCCCACACCGGTGGTGAGGTACTTGAGGTTGTTGGGGCTATTCAGGACGATCACCACGTTCTCCGCAGGGATCCGGAAGCGCCACTGGTATTTGTTCGCTTGCACGTTCACGCAGTTGTTGTTGTAGCGTACCACTGGCATGCATACCACCATGTTGTTGCCGCCATTGCCTTGGTTGCCCACGGGCAGCGTGACCGTTATGCCGCAGCTGTGGTTGGCGTTGCTGAGGTCATCCACTAGGGCCGCGGAACCGCATTGACCCAGCGCATTGTCGATCCGCATGCGGCAGGCATTGCCCCATGCGCGCCATACACCCGGACTCATGCGGGTACGCACCCGCACGTTGTACATGGTGCCTTCCACCAGTGCGGGCAGGTTGGCCATGCTCACTTGGTTGCTCGTTCCGCTAACGGCGTTCGGGTAGATGAAGCTGAGGCCTCCGTTGGCATCGTAGATCCAGAACTGGTACACGTTGCCACTGGAGCCGTTCGGCGTGTTGTCCGCCGTGAGCCTATCCGAGCAGTTGCCATTCACGCCACGGCGCAGTTCCATGCGATCGCAACTCTGGGAGATCAAGCGGTCGTTGCCCACCGGATTGTTCACCCCGGTGTAGCCCGAGATCTGGCTCGGGCATGCCACAGGATCCAGATTCGTGCGGTTGTCGATCACGCGCTTGCCTGCCACGCGCACGATGTAGCCACCGCCCGCGACACCATCGCAGTCCTCATCCTCGAACACGAAGTAGAATTCGCCGTTAGGCAGGCAGGTGGTCTCGGTGTAGTTCGGGCTGGCCGAAGGGTAATAGTACCCCGGAAAGCCGGGTGAGCTTTGCCCCACAGCATTGTTCAACGAACTATGAAGCGCCCAACGCACACCACCACCGTCGGTGCCCATTTCAATGGTCACTGATTGTGTACAGGCCGTTCCGGCGCATCCACATGCCGGGCTTGCGCCGAGAACGTCGAATACCGTCGTGGCGTTCGCGTCATCGCAGGTGTCGCCAGGATTACCGTTGGCCACCGTCGGGCAGTCATCCGCATTGTTGGTCACATCGCCCGTATTCGGCGGAGTGCAATCTGTACCCGTGCTGGGGCCGGCACCGAAGCCATCGCCGTCCATGTCAGCATAGTATGGAACCGGGATGCTTACCGTGAAGGTCCATGTAGAACACCCTGCCGCGGTGCCAGCAGCGTTGTAGGGCGCCACGGTCCATGCCGTGAGGCCGTTTGTCAGACCGTTCACCAAGAGGCTTGTACCAGCCAGGGGCGAGCCGGGCAGTTCTGTTGTGGCAGGACCTGCACCGGCATCCAGATACACATGGTAGCCGGTGGCACCCGCAGACGCTGGCCAGCTCAGCGTTGTAGAAGCACCGCAAACCGCACCTCCATCTGCTGGCGCTATGGGTGCCGCTACGCAGGGCGGTGGTGCAGGTTCGCGCAGACAGATGCTGAACGTACCTTCCGTGGTTTGCAGGCTCCCCACCAACAAGTAGTAGGTAGCACCTGGGGTCAAGCCTGTAAACACATAGGTTTCCCCGGAAGTCACTCTGAAGAGAAAATTACCAGTGCCAAGTACTTGTGCGCCCCCGCAGGACCCATAGATGGCATAGCCTGTCCAGCCTGCCGTTCCCAAGGTCACAATTAATTCCTGAGAACCCGTTGGGCCCGCCGTAAAGCTGTACCACGTACTAACATAATCGCCGAGCCAGCCCGTCGGAGTTGGGTATACTGCTGAAGAACAACTGGTGTTGCCCGGTGTCGGGGAGGCACAAGAGCCAGCAGGGTTCACAGTGAGACCCACCGCAGCATTACAAGCCGCATTCGGAGGCGGCGTGCAAAGCGAAGTACAACTTACAGTCAGGGTAAATGGAGGAGGGAATGCGGTCTGGCGGCTAACGAAGACATAATAGTCGGTGCCTAGATAGGCATTGAAGACCACGGTCGCGGGCCCCCCACCAGGGTTACAGCCCCAATCGTTCTCGCTACCACCGACACAGGTGAACGCGCCGCAGGTACCCGAGTATACCGTCATCCCCACCGCATGCGGATCGACGCTACCACAAGTGCTTATAGTTACGCGCTCGTCGCTACCGACGTACTTGTACCACACACCACTTAATACCACCGGACCGGCACCGCAGTCGGTGTAGATCGGGTCATCGAGGGCGCCGTCGAGAGCTTGGTTGGTATAGGTCCCGGTGGCGCAATCTACCGTGGTCGCCGTCCAATAATTATCGTTCGGGATGGAAGTGTTCGCGCCGAAAGTGCCCACCGTTTGATCGCAGATCGTGTTGGCTCCATGCAACACTTTGAATGTGCGCGCCGTGCCAAAGGGATAGGGACCAAGCACGTATGCTTGGTCAAGCACCGCGCTCGCTTGCACCACACCGTCCACATTGTTGGAGATATCGGCCGTGCCCCCGTCGCCATAGCCAGTAACCGTAACGGTCACAGTGTACATACCGCTGCCAACGCAAGGCTCAAAGGAGGAAGTGAAGGTTGGGGGGAAGCAAGCTGGTTGGTTGAGCCATTGATACACCTGGCCGGTAGCCGGAAAGGTGGCTGGTGCGGTGGAGCGATAGCGACACCTTGAGTTGTTCGTGATACCGGGAATCGAGGTTGCCCATGTTTCTGATGTGGTGACCAGGCGATTGTTGTAGTCCGCGTTGGTCAAGCCGCGCAGGCCCACTTGCGGCGCGAAGTCCGTAGTGACCGCCCCAACTGAACAATTCCCATAGACCACCTGAATGTCGCCGCTCTCGGCCAAGCGGATCTGGAAGTTCACTCGCATGTCCTGCACTTGGGCGGCATTCGTGCTATTGCGCCTGAAGTTGATCCATTGCACGACGAATTCCTGGTTGGGGGTAACACCGAAGGTCTCGAAGCTGATCTCACCAGCGGCACTGCCGGTATAGACCGTGCAAATGGTCGTGGTGTTGTTCGTGGCATTCGCTGACATGGTGATGCTGGTTCCACTTGGGAAGCCGAGGATTGTGGTACCAGGTGGAATGCCCGTACCCGTGATGGCCTGGCCAATGGCCAGATCCGCCAAACTGGAAACGAGCGTAAGGGTGGGAGTGCCGCTGTTCTTCTTGGCCGAAAAGGAAATACCTCCGATCAGATCGCCGCTGAACGCGCTGATCGCACCGTCGAACGCCGTGGCATTGTTGAGCGGAGTGGTCAGTGTAGCTGCTGGTGGCGTAGTACCGAAGGTCAGGAATCCCTTCGTGCTGACGAATGCACCTGTATAGTCCGTTCCATTGAAGGGGAACGTGAAAGGGATCTGACCACTAAGGTCGTAAACAACATTGTCCAGCGCCAAGCCGGCGTTACCGGTTGCCGCGGTTTGAAGGTCCACGACGGTCCGCGCGGCTGTGAGGGGAGTAAAGGAGCCAGCAAATTGGCTATAGGTGTACTGCGAAGCCACTTGGGCTTGAACGGTCCCGGTCAGCGTGAGCGTCACGAGCAAGCTGCCCATGAGGTAACTCCACATGCGCCGGGATGGTGGTGTTGAAGTCGTATGGTTCATCGTCTTTATTGGGTTAGGGGTTAGCAATGAGTTCAAATGGCCCACTGGTATTACCCGTTCTACCAGAGGGTCCATTTCGAGCAGTTCCAGACACGCGAATGGATGAACCACACAGGTTCGATCACTCTCGGATCACATGTGCGGACTCCAGACATTCGGGGCAATCGTAAACGTAGTAGAGCCGGGCGCCGACGCGACACTGGAACGTTGACAAAAACGCTCTTAAGTAGGACGTACTACCGGTCGACGCAGTGTCCCGCCGGGTTTGAGTGGACGCTGAGTTTTGGGTGAGCCACGCCGTGATGCGCTTGCTCAGATCAGAAGGCAAACGCTCACCTGCAGATGCGGTTAGCTATACGGCTCCCACTGTTTGTTCTAGGTATCGACTGCGTTGCAGGCGCAAAGGGTGGCGCTTTGCACGTTTTCATCAGTGCGGATGTAGATGCTGCGTGGCAGACCCACGCTGTAAGTGTCGGGCCGCTCGGCGATCCGGCCGATGGTCACATCCGCCATGTTGAACAAATCCGTTCCGTACTGCAAGTGCGCGTTGCCGCTGTTTTTCTGGATGCCGAGGTCCACGGGTGCGGTGCCTTTGAGGTGAGCTGGTCGACCCTAGCGTGGTCTCGCAACATAATCCACCATAAGTAGGTCACCCCCCCTCCGAGTTAGCGCAACCGCCAAGGTCCAGTACTCGCTCACTCCGGTCTAATTTTGTCCTGTTGTTGAGCACGTTGGAACAAGGATGAATATCCCCGATAACAGCGAAGTATTGATAGCACCTTTCGTGAATGGTGTGGGCGGAAGAGAACATGGACCCTTCGCATTCCTTCGCAGAGTGCTCCTGTTCGCTTTGCTCTGGGCGGGTTGGCAGTCTGCGCAGGCACAATGCACAGTCTCCATTCCTGCCGGTACGTTCACAGGATACACCGCCTTCGTTACCAATACCACCATTAATGGGGGCGGCTTCACGCCCTATTACGTGTGTACGGGGGCAACCTTGATCCAACATGGGGGGCAACACGACATCTTCGTGGAATCCGGTGGCACGTTGGCCGTAGAAAGCGGGAACCAAAAGGTCTATGTCAATTCCGGTGGCTCGGTCATCGTGAACGGAGGAAATGCGTACATCTACGCGTTGAACGGTGCCACAGTAGCGTTCAACTGGGGTAACGCGCATGTCTGGGCGGAATGCGGGGCCAACCTCACCACACCCACCGGTGGCAATCAGCATTATTGGGTGCCGGATGCAAGCGCGGTCAACGACAACAATGTCAACGTGTGCAATCCGCTGACGATCGATCTCAGCAACGCTCCAGGTACTATTGTCGATCTCGGGGGCAACCAAGCGCTTTCAGCATCTGACTTTCCTTATACGCTCGACGCGAGTTCCGTCCCGGGACCATACCTATGGTCCACCGGCGAGACAACCGCCAGCATCCAAGCCCCTGGACCGGGGGTCTACACGGTTTCGGTGCCCTCGGCTTGTTCGCAGGCACAAGGAAGTGCTACTCTTTCTCTCGGTGGTGTTAGTGGCGCGCTCGACCTTGGCCCAAATGTCGTTCTCTGCCTGAATCAATTTCCCGTTACACTGGATGCTGGGCCGTGGCCATCCTACCTATGGTCCACTGGAGCTACCACCCAGACTATACAGGTAACCACCGACGGAACATACAGCGTGACAGTACCAACGGCCTGTGGCACGTTATCCGATGAGGTCGTCATTTCTCCGTTCGGGGGATCGTTGGCTACACCGGACTTGGGTCCGGACCAATGGCTTTGCCCAACTGACTTTCCGATCACCCTTGATGCAGGACCGGCCTCCTCTTATGTTTGGAACACCGGGGAAACGAGCCAGTCCATTACGGCGGTAGGCCCTGGTTCGTACTCTGTTTCGGCAACGAATTACTGCGGTACGGCGACGGCCGACGTGGTGATCGCCCTACTCGTACCGCCGGTCTTCGACATCGACCCGCAGCTGGTCATCTGCGCGAATGAGTTTCCGTATTATTTGGCACCGACCGACCAGACAGCATCGTACCAATGGTCCACCGGCGATCTTGCGCCGGGGATCACCATAACGGAGGTCGGCACTTACATCGCCACACTGTATGATGTCTGTGGAACAGTGGTGGATACCGTAGTAGTGACCTCCCTGCCCGTTGAACAGGACAGCCTCGACTGGGTGCTTTGCGCTGGAGAGGTGGCCTATTACCAAGGCTTGGAGTTATCCACCACAGGCGTACAAGTGCTTACCGTGCCAGGTGGTGGCACGAATGGCTGCGATCTTGATCTCACTCTTTCCGTGACGGTGGTTCCGCAGTTGGTTGAACAGGAGTATCTCCAAATGACATATGGGGAACCGGTCCAATTCATGGACACGGTGATCCAGGACGTGGGCACTTACACATTCATCAGCGACTCCACGGCAGGTTGTCCAAACCTCATCGAGTTGACCGTGTTGGAACAATTCGACGGTGACGTCCTAGTCTATGTGCCCAACTGCTTCACCCCGGATGGTAACGCTATCAATGATCTTTTCCATCCAGTGATCAGTGTTCTGGGCGGGCATCACTTGACCAAATTCGACCTGCGCGTTTATGATCGCTATGGTCATGTTGTATACATCTCGGAGGATTATGGAACATCCGGTTGGGATGGTCTTGTCCATGGTTCCAGCACCGTGGCCATGGATGGCGTCTACACGTGGATGCTCCGTTACACAACAAGCAAGGGAGGCAGCACGCGGCAACTGACCGGGATGGTGGTGGTCCTGAGGTGATCGTGGCTGCGGCCTAAGGGGTGAACAAATGAACCAAGTACCTGATGCGCCAACCTGGTCTAACCCAAATGCGCACCCTAGGGTTGATCGGGGGTACCTCATGGCATTCAACGGTGCAGTACTACCAGTACATCAACCAGGCGGTGAATGACTACTTCGGGAACAATACCAATCCCCCGCTGTTGGTATACACGCTCAACCAGAACGCGATCCATCGCTTTCAGGTGGAGGGTAAGTGGGATGCAGTAGCCGAGCTGATCACCGAGGCTGCATTCAGCCTTAAACGAGCCGGTGCTGAAGCGCTGATGTTCTGCGCCAACACCCCTCACAAGGTGCATGGCTTGGTGGAAGAACGCATCGAGCTGCCGATCATCCACATCTCGGACGTAACTGCCAAAGCCATTCAGGACGAGGGGGTGGACAAGGTCTGCTTCATCGGCACCAAGTTTTCGATGGAGGAGGATTTCATTCTCGGCAGGATGAGAAAAGGCGGGGTCGAGGTATTGGTGCCTGGCGACCAAACGGTGCGTGATGAACTGCATCGGATCATCCAAGAGGAACTGACCTTTGGCCGGATTGAGCAGGGTTCGAAGCGATACGTGCTGGATGCCCTGCGATCAATGATCGACCAAGGCGCCGAGGGCGTTGTATTGGGTTGCACGGAATTTCCGTTGATGATCACCCGAGATGACCTGTCCGTACCGGTTTTCGATACGACCAGGATCCAT
Source organism: Flavobacteriales bacterium (assembly GCA_016705955.1). Classification (GTDB taxonomy): domain Bacteria; phylum Bacteroidota; class Bacteroidia; order Flavobacteriales_F; family PHOS-HE28; genus PHOS-HE28. The sequence goes on from JADJKO010000004.1 coordinate 233,004, forward strand.
TCTAACGCTGCGGTGGAGTACATCCTGAATTTGAAGGATCCAACTTAGGACAGCTAGGGCATGCCGGTGCCCAAGGACAATTCGGTGCGACCGATCGGCCATTGCATTCTATTGTAATAGGGTCAAGTTGTATTTATTATTCGCCATCCTTTACGCAGCGAAAACCGGCGTGGCTCATGCCACTGTCCTCCGTACTCCCTTGCCGTGCACTGGTGCGATAACGCGCACAATAACTGGCATGGCACAAGAAACTGCCGCCGCGTTGCGCCCGACGTTTCTCATATGGATGTTGGGGATCGAAACTGTCCGTGGGTCCTTGCGGATCTTGTAGCACTCTGTCCGGTTCGCAACGGCCATAGTAGGTCACATCCATCCAGTCACTGCACCACTCCCACACATTGCCTGCCATGTCATAGAGGCCGAAGCCGTTGGGATTAAAGGATGCCACTGGTGCCGTGCGTGCGTATCCATCAGCTGCCGTGTTCGCATTCGGAAACGCTCCTTGCCAACTGTTGCAGGTGATGTGTTCGTTCGTGGGAGGATCATTGCCCCAACTGAATTCGGTGCCAGAAACACCGCCCCTTGCCGCGCGTTCCCATTCGGCTTCGGTGGGCAGCCGCTTCCCGGCCCACCGGCAATAGGCTTGTACGTCTCTCCAGCTAACATGCACCACCGGGTGTTCCAACCGATCTGCGATGGAACTATCCGCTCCTTCGGGATGCTGCCAATCTGCACCTGGGACCCATTGCCACCACTGCCTCCAATCGTGCAGGTCCACCGGGTGCTTGGGCGGTGTGAATACCAATGAGCCGGGTACCAACTGGGAAGGATCGGGAGCTGGCGTTCCCGGGGGGGTGTTGGCCATGATCTCCTCCAATAGGGGCGCTCTTTCCGCATCGGTCCTGTATCCGGTGGCATTCACGAACTCCGCGAACCGCGCATTGGTGACCTCCGTGGTATCCATCCAATAGCCATGAACATACACGCGATGCGCAGGTCGTTCCTCCGGATAGGCCGACAGGTCGTTCGTGCCCATCAGGAACTCACCACTTGGGATCCATACCATGCCCACCGGTGCCACACCGAGGGGTCGGTCATGTGGAGGGTATTCGTCATTGCTGCCTGCGTGGTGCAGTCCCATGCTGGGCATCCCGTTCCCATGCCCACAGGAGGTGAAGGCCATCAGCATTGCGATGCCGCATGTGTTGCTCAAGATCGTACGGCCCGGAAACCTCCTCATTTCTTCAAGCCATCCGGTATGGCAGCACGCCATCCGTCAGCTATTTGCTTCGACATCAGCTTCACGATCTCTTCATTCCCTTCAGCACCCGCAACGTTCGTGTTCTCTTCGGGGTCAACAAGGCTATCGTACAATTCGCTCGTAACAAAGGCTCCCCTTTCCTTGGTCTCATTGTCCCATTGATACCATTCCACATAGTGGTATTGCTTGGTCCGGATGGAGTAGCCCATGTACCGCTTTCCATCGGGGCTGATCTTCGGCCGTCGGTGGAATTGGCTGAAGGCCGCCTTCTTCCATTCCCGGTCTGGATCTGCGATGAGAGGCATAAAGCTGGTCCCTTGCAAATACGGCGGGGCTTCGATGCCCGCCATTTCACACAGCGAAGGAAATATGTCGATCAACTCTGTGATCCCTGTGGTCTGCCTTCCGACATTCAACTGACCAGGGCCGGTGATCATCATTGGTACATGAATATCAACGTCGTAATTGGTCTGCTTGCACCAACTGTTGTGCTCCCCCAGTTTCCAACCATGATCACCCCATACGACGATGATCGTATTGTCATAGATGTTCAGGTCCTTAAGTTGCTGAATAACGCTTCCAAAGAGAGCGTCGACATAACTCACACTGGCGTAATAACCATGCTTGAGGATCCGCGCGGTGTCCTCGGCCATTGCATTCTCCGTTGGTTGTTTGAGGTTCGCGAACCCATCGTATCCCCTTAATTCATACATCGAATTCATGGACATGATGGGTGATCCCACCGGCACGAATGGGTTACTCGCCATGGGGATACTATCTCTATCGTACAGATCCCAATATTTCTTGGGTGCCGCGAACGGCAGGTGCGGCCTGAAATACCCCAAGGCCAGATAGAAGGGCTGATCCGTGCTCGCCAATCGGGCGAGTGTCCGCTTGGCTAATTCCGTTTGTGCACCGTCGTAGTATAGACTGTCCTCCACATCCTCCATTTCCCAAGCGGGCCCGTTGTTCCATCCATCCGCGTAGTAACCAGGCCGTTTCGCAATGATGGAGTCCCGTGCGATCTTCTGCTTGCGCTGGGTCTCTTCATTCAAATAGAACGTTTCGCCATCCCGCTTCAACCATTCCGGCCGTGAGAATTGAACGGGGCGAAGATCCGGTTCATCCCAGGAGATCGAATCCGGCATGTAGTTGTGGAAGATCTTTCCAATGCAAACCGTGTGGTATCCGTACTTGCTGAAATGCTGTGGCATGGTGACCGCATCCGGATGGATCTCGCGGAACTTGTCGCCCAGATGCCATACGCGGGTGGAATCCGGTCGCAAGCCGGTCATAAGGCTTGCTCTGGAAGGTGCACACACCGCGACCTGGCAATAAGTATTCCTGAACGTCATGCCTTGCCTTGCGAAAGCATCCAGGTTGGGCGAATGGATGTATTCATTTCCATACGCTCCTGTGCACGGCAGGAGATCATCAATGGATACAAATAGGATGTTCGGCCGTTTCCGGACGTCCTGTGCCGCAACCGGATCCGAGAAAGACATTATCACGGTTATCAGTAGAAAGCCACTGATCGGCGTGAACTGGAATGAACGCATGGTAATGGTGGTACTATCGCAATCGCTGGATGGAACTGATGGTGCGTAAGGGCTTCGCGTCCCGGTCGGGTCAGTCAACTATGTAGTACCCGCTAAGTGATCTTCCGGGGAGAACCGCGCGCACGGCATACGCGCCAGGTGTCGTGATCATTGGCAACTGCGCCTTACCGCATGCGGTACTTGGGATCGTGGTCGTCGCGACCACCCGCCCATTCACGTCCTGTATCGTCACCTCCACGGGTTGGTCCGCACAACCTTGGATGGCGATGTATACTACTTGGCCTCCGGAAGGGTTGGGCCAGAGTTCCAGTGCACCACCCCCCAACGCTGAAAAGTTCACCGCAACGACGCCTGAATAGGTGGATGCACGATCGAAGTCCACCTGCCGCAAACGGTAGTAACTGGTGCCGTTCAAAGGGGATCCATCCACGTCCGAATAACTGATCAGCGACATGCTGTTACCCGCACCAGGTTGCCGCAGTATGGGCACCCATCCATGCGCATCGGCGCTGCGCTCCACTTCGAAATAGGCGTTGTTGAATTCGCTCGCTGTGGTCCATGATAGATCGACCCGATCCCTATTGGCCTTTGCGGTGAACGAAAGGAGTTCGACGGGTAGTGGATCACCGATGCAGATATCGTACTTGGCGAAGAAGATGTCTCCAGCTCCTGACGAGCTCAAATTCGCCGTTCCCGGCCCTGGATCAAAATCGGCCGGGGTAGAATCAAACATGCCCGCGAGGTGAACGACCCCATAACCCGAAAGCGCAATTCCATACCCTTGGTCGGAAGCAGTTCCTCCCATGAGACCTGCACAGCCGAACGATCCAAGCGAAGAGTATTCCGCAAGAAAGACATCATCCGAACCTGATGAAGACAGAAGAGCCGTGCCAGCACCAGGGTCGAAATCCACGGTGCCACCCACATAGCCCGTAACATACACGTTGTTAAGAGCGTCTACCGCTATACCGGTACCGACATCATGTGTTGTCGGGCTTCCAATACCGAATGCCCACAGGAACGAGCCATTGGATCGGTATTGCGCCACGAAGGCATCGTACGTACCACCTGCTGCAGTAACGTTCGCTGTGCCCGGCCCAGGGTCGAAATCCTGCGTGCCTGTAAAGGTTCCCGTTATATGTACGTTTCCGTTCGTACCCACGGCGATCGCATTGCTTCGTTCCTCACAACAAGATGGGCTGGGCACTTTGAACGCCCACACGTACGCACCTGCGGAAGAGTACTTTGCGACATAGATGGGCGCTGCCTCTATAGGGGGGCCGGAGGCGGAAAGGATCGCCGTTCCCGGACCAGGATCAAAATCCGCATCGTTCGGCATGTGGCCCGTGATGTACATATTTCCTCCGCCGTCAACTGCAATGCCCGCGCTCCGCGTACTCGGTCCGCCCTCGGCGACATTGAATGCCAGCACGTATGCTCCCGCAGATGTGTACTTCGCAATGAACACTGGCCCCGTGGCCGGATTAAGATTCACAACGCCAACTCCTGGGTCGAAATCCTGAATGGCATTGAAGGACCCGGTCACATGGACATTTCCGGTTGCATCGATGTGACTCGTCCTGATCCGGGTTTACGCAAAAGCGAACCTCATGAAGGACGGAACGGACAAGGAAAAAGGAAGGCCACGCAAATACGATGTGGCGTTCAAACGAATGGTGATCGGCGAGTACCGGAGCGGTCGCTGGACCATGGAGCAATTGCGTCGGCGATACGCCTTGGCGGGCAAGAGCTGTATTGCAGAATGGATGACGCAGATGGACCTTGGTGCGCGGCCACAGCCCTGTGCCGAAGTTTGGGCGATCAACCCCAAGGAGATGCCCCAGCGCAAGAAGAGCGAACGCAGCGCGGACCTGCGCAACCGGATCAGGAACTGGAACGGCAACTGGAGGATGAACAGCTCAAGAGCGAAGCCTATTCCAAGCTGATCGACCTAGCGGAGAGCGAGCACCGGATCGCGATCCGAAAAAAGGCCAATACCAAGTGATCCGTGAGATGAAGGACAGCTATCCGCACATCAGCTTGGTGCGGCTCTGTCGATCATTTGGTGTTACACGACAAGCCTTCTATCAGCACTTTTGGACGACCCAAGCCTATTGCATGGAACATGAACTGGTGCTGGTGCGCGTGCAGGAGATCCGCCAGGACCATCGGCGCTTGGGTACGCGTAAGTTGATGGACAAGCTCCAGCCCTTCCTCCTGGAGCACCACATCAAGATGGGCCGCGACGCTCTTCGATCTGCTCGCCGATCACGGTCTGCTGGTACGACGGCTCCGCAAGTACATCCACACCACACGCTCATCGCACTGGTTACGCAAGTGGCCCAACCTGATCAAGGACAGGAAGCTCACCGGACCTGGGCAGCTCTGGGTAAGCGATATCACCTACTTCAAGACCGGGAAGGAAGGCTACACTTACATCAGCTTGATCACCGACGCTTGGTCGCACCGCATCATGGGCCACCACTTGGCCACGGACCTTGAAGCAGCCAGCACATTGGAAGCCTTGCGCATGGCCATCGCACAGGCGGTCACCGTTCCCAAGGGCTTGATCCATCACAGCGATCGTGGCGTGCAGTACTGTTCGCAAGCGTACGTGGATGTGCTGCAAGCCAATGGCATCGGCATAAGCATGACCGAGAAGGGCGATCCTTGGAGAACGCCGTGGCCGAACGCATCAACGGGATCATCAAACAGGAATACCTCGATACATGGTGCATCGATACGGTTGCACAAGCGCGTGCCGCTCTGGAACGTGCCGTGTTCCTCTACAACTCCGATCGGCCGCACAACAGCATCAGCAATCTCACACCTGACCAAGCGCACACCGGTACCATGAAGATCAAACGGCTTTGGAAGAACTACTACCTCAAGCGAACACCTGTCAACGCAGTTCAGGACGTTCTCTCAACTGTAAACCTATCTTCGGACATCAACCAAAACCTGTAAACCTTTTTCAGGACGGGTCAATGGCTATGCCCATTTCCCTCCCCCCCCCGCTGCTCATCGGGCCTAAGAGAAACGCCCAGATGTAGGCTCCCGCAGAGGAGTATTTCGCCACAAAGACCCGATCCGTGGTGGTGGACGTTACGAGACTGGCAACGCCAGGTCCGGGATCAAAATCCACCGTGCCCCGGAAAGTGCCCATCACACACACATCACCACTGCTTTGATCGACCGCGACGGCGTATCCCTTATCGTCATTGGCGACACCAATTTTGAATGCCCACAAATACGAACCGGCAGCAGTGTACTTCGCCAGAAAGACGTCGCTCGTGCCAGTAAAGCCCGCCGAAAGATTGGCAACGCCCGGCCCGGGATCGAAATCCCGATTCGTGCCCGTGAAATACCCCGTAATGAACACATTGCCACTACCATCAACCGCGATGCTCCGCGCAGCATCCGCGGTTGTGCCACCGACCTTGTACGCCCAAGTACTGGTGGGCTGGGCGCATAACGGATTCAGGCTCAAGTAACAGACCGATGCTACTAGCAGCAGCGGAAGCGATCGTATCGGCGAGCGGCCGACCTTGAACCCCCGAACAACCTGTTCAGGAACTCTTTTCCGGTCCGTGTCACCCTGGATGCGCATGTTATTTGTTCAAACAGGATCCGCCATCGCTCATTGTCGGATCACCAGAAGTTTCTTTCCCAAACTCCCATCTTCAGTTCGCACACGGCAGTAATACACCCCCTCGGGAATCCCCGCCAGTGAGATCACATATTCATGCGCACCTCCAGCGACTTTTCCCTTCACTATGGTGCGCACCCATTTATTCTGAGCATCCAAAAGCGATACGGAGACAGCTTGAGAATGCGCCAAGGAAATGCTCACCGTCGCACTTTGATCAGCAGGATTGGGATGAACACTCAACAAACTGGATGTGTCGGTAGCCTCACCCACAGAGATCAACAATGGTGCGCACGCTCCGACCACCTGCACGGGAAGGCTGCTGTCATTGTTCGTTCCGTTCCCAAGACCACCATGTTCGTTCTGGCCCCAGGTCCAGATCGTCCCATTATCGTCAAGGGCAAGTGAGTGGGTCCAGCCACCGGAGATAGCGATGATGTTAGGAAGCCCGCTACTTGCACCGGTACGTTCCGGTCGACAGTGGTTCCATCACCAAGCGTACCATAGATATTGTTCCCCCAAGCCCAAACCGTACCATCGCTTTTCAACGCGAAGAAACACGACCTTCCCGCAGCAATGGCGGTGATGTTTTCTATCGAACCGATCAGTACGGGTACATTGCTATTCGTGTTGGTCCCATTTCCAAGCTGGCCGTAAAAATTATTTCCCCAAGCCCACACGAAGCCGTCATTCGTCAACGCGATCGATTGTAGCTGTCCCCCTTCAATAGCGATCACGTCCGTGAGAATACTCACAGGGACGGGTAGTATGCTGTTGTTTTCGAACCCCTCCAGTCCATTCCCCAACTGACCCTGGGCATTGTATCCCCAGGCCCACACCGTTCCATCGTCCTTGAGGGCAAGCGAATGGAACGCCCCTGCTGAAACGGCCTTCACATCGGAGAGCGAACCCACCGGGACAGGAATATGGCTGTCCACATTGGTGCCGTTCCCCAATTGGCCGAATTCATTATAGCCCCACGACCAGACCGTGCCATCCGCCCTCAACGCAAGGGAATGATGAGCCCCGCCTCCTCCGGTGATGGAGACGATCCCATTCAATTGATCGACCAGGACCGGCACATCACGGCTGGTGGTGGACCCATCACCAAGCTGACCGAAAAGGTTCAAGCCCCAGGCCCAGACGGTGCTATCGCTTTTCAAGGCCAGTGAATGACCGATGCCCCCACCTTCAACAGCTATTACCCCTGTGAGCGACCCCACGGAGACCGGTACATTGCTGTCGTCGTTGTCGTCATTTCCAAGTTGCCCATAGAGGTTGTAGCCCCATGCTTGCACCGTGCTATCACTGCACACCGAAAGGCAATGTTTACCCCCACCCGAGATGATCTGGGCCGCTAAATCGGTTGGTGGCCCCAAGCACGCCATGGCCAGACCAACCGAAAGGAGTGGGATCTTCAACCTCATTGTTTGATGAATACTTGTGCTTTCCCCGGGTGATCAAGAAGACGCACGTAATAAGGTCCGTTCGGGAGTTCCGCGATGCTCAATTGTGCGGAGCTGACCACCGAGATCGTTTCTATCAAACCGCCGAGCGAGTTATAGATGGCAACCTGTTCCCAACGGCCATTGCCCCGCAAAGTGATCGTCAAGATCTCGACTGCGGGGTTGGGGAAGAGGGAAATATTCAATGGTGCGCCAGCCTCAAGTATTCCCGTATCGTCCGCACATGGGCCAACAACCATAACAGGCGTGGGGTGGTTGTCAAACAGGGTATCATTCCCCAATTGGCCGACCGAGTCGTCACCCCATGACCAGACCGTACCGTCACTTTTCAATGCAAGACAGTGAAGTCCACCAGCTGCGATCTCGCTGATGTCCGTGAGAGTAGCAACCTGAACAGGAGTGGCGTGATCCACAGAGGCCACATCATCGCCCAATTGACCGAACTCGTCATCACCCCAAGACCAGACGGTTCCATCACTCTTAAGAGCGAGACTATGCTGCGAGCCGGCTGAAATACCGATCACTCCAGTAAGCGAGGCGACCTGGACCGGAGTGGGTTGATTCACCAAGGCGGCATCATTGCCCAGTTGTCCTTGAAAATCAGCACCCCAGGACCAAACCGTACCATCACTCTTCAGCGCAAGGCTGTGACCTCCCCCTGCTGAGATCGCGGTGATATCAGTGAGCGTTGCGACCTGCACATACGTTGCGAGATTGGCGAAGGCCGCATCATTCCCCAGCTGGCCATAATTGTCCAATCCAATGGACCATACGGTGCCATCATTCTTGAGGGCAAGCAAATAATGCCCTCCGCATGCAATGGCCATGACATTGGAAATTGCGGGTTGCACCGGTGTAGGTTGGTCGTCAAAAAAAGGCCCTCCTCCAATTCCCATCTGTCCATAGGTGTTCCTCCCCCATGCAAATACGGACCCACTGCTCGTTAAGGCCATGACACTGTTCCCTCCACCGGATATGGCGGTGATAACCGTGTTCGGAGTGGAGTAGAAGACCGCAAGACTGATCCGTGCCACTGAAACTGTTGCGACCCCTGAACCGAACTTGTTCACTGCGATGGCAACTCCGAAGTCAGGTGCCTCTACATCGGCCACACTCAAAATCGAACCCCACAAGGCGGTAGTGCTTCCATAGGACCTGACCGTCTGGTTCGTACCAATATTGGAATTGTTAGCCATGTTGGTCGATTGAACAACGCCGCCCTTCACCAGACTGACCCTATTATCCCTTGCTGAGGCTATGCTCGCCTGCCATTCGATGTTGACCAATACACCTGTAATTGTTGCGCCTGCGGGCACAGAAATTCCGAAATCAGTCGCCACCAGATAGTTGGAAGTTGCCGTACTGCTCACATCCGTCGCAACCGCGTAGGTAGCGACATCGGACCCGGATGCATTCGCAGGTGTTGCCCACGCAACCGATCCAATGCCCATAACATTCCCTGCCGTATTCGCCCAATTGGATCCCGACACACTCGTATTCGGGAAGAGAACATTCACCGGTGTAGGTTGATCCTCAAACACAGCATCGTCACCTAACTGACCGTATACATCCAGTCCGCATGACCAAACGGTACCGTCGTTCTTCAAGGCATAGGAAGCTCCTCCGCCAGCGGATACAGCGGTAATTCCCGATATTGTGGCCACCGGAACGGGTAGAGGTTGGTTCACTAGAGCTGCGTCGTTACCGAGAGCACCAAAATTGTCACTGCCCCAACTGCGCACAGTGCCATCGGAACAAAGAAAAAGTGACTGGCTCGATGCGCTGATCGTTTGAGCCGAGGTCGTACAAGGAATGGTGCAACCGGCAAGTGCCAGCATCAGTGCAATGGAGTAGCGCGTTGTTCTCATTTGTTCTTCTATTGGTGTGTTCAGATCGGATGACCGTCGGATACCATGAATCATAACCATTCTGGTCAACTGATCGGACACGGTGATCGGCTTCTTGGTATTTCGAACGAAGGTACCTACGCCAACACCCGATCCATGTACACAAACGGCCATAAGTAGGATGACCTAGAAGCGATATCAGTTATCTTCGGTGCGTGGGTCCTGGGTCGGTTCGGCGAGTTGAGCCAATACGATCGGGTTGAGTTCCGTACGATATCTCGGGCCAGGATCTCACAGCTCCGACCAGACCGCACTAACCGACCCATGAAAACCCCTTCCGCTGAACTACATCAATTGATCCACTCGCTGGATCCGCACGAGCGCGCGTTCCTGAAGCGCAAGATGAACCGCGACGGAGCTTCCACGATCAACCAGGACCTATACGCGACCCTGATAGGGATGCCCGCATATGTCGAGCGCGAGATCATTGCTCGGTCACCCTTGATCACCAAGGGCAATATCAAGCATTGCAAACAGACCCTGCTCGAATACATAATGAATACTTTGGAGCTGTACTACACGGATCCCAAAGATGCCAGTGCGTTGCGCCGGGCCATTCACGTGATCGCGATCCTCAAGAGCAAGCACCTCTTCCTCGTGCTAAGAAGCTTTGTTCGTCGAGCATTTCCAAAGCACATGAACAGGGCCAATTCCTTCTTCACATAGAACTATTGATGATCCAACAGGACCTTGCCATCGCCTCCGAAGATCTCATGGAGTACGGCCGGTTGAAGAGGGCGAACACCAAACTGACCCATGATCTCTACAAGCAATACGTCGTATTCCGGACCAACAAGGAACTCAACCAGGAACTGTTCAACCTGAACCTCTGGGATGGCTTCTATCCCGATCCTTCCAAGGTCAACGCCGTCGGTGCTCTGCGTCGAAAAATTGCCAAGCGAAAGAGAGTTCTTGATCAAGTACCACACCATGACCTGTTCAATGTGCAATTGCTCATTGCCGAGTATTTCTCTCTGTTGCTCATGAACCAATACAAGGAGGCCGGCGAATGCTCCTCGCAGTTGATCAAGCGCGGCGTATCACATCTCTTGAGATTCATGGATGAAGGCGAATACCTCTGGCACCTCAACTGGGGATTGACGATAAGTTTGCATACGCACGACAGAGCTCTGGCGGATCAACTGATTCGATCAGCACAAGGGTTCTTCCAAAAGCTGCCCACGAAGCGAAGGAATCGCTCCGTTGTTGTGAACTACCATCGGTTCTTGAACAAGATGATCGCTTACCATGTTCATACGGATCAATTCGAACGGGCCAAGGAAATGATCGCTTCAATGGGGGCTGAACTGACAAGCGAAGTGACCAGTCCGAGCATTCGTAAGATCTTCCTCATCAATGCCTGTCAAGTTCACCTCTGTCTTGGCGAGGCGAAACAAGCATTGAATTTCTACAACAGGATCTACAACGACCCGGGCGTCAATTCCGTGCGAGTGGATATCGACCCAGGTGTGAACGTACTTGGATGCGCGATCTTTCACGAACTTGGCTCGACTTCCAACCTCACCAGCCTCATTCGGCACTGCATGCGTGCGCGTCATTACAACAAGCAAACAAAGGCCTACAAGAAGCTCATCCTCTTATTCAAGAAGTTGATCGCACCAATGGATGAACCAAAGACCCGGAGCCTCATCATCGGGGTCACCGCCGAACTCCAACGGATCAGGGTCGAACGCGACCGTACATCCTTGTTCTTCTTGGAGAATTTTCGAGTCATGCACTGGCTTCCGCGAATCGGGTCGGGAAAGCCTGTAATCAGATGACCAACGGGTATCCTTTTCATTGCGCAGGCCATCGGATCGTTTACCGCGTCGAGCGCTCGATACTCGTCGAAAATTTGTGGTTCGCCCGCCCATTTGCGGCGGCGAAAGCCACATCATAGCTTGAGAATTGGAAGACTGCAGTCGTGATGTTCACCACGCTGGGCTGTTGGTCGGTAGCTAGGCGTGACCTACTTCCTGCTCCGGATCCTCTCGTCCAGGTCAATTTCGTCCGGTCCGGTTCGCTCGGTGCGGGAACATAAGATAAGCTAGTTCCGGATTCAGTCCTACGAACAGCAGCGCCCCAGCCTTTCGCCTGGGCGCTGATCCTCGTGATGATTCAGCGGCCAGATAGCACTGGTGTATTGAAACCCTTGGCTCGTTCACCTAGGTTATCGCCCGCCCTACGGTGTCGGCGGCGGCAGCTCGGGTTCCGACCCACCCCGCAGGTCCACCACGATCCGTGCATCGGTGTACAACCGGAAGAAGCCCGGTTCTGTGATCGAGTACCCCTGCATCAGCGGGTCCATGCGACGGTGCAGCAGGTCCAGCGTATCCTCCACCAGTTGCGCGATCTCCGCCGTCGCGTTCTTCCGCTCCGTGATCGCTACCCGTGGTGCGGTGTTCTGCGTGAGGTACGCATCAATCAACGTTTGCAGGGCTGTCAGCTTCGCGGCATCCACATCGTAGTCTACCAGGTTGGCCAACTCCGCATTCGCGGCATCATGCACACCTTGGCAGCGCTGCGCCACCACACTGTCGCGGTACCGCCGCAGTTCCGAGGCGCTGATGTTCATCGCCTCGGCCAGCGCTTCGTTGTTGCTCGCCGCTGCGTATGACGTCACCTTGCCCGCAACATCCAACGTCAGCTCGATCATAGCCTCTTCGGCGTTCACCTTGTCCTTGGCGTGACCCCGGATATCCCGCAACTGGATCTCCAGCACATCCTCCAACGACTTCACCTTCCCATCGAACTCGGCCTTTGCCGCTACGATCGCAGCCGTACCCACCCAGATCGCATTGTTCTCGTCCATCGTGCGTTGCACCACATAGAACATCGAAAGCCGATTCTCCTGATACTGGTTCATGACGCTTCGTTTTTGTTGTCCGCGTACCGTTCCTGGGGTTACCACTCACGCTGAACGCGGTCTGCCTTAACAACGCGATCCCCATGCTGATCATTGTATCCAAGCCCCCCGATCCAAGAAACGGTACCTTTTAACGAAGCAGCGGCGCGGCGTGCAGCGTCCCGCGTATGGCGTGTAGCGTCCCGCCTGCCGCGTGTAGCCTCTCCATCATTGCGCGCGTCGCGAAGCAACCCCGTCCACCCCGTCCACCCATTCCGCATTACTGTTACAGCACGGCGTCATTGCGAGCGAAGCGAAGCAACCTCTTCGGGCCGGGTATGGCTCGTGCGGCGGCGCATTCCCCCTGTCATTGCGAGCGAAGCGAAGCAACCTCTTCGGGGCCGGGGGTGAGGCCCTTGCTCCAACTCAACCCTCAATTGTTCAAGGTCAAGCACCCTTTGCTCCAACTCCAGCGCCGTTTGCGTCAACTCGAGCGTCAATTGTTCCAACTCGAGCATCGTTTGCTCGAACTCAAGGGCCGATTGTTCCAACTCGAACGCCGTTTGCGAGAGGTTGAGCGCCGTATGTACCAACTCGAGACGCGTTTGCACCAAGTGGAGCATCGATCGCGCGAGGTCGAGCGTCAATTGTTCGGGGTTGAGCGGTGATCGCACCCACTCGAGCGGCGTTTGCTTCAACTCGAGCGTTGATCGCACCAACTCAAGCAGCGTTGGCGCGAACTCGAGCGTTGATCGTACCCGACTCGAGCACGAGTTGCGCGAGGTCGAGACGCGATCGCACAAGGTCAAGCGTCAATTGTTCGTGGTTGAGCAGCGTTTGCACCAACTCAAGCGGCGTTCGCACCATGCGAAGCATCGTTTGCGAGATCGCGGACTACGGTTCGGCACATCGATATCCCCCTCTCACCGTGTCATGGGGTCCATATCCGTTGGCCGCCCACATATTACAGGCACTGTCAGGCGCCTACTGCGCAGCATGTCCCCCTACCCCCTCAGCACATTCCTGCTGATCACCAGCTTCTGCACCTCGCTGGTGCCTTCGCCGATGGTGCAGAGCTTGCTGTCGCGGTAGAACTTCTCCACGGGGAAATCCTTGGTGTAGCCGTAGCCGCCGTGGATCTGCACGGCCTCATTGCTGGCATACACGGCCACTTCGCTGGCATAATACTTCGCCATGGCACTCTCGGTGGTCATCTTCTGCCCACGGTTCTTGAGGTCCGAGGCTTGTTGGATGAGCAGTTCCGATGCTTCGATGCGCGTGGCCATGTCGGCGAGCTTGAAGGCGATGGCTTGGAAGTTCGCGATGGCCTGCCCGAACTGCTGGCGCTCCTTGGCGTATTTCACGCTGGCGTCGAACGCGCCCTTGGCGATGCCGAGACTCAGTGCCGCGATGCTGATGCGTCCGCCGTCCAGCACCTTCATGGCCTGCTGGAATCCTTCGCCCTCCTTGCCCAGGATGTTCTCCTCCGACACGCGGCAATCCTCGAAGATCACCTCGGCCGTTTCACTGGCACGCATGCCGAGCTTGTTCTCCTTCTTGCCGGCCTTCATGCCCGGTGTGCCGCGCTCCACCACGAAGGTGGTCATGCCCTTGCTGTCCAGCAATTCGCCGGTGCGGGCGACCACCACCACCACATCGCTGCTCTTTCCGTGCGTGATCCAGCACTTGGTGCCGTTGAGGATCCACTCCTTCCCTTCCTTGCGCGCGGTGCATTTCATGCGCATCGCATCGCTGCCCGTGTTGGGTTCGGTGAGGGCCCACGCCCCGAGCCATTCGCCCGTGGCGAGCTTGGTGAGCCACTTCGTCTTCTGCTCATGACTGCCGAAGTAGTTAATGTGGCCGGTGCAGAGCGAATTGTGCGCCGCCACGCTAAGGCCGATGCTTCCGCAGATGCGCGACACTTCAACAATGGTATCCACGTACTCGAAATAGCCGAGGCCCGCGCCGCCATATTGCTCCGGCACGAACACACCCATCATCCCCGCAGGACCGAAGTGGTCCGTGAAGAGCTCCTTGGGGAAGTGCTGGCTTTCGTCCCACTCCATCACATGCGGACGCACTTCGCGCTCGCAGAGGTCGCGCACGGCTTGTGCGATCATCGTCCGGTTCTCGGTGGTGGCGAATTCCATGGGCTAGTATGTGATCAGGTTTACCACGTGGGCGTTGTACTTCTTCAAACGGTCCATGCCGTGGAGGAAGGAAAGTTCAATGAGGAAGGAGAAGGCCGTGACGATGCCGCCCTGCATGCGCACCAGTTCGGCCGCTGCCGCTGCGGTGCCGCCGGTCGCGAGCAGATCATCATGCACCATCACGCGCATACCGGGCTTCACGCTATCCACGTGCATTTCCACTTCGGCGCTGCCATACTCGAGGTCGTACTTCGTGCTCACGGTCTTCCACGGCAGCTTGCCCTTCTTGCGCACGGTGAGGAAGGGGACGCCCAACGCGAGCGCGAGCGGCATCCCGAAGAGGAAGCCACGGCTCTCGATCCCGGCGATCGCGTCGATCGGGTTGTCCTGCAAGGCTTCGCGGAATCCTTCCGTGATGGCACGACAGAGGATCGGATCCTCCAGCACAGGGGTGATGTCGCGAAAGAGGATCCCGGGTTTGGGGAAATCGGGGACCGCGCGGATCGTCTGCTCCAGTCGGCTACGTAGGGCGGTCACTCCAGTGTGAGGTAAGGCGCAAGTTTACGGAAGACCTCTTCGTCCACGAGCGCGCAGCCTTTGATGTCAGCTATCTGCTTGAACAGCCCGTGTTGCGTGCGATATGCAATGAGCGGCTTGGCGATCTTCCAGCGCGCGTACGGATGCGCGGCAAGTTCTTCCACCGTGCAGGTGTTGATCGGGATGCGGCGGATCATCAAGGTATCGACGACCAGCAATTCCTTCAGTTTGACCACCGCATCTGGCTTGTCCTTCAGGACGAAGACCTCGGCGAGTTGATCGAGCGAATGAAAGCCGCCGAGCATGTCGCGGTATTTCACGATGCCCCGCGCGAACGAGGGTCCGATGCCGGGCAGGGCGACGAGCGAAAGCGTATCGGCCGTGTTCACTTCCACCTTGCGGAAGGCGGGACGTTCGTAAGCGATGTATTCCTTCTTCGGCCAGCGCGGGGTTGTGTCGCGCTCGTACTTCGGTCTGTCCGGATAGGCCTGGCGTTCGAAACTGTCCGGCAATAGGATGAAGGGCATCAGCCGCTCCACCTGCTCGGGTCGGAGGCTGTACATCTTCCCCAGATCCTTCTTGGTTCGGAAGCGACCGCCCTTGCTCTTGTAATGTTCCAAGCCATCGATCTGGCGATCAGTGAGACCGAGTTGCTTCCATTGGTCGCGGTCGATCGTGTTCCGGATCGAATGGAAAGGGTTCGGCAAGGATCACGGTGGTGTCCGTCGCATTCCGCGCAGCCATCCAGGCCTCCATCTCTTTGCGGATCGATCCGAGGTTCGCGATCTCGGGTTTGAGGAACCATTGCTGGTGGATGTACCAACCCAGCATCCCGAGGAAGAGGATCATGAGGGCGACGGTGCCGCGACGTTCACCGGCGTGTAGTGCGAAGAGATCCTTGAACTGTTCCTTGAATGGCCGACGCGCGAAGTCCGCGTGCTCCCGTTGGCGGTCCGTCGGCTTGGCCATGACGAAAGATAGCCGGGCGCACGATCCCCCGAACGATCCAACTCATTTCGCCAACTGACCGCTCAGGACGGCAAGCCCTTCCTCGAATCCTTTCGGCGCGTATCCCAACTCGCGACGGGCCTTGTCCAGCACGAAACCGGTCCTTGGCGGGCGTTTGGCCGGTTGACCCAACGAATCGCTCTTCACCGGTGATACCACGGAGGTATCCAACTTGAAGAACGCCCCGACGCGCGTCACCAGTTCCAGGATGCTCATGTCATCGGGACCGCTGAGGTTGAAGATGCCCGTGGCACCTCGCTTCGCGATGCGGATGCATCCATCGGCGAGATCTTCGGCCAGGGTGGGCATGCGCCATTGATCGTCCACCACCTTGATCGGCTGGCCTTTCTCCAAGGCGCTTTTCGCCCAGAGGACCACATTGCTTCGACTCAATCCTTCGGCGATGCCATAGACGATGATGGTGCGCGCGATGGCCCACTTCGCCAGTCCCGCGTTCAACACCAAGCGTTCGCCTTCCAACTTGCTGTGGCCGTAGATGCTCAGCGGCGCAGCTTCATCCTCTTCGCGGTACGGTCCGTTCTCGCCGTCGAAGATGAAGTCGGTGCTGAGGAAGATGAAGTGGCTGTTGTGTCGCTTCGCGGCGTTCACGAGATGCTCCGTCGCGGTCACGTTCTGCAGTTTGCACGCGACCGGGTCCAGTTCGCAGGCATCCACATGGGTCATCGCGGCGGTGTGGATCACCACCTCGGGCTTCACGCTATCGAAGACCGTGTCCACTTCGACCTGGACTGTGATGTCCATGGCGCGGTACCGATCGCCAAGCGCCTGCGGAGTCCGATCAGCGCCCCGCGAAGTAGCGATCAATTCCACTGCGGGATCCTTCCGCAACGCGGTGATCAGCTTCTGGCCGAGAAGACCATTGCTACCGGTGATGAGGATGCGCACGCGACGAAGATGCGGAAGGACCGGGGAAGTTCCATCCGGATCCAACGCACCGATCGAACCTATTCCCCACTCGCGTGTAGAAGTACGCATCACTTCCACACCCGGACCATGCGATCACCGATCCTCGCCACCCTCCTCTTCTGCACCACCCTCGCGACCCACGCGCAATCCATCAGCGGCAACCTGAACGAGCGCACTTCGCGGAGCGCCCTGGGCTACGGCAACGTGGACATCTACCGCGGCGATGAACTGATCGCCTCCGTGCTCACCGATCGGGATGGCAACTTCAATGTGCGCTTGGACACCGGGGCCTACCGTTGCGTGGTCCACTACGATGGATTTGAGTCCGAAACGAAAATGGTCCATGTGAGAGCCGATGAAAAGGTCGATTTCTCGGTGAAGGAGGATGCGCGGAAGCCACGGCGGGAA
This sequence comes from Flavobacteriales bacterium, assembly GCA_016705955.1. Taxonomy (GTDB): domain Bacteria; phylum Bacteroidota; class Bacteroidia; order Flavobacteriales_F; family PHOS-HE28; genus PHOS-HE28. The sequence goes on from JADJKO010000004.1 coordinate 250,721, forward strand.
AGGAGCGAAGCCATGGGGTCGGGGATCGCTAGGGCGCATGATAAGCCCACGGGCAGGTCCACGTTCGCGACACCTGTTTCCAAGGTGTACTTGGACATGGACATGCCTTCACCGGGGGAACCGGCCACGGGCTTCTTCGCGGCGGATCCCCGGCGCGTGGTGGAGAAGGAGGTCGGCTACGGCGTGCTCACTGCCGGTGAGGTCAACGACTTCGCGAAGTGGACCCTCTGGCAGGACATCGCCGAGAACACCTTGGGAGCCTTGAAAGACCTTTGGGCGATCGCACCGACCGGCCGGTACACGCTGGATCTGCAGACCCAACGCGGGCTGCCGATCGCCGATGCCGTGGTCCGCTTGAAACGGAAGGACGGCACGGTGCTCTTCAGCGCACGCACGGACAACACCGGGAAAGCGGAACTCTGGTCCACCTTGGATGCGAAGGCCGAAAAACCGGGCGGCCGGTTGATGATGGATGTGGAATACCAAGGCCGCACCACACGGATCGATCAGGTAATGCCTTTCGAACAAGCGGTGAACCACCTGGTGCTCGATGCTCCCTGCGGGCCGAGCGACAACGTGGATGTGGCCTTCGTGGTGGACGCCACCGGGTCCATGCAGGATGAACTCAATTTCCTGACGGCTGAAATGAACGACATCATCTTCCGCTCCAAGCGGATCAGCGACCAGCTCAACTTCCGCTTCGCGAACGTGTTCTACCGGGACATTGGAAGTGAAGAGGAGTACACCACCCGGAGCATGGATTTCAGCCGCGTGCTCTCCGCATCGGTCAACTTCATTTCCGACCAAGCGGCCGAAGGCGGCGGTGATACCCCGGAAGCGGTGGAGGTGGCCTTGGATTCGGCGATCAACCACCTGTCGTGGAGCGCGGATGCCCGTGCGCGGATCATCCTGCTGATCCTTGATGCCGGTCCGCACATCACGCCGGAGATCCAGCAGAAAATGCAGCGTCTTACCCGGCAGGCGGCGGACAAAGGCATTCGCATCATACCCATCACCGCCAGCGGAACGGACAAAGCCACCGAGTACCTGATGCGCACGCTGGCCTTGGGCACCAACGGCACCTACACCTTCCTCACCAACCACAGCGGCGTGGGCAACGACCACATTGAACCCACCACGGACCACTACGACGTGGAGTCCTTGAACGACCTGCTGGTGCGCGTGCTGAAGAGCTACACCTACATGCCGGGCTGCGACCAACGGATCCCCGAACTGGAACTCGGCTACCCCGACTCGCTGGTGGTGGATCCGCTCACCGCACAACGGACGGACACCACCGCCTCAGGACCCATCAACGAATCCACCGGGCTGCCAACGGACTCTGTATCGATCCGCTGGAGCTACTACCCCAACCCGACGACCGGGATCGTACACATCACGGCGGATGTGGACATCCCCGAACTGTACGTGACCGACCTCAGCGGGAAGTTGTTGCAACTGGTGAAAGGCGTGAAGGCGGACCTCCCGATGCGGATCGACCTGAGCGCGTACGCGACCGGCATCTACCTGATCCGCTATCCGTACGGCAAGGCGTGGTTGAGCGGGAAGGTGGTGTTGCAGCGGAGTTGAAGCGCTCCTTGTGCCACTTAGTGCGAACGGGCCATCCGTGGCCTGATCACAAGTCCCACACCGTGCTCCTCTTCTTGAACGGATGCTTGATCCGCTCCTTGTGCTGGAGGACAAAGGCCATGATGAGGTAGAACACCAAGTGTACCCCGGCCGTGATGAAGCTCAGGTAGATGAAGCTGAGGCGGACCTGCTCGGTCTTGATGTTGAGCTTGCCCGCCCACCATTCGCATACGCCGAACGCTTGCTTCTCGAACCAGGTCTTGATGGAGGCGATCATGATCGGGTCAGGTTTGCCGCAGAGGCGCAAAGGCGCAGAGTAACGTTGACCCGGGTATCTCTTCTCATTATCTTCTTTGCGACTTGGCGCCTTAGCGGCCGGATTCTTCGACCTATTTGACGGTGCTCCGCAGCAATTGGTTGCCGATGCCGCAAGATAGACAGCGACGTTTCCCGCAGTATTCGTTCTTCAACTCGATGAGCGCTTGGCCGCGCGCGGCGGTATCTGCCTTCAGACCCAGCGCGTTCCAGCCGGTGATCAGTGTGTTCTTCTCAGCAGGCAATTGCTCCAACAGGCCCAAGGCGCGGTCGCTGTAGTCCGGTCGACCCTGGATCCGACCCAATGCAAAGAGCGTGGGAACGACAGCGTTGATGAGGATGTGTTCGGCGCCTGCCCTTCCCAGTCGTTTGGAGCGAGGAGCGCTCGGCGTGTCGAAGCGGTAGTGATCCGTCCAATAGGCACTGGCCTCCACATCAAGCAGGTCGAGCAGTTCATTCACATTGTCGGTGCCGATCAATGCCGAGAAGTCGCCATCGCAACGCATGAGCACTTGCGCGAACTGCGCGATGCGGATGGTCGGGAAATTCACCGGACGCATACGCGCGAACTTCCACGCAGCCACCGGAGCAGGACGCAGGCCATGGAGGTGTGCGAGCACGTTGTGCTCTTGTTGCAATTGGCGCGGGTACTCATCCACGAAGTCCACTTGAAGCAGTCCGGCTTGGCCAAAGAGCAAGGCTTCGGTGCGCACTGCATCATCGCGGTACTTCAACACCACACGCAATGGCAACACGTGTGCGAGCATGCTGAATGGTTCCGCATTCACCTTCAAACCAAAGGACTTCGCGAGCAGATGATAGATGGTCTCAGATGGATCGTTGTTGAGCTTCCGGTAGAGTGCCTCGACCTCCAGTGCCTTCCGCTCCAAACGCTCGACCAACACACGCTCCAGCCACGGGCTGATGCGCGCATGATCCACACGATCCAATTGCGATGCGCACGGCACAAAGCCTTTCCCGCGCATCAAGGACAAATAGAGCGCGATGCTGTCCGTGGAAATGCGCGGGAACAATTCCACCGTCGGCAGGACATGTCCGTTCATCGTTCGTACGTCCGCGTCATGCTCGTAGACGACATGAAGCACTACGTTCTCGTAGGCGGCGTCATAGCCATGTCCGTGCGCGTTCCATTCGCTGCTTCGGGTGTGTACTTCCACGGTGCCCGCCCACAGCTGTCCATCGATGCGCACTTGGGCATCCACGAGATCGGGGCCGCTGTCCGGTTGGATCCTTCCCGGTTTCACCACTTCCACCTCGCGGCCATCGGTGGTGCGCAAGGCGTGTTGCTCGAACATGCGGTTCTCCCAGATGTATTGCAGGAGGTCCTCGCCGTAGGGGAAGGCGGGATCCAAGAGGATGGAATGTGCGGAGGTGGTTTGCACGCAGGTGAAGGTAGGAGCCTCACGCGGAGGCGCGGGGGTCGCGGAGGAACACAATGCATCCACAGATTTCGCAGATACGCTCGCTACCGCGAGCGAATGCACATTCTTGCGATCATCAATATGGAACGGACCCGAGCGACCTCTCCGCGTCCTCCGCGCCTCCGCGTGAGACCTCTTCCTCTAAAGCACGCCGCGCTCCCGCAGCTTCCGCTCCATCGCGCGCTGAAGTTCCTGCGCTGCCTTGCGCGCTTGGGGGATCGCCTCCTCTCCTTTCCCGGCGAAGAGCACTCCTCTGCTGCTGTTGATGAGCAAACCGCCGTCCTTGGTCAACCCTGCATCAAGCACCGCGTTCAGATCACCGCCTTGCGCGCCAACCCCGGGTACGAGGAAGAAGTGCTCCGGCGCGATCGCGCGCGCTTGTGCGAGGATCTCCGGACGCGTAGCCCCAGTGACGAACATGAGTTCCTCCGCTGTTCCCCATTCACTAGTACGTTCCATCACCACTTCGAAGAGCCGCTTGCCGTTACCGGTATCGAGGAATTGGAAATCATCGGCGCCTGCGTTGCTCGTGATTCCGAGGACGATAGCCCATTTCCCCGGTTGGTGGAGGAAAGGTTCGATACTGTCCTTCCCCATGTAAGGCGAGAGCGTGACGGCATCCACGCCGAGCTTATCGAAGAACGCCTCAGCATACTTACGCGCCGTGTTGCCGATGTCACCTCGTTTCGCATCAGCGATGATGAAGCAATCGCCCTTGGTACGGATGTACGCGATGGTCGCTTCGAGATCGAGCCAGCCTTGATCGCCCAGTGCTTCATAGAACGCGAGGTTCAACTTGTACGCCACGGCAAGATCGTGCGTCACTTCCACGATGGCTTCGTTGAAAGCGCGCACCGGATGGCTCTCCAGCTTGAAGTGCTCGGGTACGAGGTGTACCTCAGTGTCCAGGCCGACACAGAGCAGACTCTTCTTGCGGCGGATGAGGTTGATGAGTTGGACACGGGTCATCGGGCGCGAAGATCAAGAATACTTACCGCAAAGGGCACGAAGGACACAAAGGAATGCTGTCCCGCCGCTAGGTCGATCGATCGCGGTGCGGCTCAAAGGCCAGCTTCCGCCTTCAGCTTCTCGGTGCGTTCCGCGAGCTGCAGCGCATCGATCACGTCCTGCAGATCGCCGTTAAGGATCTCGGGCAGGTTGTGGACCGTGAGTTCGATGCGGTGATCGGTGACGCGGCTCTGCGGGAAGTTGTAGGTGCGGATCTTGGCGCTGCGGTCTCCGCTACTCACTTGGCTCTTGCGGTGCGCGGCCACAGCGGCTTCCACTTGGCGCACCTTCTCCTCATAGAGTTTGGTGCGCAGCATCGTCATCGCTTTCATGCGATTGCCCAACTGGCTGCGCTCGGTCTGGCACATCACCACAACACCTGTTGGAATGTGGGTGAGCCGCACCTTGGTTTCCACCTTGTTCACGTTCTGTCCGCCCGCGCCACCGCTTCGTGCGGTCTCCATCTTCACATCGCTGTCCTTGATCTCCACGTCGGTCTCTTCGGCCTCGGGTAGTACGTTCACCGTGGCGGCACTGGTATGGATCCGACCACTCGCCTCCGTACTTGGTACACGTTGCACACGGTGTACACCGGCCTCGAATTTCAGCACGCCGTAGACACCATCCCCGATCACATTGAAGACAACCTCTTTGTAACCGCCCACCGTGCCTTCGCTCACATCGGCCACTTCAATCTTCCAGCCGCGGCCTTCGCAGTAACCCGGTACATGCGGTAGAGGTCGCCCGCGAAAAGACTTGCTTCATCGCCACCAGTACCCGCGCGGATCTCCACCGTGCAGTTCCGCGCATCGTTCGGGTCCTTGGGCACAAGCATCATGCGCACCTCCTCCTCCATCGCTTCGATCGCCGTGCGCATCTCGTCGCGTTCGGCACGCGCCATTTCGAGCATGTCGCTGTCCTTCTCTGTGCGGATCATACGCTCGGCGCCGGAGAGATCATCGTGCAGGCGTTTGAAACGGAAGAAGGCTTCATCGATAGGCTCGAGATCGCGGTAGCTGCGATTGAGCTCCACGAAGCGCTTCTGGTCGGCGATCACGCTGGGGTCAGCGAGTTGCTTGCCGATCTCCTCGCGACGGTCGTGGAGGGAGGAAAGTTTGGAGAGGAGGTCTGACATGGGGAAGAAGCCGCAGAGACGCGAAGGCGCAGAGAAATGCCGCTATTGGTATGTGAAGGTGCCGTGGGGGCTGGTGAGGACCACTTCTTTCGTGGGGGCGGTTTCGGCGCGGCCAATGACCTTGGCATCGATACCGAAGGAATTGGAGATCGCGATGATCTCCGCTGCTCGGGCTTGCGGAACATAGAACTCCATGCGGTGCCCCATGTTGAAGACCTTGTACATCTCCTTGGGATCCGTTCCGCTCATCTTTTGGATGGCGGCGAAGAGCGCGGGCGTCGGAAAGAGATCATCCTTGATCACGCGCAAGCCTTCAATGAAGTGCAGCACCTTGGTCTGGGCACCACCACTGCAATGCACCATGCCGTGGATCTCGTTACGCATGGTCTTCAGCACTTGCTGAACGACCGGTGCATAAGTGCGTGTGGGTGAAAGCACGGCCTTGCCGAAGTCGAGCGGTGTGCCTTCCAGCGGATCGGTCAAGCGCGCTTGTCCGCTGTACACGAGATGTTCCGGCGTTGCCGGATCATAGGTCTCCGGAAATGCCTTCGCCAGCTCCTTCGCGAAGATATCGTGCCGCGCGCTGGTGAGGCCGTTGCTCCCCATACCCGCATTGTAGTTGTCCTCGTAGGTGGCTTGTCCGTCGCTGGCCAACGCCACGATCACATCCCCTGCTTGGATCCGCGCGTTGTCGATCACATCGCTCCGTTTCATGCGGCACACCACGGTGCTGTCCACGATCACCGTGCGCACGAGATCGCCAACGTCGGCTGTTTCGCCACCTGTGCTGCTGATCCCGACACCAAGCCCGCGCATCTTCTCCAGGAACGCTTCAGTGCCTTCGATGATGGCACTGATCACTTCACCCGGAATGAGGCGTTTATTGCGGCCGATCGTGCTGCTGAGCAGGATGCCATCCGTGGCACCCACACACAAGAGGTCGTCGAGGTTCATGACGATCGCATCCTGCGCGATACCGTGCCACACGCTGAGGTCACCGGTCTGCTTCCAATAGGCGTAAGCGAGCGAAGTCTTGGTTCCTGCGCCATCGGCGTGCATGACGATGCAATGCTCCGGGCTCCCGGTCAGCGAATCCTCCACGACTTTACAGAACGCCTTCGGGAAAAGTCCTTTGTCCAACGAGGCGATCGCTTTGTGTACATCCTCCTTGCTGGAGGAGACACCACGCTGCTCGTATCGGCTATTGCTCATGGCTGGAAACAAGAAGAGCATCCACCGGACGGCGGATGCTCTTCTCTTTGGTTATCACGCTAATTGTTCGGAGCAGGAGGCGGAGGCGTGCTGCCCGTTCCGGGTACGAAGTCCGTGCGCAACACTTTGAAGTCGGTACGGCGGTTCTGCTGGTGCGCAGCTTCCTTCTCCTCGTTCGTGGCCATCTTCTTGATCACATCCATCGTCACCATCGGCTCATCCGGACCACGACCGACCGCGACCATGCGGGCAGGGTCGATCCCCTTCTCCACGAGGTAGTTCACGCAGCTCTGCGCGCGCTTCTGGGAAAGTTCCAGGTTACCGCCTTTGTACTTGCGCGTCGGGCGTGCATCGGTGTGCGAGCGCAGCTCGATCACGATGTTCGGGTTGTCCACCAGCGTCTGGTACAGCGTCTCCAAGCTGTCCTTGGATTCCGGCCGGAGGAAGAATTGGTCCACGTCGTACTCGATCCTTGGCAGAACGATGACCCTGTTATGCGGCTGTAGGAAGTACTCCTTCACGAAGGTGGTGCTCTCCGTGAGGCCCACGGTCGTGATCTGGTCCTTCACCACGAGGTAGCCTTCCTTCTCTACGAGGATGCTGTAGCTGGTCTCCTCCTTGATGTAGCGGTCCTTGCCGTTCTCGATGAAGGCGAAGCCGCCGTTATCATCCGTGAGGGCGCTGAAGTTGCTGCCGTTGGTTCCGACCGCCGTGATCTTCGCACCTACGATCGGTTGTCCGGACACTTTATCGTACACATTGCCTTGGAGCGCGAACTCAAGATCAGGCATGTAGAAGCGCCAGATATCATGCTGGCCTTTGCCACCAGGGCGATTTGTGGTGAAGAAGCCGCGGTCATTCTCCCCATCGAAGGTGATACCCAGATCATCCGAGGCGCTGTTCAAGGGTGATTTCATGTTCTCCACGTGGCCCCAGGTTCCTTCGCCGGTCTTCTCCGCATGGTAGATGTCCATGCCGCCCATGCCCTGCATGCCGTTGGAGGAATAGTAAAAGCTGCCGTCATAACGGAGGAAGGGGAACATGTCGTCCTTCGCCGTGTTCACTTCGGCGCCGAGGTTCACCGGAGTTCCGGCCGGCATGCCTTCGCGATCCAACTTCACCATGTACAGGTCCTTGCCGCCCTTGTGACCCGGATAGGGTGAATTGGTGGCGAAGACGAGCATATCGTCATCTGCGGAAAGGGCTGGGTGACCCGCAGTGAGCGTGTCCTCCTTCACCGTGGCCAGCTTCAACTTCAACATCACCGGCGCGGCGAAGTTGTTACCGACCTTCTTGCTCACCCAGATGTCGCAACCGAAGACCTTCTTCTTCTCCGCAGGGCAGCGGGTGAAGTACATCAGGGTCCGCTTGGCGTTGAAGATCGGGGTGGCCTCGTTGCCCTCGCTGTTGATCTCGATGGGCAGTTTCACGGGCTCGCTCCACTTGCCGAGACGATCACGCGAGGAAGCGAACAGATCAGCGAATGCTTCGCCAATGATCAGGTCCGTGCTGGAACCGGAGGCTGCAGGACGGGTGCTGGAGAAGACCACGGACTCGTTCTTCTTGTCGGAGAAGGCAGGGCTGTAATCGTATTGCGGGGTGTTGAGCAACACTTCAGGATCAACGCTGTAGCGGGTAGGACTGTCCTTCCACTTCTGCGCCATTTGGCAGGCGGCGATACCGGCATCGGCCCGTGGGTCGTTGCTCTTCTTCTCCTTGTATTTGTTGTAGCTGGCGATGGCCTCGGCATAGAGGCCCTGTTGCTTCTGCATCTGGCCGATCCAGTAATAGGTGATCGGATCGGTGTACTGGGCCTTGTTGGCCTTCTCATACCATACTTGGGCTTGGGCCACATCGCCGATCATCCGGTAGCTCTCCGCCACCTTGAAGATCAGTTCCGCCTTCACCGGGGCCTTCTTCTCCACGGTGTACGCCTTCTTGTATAGTTCGATGGCGTTGAAGTAGAAGCCTTTCGTGAAGGCATCATCCGCCTCATCGGCCAACCGCCCTCCTTGGGCAAGGACCATGGTGGAGGACAGAAAGAGTGCGGATAGACAAACGAGGATCTTCCTAATGGTCATCGGGATAAGTTCTGTGATTCCGGATGCGGTCGCGGCGAAGATATGCGGATCCCCCCAATGGCGGAATGCCCTTTTGAAAAGGACCGAACGCTCCGTCCGGAAGGCCCGATCCGTAGCTCCAATGCTGCCCGATCAACGGGTGAAGAGCAACTCGCGCATCTTCGGCAAGGGCCACAACTCATCGTCCACCAGCAGTTCGAGCTTGTCCGCGTGGTACCGGATCTTGTCTAGGAAAGGCTTCACATCGTCGCAATACGCGATGGCCTTGGCCCGCCCCTCTTCAATGGTATTGGCCTTCTTCCGCGCCTCGATCATCTCGTTCACCAAGGTCATGATCCGGGCAATATGCTCGCTGATCTCCTCGATAAGCCCGACCTGGGTGGTCGTGGCCTTCTTCGCCTTTTCCGCACCAAGGACCTCGCGTAGTCCGATCACGTTCTCGATCAAGCGGTTCTGGTACGAGATGGCCGTGGGTATGATGTGGTTCTGGGCCAGGTCCCCGGCAACCCGGCTTTCGATCTGGATCTTCAGCACATAGCTGTGCAGTTCGATCTCGTGGCGGGCAGCCAGTTCCCGGTCGCTCAACACCCCCATGTCCGCAAAGAGCTTCTTGGTCTCCGGTCGGCTCCAGACATCCAACGCACGCGGGGTGTCCTGGATGTTGCTCAACCCACGCTTGGCGGCCTCCTTCTTCCACGCATCACCGTAGCCATTGCCCTCGAACCGGATGGCTTTGCTTTCCACGATCAGTTCCCGGATCACGCGCAGGATGGCTTCATCCTTCTTGGTTCCCTTCTTGATCAACGCATCCACGGTCTTCTTGAACTCGCGCAATTGGTTCGCCACGATGGTGTTCAGCACGGTCATGGACGCCGCGCAGTTGGCGCTGCTCCCCACCGCGCGGAACTCGAACTTGTTCCCCGTGAATGCGAAAGGGCTGGTGCGGTTCCTATCCGTGTTGTCCAACATCACCTGCGGGATCCGGCCGATGTCCATCTTCAACTCGGTCTTGCTCGTGGGCGTCATCGCCCCTTTGATATTCTGCTCCAGCCCGTCCAGCAACTTGGTGAGGTAGTCCCCGATGAAGACACTGATGATGGCGGGTGGCGCTTCGTTCGCACCCAAGCGGTGATCGTTGTTGGCGCTGGCGATGCTGGCGCGCAGCACATCGGCGTGGCTGTGGATGGCCTTGATCGTGTTGACGAAGAAGGCGAGGAAGAGCATGTTCTCCTTCGGTGTCTTCGCAGGGCGCAGCAGGTTCTTACCGGTATCGGTGGCGAGGCTCCAGTTGTTGTGCTTGCCGCTGCCATTCACACCTGCGTAGGGCTTCTCGTGGAGCAACACGCGGAACTGGTGTTTGCGCGCGGTCTTCTCCATCACATCCATCAGGAGCATGTTGTGATCCACCGCGAGGTTGAGCTCCTCGAAGACCGGTGCGCATTCGAACTGGTTCGGCGCGACCTCGTTGTGGCGCGTCTTCACCGGGATGCCCAGCTTCAAGGCTTCGGTTTCGAAATCGCGCATGAAATCGCGGGCGCGTTCGGGAATGCTGCCGAAGTAGTGGTCCTCCAGCTGCTGGCCCTTGGCCGGGCCGTGGCCGAAGAGGGCACGACCGGACATCATGATATCCGGACGCGCGTAGTACAGCGCTTCGTCAATGAGGAAATACTCCTGCTCCCAGCCGAGGGTGCAGGTCACCTTCTTCACGTCCTTGTCGAAGTACTTGCAAACGGCCGTCGCGGCTTCATCCACCGCCTTGATGGCGCGGAGCAATGGCATCTTGTAATCCAGCGCATCGCCGGTGTAGCTGATGAAGATCGTCGGAATGCAGAGCGTGCGGCCGATGATGAAGGCCGGGCTGCTCGGGTCCCACGCGCTGTAGCCGCGTGCTTCGAAGGTGTTGCGGATCCCGCCGCTCGGGAAGCTGCTTGCATCGGGCTCCTGCTGCACGAGCATCCCACCATCGAAGCGTTCGATGCTGCGGCCACCGTTGATCGGTTCGAAGAACGCGTCGTGCTTTTCGGCGCTGGTTCCCGTGAGCGGCTGGAACCAGTGGGTGTAATGCGTGGCCCCTTTGCTGGCCGCCCACTCCTTCATTCCGCTGGCCACTTGGTCCGCCAATTTCCGATCGATGCGCGAGCCTTCATGGATCGCTTGCATCACCGAGAGGTAGGCATCCTCGGTGAGGAACATCCGCATGGACTCCTCATTGAATACGTTGCTGCCGAAGAACTCGCTGATGCGGGCGCTGGGCATTTCAGTGGGCCGGGACCGGCGATCGAGGACATCGGACAGGGCTTTTGCGCGCAAATGGGGGGTAGGCATCGGAAAAGGGTTGTTTTCGGCGCCTAAGGTATTTGAAAGAGGGGGTGGGGTCTAGAAAGAGTGGAATTCTTTGCGAACAAGGTGTGAATAGCGGGGGGGTCGTGAAGAAAGGGGCAGTTAGCAGGGGCAGGAGCAGTAGGCAGGGGCAGTAGGCAGGGGCATTAGGCAATGATCTCGGTGGATGGTGAACGATAGCCTCCTCGTGAGAGACGGTGCGGAAACGCTACGCGAACCGGAGTGCGCACCTCTTCGGGTGGTCTCGAAAGGAAGCTTGGTCAGGCCTCTTCTCCCTCCTGCTTGGCCGCAGGTTCCGAAGGCTTGGGCGCGGTAGTGTGGGGCGGAGGGGTTTCCTCCACGGCTGATAGGAATTAACGCTAATGCTCCTCGGTGGTCCGGCGGATCTCGTTGGCGCCTTTGTGGATCTCGCGCTGCACCTCGTTGCTTGCCTCGCGCACCTGCCGCATGAAACGACCCATACCCCGGGCGATGTCCGGGATCCCCTTCGCGCCGAAGAAGATCAGGATGAAGACCAGGACCACCAAGAGTTCACCACCGCTGATATCGAAGAGGAGTGCGATCATCCGGGCCGAAAGTAGGAAGTCCCACCAGCGGCGGGACTTCCAAAAGGATCAAGGAAGAGGTCTTCTCAGTTCTGTGTTGCGTCCTTGCGCTTGAGCAGATCGGCCACGATGGAACTGGCTACGAACACCGAGGAGTAGGTACCCACACCGATACCGATCAGCAACGCGAAGACGAAGGCCTTGATGGACACCCCGCCGAAGATGAAGATGATCACCAGCACCAGCAAGGTGGTCAACGAGGTGTTCATGGTACGGCCCAAGGTGGAGTTGATGGCCTTGTTGATGACCACCGGGTAGGCATCGCGCTTGTGGTCGCGCATGTACTCGCGGATCCGGTCGAAGACGATCACGGTATCGTTGATGGAATAGCCGATCACGGTGAGGATCGCGGCGATGAAGGCCTCATCGATCTCCAGCGAAATGGGAAGCACCTTGTACAGCAGTGAGTACAAGCCGAGCACCACCAACGCGTCGTGGACCAAGGACAGCAAACCGCCCAGACCGAATTGCCAGTTACGGAAACGCACGGCGATGTAGAGGAAGATCAGGATCAGCGAAATGGTCAAGGAGGTGATGGCGTTGCCCTTGATGTCGTCACTGATGGTCGGGTCCACCTTGCGGGATTCGCCGACCTCATAGCTCACACCGATCGTGGCCAGTCCTTCGCGAAGGCGTGCATCCACTTTGTTATCCGCAGCGGTGTCGGCTTGATTGATCAAGTAGTTCGTGGTGACCTTCAACTGCCGATCGCTGCCATAGGTCTTCACATTCACCGTGCTCTTGATCCCGGCATCGTCCACGAAGCGATCATCAAGCGCGGCGCGGACCTTCGCCACGTTCACATCATCGGTGAACTTCACGACGTAGGTGCGACCACCGGTGAAATCGACACCCCAGTTGAAGCCGTTGGTGAACATGGAGACAATGCCCGCTGTGATGAGCAATCCGCTGAAGATGTAGAAGTACTTCCGCTTGCCCATGAAGTCATACTTGGCATTCACGAAGATGTTCTTGCTCCAGTTGTTCCACACCGCGAACGACTTGCCCTTGTCCACCCGCGCACTGGTGATCAGACGCGAGAGGAAGAGTGCGGTGAAGAGCGAAGTGAGGATGCCCAAGCCCAGCGTAACGGCGAAGCCCTGGATGGGACCGCTGCCGAAGATGAGCAGCACCACCGCGATGATCATGGTGGTCACGTTGCCATCAATGATCGCCGAGAGCGCACCCTTGTACCCGAGGTCGAGCGCCGACTTCATCATCTTGCCGTGGCGCAATTCCTCGCGCACACGTTCGTAGATCAGCACGTTCGCATCCACGGCCATACCCATGGTGAGCACGATACCCGCGATGCCGGGCAGCGTCAACGCCGCTTGCAGGGATGCGAGTGAACCGATCAGTACGAACAGGTTCACGATCAACGCGAGATCCGCGACCCAACCCGCACGTGCGTAGTACAGAGCCATGTAGACCAGCACCAGGATCAGCGCGATCACGAAGGAGTTCAGGCCGGTGCTGATGTTCTCCTCACCCAACGATGGTCCGACGATGGTCTCGTCGATGATCCGGGCCGGGGCAGGCAACGCACCCGCCTTCAGGATGTTGGCGAGGTCATCCGCTTCCTGGATCTGCTTGTTGATGTTGCCGGAACCCATCTCGATGCTGGAGTTGCCGCCGCGGATCTCCGAGCGCACTTCCGGAGCACTGTACACGAGGCCATCAAGCACGATCGCCACCGAGCGTCCCACGTTCTCCGCGGTCATCAGGGCCCAGATCTGGGCGCCCTCCGGATTCATGCTCATGCGCACTTCCACGGATCCCTTCATATCGAAATCCTGTGAGGCGCTGCTGATCGAACTACCATCCAAGCGCGGCTTACCGTCACGCGGGATCTTGAGGGCATACAACGAGAGCATCTGCCCGGTGGTGCCGTTATTCAATGGTACGGCTTGCGGCTTCGAACCCCACGCCAACCGAAGATCCGCTGGCAAGGCGCTGGTAACCGCTTCCATGGCCAATAGTCGCTTCACCTCTGCAGTATCCTTCAGGTCGGCCTGGCCCACCATGGGTCCACGCGACCAACCGCGTTGGCCCACCATCAGCATCAACTTGCTGGCGAGCGGCGCACGCTTCGATGCTTCGGCACGCATCAGGGCGGTATCCACCGGTGCCGCCGTGGAGTCGTCGGTTACCAAGCTGTCCTTCTTCGTGCTATCCACCACCGCAGCGGTGGCCGTCGCCGTATCGATCGGGTTGCCGAGGGAATCCACCGCACTGCTGTCCTTCTTGTTCAGCTCCGGGTAGAGAAGCTGGCTCAGGGGCTGGTTCACCTGGTCGAGGATCGGGCCGATGTCCGTGTTGTCCAGCGTTTCCCAGAACTCCAGGTTGGCGGTGCTCTGCAGTACGCGGCGCACGCGCTCTTTGTCCTTCACACCCGGCAATTCGATCTGGATCCGGCCGCTGAACTGCTGCTTCTGGATACCGGGCTGTGCCACGCCGAACTTGTCGATACGGGTACGCAGGATCCGCTCCGTGTTGTTCAGCGCCGTTTCGGCTTCTTTGCGCAAGGCCTTGATGTAGTCCTCGTCATTCCCTTCACGATCGAAGATGGTCTGACGGTCCGGCGAGTAGAAGATGGCCGAGAGCGGCGGGCGGTTCGGGACCTTGGCATACTCCTGCGCGAAGAGCGTGATGAAATCGTCGCTGCTCGCCAACTGCGCCTTGCGCGCGTTCGCCATGGCGGTGGTGAAGGCCGGATCCGTGTTGTTCTCGCTCAGGTTGGCCACCAGGTCCGGGATGCTCACCTCCAAGGTCACGGCCATGCCGCCCTTCAGGTCAAGACCCAGGTTGATCTCCTTCTCCTTGCACTCGCGGTAGGTGTAACCGAGCACGGGGTAGATGCGCTCTTCGCCGTGCGCACGGAGGTAATCGTTCTCGAATTTCACGAGCAACGGGCCGCGCTCGAGCGTCTTATCCGTTGAAGCCGCGATCACGGAATCCGCTTGGAAAGCTCCTACGGTCCTGGCTTTCCCTTCCACGCGGGAGGTGAAGAAGGAGAAGGACAACTGGTACGCGCACGCAAGCGCCAACAGGATGGTGAAGATCCATAGCGCGCCTCTATTCTGCATGACCGAAGTGGGGGGTTTCTTAAAAGAGGCGGCAAATATAGGTTTGTTCAACTACGGCGGAAAGGATGGCGCAACCGGCTCTTACCAAGGCGCTTTTGGCGTACATGCGGACCCGTGAAGAATGATGACGATCGTTGGCCCGGGAATGCGGCAACGTAGTCGAACTTTGACGCGTCCACATTACGCCTGTGGCATTCATCCCATGATCCTCATTCGCTCCATTTTACCGCTTGCTGTTGCGCTGCTCACGGTTCCCGCATACAGCCAGCTCGAACTCCACTTCGATCCCAACATCCCGGTGCAGTACCAAGGGAACACCTTGGATCTGGCCTGGGCCGGCGGCTTGAACTTCGTCCAAGTGGGCCAAGTGGACCTGAACGGCGACGGCCTGAAGGATCTCTTCCTCTTCGACAAGTCATACATCTCCGGCAACAAACCGGTGATCCTGCTGCGCACCGCGGGCACGGGCACCGCGGCGTACCGGGTGACGCGCGACTACGATGCGATCCCGCCCTTCGATCAGTTGCACGATTGGGCGCTCTTGCGCGATTACGACTGCGATGGCAAGGAGGACATCTTCACGTATTCACAAGCGGGCTTCTCGGTCTTCAAGAACATCAGCGATGCCAGCGGTCCGGCCTTCCAGATGATCAAGTACCGGGTGAACTCGAACTACGTGGCGCCCTCCGGAGCCGGGAGCATCGCGAACCTCTTCATCTCCCAAGTGGATGTGCCCGGCATCGCGGATGTCGACAACGACGGCGATCTGGACATCCTCACCTTCAGCCTGCTGGGCAGCTATGTGGAATACCACAAGAACCTGAGCATGGAGACCTACGGCACCTGCGACAGCCTGCTCTACGAGGTGCGCAACAAGTGCTGGGGCTATTTCGCGGAGAACTTCAGCAACAACTCCGTCACGCTGAATGTGCCCTGCCAGTTCAACGTGCCCAACCCGGAGATCGGCCTGGACGGCGATGCGAACGGCGATGGATCACGCGACCTCGAGGACACGGACCCCGAGCGCGCACACGCGGGCAGTACCGTAACGCCCTTGGACCTGAACGGTGATGGCGTGATGGACATGCTCCTCGGCGACATCTCCTTCAACAACCTGGTAGGCCTGCACAACGGCGGCACCGCGTTGAGCGCGATCATAGCGGCAGAGGATACCCTCTTCCCACCCTACGATACCCCCACCGACCTCGCCGTGTTCCCCGGTTCCTACTACGTGGATGTGGACCAGGACGGGCGTCGCGACCTGATCGCAAGCCCCAACGCCAGCAATTTGGCTCAGAACTACCGCAGCATGTGGTACTACCGCAACGAAGGGACCGATGCCGCGCCAGTGTTCGAGTTCCAACAACAGAACCTCTTCCAGGACCGCATGCTGGAATTCGGTGAAGGGGCCATGCCCGTGCCCTTTGATGAGAACGGCGACGGGCTGATGGACCTGCTCGTGGCCAACCATGGCTACTACCAGAATGGTGGCACCTACCTCGCGAAGATCGCGCTGTTGCGCAATACCGGCACCCTCACCGCACCGGCCTTTTCCATGATCACGGACGATTACCTCAACCTCTCCACCAGCGGCATCGGCTTGAGCATGTACCCGGCCTTCGGCGACATCGACAACGATGGTGACAAGGACCTGTACATCGGCGATCTGCAAGGGCGACTGCACTTCTACCGCAACAACGCCACAGGTCCCGTGGCGCAATTCCAACTGATCCAAGCCAACATCCTGGACAGCGAAGGCGCCATGATCGACGTGGGGCAGTTCGCCACGCCCATCTTCACCGACCTCGATATGGATGGCAAGCTCGACCTGGTGATCGGGGAACGCAACGGCAACCTGAACTACTACCGCAACACCGGCACGGTGAGCGCGCCCGTATGGTCCTTGGTGAACGAGAACCTCGGCGAGGTGAACACCGTGGAATACTGGAACGTCACCGGTCACTCGGTGCCGTTCATGTTCCGGAATGACCAGAACGAACGCGAGATGCTGCTCGGTTCGGAATCCGGCTGGATCTTCCATTACGGCGATATCGAAGGCAACATCGATGGCGCATGGACCCTGCTCGACAGCACCTTCATGGACATCCACGATGGGGCGCGCACAGGACTCTGTCTCTACGACTACACCGGCGACGGCGAACTGGACATGGTCGTCGGGAATTTCCGGGGCGGCCTCTCCTTTTGGCGCAGCGATGTGATCAGTACCGTGGTGCCGGTGGGGCCGCTACAAAGCACCTTCAGCATGATGCCGAACCCGGTGCGTGATCGCGTGGAACTGTTGGCGGGACCCGATACCCCTGCGAAGAGCGAATGGGTCTTCCGCAACACCATCGGACAAGTGGTGCTGCGCGAACCGGTGCGTGGTGCGCGCACGGTGGTGGAACTCGACGGCTTGCCCGAAGGCGTATATCTGGTAAGGATGGAAGGTGGTGCGACATCGGGCACGCAACGGCTGGCGGTGGTGCGGTGAGGAGGCCCCATCGCCGGGGTTGATCCAGCCGGACCGGTCGGACGCGCCGCGAACTCTTCCTGACGACTCGCATTCGGGCCGACGCATGGCACGTGAGCGTTGCGGGATGTCGCAAACGACGCTTCGCATGGCGCGAACACCGTTCGAGTTTGTGCGATCGTCGCTCGACCCGGAACAATTGACGCTTGACCTCGTGCGATCGCATCTCCACTTCGCGCAAACGCCGCTCGAGTCGGGACCGATCGCCGCGCGAGTTGGTGCGAACGACGCTTGAGTTGGTGCGATCAGCGCTCGAGTTGGTGCGAACGACGCTTGAGTTGGTGCAACAGCGGTTCAACTTCGTGCGATCGACGCTCGAGTTGGTGCGATCGATGCTTGACCTGGAACAGACGCGGCACGAGTTGGAGCAAAGGGGGCACAACCCGGAGCAAACGGTGCTGGGGTTGGAGCAAGGAGCGCTTGAGTTAAGAGCCTCACCCCCGGCCCCTCTCCCAAGGAGAGGGGAGAAATGCGCCTCTTCTCGGCCCTCTTCCCCGGGTCAGGCCCGGGGCAGGCTGGAGAGGGGGTTGCTTCGCTTCGCTCGCAATGACGCCGTGCTGTAACAGAAATGCGGAATGGGTGGACGGGGTGGACGGGGTTGCTTCGCTGCGCGCGCAATGATGGAGAGGCTACACGCGGCAGGCGGGACGACGCTACACGCTTGTACCGCTGCTTCGTTAAAAGGTACCGTTGCTTGGATCGGGGGGCTTGGATACAATGATCAGCATGGGGATCGCGTTGTTAAGGCAGACCGCGTTCAGCGTGAGTGGTAACCCCAGGAACGGAACGCGGATAACGAAAACGAAGTGTCATGAACCAGTTCCAAGAAAACAGGCTTTCGATGTTCTATGTGGTGCAACGCACGATGGACGAGAACAATACGATCTGGGTGGGTACGGCCGCGATCGTAGCGGCGAAGACCGCGTTCGATGGGAAGATCAAGTCGTTGGAGGATGTGCTGGAGATCCAGTTGCGTGATATCCGGGGTCACGCCAAGGATAAGGTGAACGCGGAGGAGGCGATGATCGAACTGACGTTGGATGTGGCGGGCAAGGTGATGTCGTACGCCGTGGCGAGCAACAACGAGGCGCTGGCCGAGGCGATGAACATCAGTCCTTCCGAGCTACGCCGGTACCGCGATAGCGTGGTGGCCCAGCGCTGCCAGGGTGTGCATGATGCCGCGAATGCGGAGTTGGCCAACCTGGTGGGCTACGATGTGGATGCCGCGAAGTTGACGGCGTTGCAAGCGTTGATCGATGCGTACCTCGCGCAGAACACGGCGCCGCGGGTGGCGCTCACGGAGCGGAAGAACGCGACGGCGGAGATGGCGCTGCTGGTGGAGGACACGTTGGACCTGCTGCACCGACGGATGGACCCGCTGATGCAGGGGTACGCGATCACGGAACCGATCTTCTTCCGGTTGTACACCGATGCGCGGATCGTGGTGGATCTGCGGGGCGGGCCGGAGCCTGCGCCGGAACCACCGCCCCCGACGCCGTAGGGTTGGCACAAGGCCACGTGACACCACAAACGAACAACACCGCCCCGGTCTCCCGGTTCGTAGACCGGGATGACAAGCCGGGGCGGTGTTGTCCGGTAGTTCCGGATCCGGAACCATCTTTCCTGCGGTTCACGTGCCGAGTGAACAGGACGAAGTTCATCGCCACACCTGATGAATGACCACGAACACCACTTCTGCTTCGCGCCGCAAGGTCCGCTCCTTGGCCACGCGCAAAAGCAGCACACGGAGCGAGACCCTTCGGAGGTATTTCTCAAGGGTGTCGATCAGCGAAGACCCTACGCCGGTCTAATGTGGTTTGCCGTGGAATGAATGTGACCCAAGCCGAACAGTTTGTGACCCAACGCAATCCACAAATGGTTGGGAGCAGACCACATTCATTTTGGAGCAGAATGGGTGCCGTCAAGGGGCGGAAGGGTGCTCTCGCAAGCTCAGGTCATGGGGATCGAGGGCCATTGCCTGCACTTGGGATGGCCGGTTTGAACAACCGGCTCGGGCTGGATCAAGGATGCGGGATGAGCCCCGCCGATGGCGAACGACCACAAGCCGTTGGTTGCGGTGTGCCTGAACCGGATAGCGATCAAGAATGCAGGTGTGCAGGTAACCGATCCTTCCGATCCCGCACCTGTGAAAAATACGGGGGTGGAGGGTGTGAAAAAGACGTGGGTCCCGGATCGGGTAAGCGAATAGCCTTGTGCTACCCTTTTGCACCCAAAACCCAACCCCATGAGAACCGGACCTTCCTTCCTCAGAGCCGTACTTGTTGCGCTGTGCATTGCGCCGTTGAACCCTTGGAGTACCGGAATAGGAGTACTCATCAACTTTACCCAAGCTCAAACTGCCTGGATCGTGGGCAATGAATGGGCGCGCATGGATCCACCTTCAGGAGGCATCGCCTTCACCCCACTGCCTAGTCATCCCAATGTTCCGAACACCTATCAAGGGAATCCAGTGAAGTTCTCTTCCTTCATCCAGATCGACCCTGATGGCTACCCATTGTTCTTCATTGTTGATGGAAGCGTTTACGACTCGGAAGGGTACTTGATCGCACCAGCACTTGACTTCAATGCCACCTTGGACGGTCAGTACCGAACGAATGGCCTGTTGTATGAAGGCCGGGGTGAGCTTATTGCATACCCGGTACCAGAGCGTTGTGGTCTTTGGTAGATTTTCCATCAACGTCACTTCCCACTTGCTAGCCAAGTTCCCTATCATCAACTAGATTTTGGCTTACTGGACATGACCGTTCCCAATCCGAATTTCAACGATGGACGCAAAGGTCTTTTGTGTGATCTTGAGGACGTATTGGAGCGTGATATCACCCCAACAAGCAATTCCGCTGACGCGTTCAACCTGGGGTATGGGAATATCCCTGATAACTTCTACATCCAGCCCGGCGCGGAGAATGGCGAGTTGCAACTTGAGCTGATCCACAATGAGGCAACGGATCGCACCATTCTGCTTGCCCTGAGCGGATTTACCTTGTCCTATTTCGAGGTGCTTTCAGGCTCCGTCGAATACTTGGGCAGTCATTTGATCTTTGAGACATGGAATCTTAGGAACAGAGCGAAAGGAGAGATCGAGGCTCAAAATGCATCCACTTCGATCCGCGTCGCGATGAGCATCCCTACACAGACATTCGAGTCAGGTGTTGACTACATTCAGAGCATAATGCATTTTTGGATACTAGATCTGGCTGAACCGGGTATACCGATCGTGGAGGAGACGCACGAGGTGCTTGTTGATCGCGCTCCTCTTTCACCCTTTCCCTTGAATGCGCAAGGTGATCCGGTATGGTACCCGTTCATAGGTGGGGTCGAATTCTCACCGAGCGGAGACCGTACATACATGCTGAATTCGTACGCCTCTACCAGCGGTCCCAATGGTGTAACGAACTATCTGAGTTATTGGGACTGGTCCGACCAGAGCATTCATTTTGTTGACGGGACGGATCAATTGCCATTTGTTGATTCCAAAATGGAACTTGCAACAGGTCCCGATGGAACTGGTCAAGCATTGTACGTTTCTGGGACGACTGCTCAGGGTGATCATTTCCTAGGTGCCCTCGTCGGTCCGGATGATCCGCAGACCGCCAGTTGGCTTCCGACGGCGGTGGAGCTATCGGGTGTGTCACTCTGCGAAGACCGGTCACTTGCACAACTCTACCCGGAATTCGACCGCTACAATCTCTTGCCCAAGCAGAATGCTGGCGATCAGACCAGCGCCATGTTAAATGGTGACGCCTGCTGCACTGTGGTCAACGCCATGTTGAGCTACGGTGATCAGATCATCGGCGCGGGCAATGCCACGTGGACCACCACCGACAACCCGTTCAGGGATCACCCTATTATCCGTGTCTCAAGCGAACTGCGCTTTGAGAGTGGGGCGTTCATTACTGCACACGACCTTGAATTCCGCTTTGGTCCGAACGCGGTGCTCACGATCGAAGAAGGTGCCCAGTTCAATTGTTTCGACTGCACATTCATCAACACCTGTCCAGAAACGATGTGGAAAGGCATCCGTGTGGAAGGCGACCGTTATGACCCGATGCAGGATGATACCCACCAAGGTCAGTTGCGCTTGTTCCAGTCCACGGTGGCTGGGGCGCGGACCGGCGTTTGGTGCGCGCGCGAGGTGGCACCGGGAGTCGCCCATCCAAGCTACGGCGGCGGTGCTGTGCGAGCGTACGACTGTACGTTCCGGAATTGCATCGTAGGGGCGCGCGTGGAAGGATACCACCGGTTCGATGCGCAGGACGTGGAATTGCCCAATATCAGCTACTTCACCGATTGTGTCTTCGAGACGACCGATACCTGGACCACGGACAACTCCCCCAACGCCCAATTGTACCTTCGGGATGTAAGTGGCATCGCCGTGGAACGCAGCACCTTCCGGAATACAGCACAGGACCTCTTCGATCTGCAACAAAGAGGTTACGGCATCTTCTCGCTTGATGCCGGGTTCCGCTGTTCGGGCTTTAGTGAATATTCGACTTCTTCCTTTGCGGGACTCACAGCTGGCGTGGTCGCCTCGGTACCGGATCCTGCGAAGACCTACATTGTGGATGGCATGGGCTTCTTTGACAACGAGCAGGGCGTGGTGGACTTTGGCAGCACCGATGCCCGCATCACCAACAACCAGTTCGTGCTGCGCGGTAGTGCTACCGAAAGTTCCACCGCCAGCGTGGGCATCCAACTCTTCCAGAGCGAACGCTACACCATAGAGCGCAATACCTTCACGGACCAAGGGGGCAACGTGCCCAGTGTGGGCATCTGGTTCAGTGGACCTGCCTTCGAGGCGAACCGGATCTACGACAACGACTTCAAGGACATGAACATCGGTACGCTAGTGGAGGGTAGGCACCGCGCCGATAATGGTGTACCGCAGACTGATCCAGGCTTGCAACTGCTTTGTGGTGACCACGAAGGCAATGCGGCGGACCAGTTCATTCTGCAAGAGGGGTACCTGCAGTATTTCCAAGGCCAACCGGTGAACGGTAACGTAACCGCGAACAACATCTTCCGTAGCCAAGTGGACTGTTCTTCCGAAGGCGCCGGGCCGAGCTACCACATCGGCTTTTGGGCATGGAGTGACTACGGAATGGATGCCAGGTACCACTACTATGACAATGCTAGCAGCCCTGGTATGCGACCCGATTGCATTGAGGATGGCAACGGCGATCCAATCTCCTTCATCGGGGATTGGTTCTATGATCTACAGGATGTAGCCGTTGCTGATCCATTTGACAGAGAAGTTCATTGCTCTGGTGGAGTCCTTGACCAGATCGAAGGCCCCGGTATCGGTGGCGTGGTGGAATTGGCCGAACTCTACCGGCTGCGGCAGGGTGAGTTGCTTAGCGCCGTTGGACAGTACTTCGGCACGATCGATCGCAAGCGGACGGGTGATGTCGTGGCCATGATCGATCACCAGCCCTGGCACCCGAGCCATTTGCTGCGTGATACCCTTTTTTCAAATTACCCCTTGAGCGATTCGGTGATGATCGCAGCCATTGTAAGGGAGCAGCCCATGGACCCTTGGCACCTTACGCAAGTGCTCATCAACAACAGTCCACTGAGTCCTTGGGTGTGGAAGATGATCATCAAGACCGAAGCACTGCCACCCTATTTCTATGCGTTGCTGCGACAGTACCGGCAGGGTGCTAGCGCCAAGCAACTGCTCGAACAGGAGATCGTGTTGCGCCAGGAGCAAAAGACGCAAGCCCAACACCTCTTGCTGAATGCCTGGATCACCGATAGCACGAAAGTAGACCGACAGGATTCTTTGATCACCATTTTCGAGGTCGACTCCTTGGGTGATGGACTGCGCGGGCTTTATCTGACCTACCTGCATCGTGGCGAGTACACCGAAGCAGCGGCCTTGGAGGCGGATCTGGATGCCGCATGGACCACGGAGGCATTGACCATTTGGGGGCGCCTCCGCGAAAGCGTGACGGGCAACTGGGAGGAGGCCACAACCTCGGACCGGGATGAATTGCTTTATATGGCCTATGACCACGCGCCCTCGGCCGGTGCATTGTCCTGGGCTACGCTCCTGTACCTGAACGAGCTGGATAGCCTGCCTGTGCCGGAGGTGCCCGGTTTCCTCAAGAACCTATGGGCACGCAGGGGCTATCGTGAGAATGACATCAGCGGGAATGCGGTCCTCGGGGTGCTACCGAACCCTGCCAACGACCGCGTCGCTTTCACCTACCCCAACGGGATGGAGTACGGGCTACTGGAGATCCACGATCCCCAAGGCCGTTTGGTAAGGAGCCTAGCCCTCAATGGCCGCAAAGGCTTGGTGGAAAGCAGCATTGCGGGCTTACGCGATGGTCTTTACACCGTGCGCCTGCTGTTGGATGGGACCAATGTGGCAAACACGAAACTGACAGTGGTCAGATGATATTGAAGCGGTCGATCATCGGGGTCGCCTTGGCCGGGAGCATAGGTGCTCTCGGCCAAGGTGGCTTCATCGTCCACTTTGATGACTTACAGGATGGTCGCAGTGGCCGTTCGGTATCTGTCCGGGAAGTTCCCTCAGGATTTCTGGTCTTCTGTTCCCAGTTCTCGCAACAGTTTCCAACAAAGTCGCATATCTACGTTCGACGGATCGACCCACAGGGGGTACACGAAGGGGAGCATGAGTTCATAGTCGGACTGGATCGGGGGTTCGATATTGGCTACATCGATGCGGTAGCTTCCAATGCTTCTGGGTTAGTTACTGCGGTTGTCGATGAGGGCCGGGACTTCGCAAGTCGGAAGAGGCTGTATCGATTTGATCAGTTCGGCGACACATTGGAAACCCGTTTGATCATGACCTTCCCTGTCGAGGATTCCATTTCGCAAGCGATTCGACAAGTGAGGCCAGTGTCAATCGGCTATGCCTTCTGTGGGTTCTATGATCTTCCACAGCAAAGGAGCAAGGCGATGCTAGGCGTAATGGATCCGATGGGGGATACACTTTGGGTCAAGCGCTACGGTACCCCGATTGAGGCGCCAGTTGCACTCGGCGTCGCAGAATACACCGACGGAGGTTTCCTCTTAACCGGCTATGGTACCCCGCCGGGCAATTTCAACATGAGCTTTTTGATCCGTACCGATGCTAGTGGCAACGAGATCTGGCGTAGGAACTATGGGAACAATGCTTCGGTTGGCGGCGCTGTACGTATTGCTGCCGATGGTGGCATCATCACGTGGAGCGAATACCGCGATCCCACATGGCCCAATTGGTATTGGCAGCAAATGATGCTCACCAAATGGAACGCAACGGGCAATGTCGTTTGGCAGAAAAGATCGCACTACAACAACTATGTGAACACGTACGACTTCGAAATACTTCCCGACGGGTCCATGATCGCAACGGGAACTGCCTTGTTGGAAGCCGTGCTTGCGAAATTTTCCCCCACTGGGGATAGCCTCTGGTCACGGTCCTTTACGCCCACGCATGGTGGTTCCTATCTCTACGATGTGCAACCCACGAGCGATGGTGGTTTCGTTGCCACAGGCGAGACATTCAAGTACGACCCCATCGACACCCAATTCCAGACCAATCAGATCATCTGGGTGGTAAAGACCGATAGCCTTGGCTGCGTGGTGCCCGGTTGCCAGAACGTGGGGGTGCACGAGTATGCGCTGGACCTGAACGAGCACCTGTCGGTGTGGCCAAACCCGGTAAACGATCGGATCAACCTCACCTTCACGCCTCCACCCGAGTTCACGGCCACGGGCAAGCTGCGGGTGGTGCTCTTGGATGCCACGGGCAAGCAGGTGCTGGAGGCATCCTTCGCTCCGAGCACAGAGCAGTTCAACTTATCGGCTGTGGGTCTTGCACCCGGCGTCTATCATCTTCACCTCAGCGATGCGAAGAAGTGGTTGGCGGGAAGAACTATCGTAAAGGAATGAAGAAGCCCCACCATTCCGGCGGGGCTTCCCTTTTCCTTTAAGTTCCACCTCAAGCCGTCACGCTATTCATCTTGTCCAGCACTTCCATCACCTCCTTCACGGCCTTGGCGCTGGCGTTCAACAGTTCCATCTCGTCGGCGTTCAACTTCAATTCGATGATGCGCTCCACGCCTTTGCGGCCGAGCACCACGGGCGCGCCGAGGTAGACGTCCTTCAGGCCGTACTCGCCTTGCAACCACACGCAGCACGGGAAGATGCGCTTCTGGTCGCGCAGGATGGCCTCTACCATTTGCGCGGCAGCGGTGCCGGGTGCATACCACGCCGAAGCTCATCGCCACACCTGATGAATGACCACGAACACCACGTCTGCTTCGCGCCGCAAGGTCCGCTCCTTTTCCACGCGCACGTGCCACACTCGGAGCGAGAGCAACTGCGGAGGGGTGGGGTAGCGGCTCGCGCCGCGATGGACACCTACAGAGGTCGAAGGACGAGTCACCCCACAGCGGTCCGAGAGTACCTTTGCGCACAGCAGGAAGCCCCTGCACTTACCAGTAAGTCAACCACACGATCATGGAATTGAAGAAGACATTGAAGAGCCTGAAGCTGATCCAGAAAGAGCCTTGCGTGAGCATTCTGCTGAGCACCCACCGCACCCACCCGGACAACGCGCAGGACCCGATCAACCTGAAGAACCTCATCACGCAGGCCGAGGAACGCATGCTTACCGAATACGACAAGCGGCATGTCTGGCCTGTCATGGAGCGCATCAACGCGGCCGCGGAAGGCATCGACCACAACAAGAATCTGGACGGGCTGGCGCTCTTCGCGAACCCGGACATGGCCGAGGTGGTGCAGCTGCCGGTCTCCATTACGAACCGTGTGATCCTGGACCGCAACTTCGCAACGCGTGACCTGATGCGGGCCCTGCAGAGCAGCGCCCACTATTACATCCTTACCGTTAGCGGCAACCAAAGCCGCCTGATCGAGGGCTACCGCAACGCGGTGGTCGAGGAGCTCGGCGCGAAGCACGGATTCCCGATCGAGAACCGCTTTTACAATACGCACGCCGATCAACGCGCCCAAGCCGGTGTGGAATCGAACCTGCTCCGCGAATTCCTGAACCGCCTGGATAAGTTGGTGCAGGAGATCCATGCGGAAGAGCCCCTACCCGTGATCCTATCCGGCGACGACCGCACCGTGAACCATTTTTTGGAAGTGGCCGATCGCAAAGAGATGTACATCGGCCGCATCACCGGCAGCCCCGATGCATGCAAGGCCCATGAACTGACCCAGAAGGCCTTTGCGGAGATCGAACGCATGCGCAACGAGCGCCAACTTTCGGCCTTGGAGGACATCCACAGATCCCAAGGAGCGGGCAAGTTGCTGGTCGATGTGGGCGATATTTACCGTGCCGCTCAGGAAGGCCGTGCCGATACCTTGTACGTGGAGACCGGGTACTACCAGCCTGTCTTGATCATCGACAACATCGTTACGCTGAAGGACGACCACAGCGCGCCCGGCGTGCTGGACGACATCATCGACGAGATCGCCGAAGTCACCATGAAATTCGGGGGCCATGTGGTGTTCCTCCCTGAAGGCAGCCTGAAGGAGTACCGCAAGGTGTGCCTCGCCACCCGTTTCTGAACCTTCAAACCCCACATGGAAAAGGGGCCATCCCGCGACTGCGGGATGGCCCCTTACCACTTCATTCACGTTCCTACTCAGGCCGTCACGCTGTTCATCTTGTCCAGCACTTCCATCACTTCCTTCACGGCCTTGGCGCTGGCGTTCAACAGTTCCATCTCGTCGGCGTTCAGCTTCAGTTCGATGATGCGCTCCACGCCTTTGCGGCCGAGCACCACGGGGGCACCGAGGTAGACGTCCTTCAGGCCGTACTCGCCCTGCAACCACACGCAGCACGGGAAGATCCGCTTCTGGTCGCGCAGGATGGCCTCTACCATTTGCGCGGCAGCGGTGCCGGGTGCATACCACGCGGAGGTACCGAGCAGGTTCACCAATTCGCCCCCACCCTTCTTCGTGCGCTCCACGATGGCCTCCAGCTTGTCGGCCGCAATGAGTTCCGTGACGGGGATGCCGCCCACGGTGGTGTAACGCGGCAGCGGTACCATGGTGTCGCCGTGGCCGCCCATGAGCACCGCTTGGATGTCCTTCGGGCTCACGTTGAGTTCCGTGGCGAGGAAGGCGCGGTAGCGCGCGGTATCCAGGATGCCCGCCATACCGAACACGCGGTTCGCAGGCAACTTGCTGGAGAGGTAGGCGCAATAGGTCATTACATCCAGCGGGTTGCTCACCACGATGATGATGGCGTCCGGGCTGTGCTTCACGATGTTCTCGGTCACACTCTTCACAATGCCCGCGTTCGTGGCAATGAGGTCGTCGCGGCTCATGCCCGGCTTGCGGGGCAGCCCGCTGGTGATCACCACCACATCGCTGCCTGCGGTCTTGGAGTAGTCGTTGGTGGAACCGGTGATCCGGGAATCGAACAAATTGATCGGGGCCGTCTGCCAGATGTCCAGGGCCTTGCCTTCGGCGAAGCCTTCCTTGATATCGAGCAAGACCACTTCATTGGCGAGTTCCCAACGGGCTACGGCATCGGCGCAGGTCGCGCCCACGTTACCGGCCCCTACCACTGTGACTTTCATACGGATACGGGTGTTTTTTGGAATGGATCAGCGCTCAGTTGGAGCGTTCGGCGGCGAAAGTAAGGCATCGTTCCGGGCGTCCTGAACGGGGGCTTCTTGGAAACTCTCCACCCTCGGAGGCATCCTTTCCGGGATCGGGTCGTCTAGGCCCCAGAGCGTATGGCTATCTTGCCCACACCAACCCGCACACCTGTGGCTTCCCCTTCCGTCCCGGAACGGACCTCTCCCCGGCTCATCCTTTCGTGGGTGAATACGGAAGGCCCTGCCCCGGACCATAGTGTGTTGGTAGACGGTTGCCAGAACGGCGAGCGTAAGGCACAGCAACGGGTGTATGAATTATTCTACGGCAAGATGATGGCCGTGTGCATGCGGTACACCAAGAACACCGACCAAGCGAAGGACATCCTGCAGGACGGGTTCATCAAGGTCTTCAAGAGTGTCGGCGCCTTCAACCGGGAAGGTTCATTCGAGGGCTGGATCCGCCGGATCGTCGTGAACACCGCCATCGATCACTTCCGCCGCAGCAAGAACGCCTACCTCTTGTTGGGCGAGGAGCGCAGCATCGAGGACTTCGGCGACATGGATGCCGAGGACAACATCGCCGAGGAGGAGGAGGAGGGGGACGTGTGGGACCTGAAGCCCGCGGATGTGATCAATGCCATGCAGAAGTTGACCCCGGCCTACCGGACGGTCTTCAACCTATACGTATTCGAGGAAATGACCCACAAGGAGATCGCGGATGCCCTGGGGATCAACATCGGCACGAGCAAGAGCAACCTTGCCAAGGCCAAGAACAACTTGAAGAAGCTCCTGCGCAAGGAGCATAAGATCAACTAATGGCACACGAGATGAACGGAGCGGATGCCTTTGAGCGAGCGGTGAAGAACTCCATGGAGTCCTACGAGCTGCCCTTCAATTCTGCCGATTGGAACCAATTGGAGCGTGAACTGGGCAGCACGTCCGGCACCACGCGCAACAGCACGGCCGCATTGATAGCGTTGCTATTCGGCGGTTCCTTGGCACTCTTCACCACGGTCTACCTGATGGTGAACCAGGAGCCCTTGGTCGGCAACGGGAATGGAGCCAGCATTGCTGCGCTCGTAGAGCCCACCCCGGACGAGGTGACCAACGACCAGTCGGATCCACAGGACGCGGATATGCAGGATGTGCCGACGAACACCTCCTCTGCCGAGCGGACCATCCGGACCGCGATCGTTACCGCACACCGTAACGGTAGTGAAGCGTTCACGAACCGATCCGGCAACGACCCGACACCGAAAGTGACCGGTGCGATCGTGCCAGCGAATACCGCGATCGCCATCCGCTCCAGCATCACCGAGGGCTGTCCGGGTTCGGTAGTGGAGTTCAATGTGGTGAATGCCCCGGACTCCAAGGATGTGCTTTGGAACTTCGGTGATGGCAATTTCTCCACCGCCAAGAACCCGAGCCACGTCTTCGCGAAACCCGGTCGTTTCGAGGTGGTGCTTTCGCACTCCTCCTTCCTGGACAAGCCGGTCTCCGGGGTGATCGTGATCCACGAATTGCCGGATGCGACCTTCAACCCGATGCCGCAGACGTATGCGAACACGATCCCGCACATCCACTTCGAGAACCAGAGCTTGGGAGGTTCGTCCTACGTGTGGGATTTCGGCGATGGCTCCACCAGCACCATTCGCTATCCGAACCATGTGTACAAGCAAGCGGGCACCTACAGCGTATCGCTGTTGGTGACCAATCCTGTGGGTTGCACCGACCGTACCGAGCGTACGGTACGGGTGGAGGAGGACTACAACCTGCTGGCCGCAAAGACCTTCTCGCCGAACAGTGATGGCGTGGAGGACAACTTCATCCCGGAGGCGTTGAAGACCCTTGATCTGCGTTTCCGCATGACGGTGCATAACCCGGTCACCGGCCAATTGATCTTCGAGACCACCGATGCCAAGCGGCCCTGGAACGGACGCGTGGGCGGACGAGGCGAGGCCTGTGCGGATGGCAACTACGTGTGGATGGTGGAGATGAAGGATGGCGAGAAAGTGGGCGGCACTTACACTGGGACCATCAGTTTGGTGCGCTGACCGGTGGTTGAGAACGGATCATCATGGACCCGGCCCGGAAAGGCCGGGTCCGTATTTTTGGGGCTGGGCAACCCATCTCGGCAATAGCCCATCATAAGCACAGACCTTGCACCCTTACCATGACCGCTCACTACCGGGCTTCTGACGATATCGAACAAGCCATGCTGTTCCCCACGTTCCGCAAAGTCCTGCTTTCCGCCGCTTCCTTCTTGCTGATCCTGTCCGTGCATGCGCAACAATTCAGCATCACGGCAGGGAGCATCTCCACCTGTGTGGGCGTTCTGGAGGATAGCGGCGGGCCGAACGGGCAATACGGGAACACCGAGAATTTCACGGTGGTCATTTGCCCGGACAACCCGGGTGATGGCATCTCCTTGAATTGGGCGGTATTCACCCTGAGCACTGCCGGGCCTAATGGCACGGCGGACCATATCAGCATCTGGGATGGGGACAACACCGGTGCTACGTTCCTGGGCAGCTACTCCGGAACCAGCTTACAGGGATTGATCGTTTCCGCCACCACCTTCAACCCCACGGGTTGCCTTACGGTGCAATTCGTCTCGAATGGAGTCGGAACAGGGGACTTCGCCGCCTCGATCACCTGCTTCACCCCCTGCGAGCGACCGACTGCTGTGGCCTCCATGACGGAGGCATCGCCGGCATTGATCTGCATGGATGAGGTGGTTGATTTCGATGGCACGGCATCCTATGCAGCCGCTGGCTTCAACATCGTTAATTACGAATGGGTGTTCGACGATGGTACCACCTCCAACGGACCACTTGCCTCCCACTCCTTCTCCGTTCCTGGTGAGTACATCGTCCAGTTGAACTTGTTGGATGACAATGACTGCGTGAACTCCAATGTGGTGGACCTGCAGATCCTGGTGAGCACCGTACCGAGTTTCGCGGGGACCATGGAAAGTGTGGAGACCTGCCTGGGTGCTATGGTGGATCTCTTCGCGGTGGTAACGCCGGTCACTTGGACAGGTATCCCGGAGGCGAATTTCGGTGATGGTGTTTATCTACCTGATGACGTCGGTACACCATTCACCAGCGAGATCGACTTCACCCAGTTCAATCCCGGACAGACGCTTACCAACGCGAACGACCTCCAGTCCATCTGCGTGAGCATGGAGCATAGCTTCTGTGGTGATCTCGTGCTCTCCGTGACCTGCCCGAACGGGCAAGTGATCCTCTTGCACCAGCAAGGTGGCGGCGGCACCTACATCGGCGGGGCGAATGATGGGGACAGTAATGCAAACCCGATCCCGGGCGATTGCTGGCAATACTGCTGGTCCCCCACTGCTACGCTGGGCACATTCGCGGATTGCGCCGCGTTCGGCCCGACGCCGAATGTGATGCAAGGCGGAAGCCCATCGAATAATGCGTTGATCCCCGGCACCTATACACCGGTACAACCATGGACCAATCTCCAGAACTGTCCGCTCAACGGGACGTGGACCTTCACGTCGTTGGATCTCTGGGGAGCGGATAACGGCTTCCTCTGTAGTTGGGAGTTGAACTTCAACCCGGCCATCATCCCGGCCGTTACGCAGTTCACGCCGATCCTGGGTACAAGCACATTGGATTCGGCCTATTGGACCGGCCCGTACCTGACCTTGGATCCGAACAACCCCATGGTCGCCTCCGCAACACCAACCACTTCGGGCACCTTCAACTACTCCTTCTTCGTCACGGACAATTTCGGGTGTACCTATGACACTACGGTCACGGTGGAGATCGCTCCCCAGATGGAGATCGATGCCGGACCGGACATCATCCTGTGCAACACGCCCGAGCCCATGGCCGGTGTGGTGGTGGCCAATGGACCGCCCACCAATTGCGTATGGAACCTGGTGCTTGACGAGACCTTCGGCGATAGCTGGAATGGCGGGGCGAACCTGAACGTGACGATCAATGGGGTATCCAACATCTACACGGTTCCTTCGGGAACGAACCAAGTGATCGTACCGCTCAACGTGAGTACGGGGGCCACCATATCACTGTTCTACACGGCGGGATCCGCTTGGAACAACGAGAACTCCTTCACCCTATTCGATGACCTCGGCGCCATGGTCTACGATTCCCCGCAAGGGCCAGCGACCGGTATGTCCTGGGCTGGCGTGATCAGTTGCGGCGGTGGTACTTCCCCAACGGCATGGCAGTGGTCACCAGCAGGCGGCTTGGTCGATCCAACGGACCCGACGACCGACGTGTTCGTGACCCAATCCACGTTGTACTTCCTCACGGCTTATCCCGTCGGTTCGCCGGAATGCGCCGTCACGGACAGTGTGACCGTGAGCCCTGATCCCTCGATCGATGCGGGATCGAATTACGCGATGACCATTTGTGCCAGCGATCCGGTCTTCTTCATGACCGACTCGTTGGACGGAACTCCCGATGCGGGAGGTGTGTGGACGAACACGGCGGGTGTGGTGTTCCCGAACCAGTTCGACCCCAGCACAGGGGTCGCCGATGTGTACACCTATACCGTAACGAGCGCTGCAGGTTGCCAAGCCACGGCCCAATTGGATATCACCATTATCCCTGCGGATGACCCGGCGTGCTGTGGTATTACCGACGCGGGTCCTTCTTCGACCTCGTGCAACCTCTCCAATCCGCTGAGCGCAACCCCGGGCAACACCGGTGTGGGCATTTGGACGGGTCCTGCGGGAGCGGTGTTCGCGAATGCCAATGATCCGGTGACCTCGGTGACCGTACAACCCGGCATGGGCGGCACACACATGTTCTATTGGACCGAGGACGATGGTGCATTCTGCTATCTCATTGATAGCGTTCAACTCACGTTCACGGACACCATCATCGTCGCCTTCAACACAACCGATGCGATCTGCCACAGCTATTGTAACGGAACGGCAAGTGCTACCGTGACCGGTGGAAATGCTGCGGTGGCCTTCGATTTCGATTGGTCGTCCGGCACACACGGGCTGGGCATCGACGCGATCAGTGGACTTTGCGCCGATGACTACACCATGACCGTTACGGATGACAATGGCTGCTTCGGGATGAACACGTTCACGATCGCCGAACCCGTCTTGTTGGAGATCGATAGTCTGGCCACACAACCGGTCACTTGTTCCGGGGATTGCGACGGACAGGTGGAGATCTACGACGGTGAGGCCGTGGAATACAGTTTCGATGACGGCGCCACATGGGTCGCCGCCAACACCCTGCCCGATGTCTGCGAAGCGATCTACCCGATCCGGATCCGCGATGCGGCCGGATGTATCGGAAGCGGTTCCATCACCGTGATCGGACCACCGCCCGTGGTTCCTGACTTCACGTGGAATCCGATCCCCGCCAATGTGGATGACCCGCGGATCTGGTTCAGCAACCTCAGCACCGGTGCGCAGACCTATTGGTGGAACATCGCCGGCCTTACCACGAGCATCGAGGAAACCCCCTACTTCCGTTTCTCGGAGCGCGAGCCGGGATCCTATGAAGTGTGCCTCGCCGCCTTCAACTACAACATGTGTACGGACACGATCTGCAAGACCGTGATCATTGACGATGTGCTCTTCGTGTACGTGCCGAACTCCTTCACCCCGGATGGCGACGACCTGAATGAGCTCTGGGGGATGAGTACGAACATCGATGTGATCACCTCCTTCGAGTTGCGGGTGTTCGATCGTTGGGGCCAGGTCATCTTCGAGACCGAGGACCCTTATGAATTCTGGAACGGTGCCATGAACAATAGCGGTGACATCCTGAAGACCGATGTGTATGTCTATCGGATCGCCTACGAGATCCGCAGCACCGAAGTGAAGAAGGAGCTCATGGGCCATGTGACCCTGATCAAGTAGCTCCCCCACCTGAACCAAAGCGGAACGGCGACCTTTTGGTCGCCGTTCCGCTTTGGGGCCTTTGGTTCAGCAGTCCAAGACACCGGAAAGCAAGTGGCCCACGTCTAGGGTCAAGATCCCCGATCTTGCGACCGTTCCATCGGGCCTCCATGCGACCGACCTCACCAATCAACCTTGTGATCAGGACCTTCGCCTCGATGGCCTGCCTTTTCTTGCTTCAAGGAGTAGGAAGCGCGCAGATCTTCACGATCGCGGATGGTGCCATCAACTCCTGCACCGGGGCGATCCTGGATAGCGGTGGGCAGGGTGCGACCGGCTACGGGAACAACGAGAGCTACACCGCCACCATCTGCCCGGACACGCCCGGCCAAAGCATCAACCTCACCTTTGTCACCTTCAACCTGAGCTTGGCGGGATCGGGCCCGATCGACAACCTCGCCATTTACGACGGAACCTCTACTTCGGATCCGCTCTTGGGGATCTTCACCGGCACGGTGATCCAGGGCCAAGTGGTCTCCGCTTCGCCGAACAACCCGACCGGATGCCTCACCTTGGTCTTCACTTCCAATGACAACGGTACCGGGGTCTTCGGCGCAACCATCACGTGCATCACGCCGTGCTTCCCTCCCATCGCCGCTGCAACAGTCGGTCAAGCGTTGCCGGCCTTGGTCTGTGTGGATGAGGTGATCACCTACGATGCTTCGGCATCCGCTGCAGCGGCGGGTTTCAACATCGTGCAGTATGAATGGGACCTGGGTGATGGCACTTCCGCGAGTGGTCCGGTGGTGAACCATTCCTTCGGTATTCCCGGTGCGTACACCGCACAAGTGACACTCACGGATAACAACGGTTGCACGAACACCAATACGGTGGACCTGCAAGTGTTCGTCGGAACAACGCCCTTGTTCACCGGCACCACGGAGAGCCTTTCGATCTGCCAAGGCGGAACCATCGACCTATACGGCATCGCGACCCCAGTGACCTGGAGCGCGTTGCCGGTCGTTGATTTCGGAGCAGGTGTTTACCTGCCGGACAATGTGGGGCAGACCTTCACGAGCCAGCTCACATACGGCTTCTTTCCACCGGGCTCCACGCTCACGAATGTGAACGACCTGCTCGGGATCTGCGTGGACATGGAACATTCCTTCATGGGTGATCTGGTGATCTCGATCACCTGTCCGAACGGTCAAAGCGTGGTGTTGCACCAGCAGAATGGTGGTGGAACGTACATCGGCGGCGCGAACGACACGGATAACGCGGCCAACCCGGTTCCCGGCACGTGCTGGAACTATTGCTGGTCACCGAACGCCACGCTGGGAACCTTCGCCCAATGCGCTGCCTTCGGAGCGACGCCGAATGTGATGATGGGTGGGAATCCGCCGAACAATGCGTTGATCCCGGGCACATACAGCAGCTTGAATCCGCTGAGTGCGTTGGTCGGCTGTCCGTTGAATGGCACGTGGACCTTCTCGGTCACGGATCTCTGGGCGATCGACAACGGCTTCCTGTGCGCGTGGAACATCAACTTCGATCCGAGCCTCTACCCGGACCTCATCCAATTCACACCCACCATCGGCTTCCACCCGGATTCCATGGCATGGTCGGGCCCCGGCGTGGTGCTCGATCCTGCGGACCCAAGCCATGCTTCGCTCACGCCAACAGTACCCGGCGTCTACAATTACGCGTTCACCGTGACCGACAACTTCGGATGCTCCTATGACACGACCATCGCTGTGACGGTGACCAATGCTCCTGTGGTGGAAGCGACCGCTACGCTTGGTGCGACATGCAGCGATCCCACACAAATGCATGCGGAGATCGTGGCCTTCCCGCCTCCACCACCGAACTGCACATACTCGTTGGTCATGCACGATTCCTTCGGCGATGGTTGGAACGGCGGGGCGAACATCCATTTCGTGATCAACGGCGTGTCCACCACGTACACCATGGATCCTGGAGGCAACAACACCACCGTGATCTTGTCCATTCCCTTCGGCGCGACTTTGTCGTTGGTGTACACCGCAGGCACGCTCTGGAACAATGAGAACTCCTTCGAGCTGCTGGACTACGCCGGTGCGATCCTGTACGATTCGCCGAACGGCCCAGCGACCGGAACACTGTGGACCGGAACAGGGAATTGCGGATCCAGTGTGGGGCCGGTGATCTGGCAATGGACCCCCGCTGTCGGCGTGGACCTTCCGGGATCTCCGGACGTGAACGCACAGATCACGCAACCGACCACTTTCGTGGTGATGGTATATCCGTTCGGGCAGCCGTGGTGCTTCACAACGGATACGTTGGAGGTGACGCCGCCTTCCTTCCTGGAGAATGATAGTCTGGTGGTGGATGTGTTGTGCAACGGCGCCGATGGCAGCATCACGCTTATCACTTCCGGACTGGGTGGCCCGTGGAATTATCAATGGATCAATGGATCCGGAGCACCGGTACAGACAACGACCGGTGCAATGGGTGATGTGCTACAGGCACCTGCGGGTACCTACACGGCGTTCATCAGCGAAGGGCCACTTGGCAATGGATGCTTGGACACGCTCACGGCCACGATCACGGAACCGCCTCCGTTGGAATGGATCGCTGTTCCAAGTGACACGTTGATCTGCCTCACGGGCACGGCCACACTCGCTGCGGAAGCACAAGGCGGGACCGGCACCATTTCGTTGCAGTGGTCACAAGGACTCGTCGGCAACGGACCGCATGGTGTGAGTCCGCCGGACATGGTCACCTATTTCGTTCAAGCCACGGACCAGAACGGTTGTGTCACACAGCCCGCACAGGTCACGGTCACGGTCCGCCCGGCATTCACCTTCACACCGCTCGAACCCGATACCGAATGTTACGGGATCCCTGTTCCCTACATCGTACCGGACGCCGCCGGTGGTGATGGCGCCTACAACTACGATTGGGGCCAAGGGCCACAGCCGTTCAACGCAACGGAGTTCCTGCTTCCGAACTCTGGAATTGTTTGCGTGACCCTTAGCGATGGTTGCGAAACTCCTCCGCTTACGAGTTGCGCACCACTGGTGATCCTGCACACACCACCGATCGAACTCAGTGCGGACACAACGCTCGGATGTGTTCCCTTCTCGGTGCGCTTCACGCTGCGCGATACCACCGGAGGCACATGGGTGGATTGGGCCTTCGGCGATGGAAGCCACGTGATGGATACGAGCAGTGTGGTGCATACCTATACCGATGCAGGCAACTTCGATGTGGGCATGGTGATCACTTGGCCGAACGGATGCATCACGGACTCGGTGGTGAATGACCTGGTACGCACGCTCACGGTACCGATCGCGACCATGACCTGGACGCCAAGCCCGGCCACGATCAACGATCCCTTGGTCCACTTCCAGGACCTCAGCGTTCCCAATGTGGTGAGTTGGTGGTGGGACTTCGGACCGGAGTTCGGCACCAGTGATGAACCCGACCCGGTGATCATGTTCCCGAATGAAGTGGGTGGTAGCTATCCCTTGATGCTGGTGGTGGCGAACGCGCTCGGTTGTTCCGATACCCTGCGCACATGGGTTGATATCCAGGATGAGTTCCTGGTGTGGATCCCGAATGCATTCACGCCGGATGGCAATCCACACAACCCGGATTTCTTCATCAGCGGAAATGATCTTTCACCCGACGGTTACGAGCTCATCATCTTCGATCGCTGGGGTGGCGAAGTGTTCCACTCCAAGGATCTTGGTGAACACTGGGATGGTACCAGCGGCGGCACCGATCTTCCGCAAGGTTTGTATGTGTACCGGGTGGAGATCCACGCACAGAGCTCACGCAAGAAGCGCGTGATCTACGGGCACGTCAACCTCCTTCGTTGATCGCTCTTCCTTCATAGGCGGTTCGTGGGCATCCGTGCTCCACCGATCGCTGTTCGTCAAATACCTTGACATCGAGTTCGACCGTATGGGATGAACGGCTATTTTTCAAGCGCTTGGGGGATCCACCTACCCCTCAAGGTGCCTTGAATGCAGCAACACTACGCAGGGCCGTCTGTTCATCGTTCCTCCTCCCGAGCATTGCGCAATGCGTTTGGGATCCTTGTGTTGCTGCTATCGGCAAGCGCCTTCGCCCAGCCCTTCCCGATCTTCAACGGCACATCCAACACCTGTGTTGGTGCCTTCCTCGATAGCGGTGGCCAAGGAGCCAGTGGTTATTCGAACAACGAGGACTACACCTACACCATTTGCCCGGACACCCCCGGCGGCGCCATCTCGCTGAACTTCCTCACGTTCAACCTCGCCACAAATGGTCAGGCGCCGATCGACTTCATGACGATCTATGATGGCAACAGCACTGCTGCACCCCAACTCTTCAATTGGACGGGCACGGCAGGGCAAGGTCAGGTTGCAAGTGCCTCGGCAGGTAATCCGACCGGCTGCCTCACCGTAGTGTTCCACTCGAATAATGCCGGCACAGGTGTTTTCGCGGCGGGCATCACGTGCTACCAACCGTGTGCCCGGCCCACTGCCGTGGCCACGCATGGCGGTAACCCACGCCGGATCTGTCCGGGCCAGAGCGTCACGTTCAACAGCGCGGCATCGTTCGCTGCACCGGGCTTCGCGATCGCATCGCGCCGTTGGGATTTCGGCGATGGCACGATCGTGAACAACGCGCCAGCCTCGGTATCACACACCTATGCAGCACCCGGGGGATACACAGCGCAATTGTATCTGATCGACAACAACGGATGTGCTAGCACCAACTTGGTGGATCTCGTCACGCTGGTGGGCACGCATCCGGATTTCCAGGGCACGGGTGGGACGTTGACCGGTTGTGCTGGTGAAACAGTTTGCTTGAACGGCGTGGTGAATGCGACCACGTGGACGGAATCGCCCAGCCCGAATCTGGGTGGTGGGGTGTTCCTTCCGGATAACGTGGGTGAATGTTTTCAGAGCACCATCACCTACAACCAATTTCCGCCAGGCGCCACGCTCACGAACATCAACGGCCTGCTCTCCATCTGTGTGCAGATGGAGCATTCGTTCATTGGCGATCTGGTGATCAACATCATCAGTCCTACAGGGCAGACGGTGACCATGCACCAGCAAGGTGGAGGCGCAACTTTCCTAGGGATACCGGTGGACAATGACCTTACCCCGAATGTGCAAGGCACCTGTTGGAATTACTGCTGGAGTCCGACCGCCACCAATGGTACGTGGGTGGATAACGCAGGTGGAACCTTGCCCAGCGGAACGTATGAAAGCCTCAACCCGCTGTCCGGGCTCGTCGGTTCGCAACTGAACGGTACGTGGACCTTCGAAGTGTGCGATCTGTGGGCCTCCGATAACGGGTTCATCTGCGATTGGAGCATCGACTTCAACCCCGCACTGTTCGATGACCTGATCGAATTCACACCAGTTTACGGCGCGCAATGCGACAGCAGCTTTTGGACCGGCTCGAACATCACCAGCCAGAATGCCAACTGCAACCAGGCGTGTGTCACGCCCGCGGCACCGGGCAATTACAATTACGTGTACCACGTCACGGACAACTTCGGTTGCACCTACGACACGACCCTCACTGTGAACATCATTGCCGGACCGCAAGTGAACGCTGGGCCGGATGCAAGCACGTGCAACACACCCGTGCAGTTGGGCGCGACGATAACCGGCGGTGGATTCCCGACGAATTGCGACTACGTCCTCACCCTTTATGATGCCTTCGGTGATGGATGGACCGGCCTCTTCGGGCTTGGATCCAACGGTTCCAGCGTGACCGTGACCGTGAACGGAACGCCCTATGGCTATTGGTTGAACGGCGGCGCCCAGGCAAGTGTGAACATACCCGTCACGACGGGCGCTACGGTGACGATCAATTATGTCGCCGGAAACCTGTACAATGGTGAGCAATCATACACCTTGTTCAACAGCACCGGCGGGGTGGTTTATGCCTCTCCACTCGGGCCGGGCGGCGGACTTGCATGGAGCGGCGTGGCGAACTGCCCGGGCGGAGCTTTCGTGTATAGCTGGTCTCCGACCGCTGGGTTGAACAACGCGAACATTGCGAACCCCATCGCTACCGTCGCGGGGACCACGGTGTATTGTGTGACCGTTTACCAGGTCGGCCACCCGTTGTGTACGAGTACGGATTGCCTGACGATCACGATGGACGTGTCGGTCAGCGCAGGAACGAACGGAGCGATCGCATTGTGCAGCAATTCCGCCGCAGCGAACCTCTTCGCACAACTCGGTGGCTCGCCTACAGCTGGCGGCACATGGGCCGCGCCGGGCGGTGCTGCACATTCGGGGACTTTCGTTCCTGGGGTCGATCCAACGGGGATCTACACATACACCGTCGGCGGTGCAGGCGCATGCGGAACTCCGGTGAGTTCGACGGTGAATGTCACGGTCTATCCTCTTCCAGTTGCTGGCACCTCCACCAGCTTGTCGGTTTGTAGCACGGATGCAGCGCAGTTGTTATTCCCACTGCTCGGTGCCACGGCAATGCCCGGCGGCACATGGACCGCACCGGGTGGCGGGGCATTCGCAGGTAGCTACAACCCGGCAGTGAACATCCCAGGAGTGTACACCTACACGGTCACTGGCACAGCACCATGCCCGAATGCTACCGCAACCGTTACTGTTTCTGAGGGCATCCCGCCGAATGCCGGGAACGACAACAGCATCACAGTGTGTACTTCGAGCGCAGCCTTCTCCATGCAGGCACAACTCGGAGGAGCACCCGATGGCGGCGGTTCATGGACGGCACCCGGTGGCGGTGCTTTCGCAGGAGGTTTCGATCCGGCTGTGGATGCACCGGGCATTTACACCTATACCGTTCCAGGTGTTGCGCCGTGCCCGAATGATCAAGCCACGCTCACGATCGCAGTGAACACACCACCGATCCCCGGAACGCCGGGCAACATCACGCTCTGCTCGACCGACGCACCAGCAAGTCTCTTCGCGCAACTCGGCGGAACGCCCGATGCCGGTGGCGCGTGGAGCGGACCAAGTCCAGTCGTTGGTGGACGATAACCCGCGACGATGAGTGCGGGTGTGTACACCTACACCGTGAGCGGAACGGCACCGTGCCCGAACGAGAGCGCGACGGTAACCGTGACGATCAACACGCCGCCGAACCCCGGAACGCCCGGCAACATCACGCTATGTTCAACTGACGCGGCTGCATCACTCTTCGCGCAACTCGGCGGCGCACCGCAAGCCGGTGGCGCATGGAGCGGACCAAGTCCTGTCGTTGGTGGCATGATCAACCCCGCGACGATGAGTGCGGGTGTGTACACCTACACCGTGAACGGAACGGCACCTTGCCCGAACGAGAGCGCGACAGTGACCGTCACGATCAACACGCCGCCGGATCCCGGAACGCCGGGCAACATCACGCTCTGCTCAACTGACGCGGCTGCATCACTCTTCGCGCAACTCGGCGGAACGCCGCAAGCCGGTGGCGCGTGGAGTGGACCAAGTCCTGTCATTGGCGGCATGATCAACCCCGCGACGATGAGTGCGGGTGTGTACACCTACACCGTGAACGGAACTGCACCGTGCCCGAACCAGAGCGCAACGGTGACGGTGACGATCAATACACCACCGGATCCAGGAACGCCGG
This sequence comes from Flavobacteriales bacterium, assembly GCA_016705955.1. Lineage (GTDB taxonomy): Bacteria > Bacteroidota > Bacteroidia > Flavobacteriales_F > PHOS-HE28 > PHOS-HE28. The sequence goes on from JADJKO010000004.1 coordinate 292,137, forward strand.
GCACGATCACACTCTGTAGCACTGATGCTGCTGCATCACTCTTCGCGCAACTCGGCGGAACGCCCGATGCCGGTGGCGCGTGGAGCGGACCAAGTCCAGTCGTTGGTGGCATGATCAACCCCGCGACGATGAGTGCGGGGTGTACACCTACACCGTGAGCGGAACGGCACCGTGCCCGAACGAGAGCGCGACGGTGACGGTGACGATCAACACGCCACCGATCCCGGGAACACCGGGCACGATCACACTCTGTAGCACTGATGCTGCTTCACTCTTCGCGCAACTCGGCGGAACGCCCGATGCCGGTGGCGCGTGGAGCGGACCAAGTCCAGTCGTTGGTGGCATGATCAACCCCGCGACGATGAGTGCGGGTGTGTACACCTACACCGTGAGCGGAACGGCACCGTGCCCGAACGAGAGCGCGACGGTGACGGTGACGATCAACACGCCACCGATCCCGGGAACACCGGGCACGATCACACTTTGTAGCACTGATGCTGCTGCATCACTCTTCGCGCAACTCGGCGGAACGCCCGATGCCGGTGGCGCGTGGAGCGGACCAAGTCCAGTCGTTGGTGGCATGATCAACCCCGCGACGATGAGTGCGGGTGTGTACACCTACACCGTGAACGGAACGGCACCTTGTCCGAATGAGACGGCAACCGTCACGGTGACGATCAATACACCACCGGATCCAGGAACACCGGGCAACATCACGCTCTGCTCGACAGACGCGGCAGCATCACTCTTCGCGCAACTCGGCGGCGCGCCGCAAGCCGGTGGCGCTTGGAGCGGACCATCACCTGTGGTTGGCGGGATGATCAACCCCGCGACGATGAGCGCGGGTGTCTACACCTACACAGTGAACGGAACCGCGCCGTGTCCGAATCAGAGTGCGACAGTGACCGTGACGATCAACACGCCACCTATCCCGGGAACACCGGGCAACATCACGCTCTGCTCGACAGACGCAGCAGCATCACTCTTCGCGCAACTCGGCGGAACGCCCGATGCCGGTGGCGCGTGGAGCGGACCAAGTCCAGTCGTTGGTGGCATGATCAACCCCGCGACGATGAGTGCGGGTGTGTACACCTACACCGTGAACGGAACTGCACCGTGCCCGAACGAGAGCGCGACGGTGACGGTGACGATCAACACGCCACCGATCCCGGGAACACCGGGCAACATCACGTTGTGCAGCACCGATGCAGCGGCGAGTTTGTTCGCGCAACTCGGCGGAACGCCCGATGCCGGTGGCGCGTGGAGCGGACCAAGTCCTGTTGTCGGTGGCATGATCAACCCCGCGACGATGAGCGCGGGTGTGTACACCTACACCGTGAGCGGAACTGCGCCGTGCCCGAATGAGAGCGCGACGGTGACGGTGACGATCAACACGCCACCGATCCCGGGAACGCCCGGCGTGATCACACTATGTTCAACTGACGCAGCCGCATCACTCTTCGCGCAACTCGGCGGAACGCCTGATGCCGGTGGCGCGTGGAGCGGTCCGAGTCCAGTAGTCGGTGGCATGATCAATCCCGCGACGATGAGCGCGGGTGTGTACACCTACACCGTGAACGGAACGGCACCTTGCCCGAATGAGAGCGCGACGGTGACGGTGACGATCAACACGCCACCGATCCCGGGAACACCGGGCAACATCACGCTATGTTCAACTGACGCGGCTGCATCACTCTTCGCGCAACTCGGCGGAACGCCTGATGCCGGTGGCGCGTGGAGTGGACCAAGTCCTGTCGTTGGCGGCATGATCAACCCCGCGACGATGAGTGCGGGTGTGTACACCTACACCGTGAACGGAACTGCACCGTGCCCGAACGAGAGCGCGACGGTGACGGTGACGATCAACACGCCACCGATCCCGGGAACACCGGGCAACATCACGTTGTGCAGCACCGATGCAGCGGCGAGTTTGTTCGCGCAACTCGGCGGAACGCCCGATGCCGGTGGCGCGTGGAGCGGACCAAGTCCTGTGGTCGGTGGCATGATCGATCCCGCAGTGATGAGCGCGGGTGTGTACACCTACACCGTGAGCGGAACTGCGCCGTGCCCGAATGAGAGCGCGACGGTGACGGTGACGATCAACACGCCACCGATCCCGGGAACACCGGGCAACATCACGCTCTGCTCGACAGACGCGGCTGCATCACTCTTCGCGCAACTCGGCGGAACGCCGCAAGCCGGTGGCGCGTGGAGTGGACCAAGTCCTGTCGTTGGCGGCATGATCAACCCCGCGACGATGAGTGCGGGTGTGTACACCTACACCGTGAACGGAACTGCACCGTGCCCGAACGAGAGCGCGACGGTGACCGTGACGATCAACACGCCACCGATCCCGGGAACACCGGGCAACATCACGCTCTGCTCGACAGACGCGGCAGCATCACTCTTCGCGCAACTCGGCGGAACCCCGCGACGATGAGTGCGGGTGTGTACACCTACACCGTGAACGGAACTGCACCGTGCCCGAACGAGAGCGCGACGGTGACTGTGACGATCAACACGCCACCGATCCCGGGAACACCGGGCAACATCACACTCTGTAGCACTGATGCTGCTGCATCACTCTTCGCGCAACTCGGCGGAACGCCCGATGCCGGTGGCGCGTGGAGCGGACCAAGTCCTGTTGTCGGTGGCATGATCAACCCCGCGACGATGAGCGCGGGTGTGTACACCTACACCGTGAGCGGAACTGCGCCGTGCCCGAATGAGAGCGCGACGGTGACGGTGACGATCAACACGCCACCGATCCCGGGAACACCGGGCAACATCACGCTCTGCTCGACAGACGCAGCAGCATCACTCTTCGCGCAACTCGGCGGAACGCCCGATGCCGGTGGCGCGTGGAGCGGACCAAGTCCAGTCGTTGGTGGCATGATCAACCCCGCGACCATGAGCGCGGGTGTGTACACCTACACCGTGAACGGAACGGCGCCTTGTCCGAATTTGAGTGCAACTGTTACCGTCACCATCAATCAAATGCCTGATGCGGGCATCAATGGAGGCTTGACCTTGTGCTCTTCGAGCCCTGGAACACTGCTCAGCACGGGTCTCAATGGAACTCCTGATCTCGGCGGTACGTGGACCGCCCCCGGTGGTGGTCCGTCGAACGGGACATTCACACCCGGCACCAGTACGACTGGCCTTTACACCTACACTGTGAACGGGGTCGCGCCGTGCCCGAGCGTCTTAGCTACTGTGGATGTGAGCGTGGTGACCAACCCTAACGCGGGCACACCGGGCAACGCGACGCTTTGTGCGACAGATGCCGCCATTCTCCTCTTCAATCAGCTAGGTGGCACACCTGATGCCGGCGGCGCATGGAGCGGACCATCACCTGTTGTGGGTGGCCAGTACAACCCGGCGACCATGAACCCCGGCGTGTACACATACACCATCACCGTTCCGCCACCGTGCGTGAACGCGAGCAGTACCGTGACGATAATCGAGATCGCTCCGCCGAACGCGGGCATTGATGGCGCGATCACGCTCTGTATAAGCAGTCCGGCAACTTCATTGTTTGCAGCGCTAAGTGGTGGTGCGCAAGCCGGTGGCAACTGGAGCGGACCATCACCGGTTGTCGGTGGAATGTTCAACCCGGCAACGATGACCGCGGGGGTCTACACCTACACGGTGAATGGAACCGCGCCCTGCCCGAACGATCAATCCATCGTGACGGTGAACGTGGTGGCAGCTCCGAACGCAGGCACACCGGGTAATGCAACGCTCTGCGCCACGGATGCCGCGATCGACATGTTCGCGCAGCTGGGCGGAACACCGAACGTGGGCGGTGCATGGAGCGGACCAAGTCCCGTTGTCGGTGGGCAATATGATCCTGCCACAATGAACGCTGGTGTGTACACCTACACGATCACCGTTCCGCCACCGTGCGTGAACGCGAGCAGTACCGTGACGATCATCGAGATCGCTCCGCCGAACGCGGGCACCGATGGCGCGATTACGCTCTGCATCAGCAGCCCGGCAACAGCGCTCTTCGCAGCACTTACAGGCGGTGCGCAAGCCGGAGGTAACTGGGCCGGTCCATCTCCTGTTGTCGGTGGCATGTTCAACCCAGCGACCATGACGGCAGGTGTGTACACCTACACGGTGAACGGCACGGTTCCCTGCCCGAACGATCAGTCCATTGTAACGGTGAACGTGGTGGCTGCGCCGAACGCGGGTACACCAGGGAATGCAACGTTGTGCGCGACGGATGGTGCAATTGATCTCTTCGCAGAACTCGGAGGGACACCGAACGTGGGCGGTGCATGGAGCGGACCAAGTCCCGTTGTCGGTGGGCAATATGATCCTGCCACAATGAACGCTGGTGTGTACACCTACACGATCGTTGTTCCACTACCGTGCGTGAACGTGAGCAGCACGGTGACGATCATCGAGATCGCTCCGCCGAACGCGGGCACCGATGGCGCGATCACGCTCTGCATCAGCAGCCCGGCAACAGCGCTCTTCGCAGCGCTGAGTGGCGGTGCGCAAGCCGGTGGTGCTTGGAGCGGGCCTTCACCTGTTGTCGGTGGAATGTTCAACCCAGCGACCATGACAGCCGGCGTTTACACCTACACGGTGAACGGAACCGCACCGTGCCCGAACGATCAATCGACGGTAACAGTGAATGTGGTGGCTGCGCCGAACGCGGGTACACCAGGGAATGCAACGTTGTGCGCGACAGATGGAGCGATCGATCTCTTCAATGAACTCGGCGGAACTCCTGATGTCGGCGGAGGGTGGAGCGGGCCTTCACCAGTCGTTGGCGGGCAATACAACCCCGCTACAATGAACCCCGGGGTGTACACGTACTTGATCACGGTTCCACCGCCGTGCGTAAACGTGAGCAGTACCGTGACGATCATCGAGATCGCTCCGCCGAACGCGGGCACCGATGGCGCGATCACGCTCTGCATCAGCAGCCCGGCAACAGCGCTCTTCGCAGCACTTACAGGCGGTGCGCAAGCCGGTGGCAACTGGAGCGGACCATCACCGGTTGTCGGTGGAATGTTCGATCCAGCGACCATGACGGCTGGTGTGTACACCTACACCGTGAACGGAACGGCGCCGTGTCCTAATGATCAATCGGTAGTTACGGTAACGGTCGTGAGCGCGCCTGATCCCGGTGTGAACGGCGCGATCACCTTGTGTTCGATCGATGCATCCATCGATCTCTTCGCGCAACTTGGTGGAAGCCCGGATGCTGGTGGCACTTGGAGTGGACCATCACCGGTGGTGGGTGGCACTTACGATCCCGCAATGATGACTGCTGGCGTGTACACCTACACGATCACCGTTCCGCTACCCTGTGTTAACGTGAGTTCCACCGTGACCGTCGGAGTGGTGCAACCACCCGATGCAGGCCTTGATGGCGCCTTGACCTTGTGCATCACCAGCCCTGCTACCGCGCTATTCGGCGCGTTGGGCGGAACGCCTCAAGCAGGAGGAACGTGGAGCGGACCATCACCAGTGGTCGGTGGACTCTTCAATCCGGCTACGATGAGCGCTGGCGCGTACACCTATACACTGATCGGCACTTCTCCTTGCCCGAACGATGCATCCACCGCGACCGTGACCGTAGTGACCGAACCCGATCCAGGTGGCCCGGGCTTCCTCACGCTGTGTGCGACCGATGCACCTGCGGATCTCTTCAGCATGTTGGAAGGATCACCCGATCAGGGCGGTGGATGGACCACACCGGGCGGCGCCACTTTCAACGGACAATTCGATCCCACGACGATGAGCGCCGGTGTGTACACCTACACGATCAACGTTCCACCGCCGTGTGCCAGCGTGAGCAGCACGGTGACGGTGGATGTGATCGCACCACCGAATGCGGGCTTGGATGGATCGATCACCCTTTGCTTGAGCGGCTCAGCCACGCCGCTCTTCGGAAGTTTGGGCGGAGCACCGCAGCTCGGCGGTACCTGGACCGCGAGCGGTGGTATACCGTTCAGCGGAACCTTCGATCCTGCCACCACTCCTCCGGGTGTGTTCAACTACACCGTTGCTGGTACTGCGCCTTGTCCTGCGGATATCGCGAGCGTCACGGTCGCGGTGACACAATTGCCGAACCCCGGCAACGACGACATCCTCAACCTCTGTATTGCAGGACCACCGATCGATCTGTTCCCCGTGCTGGGCGGAGCGGATATCGGTGGAACGTGGACCGGCCCGGGCGGTAGCGCCTTCGGCGGAACCTTCACGCCGGGAACCAACGCCTCAGGATCGTACACCTACACGGTGAATGGTGTCGCGCCCTGTCCTTCGGGTTCAGCTGTGATCACGGTGAATGTTCTTTCGAACGCTGACGCGGGGATCGATGGAGCACTCACCTTGTGCGAAAGCGATGCGCCCTACACGTTGTTCAACGCGTTGCTAGGCAGCCCTGATCCGGGAGGTTCATGGTTCGCGCCGAACGGCAGTGTGATCACCGGCTTGTTCAACCCCGCAACACAGCCTGCTGGTCAATACACGTACATCCTCTACGTGCCCGCACCGTGTGAGAACGATACCGCCGAAGTGCAGGTGAACTTGATCCAACCGGTTGATGCAGGAACGGATGGCAGCGCGACGATGTGTTCCAACGATGCACCGCTCACACTCTTCAATGTGCTGGGTGGAAGCCCTGATACCGGCGGCGCATGGAACGGCCCTGTCGGCGTATCGGAAGGCATCTTCGATCCTAGTGCTGACACCCCCGGTGGCTATGTGTACACCGTGATCGCCACCGCACCGTGCCCGAACATGAGCGCGACGGTGGATGTGGATGTGAACCCCTTGCCCGATGCGGGATCGAATGGAGCGATCACCCTATGTCCGGAAGCGGCTCCGATCCAACTCTTCACGTTGTTGGGCGGTACGCCGATGAGCGGCGGCACTTGGACCGGTCCCGGCGGTGCGGCGAGCAACGGCGTCTTCGATCCTGCGACGAGCGCACAAGGCGTTTATACCTACACGGTCCTTGGTATCCTGCCGTGCCCGAACGCATTGGCGAGTTCCACAGCGACGGTCTTCCTGATCGCACCACCGAATGCAGGTCCTGACGCGGTGAGTTGCACGCTTGAGTTCACATTGAACGCGACGGGTAACTGGGCCAGTGGTACATGGAGTGGACCAACGGGGATCACATTTTCAGACCCCACTGATCCTGCGAGCGGTGTGACCGCGATCGCAGGCGGTTCCTACACCTTCACGTGGAACGTGCTCTCCAGCGATGGCTGCGGCACGCAGGACCAGGTGACGATCACCTTCACCGATGCGATCATACCCGTAGTGGCCGTGACCGATGCGATCTGCAACAGCGCGTGCGATGGCACCGCACAAGTGGCGGCCACCGGCGGCAATACGGTGGGCGGCGTGTACAGCTACCAGTGGTCCAACGCGATCGCCGGGAACACGCCGAATGCGACCGCGATCTGTGCGGGCAGTTACACCGTCACGGTCCTCGACATGAACAACTGCAACACCATCGCGCCGTTCACGATCGGAGAACCGGAGGTATTGGTGATCGATGCGATCGTGGATACCGACGAGACCTGCCCGGGTGATTGCGACGGTAGCATCACGATCAACGATCCGCAGGGTGCGATGTATAGCATCAACGGCGGGACGAGCTTCGTCGGAACGAACGTGTTCACCGGTCTTTGCCCCGGGGCATTCGTGATCGTGATGCAGGATGCGAACGGCTGCTTGGCCAGCGGCGGCGCCGCGATCGCGCCTGCCGCTCCGGTGATCGCGGGCTTCACCTACGCGCCTGAGACGCTACTGGTGAACAACCCGGTGGCGCAATTCGCGAACACCTCCACCCAGAACGCGGTCTCCTTCACTTGGGACTTCGCTGGACTCCGGATACAGCAACGTGGCCTCACCCAGCTTCACCTTCCCCGGCGGGCTTGGCGACACCTACATGATCTGCTTGACCGCTGTGACGATCAACGGCTGTACGGACACGTACTGCGAGCCGGTCGAGGTCTTCGATGTGCTGCTCGTCCACGTGCCCAACGTCTTCACCCCGAACAAGGACGATGTGAACGAGGGCTTCATGCCGGTCTTCAACCTGCCATGGGCCGTGCGTGATTACGAGTTCAACATCTTCAACCGGTGGGGCGAGCGCTTGTACACCACACAAACCGTTCACGAGAAATGGGATGGTTTCTACATGAACTACATCGTGCAGAACGACGTGTATGTGTGGACCCTGAAGTGCTACGACAAACTCACCAACGAGTTGATCGAAAGGGTCGGGCACGTGACGGTGTTGCGGTAGGTCGCTGACATGCCTCCAGGCAATAATTGGCCGGTCCAACGTTATGAATGGACCTCCTTCACATTGCGCCACTTCATGTATGCACCGCGCTCCCATATAGGCCGGATCGTAGCCGTCGGATCCTTTTCCATTGCGATGCTTCCGGGCTCTTCTCAACCGTGCATGGCGGTTATTTCAGGAGCCGACACGGTCAAGACATGTCGGCTGGATACCATTGCTTTCGATGCAAGCGCATCAATTGCGACGGTCGGAGCCAACATCATCTCTTACGACTGGTACTTCGGCGATGCGACAACGGGTGTCGGAGCTCTTACATCGCACGTGTATGGAACCACGGGTGCAAGGCGCGTTCATCTCCGGATCGCTGATGATATTGGATGTGTCGACACCAGTTCCGTTGTCGTTCTCGTAGCCCAACCTTTTGGCTTCGATCTGCAATCACCCGGCCCGATCATCTGCTTCGGTGATACACTTGAACTGGATGCATTCTTCCCGACATGGGCATCCGTACAATACTTGGAACCAGGAATCCCTCCAGCGATCAACGGTGAGATCGTCGATCTGGATACATCGGTCTTCGACATTGAGATCGACGGATTCGGAGTTGGAGAAGTCCTTGTTGACACGAACTCGATCGCAGCGATCTGCGTCGCGATGGAACATAGCTTCATGGGCGATCTGGGAATGCAGGTCATCTGCCCGAATGGACAAAGCCTCACTCTACACGACCACCAAGGGGGCGGAACCGATCTCGGGCGGGCCATTGGCGGATCGAATAATTCCATCCCTGGATCCTGCTGGAATTACTGCTGGTCCCCGGTCCCGGATCATGGAACATGGGCGGAGTGCGCATACAGCGGCATCACACCGAATATCCTGATCACGCCGGGTGGTGCGAATTCAGGCTCGCTGGCACCCGGTATCTATCGCAGTTCCGGGTCATTCTCCGATCTGTTGGGCTGCCCCCTGAATGGAACCTGGACGATGCGCATTGTCGATGGGTTGGGTGGCGACAACGGATTCTATTGCACGTGGGCGATCCATTTCAACGCCACTGATCTTCCGGACCTGAACCCGCCGGATCTTATCACCATGGCTCCGAACGTTTCGACCAGTTGTGATTCGACATTCTGGACGGGACCCGATATCCTACCGACGGTTCCCTGCGATCCAATGGTCGCCCTGCCCCTAAGCATAGGCCTGTTCACCTACCAGATCACCGCGTTGGATGACTTCGGCTGCTCCCGACATGATCAGCATACGATCGAAGTGATCGATATCGTTCCGGAAATAACAGGCAGCACCACCCCACCGTTCGGGATCTCCATACCGTATGCCGTGCAACCGGTATTGGGGGCTACGTATTCATGGACCGTACTGGGAGGGGCGATCATCGTGGGTGGCGCAACGCCAACTCCGGAAGTCGCGTGGTTCTCTGCATCATCAGTCCACTGGCTTGCGGTGTTGGAGGCCAAGGCCGGCTGTCAAGGTCGGGACACGCTGTACATCGAAAACGTCATTGGGCTATCGGAAGGATCAGCGGACGCATTCACGATAGGTCCGGTTCCAGCGGACGGTGAATCGATCCTTCAATTTGGAACTGTCACCGGGGTGCGGACCGTGCAGATCGTGGATGGCTACGGCAGGACCCTGATCGAAGAACGTGCGATCGATCGGGTATCGAGCATTCACCTCATCACTTCCGGTCTTGCATCCGGTCCTTACGTCGTGGCATTGATCGGTGAACATTCAAGGTTCTTCAGATCATTCGTGGTTCAACACGAATAGCTTGTTGGCCCAACTCTCCAGAACATACGAAAGCCCCGTGAGAACGGGGCTTTCGCATTGGTCATTGGTTGTGGATCAAACGTCCAGCTTGGCGTAGATCGCGTTCTTCTCGATGAACTCGCGACGCGGTGGGACCTCATCGCCCATGAGCATGCTGAAGACCCGATCGGCCTCGGCGCTGTTCTCGATGGTCACTTGGCGTAGCGTGCGGCGGCTCGGATCCATCGTGGTCTCCCACAACTGCTCGGCATTCATTTCACCCAGACCCTTGTAGCGTTGAATGCCGACGTTCACGTCCTTGTTGCCGGCCTTCATCCGTTCCACCACCATTTCGCGTTCGGCCTCGGACCAGCAGTACACCTGCTCCTTGCCCTTCTTTACCAGATAGAGTGGTGGCGTAGCGATGTAGAGGTAGCCCTCTTCGATCAGCGCCTGCATGTGGCGGAAGAAGAAGGTCATGATCAACGTTTGGATGTGACTGCCATCCACGTCAGCGTCGCACATGATCACGATCTTGTGGTAGCGCAGCTTGGCCATGTTCAGCGCCTTGCTGTCGTCCTCGGTCCCGATGGACACGCCCAGCGCTGTGTAGATGTTCCGGATCTCCTCGTTGTCGAGGATCTTGTGCTGCATCGCCTTCTCCACGTTCAGGATCTTTCCACGCAGCGGAAGGATCGCCTGGAACTCGCGGTTTCGGCCCTGCTTGGCGGTTCCACCGGCGGAGTCTCCCTCGACAAGGAAGAGCTCGCTCGCACTGGCATCCTTGCTTTGGCAATCGGCGAGTTTTCCGGGCAGTCCGCCACCGGCGAACGCGCCTTTGCGCTGCACCAATTCGCGGGCTTTGCGCGCCGCATGGCGCGCCGTGGCGGCCAGGATCACCTTCTCGACGATCTGCTTGGCGTCGCGTGGGTGCTCTTCGAGGTAGTTGTCGAGCATCTCGGCCACGGCCTGATTCACCGCACCGCTCACCTCGCTGTTCCCGAGCTTGGTCTTGGTCTGTCCCTCGAACTGGGGCTCCTGCACCTTCACGCTGATCACCGCCGTGAGTCCCTCGCGGAAGTCATCGCCACTGATCTCGAACTTCAATTTGGATGTAGCGCCGCTGTTGTCGGCGTACTTCTTCAGCGTGCGTGTAAGACCACTGCGGAAACCGGCGAGGTGCGTCCCACCCTCGTGGGTGTTGATGTTGTTGACGTACGAATGCAGGTTCTCGTTGAAGGAGTCGTTGTAGACCATGGCGATCTCCACCGGGATACCGGACTTCTCCCCTTCCATGTAGATCACCTCCTCGATCAACGAATTGCGCGTGCCGTCGAGATACTTCACGAATTCCACCAGACCCAGTTCGCTCAGGAAGGTGTCGGTGACGAAGCTGCCGTCCGTGTTGGTGCGGCGCTCATCGGTGATCTTCAGCGTGATGCCCTTGTTGAGGTAGGACAATTCACGCAACCGCGAAGAGAGCGTGTCGTAGTTGAACTCGCTCACTTGGAAGATGGTGAGGTCGGGTTGGAAGTTCACGATGGTTCCACGATCCTCCGTGGTGCCGATCTCGCGCACGGCGTACTTCGGCTTGCCCTCGCTGTACTCCTGCTCATAGACCTTTCCATCGCGGTGTACCTCCGCTCGCAGCATGCTGCTCAGCGCGTTCACGCAGCTCACACCCACGCCGTGCAATCCACCGGACACCTTGTAGCTGTCCTTGTCGAATTTGCCACCTGCGTGCAGCACGGTCATTACAACCTCCAGCGCGCTGCGCTTCTCCTTGGCGTGCATGCCCACCGGGATGCCACGACCGTTATCCTTCACGCGGATCCCGTTCGTGGGCGTGATCGCCACATCGATGGTATCGCAATGACCGGCCAAGGCCTCGTCGATGCTGTTATCCACCACCTCGTAGACCAAGTGGTGCAGGCCCTTCACACCGATATCACCGATGTACATGGCGGGGCGCTTCCGCACCGCCTCCAGACCTTCCAATACTTGTATGCTATCGGCTGAATAATCGGCCGCTGCCTGCTTCTTTCGTTCGCTCTTTTCCACTGCTGTCTCGGACATGGTTCCTGTGATTCTTCCCGGTACTTTTTCCGGGCTCCCAAAGGTACCCCGCAGCCCCCGGCCGGATTGGGCGATTTCCCAACAGCCGCGCGGACTTTGTTGATATTTAACAGGCGAATTCCCTTGCCTGTTCCAAGTGGATCACTTCGAGAAAAGGATACCCCTAGAACGCATACGTCGCGCCCACCAGCACCATGCCCCGCTGGACCGGGTATTGATACCAGCGCTCGTACTTACTGGCGCTTAGGTTGCTCACGTCCAGGAACACGCTGAGCCGCTTGGTATAGCGGTATTCCGCCCCGAGGTAGAGGTCGAGGTAGCCATCCAGGTCGGTACGCGTGGCCAGGTTCACCACGTTCGGATCATCACTGGACTCGGGAGCTCGGTAGGCGGGGCGTTTCCCGAGGAAGAGCGCTTCGGCTTTCAGGATCAGCTTATCACGCATCGTGTACCGCGCGGCGAAGGTGAGTTTGTACGGCGGCAGGTTCCAGGGTTCGTCCTGCACCTTCATGGTGTACGTGTACACATCCACGCGGGCACTGAAGCGGATCTCCTCGGTCTTGCTGTAGGTGATCTCACCGCTCAGGTCGAGGACGTCCACCTCGTCGTAGATCACGGCCATGCGATCGCCGAAGGGTAGGTTCGGGACGTTCACGAACAGCGCCATGTCATCATACGCGCTCTTGCTGGCCCGCACATCGAAGCCGAGGTTGTTCATGAAGCTGCCACGCATACCGAGATAGATGTCATACAGCTTGCTGGTGTTGCTCAAGGGCGGCCCACCGCCCAACCACGGGTTCTGGCGGGTGAGGCTGCGGAAGCTGTTCCGTTGGCGTGATCCCTCCAACCCGATGTAGGGCACCAGGATGTTGTTGAAGAGGCCATAGTGCGCATAGGCCTGCGGGAAGAAATGGAAGGTGGTCTCACCCAAGGCATCGAGATACATACCCACTCCGGCGCGGACGAAGTACCGCTGGCCCACGGTGCGCACGCTCGGCATCAGCCCAAGCAACACACCATTCTGTTTGATCTCGCCCAAGCCGCCGTCGAGTTTGCCGGTGTATGCGTTATTGTCGATGAGCAAACCTGCACTGAAGTACTCGGTGTTCTCCTGCTTGCCCACCTCAGCGGTCACGCGCAAATTCGTCTCACGGCTCTCGCTGAGGTTGCTGTACGAGTGTACTTCCAAGCCGATGTCGTGCGCGATCTTGGTGCTGTCCGTGTATAGGCTGCGAAGGCGCGCGGCGAATCCGATGTCGTTGTAGAACTGCTTCTTGTCATCGTCGCCGGAGTTCGGTGCATTGTCGATCGCGTTCTCCAAGCTGTCCGTGGAGGTGTATCCGAAGTAGCTCACGCGGCGACGATCGTACATCAAGCGGCCGCTGGCCTCATGGTCGGGCAGGAAGTGCTTGTAGAAGCCGTCCACGCTGTTGAAGCTGTAGTCGCTAGGCCCCACGTCATCCAGTCCACCGTTGCTGCTCATGTGTTTCAGGTGGATGCCGTAGCCGTTCTGCCGCGATCGCGATTGATCGTAATACAATTCACCCAGCGGTGTGGTGTACAAACCGAATCCGCCCTTCAGGAACCCCTTGTAGAGTTTCTCCTGCATCGCAGAAACCGTGAGCCTGGCTGCCGACAGACTATCCACCCGTGCAGGGATCTCCGCTTTGGCAGGTAGCAGATTGTACCGTACCGGGATGTCCGCGAGTACGGTGTCGATCGGTTCCGGGCGCAGGTCAAGCTTCTGCGCATCGGCAAGCGTGGGGTTCCAGATGCCTTGGATCACATAGCCGCCATCACCTTGTGCATAGGTCGAAACGCTGAACGACAGAACGGCGACCCCCGCGAGTATCTTCTTCATGGTTCTCATTGGCCGTTGCGGTTACCGGGCATGGGGATCGTGATGTCCTCCTGTTGACGGGGTGCATTCTGTTGCACGTCGGAGGCATTGATCGCCTCCAAGCGTTGTCGAGCCTGTGCCACGAGATCAGGTTCCTGGCAGTGATCGATCACGCTTTGCAAGGTGGCGCGCGCTTGGAAGCGATCGTTCAGTTGCACATACACATCGCCGAGCAGGATGAAGCCCATGGCCTTCCAGTGGTCGTAGGACGGATAGCGCTGCACGAGTTCGAAGACCTCCGTCTCCGCCTTCTTGTATTGCGCCTGCAAGTGGCGGATGTATGCCATGTTGTACTTCGCCTCGGCGCCCATGGCATTCGTGCTGGCCGTGCTCACCGCCTTGAATTTGATGTAGGCTGCGTCGTAATCGTTAGCGTCAGCAAGCGCCTTGGCCATGAGGATGTTCCCCTCGGCCTTCAGGTCGCTGGTGGCGTTGCTGTTGGCCACCACCTTCTCCGCTGCGGTGGCGGCTTCGTTCGTTCGACCTAGTTCGCGCAGGCAGCGCATGCGACCGACCTGCGCAGCAAGTGTGTTCTGCGGGAAGCTGGCCACCGGTTCCAACTTGTTGAAGTATTCCAGCGCACCCTCCCAACGTTTCTGCCGGAAGAGGATGTCACTTGCACCGACCAAAGCGCTCTCCATGAACTGTGTGCCATCGCGGCGGATCACTTCCTCCAGATCAGGAAGTGCTTGATCGTAATTGCCAGCGCGGTAGTGGCAATCACCCCGGTAGTAGAAGGCATTCAATACGTAGCCTCCGCGCGGGTACTTGTTCAGGTAATCGCCGAAGGCGCCGATGGCCTGCGGACACTTCTCCTCGAAGTAGAGCTTCTCCGCGCTCTGGTAGTAGTCCTCGTCGAGGTTCTCGGTGGAAGGGTCGATGAACTCCAACGTGCGGATGTAGGCTTCGTAATCCGCCACGCGACCCAGCTCGATGTAGATGTTCTTCAAACCCGCCAATGCATCGCGCGAACCCTCCGCCGTGCGGTACTTCGACACCACGGCCTTGAAGTCTGCGATCGCCTGATCCACGTTGCCCATGCGCTTGTGGATGAGCGCGGTCTGCAACATCGCTTGGCGCACCAACGGACTGTTGGGATGCTGCTGCGTGACCATGGTGTAGTACCGCAGTGCCTCGCCGTCGTTCTCGAGGATGATGTTCGTCTCGCCCAGTTGGAACTTGGCATCGGCGGCGTACCGCGAGTCCGGGGTTTCCGTGAGAAGCGCTTTCAAGGTGGTCTGCTTCTCGTTGTGTTTGCGCAACAATCCCTGACACACGCCCTTCTGGTACATGGCGTAGTCGCGATCCGAGGAGCCGGTGCGCATCGCATCGTCATACCACTTCACCGCTTGCTCGTTGTCCTTCATCACGAAGAAGCAATCGCCGGTGCGCAACATGGCGTCCGCACGTTGGCGTGCCTCGCCGCTTCGGGAGGTCAAGTACCGCCTGAACGCGATCGAGGCTTCATCGTACTGCTTCAGCTTGAAGAAGACGTAGCCCATGCCGTATCCCGCTTGCTCGTACAACTCCGTGGAATACGCGCCGGGCGTGTTCCGTAGATCGTCATACTTCCGCAAGGCCGCTGGCATATCGCCTTGGCCGTAGTAGCTCTCCGCCATCCAGTAGTGCGATCGCGCGTTCAGGCGCTGGTCCACAGGGAACTTCAATGCGCGTTCGAAGAAGAGCGCGGCATCGGCGTACTTGCGCCCATCATACAACTCCACGCCGCGGTTGTAGGCCAGCTTCTGGTAGGCCTCCTTCAGCCGCAGGTCCTTGTTCTGGATCTCGTCGAGTGAAGACAGCGCATCCTCGTAGTTCTTGGTCCGCAGGTACACGTTCAGCAGGAACTCATAGGCCTCATCACGACGTGGTGTGTTGGGGTAGGTCTTCAAATAGTTGCGGAGCGCGTTGATCGCTTCGTGGTAAGGATCGAAGCTGAGTTCATAGGCCAGCTTGGCGTATTGGAAGAGTGCGTCCTCCGTGATCTTCGGGTCCTTGCCGATCTCATACGCGCGCTTGAAAGCGTTGCGCGCGAAATTCTTTTCGTTCACACGGATGTAGCAATCGGCCATGTGATAGGTCGCGAGTTGCGCCAGGCTATCCTCTCCATTCGCCACCATGTTGAACTCCGCCAGCGCCTTCGTGCAATCACCGGTCTTGTAGTACGCGTAGCCGAGGATGTAGCGGTCGCTGCGATCCACACCCACACGCTGCGCACTCTTCTGCAGGTAAGGCAGTGCTTCCGTGTAATTGCCGTTGCGGTAGTTCGCTTCACCCGCCAACCGGTTGATCTCGTTGATGCGCTTGGCGCCTTGCGGATCCTCCAGCAAGGGTTTCACGTAAGCGTTCAGTTCGTCGTACTTGCCTTGGAGGAAGAGGATCTCGGCGATGTAGATCGGCACCACCTTCGCGAAGTTCTCATCGGCTTCCAACTTGCGGAATCCGATCAACGCCGTTTCGTGATTGCCGCGTTCGTACTGGATGTGCGAAGCGTAATACAACGAAGGAGCGCCGTAGATCCCGGTGGAGTTCTGTGTGGCGCTGAACTCGCCCAGGGCCTTCTCCTTCTTACCTTCCTGGAAATAGGCGTAGCCCCGTTTGAAGCGATATTCCTCGGTCTCCTCCGCAGAAAGTGCAAGGCGATCAACCTGCTCACTCCAAGCCAAGGCCTTGTCATAGTCCTTTTGTGCGAATGCGTACCGGAAGAGTTCGAAGCGCACCGCGGGTACGTGCAGATCCTCCGGATGTTCGCTCATGAAGGTGAGCAAGCGATAGCCGGCGTCGTCATTGAATAGTCGCACAGAGCACAAGGCCATGTAGAACTCGGCTTCGGTCCGGGTGGGGTCATGGAGGTCGGGAACCCGCTCGGCCACACGTTGGAATTCGAATTGGGCGGCACCGTATTTCGCCATATCGAAAAGCTCCATCGCGTTGATCAGGTCGGCATCGGCGTGGTCGTAATGCGCGGTGCGCTGGCTGAAGCCCGGCAGGGCGAAAACCAGCAGGGCGACCACGGCGAGCAGCGGTCGTAAGGGTCGACGGAAAAGGGTCCTCATCAAGCGATCAAAGTTCTCGGCAGCGGGTTGGAGGCTCGGGACGGAAGCGGGGTACTTATCCACGCGGGCGTGTTGGTGTGGCAATTCACGGGCCATCACTTCACCCTAACGCGAAGCATCCTCCGTGAATTGTCACCTTTGGCCCCGTGATCACGATCGCATGAACGACGCTCCCATCATCCACCTCGCGAACGCGCGGATCTTCCAACGCGAGAACCTGGTGCTCAACAACGTGGACTTCACGGTGTACAAGGGCGAGTTCATCTACCTCATCGGCCGCACCGGTAGCGGCAAGAGCAGTTTGATGCGCGTGCTCTACGGCGACCTACCACTCACCGAGGGTGAAGGACATTGCTGCGGGTTCGATCTGCCCACATTGAAACGTGGGCAGGTCCCCTTCCTCCGCCGGAAACTCGGCGTGGTCTTCCAGGATTTCCAGTTGCTCGCGGATCGCACCGTGAACGAGAACCTCGCGTTCGTTCTGAAGGCCACCGGCTGGAACAGCAAGAAGGCGATGGAGGACCGGATCCAGGAGGTACTGGTGAAGGTGGGACTCTCCACCAAGGGCTATAAGATGCCGCACGAACTGAGCGGCGGCGAACAACAACGCGTGAGCATCGCGCGTGCACTGCTCAATGACCCTGAACTCGTGCTTGCCGATGAGCCCACCGGCAACTTGGATCCCGAGACGACCGGTGAGATCCTCGACCTGCTGCTATCGATCAGCCAAAGCGGCCGCAGTGTGATCATGGCCACGCACGATTACACGCACATGAAGAAATTCAATACGCGGGTGGTGCGGTGCGAGGATGGGAAATTGCTCGAGGTGAGCAATACGCCAGTGGGTTGATCGCTACCGCAGGAGCTTCACGATCCGCTCGGCGTTGCGCCGGTTGCTGAATCGCTCTTCGAGCACCTTGACCCGCGCTTCCAACGCTTCGCCGTTCGCCGGTCGGGACATGTTGGCGAGGATGCTGTTGCGCATGCCCGTCACGTCGTCGTGGACATGGCAGAGTTCCGCGAGGCCGGTTCCTTCGATCATCGGCGTGTTGCACACCACATGGCGGCCGGTGAAGAGGCAGAGCAGCAATTTCAGTTTGATGCCAGTGGATTGGAAGGTGGGCAGCACGTTCACCTGCGCCGTACGGACCAAGCCATGGATCTCCTCGGTACCGATGTCCTCGCGGAGTTCGACATTGCTCGCATTCGCCACCGCACGCTTCAGGTCCGCGCTCGCATCGCTTCCGGCGATCACCAGCTTCACCGGCAGGTCCTTGAAGACAATGCGCACAAGGTGTTGCGCCGCCTGATCATTCTCCGCTACACCCAACGCGCCGTGATAGAACGCGAAGTCGCCGAGGCCTTCCGGCACATCCACCTTTTCACTCGCATGGAAAGCCGGGATGTGCGCTACACGCGGAAAGTGTCCGCCGAAATACGCTTGGTCCTTCGGTGAGATCGCCAACACCTGATCGGCTTCGGCGAGCACCGGCTCGAAGCGCTGGAGCTTGTGCGCTTCGTTGATGAAGTAGCCACGACGGAATGTGCTGTTCGCCGCCTTCGCCAGCGCGCCGTAGTAGTCGTGCTCCACGTTGTGCGCACGGACCAAGCGTCGGCGGCCGCTCAATCGCGGATCACCGAGGTGGTAGCAGCAGTGCAGTCCTTCGAAGAGGATCGGGTGATCATCGGCCAGCAACCGATCCATCAGTTGTTCGCTGCGGCGGCTCACCACCACATAAGGCAGGGCATTGAGCAGTTGCAATTTGCCGGTACGCCTCGGGTAATAGTGGACCGACGCGCACATCCGATCCAGCTCCTTGGCCTTGCTCCGACCGTATTGGAAACAGTGCAGGTGGACCTTCACGCCCAGCTCGACAAGCGCCTTCACCTTGTAATACACATCGATCACCCCACCATAGCTCGGCGGCGCGGGGACATCGAAAGAGACGATATGCAGATGAGGCTCAATCAAGACCTTGGAACAGCGCTTTCAGCGCGTCCTTCTCGCGCTCCCCGTCCAACGCGGAGGCGGCGAAAATAGCTTTTTGGCGCAGGGCATCGCGGTGTTGGGGATCAGCCATGAGCGCACGCACTTCACAAGCGATCAACGAAGGATCCACGTGGGGTATCACGATCCCCGCTTCGTACTCCCGCACCACACCGGCCACTTCCGGAAGATCGGAGACTAGCGCGGGAATGTGCGCACGGAAGTAGTCGAACAACTTGTTCGGTAGGCTGAAGCGGTAGTTGAGGTTGGTGTCCTTGTCCAGCGAAAGGCCGAGGTCGGCGTTGCGCGTGTATTGCATCATGCGTTCGTATGGCATGCGTGGGACCAGGCGGATGCGATCGGCCAAGTCGTGTTCCTTCACCATGCGCTCCAACACCGGCCACGCATCGCCCCCACCGACCAACAACAACATCGCCTCGGGCAATTCCTTCATCGCCAATACCGCTTCCTCGGCGCCCCGCTGCACATTGATCCCACTGCCTTGAAGGATCAACAGGAAACGGTCCTGCGGAAGATCCAGCTCCGCACGCGATGGAAGCGGACCAAGATCACGGTGCATGGGGATGTTGCGGATCACGGCTACCTCATTCCCATACCGCGTCTTGTACTCGCGCGCGATGCTGCCGTTCACGGTGATCACGGTGCGCAGCTTCGGAAAGATCCAGCGCTCGATCGCGAGCCACACCTTGCGCGCGAAGCGGCCTTCCAACTCCGGCACTTCGGTGAAGTATTCATGGCTGTCGTACACCAGCTTTCGACGCCCCTTCGCGAGATGACATGCCAGAAGCGTGTCGAGGTCATTCGCCACGATCAGATCCACGCGGCGGAAAAGCAGCAGGAGGAAAAGCCGCAGGTTGTACTCAGCATAGAACAAGGCGCCTTTGGGGAAGAGCAAACGCATGCGCTTGGTGCCATAGGGCCGATGCAAGGGAAGACTTCCCGGCAGCACCCGACCAACCAGTACCACCTCGTATCCGAGTTCACGCAACACCACGCAGGTGCGGTGTACCCGATTGTCGGTGCTTAGGTCGTTGGTGACGCAAACGATGGCGCGGGGCATGTGGCAAAGGAACGGCCCCGCACCATTCGGGCAGGGCCGCTCCAATAATCATCAGTCCTTAATGCGCCACTTTCACGGCCTTCTTCACGATCGGTTCGCCATCGAGCAGCAAGGTCACGTAGTACAAGCCCGGGGCGAGGTCTGCAGTGTTCCACTCGAACTGGTACTGGCCGGCTTCGAGACTCGCTTCGTGCAGTACGCGAAGTTGTTTGCCATCGGCGCTGTTCGCCATGAGTTGCATACGACCGCTACGATCGAGTTTGTACCTGATCATGGTTTGCCAGTCAAAGGGATTGGGATCGATCGACATTGAACGATCCGCGGCCGGAGATGGAGCCGTCTGATCCATTAGGTTGCGTTGATCGGCGTCGACAGGTATGCCTGCGCAGCAAGTGGACAGTTGCCCTTGCAATTGGTCCAACCGAGCCTGCTGACGTTGCACAGTGAGTACCAGATATGGAATGAGCGCTATTGGGTTGATCGCTTTGAAATCAACCGCAGGCGAGACCTCGTTGCCGAGCGAGTCCATTTGAGCCGGATGGGTCATGCTCGTGACCGCTTGCGGGATCAAGGATTCCAATTCCTGGGCAATGAAACCCATTTGTTGTCCCGTGGGCAAATGCATGAACGGGAAGCCATCCACATTGTACTGATAGGTATGAACAGGTAAGTCCAGCAAAACATCAATCCCGGATGACCCATCGACCGCAGCAGCATCTTGGATATCCGTCTTCAGTTGTTCATCCGAAGATTGCCAAGGTCCATTCGCGATGTAGCCGCGACCATTGACGTAGGCAGCCCACTCATTTGCAGGGTTGTTTGCTCCTGAACCTTCACCATAGAGACCTGCTACGAACGCAGACCTTTCACACGCAGTCGCAACACCCATAACACCGATCACGGCTGATGCGTCACCAGCGGTAGCTTCACAAGTACTACCCAAACCCAGGACTCCGATCGACGATCTGGAATTTATCGCGCGACCCACAACTCCACGTGCCTGCATGCCTAGGATCGACCCAACGGAATTGGTCGGACGGGCAAGACCACTAACACCGATCACTTCTTGGGGGTTCCAATAGTCGAATCGTGCATCGCCCAAGATGGCGGTCGGTGTGAGTAGTTCTGCGCTTGTGTGGTACACATGCAGCTTGGTCTTGGGGTATTGCAGACCGATGCCCACGCCATGGCTCCGATCCCATGAGCAATTGCTGCCGTCATACGTATTGGACACATGCGGCTCTGGACTCTGCATCACCCATTCGCATCCGCTATTCAGGTTGATGTCCTTCCACTTCACCACGCCGCGTTCGTTGGGGTCATTGGTGTCGTCAACCACCATCACGAGGTAGGCTTGATCAGTCTCGGGATCATCGGGTAGATCACGAATGCGTAACCGACCATCAAGCAGATCCACACGTTCCGTTGGATTCAAACCAGCCGTGAACCAATCGCCTATGCCAAGGAAGGACTGATTTCCGCTTGGATGCGGCCGGATGCGCAAGGCCTCCAGACCATTCAGGTTCCCTGCGGTGCCCGTGGTGCCGGGTTTGGCCAGGAAGATGATCTTGAACAGATCAGGGCCATCGCCTACGGTGTTGTCCGCCCAGGCCAAAGTCATGTGGTTGAGGTCGAAGCCTTCATTCTTCAGACCTATCCAGCCCAGATCCGAGCCTTGGGTGATCGTCATGCCCGACCCTTGCCATGGCCGGTAGCCTGAGAACTGCGTACCGCCGAAATTGAGGTGCAGCATGGAGAACGGCTGCGCCACATTGCCACCGAACGCGCCAAGGCCCAAGTGGCCGCTCAGGTTGAGGTTGTTGTACGTGCCGATCGTTTGATTCGTGAGCGTCTCCATCAACTGCATCCGCAGCACGTTGTTCGTTCGCCATTCCTGGCGCAGGTTCGGGATGGTGCTGAAGCGCAAGGGAACCGTGCTGTTGGCCGCGGCGCCGAGGTACTCCCCAGCGTTGATGACATTCCCGCCTGGAAGACTGTTCCAGAACTGCTGCTGTGCCTGCATAAAGTGCAGGCATGCGCTTGCCATTGCGGCAAGCATGAACTTCTTTCTATTCATGGTCATTCGTGTTATAGAACGACCGGACCGCTAATGCACAACGAACTTCTTCACGAACGTGCTCCGCTCTCCGTACAACTGCAAGACGTAATCTCCCTGATGCGTGGGTAAACGCATAGTGCCCGTTCCCACTTGCCTCCAGTGGCTGGTTTCCAGAACGCGCCCTACCATGTCCAGTACCTGCGCAATGAATGGCTCCTGCATCTGATCCACCACGATCATGCCCGCCTCGAAGCGCACCACCGGAGTTCCACCAACCAAGTCCGGCACACCTACGCCATGACAGCCCGGCGTAATCGGAATTACTTCCACACCGTCGATCAGGTAATAGGTCACGCCGGTCCAAGGGTTGGGGTTCCCGATGGGCAGGGCCGTGGTCAGCGAATCGGCGAAGAAATTCCCAAGCACAATATGGCTGTAGGCGCTGTCCGCCACGAAAGCCCCTTCCACCAAGGTCCAAGCCACCGTATCGGACACCGGAAATGTGGTGTACAGATGGGCGAAGTTGCGGAAAGGAAAGGGCGGTCCCTCAAGCGTGTACCAGGCATTGGATCCGGTCGTGAAGAGCAATCCTACATTGTCGCATGCTGTTCCGCCATCTTGCAACCAGTAGGTGCCATCCGCCGCCGGATTCACCCTGAAACGCAGTTGATAGGTGCAGCCCACTACCAGTGGCTCCAGCAATTCGGCGCCCACGTACTCGCGGAAATCACCAAGGCCCCAAGAATACATCCCCACGTAAGCGCTTCCCTCCCATGCATGCTGGAAGGTCCATCCATTCCGCGGCACGCCGACCAGGGTGTCCACGCCGTTCACGGCCTGTGCGCAACTATGGAAGTAATCGGGGCTATTGAGCCAGCTGTACCAGTGGATCGGTCGGTCCCCTACTTGGAAACCAATGCTGTAGGGGCAGGTATCCAGTTGCTCGAAACTCGGGTTGGGCACCAAGTTCTGCGCTTCACAGCGCGGAAGCGCAACGAACAACAGGCAACCCAGCGCAAGAGCAAGCGCGGCACTGGGCCACCTGTTATTCATCACGCGGAGGAACATCTTTCGAATTGTCGTTGCTGGCTCCGTCCGGGGGGCAAGCCCACCAAGAGCCTCATCGGTCCGGTCAAAACGACCTTCTGGAGATACGTGCATCGCGTGGCCGCAGCCTATTCCACCGTACACGCCCAATGGACCGCTTGGGTTGCGGGAACGCTGCCCGGCGCTGCCGGGGAGGGTCCTACTTTTGCGCTGCTCTGTTTCGTTTACCTATACCAGTGGGTTGGTGGGACACGAGCGACCAAGGCCCTCGGTGTTCTAGCACCGGGGGCTTCTTCGTTGCGGCTGCTGGCCGCGTTAGTGTAGAGAGAGAGAGAGAGAGAGAGACGGTCCAGGTATCGCAATGATCATGCTCCGACCGGACGTACAAGACTGGTTCTGCTGGCTCGAACGGTCATCTCGACCCATCCACGCACCTGTTCCTGTTCTCATTCCTTCGAGCATCTTCAAAAGAATTTGCGCCATACCGTTGTTTCCTAGCGCTGTACCCATCGAATGTACATGCGCTTATGGCGTATGCCAACATTTGTGAATAACTCACCTCGGGCAGCTTGGACCACACGGGCATTGAATAGTGGCCCCACCGGTAAACTTGCGCTCCCATGCAGTTCATCCCCAGCGCGGACCTTACGCCCTTCAACACCTTCGGCATTGCTGCGCGCGCGGAGTTCATGGCGCGCTTCCATTCAGCGGACGATCTGCGCACTGCGCTGAACACACCCGAGTTGCAGGGCAAACCGCGCCTGGTGCTCGGCGGTGGAAGCAACATCCTCTTCACGCGCGACTTTCCCGGCGTGGTGCTGCTGAACGAGATCCCCGGGATCCGTGTGGTGCATGAGGACGATACGAACGTGTTCGTGAAAGCCGGCGCCGGGGTCGTGTGGCATCAATTCGTGCTGCACACCGTGGAGAAGGGATGGAGCGGCATCGAGAACATGTCCTTGATCCCCGGCAAGGTGGGCGCCGGGCCGATGCAGAACATCGGTGCATACGGTGTGGAGATCAAGGATGTCTTCCATTCGTTGGAGGCGATGCGGATCAGCGACGGCGAGGTGATCACCTTCGATCGCGAGGCGTGCGCCTTCGGGTACCGCGAGAGTTTCTTCAAGCGCGAAGGCCGCGATCGGTTCGTGATCGTGAGCGTCACGTTCCGGTTGAAGAAGGCAGCAGATGTGGTGAACACCAGCTACGGGTCCATCCAAGAAGAATTGAAGCGCGCGGGCATCACACACCCCACGATCAAGGATGTGAGCAACGCGGTGATCGCGATCCGACGAAGTAAGTTGCCGGAACCCTTCGGTGCTCGGCAACGCCGGTAGCTTCTTCAAGAACCCCGTGGTGCCCATCGCAGTTGCGGACCGTATACGTGCCGTTCACCCGGAACTGGTGAGCTTTCCCTCTACTGATGGCACAGTGAAGCTTGCGGCAGGTTGGCTGATCGAGAAAGCCGGCTGGAAAGGCAAGCGTATCGGCGGTGCGGGCGTGCATGACAAGCAAGCGCTGGTCCTCGTGAATCACGGCGGAGCGACAGGTGCTGAGTTGCTGGAGTTGAGCGAGCAGGTGATGCGCAGTGTGCGCGAGCAATTCGGGGTGGAGCTGGAGCGCGAGGTGAATATTTTCTGAGTGGAGGTCAGCCGCCAAGGCGCAAGGGCGCGAGAAGAAATACTATTAACCGCAGAGGTGCAGAGAGCACAGAGGGTTCGCACATTCGTGGTTGAACATGGCTTTCAGCACATACAACGGGATGCTTGTCATCTCACTTGCGCTGAGTGCGTGCGGTTCGCAACAGCCCGGCGGTCATCGCTCGACGCAAGTCCCTACAACGTACCGATTCGATCTTCCCACCTGGGCCAAGGCAGACACCAGCTTGCGGATCGATGTGCCGTATGACAACCCAACGACCGTGGAAGGCGTGGCCTTGGGTCGTGCGCTGTTCTATGAGAAGGGGCTTTCCGCTGATGGCTCGATCTCGTGTGCGAGTTGTCACCAGCAGGCGCATGCATTCGCCGATCCGCGTGCGGTTTCACCAGGCGTGGATGGATCAATGGGCACGCGCAACGCCCAACCACTGATCAACCTCGCGTGGGACCACTTCTTCTTCTGGGATGCACGCGCGCTCAGTCTGGAATTGCAAGCTTTCGAACCGGTGCGCGGTCACCGCGAAATGGGCAGCGTTTGGAATGTGGTCACCGAACGACTTCGACGTGATCCGCGATACCCGCCGCTTTTCCGCGCGGCCTTCGATGATGAGCGCGTGGACAGCATGCGCATCGCTTTCGCACTAGCGCAATTCGAACGCACGCTCATCTCGTTGAACTCCCGATATGACCGCTACTACATGGAAGGTGATCTCACCGCCATGACCGCATCCGAGGTCCGTGGGCGCAACCTCTTCTTCACCAGCGCCCATTGTGTGGATTGCCACGAACCGCCTCTGTTCAAACACCATGAGGTGTCGAACATCGGGTTGGATAGCATCCCAACGGACCGCGGTATGGGCGAGCGCACCGGGCTTCCGTGGCACATGGACCGCTTCAAGACGCCCACGCTGCGCAACATCGAATTCACCGGACCTTACATGCACGATGGTCGCTTCGCGACGTTGGAGGAAGTGGTGGACTTCTATGCCGATCTGGTGATCACCACCTCCCCCACACTGGACGCACACATGCTGCCATGGGTGCAAGGCGAAGTGCGGCTGAGCACGCAGGATCGGAGGGATCTTGTGGCTTTCTTGAATGCACTCACGGACTCGGCATTCCTATCCGACCCGCGATCAGGCCCACCGGAACCGTGAGCGGTCGGGCGTGATCCCGACATTTGGGCGACATGGATCGACGCATTCCACTTCTACTCGCCATTGCTGTTCTCACGTTCGCTGCTTGCCGCAAGGATGAAGATCCTGCTGAAGAGACTGGACAAACGCCACTCACGCTCAACATCCCGAGCTTCATCACGGACAGCGGACATGTGGCACACGTGGAATTCGGGAATCCCATCACCGTGGAGGGTGTCGCACTCGGGCGCACGCTCTTCTATGAAAAGGCACTGAGCGACAACTACAGCATGAGCTGCGGCAGTTGCCACGTGCAAGCGAACGGTTTCACGGATCCTCGCGAATTCAGCATCGGCACGGATGGTTCTGTAGGTGAACGGAACGCCATGCAAGTGATCAACATGGCTTTTGATGAGCACTTCTTCTGGGATGGTCGTCGCCACAGCTTGGAAGGACAAGCACACGATCCGGTGACGAATATGATCGAAATGCGCAACACATGGCCCGTGGTGGTGCAACGCCTGCAAGCGCACGACACCTATCCCGGACTGTTCAAGAAGGCATTCGGCACTACGACGATCGACAGTGATCTGGTGGTGATGGCGATCGCGCAATTCGAACGTACGTTGCTTTCATTCAACTCACCCTTCGATCGCTACTTCTATCTGGGGCAGGCGAACGCGATGAATGATCAGGAGATCCGTGGCATGGACGTCTTCATGCGCGATGGCCATTGCGTGGATTGCCACAAGAACCCCTTCTTCAATGATCACGGACTTCGGAACAACGGCCTCGATATGATCTCCGCCGATCCGGGTTTCGGCGGGATCTCGGGCAATGCCGCGGACGTAGGCAAATTCAAGGTGCCGACCCTTCGGAACATCGCGCATACCGGCCCATACATGCACGACTCGCGCTTCGCCACGTTGGAACAAGTCGTGAACTTCTATGCGCACAATGTTCAAGTGGACAATCCGCACATCGACGCGCACATGGACCCTTGGCGCTTCGGACTGGTGAACCTCACGCCCGAACAAGAGGCCGATCTAGTGGCCTTCTTGAATGCGCTTACGGACGAGGGATTCCTCACAAATCCAACGTTCAGCGACCCACATTAGCACGATCATCGGCAGGATCTTCATCTTCGTGCCATCCGCATCCAGGCGGACCAACCCCACACGCATGTTCCGATCACGTATATCCCTTGCCTTCGTCCTGTTCACGCTGTTGCTCGCACCGAGCTATGCGCAACAAAAGGAACTCACCCTCCGCGACGCCATCCTGAAAGCGGGAACGGACCTCGCGCCGGAGCGCCTGTCCGCACTGCAATGGATCGAAGGAGACAACACCTACTCGTATGTGAAAGGAGAGCAGCTCATGCGTGGCACACTCGGCAAGAGCGTTGATCAGCCGATCGCGGAATTGTCCGCCGTGAATGCCCAGCTACCGGACAGTGCGAAGTTGAAAGCGTGGCCTTCCATCACTTGGGGATCGCCAACACGCTTCACCTTCCTGCACAACGAGCGGCTGTTCGGTTTCGAGACCACGGCTGGCAAGTTGGAAGCGGTCACACGCATCGGTCCGGGCGCGGAGAACGAGGAAGTGGATGCGGTGAACAAGGCCGTGGCCTTCACTGTGGAGAACAACGTGTACTTGATGCGTGTTGGGATCGGGAAGAACCGGCCGGTGCCGATCACCACGGACGGCGCGGATGGGATCGTGAACGGCAAGAGTGTCCACCGGCAGGAATACGGGATCGAGAAGGGTCTCTTCTGGGGACCGATGGGCACGCGCCTCGCATTCTATCGCATGGATGAAACGATGGTGACACCATACCTACTGGAAGACATCAAGACCAAGCCGAGCACCTTCGACAAGATCCGCTATCCGATGGCAGGGCAGACCAGTCACCACGTAACGATCGGCATTCATGATCTCGCTTCGGGCAACACCGTCTTCCTGAAGACCGGCGAGCCGCTGGACCAATACCTCACGAACATCAGCTGGGAGCCGGACGACAAGCATCTGCTCGTGGTCCACCTGGACCGCAAGACCGAGAACCTGAGGACCGTGCGCTACGATGCGATCACCGGGGAAGCGGTCTCAACGGTATTCACCGAGCATGACAGCAAGTACTTGGAGCCGGTACATCCTGCGCTCTTCGTGAAGATGCACCCCACGCAATTCATCTGGCAGAGCAACCGCGATGGTTGGGACCACCTCTACCTCTATGATCTGAACAAGGGACTGATCCGGCAACTCACGCGTGGGGCGTGGGCGGTGAAGGAGATCGTGGCCCAGGATCCGAAGGGAACTTTCGTGGTGGTGGAGGGCACAGCACTGGTGGATCCGAAGGACCCGAAGGGTGCATTGGAAACGCACCTTTATCGCGTGGACCTGGCCAACGGCAAATGGACGAAGCTCACTTCGGAACCCGGCACACATCACGGTGCGTTGAGCAGCAATGGCACGTCCGTGATCGATACGTGGAGCAGCACGTCCGTGGCGAACCGTTCGGTGGTGCGGGATACCAAGAAGGGCGCGGTGATGAAGACGCTGATCGATGCAGCGGATCCCTACACGGGCAAGTACACGGTGGGCACGATCGATATGATCTCGATCGCTGGAGAGCGTGGGGATATGCTGAACGCACGGCTCATCAAGCCGAGCCATTTCGATGCGAACAAGAAATACCCGGTGATCATCTACGTGTACAACGGACCGCATGTGCAACTCGTGACGAACTCCTTCCTCGGCGGTGCATCGCCATGGATGCTGAATGCCGCTGAACGTGGCTACCTGATCTGGACCGTTGATGGCCACGGCAGCCAATGGCGCGGACGCGATTTCGAACAGGTGATCCATCGCCAATTGGGCGTGGTGGAGGTGGAGGACCAGATGCGCGGAGTGGATCGGCTGAAGAAAACAGGTTTCGTGGATCCGGCACGGATCGCGGTACACGGCTGGAGCTTCGGTGGCCACATGACCACCGCGATGCTGACACGGCATCCGGAAACCTTCGCCACGGGCGTGGCCGGTGGTCCGGTGATGGACTGGAGCATGTACGAAGTGATGTACACGGAGCGCTACATGGATACCCCCGCGGAGAATCCGGATGGCTACGCGGCCACCACCCTTCCCTCACTCGCGAACAAACTCTCCAAGGACCTGCTGATCATCATCGGCGGGAAGGACGACACGGTCCTGCCCGAGCACAGTTACTCGTTCTTGAAAGCCTGCATCGCTGCGGGGATACAAGTGGATTTCTTCAACTACCCCGGCCATGGCCACAATGTGCGTGGCAAGGATCGGCTCCATTTGATGGAGAAAGTGCTGGACTATTTCGACGACCGCCTGTTGCACACCCACTAGCGCGTTCGATCCCAACAATAGTTGGTGCCGCAGATCGGCGAACGTTACCACAGACACGATATTCGCCGCCATGAGCAAAAGGTCGACCCTCGGACTTTTCGTCCTCCTGCCGTGCCTCGCGGTCGCGCAGACCACGTGGACCGTGAACACAGGTGGCAGCACAAGTGGAGGGACGCCTCCATACTACACCCCACAGAACCTGGTGATCACCATCGGCGATATCGTTCACTGGGTCAACGTGAGCGGAACGCATAGTGTGAACGGTTCGTTCACCGAATTCCCGGCAAATCCGGAAGGGTTCTCATCCGGCCAACCGGCCAATGGTGGTTGGACCTGGGACCACACCTTCACGATCCCCGGCCTGTACAACTACCACTGCACGCAACAAGGACACGCCGCCACGCAGTTCGGCACGATCACCGTGACGGACCCGAATACCGGGATCGCACGATCGGGCGAAGGCGATACCATGATCAAGGTCTATCCTGTTCCGAGCTCGAACTACATCACCTTGGAAGGCGGCACCGCTATACTTCGATCGGCGAATGTCATCGGCCTCAACGGTGAGCGCGTGCGATCAGTCGTGTTGAGCAATGGTGACCGGTCCATGATCGACATCACCACGCTGCCCGCAGGGAACTACTTCGTGATGATCACGGATGCGAACGGCACGGTGACGACACGTCCGTTCAGCAAGCGCTGATCACGGCAGACGCACCAGTCGCAAACTCACGGCCTCCTTTCCTGCGGCCTGCGCGCGCACCACGTATCCACCCGGGGCCAGATTGGCCAGTGGTAGAGTGAACCCGTTCTTGCCTGCGGGCATCATGCCTTTGTGGATGGAGGACACTTGCTTGCCCATGGTATCGTACAGGTCGATCGTGACCGGTCGTGGCGTAGGAAGTTCCAACCAGAGACCGGCGTCGGTCACGGCCGGGTTCGGGTAGGCGTACATACGCGGCTCCCACAGGCCCGCGTTCTCCAACACGCTCACACTTCCTTCAACAGGAATGGCCAGCGTGGCCAAGGTGCCGATGCTCAGCCGGGCCAATTTGTCGTAGTACGGCACATCGAAGTACTGCACGAGGTCCGTGGGTGTGTGGTAGTGCGGGTTGGCATCGGTGCTGAACTCCTCGATGATGAGCACCGCGCCATAGCCCTCGTTCCAGAACGATGCGTGATCGCTGTACGTGGCGCCGGGGTTGGTGTTGAGCAGGTCCAGGCCGATGGCGTAATGCTCCAACACCGCGAACACCGTATCCGCAATGGACAGTGAATTCGCGATCGGTCGCACATGCACCCTCGCCTTGGTATCGCCATCGCCATCGTATGCGATCGCATCCATGTTCACCACGGCCTTGATCAATGCATCGTTCGCAGCCATGCCCGCCGCGTAGTACGCGCTCCCGATCTTTCCTTGTTCCTCCTCGTCCCACAGCGCGAAGACGATGGGATGCACGAAGTCCACATCACGCAGGATCCGTGCGGCTTCGAGCAGTGCGCATACGCCGCTGCCGTCATCATCGGCCGCCGGCGCGTTCAGGTTACCCGCTGGCATCGCATCGTAGTGCGCGCAAAGGACCACCACTTCGTTGGTGCTGCCATCACCGGGTTTGGTCGCCAGCACATTCTTCCCCGTGGTGCTGAAACTCTGTATCACCGGTGTGTAACCGAACTGCGTGAGTTTCTGTGTCAGGTAGTCCTGCGCGAGCACATTGCCGGCGTTGGTCTTGTACCGGCTCGTGATGGTCTGCTGTGAACCGTTGATCTGCGTGGGCACTTCTCCGCTCAACTCGTTCACATAGTGCAACATGGAATCCATCCGCATGGCGTCAAGCACGGATTGGATCACCGGGTGCTGCGCTCTTGTAGCGGAACAGAGGACGAGTCCGGTAAGGAATGCGGAGTAGCGTAAGCTCATTCATCAAATGTAGCCGGAGCCCGGCACCGCGCGTCACGGCCGCACAATGCGCCGGACAAAGGATCGATCGCGCGTGCGGATGATCAGGAGATAGTTTCCCGGTACATCAGGCAGCACGACCAGGTACAACCGCTGTCCGCGCGGTGCATAGGTTGATACCAACGCGCCGGTGATGCTGCGCAACTCCACGCTCACGGTGCGAACATCCAGTCCATCGATCCATAGGGTTCCGTCCGTCGCTGGATCCGGGAAGATGCGCACACCCAGTTCACGCAGGTCATCCACGGCGAGGCTGGGGTCGAGGAGCACCGTCTCCTTCACCAGGACCGGTGTTCCATCGGCCGCTTGGAACAGGGTGCGGAACGTATCGATCGCCGGGGTGTTGTGGTCGAACATCTCCTCCATCCAGCGCGGCGGTGCGGACTGGTACCACACGCGCGCTTCGATCCGGATGGCACCGGTGTAGCCGGACATGGGCACATGGTAGTGCGTGATGTCCGCGCCGCTTCCCTCGTCCCCTGCTTCCGTCCGGTTCCAGTCCACATCCGCTATCGGCACACCGAACACGCCCGTGGTATCATATGCGTAATGCGTGGAGGTGAAACCGAGCGGCGCGAGCCGGTTGTCCTTCAATGGCTCCTTCGCGCGCTCGAGTACGGTGGTCTTGTTGCCGTTCACATCGCCCATAACCATCTCGTAGATCTGCGCCTGGTCCGGTGAGGTGATCACATCATGGTGCGGCTCCCACTCCGGATCGTGACCGATCACTTCGTAGGCTCCATTCCACCGGCCGCTCTGGAACAGGGTGTCGTTCTCCTGGTTCAACACGAGCAGTTCAATGAAGGCCCGTCGCGATGGATAGCCGGACGGGAAGCGGTGTCCGGCGAGGTTGATCAGGTCCACATCGATCCATGCCGTATCCGCATCACGATTGGCAATGCTGGTTTCCATGATCAACGTGTTCTGCTGAAGCATCCGCGTCGTGCGTGCGACGGTCGTATCGAACTGCGTGCTGCTCGCCGTGAGCCCGAGTTCGTTCAGGTTGTTCTTCAGCAATTCCAGCATGAACACATTGGCGCCGGCCATGTGGTGTTCCCCGAACGGACTGCGCGGTGTGAGCCAATCGTACAGCGCCGCGAGCACGATGCCGTCGCCGGTGCGGGGTACATGACACCCTTGGCAAGTGATCGCGTTCGCCGGACTGCTGCCATTGCCGTAGATCGAGTTCAACCATTCGTGATAGGTGGCCTGCTCCACGAAATGATCACCCGAAAGCTCACCATCAAGATCGACCGTATTCGTGATCAAGGTGTGGCAGCCACCACACAACGCCGCATGGTTGATGTGCGCCCCGAAGCGCGGTTCGATGTTGAGGAAGGATTGCATGGCACCGGTGAAGACCTCATCGAATGGACCGTAGATGATCCGGTCGTGCTCGAAATGCAGGTCACCGGAGAAGGAAAGGCCGAGGCTGTCCGGGCGTTGCTTGTGGCAGGCCATGCAACTCACGCCGTCCTGTCCCAACAGATCGAAGGCGAGATCACCCACGGAATAGAGGCCACCGCCGACCATGTGCTTGTTGTGCCTGCCCAGAGGCGCATGGCACGCCGTACACCGGTCCTCCAGCACGGCTGCATGATCGGGGTTCACGGTCACCTCATGGCTCACCTTCGCCAACCAGAAGGGATCGCGAGCGCTGTTGCCCATCATGGTGCTGCGCCATGCATCGGGCACGTTCACATCGCGCCCTTGGGCATCGTGGTTGGCCCACACGACTCCCATCGTATCGATGCCGTGGCAGCCGTAGCAATTGCCGCTGGCGATGAAGTATTCGTTCTCCCCGCTCACGAGTCCGATCCCCGCACCACGACCGACAGGATCGCCGTGGTACCGTGGCTCATTGGCTGGAGCGACATCGGCGGTCCAACCGGCGAGGACGACGATGCTCATGGCGAGCACCAGCAACACCGGCCATCGCCGACGCCGCACCTTGCGGAATCGTTTGCGATGGATCAGTTCCTCCATGCGGAACAAGCGTTATTGCACCACGACCCTCCGCGTGAAGCGGCGCCCTTGCACGTCGAAGATCACGAGGTAGGTAGCTGCCGAGCGAGGCAGGTTGAATTGCCACACGCGTTCACCGGTCGGAACAAAGCGAGCCACTTGAGCACCGCGCATGTCGACCACTGTGATCGATGTGGTTCGTTCATCCAATCCATCCACACGCAGAACGCCATCACGGACCGGGTTCGGGAAGATGCGGATACCGATCTCGGACAAGCCATCGATCGCCATGGTCACATCGGTGAGGATCGCTTCCTTCACGAGCGTCGGCGTGCCATCCGCAGCTTGGTACATGACGCGGAAGGTATCGATGGCCGGTGTGTTGTGATCGAACATCTCCTCCATCCACAGCGGCGGCGATGATTGGTACCACACACGCGTTTCGATGTTGATCAGACCCGTGTAGCCGCCCATTGGAACCTGGTAGTGCGTGATGTCCGTTCCGCTTCCTTCGGTTCCGTTCGCATACCTGTTGAAGTCGATGTCCTCGGGTGGAACACCGACGATGGTCGTGGTGTCATACGCGAAGTGCGAAGTGGTGAAGCCCAGCGGCGCCAGACGGTTGTCCTTCAGCGGTTCCTTGGCGCGCTCCAACACGGTGGTCTTGTTGCCGTTCACATCGGCCATCACCATTTCGTAGATCTGCGCTTGGTCCTGTGAAGTGATCACGTCGTAATGCGGTTCGTAGATCGGATCATGACCCACGACCTCATAGTCGGGTCCCCAATTGCCGCTGCGGAAAATGGTGTTGCCGGCCTGGTCCTTCACCTGCACTTCCAGGAACGCGCGACGCGAAGGATAACCGCTCGGGAACTTGTGACCCGCCAGATTCGTCAGCTTCACATCAATGAACGCTGTCTCGGGTGTCCGGTCGATCACTGTGGGTTCCAACATCAGCGTATGCTGCTGTAGCATGCGCGTGGTGCGCGCGATGGTGCTATCGAACTTCTGCGAGCTTGACGTGAGCATCAACTCATCGATGTTCCCCTTCAGCAATTTCAACATGAACACGTTCCCACCCACCAATTCATGCTTCCCGAAGGGGCTGCGCGGCGTAAGGAAATCGTAGAGCGCACTGATGATGATCCCATCGTCGATCCGCGGCATGTGGCAGGCTTGGCAGCTCAACCCACTTTCGGGATCCGCATCGGTGTTGAAGGCGGAATTGAGCCACTCATGGTAGGTCGCTTGTTCCACGAAGTGATCACCGCTCGGGTTGCCATTGAGGTCTGCGGTCTCGGTGATCAGGGTATGACAACCGGCGCAAAGTCCTGCATCCACGATGTGATCACCGTGGATCGGATTATAGCCCACGAAGCTTTCCATCGGCGCACCGAACACATCACTGTACGGACCATAGAGCACACCCGTGGTGTCGTACTTCTGGTTGCCGGAGAACAGCAAGCCGCTGCTGTCCGGGCTTTGCATGTGGCAGGCCAGGCAGCTCACGCCGTCCTGCGCGATCGGGTCGTTCACCAACTCCAACATGCTGTAATGTCCGCCGCCGGAGAGGAACTTATCGAAGCGGCCCATCGGCGCGTGGCAGCTGGTACACTTGTCCTCCAGCGCCGATTGGTGCGCCGGGTTCACGGTGACCTCGTGGCTCAACTTCGCGCGCCAGAACGGATCCCGCGCACTGTTACCCATCATGGTGCTGCGCCAGAGATCCGGCGGATTCACATCATTGCCTTGCGCATCGCGGTTAGCGAACACGGGACCCACGTTATCCGGACCGTGGCAACCGTAGCAGTCACCACTTGCGCGGAAGAAGTTGTTCGCACCGCTGGCCAATCCGATCCCGCCACCACGGAAATTCTCCAGATCGGCGGGGGAGTGATAGGCCTTGGCCTTCGGGAGTTGTCCGCTGTCCCAAGCGGCCAACACACCGACCACACCAAGGATACCGACAAGCGCGAAGGTCTTCGTAGAGAGCGAGTAGCGAATCTTCATGAGTACACCGTTACGGGGTCCGCAAATTACGCAAGTGCAGCGTGCGTGACCGGGGCCACGCTGCGGGTCATCCTTGGGATGTCAGGACCCGAGTGCGCTGAGTTCCTCGTTGATGAAGGCCGCGAGGTCGCGGATGTAAGCAGGCGACAGGTCGAAGCGGATACCGGCAAGGGCGTACAACTCCGGCAATGGCTTGGTATACCCGGCCCGCAGCGCATTCATGTATGCTTCCACTGCGGCGGCGGGCTCGCGCTTGTAATTGCGCCAAATGGCAATGGCCCCCAACTGTGCGATGCCGTACTCGATGTAGTAGAACGGCAGTTCGAATATGTGGAGCTGCTTGTGCCAAAGGTGATCGCGCTCCTTCTCCAAACCGCTGTGATCGACCACCTCACCTGCGAACCGTGTGAACGTTTCGCGCCAAAGCCCATGGCGTTCTTCAGCGGACATCCCCGTGTTGAGGTAGACGGCGTGTTGGAAGGCATCCACCGTGGCCACCCAAGGAAGAATGGTGAGCACGCGTTCCAACTGGTCACGTTTCGCACGGCGCAGATCGTCGGCATCCGTATAGACCAAGTGCCAATGATCCATAGTGAGGAGTTCCATGCTCATGCTGGCCAACTCCGCCACTTCGCTCGGAAAGCTCTTCGAGCCGGTGATCCGCAGCGGATGCGTGAGGAAGGAATGCACGGCATGTCCACCTTCATGGAACATGGTGATCACATCGTCCGTGGTGCCCACTGCGTTCATGAAGATGAACGGGGCGCCCGTTTCGTAGAGCGGATAGTTGTATCCGCCCGGTGCCTTGCCCGTGCGTGAACCCAGATCCAACCGGCCCATGGTGCGCATGGTGCGCAAGCACTCCGCGAAATACGGATGCACGTTCCCGAAGACCTCTACTGCCAGATCGATCAACCGATCATCGGAATCGAAGGGTCGCAAGGGTGGCTTACCGGAGGTATCCACTTGCAGGTCCCAGGGTCGGAGGGCGTCCACTCCGAGCGCTTCCTTCCGTTCGCGATACATGCGATCCACCAAGGGAACCACATGCTCTTGCACCGCTGCGTGAAAAGCCATGGCATCCGAAGGCGTGTGATCGAATCGACCCAGTGAAGCATAGGCGTAGTCCCGGAAGTTGCCGAACCCTGCATGATCGGCGATGGTGTTCCGCTTGGCCACCATGTTGGTGAACAGGTCATCCAATGCAGTCGCGTCCTGCAGTCGGCGCGCAGCCATCAACCGATACACGGCTTCGCGCTCGGCACGATCAGTAGATTCCAACAAGGCCGCCGCTTTCGGAAGGGTGATGGTCTCCCCTTCCCATTCAATGGACATGGCCCCGATGGTGCCGCTGTACTGCTGCGCCAGATCGCGTAGTTCTACCTGAATGGGAACATTCTCCTCCCGGAAGATCCGCAACTGGCCCTTGATCCCACGCAGGTACACGGACATGCCGTCGATCTCCACCTGATCCAGGAATGGCACAACAACCAAACGTCGGTGCAGCTCATCCATGCGCAACTCCACCACAGGAAGGACCTCCGCCGTGAAGGCACGGTACAATTCACCCGCGGTCTTATCCGTGGTGTCCAAGGTCATGCGGATGTAGCGCCACGCGCCTTCCTCTTCCAATGCGGCTTCCAACTCGCTCAGGTCCTCCAGCCAACGCTGTAGCGCGCCGACATTCGGCAACAGGCGATCACGCAGTTCATCAAAGCACGCGGTCACTGCGGCGGCATCCCCGAGGGCGATGCGTTCCGGCAGGTAGCGCCGAACGGGCGCATCAAGCACAGGCATGGGTCAGCTTCCGCGTTGTCCACCGCGACGTACAGGCGCGGCCTTGGGTGCGGCGCTTGTGCCACCCGTCTTCTTCTTGGCCTTGGCAGCGGACTTCTTCTTCGCGGCCTTCTCGCCGGTCTTCTTGGTCTTGCCGTCGTCCTTGGCTGCGTCATCCGCCTTCGCCGCTTCCTCCTTCTTGGTGAGGTCACCGGCCTTCAACAGCTGCGCGTACCAACTGAACAATTTGCGGACATCACTGGCATAGATGCGTTCGCGATCCGCGTTGGGTAATGCGGTGAGCAACGCAGCCCACAACGCATCATCATCGCTCTTGGGGTCGGCTGCATCGCCACCCTTGTTCACTTCGTGCAACATGGTCAGCACATCCTTCAGCAGGACATCATCACCGGTGGTGAACATGCTGATCTCTTCCAAACTGCTCACACGAACGCTCAACGGAACCGGGAAACGCTTGCCATCGGCGAGGGCTTCAACAATGAGTGCCTGTCTGGCTTGCGCGATGACGCGGTGCAAGCCCGGCTTTCCGGTAACGGTGATGATCTTGGTCAGGTCCATGTGTGGGTATTGGGGGAGCAAACTTAACATGCACGCGGTCCGGTGATCCGCGCATCGCCTCGCGGCTACTTTTGGCGACATGGGATCGGCCTCCGGTAATTCAAGATCGTGGTCGCGATCCTTCGTCGGTGGCCTTTCGCATCCTCGAGCGACCACGATCCTCTACGCGCTGAATGTGCTGGTGATGGTGGCGATGACGGTCACCATGTATGGTTCTGCATTGGGTGATCACGCCAGCTACTTGTCGTTGGCGGAAGGGATCATGCACGGTCGATTCAGTCCGATCTGGATGGAGGAGCCCTTCGTGCCGGAGACCTTTCGCACGCCGGGCTACCCGCTGTTCCTTGGCGTGTTGCTGAAGGTGCTCGGTGATTGGCGCTTGATCGGAGTCGTGCAAGCCCTGATGTACCTGCTCTGCCTGCACCTCATGGTGCGCATGATTCGCACGATCACACAGAGCGCGCTGGCGGTGAATCTCTTCCTTCTCTTGCTCTTACCAACGGTGAACATCGCCTACTACAACGCGTTGATCTCACCGGAGATCCCTTCACTGTTCGCGATCACTGCATTGCTCTTCCTGGATCCGGGTCGCCACCCACGCTCGTGGTGGAGCGCACTTGTTGTTGGATTGCTCTACGGCTTCCTCTTTCAATGCCGACCGGTCTTCCTGCTCTTGCCGGTGTTGCGCATCGCCGCGGGTTGGTGGATGGAGCGCCGTGCGTTCCCGTGGCGATGGTGGTCCGGAGCATTGGCGGTGTACGCGCTCACCTTGTTGCCCTTCGGACTTTGGAACCAGCACCACCATGGCAAATTCGGCCTGACGCCGATCGAAGGCAGCGGCGGCGTGTTCCAGATCGGCTACTTCAGTGGCTTGATGCCACACCACCAGGAATGGCGCATCTGGGCCAACAGGACCGGTGATGAGATCGTGCGCTTCGTGCCGGATGAGGAAGTGCCGATGCACATCGCCGAATTCGAACGCGACTGGGACCGCATCGATTCGGCGTGTGCGCCCTATTTGACCGCACGCGACTCGGCGCTGTTCGCCGAGGGCGGAAGAAGGGCTTGGGTGTGGAACACCTTCAGCACCACCTACACGCACGAACGCGAACGCTGGTTGTGGAAGCTCACGCTGGAACGCGTGAAGGAGAACCCGTGGTACTTCGTGAAGTTGAAAGCGTGGACGGTGATCCGCCTATGGGTGATCGGGATCCAGCGCGATGACTTCGCGCAAGCAACTCTCGCGGGCAAACTCAAGCAGGCCTTGCCCACTGCGCTCACCTTGGTGCAATTCCTTCTTTTCGTGATCGCGGTTCCCATGGCACTGCGGCGATACCGGGTTCTGTTCGCACCGCTTCTTCCTGCGCTGGTGGTGGTGATCTACGGCTGGTTCATCTACCTGCCCTTCGTGATCCAATCACGGTACACCGTGCCGTTGCGCATGGCATTCCTGCTGGTGATCGCGGTGGCGTGCGCGGCACTTATTCAACGGAAACGCCGATCGACCTGATCGTATCAGGTCTTCTGCTTGCGCTTGCGCGCCGCAGGGAAAAGAATGTTGTTCAGGATCAAACGATATCCCGATGAATTCGGGTGCAGGCTCAGGTCCGTGGGCGGATCGCCGACCATGTGCTGGTAGTCCTCCGGGTCGTGGCCGCCATAAAAGGTCCATTGGCCA
The DNA here is from genome assembly GCA_016705955.1 of Flavobacteriales bacterium. Taxonomy (GTDB): domain Bacteria; phylum Bacteroidota; class Bacteroidia; order Flavobacteriales_F; family PHOS-HE28; genus PHOS-HE28. Next base: position 331,534 of record JADJKO010000004.1, read on the forward strand.
AGCCCGTACTCGCCGTGGATGTACTTGACCGTACTCTGCGCCTTGTTCTCCCCCATCACGGTGACGCCAGGCTTCACGAGATCCTTGCGGAACGCGGTGGTCTGACCCATGAAGCCGCGCACCACTTGCTCATGGCTCTGGCAAAGCATGGTAGGCACGATGTCCCACTTCGCGCTGAAATCAAAGAGCGTGAAGAAGTCCCGCATCTGTCCGATGCGCGCGTGGATATCCGTGGCATCGATGTCCGAGAACTCATAGATCATCGGATCGGTGATGAGTTTGAAATTCCGGAAGGCGAAGGTCTTGTCGTAATCGATCTTGGATTGGCACTGCGGGTCCACAGGATCGTGGTCGAACTCCGGCGCGCAGATATCAACCCCTTCCGCCGCCAATGCGATGTCATAGGAGTCCGTACCGGAACACATGGTGAAGAGGTAGCCGCCGCCGGCCACGTAATCCCGGATCCGGGAAGCGACAGCCGACTTCATCTGGCTCACCTTGGCGAAGCCGAGGCTCGCTGCCATGGCCTCGCTCTCCTGCACTTGTGCCACATACCATGGGGCGTTGTGATAGCTCCGATAGAATTTCCCGTATTGCCCGGTGAAGTCCTCGTGGTGCAGGTGCAGCCAATCGTACTTCGGCAACACGCCTGCGATCACCTGCTGATCATAGATCCGTTCGTAGGGGATCTCCGCGTAGGTCATCACCAAGGCCACGGCATCATCCCAGGGCTGGAAACTCTCCGGCGCATACACGGCGATCTTCGGCGCCTTCTCCAGCTTCACCACTTCCATGTTCACCTCCGGATCACTGATCTCGGCCAGGATCGCTGCGGCTTGCCCATCCGCGATCACCTGGAACGTGACGCCGCGAATGGTGCATTCCTGTTCGATCGCCTGGAAGTGATCGATGAGGAAACTTCCGCCGCGGTAATTCAAGAGCCAATCGATCGGGACGTCGCGTTGCAAGGTCCAATAGGCCACACCATACGCCTTCAAGTGATCGCGCTGGCTGCCATCCATGGGGATGAGCAACTTCGTGGCGAAGAGCGGGGTGGTGAAGAGAAGCGCAAGCAGCAGCGACCCGAGTGATCGGATCGTGCTAGAAGGGGGCGTCACCGTCGTCGGTGTCATCATTCATTCGGCTTGGTCGGGTGATCGTGCGGAAACCATCGCCGCCCGATCCCGTGCCATCAACGCCAAAGTTACCCGATATGGTCTCGAGGTCCGCGAACTTGGCCAGTTCAGGGATGAATCGGAGACGCACCGTGTCCAGTGCACCGTTCCTGTGCTTGGCTATGATCACCTCACCGATACCCAGCGTGCTGCCGTGTTCGTCCTCGTAGATCTTGTAATACTCCGGGCGGTAAAGGAAGCAGACAATGTCCGCGTCCTGCTCGATCGCACCTGATTCACGGAGATCGCTCAACATCGGACGTTTGTCACCGCCGCGCGTTTCCACTGCACGACTTAGCTGTGAAAGTGCGATGATCGGAATGTCCAATTCCTTAGCGATGCTCTTGATGGAACGCGAGATGCCGCTGATCTCCTGCTCACGATTGCCGCCACGGTTGTCGCCGCCCGCGGTCATCAGCTGCAGGTAGTCGATGATGATCAGGTCGACATTGTGCTGGCTCTTCAAGCGGCGGGCTTTCGCACGCAGTTCGAAGATGTTCAGCGCCGGCGTGTCGTCGATGAAGATCGGCGCGTTCGTCAGTCGCGCGATGTGCTGGTGAAGAATGGTGAACTCGTTGTCCGTGAGATCCCCTTTCCGAAGTTTCTCCGAACTGATGCCGGCTTCGCTGGCGATCAAACGCGTGACCAGCTGCGTGCTGCTCATCTCCAAGCTGAAGACGGCCACCGCCTTCTTGTGCTCGATGGCGATGTTGCGCGCCATGCTGAGGACGAAGGCTGTCTTACCCATGGCGGGTCGAGCGGCCACGATCACCATATCGCTGCGCTGCCAACCTGCGGTCAGCTTATCCAACTGCACGAAGCCCGTAGGCACACCACTCACACCACCGGTCTTGCTCTTGGCGTTCTCGATGTTCGCGATGGCGTCCTGGATCAGGTCGCTCATCGGTTCGTAGTTCCGCTTCAGGTTGCCACTGGTGATGGCGTAGAGATCCTGCTCGGTCTTGTCGAGGAGATCAAAGACATCCGCGCTGTCGTCGTACGCATCGCGCGTGGTCTCCGAACTGATCCGGATCAATTCACGCAGGATGTGCTTCTGACTGATGATGCGTGCGTGATATTCCACGTTCGCGCTACTCGCTACTTTGTTGGTGAGCTGGCTGATGTAGAACGGGCCACCGACGAGGTCGAGCTCGCCGCGCTTCTTCAACTCCTCCGTTACCGTGAGGATGTCGATCGGTTGATCGTTGCGGAACAGACCAAGGATGGCGTCGAAGATCCTGCGGTGGGGTTCCACGTAGAAACTCTCCGGCTGCAGGATGTCGATGGCCTCATTCACCGCATTCCGTTCCAACATCAACGCTCCGAGTACCGCTTGTTCCAACTCCGGTGCTTGGGGTGGAAGCTTGCCCGCTTCCAAAGCGGAGGCGATCAGCGAAGCAGGACGCCGGGTGGTGCCTCGGGTCTTGTCTGCGGAATGCGATCGGGAGTAGTCGGCCATGGAACGTTATGTTGACGCGGCGGTGCGGGCAAGATCCAAAAAGCATCAAGACCACCCCGTGCGGAAGGGCGCCAAAAATAGAAGCGCATCCCGGTCAGTGAAGGTACTCTGTCAACAAGCCGTCCTCATTGGATCAACAAAGGGGGTGTGAACACTTTGTTGAAGATTGATGAAAGCCTTGGTACGCGGCTATCTTTCAGCCATGGGAAATGAACAATGCGCGCTGTGGTTGGCCTGCGCGGTGTTCATTCACGCGGGATGTCGTAAGGACAAGGACACCAGCGCACCCGTTGTTCAGATCCTTTCGCCCAGTGAGGGTTTCAACGTATTCGTACCCGACACGATCACGGTACGCGTGGCTGTGGAGGATGACCACATCGTGGAGGGCCTGACGTTGTTGATCGCGGACGATGATGGCGTTCCGATCACCACGCCAGTTGCGGTCCCTATCGGCGCTCGATCGGCAACGGTGGATGTGGACCTTCCGTTGATCAGTGAACGGATCGTGGATGGCAACTATGTTCTCACCGCTCTTGCGACCGATGGTGCCAATAATGGTCGGGCATTGCAGTGGATCACGGTGCATGCGGCGCCACTGCGTCTTCGGTCGATCTATGTCGCTCCTCCGGCTGGCCTCGCAGGACCCCTAACGATCACGCGGATCGACAGTGTCGGACAGCGATCCACCTTCATCGTGCTGAACGAGATCGGTGGTACCGCCATCGACCCTGACCACCTCTTCCTAACAGGCACGCAGTACGACCCACTGGTTCGCTTTGCTATTCCCAGCGGGACCAACAGCGCCTTGCTGGCGAATCCCGGCACGGCTTCACCATCGACTCCATACTTCACATCGCTCTCCGTGGATCCGACGGATGGCCGACTCTACTGCGCCACACGCGACGGTTTCGTGCGGGGGTTCCACCCTTCCGGTGGCCAGTCGTTCACGGCAAACAGTCCGTCCGGATCCTTCTGTGAGGCTGCCGTTGTGGTTGGCGATGAACTGGTTACCACGACCATCAACACGGTCACACAGGAGCGGCGACTGGTGAGCCACACGTACAATTCCGGAGCGCTACTCGCACAATTCCCGAGCGATGTTCAGGTCACTAAGCTCTTTGCCATTGATGACCAGCATGTACTGATCCTGGGTAACCGGGATGGCGGCGGCGTGATCGAGCTCGTCAATACCCAGCAAGGAGGTGTTTTCGAGATGAGGACCTTTCCTGGCGATCCGATGCTGAGCGCTGCTCAAGTGGGCCCCGGAACCTACGTGGTCGGAATGACCAGCGGCCTTGTTCGCTTCAACTACCAAAGCAACTCCGTGACGACGTTGATCGGTGGAACGGCATTCTCCGCGCTTGCTTACGAACCGATATCCGGTGGCGTGTGGGGCGGTGCTGGAACCGAACTGAGGTTGATCGACCCGCAGAACGGAACAGCTTCGGAACAGATCGTTCTATCGAATGCGGTGGGGGCGATCCTGCTTCACTACAACCGGTAAGGTTCAAGACTTGCGCTTGGCGGGCTTTGCTTTGAGCACCACGCCCATATCGCAGAACTTCTTCACGCGAAGGTCCACGAGTTTGTCGCCATCCAACTTCACCAGCTTGTCGAGGTGTTTCAGGATCTCGACCTTGACCAGTCGGCAGGCCTCATCCACATCGGCATGGGCACCGCCAACAGGTTCCTTGATGATCCCATCGATCAACTTGCTCGAAAGCATATCCTGCGCCGTGAGCTTCAACGCGCTGGCCGCCTGCTCTTTGTAATCCCACGAGCGCCAAAGGATGGAAGAACAGGATTCCGGCGAGATCACGCTGTACCAGGTGTTCTCCATCATCAGGACCTTGTCCCCGACACCGATGCCCAAGGCTCCACCCGAAGCGCCCTCGCCGATGATCACACAGATGATGGGCACGCGCAGTTGGGCCATTTCGAAGAGATTCCTCGCGATCGCCTCACCCTGCCCCCGCTCTTCTGCCTCCAATCCCGGGAACGCACCGGGCGTGTCGATCAACGTTACCACAGGTTTGTTGAACTTCTCAGCGAGCTTCATCAGGCGCAGCGCCTTCCGATAGCCTTCCGGGTTGGCCATACCGAAATTCCTGTACTGGCGCATCTTGGTATTCACTCCTTTCTGCTGGCCGATGAACATGACCGTGCGGCCATTCATCTGCCCGAATCCGCCCACCATGGCCTTATCATCCTTCACCGTCCGATCACCGTGCAATTCGATGAAACTCCCGTCGGTCAGGTGATCGATGTACTTCAACGCATAAGGTCGGTCGGGATGACGACTCACCTGCACCCGCTCCCACGGGGATAGCTTCTCGTACAGGGACTTCCTGGTCTCGGAAAGGCTTTTCTCCAGATCTTTCAATGAACCCGTCACATCAACAGCTCCATTCTCGGAAACTTCCTTGAGCTTCTCGATCTGCTCAATGATGTTCTGGACCGGCTTTTCGAAGTCGAGGAAGGTCTGCATGCGCATCAATTCGGGAAGCGAATGTAGGACGAGCGCAATGATGGTGTTCTCGTGGTTGAACCATGTCAACCAAGAATACTTTCGCGTTCCGATGCTGCTATTCCCTCACGCCAAGATCAATCTGGGTCTCAATGTGCTCCGTAAGCGTATCGACGGCTTCCACGACATCGAGACGGTCATGGTGCCGATCCCGTTGACGGACGCATTGGAGGTCACAAGGGAAGGATCGGTACCGAATGGCGAAGTGGACTACCACCGGACAGGATCGGAGATCCCAGGGTCCAAGGAAGAAGACCTCTGCGTCAAAGCGTTCCGAGCCATTTCCGGGATCGGGATCCTTCCAGGAATACGAATGCATCTGCACAAGGCCATACCCCTGGGCGGCGGACTTGGGGGAGGAAGCAGCGATGGTGCTCTTGCGCTTTCCATCATCAACACGGTTACCGGTGCTGGCCTCACGGATGAACAGCTGGCCGAACTCGCCACAGGCTTGGGGAGCGATTGTCCGTTCTTCCTGCGCCAAGGAGTTCAACTTTCCACAGGTCGTGGTGAAGTCCTTCGCCCGATCGGTCTGGACCTGGCTGGCCTTTGGCTGTTGTTGGTCAATCCGGGTATTCAAGTTTCGACCGCGGAGGTGTACAAGCACACCCATCCTTCGGGTCGGTCGATCGACCTTGAGCGCGCCCTGATCAACCATCCGTTGGAGGAATGGCGATCGTTAGCGTCGAATATGATGGAGGAATACGCCACTGTTCGCTATCCGGTGATCGGCGCAGCTCTGAAGAGAATGGAAGAATTGGGCGCACCTCACTTCGCAATGAGCGGCTCGGGCGCAACCGTCTTCGGACTGTTCAGAGAATGTCCTCAAAAAACGAACTGGCCGACCGACCACAGGACATGGTTGATGCAGTTGTAGCGCTAGCGAAGGATACGCACCAGCAGTTCCTTCAATTCCTCCACATCATTCGGTTTACCGACTATGTGCATCGCATCATCGATCACAACGAACGATGGTGTGGCCTTCACCACGAAAACCTTCGCCGCCGCCGAGCCCCAAGCGTCCAGGTCAGTGAAGCAATCGAAGGTCAAATGCATCCGCTCGATGTTCTCTACGAATTCATTACGGTCATGATCAAGCGCCAGACCGATGACCTTCACCCCGCGTGAGGTGAAGGATCGATCGACCTCCACAACCCCGGGCATCTGCGCATGGCAGTGCTCGCATGTACTGGAGTAGAAGAAAAGCACGGTTGCCGAGTGGTGCTTCGCAAGCGCGTATAGCGTTGTCGAGTCGGATCGAAGCGGTGAACGAAGGAGCACATCGGGAGCAACCGATCCGATACTTACGCGCAAATGATCACCTACCAACGCCATCAGTTCCGGCTCAGCACCCACCAAGGATCTCGGCCCAGCCACATACTCGTCAACGATGTGTTGTACAACCTCCGGAGGGCCATAAGTACTGAACAGGTTCGTCAAGGTGAGCCGCGCGAATCGCCAACACGTGGTGTCCGGTGCCGCCCAGGCCAAAATGGAATCCGCAGCGGTCATCAGTGTATTTGGTGATGCGGGGGTGGCGCTTTCCAGAAGGGCCATGATGCCCTTTTCATAGACCGCGCTTCGCACAAGGCCCGGGTCCTTCCAATCAACGGCATTCTTGATCGCCGAAGTTCCCTCCTCCAGCGAGGCCATCAATCTCCGATCGGTCAGTACAACCCGTGCGAAATAGGATGTGCTGTCCTGCAAGATCATCCGATCCAAGGCGGCGCGCCGCCAACTCTCCACCTCAGCCTCCTCGCTCGCAAGCTTCTGTAGCGTCCCATTGTCCATCGGAGATGTGGCCGCTCGTTGTTGCTGGATGAAGGCTGAACGCTTCTGTGCTTCGCGGCTAGCGCGTTTATATTCCCACAACCGTTGGTTCTCTTCACCAAAGGCAACGCTGATGTGTTCTTGTAAAGGGACACCATCGAATCGCAGATCGACCTTCTTGTCTGAACTACCGAGGATCAATCCAACGCGATCCAGGCCAACACCAAGTTCGTAAAAGCCCGTTGGCCATTTCTCCCGACTGAAAGCGAATTCACCCGTGGTACTGATCCGAGTTGAGTCGATCGCATGATGCGTATTGCCCACCGTAGCGTACAACACGATCCATTTCTCCTTCAGGAGATCCGAAGGGTCGTATCTCCCGGTCAGCAATTGCGAAAAGCCCACAGTGATCCGTGACCAAAGAAGGATCAGGATCAATAGGCGCGAAGGCTGGGGCATAGTAAATGCGAAGATGCGATCCATATGCCGAAAAAAAAGAACCCCGTCCATTGCTGGACGGGGTTCAGATCGGCGACGACATACTCTCCCAGGATTGTGTCCTAGTACCATCTGCGCTGGTGAGCTTAACTTCTCTGTTCGGAATGGGAAGAGGTGGACCTCACCGCAATAGTCACCTGAAATCGTAAAAACGATTTGACAGGTCGTTGGACAAGACCAGAACAGCCGAGGACCGTTCCACGAGCGATCTGATTGGATCGGAAGTCTACGGGCAATTAGTAGCACTCGGCTTTGCCATTACTGACTTTACACCTGTGCCCTATCAACGTGGTAATCTTCCACGACCCTTATAAAGAAGTCTCATCTTGAGGTGGGCTTCGTGCTTAGATGCTTTCAGCGCTTATCCCGTCCGAACATAGCTACCCAGCGGTGCCCCTGGCGGGACAACTGGTACACTAGCGGTTCGTCCACCACGGTCCTCTCGTACTAATGGTAGCTCCCTCAAACTTCTAACGCCCGCAACAGATAGGGACCGAACTGTCTCACGACGTTCTGAACCCAGTTCACGTGCCACTTTAATCGGCGAACAGCCGAACCCTTGGGACCTTCTCCAGCCCCAGGATGTGACGAACCGACATCGAGGTGCCAAACCATTCCGTCGATATGAGCTCTTGGGAATGATCAGCCTGTTATCCCCGGCGTACCTTTTATCCTATGAGCGATGGCCCTTCCATACGGAACCACCGGATCACTTTGCCCTAGTTTCCTACCTGTTCGACTTGTCGGTCTCGCAGTCAAGCTCCCTTTTGCCAATGCACTCAACGCACGGTTACCAAGCGTGCTGAGGGAACCTTTGGAAGCCTCCGATACTCTTTTGGAGGCGACCACCCCAGTCAAACTACCCACCACACACTGTTTCCCTGTTTCGCAGGGATTAGACATCAGATGAACGAAGGGTGGTATTTCAACGTTGACTCCACCACGCCTAGCGACGCAGCTTCAAAGTCTCCCACCTATCCTACACATCGGGCAGCCGATGTCAATGTGAAGCTATAGTAAAGGTGCACGGGGTCTTTCCGTCCCGTTGCGGGTAAGCGGCATCTTCACCGCTACTACAATTTCACCGAGCTCGTGGCCGAGACAGTGCTCAGATCGTTACACCATTCGTGCAGGTCGGAACTTACCCGACAAGGAATTTCGCTACCTTAGGACCGTTATAGTTACGGCCGCCGTTTACTGGGGCTTCGATTCAAAGCTTCACCTTGCGGCTGACCTCTCCTCTTAACCTTCCAGCACCGGGCAGGTGTCAGGCCCTATACGTCATCTTTCGATTTTGCAGAGCCATGTGTTTTTGTTAAACAGTCGCCTGAGCCTTTTCATTGAAACCAGCTTACGCTGGTAGCGCTTATCCCGAAGTTACGCGCTTAATTTGCCTAGTTCCTTAGCCACGGATCACTCGAGCGCCTCAGGATACTCTCCTTGACTACCTGTGTCGGTTTGCGGTACGGGCGGCTTGCATCTGAAGCTTAGGGGGTTTTCTCGGAAGTCTGGTTAGGATCTCTATCCGCTTGCCCGAAGGCTCACGGTACTGTTGGGTTTCAGCAGAAATGGCGGATTTGCCTACCACTCCTATACCTACGCCTTTCAACGCACTATTCCGTCAGTGCGCGGATCGTTCACTACTTCGTCACCCCATCGCAATGCAAGTCGGTTACGGAATATTGACCGTATGTCCATCAGCTTCGCCGTTCGGCTACACCTTAGGTCCCGACTAACCCTGATCCGATTAACGTTGATCAGGAAACCTTAGTCTATCGGCGGACGGGTTTTTCACCCGTCTTATCGTTACTCATGCCTACATTTTCTTTTCCGGACGCTCCAGCATGCCTTACGACACACCTTCTACGCAGACCGGAATGCTCTCCTACCGCCCCATTGGGGCCCACAGCTTCGGTAACACACTTGATGCCCGATCATTATCCACGCCGGACCGCTCGACTAGTGAGCTGTTACGCACTCTTTAAATGAATGGCTGCTTCCAAGCCAACATCCTAGCTGTCAATGCAGTCCGACCTCGTTAGATCAACTTAGCGTGTATTTGGGGACCTTAGCCGATGGTCTGGGTTATTTCCCTCTCGCGCATGGACCTTAGCACCCATGCGCTCACTCCCGGGTACTGATGTTATGGCATTCGGAGTTTGTCCGGGTTTGGTAGGCGGTGAAGCCCCCTAGCCCGATCAGTAGCTCTACCTCCATAACAGTACACCCGAGGCTGCACCTAAATGCATTTCGGAGAGTACGAGCTATCTCCCAGTTTGATAAGCCTTTCACCCCTAACCACAGCTCATCCGAAGACTTTTCAACGTCTACCAGTTCGGACCTCCATTCCGTGTTACCGGAACTTCATCCTGGCCATGGCTAGATCACTCAGGTTTCGCGTCTGCCGCCACTGACTAAGCGCCCTGTTAAGACTTGCTTTCGCTTCGGCTGCGGGGCTTAACCCCTTAACCTTGCCAGTGACGAGCAACTCGTAGGCTCATTATGCAAAAGGCACGCCGTCACCCCATCGAAATGAGGCTCCGACCGCTTGTAGGCGTACGGTTTCAGGGACTATTTCACTCCGCTGTTCGCGGTGCTTTTCACCTTTCCTTCGCAGTACTGGTTCGCTATCGGTCTCTCAGTAGTATTTAGCCTTGCCAGATGGTTCTGGCGGATTCAGACAGGATCTCACGTGTCCCGCCTTACTCAGGATACCACTAGGTATGACATGCATTTCGTGTACGGGACTATCACCCGCTATGGTCCAACTTTCCAGAAGTGTTCCACTACACATGTCAATTCCACATTGTGGTCCTACAACCCCGGTTGCGCCGAAACGCCCCCGGTTTGGGCTTTTCCCTTTTCGCTCGCCACTACTAGGGGAATCACTACTTGTTTTCTTTTCCTCCAGGTACTTAGATGTTTCAGTTCCCTGGGTTGGCACCCTTTCGGGTATCCCGACTTCATCGGGATGGGTTGCCCCATTCGGAGATCCGCGGATCACAGGATATTATGCTCCTCCCCGCGGCTTATCGCAGCCTATCGCGTCCTTCGTCGCCTCTGAGAGCCAAGGCATCCACCGTACGCCCTTAGTAACTTCTCGATCTTTTCAAGATCATAATTGCTCTGTAGACCGATCACTCGGTCTGTTTTGGTCTGTCCAACAACATGTCAAAGAACGGTGGCCTGGGAAGGCCTGCCCCGGCTTCGGGGCCCAGTGGAGAATATCGGAGTCGAACCGATGACCTCCTGCTTGCAAAGCAGGCGCTCTAGCCAGCTGAGCTAATTCCCCGTTCCCTATCCCTTGGTAGTCCTGCGCAGATTTGAACTGCGGACCTCTACATTATCAGTGTAGCGCTCTAACCAACTGAGCTACAGGACTAAGGAGATGGTAACGGAGTACCGTTCAAAATATCATCCATCTGAAACAGCAGGCATCGAGTGCCGTGTTACCACGGCAAGCAGAGACCTGTCCAACTTACTCTAAAAAGGAGATGTTCCAGCCGCACCTTCCGGTACGGCTACCTTGTTACGACTTAGCCCCAGTCACCGGTTTTGCCCTAGGCAGCTCCTTGCGGTCACCGACTTCAGGCACCCCGGCTTCCATGGCTTGACGGGCGGTGTGTACAAGGCCCGGGAACGTATTCACCGCATCATGGCTGATATGCGATTACTAGCGATTCCAGCTTCACGGAGTCGGGTTGCAGACTCCGATCCGAACTGAGACGAGTTTTGAAGATCCGCATCCGGTCACCCGGTAGCTTCCCTCTGTACTCGCCATTGTAGCACGTGTGTAGCCCAGGACGTAAGGGCCGTGATGACTTGACGTCGTCCCCACCTTCCTCACCGTTTACACGGGCAGTTTCTCTAGAGTCCCCGGCATTACCCGCTGGCAACTAGAGATGGGGGTTGCGCTCGTTATGGGACTTAACCCGACACCTCACGGCACGAGCTGACGACAGCCATGCAGCACCTCGCACGCAGTCCGAAGAAGATCACGTTTCCGCGACTGTCTACGTGCGTTCGAGCCCTGGTAAGGTTCCTCGCGTATCATCGAATTAAACCACATGCTCCACCGCTTGTGCGGGCCCCCGTCAATTCCTTTGAGTTTCAATCTTGCGATCGTACTCCCCAGGTGGATCACTTAACGCTTTCGCTAGGAGACTGACCGTATATCGCCAATCTCGAGTGATCATCGTTTACGGCGTGGACTACCAGGGTATCTAATCCTGTTCGATCCCCACGCTTTCGTGCCTCAGCGTCAGTATCGCCTTAGTAAGCTGCCTTCGCAATCGGTGTTCTGTGCCATATCTAAGCATTTCACCGCTACACGGCACATTCCGCCTACTTCAAGCGCACTCAAGAACGCCAGTATCAATGGCAAGTCTACAGTTGAGCTGCAGGATTTCACCACTGACTTAACGTTCCGCCTACGCACCCTTTAAACCCAATGAATCCGGATAACGCTTGCACCCTTCGTATTACCGCGGCTGCTGGCACGAAGTTAGCCGGTGCTTATTCCTCCGGTACCGTCAACCCTCGACACGTCGAGGGGTTTCTTCCCGGATAAAAGCAGTTTACAACGCGTAGCGCCTTCTTCCTGCACGCGGCATGGCTGCGTCAGAGTTGCCTCCATTGCGCAATATTCCTCACTGCTGCCTCCCGTAGGAGTCTGGTCCGTGTCTCAGTACCAGTGTGGGGGATAACCCTCTCAGGCCCCCTAACGATCGTAGCCTTGGTGAGCCGTTACCTCACCAACTAGCTAATCGTGCGCATGGTCATCCTTTACCGCCGGAGCTTTCAAAGCAAGGTGATGCCACCTCGCTTATTACGGGGTATTAATCCGGATTTCTCCGGGCTATCCCCCAGTAAAGGGCAGATTCCATACGTGTTACGCACCCGTGCGCCGGTCGCCACCAATGTATTGCTACATCGTGCTGCCCCTCGACTTGCATGTGTTAAGCCTGCCGCTAGCGTTCATCCTGAGCCAGGATCAAACTCTCCATTGTAAATGTTCATTTGATCTGGTTCGTTGACGAGGTCTCTCATGTATTGATCTTTCGATCACAAGGATACCTGCTGTTTTCAGAATGGACAATACGTCAAAGAACTCTATGGGTCTGGGCCTGAGCCCGTTACCAGTCTTGTTCAGAATCTCTACGCTTCCCTTTGAAGCCTACCCTCGGCGAGAGGGACGGCAAAAGTAGTTGTCCTAGTCATTCGTGCAACGTTTGTGGAAAATTTCTTCCGTTCGCGTCATCCGAACTTACCTACCAAGAAGAGCAGCTTTTGAAAGAACATCTCCCGAAAGAGGGCCGCAAAAGTAGGTGGATCATCGATCCGAACAAGTACATGGCGAAAAAAAACTTCAAGAAAGCCTTACGGGGTCGTTGATGCCACGGGTAACACTTTGCCGTTGAACAGGTTGTGTCCTTCCAGAACGAAGCGCGCAATAAAGGAACCCATGTCCTTGGCTGTCGTCGGAGCCCGATATCCGGGGAAGGCTTCCTCCAACATCTCGGTAGCCACCGCTCCGATGGCGAGACAATTGCTTCGGATCCTTCTTTCCTTCAGCTCCTCCGCCAAACACTGCGACATGCATGCCAACGCAGCTTTGCTCGCGCTGTATGCGGCTAGGCCCGGAAACTTGGCGCTGTCCTGAAAACCACCCATGCTAGAGATATGCACAACATGTCCTGGTGGGTCACCTTCCAAGTTCTTCAGCAACGCTTGGGAAATCAGCAGGGGCGCGAACACATTCACGCAGTACAATGCAGTGAGTTGCTGGGATGTATAAGTACCCATTGGCCGGTTGAGCATGGCGCCCGCGTTGTGTACCAGACCATGGACCCGTCTGCCTCCGACAGCCTGAAGCAATTCCGCTGGGGCATGGTCCAGTGATAGGTCCAAGGTCAAGTGCTCGATCTCCCCGTTCGGCTGTTCATCAACAAGAGACTTCAATGCGGCCGCGTCACGCGAGACCGCCAACACATGCGCACCATGCTCACGGACGAGAGAAATGGCGGTTTCACGACCGATCCCTCTGGATGCACCTGTTACGATCACGAGCTTCCTTTCTTCCATGCACAACAAATCTCGGCTTAATCGACCCGAGGGCCTTGGTTGGCTGATGATCCGTTCGAGAAACACGGCGAAGCGGGGTTCCTGATCACCCGTAGGATCGGCCCTCGGTTTCAGTGGGCTGCCTCCACCTACTTCTTGTTTGCCCTGTTCCTGCGTTCGGAATTCCTCTTCTCCTCCCCCTCCAACTTCTCCTTTCTTCTCGCGAGGACGACCGGGTCGAGCACGTCACCCACATTCCGCATCTGTCTTAAGACCCATTGTTGGCGGCCACGTACATAGCCGGAAGGTGAGGAACAACTGAACCTCCGCGGCGCTGGGAGCGTGGCCGTGATCATTGCCGCTTGTGATGGTATGAGCTGTAGGGCCGACCGACCGAAGCACTTCCGAGCTGCCGCCTCTGCGCCGAACACACCCTTGCCCATCTCTGCTACATTCAAATACACTTCAAGGATGCGCTCCTTGGTCCAGAGTGCCTCGACTAGCACCGTGAACCACCCTTCGAGGCCCTTGCGGACATAATTCCTACCCGGCCACAGAAAGACATTCTTCGCTGTTTGCTGGCTGATGGTGCTCGCCCCTTTCACCCGACGACCTTTCCTGTTGCTTTCCATCGCCTTTTCAATGGCAGCCCACGAGAATCCGTTGTGGGTCATGAAGCGCTGATCCTCGCTGGAGATCACGGCCAAGGGCATGCACCGTGCTACCTCGTGCAACGGTTTGTTGGTGCGATGGAACTCGCCCTGCTCCGACGCCTGATCCACCATGACCCAGGTAACCGGTGGGTTCACCAAGCCGAGCAACGCAACCCAGCTTGCGGAGACCAGAACGAACCAGCATGCAGAGGCTAGGAAGAAGCGTAAGGTGGTGCGTAGGGGGCGCATGACTGGCGCACGAAGTAATGACTCCTTCCCGTAGTAGCTCAGGAGTGGGGAGCCCCCACACCTACTCCACCACCACCCTTTCATAGCTCACCCCACCAGGGTCGGTACACCGGATCACATACGTGCCGGTGCCGAAGCGCGAAAGATCCACCTCCTCCGTGGTCTTGCCGGGGGCCAGCGGGCGCTGGTAGAGCAACTTGCCCAAGGCATCGTACACGCTGTAGTAGGTCTCGGCCATGAGCGGGTCCTGAAACGCAATGGTGAAGTGGCCGGTGTTGGGGTTGGGGCGGATGAGTGGCGTGCTTGCCCCGCGTTGCATAACCGGCGGAACCATGGTTGTAGAGCAACCCGGCACCAGACTGGTGGGATCGCATGCCACACTGGTGACGTATGCGGGATGGGCCTCCGCACCATCGATGGAGGTGAGCGTGAAGCTGCTATCCACCGGGAACAGGTCCGCTACCACAACCTGGTTCCAGCGGTTGTAACACGGTAACCGGCCGAGGCTATCCGTCTTGAAGATGCCTTCACCCAAGCCGTCGTAGCTCGAGATGGTGTAGGCATAGCCACCGTCAGCGCAGGACAACAGATCAAGACCGACATAGCTGTGATTCAACCGCCCCGCAGACCGCGTCCAAAGCGTATCCCCGTTATGGTCCGTCTTCATCAAGAATGGCCGGAACGGATAGTTCCAGCCCTCGTACCCCAGATTGCCCAACACCACGTAGTTCCCATCCAAAGCGCGTACGATACGGGGGGCATACCAAGCGTACCAGAGGTATTGGGCATTATCATACCCCTTGCACCACTGCACGTCGCCCGCACCGTTCAAGTTCATAATAAAGAGCTTGGGGTGGTACTCCGATGGAAGCATGTCGCTATTCGCGAGGCTATCGGTGTAGCCGGTGATGATGAATGAATCGTCCGATTCGACAAGGCAATCGGATACGATCCCCTTGGGGCGGATGTATGACTTGCACCATAAGAAATTACCAGCCGCATCAAAGCGGGCCACGACGGCACCAGCCGTATCCATATTGATGCCAGCTATCACGTCGCCCCCAGGTAACTCCTTGAAGAATCGGATTCCGCCCTCTCTGTGGCCGAACCACTTCGCCCATTGTACATCGCCCGCAGCATCCACCCGCAGGGCGAAGAATAGGTCCTCTCCCCATGCGATCACATCGTTCGTACTGGTGACCATCAAGTCCCGGCATAAGAAACCGCAGGATGGTGCATTCATGGAGTAGTAACGGGCATCGGTCACATTGCCTAAGGAATCCATTCGGCCGATTAGCGGATCATACCGCAAATTCTGACTGAGAGAACAGTAGTGTCCGGTAAAGTTCCTGATTGAGGGCAAAAAGGAAGGGGACCGGAGTCCCCCACCAGTGTATAGGTTCAGGGTGTCTAACGCCAAGAGCCGAACACATGAGCCAAGGTAGCTTGTTTACCGGACAGCCGGTCCTCTCTCAGTTGCTTCAGTTGACCCCGAAGAACCTGGTTGACCGGTTGGCCAAGGAGCACCAAGCGGACCGGTACTGCAAGACCCTCTTCACCTACGACCATCTGGTGACCATGCTTTCGGCCATCTACATGGGCTGTACCGGCTTGCGCGAACTGGTGACCGGTCTGCAAGCCTGCCAGCAGCGCCTGCGGCATCTTGGCCTGAAGCAGAACCCACGCCGCAGTACGCTCGCCGATGCCAACAAGCGCCGCACCGAGGCGCTTTTCGGGGATCTCTTCCACGGCCTTTACCGGCGCTACTACGGGGATTCCCCGGACAGCCGACGGCGTAAGGACGGTCCCTTGGGCCGCTTGCATGTGCTGGACAGCACCACGATCACCCTGTTCAGTGATGTGCTCCAAGGCACCGGTGCCTTCGGCCTCAACGGGCGTAAGAAGGGTGGCGCCAAGGCCCATGTGGTCATGCGTGTGGACCAGCAGGTCCCCTGCTTCATCGACCTCACCGAAGGCAAGCGCAACGACAAGCACATCATGGCACGAGTACCCTTGGCCAGGGGTTCGGTGGTGGTCTTCGACATGGGTTATACCAACTACGCCCAGTGGGCCGCATGGGACAAGCAGGGGGTCTTTTGGGTTACGCGCCTACAGGAGGGTGCCGTGGTGAAGGACCGCGAGCACCTGCCGGTGAACGATGCCCAACGCGTCGCCGGGGTCATCGCCCAACAGCTTGTGCGCCTCGGCGCGGGCAAGCGCTCCTTGGCGGCCCGCGTGGTCCACTATCACCACAAGGAGAGCGGCCGCATCTTTCGCTTTGTGACCAACAATACCAAGTGGTCGCCCACCACCGTGGCGCGCATCTACCGCCAACGCTGGGACATCGAGATGCTCTTCAAACGCATCAAGCAGAACTACCCCCTGCGCGACTTTCTGGGAGACTCGCCCAATGCCATCAAGATCCAGATCTGGTGCGCTTTCATCGCTGATCTGCTGGTGACGATCGTGCGCGACCGCGCTCATCTGACCGGCCCACGCCGTTGGTCCTTCTCCGGTGTAGCCTCCTTACTGCGGATCCACCTGCACACCTACATCGATGTGCTCCGGTTCCTGCGCGATCCGGACCGAGCGTTGATCGACTACAAGCCTCCGGAGCCATCTCCGCAGCTTAGCCTACAGCTATCGCTTTGAACACACAGGGGGGCTTGCCTTCAACAACTTGGCAAACGGTATACGCCTGCCAAGGGCTTTATCCTATCTCAACCAACCTTGACGAGTTTCCCCGGACACTACTGATTAGTAATATCACTTCAGTGTGAAGCGGATGGGGAGGTTGTACTGCACACGCACCGGCTTACCGCGTTGCTTTCCGGGCTCCCATACAGGCATGGACTTCACCACACGAATGGCCTCCTGGTCGCAGCCACCGCCAATGCCGCGCACCACTTTCGGATCATTCACCTTGCCATTCTCTTCTACAATGAAAGTCATGTAAACCACGCCGCTGATCATTGCGTCCTGCGCCATCTGCGGATACACCACAGTCTTGCCTAAGTACTTGAACAATTCTGTTTCGCCACCCGGAAACGCCGGCATTTCCTCAACGATGCTAAATATAGGCTCATCAACCGCATCCTCGGCAGCCGGAATTGGTCCATTCGCTGTCAAACCACTTGGTTCAGCCGCACCACCAACCAATTCCATAGCGAGGGGAGAGGCATCAGAATGCGTAAGTCCGCTTTCTGGTGGGATCCGTGCGTCGTCTCGAGCGGCCGCGCCTAACCTTTCTTGCAATGCGGGCACGTTCATGCTCTCCTTGTACGGCATGATCGCGATGAGCTTATGAGCTTGGACGACCGAACCACTTTCGGGGTCGGTGACCGAAATAATACGGGTCGCATACAGGAATCTCCGGCCGGCAACCGAGCGGTTGGTACGATCCCCGTCAGAACTGACATGCGTGTTCGCCAAACGGATCTTTCCGTACACATCGGTCTCGCTAACATACTCCCGCCAAAGCCCGCCACTGGACTCCTCTTCGAAGGCAGCAGCACACGCTGCCTTGCACACATATGCCTTGAACTTCCCAAGTCTCACAACATCGCCGTTGGCCATCATCTCATCCACCTCACGAAGGAAAGCGTATTGGGCATATTCCCTTCCCTTTTGAAGTTGCGCTAACTCATCCGCCCGTACGCCGCGGTAGGTGTGTTGATAACCATCAGCTTGATGATATTGAAACGTAATCTCAGCACGGCTAAGGAATGTCGGGACGAAGCACGGACCTCTACCCCCTTCAGCACAAAAAACAATTGCTTGCCGGTTATAGCTTTCTTGGAACAATGGAAGTTCCACATCGAAGAACATTTGAGGAAGCGCTGGAGCACCCGAACCCTCCAATACACGAACGTTCAGTGCATCTGTGTAATGCACGGTGGACGGGCTGAAAATGCTCCATTTGCTATTTGGCTCTTCGAACACCACCTCGTAAACGGCCCGCCCACCCTGCTGATCATCAAGCAGAATCCAAGTGCCACTTTGAATGAATTGCGCGTAGTGTTGAGCAACGAGCTTTTCAGCGCTTGGTCCTACAAGCCGTTTCGCCAAATACCACAGTCCAACGGCCAATACCAGCCCCAAGATGGTCATAACCAAGAGGCCCTTGTTGGTCCGTGGTTTACCCTGGTTGTACTTCTGAAGGAATCGGGCATTGCCCATTAAGAGGAAGTTCAACCCGTTTAGGAATCCGAAGATCAATGGCAGGCCCGTCCAGAAGAAGAGCATGGAGAGCACCCCACGCCCGGTCTGGCCCAAATAGAAGCGATGTGCACCAATGCCACCCAGGAAAAGTGCAAGGAACGTGGTGGCCCATTTCTGATTTCCCTGAGCACACTTCTCCACCCAGCTCGCTACCGACGCCAACTGTTGTTTCGGATAAGGCTCAAGAGGCTTCAGCTTCGCGGCCTCCTCGTATTTCCGACGTGCTTCCGGAAGTTTGTATGCCTTGAAAGCAGTATCGGCTTGAGTGATTGCCGCATTGTACTGCTCCTCATTGCCCTTCGTCCGCTCGTCCACTTCAGCGATCTCCCGCTGGATCGCGGCAACCCTTTCCTTCGGGTAAACTTCTTGGGATTTGATCCCTGCTGCGCGCTGAAAGTGGCCAACTGCCTTTCGAAGGTCACCATTCTCGAACTCAAAATCGCCTAGCCGGACCTCATCGTCATACTCCTTGTTCGAACGCGCCAACTGTTCCGCTATCTCGCGTTTGCGCTTCTCAACTGGATCTTCGGCAGGAGGGGGGAGTGGAGGAGGTGAAGAAGGGGTTGGTGAAGCCGTATCGGGGGTGGAGGGCGCGACGTTCTTTCCCACCTCGAAACCCGGGGTGCGTTTCCCGGACATGGACGCGAGGTCGAACAGCTCCCGTCTCAAAGCCTCTTCAAATTTTCCGTTCAAGCAGACCACTTGCCTGAATTGCTCCTGTAAGCGCCCCGCATAGTACGGGGTGGCTATTGCCGAGCCGGAAAGCACGCAGATCGTCTGGTGCGTGTCCACGCTCTGCTTCTTCAGCATCGCACCTAAAGCGTCCAGTGCCTGTTTCACGGACGTATCCCATTTCGAGCGCTCCTCCAACTCGGTGTCGGCCACGGACGCATCGAACACGGTGTCCCCGTCCGCAAGCGTGATGCTCGCGGTGAGTCGCCGCCCACCCTTGGCCAGCATGTGCTTGGCGGCATCCACTAGCACCGGTGTCTCGCGCTCACGGTTCAACTCCATCCGGGTCGATTCGGTCGCTTCTTGAAAAAGGATGTCGACGAGGCTCCCCAAGCGTGGGTCCTGGCCAAGCCCAACAAGTTTCTGCGGGTCCGTCGGGGATCCACTCCCCGCTGGCGCGTAGGTGAGGAAAAGGTCGTTCCCCACCGCAGCGAACCACGCGATCGGAGTTCCGCTCGGTGGGCTCAGCTCATGCTGGACAGTCTGTCGGATGGCCACAGCCATATCAACAGCAGCAACATCCTGGTAGCCTCCTTTGTTGAACAAGGCGATGACCAGTGCGCGATCATTCGCATCCAGATCTGGCGCGAAGGCGAATCTCAAACGAAGATCCTTGCGACTGGCGGAAAGCGCTTCGGCTCCACGCAGATGGTCGCGTAGGAAAACCTCCGCATACCGTTCCGCCGCTTCGAATAGGAGCACTTCCGCAGGTTGTTCGGTTCCATGCAGGCGCACTTTGGTGGAGGAATGTGCCAGGCCGAAATAGTCGCCGTGGGCACGCTCCCGTTCATTGTTCGCGAGCATGCGGGCCGCTAAGGGCCCAACATGCACCCCGCCATCGTCCACACGAAACACCAACGGTACATCATGACCCTCGCCGTGTGAGATGGGCACGGGGTCCGCATCCTTCAACCTGCCCCAGAAGGCGATCGACTTCCGAGAAAGTTCGATCAACAATACTCCCTCGTTCATCGCGCGCTGGCCAGCTTGGGAAGGATCACATCCTCCAGGAACTTCATGCCCTCGAGGATGATGATCGGTGCTACATAATCGAACTGCTCGGAAAGTCCCTCGCGCTTCGCCTTCAACGCCTGCTGATATTCCGGCTGCGCCTGGATATAGGCCTCAATGTTCAGGCTCATGAACCCGTTGTAGAAGTCCTGTCGGGTCAATCGCAATCCAAAAGCTCGGTAGCAGCGCTGTAGTAGATGTCCGCGAACGCTGCGAAGCGTGGGCACGGTAGTTCACCGCTCGGCGGTGCGGAATAGAAGCTTGCGCCACCTTCCAGCAAACCCATCAACTCACCCGTGATGGAGTCCGAACTATTCAGCATTGTGTCATCGCGCTTGAAGTATTCCTCGCCGATGATCTCCACCGCCGTGTTCTCCTGTGGCACCAAAAGGGATTTGGTCGGCTTCGCGAGTCCCTTGGAAACTTCGTATTTCACATCCGGTTCGGGTGATTCTGCCGGTGTACGCACCCGAACGCGCCCTTCTGGAATATCGCCACCATAGCCTTCGATGAAAAGGTCCAGATAGTACTTGCGCGCTGCCTCCTTGTTCACCTCATGGAACCAATCGAATACTTCACCCAGAACAGTTCTGGGCATTTTGCATGCAATGACCTGTAGAGCGAAGGCAGGTCCTGTTCATCCAGCCGGTCGATGACCTGTTCAAAGAAGTACGGGGCGGTACCTGCGTTGTATTTGGATTCGCCCTTGGTCAGTCCGGAAAAGCTCAGCCCGTGGTTCTGGCATGTCTCCAAAAGCGCATCACGCAGGCGGTGCGAATACTGCGATGCTTGGGAGATGCGCTGGGCAGCGAAGCGAATGGAGTTCTGCTTCACCATGGCCAACCGTGGCGATGAACCTTGCGGGTCCTTCATCATGCACAACGCCATGATATCGGTCGTGCTACCACCCACGTCGAAACAGAGGGTGAGGTATTCCTTGGTGGTGGTGACACGCTTGTTGGTGGCGATATAGTTCGCTACCGCGCACGCTTCGGTGAGCGAGACGGAATCGTTGAGGTCGATGAAGTTGAACCTTACGGATCCGTCGGCTGGTCGTTCGACTTGTGGTGCAGCCTGTGCCGGGGTCGGCCCGGCTCCCCATTTACTGGCTGCGGAGCCTGACACGGTCTTTGACCCTGTGCGTGAGCTGAGTCGGCCCTTGGCCTCCGAAACAATGAGGGCCCTCTCCCCGACCACCGGGGAAACATCCGCCAAGCTCGCCCAGATCGCATTGTACTTGCCCACCATATCCTGGCTCATGGCCGAGGGGTAGGACCACTTGAGCTTTATAGGTACTGATCCTTCTTCGAACAGATGTGCGTAAACGTGCAAGAGAAGCGAGGAGAGGTAGGCGGCCTTGTAGCTGTTCTCGACCCCATCGCTCCACTTCATGTTGTGTACCAGGTCCACCTTGCCCGCGCTGCCATATTTCAAGAAGTATCGACTATTCGTCGCTGAATCGATCGGCAGGTTCTTCTCGAAGCATGGGAACCCCCCTTTGATGGGTTCCGCCGCAAGCGATTCGGTGGTTCGATGATCACTGCCCCTTACGATCCGGCGATGGTCGTGGAGGGTCAGGATCGATTTGATTGAGTTGCTCTGGATCGGTTCGTTCTGGAAGAAGAAGATCTCGTTCTCCACAGCGAATTGCTGTCCGGCCTCCTTCTCCTTTTCACTCCCGAACAAGGAGATCCGGCGGTTCTTGAAACGAAGGCCTTGTGGTTCGCCGACCTTCATCGAATAGTACGCCACGGAAGTATTGGTGCTTCCGAAGTCGATCCCCAATTCAACCTCGTCCAGTTGTCGGCCATCGCCGATCATATTGCGCAGGACACCCTCACCCTCACCACCATACTTCAGCACTACATATCCCTGGTCCTTACCCGCCTGAGTGATGCGCAGCCCGATGAACGGGATATCGCTCTCATAGATCTCATACTTGTACGTTACATCGGCCACCGCGTGATCGGCAGCGATGTGCAGCGTCACGTTCGCTCGTTCATCGGCCTTACGGGCCTTGCCGTTCTCCGCAGCAAGGAGAAGGTCGGCCTTGTGCGACCCATCCTCCGCTTGTGAGGGCGTTATCCCCAGCAGACCTTCCTCCATGTACGCCAAAATGGGCGTTGCTTGCAAACCACTGTCATTGTGAGGCAGCTCGTTGAAGAGGTAATATCGGTTCCACTTCTCCGAAATGAAGTTCGGCCACAAGAGCACGTCGCGGTTCTTGATCATCTTGGAGCCTACGCGGTACTTCTGCTCACGTGTGATCTCGCGTTCATCCTCCGTGACCAGCTTGAGCGTCACGGCCAGTTCATCGGTTGCGGGGTCATACACGCCGTTGAGCCGTGACCGCACATTGGCACCTCCCTGGCCCAGCAGCGTGCCGATGTTACGACCGAACACCGCCAGACCCAAAGGTGTCAGCGGTACCGCGAAATAGGCGAACGTTCCCGCTTCAGCACCTTTCACTTCCGCTTTCAACAGATGCACGGCACGGCCGTTCAGGAAATCTGCGGCACGAGCGCCTGGAAATACTTGGGCGATCTCCGAACCGGCCGTCATCAGCACATTGCGCGGGTCGAACAGGAAGCCCCCGGCAGCGCCCTTCTGGTGGCTCACCACACCGTGGAAACCATAGAGTTCCGTCGTATGGTTCAACAGGAGCGAAAACGGCGGTTTGAAGATGCTGATCTCCGGGATCTGGACCTGGAGTCGATAGCCCTTCTTGTTCGCGTAGGCATCGATCTCGCGCGACCAATCGCCCAAATTGTTGGAAAGACTGTCGTACTGGGGTTTCAAATGCGCAGTGGCCTTGTCCAACTCATCAAAGTGCTTGATGAACTTGTCATTGACGGCAGCGATCAAGTGATCCACATACCCTTTCAACAAGCCCAATCGCGCAGGGTCTACGTCACCCCTCAATGGATCGCGGAACCTGCCCCCTTCGATGAACGGTGCTGCCTCTTCCACCTTGTATGAGGCCGAGGTGAACAGGAAACTGTCCGGCGAACAGGCACCCACCACCCGCTTCTTGTACCGGATGATGTCGATCACCGGTTTCTGCGTGCTCGGGTCGCACCACAGTGGTTTGCGCTCGAAGAGAAGATTGCCGAATGCGCCTTTCGGTTCGTAGATATTGGACGTACTGGCGGTCGGCTTGCCATCGGAGTATTCCAATTCGATCCGCCGCACCTCGATATCGCTATTGTTCCAGGCAATGCACGCCAGGAGTCCACGCCATTCATCCACAAGGGTCTTGTAGAACGTGATCAGACCATCACCCTCTGTTTCCTTATCGGTGATGTGGTCCAGCGCATTGCGGAACAATATGGCGCGGGCGAACACCGAGGGCATGCCTGATACGATCGCCCCTACATCCACTGAAGCTGCACCCCCTTTCTCAGAGGCAAGCGTGGGGGTGATGATGTGCTTCGTAACACCTTGCACATTGAGTTTGTCCCAAACATGCTCCACCCCTGCCGGTTCGGCATTGGACTTCACCTTGATGACAAGGGCCTTGCTGGTCTTCTCCGCCATGGTCAATTGTTAATGATCCGGTGGGAAATGGTGAGCGCATTGGAAATGTGCGCAATGAACTTTTCCTTAGGTTGTGTCACGTTCTGGTCGGTCTTGGGCTCGCTGCCTTCGATCAAGGTGCGCACGAATCCATCGTATCTGCGATCCATTTTTTTGATTGCGAACCCAGCACCTTCCCAGTGGTGCTTCTCGTCCTCAAGCAGTTCGCCAACATCAAGTTTATCCAATTCGCTCTTGTTCGCAGCGAACGCGTGGTCCTTGAATATGAACTGACCAGGGCTCACCGTACCGCGTACCTGATAGATCCATCCAGGTTCGAAATTGCCGCCCGGCATGTTGTAAGCAAAGCGGCGCAGGTATTCGTCGATCTCCTTGGTCTCCTCCTCACTCACCGTTTCATATTCCTTCAATTTCATGGCATCGAATCGGCTCAACAGCCACTTCACCCCCATCCCGCCACTGGCGGCTCCGTTCTTGTGCAAGGCAATATGGGCAAAGGCCAGCATGGCACTCGAACGATCGGCGAACTTCTTCCACACCTTGTCATCCGCGCCGACCAAGTCTTGGGATTTGAAGTGGAATGCGCCGTTCTTGAACGGTGCAGCACGATAGAGATACTCGGCCTTTACAGCGGTCAGGCCGTCGGTGCGTGTAAAGAAGTCGAATGCAGCGCAGGCGCAAAGCAATTCGGTGATGTGGCATGGGTTGCGTTGATCCGCACCGCCGGTGATGGTCTTGTCCTCTTTGCGCAACTCCTCGTAGGGCTTACTTTCCACCGGCCAGCCAACATGGTAGAGCATCTTGTAGTTGCGCTGGACCGTGGGGTCGTTCTGGTAGAATTGCAGCGCTGCCTGGCTATTGAGGGGGAAGTACTGGGAGTCCGCGATCACCCGGTTGGCCTTGGCGGACTTCTGCGCTGCATCCGGTTTCTTGAACGCGAAATACTCGGTAAGAAGCGTGGCCCCGAACTTCGTCTTGGCGAAATCGATACTCGTGTTCCCGTTGGACCGCACGAGGATCGCGTCCTTGAAGGCTTCCGGAAGGATGGGAATGGACGAAGCGCCTGTTCCACCGAACACTGAGCCGAAAACGAAAATGCGGGCATCGGGCCCGGCCTGGGCCATTTTGGCAAGGAACTCGTCCAACTCCTTCTCCTCCATCGCCACATCGCCACCTTTGGCGATATGCCGCGCAGCATCTACGATACCGTGGTACATGAGGTGTGAGCCCAGGTGGGTCTGCGCGCGATACCCATGGGAAAGATCGAACAACTGCACACTTTCCGGATCGAGGAACAGGTCCGACAGGTCCTTGTTGTCTTCCTGTTCTTTGGGGCTTCCGCTGGCGAGGCGAGCGAGGTTGATGTAATTATCGCGCCTGCCGGAGTCCTCATAATTGGTGAAGAAGCGGTGCAAGTTCAGCTTGGCTGAGAAGAAGGTACTCGCGTTGGGTGTCCCCCCTTTTTGGCCGGCCGTTGTCTTTACGCGGTTGTACAGTTCGATCAGGGATTCCGTTCGGGCCTTGTTCCCGTTCTCCCGGTCCGTGTCAAGGGTCAGTACCTCGATCTCCTGGTTATCGAACATGCCCATCGCGCACAGGTGCGTGAAGGCCTCCAAGCATCGCATGCCAGTGCCGCCGATGCCGATCACAAAGAGTTTGTCAGCCATGGAGAATGTTTATAGTTGGTTTGCGTCGACAGGCTCAGAACCAGTTGCCCATCTTGCCATGCTTGAACATGCGGCTGAACACGAAGCCCAGCACCACATACAACGCGAAGCCGATACCGGTACCAATGGGCAGTGCCGACATGAAGTTGTCATACTCCACTTTCTTCGTCGGAGCGAGGAGAAAGAACCCTACAGTGAACGCCACTGCAGGGGCAAGTATGCCGAGTACCCAGAACCACATGCGACGCTTCTTGGCATCCTTGGGGTTCGCCCCGCCTTCGAATTTGATCATGTTGGCCACCAGGGCCGCAATGAGCAGAAAGACCAGAGAGACTATGATCGTGAAAATGTATGCGATGGCCATCGTTGGTAGGTTTCGAGAAGGGGCTATTGGGGAGCTGCCGTTAGGATGAAGTACGAATACAGCAGCGGGTTGCTGCGTTCAGGAGCAAGGGCCGGGTCCTGTAGGGTCTCTTTGATGGAGTAGTAGAGCGATTCGTTCGTTTTTCCCGGTATCGTCGCGGAGGGCCACTTCAATTTCTCCAAGGCCGGGTCCTGTGAATGATCCTGTGTGGCTTTCACGACAAGGTCCACGCGAACGATCCGAACGTCCACCAATTTCTCGGCGTCGAACTCCTTGTGAAAGGCAGTGGCCAGTTCCACCTTGGTCGGATCGGCGGTCAGTCCATTGCGGAAGAGATCTTCTGCGGCCGTAAAGACCTCCTTCAGTTCGCGACGTTCTTTGGGTGCATACGTCCACTCGGGTTTCAGCACACCGGTCGAATCATAACAGTAGAGTGCAACGGGGTTCTCCTCATCGTCGGCGATCCGCATGTACCCGCGATCTGGGTCCTTGATCACCTTCGGCGTATTCAACAGCGCCTCCTGGCAATGCGCAAAATGCTCCAGGTCCGCGGTCACATCGCGCACCTCGACCCCGATCTCTTTGAGTTCATAAGCGTCCGACCCCGAGGCATTCATCCAAAGATCCCGCAGAAAGATGCCCTTGTCGTCTTCTGCAGCGTGCGTCCGGCCCACGTAGCTCCATGGGAGATCCAGCGCGTAGACCTCGAAGGGCAGCCCATGCGCATCCACACCGTTCACATATTCGGCGGTGTTCATCTCGTACACATTGTTGGCAGCATCATCCTTCCCTTCCTTCCCACGGTAGATTCCACCAACGCCCTCCTTCGGATACAGACCCCTGACTTTGAACGATCCGTTCGTGAGGTCGAATCGAGAGTCCATTGGGGTACCCGTTATGGCCTTCTCGAACTGGTCGAGCAGGCCGTTCGCTGCACCCTGGCCTAAGGAGAATACCATGAAATTCAATCGCTTGTTGACCTTGCGACCATCCTTCGTCTTCTCCTCATAGGGGTTGCTGAAAATGGTGATCCTATTGCCCGCCAAAAGCCACCGCTTGAAATAGTCCTTCCCAAAGCCAAGCATTTGCTCTTTGCCATCCGGCGTGAACTCCTCGAAGTCCGTGATCAACAGCGCCTCCTTACCCGTGCCAACGATGCGGTCCAGGGTGCGCTGGATCGGCGCCATGATCGCCTTGGCATAGCTCTTCGGTTCGGTCACTGTGTTGTACAGCTCATAGTTCTTCATCCCGCTCAACGGCGCGATGCTGTCGTTCCCCAGTTTGAACCACTCGATCTTCGGGTCCACGAACTTCTGCCCTACGGCCTTCATGATATCGCTATTGGCTTGACTGCTTGTATAAGCCATGATCATGCCATTCGAAAAGTCCACATAGATTGCGGGTGGGAGCACAGGCTCCGGCTTCGAGTGAGGGGTGGTTCCCATGTAGTAGTCCGCTATCCGTTTTCCAGATCCTTCCTCAAAGGGGTCGGTGAATACCTCCTCTTTCGACCCGCAACTACAGCTTCCCCAGAAGACGAGCAGGCCGACAAGCACTCCCCATGGGGCCCTTCGCCCCGACCCTAGATCCCCAGATCTATGGTGAATGACCATTCCAAGTTCAGTCTTCCGGTTTGGTTTATAGATTCTTGACTGCATGGCCTATTCTAGTGGTACAGTGAAACAGAGTATCCCGCGTCCGCAACGTCTACCCGTAGTGGCGAATATAGACGGTTGGACTTCTACCTGCCTAATGGGTAGTCCGAAGAACCGGGTTTGATCAGAACGACGGTTTGGTTTGATCCAGACATGGTTCATTTTGTTGCGTTCAGGCCCCTTTCAGGGTGCTTTTTGGACCGACAGGTCACACGATCCCCACGGATGAGCGGGGTATGAGGTACAAGGAGCGCAGGAAGTTGTAGCACAGATTGGTGAGCCCCACACGGAAGGTTGCGCGTGCCAAGCCGATGCACCGGACGCTAAGACTGTGCAGTTGCTTGTTCATGCTGCCGAAGACGTGCTCAACCCGTGCGCGCACGCGGCTTAACTCCTTGTTGCGTTGCTCGTCCTGTTGGCTGAGCGGCTTGTTCCTGCGGGCTTGCTTGAGTACGCAGTCATTCATCTTGGCCAGTGCGATCCCGTCCTTTACCTCTTGCCAGTCATAACCCTTATCCGCATAGAGGTCTTGCCCCTGATCAGCTTCATCCAGCAGTTCCCAAGCCATCGTGCCATCGCTCACCGATGCGGGCGTCACCACGTAATGATCGATCACCTTGCTGCCCGCATCCACCTTCACATGGTTCTTGTATCCGTGGTAGCTCTTGTCGTGCTTCCTGGTCCAGTCCGCGTCCAGGTCCTTCTGCGCTTTCTTGCGTGCGGACCAGTTCTCCGGGACCTCGCCGTTGTTCAACTTCTCCCGGTCTTCCCGCCCATTGTGCTGGATGGGCGCATGCACCATGCTGGCATCAACGATCTTGCCTTCATTGACCACCAGGTTCGCCGCGCTTAAACGCCCATGGTAGGCAGCAAAGATCTGCTCCATCGCCTTGGCTCCGGTGAGTTGTTCGGCGAAGAGGCGGATCGTGGTGGAGTCCGGTACTTGGTGCTGCGGCTCCAAGCCCAGGAAACGCTGAAAGCTCGCACGATCGTTGATCTGGTATTCCAAGGCTTCGGCGCTTAACCCGTAGAGTTCCATCAGCACGATGGCCTTGAACATCATTACCCGGTCGTACGGTGGTTGCCCTCCTTTCTTCGGGTCACGCACGGGGAAGGCCGCATCCAGTTGTGTGCGGAAGGCTTCCCAGTTGATCATCCGCAACAGGCGCGGCAATACGTCGTTGATCTGCTCCAACTTCTGGTGCTTGAACTGTTCGTCGAACAGGCTGCGTGAGGGTCGCTTCTTCATGCATCAAAGTGATCGATCATCGAACGCTTTGTCAAGATCCCGGTGATCGGAGTTGTCAACAGGTTCTTCGAACTACCCAGTAGTAAGCACCTTTTACGGGCTTACACCGCAGGTCTATCGATCCGGGCAATGCACCAGTGCGGGCCTCGAAGTCGGCGGGCGCATGCAGCGGGCCGATGGGCTCGGGCTGCTTGCGCAGCTCGAATCCCGTGCTGAGGATCTTCAGCTCGTCGCCGGCCGCTGTATTGGAAACGTACAGGGCCATGCGCACGAGCAGATCGTCCACGGCTGCTTCGGCCTTTTGGCGTGCGAACACCTTGGCGTGGTCGCCACCGGCGGCTTCCGTGATGGCGGTCTCGAGTGCCTCGCGCCCGTTCTTCAGCTCTGTGAGCGTCGGGGTGGGCGTGGGGAAATCAGCGTTCCCGTTCATCCTGGTCTCCACCAGCAGCGCCTTGGCCACCTTGTCGGTGGGGCTCAACCCGGTTATTCCGGCTCTTGCTTGACGCATTTGGTTGTTGCGTTGCGCGGTGGCAAGGTCCGGAGGCCTTAGGGCTTCCTGGCCGGGTCGCTGATCGGCTCCCCGGACCTTCCATCGCTGGTTGCGTAGCGGCTGTCGCGTGCCGATGACAAGTCGGCTTTCATCAGCAATAACGCGCGGTTGCGAAGATGGTTGCCTGAAATACCCTGTATTAACAGTGTTTTCCGGGGTACGGCCTTCGGAAAACGGCCGTGGACAGGGTCTGTAGCCACCGTTCCTTCGGCGGATGATGCCGTTGGTCGCTCATTGGCAATGCGTGGTCTTTTGTGAGACGCCGGATGGACCGCTCCGCGGATCCTCCGGCGTGACGCGGTGCATGTGGAGCGGAAACCATTCATGGTTCTGCCGGGACTTCAAATAGTCTTGCGAAAACAATGAAAGGTTTTCGGAGATCTTCAAATAGTCTGGCGAAAACCTTTGAAGGTTTCGGGGAAACTTCAAATAGTCCGGCGAAAATCTTTGAAGGTTTTGGGGAAACTTCAAATAGTCTGGCGAAAACCTTTGAAGGTCCGGCGGAGACTTCAAATAGTCTGGCGAAAACCATTGAAGGTTTTGGGAGAACTTCAAATAGTCTGGCGAAAACCTTTGAAGGTCCGGTGGAAACCATTCACGGTTCCGGAGAAACTTCAAATGGTCTTGCGAGAACCTTTGAAGGTCCGGCGGAGACTTCAAATGGTCTTGGGGAAACCTTCAATGGTCCGGGGGAAACAATTCAATGTCCGGCAGGAACTTTCAATGGTTGGGGGAGGATCATTGATGGTCCGGGGGCTGCACGATCAGAGCAACACTTTCGCAGCGTTCAGCGCGGCATCGTAGTCCGGCTCCAGGCCCAATTCCGGTGCTACTTCGCAATGGCGTACCAGGCCTTCCTTGTCGATGACGAAGGTGACGCGACCGTGCAAGCCCGCCATGTTGCCCTCGGCGATGCGGGTGCCCCAGTGATCGGTGTCGCGGTACCGGAAGTCGCTGCCCACTTCTACGTTCTCGATCCCCTCGGCGGCACAGAAACGCTTCATGGCATAGTGCAGGTCCATCGTCACCGCAAGGACGTGGGCACCCATACCCGTGGCGAGTTTGTTGAAGGCGCGCATTTCCATGGCGCAGGTGCTCGTATCCACGCTGGGGAACATGAGCAACACCACGACGTGGCCGAGATGATCCTGGAGTGAGGCCTCGGTCCTGTCCGGCTTTACGTAGCGAAGCGTCGGTGCTTTGCTACCGATGGGAGGAAGGGGTCCGGAGAAAAAAAGCTAAGGCATGAGGAAGGTAAAAGGCTGAAGGCTGAAAGCTGAAGGCTGAAAGCTGAAAGCTGAAGGCTGAAGGAGAAAGGAGAAAGGAGAAAGAGGAAGGAAAAGAAACGATCGATCCACCTATTGTTCGCTCATGATCCGCGGGATGGCCTCTTCATAGACCTTGCGCGCATCGGCGATCATGCCAAAAGGCGCGTCGTCCACGACGAGCTTGCCTTGGGTGACGTGACCGAGCAGGATGCTGGGTACGCGGCTTTGTGCCATGAGATCCAGGAAGTCATCCTCCTCATCGCGTGCTACGGTGACGATCGCGCGGCCTTGTGCTTCGCCGAAGAGGAAGGCATCCTCGCGCACTTCGCTGTCGCTCACGATGTCGAAACCGAGGCCACGTGGTAAGGCCATTTCCACAAGCGTGGCCCACACTCCTCCTTCGCTCACGTCGTGCGCGGCGTTGATCAACCCTTTGCGGATGAGCATGAGCAGCATGGTGTGCAGGCGCTTCTCTTCCTCCAGATCGAAGTAGGGCGCAGGTGAACGGTCCACCTTGTGATGGCGCACGAGGTATTCGCTGCACGCGATGTCGTCCACCACCTTTCCGATCAGGAAGATGAGGTCGCCCTTCTCCTTGAAGTCGAGCGTCATGCGCTTGCTCACATCCGGCACGATGCCCACCATGCCGATGGTCGGCGTGGGGAAGACGGGGATGTTCTTGGTGTCGGTAACAGTGTGGTTGTAGAAGCTGACGTTGCCGCCGGTGACAGGTGTTTCGTAGGCGCGGCACGCATCGCCCATGCCCTTGATCACCTCGGCGAACTGCCAGTACACCTCGGGATCATACGGGTTGCCGAAGTTGAGACAGTTGGTGACGCCGCAGGGTTCGCCGCCGGTGCAGGCGATGTTGCGCGCGGCTTCGCTCACCGCGATCATAGCGCCGGTGTATGGATCGGCATGCACGTACCGACCGTTGCAATCCACCGTCACAGCGAGGCCCTTACCTGTTTCGCGGATGAGGACAAGGCCCGCATCACTGGGCGCATTGGTGCTCATGTTGTTGGTGCGCACCATGGTGTCGTACTGCTCGCTCACCCACCGCTTGCTGGCGATGTTCGGGCTGGCCAACAGATCGTACGCGACCTTCCGCAGATCGCTCGGCTCCTCCACATCATTCAACTTGAACTTCTTGTTCTCCTTGATGTACGCGGGCTCCTTCTCTTCGCGTGTGTATACCGGTGCGCCGCCACCGAGGACCAAACTTTCAGCAGGTACTTCGGCGATCAATTCACCCTTATCGAAATAGCGGAGCGTGTTCCCGTCGGTCACGGTGCCGATCTCCACACAGTTGAGGTCCCACTTTTGGAAGATCGCTTCCACTTCCTTCTCCCTCCCCTTCTTCACCACCACCAACATGCGCTCCTGGCTTTCGCTCAGGAGGATCTCCCACGCGTGCATGCCTTGCTGGCGAGTGGGCACGCGCTCCAAGTGGATATCCATGCCTGCTTCGCCCTTCGCGCTCATCTCACTGGTGCTGCACGTGATACCCGCCGCACCCATGTCCTGCATGCCGATGATCGCATCGGTTTGCGCGAGTTCAAGCGACGCTTCCATCAGTAGCTTCTCCATGAAAGGATCGCCGACCTGCACGGCCGGCAGATCATCCATGCTCGTCTCGGTGATGTCCTTGCTCGCGAACGAGGCGCCGTGGATGCCATCCTTACCGGTGGAAGAACCCACAATGAAGACCGGGTTGCCCTTGCCGTGGCTGGTGGCGCTGATCACCTTATCCGTGCGGACGATGCCCACGCTCATGGCGTTCACCAACGGATTGGTGCTGTAGCACGGATCGAAATACACTTCACCACCGAGCACCGGAACACCGAACGCGTTTCCGTAATCACCGATGCCTTTCACCACGCCGCGCATGTGCCAGCGGCTGCTCGCCTCTTTGCTGATGTCGCCGAAGCGGAGCGAATTCAACTGCGCGATGGGTCGCGCACCCATGGTGAAGATGTCGCGGTTGATGCCGCCCACCCCCGTGGCCGCACCTTGGTAGGGTTCGATCGCGCTGGGGTGGTTGTGGCTTTCGATCTTGAAAGCACAGGCCCAACCATCGCCAATGTCCACGAGGCCCGCGTTCTCCTGACCGGCTTCGGCGAGCAACTTCGGTCCGCTGCGCGGAAGGGTCTTCAGCTGCTTGATGGAGTTCTTGTACGAGCAGTGCTCGCTCCACATGGCGCTGTAGATGCTCAGCTCCGTGAAGTTGGGAACCCGACCAAGGATCTCTTTGATCTTGTCGTACTCCTCGGGCAACAGGCCGAGCTTCTTCGCGGTGTCGACACCAGCAGGTGCGGTGTCGGGGTTGACGGTCGTTGTGGGCATGGGCCCGCAAATGTAGAAGGGGATGGAAAAGCATGTGTCCATGTGCGCCACGCACCGGCTTGCGCGATGTGCCCATGGGCACATGGTCACATGCATACATGGCCACATGTTCAACAAGGCTGCCTCTACCTTTCGCACCGATGCCCGGTGTTCTGCTCGCCATTGCCTACACGGCCCTGCTGCTCTACTTCATGCGGCGGATGCCCTTTTTCGCGCGGATCCCGGGATTGCGCATGCGGACAGTGGCCGGTCTCTTCATCCTGAAGATCATGGCCGGCACCGCGTTGTGGGCCGTGTACACCTACCTCTACACCGACCGCACCACGGCGGACATCTTCAAGTATTTCGATGACAGCGCAGTGCTGTATGGAGCACTTTGGCAGCATCCGGGTGATCTGCTCCGGATCCTCACGGGGATCAGCAACGATTCACCCTACTTCGACGCGCATTACTACGGCGTGATGAACAACTGGGTCCGCCGGTTCGAGAACAACGTGTACAACGATTCGCACACGATGATCCGCTTCAATACGGTGTTGCGGATCCTCTCCTTCGGCCATTACCACGTTCATACGGTCTTCGCCTGTTTCGTGAGCACCACGGGA
The DNA here is from genome assembly GCA_016705955.1 of Flavobacteriales bacterium. Lineage (GTDB taxonomy): Bacteria > Bacteroidota > Bacteroidia > Flavobacteriales_F > PHOS-HE28 > PHOS-HE28. The sequence continues at coordinate 365,133 of JADJKO010000004.1, forward strand.
CTTGTGGCGTTATACCGAGCTGTGCATCCGCTGCTGAAGGAAGTGTCTCGCGGACTGATGCCGGCGATCTTCCTCTGGCCGAGCATGCTGTTCTGGTCCAGTGGTGTGCTGAAGGAAAGCCTGCTCGTGTTCGGCCTCGGCATCTTCCTATTGGGGATGATCGGCGCGTGGCCCGACCGCTTGGCGTGGCGGCCGCTGGTGGCGATCATCGTTGGGCTAGCGGTGATGTTGGTCGTGAAGTTCTATGTGCTGCTCTGCCTGATCCCGGGTCTCCTCGCGTGGTGGTGGTCCCGTGTACGGCCGGGTCATCCGCTTTTGCGTAACGTGGTGGTGCATGCCTTGGCACTCGGCGGTGTGTTGATCTCGGGCTCACTGATGCCGGGCTATGGCATATTGGAAATGTTGGTGGTGAAGCAGCGCGACTTCATCGGCATGGCCACTGATGTGGCAAGTGGCAGCTTGCTCGCTATGCCGCCATTGGAACCGGGCCTGCTCAGCTTCCTACGCGCCGCACCGCATGCCTTGTATATGACCTTCCTTTCACCCTTTGTCGTGACCGGAACCGGGCCACTGGCGGTGATGAGCGCGGCGGAGAATGTCCTTCTGTTGATGATCCCATTGATCGCCCTGCGCTACATGCGACCGTGGCGCACGATCGATCACTCCTCGCTCCTCTTCTTCTTCTCCTTCGTGCTGTTACTCGCGTTGTTGATCGGATGGACGGTCCCGGTGGTCGGCGCGTTGGTGCGCTATCGCATTCCTCTGTTGCCCTTCGTTTCCTTCATTGCCTTACTGATCATGGATCCGCAACGTCTTCCGCGGTGGATCACCCTAAGCCCACGCTCGTGATGCGAACCGTCCTGATCATCCCTCTTGCTCTGCTGCTGAATGCGTGCGCATACCGCGACGTGGACGCCGACCTCGTGGTACACAACGCGATCATCCACGCAGTGGATGAAGCGAACACCACCTACCAGGCGATGGCGATCAAGGATGGGATCATCCTCGAACTCGGTCCGGAGCAACAGATCCTCAATCGCTATAGCGCGAAGGAGACCTATGACGCGGCCGGACAGCACGTGTACCCCGGTTTCAGTGACGGACATTGCCACTTCCTCGGGTATGGATTGAACAAGCAGAAGGTGGACCTGAGCGGTACGAAGAGCTGGGCGGAAGTATTGGAACGCACCAAGGCCTTCGGTGAAGCGCACCCGGAGAAGACCTGGGTCATGGGGCGTGGCTGGGACCAGAACGATTGGGAGGTGAAGGAGCTGCCGGACCGCAAGGAGTTGGACAGGCTCTTCCCGGATCGTCCTGTTCTTCTGCAAAGGATCGATGGTCATGCCGCTGTGGCGAATGCCGTTGCGTTACATCATGCAGGCATCACCGATGCAACTCGAGTGAGTGGCGGGCAGATCGTCGGGCGTTTCACCACCGCGAACAGCGATGCTTCGTGGATGGATCCTGGATCACTCAACGAAGTGCGCCACTCAGGTTACCCGATGTGGGAACCCACGGGCCTGCTCATCGACAACGCCTTCAATGTCTTCCAGACCATTTTTGAGGAAGCCGATGAAGCCACCAAGCGCAAGGCTTTGCTGGATGCGCAACGCGATTGCTTCGCTGTGGGCCTGACGATGGTATGCGACGCCGGTTTGGACACCGGCTCACTCGCGCTGATCCAACGCATGCAGGATGAAGGCGTGTTGAAGATGCGCGTGTATGCGATGGTGGCGGATGGCGCCGAGAACCTCGCGCACTTCGCGAAGAGCGGCCCGGTCCTCACCGATCGTTTGAATGTGCGCAGTGTGAAGGTCTACGCTGATGGTGCGTTGGGTTCGCGCGGTGCGTTGTTGAAAGCCCCGTACAGCGATCAGCCCGGTCATCATGGTCTGCAACTCGCTACGCGCGAGCACTTTTTAGAAGTGGCGCAATGGTGCAAGGCGAACGGTTTCCAGATGAACACGCACTGCATCGGCGACAGCGCGAACAAGCTGCTCCTTGATGTCTATGGCGAAGTGCTCGGCGGCACCAACGACCTGCGCTGGCGGATCGAGCACGCGCAAGTGGTCACGCCTGCAGACCGTCCGATGTTCGCGCGCTTCAACATCATCCCCAGTGTGCAACCCACGCACGCCACCAGCGACGGACCGTGGGCGGAGGCCCGACTCGGTGCTGAACGGATCGGCCATGCCTATGCCTACGAGGATCTGCGCAAGACACTCGGTCTGCTCGCACTCGGCACCGATTTCCCGGTGGAAGGGATCGACCCGTTGCAGACCTACCGCAGCGCGGTACTGCGCGAAAGCGCGGACGGTTGGCCGAGTGGCGGCTACCACATGGAGAACGCCTTGTCTCACGCCGATGCACTCCGTGGCATGACGATCTGGAATGCGATCGCCGCGTTCTGGGAGGATCGGCTCGGCACGTTGGAAGTCGGCAAATTCGGCGACCTCACCGTGGTGAACGTGGATCTGGAGAAAGCATCACCCGGGATGTTGCGCAAGGCGAAGGTGGTGGCGGCATTCGTGGGTGGTGAACGTGTGAAGTGAATGCGGCCGCAGATGGCGCGGATGAACGCAGAATGAATGCACGAGTTTGACAGCGCAACTGGAATGAAGACTGAGAGGCTCATTGCTTGGGACTCCATCCGCACTTATCTGCGCCATCTGCGGCTGATCTCCGGTCCTACTTTTCCGGCCGCATGAGCACGGGCGCATTCGTCATCTCCCTCGACTTCGAGCTCTTCTGGGGCATGCGCGACAAACGCACCATCGAAGGGTATGGCGAGAACATCCGAGGTGTGCGCGAGGCATTGCCGCGTATGCTCGATACGTTCGATGCGCACGGGGTGAGGGCCACGTTCGCCACCGTAGGGTTGCTCTTCTTCGAGCGGAAGGAGGAATTGTTGCGTTCACTTCCAGTGCTTCGGCCGGGCTACGTGAAGAAGGAGCTTTCGCCCTACAACGGCCACGTCGATGGCATCGGTGCGGACGAGGCCAGCGACCCCTACCACTTCGGCGCATCCTTGATCCGGACGATCCAGCAGCATCCCGCGCACGAGATCGCTTGCCACACCTTTTCGCATTACTACTGCTTGGAGCACGGACAGACCGAAGCCGAATTCGCTGCGGATCTCGTCACCGCGAAAGCGATCGCAAGCCTCTTCAATATCGAACTGAAGAGCTTCGTGTTCCCGCGCAACCAATACAACGAAGCGTACCTCCGCGTGTGCAACGAGCACGGCATCACCACGTACCGCGGCAACGAGCGCAGTTGGTTGTACAAGGCCCGGAACAAGGAGGACGAATCACAATTCCGACGGGCGTTGCGCTTGCTCGATACATGGTTCGACCTGAGCGGACACAACTGCCATCCGCTGCCTTCACCGGGAAGTGGAACACCGATCGACCTGCCGAGCAGTCGCTTTCTGCGCCCCTACAATAAGCGGTACGCGATCCTCGACGGTTTGAAACTGCGTCGGATCACACGCGCCATGGATCACGCGGCGCGGACGGGAACACTCTTCCATTTGTGGTGGCACCCGCACAACTTCGGTAGCGACCTGGAACAGAACATGGCGATGCTGGAGAAGATCCTCGCGCACTACGATCGTCTGCACCGTGAGCATGGGTTCACGAGCTACACGATGGGCGAACTCGTTCAACGCACGTCGGATCATGCGTGAACGGATCGTGCTCATCGGACGTGAAGGATCCGCTACCGCGATCCTCTACCATGCGCTCGTCGTTGAGTTCGATGTGTACGTACTGCACGAAACGCCGCCACCGGTATCGCAACTGTTGCGCTGGCGTGCGAAGCATGGCGGGTGGTGGAAGGTGTGCGGCCAAGTGCTCTTCCGGATCCTTGTTGCAAAGCCCTTGGGATGGATGTCAACCGTACGTCGAGCAGCCATCCTGAAAGAACACGGTGTGTCGGATCAGGAGATCGCATCGGTTGCGGTCACGCGGATCGGCTCGGTGAACTCACCGGAATGTTGGGACCGAGTGCATGCACTATCGCCGCGCGCAGTGGTGATCAATGGCACACGCATCCTATCGAAGAAGACCATTGCAGCACTCGGTGTTCCGGTGCTGAACACGCATGTGGGCATCACACCGATGTATCGCGGCGTACACGGCGCGTACTGGGCACTCGTGAATGATGATCGTGCCCACTGCGGTGTGACCGTTCACCTCGTGGATGAGGGCATCGACACCGGCGGCATCCTTCACCAAGCGTTGATCGAACCCACGGATCAGGACAATTTCTCCACCTACCCGGTGATGCAAATGGCGGTCGGTGCGAAGTTGATGGTGCGTGCTGTCAGCGATCTGATCACAGGGATCGCCGCCGTGAAGCACATCGAAGGAGAAAGTCGGCGCTGGTACCACCCGACGTTGTGGCAATACCTGCGGAACAGGGCGAAGCGAGGGATCCGTTGACCAGCTACTTCGCCAAAGGCATCACGGCAACTTCGTGAACCGCGCTTCCCACTTCGCACCATCGCGTTCAACCCGAACGAGGTAGATCCCGGCGTTGAGTCCGTCGGTCGCGAACTCGATGGCACCACCGGCATTCGTGCGTTGATCCTTGCGCAGCTTTCCGGCCGCGTCGAAGATCCGGACACGCGCCGGTCCGCCCGTCGGCACATTCACCCACACTTGTCCATTCGTCGGTGATGGCCAGATGCGGAACTGATCCGTGCCACTTTCAGGTAGACCGGAGATGATGACGGTAACGGGCGCACTGATCGCCGAACACCCGTTCGTCGCCGTGTGCTCCACCGTGTAGTCGCCGTTGGCGAGTGCGGTCCATTGCTGTCCGATCGCGCCGTTGATCGGCTGACCGTTCAGGTACCATTGGTAGGACGGGCCGACGTTGCTGGTCAGATCCGCGCCATTGGGCGTGATCACCGGTGTGGGTGGTGCATCAAGCAGCGTGAAAGTGAGTGCGTTGCTATGCGCGCAACCCGTGCCATTGGAAGCGACCACCGTAAGCGGTCCTGCACCGGTGTATGCTGTGGGATTATCGGTGGAACCGTTGCTCCAGAGGTAGGCATCGAAGCTCGGCGGAGCGGTCACTTCCACCGTCGCATTGGAGCACATCTCATCATCCGCTGAGGTGATGATGATATCCGGCAGGTTCGAGGAGACCAGTGCGTTGAAGGCGTGTACACGACCATACCCGAAACGAATGTTCGGGACCGTTCCGGTCAGCGCATCGTTGGTGAGTGTGGAAAGGAAAGCTTGTCGGATCTGTGCCCATGAAGCATTCGGGCATTTCTGCAGGTAGAGCGCCACCGCACCGGCCACCACCGGTGATGCCATGGAGGTTCCCCCGTTCCGGATGTGCATTCCGTCCGGATCGACCTTATAGGGTTCATTGATGATGAACGACGCGAGTATCGGGAGCGGCGCAGCGCTCATGGTGATGTCACCGGGTGCGGCCATGTCCGGTTTCCAGCGGAGATCGCGCGTGGGACCGGCACTGCTGTTCGGCGAGATCGCATACGGGACCCCTCCGGTAATGACATCTGTACCGTCATATCCGGTGTACTCCGTCACGTTCCAGTAGTTGGCCACCGTGAAGGTGTTGTCGCTGCACGCCCAGGAATCGACCATGTGCTGGTTGTTGTCCGGCTCCACGTAGTTGGCCATCGGCGGGTATTGGGCGATCGTGGGATAAGGTGAAGGCAGTGCCGCTCCCAACGCTGCGGACATGATGTTCGATGTGCTCACACCATAGCCGGCCGTGCTCCAACAATCGAAGCGGCCGCTGCCGGTGGTCATGAACCGCCAGTAGTAGGCGGAATCCGGTTGGGGCATGAATACCTGTAGCTTGATCTGTTCCCCACGTTGCTCGGCGAAGTATTGGACCGTGCCGAGCAGGTTGCCGCTGCTGCTCACCAGCGGATCCGTGATCACCACGCCGAGGTTGGATGCGATATCGTGGAAAGGTGTCCGCCCCCGATAGCCGAAGTCCGGGGTGTATCGATCCGCACCTATGGCATACTGCACGTTCGCAAAGTCGGCGGCATCGGCCCATACCTCGAAGAACAGGTTCGGATACGGAAAGAGGTTCGCGGGCGGTGGATAAGGATTGGTGAGGAACCACGTGAACGAGGTATCGGCATCCACCTCCGTATGCAGGTGGTAGGCAACGGCCTGGTTCTCGTTCCCTGCTGCGCACACCACGGCCCGCCCGCGCCGGGCATTGACCATGCTGTCGATCAGGAGCGCGGCCGCGTCGAGTCCATCATGCGAACCGGACCTTGAGCCCACACTGAGGTTCACGACAGCGGGCTTGCCCATGGCCTCGGCCCGGTCGAACACGTACTTCACACCGTCCACGACTGATGCCATGAAGTCCTGCGTATTACCCATCTGCACGATGATGATGTCCGCCTTGGGTGCCACCCCCTTGTGATGCCCGGTGGCCAAGCCATTTCCCACGGCCGCGCCTGCTACCGTGGTACCGTGCGCGTTGTTGTCCGTGGAGGTCATCTGCCCGGCATCGATCTGCGCCCTGGTCCACTCCTGGCCATAGCCGAACTCCGCTGGTGCAACGCCCGAAAGCGATTGATCCCAGTAGTAGGCCACGCGCGTGGTGCCATCGGCGTTCTGGAAATCCGGGTGGGCCACATCAAGGCCGGTATCGAAGATCCCGACCACCACACCCTCCCCATCATAGGCCTGCGGCAGCGGTGGCAGGCCGGCTTGGACCTCGTTCACATGGGCCTTCACACGCATGCTATCGCAAAGAAGCCCTCCGGTGCCCAAGCTGAATTCAAAACCCTCCACCGCATCCAGCAAGGCCAACTCACGCACGTAGGAGACCGGGACCCGTGCGCTCACCAAGCCGTTCATCGTCATCTTCACCAAGCCGCCATGTGCCTTCACAGCGCTGGAAACCGCACCTACATGGCCGCGCACGAAGAGATCGACCATGGTGCCTGACGCGTGGTCCCGCTGCAAGTAGGACTCCAGCCGGAAGTCGATCTTCGTCCGTTCCTGGGCGGAGACCGGTGCTTGGATCGCCACCATCGACAGAAGGAGAAGTGGAAGGACTCGTTTCATGTCCCAAATGTAGAGGCGGTCATAAGGCACACATCGCCTCATGGTCCGGAATATCCACAAGGAACCGCACATCACCGGTGGAATGGTCCACACGGCAGCAATAGTGCTTCAGGCCGTTCGTGACCAACAGGTAAGGCACCTTGAACACCACGTTGTAGCGTGCGGCCTGTTCGAAGACCGCTTGCGTCAGCCGCACATCAGGTGCTTTGCATTCCACCAATGCCACGGGAAGACCATTGCGGTCATGCACCACCACATCGGCGCGTTTGCGCATTTCGTTCAACACGAGCGCCTTCTCCACGGTGATCAAAGAAGCAGGACATCCCTTGTCGTGTACCAAGTGGTTCACAAAGTGCTGGCGCACCCACTCCTCGGGCAACAGGGCCACCCATTTCCGGCGAATGGGATCGAAGACGGCGTCGCCATCCGGTCCATGCCTAGTTTTGAGCCCATGGTCGGGCAACTGCAAGTGCGGTAGGTCCGTGCCACCCATCCCACAAAAGTGCGCACCAAAGAAGACATCGTCTCCAATTGGCTTCCACGCTACACCGGCTTACCGCTGGAAGCGTTCAAGAAGCACGTCCTGCTCACCAACTTCGATAACTACATCGACATCTTCTGCGAACAGACCGGCGCCACCGTGCCGGTGGAGGGCAAGTCGATGCGTGTGGCCGTCGCCGAGGATATGGTGATGATCAACTTCGGCATGGGCAGCCCGAATGCGGCGACGCTGATGGATCTGCTCAGTGCGATCAAGCCGGAAACGGTGCTCTTCCTCGGCAAATGCGGCGGGTTGAAGAAGAAGAACGCCTTGGGTGATCTGGTGCTTCCCATCGCGGCGATCCGCGGTGAGGGAACCAGCAACGACTACTTCCCTCCGGAGCTACCAGCGCTGCCGAGCTTCATGATCCACCGCGCCGTGAGCCACGTGATCCGCGATATGGAACTGGACTACTGGAGCGGCACGGTGTACACCACCAACCGCCGCGTGTGGGAGCACGACGACAAGTTCAAGGAACACCTGCGCGTGTTGCGGTGCATGGCCATAGACATGGAAACGGCCACGCTGTTCATGACCGGCTTCGCGAACGAGATCCCGACCGGTGCATTGTTGCTGGTGAGCGACCAACCCATGGTGCCTTGGGGCATCAAGACCAGCGCGAGCGACATGAAGGTGACCACCAGTTTCGTGGAGACGCACGTGCGTGTGGGGATCGCTTCCTTGCGCGAGATCATCAATGGCGGGATGTCGGTGAAGCACTTGCGATTCGAGTAAGAGATAGAACGCAGATGACGCGGACAGAACTGATCAACGCGGATCGATACGTAGTGCTCGAAGGTCCGCGCGAACAGTGTTCATCCGCCTATATCAGCGTGATCAGCGTTCCATTCCCCTGATGGCCACGACGGACGACTACAAGAAGATCATGCTTGATCTGCGTGCCGGGAAATTCAAGCCCGTGTTCGTGCTGCATGGCGAGGAGAGCTTCTTCATCGACCGCATCGCGGAGGAGATCGAGCATCTGGCATTGCAGGAGCACGAGCGTGACTTCAACCAGAGCATCCTCTACGCCCGCGATGTGGATGCCGACGTGGTGAAGGACACGTGCCTGCGGTTCCCGATGATGGCGGAACGGCAACTCGTGGTAGTGCGTGAGCTGAACGCATGGCGGATCGACCAAGTGGAGAAGCTGGAGCCCTACCTCGCGAAGCCCACGCCGAGCACCATCCTCGTGCTCTGTTACAAGCACAAGAAGATCGATGGGCGAAAGAGCATCCTGAAGACCGCGCAGAAAGGCGGCGCGGTGGTCTTCACCAGTGATAAAGTGCGTGAGGACAAGTTGCCCGAGACGCTCATCGGCTTCGCGAAGCATTTCAAACGGAAGCTGGGCGCGCCGGAAGCGCAGCTACTGGCCAACCACCTGGGCAGCGACCTGGCCAAGACCGTGAAGGAGGTGGAGAAGCTCTGTCTCGTGACGGAGGAAGGTGGGGCCATCACGGCCGATGTGATCCAGAAGTTCGTCGGGATCAGTAAGGAGTACAACGTCTTCGAATTGCAGAACGCCATCGGCACGCGCGACGCGGCGAAGGCCCAACGGATCGCGCAGCACTTCGCGAACGACCCGAAGGACAATCCGCTGGTGCTCACCATCGGCGCGCTGAACACCTACTTCAGCAAGTTGGCCATGGTGCATGCCCTCCCCAGCGGTAACCAACAGGCCATGGCCGCCGCACTGAAGGTGAACCCTTTCTTCGTGAAGGACTACGTAGCGCAAGCGCGCAATTTCACGCCGGTGAAGCTGGTGGAGATCCAATACCACCTGCGCGAATGCGACCTGCGCAGCAAGGGCATGGGCGGTGATGGCAGCGACCACGGCGAACTCCTGCGCGAACTGCTGGCCAAGGTGATGAGCTGATCACCACCGTTCCGGATCGACGCGACCCTCCTTTCAACCAGCGGTAGGAACCGGAGAAGGAACGGTACGACCCGTGCAAAGCCTTCTTCTACCTTAGCCGCCCCTGTACGGAAACCGACCCATGATCCTCGACCTCCTGAAGCGCAGCCTCGTCGTTGTGCTGCTCCTTTCCTCCTCTGCGGTTCTTGCACAAACCGGCACCATCCGTGGGTTCGTCTATGACAAGGACAGCGGCGAACCGGTGATCTTCACGAACGTGGTGCTGAAGGGCACCACGACCGGCGCGGCCACCGATGTGAACGGCTACTTCTCCATTCCGAAGGTGCCCGTGGGCAAGCACACGTTGCAAGTGTCCTACATCGGCTTCGAGAGCTTGGAGCAGGAGGTGACCGTGACCAATGGCCAGATCACTTCCGCGAAGCTGTACATGAAGAAGGCGGCGATCGAGATCAGCACGTTCGAGGTGTTCGGTGAGAAGCAGGAAGCGCAGAGCCAAGTGCGTATGGGCTTGACCAAGCTGACCCCGAAGGAGATCGCGCGCCTGCCGGCCATCGGTGGCGAGGCCGATCTGGCCCAATACCTCCAAGTGGTGCCGGGGATCATCTTCACCGGTGATCAAGGCGGACAGCTGTACGTGCGCGGTGGATCGCCCATCATGAACAAGGTGATGATGGACGGGATGGTGCTCTACAATCCTTTCCACAGCATCGGCCTGTTCAGCGTGTTCGACAACGACATCATCCGCAATGCGGACATCTACACGGCCGGTTTCAATGCGCAGTACGGCGGCCGGATCAGCAGTGTGATGGACATCACCACGCGCGATGGCAACCGCACACGGATGAGCGGTCGTGTGGGTGCGAGCACCTTCGCGGCGAAGGCCTTGTTGGAGGGTCCGATCAAGAAGCAAAAGGAACCCGGTGATGGATCCAGCAGCTACCTGTTGAACTTCCGGCACAGCTACCTGGACCAGAGCAGCAAGACCTTCTATGACAACGTGAACAACGGCGCGGGTCTCCCCTTCACCTTCACGGATGCGTATGGCAAGGTGTCCTTCAATGGATCGAACGGCAGCAAGTTCAACCTCTTCGGGTTCAACTTCAGCGATGGCGTGAATTATCGCGGTGTGAGCGACCTGAAGTGGAACAACTTCGGTGCGGGCACCAACTTCGTGCTAGTGCCTTCGGGTAGTGCGGTACTGATCGACGGGGTGTTCTCGTACAGCAACTACGACCTGCAGCTGACCGAGGCCGACCTGGCGCCGCGCACCAGCCAGATCTCGGGCTTCAACGCGGGGTTGAACTTCAAGTACTTCATGGGCGACAACGAGGCCCGCTACGGCGTGGAGGTGCTGGGCTTCCGCACGGACTTCAGCTTCTTCAACAGCTTGGGTCGCGAATACCAGCAGCAACAGAACACCAGTGAGATCGCGGGCTACTTCAACTACAAGCTCTCCTTCGGGAAGGCCCCGGCCACGGCGCGCTACTCCAAGCGCTTGATCCTGGATCCGGGCTTGCGGCTGCACTACTACGCCTCGCTGTCGGTGGCGAACATCGAGCCCCGCTTCGGCCTGAAGTGGAACATCTCGGACAACTGGCGCTTCAAACTCGCTGCCGGTCGTTACAGCCAGAACCTGGTGGCGGCGAACAATGACCGCGATGTGGTGAACCTCTTCTACGGCTTCCTATCCAGCCCGGAGGATCTGCCGCGCAACATCACCCAGCGCGATGGCACCACCCGCGAGGTGAAGGATCCGTTGCAACGCGCCAACCACTATGTGGCGGGGATCGAGCACGATGTGTCGCGCGAATTGACCGCCAACTTCGAGGTGTACTTCAAGGACTTCCGCCAGGTGACCAACCTGAACCGCAACAAGTACTTCAACGACACGGAGGAATTCGCCGACAAGCCGGATGAGCTGAAGAAGGACTACATCGTGGAGACCGGACGGGCCTACGGCGCCGACATGCAGTTGAAATATGAGAAGAAGAAGCTCTACGTGTGGGCGGTGTACAGCTACACCTATGTGGATCGTTTCGATGGGATCCAGGAGTACAACCCGATCTGGGACCGCCGCCACAACGTGAACCTGCTGGTGAGCTATGCCTTCGGTAAGTTCGATGCGTGGAAGGCGAGCGTGCGGTGGAACTACGGGTCGGGCTTCCCCTTCACGCCCACAGCAGGCTTCTATGGTTCGGTGCCCTTCAACGGCGACATCAATACCAACTACGCCAACAGCAATGCGAACCTGAGCACCATCTTCGGGAACCTGAACTCGAACCGCCTGCCGGACTACGCCCGCGTGGATCTGAGCGTGACCAAGACCTGGCGCTTCGATGAGCACCGCAGCTTGGAACTGGACCTGAGCGTGACCAACACGCTGGACCGCCAGAACATCTTCTACTTCGACCGGGTGCGCTACGAGCGCGTGAACCAGTTGCCGTTGCTGCCGAGCGCGGGGATCAGTTACCGGTTCTAGGGGGAAGGCAAGGATCCCACGATCCCACCCACTTTTCCACAACCTGTGATCGCACACCGCGTGGTGCGGAGTGGCGGCCTATCTTTACACCCCGTGATCGCGGCCCGCCCTAGGGATGCTTTCCACCAGCGATGACGGGCTCCACCAAATACATTTTCGTTACCGGAGGCGTGACCTCCAGCCTCGGCAAAGGCATCATCAGTGCCAGCTTGGCGAAGCTGTTGCAGGCGCGCGGTTTCACGGTGTCGATCCAGAAGCTGGATCCGTACATCAACGTGGATCCTGGGACGCTGAACCCCTATGAGCACGGCGAGTGCTTCGTGACGGAGGACGGCGCGGAGACCGACCTGGACCTCGGCCACTACGAGCGCTTTCTGGATGTCCACACCAGCCAGGCGAACAACGTGACCACGGGCCGGATCTACCAGAACGTGATCCGCAAGGAGCGCGAAGGCGCGTACCTCGGCAAGACGGTGCAGGTGATCCCGCACATCACGGACGAGATCAAGGCACAGATCCAAGCGCTGGGTCGGCGGGGGATCTATGATTTCGTGATCACGGAAGTGGGCGGCACCGTCGGCGACATTGAGAGCCTGCCCTACATGGAGGCCATCCGCCAATTGAAATGGAAGAAGGGCAAGGACTGCCTTTCCATCCATCTGACGCTGCTCCCCTACCTGAGCACCACGGGCGAATTGAAGACCAAGCCCACGCAACACAGCGTGAAGGAACTCCTGAGCTTGGGCGTGCAACCGGACGTGCTGGTGTGCCGCACCGAACACCCGATGCAGAAGGGGATGAAGGAGAAGATCGCGCTGTTCTGCAACGTGGATGCGGACGCGGTGATCGAGAGCCGCGATGCGGACACGATCTACGATGTGCCCTTGCTGATGCAAGAGGAGAAATTGGATGAGGTGGTGTTGCGCAAACTCGGGATCAACGCCTTCCCCGAAGCGGACCTGGAACAGTGGAAGGATTTCCTGCGGCGCTACAAGAACCCGAAGAGCGAAGTGCGCATCGGCCTGGTGGGGAAGTACGTGGAGCTGAAGGATGCGTACAAGAGCATCAAGGAAGCCTTGGAACACGCCGGTGCTTCCAGTGAGGCCAAGGTCCACATCAAGTGGGTACATAGCGAGAAGCTGACGGCGAAGAACGTCGCGAAGCAACTCGGTGGTCTGGCGGGGATCCTCGTCGCACCGGGTTTCGGTTCCCGCGGCATCGAAGGCAAGATCGAAGCGATCAAGTACGCACGAGAGAACAAGGTGCCCTTCCTGGGGATCTGCCTCGGCATGCAGTGCGCGGTGATCGAATTCGGCCGGAACGTGTTGGGCTATACCGATGCGAACAGCACGGAGATGGACGCGGACACCACCCATCCGGTGATCGCGATGATGGAGGAACAGAAGGGGATCGCGGACAAGGGCGGCACCATGCGCTTGGGTGCCTACCCGTGCAGGTTGGAGGAGAGCAGTTTGGCGAAGCGTGTGTACCGCAGGCGCGACATCAGCGAGCGCCACCGGCACCGGTACGAATTCAACAACGCCTACCTCTCCGCGTACAACAAGGCGGGGATGTGGGCATCGGGGATCAACCCGCAAGGGAAATTGGTGGAGATCGTGGAGTTGAAGGACCACCCGTGGTTCATCGGCGTGCAGTTCCACCCGGAGTACCGCAGCACGGTGGCCAAGCCGCATCCGCTCTTCATCGGGTTCGTGCAAGCGGCGATGAAGCACCACTTCGTGGAGCTGGCGCCGAAGGAGGAGGCGTGACCGGAGGGTCTTTCACCGCCACCCCGGCTTTCGCCTGGGCAGGCTGCAACGAACGCAACGGTTACGCAACGCTTTGTTGTGATCGCGAACCGTGCTCCTGTGTGTTCCTCCGTGGGTCTTGAACTTGCGCCATGTCCGCCGAACATCTTCTCGGCATGCATGAAAGCCCCGGCTATCTTTGGCGCCTTCAAAAAATGCGCGTGAGTTCCGGTAGCGGAATGAACGCACGAACGCAGCATGGATCGTAATACCGTCATCGGCATCGTCCTCATTGTAGCCATCCTCTTCGGCTACACCATGTACACCATGCCGAGCAAGGTGGAGCGCGCGCGCGCGCAACACACGGCGGACAGCCTCGCCACGGTGGAACTGGACCAGCGCGCCGCAAAGGCTGCTGAGGAAGCAGCCGTAGCGGCCAGCGCCGGAGAACCACCTGTACCACTGCCGGTCACGGACAGCTTGATCAGCGCTGCGGACAGCGCGTTGTTGGACAGCCTGCGGAGCACTGCGTTGGAGCAGAAGTTCGGCGTGTTCCAGACCTCGGCGGAAGGCACAGCGGAAGAGGTGATCCTCGGGAACAAGCGGATGGAGATCCGCTTCAGCACCCTCGGCGCGCGCCCCGTGGTGATGCGGTTGAAGGAATACCAGACCTACCGGAAGACCCCACTCCTATTGGCCGATCCGGATTCGGGCACCTACGAGTTGAAGTTCATCGCCGGTACCGTGGACATGAGCACCGAGCACCTGTATTTCTCGGTGGCGAGCAAGGACAGCGATGAAGTGGTCTTCCAAGCCGCGACGGCGGATCCGGGCAAATTCCTGCGGATCACCTACACCCTGGACAGCCTCTCCTACTTCATGCACATGAACGCGGAGTTCGTGGGGTTGAAGGGCGTGGTGGATCCACGGAACGTGCTGTTCCGTTGGGAGCTTGCCGGATTGAACCACGAGAAGCACCTGCCCACCGAGCGCCAGAAATGCGGCGTGTACTACAAGTACCAGGGCAAGGACCGCAACTACCTGAGCGAGACCAAGGCCGAGGATCTGAAGTTGGAGGGTCGGACGAACTGGGTCGCCTTCAAACAGGACTTCTTCACCGTGGCCATGGTGAACGACAGTGGGTTCTCCAGCAATGGCAGCGAGATCGCGATCAGGCCGGAAACGGATAGCACGCACACCAAACATTACTCGGCGAAGTTGTTCTTCGACAAAGGCCGCGATGACGAACCGGCGGTGGCGATGCGCTTCTACCTCGGCCCGAACCACTTCGGCACATTGCGTCGCACGGAGATCCCGCAGTTCCAGCGGATCATCGACCTGGGCTGGGGGATCTTCGGTTTTATGAACCAATGGTTGGTGATCCCGATCTTCAACTGGCTTGATGGCTGGGGATGGAACTACGGCATCATCATCCTGGTGCTCACCATCGTGATCAAGCTCCTGTTGATGCCGCTCACCTACAAGAACCTGGTGGCGAGCACCAAGATGCGCGTGCTGAAACCGGAGATGGATGTGATCACCGAGAAGCACAAGGACGGTGATGCACTGAAGAAGCAACAGGCCACCATGGACCTGTACCGCAAGGCCGGCGTGAACCCCGCGAGCGGCTGCCTGCCCATGTTGGTGCAGATGCCGATCCTGTACGCCATGTTCCGCTTCTTCCCGGCCAGCATCGAATTGCGGCAGAAGTCCTTCCTCTGGGCCGATGACCTGAGCAGCTACGACTCCATCTTCTCCTGGACCCAGCAGATCCCCTTCATCAGCTCCACTTACGGCAACCACATCAGCCTGTTCACCCTGCTGATGGCCGCGAGTACGATCGTGTACTCGGTGATCAACCAGAAGCAGATGCCCACGCAGCAGGGCATGCCGAGCATGAAGTTGATGATCTATCTCTTCCCGATCATGATGCTGTTCTTCCTGAACAACTTCAGCGCGGGCCTGAGCTACTACTACCTGCTGGCGAACGTGATCAGCATCCTGCAAATGACCGTGCTGAAGAGTTGGTTCGTGGACGAGGAGAAGATCCGGAACAAGTTGCTGATGAACATGAAGACGCCGAAGAAGAAGAGCAAGTGGCAGCAGCGCTTGGAGGACATGCAGAAGCAACAGCAGGCGGCGAAGCGCAGGAAGTAGTTGCCAGTAGGCAGTTGGCAGTTGGCACGTTTTCGGCAAGACCATGGCACAGATGAAAACCTCCATGATCAACCTTTTCATTCCATTGGCTGCCCTGATGGTGGCGTGCAGCAGTTCACGTCCCGCATCCGAGGTCTCTTCCACCGCCCCGGAACGGGAGACACCGAGCGTACAATACGGCGGTGCAAGCAAGACCGACTCCCTCTTCCTCAGCTTGGAGCGCACACCCTGTTTCGGTGCGTGCAAAGCCTATCGGATCGAGTTGTTCCGCAGCGGCTTCGCTACGTATGATGGCCGCAACAACATGGAAAAGGAAGGGAAGCACACCGCTCGTATCGGCAGTGACACCTTGCGGGTGATCCTGGCCAGGGCGGAAAATCTCGGTTTCTTCAGCATGAAGGACAAGTACGATGGTGAGGTCACCGACCTTCCTTCCACCTACCTGCGGATCGCGGCCGTTGGCAAGGACAAGAAGGTGCTGGGCCGGGTAGGCACGCCGCAGGAATTCAAAGCCTTGGTGAGTTACATAGAGGCCCTGCTGCTGCCCGTGCCTTGGCAACCGGCGACCTCCAAACCGTGATCCAGCCGGTCATTCGTCCCTCGTCACCCCTTCCATCCCTGAACGGTCCAGCGCTGTTCCGTGAGGCTGCTACATTTGGCACCCCCCCAACGGCCGGAATACCAGAACCCGACCAGCACTAAACACGAACCATTATGATGAAGCGTTCCCTTTCCCTGCTTGTTGCCCTCTTGGTACTGGTCGGTGCGCGTGCCCACGAAGGCATGTGGCTGCTCAGCAAGCTGAAACAGATCAACGAGGCCGAGATGCAGAAGCTCGGTTTCAAACTCACCGCCGAGGACATTTACGACATCAACCGCAGCGGCATCAAGGATGGCGTGGTGCGTTTGGGCGGCGGATTCTGCAGCGGTGAAATGGTGAGCGCCGAAGGCCTCTTCCTGACGAACCACCACTGCGGCTACGATGCCGTGCAGGGATTGAGCAGCGTGGAGAACGACCTGCTTACCAACGGCTTCTGGGCGAAGACCCGGAAGGATGAACTGGCGGCTGGATTCAGTGTGAGCTTCCTGCAGAGCATTGAGGATGTCACCGACAAGGTGATGGCCGAGTTGACCGCCGACATGACCGAAGAGCAGCGCAGCGAGAAGATCCAGGAGGTGGGCGGAAAGTTGCGCTCCGCTGTTGGCAAGGAGAACGGCTTGAGCGCCGACTTCAAGATCATGTTCGAGGGGAATGAATTCTACCTCTTCGTGTACAAGACCTATCGCGATGTGCGTCTGGTGGGCGTGCCACCAAGTGCCATCGGCAAATTCGGTGGTGACACCGACAACTGGATGTGGCCGCGCCACACCGGCGACTTCTCCATGTTTCGCGTGTACACCGGACCGGATGGCGAACCCGCCGATCCGAGCGACACCAACATCCCCTTCAAACCGAAGTGGCACTTCCCGGTAAGCCTGCAAGGCGTGAAGGAGGGCGACTTCGCCATGGTGATGGGCTACCCCGGCAGCACGGACCGTTTCCTGAGCAGCCAGGGTGTGAAGCTGGCGTTGGACATCGAACAGCCGAGCCGTGTGCTGATCCGCGGGAAGAAACTGGAATTGATGAAGCAGGACATGGATGCCAGCGACGCGGTACGGATCAAGTACGCCAGCAAATACGCGCAGATCAGCAACTACTGGAAGTACTTCATCGGGCAGCAACGCGGCTTGAAGCGCTTGCATGTGTACGACAAGAAGAAGGCGCAGGAGGATGCGTTGATGGCCTGGGTGAACGCCGATCCGACACGGAAGGACAAGTATGGTGGGATCATCACATTGTTGGAGCGGGGCTATGCCGACCGGACCAAGTGGGAGAAGGCGAGCACGTACATGCAGGAAGCGGCCTTCGGCAGTGAGGCCGTGGTGCTGGGTTTCCGGATGTATGGTTTGAAGATGCAATTGGAGAACGACCCGAAGGATGCCGCCAAGGTGAGTGCCATGGTGGCACGCGTGCAGGCCTCTGCGGAAGAATTCTGGAAGGATTACGATCCGGCCACGGATGAGAAGATCACGGCCGAGATGTTCCGCATGATCCATGACGATGTGCAGCGTGATCTGCAACCCGAAGTGATGTCCACGATCGAGAAGAAGTACAAGAGCAACTTCGATGCGTGGGCGCGCGCGGTCTTCGCTTCAAGCATGCTCACCGACCGCAAGAAGCTCGATGCGTTCCTGGCCAAGCCGACGTTGAAGGCCCTTCAAAAAGATCTTGGATTCCAAGCTGCGGAAAGCTGCCTGAACCACTGGCGCAATGTCATCGGCCCCGGTGTGGACGCTGGTCAGGCCGACCTGGACAAGGGCTACCGGTTGATGGTGGCCGCCATGCGTGAGAAGGATCCCGAAAAGAGCTGGTACCCGAACGCGAACAGTTCCATGCGCTTGACCTATGGACAAGTGAGGAGCTATGTGCCCGGCGATGCCATGTTCTACGACTATGCCACCACAGCGACAGGCATCCTTGAAAAGGAGGACAACACGAATGAGGAATTCATCGTCCCCGTGAAGGAGCATGAGATGCTGGTGAAGAAGGAGTTCGGGCGTTATACCGATGAGAACGGCAACCTTAACATTTGCTTCATCAGCAACAACGACATCACGGGCGGCAACAGCGGGAGTCCGGTGATCAATGGCAACGGCGAACTCATCGGCATCGCCTTCGACGGCAACTGGGAGGCGATGAGCGGCGATATCGCCTTCGAACCTGAACTGCAACGGACCATCAGTGTGGACATCCGTTACGTGCTCTGGTGCATTGATAAGTTGGCCGGTGCCACACACCTCGTGAACGAGATGACACTCGTGGAGCGCAAGGCCCCGGAGGCACCCAAAGTGGAAGTCCCCGTTCCTATACCTCCGACCGTGAAACCTGTTGTGAAGCCCGCGAAGAAGTAATCCTCCCCCATTGCGGAACGGCGTACATCAGCGTGTACGCCGTTCTTCATTCCAAGGGCCATCAAGCCCCCGATCCCCAAACCCGGTCCAGGGGTGAATGTTAACCTTGGCCCCACATTGATATGGAGCGAATAGCCCCCACCGTATGTCCATCCTGATCGTCGTCGTATTCATCCTTGGCTATACGGCCATCGCCCTCGAACATCCGTTGCGGATGAACAAGGCCGCTCCGGCGCTGCTCACCGGCATGCTCGTGTGGACCTTGGTCATGGTGCTTGATGTGGGTGGCCATGGCGCCGGCGGGGTCGAGGCGAAAGTGGGATCCTTGTTCCATCACCTCGGTGAGATTGCGAGCATCCTGTTCTTCCTGCTCGGCGCGATGACCGTGGTGGAACTGATGGACGCGCACGGGGGCTTCGAGGTCATCACGGATCGCATCCGTTCCCGGAACCGCTTGGTCCTGCTCTGGGTCGTCGGCTTCATCACCTTCTTTCTTTCTGCCGCACTGGACAACCTCACCACGGCTATCGTCATGGCGGCACTGTTGCGCAAATTGGTGGGCGACAAGAACGATCTCTGGACCTTCGGCGGTGTGGTGATCATCTCCGCGAATGCGGGTGGCGCATGGAGCCCGATCGGCGACGTGACCACGATCATGCTCTGGATCGGTGGCCAAGTGACCACGTGGAACATCATCAAGATGTTGATCATTCCGAGCCTGGTCTGTTTGATCCTGCCGCTGGCCTGGCTCAGCTTCAGCATGCGGGGCCTGGTGCGGCGGCCGGCACCGGATCATGAGGACGACAACGTGAACCTGATCTCCAAACGACAGAAGTACATGGTCTTCGCCTTGGGCGTGATGACCTTGCTTGGGGTTCCTGTATTCAAGGGGTACACCCACCTTCCTCCGTTCATGGGCATCATGTTCGGCCTTTCCATCCTGTGGATCTACACGGAGTTCATCCATACGCGAGGAATGGAAGCGCGTGGCCAATACCAGGTCACGGCGATCCTCCAGCGCGTGGATCATTCCAGCATCCTGTTCTTCCTCGGGATCCTCATCGCTGTGGGTGGCCTGCAGACCTCGGGCTACCTGGAAATGCTGGCGGGCTGGTTGGGGGCGAACCTGCCGAACGTGTATGCGGTGAATGGTGCGTTGGGCGTACTGTCCGCCATTGTGGACAATGTTCCACTGGTGGCGGCAGCGCAAGGGATGTATCCGATGACGACCTATCCTCCCGATCACATATTCTGGGAGTTGCTTGCGCTGTGTGCCGGAACCGGTGGCAGCATGCTCATCATCGGATCCGCTGCGGGTGTGGCGGTCATGGGTGTACTCGGCATCGAATTCATGTGGTACGTCAAGCGGATGTTCGTTCCGGCGGCCATCGGCTATGTGGGTGCCATGCTCACGTACTGGTTGCTGGTGTAGTCCGCGCGATCAAGTGGTCCTGACCAGCGGAACGGGTCAGCGCTATTCTTCCTCCGGGTGGATAATTGAAGTAACAGCGCCTCCCCGCAGTGGAAGTAGTTCCGGATATTGGCTCCGCGCATGAACGCTTATACCCTCCTCATCGTTCTCAGCGGGCTGGTCATCTTCAGCTACCTGTTCGACCTGTCCGCGAAGCATACGCGCATTCCGGCCGTGATCATGTTGATGGCCTTGGGCATGGCGATCCGGTTCGCGATCGACTCCACGGGTGTTCCAAGACCGGGGATCGTGGACATCCTTCCGGCGTTGGGGAACATCGGCCTGATCATGATCGTGTTCGAAGGCGGCCTGGACCTGGTCTATGACCGTTCCAAGAACGTGCTCATCCGCAAGGCTTTCCTCTCCGCACTCGGCCTGTTGCTCATCACCACAGGGAGCATTGCATCACTCCTGCATGGCCTCACGGGCTTGTCCTGGTTGATATGCGTCGCCAACGCCATTCCGCTGAGTGTGATCAGTTCCGCCGTGGCGATCCCCTCGGTGACCCACTTGGATCGGAACTCACGTGAATTCGTGGTGTACGAATCGTCCCTTTCGGATATCCTCGGGATCGTCGCGTTCAATTTCGTGGTCTCCAATGAATCCTTCGGTGCCGCCGCGTTCGGTCATTTGACCTTGGAGATCGTTGCGGTGATCATCCTCAGCGCGGTGTTCTGCATGGCGCTCCTGTGGCTCCTGGGCAGGATCACGCATTCGGTGAAGTTCTTCCTGATCATGGCGATCCTCGTTCTCGTGTACGCCGTCGGCAAGCAGTTCCATCTATCCACGCTGGTGGTGGTGCTCGCCTTCGGACTGTTCCTCGCGAATGCTCCGCTCATTCCCTTCGCTTGGTTCAAGGAGCGCTTCCTCTACCCCCATTTCGACAAGGACCTGGGGCAGATGCACCAGCTTTCCCGGGAAAGCGCATTCCTGCTCCGCACCTTCTTCTTCGTGCTTTTCGGCTACACCATCCTGCCGGGAGAATTGGAGGATACGCACATGCTGTTGCTGGCCAGTGTGATGCTGGCGCTCACCTTGCTGCTGCGTGCGCTGTTCCTGAAATTCGCGCTGCGCATGGACATCCGCACACTGGTGTACATCACCCCGCGCGGCCTTATCAGCATCCTGCTGTTCCTGAGCCTTCCGGAGCGCTTCAGGATCCCAGTAGTGAGCACCGGCCTGCTGTTCGCCATAGTGATCGGTACATGTACGGTGATGGCGCTCGGGTTGATCGGTGCGAAGCGCTCAATCGACCTTCCCGTTGCTGACGGCGGTGAGTGAATAGAGGTCGGGCCTGCGGTCCTTCAGGATCTGCACGGTTCCGTAGTGATGCAGTTCCTTCAGCAGGCTGAGGTCCACATCCACCACGAGCACCATTTCCGTATTCGCGGTGGCCTCCCCTTTCACGCCGGTCGAGGGGAATGGGAAATCGCAAGGCGTGAACACCGCGCTCTGCGCGTACTGGATGTCCATATTCTTCACCCGCGGCAGGTTGCCGACACTGCCGGCGATCGCCACGAAGCATTCGTTCTCGATGGCCCTCGCTTGGGCGCAATGGCGCACGCGTGAAAATCCATTCTGTGTATCAGTGAGGAACGGTACAAAGAGGATCTCCAAGCCGTCCAAGGCGAGTAACCGGACCAGCTCAGGGAATTCGCAATCGTAGCAGATGACGATGCCCACCTTGCCGCGATCGGTCTGCATCACGCGGAAACCATCCCCGCCGGTGATCCCCCACGCCCTGCGTTCATTCGGTGTGATGTGGATCTTGTCGTACCGCTCCCAGGTCCCATCCCTGCGACAGAGGAAACCCACGTTGAGCAATCGCCCTTTCTCCACCAGCGGCATGCTCCCGGTGATGATGTTCACATTGTAACGCACGGCAGCCGTGATCATGTGATCCCGGATGGGCAGTGTATGCTCAGCGAGCATTCGAATGGCCTCTGCCTCCGTGTGGTCATTGTAGGCCGACATCAACGGCGCGTTGAACAGCTCAGGGAACACGGCGAAATCACTTCCGTAGCCGCTCACCACTTCGAGGAAGAACTCCACCTGATCCAGCAATTCGGAGCGGTCACGGTAGGTGCGCATTTGCCACTGCACGAGGCCGAGACGGACATTGCGCGTATCCTGCCGATCGAACCGGTCCTCGTTGTGGTAGATGTTATCCCATTCCAGCAGGACCGCGAATTCCAGCGATTGCTTATCGTCCGGCATATAGCCTCGGAGCAACTTGACCACATGGAAATCGTTCGCCAGTTGAAAGGACAGCACGGGATCATGGATCTCCTTCATGCGCACCTTCTCGATGTACTCCTTCGGCTTCAATTTGTCCGAGTAATTGTGGTAGTTGGGCATCCTTCCACCGAACATCACCGCACGCAAATTCAACCGTTCACAGACCTCCTTGCGCGCTTCGTACAACCGGCGTCCCAGTCGCCTTGCCCGGTACTCCGGGTGTACGAAGACCTCGATCCCGTACAGGGTATCCCCCTTTTCGGAGTGCGTGTTGAACGTGTGATCACCGGTCACCTTGCGGTAATCGTGGTCCAGGCCGATCTTATCGATATCGACGATGATGGACAAGGCGCAGCCCACCAGGCGGCCATTCACGAAGATGCCGAGCTGCCCTTCCGGGAACAGGTTGAGCAGGCGCGAGATCGTCTCCTTCTTCCAAAGAGCACCGCTCCATTGCGGGTACGCGGCCCGCATGGATTCTGCGAAATCCTCGTACACCTCCATGTTCAACGGATGTACTTCCACCAGTTCTTCCACACGATCGGCCATGTCTCTTTCCTTAGTGTCCTAATGGACGTTCTTGATCTTCAATGCCTCTTCCTTCGCGCACGAACAACCGGGTGCGCAATAGGTGGTGAAACCACCAGACGGAACGGCCCACCTGCCAACTTGATGGTGAGCCATCCTTCCAGACGCCGGTATTCCGCGCTGTCCGGTCCGTCGGTGAAATGAGCCATCACCATCGTCGGGATCGAATCGCCTTCCACCGCCGCATTCTCATCGACGCCCAAGAACAATAGCGCTGGGTGTTCCGCCCGTGCTTCCGCCAATAGCTGCGCGCGTCCGGCCTTCACGTTCGCTAGACTATCGTACACCATCCGGATCCGACCCATCAACGCCTTTCGTTCCGCCAGCAAGTTCGTCGCATTGTCCTCCATCGCCTTGTCCGCTTGCCCGATCTCCGTGAGACTGAGTCCGGTGCGGACATCCAAGTGTGCATCCCCGATGCCATGCAGGGCCATCCGTTCGCGCAGCCGGGCCTCTTCGATCACATCCACTCCGCGCCCCATGTACGTCAGTCGGATGGTGCGCTCCTTCACGTCCACCACATTCGCCACAAGATAATTGTCCGGGATGGTCGCTTCTTGTGCGATGAATTCCTCGCACTTGTGTTTGAATGCATTCTGTTCCACCAACCGGTAGGCCAAATACACACTCGGCACTACGGTACAGATCACAATGGCCGCGGTGATCCGCTTCACCCGTTTGGTGGTCCTACCATCCACCATTTGTTTGGCCGGGAACCGGAGCCAACGGACTGTGAACAGAGTGGCCAGGCTGATGAACACCGAATTGATGACGAAGAGGAATAGGGCGCCGAAAAAGAACGGCCAATTCAGGTGCGCCAGCCCATATCCTGCTGTACACAACGGTGGCATGAGCGCTGTGGCGATGGCCACGCCGGGCACCACATTTCCCCGTTCCTTGCTGGAGGTGGCGATGATCCCGGCGAAGCCGCCGGCCAGGGCGATAAGGACGTCCCACATGGTCGGTGAAGTGCGGGCAAGGATCTCGGAATGTGCCTCGTCCAGTGGACTCAGGAAGAAGTAGATCGTGGACGTGGCAACGCTGGCCAATGCGGCGAAACTCAGGTTCTTCAGCCCGCGTTTCACCAGTTCCAGGTCCATCACCCCCAGACCGGCACCCACACCCACGATCGGGCCCATGAGCGGGGAGATCAACATCGCACCGATGATCACGGCGGCGGAGTTGACGTTGAGCCCCACCGAAGCGATGATGATGGCGAAGATCAGGATGAGGATGTTCGTCCCTCTGAAAGAGACACCCCTCAGGATGTTCTCCATCGCCACCTCATGGGCTTCGGCATTCTTGCCGAGCTTGAACAAATTGATGAATCCTTCCAACGTCATGGAGCGGCGAGGTGGGTGGTTACCCGACAACGGCGAATGTATCGCCCGGGCCGCTTGGATCACGGCGTGGCCAAGGCCGGTCGATCCCGAAGGTACCCGGCCAGGAATGGCGTGAGCCGCCCCTCCCGGAACGGCCCCTGCTCGAACGTGGTCTGCTTCCTAGTTGGATGCCGCCCACTTGCGGACCTCTGTGCGGTACCATTCATCCGCTTCCTTGCTCCACGTATAGTTGCTGCGGATGTGGGCAATGGTGTTCTTCTCCACCTCGGTGTACTTGCCACCATCCCTCGCTTCCGCGAAGATCAGCTTCGCTGTCTCCAAGGTCACGGTCTTATCCACGGTGTTCGCTGTGGCGTCCTCCACCAGCTTCATCATCTTCACGTCGAAAGTCGTCTTGTCATTGGTCAATGTGCTCGTTGTCATGGTTCTTTGTTTTGAATGTCCCAGACCACTTCAGGTAGGCCCTTTCACCTTTCCCCTGCTTCGGCGCGATGGTGCGCCCTTCAGGGCACGGATACCGGCATACGTGTGGATCGCGTATCGATCCTGCCATCCTCCGTCCGACCCGATCGAACATCCCTGCTCGCCGGTCACTAACAGAACGGGTGGTTCATGGAGCGGTCACAACTTCGCTGCGGATGCTGGGGTGGCCCGGGCACAACTACCGCGCGTAGAGCGCATAGGTCCCGTTCGTGTGGATGGATTGCGGGAACCAGTGCGTGAGTTCCGGCATCCGGTCGATATCCGCCGTACGCACCAGTACATGTGTAACGTGATACGCCTCCAGGACCTTCGGCGCCTCCGGGTCTGATCTTTCCAGGGCCGCCAACAATTGTGCGCGCGCTGCTTCGCGCGGTGCAGGCAGCACGTAAGGGTTCGCCATGGAAGCGTTGGTGGCCACGGTCTTTCTCGCACTGGCCATCACGACCCAAAGGGAGAGTTCGTCATCACAAAGCACCACGGCTTCCCAGGGCAGCTTGTCACGCAGGATGGTGTACATGTCCGTGGCGTCCGTATCCGCCATCCGGGTCATGCTGAACATGCGTGTATTGACCAGGTCGGGACGATTCGCGTTGGTTGGGTAGATCGCCAAGGTCCCTACCAGCACGAGTACGGCGGTCATGGCCGCCAGCCGATCCCGTTTGAATTCGGCCGACCGATCGCCATGGTACCGATCCACCACCCATTGAAGCATGCGCAGGACCGCGATGCCCACGCCCAGCGCCATGGCGGTCTTCAGGTAAGAGTAGAAGTGGAACGAGGGAACGGAGGTCGGCATCATGATCCCATACTTCAATCCCAGTTCCATCGCTAGGTACGCGTACAACGCCAAGGTGGTGGTCAAACCCACCCACATGAGCATCAAGGTGCGCTGGGGTGATCGCTTCCCCCGGAAGAGGAGGAACAAACCCGCAATACCCATGGCGACGAAGAGGGTGACATTGTGGAACAGGAACCGATCCGCATGGCGGAATGACAAGGGTTCGTAGGTGAAGGCGGTGGGTATGCGGTCCTTCTGGTCCAGCATGTAATCACCGACCACGTACCAGATCAACGGCAGGCTGACCAGGATGAAGGTTGCACCCGCAGCAACCCCGCAAAGCAGGTATCGCCCGGCCTGCGCACGATCGCGGATCCGCCACGCGGCGATGGCCCTGCTGATGATGTGGATGGCGATCATGGCCACAATGAGGATGGCCGGTGCCGCATGGCTGAGGAACAACAGGCCAGCGCCGATCCCGACGGCGGCCCATACCACCCACGATACACTTCTGAAGGCGCGGAACAGGACCAGGAGCATCAGGAAGAACAGGCCCTGCGCGAAATTCATCGCAAGGAACAGCGGCGAATACGTGGCCACCGCCCAACCCGGTTCCTGGCCGGGGAGCACGAATAGGTACGCTGCCAACGCGACCACGGCGACCGACGACCCGAACCAACGCCAGGCAAGCAGGAAGAACACGATGGGTGCGAGCAGGTTCCAGAAAGCTCCAGCGCGGGCCTGAAGCACCTGGAGATCCACCCCGGTGAATTCCACCGCATACGCTTCCAAGGTGAACACCATGGGCGTGAACCACATGGACTCGCCGGTGTACAAGGGATCCTCCCCGTAGTGTCCATCGAGGATGCTTTGCGCGAAGGAGGCATCGCGGGCATGATCCATATATGGCGGCCAAGTGAGATCGTGCGATCGGCGAACGCCGGCGTTGAACGCGAGGGTGATCATGAAAATTGCCAGGAGCACAGGAGTGGAGCCGATGCCCCCAAGGACCTTCCCGATCCCGTTCCTACCGGTCGTGCTGCCCTCCATGCTCATCGGTCCAAGCGTTGCATTTCCAGTTCCTCTCCGTAATCGAAGCTCGGCGCCAAGCGCCAATACAAGGTGGTCCCGGTCCATCCATGGTAGCCCCTGATGCGGCGATCCAATTCACGCGCATCGGACCGGAGGAATCCTTCCGCAGCGTCCCACCACCACTTGGCCCGGAGGGTCACTTCCCCATGGTCCGCATACACCCGAAGCTCCCCATCCTTGTCCAGATCGATGCGCGCCGGGCGCGCTTCCTTTTGCAGGAACCAGGAGGAATGCAACCGGTAGCTGCCTACCACCGCATCCTTCTCCACCGGCACGAAGGCCACCAGGACCACTGCGGCCCATAGCGCACAGAGGATGGTGATCGCCAGTAGTTTTCGCGGAAGGGGATCCATGATCAAGCGTTGGAATGGTCGTGGTCCGCTCTTGGTCCTGAGGTATCGATGCCCTGCATCCCTATCGTGATCCCGGATCCGGTTGGCCACGACGGAAAAGAGCACTCGTGTTCCCGGAACAGCAACAAAGAACGCACGATCCCTTGGAATACGGTAAGCGGCACGCGGTTGAAATGGTGGAGGGGGCATCTGTCACAACTTCGTTGAAGATCCCATCCTGTTCCGTGAGGAACGATGATCTTTGGCCAACGGATCCAATGGACAAGACCCGATCGCGCAAGCGCACACCTTTGCGGCAATTGAGTGATGAGACGCTGGTGCAACGCATCGGTGCCACAGGAGACCGCACCTGTTTCGGGATCATCTATGAACGCTATCAACAGCGCGTACTCTCCCGGACCTGGAAGATGGTCGGGGACAAGGATGATGCGCAGGATCTCACGCAAGAGGTGTTCATCCGGCTGTTGAAGAAGGCCGGCAAGTACAAGCAACAAAGCGCATTCGCCGCGTGGTTCAAGGTGGTGACCTACAACGTGGTGATCGATGAGCTGCGCAAGTTGAAACGGATGCGCCTCGTACCGTTGCCGGAGGACGATCGTGCGAACCCGCTGATCAGTGATCACGCGGAAGAACTCCGCCACAAGCGGATGTTCGAGATGCTGCACGAACGGCTGATGATGCTCTTGGAGAATGTCTCTGCTGATGAGCGCAGGATCCTGTTGATGAAATACCGGGACGACATCCCGGTGAAGACCATTGCAGCGGAGTTGGACCTCGGAGTGAGCGCCGTGAAGATGCGCTTACGGCGTGCGCGATCGAAAGTGCTTGGGTTGGACCAGGCGATGCCGCGTGATGCAGCCCTGGAGGAATTGATCTGAATCGTGCCGGGATACGTGACCCGCCCCGTGCAAAGCCGTTATCGAGTTGAGTGTGCGCCTATCAACTTCGCACTACAAATGCCATGAACGAATTCCTCCAACACAAGCTGCTCGACCTCGGGTACGGCTCACTGACCACCGGCCAGTTGATCTCCGCACTCCTCGTCCTCGCGGGCACATGGGCGCTCTTGCGCGTATTGAGAAGCTGGTTGGACCACCGCTGGGGGCATGGCGATCATGGCAATCCGCGCGTGATCGCCGTGTACAAATTGGTCTCGTACTTCTTCTGGACCGGTACCATCCTATTGGCACTGGACATGGTGGGTGTGCGCCTCACCTTCCTGTTGGCGGGTGGTGCAGCCCTGCTCGTCGGTCTCGGCCTCGGCATCCAGCAGACCTTCAATGACATCATTTCCGGGATCATCATCCTCGCGGAGGGCATGATCAAGGTGGGTGATGTGATGGAGGTGGATGGCACCGTGGGCCGCGTCACGGACATCAACCTGCGCACCACCAAAGTGCTCACGCGAGATGATATCCACCTGTTGGTACCGAACCACAAGTTCATCAATGAGAACGTGATCAATTGGTCGCACACTGATATGGTCACACGATTCCACATCGGCGTGGGCGTGGCCTATGGGACCGATGCGCGGCTGGTGGAGCGCGTGTTGATCCAATGCGCCAATGCACATCCCGCAGTGCTCTCGGACGATCATGGTCATTCGATCACCGTGCGCTTGGTGGATTTCGGCGATAGCTCATTGGATTTCGAAGTGCTCTTCTACAGCCGCAATGTGTTCCGCATCGAGACCACCAAGAGCGAGATCCGGTTCGCGATCGTGGATGCATTCAAGGAGAATGGCATCACCATACCGTTCCCGCAACGCGACGTGCATATGTATCCGACCGGAAGGTCCTGATCCGATCACCATGGCCCCGTTGACATCCCCCAAGGAAACGAACCGAGCGGCGCTGTTCCGGATCATCTTCGGAACGAGCACCCCCGCCGGCCGTGCCTTTGATGTGGCCCTGCTCTGGTGCATCGTGATCAGCGTGGTGCTGGTGATGTTGGAGAGCGTGCCGGCCATCAAAGCGCGCTATGGCCATGAATTCCATGTCGCTGAATTGTGCTTCACCGCGCTGTTCACCGTGGAGTACCTCCTGCGCCTGTGGGTGGTGGAACGTCCGGTGCGCTACGCGTTCAGCTTCTTCGGCGTGGTGGATCTTCTCTCCATCCTACCGACCTACTTGAGCCTTGTGATGGGTGGCGCGCACACCCTCATGGTGATCCGCGTGCTGCGGCTTCTCAGGGTCTTCCGCGTATTCAAGCTGGTACGGTACGTCCGCGAGGCGGGCATGTTGCGCGACGCCTTGATCGCAAGCCGACGCAAGATCCTCGTCTTCCTCATGGTCGTCCTGTCCATCACCATCATCTTCGGTACGGTGATGTACCTGGTCGAAAGTCCGGAGGCCGGTTTCACCAGCATCCCCACGAGCATCTACTGGGCCATCGTCACACTCACCACCGTGGGGTACGGCGATATCGCACCGCAGACCTGGCTCGGACAAACACTAGCGGCCGCGATCATGATCCTGGGGTATGCGATGATCGCCGTACCCACCGGTATCGTCAGCGTGGAGATCGCGCGTAGCGGATCCCCGGGGCCGAAGTGCTTGAGCTGCCACGCCACCGGTCACTTGCCGGATGCGGTCTTCTGCCGCAAGTGCGGGGCGGCGTTGCCTTCACCGTAAAGGGGGGAAGGGGGGGGGGGGGGGGGGGGGGGGGGGGGGGGGGCGGGGGGGGGGGGGGGGGGGGGGGGGGGGGGGGGGGGGGGGGGGGGGGGGGGGGGGGGGGGGGGGGGGGGGGGGGGGGGGGGGGGGGGGGGGGGGGGGGGGGGGGGGGGGGGGGGGGGGGGGAGGGGGGGGGGGGGGGGGGGGGGGGGGGGGGGGGGGGGGGGGGGGGGGGGGGGGGGGGGGGGGGGGGGGGGGGGGGGGGGGGGGGGGGGGGGGGGGGGGGGGGGGGGGGGGGGGAGGGGGGGGGGGGGGGGGGGGGGGTGTTTGCGAAACGCGCACGGAGAAAGTGGCCGATCGACGCGGTTCTACTTCGCGCTTGGTTCCGGACTTACGCCCCGATCGTATTGGCAGCACCCGGGCAATGCGCGATAGGCGGGATCCGTGGCGCGGAAGCGTTCCGTATCGTAGCCCGCATCCGCCACACGTTGCAGGATCGCATCCAGATCGGTCCGCGTGCTGTCGTAGGTCACGCGCGCGGTCTTGGCATCGGTGTCCCAATCCACGGCGGCTTCGCCCTTCACGGAACCGGCCTTGTCGATGCGCGTCTTGCACATGTCGCAATCGCCGTTGATGCGCACGGTGACGGTGATCGCGTTCTCGATCCCGTTCGGTTGGGCAGGATCCTGCGCGCTGCTGCTGGACACAAGTAAGAATAGAGGGAGGATGAACAAGAGTTTCATGGTTTTCATGGTTGTTTGGTTTTCAATTGTGAGTGGGCAGTTCCCATTCTTGGCAGGAATAGAATGTTTCAATGGCTATTGTGCTCATGACTCTTAGGCATTGGTCCACCTTCCGGTGACATCATACTGGGCGCGCCGGCTAACTGTGCAGCGGCATCCACCATGAAGGTTCCGTTCACTACCACTTCATCACCGGCACGCAGACCCGAAGCGATCACCTGATCATCGCCCATCACGGGACCCAATGTCACTTCGCGCATGCGGAACAGGCCATGTTCCGCTGTGCTGTCCTTCACGTACACCACCGACCTCGGACCTGTCCAGAGTACTGCGGATCGTGGAACGACCAAGTGCCCATCCGCTCCTTTCGAAGTCGTCCTGATCTCGCCCGTTACGAACATGCCCGGTTTCAAGTGCTCCTTGTCATTCCGCACTTCCACGCGTGCTCGCGCAACGCGAGCTTTGGGGTCCACGATCGGATCCACGAAGGAGATCGCGCCCTCGAATGTCCCACCAGGCAGCGAACGGATCGCGAAGGACACGACATCCCCTTTCCGTACCGCGCTGAGATCGCTTTCATACACATCGAAGAGCACCCACACTTGAGAGAGGTCGGCCACTTGGTACAACGCCTCCCCGCGTTGGAGATAGTCCCCGAGTTCCGCGCGTTTCTCCACCACGACGCCGGAGACATCGGCTTGGATGGTCACGAGACCGCTTGTCGCACCGGAGCTTACCACAGCGTCGATCTGCGCATCGCTAAGCTTCCAGTTCCGGAGTTTCTCGCGCGCCGCTTTGTACAAGGCTGGCTGCATTTCACGAACCCGGTGTGCTTGTAACAACTCCTCCTGGGCGGTCACCAGTTCCGGTGCATAGAGCTTTGCGAGGGCCTGTCCTTTTGTGACCTTCTCACCGGTGAAGTTCACCAACAATTCTTCCACCCTCCCGGCCACGTGCGTGGCTTGTGCGAACACGCGCCGCTCGTCAGCCTGCACTTTTCCCGTTAGCCTCAGCAGGCCTTCGGAGCCACCATCGCCCACTATCATGGTCTGCACATTCGCGAGCTTCATGGCATGTTCCGAAAGGTGAACGGCCGTCATGTCATCCATGCCTTCCATGTCCGCCCCCTTGCCACCGGCGGTCGCCGCAGGGATCAGGTCCATGCCGCAGATCGGGCATTGGCCCGGTTCAGGCATCCGGATCTGCGGGTGCATGGAGCAGGTCCATACCTCACCGTGGCCCTGGTGTTCCATACCTTCCATGGTGGAGTTGGAACGAGGCGATCCGTAGAATGCGCGACCGAGCAGCAGCCCAACGGCAAGCGTAACGATCACGATCAGCGGTGTGCGAAAGCGAAGGATGATGGAGGGGATCCTCATGATGAAGCAAGATGAAGTTTGCGTTTGAGCAATTGCGCATTGATCGCGACCACGATGGTGCTGAGCGACATGAGCGCAGCGCCGACCGCCGGGCTCATCAGGAAGCCGACGGGTGCAAGTACACCCGCGGCAAGCGGGATGGCGATGGCATTGTACCCGGTGGCCCAGATCAGGTTCTGGATCATCTTCGAATAGGTGGCCTTGCCGAAACGGATCAGCCCGAGGATATCTCCAGGATCGCTACGAACGAGGATGATGTCCGCAGTTTCTGCGGCCACATCGGTACCAGAACCTACCGCGATGCCCACATCGGCTTGTGCAAGCGCCGGGGCATCGTTCACGCCATCGCCGGTCATGGCCACGAATTCGCCCTTTGCCTGCAGGTCCTTGATCAGTTCCACTTTCTGATGGGGAAGCACCTCTGCGAAGTATCCATCCAGATGAAGCTCATCGCTGACGGCCTTGCCCACGATCGCATTGTCGCCAGTGGCCATGTACACCTTGATGCCTTCTTGATGGAACTTCTCGATCGCTGCCGCTGCGCTGTCACGGATCGCGTCGGCCAATGCGATGTAGCCGGCGAGATGATCATCCACGATCACGAAGACCACCGTCTCTGCGGCATCGGAATATGCTCCCTCCGGGATCGGGATCTTGTTCTCGCGCAGGTATCCCGGACTAACGACCTTGATGTTCTGTCCGTCCACTGTCGCTTGAACGCCTTTGCCCGTAATGGCCTCGAATCCGGTCGCTGAAGGAATGGTCGTTCCATCGTGCTTCGCACGTTGCATCACCCCTACGGCGATCGGATGCTCTGAACTTTGCTCCAACGCGGATGCCAGTCTGATGAGCTGTTTCTCATCGTACGTGCCGGATGCGGCTACAACGCGCGTTACACCGAAATCACCGGTGGTGAGTGTACCGGTCTTATCGAAGACCATGACGGTGATCTTCCGTGAATTCTCGAAGGCCGTTCGGTTGCGGATCAAGAGCCCGTTGCTCGCACTGACCGCTGTGGAAATGGCCACCACCAAGGGGATCGCAAGACCAAGCGCATGCGGGCACGAGATCACCATCACGGTGACCATGCGCTCCAAGGCGAACACGAACTCCTGCCCGACCGCCAGCCAGACCACCAGCGTTGCCGTACCGGAGAGCAACGCGATATAGGTGAGCCACTTGGCGGCACGATCCGCAAGGTGCTGTGTTCTCGACTTGGTCTTCTGTGCCTCCTGCACCATGTCGATCACCTTGTTGAGGTAGCTGTCCTTGCCGGTATGCTCCACCCTTATCTCCAGCACCCCGTTGCCGTTCAATGCGCCACCGATCACCTTTTGCCCTTTCTCCTTGCGCACGGGTTTCGATTCGCCCGTGAGCATGCTCTCATTCAGGTAGCTCTCGCCTTTCACGATCACACCATCGGCCGGGACCTTCTCACCCGGTTTCACCAGGATGTGATCGTTGGCGTTGAGATCCGCGAGCTTCACTTGCCGCACTGCATCGCCTTCCACCAAATGCGCTTCGTCCGGCATCATGCTCACTAGGAGTTGTAACGCTTTGGAAGCGCCCAAGACCGAACGCATCTCGATCCAATGCCCGAGCAACATGATGTCGATCAAGGTGACGAGTTCCCAGAAGAAGAGCTTGCCTTCCAGCCCGAAGACCACTGCCGAACTGTACAGATAGGCCACCGAGATCGCGACCGATATCAAGGTCATCATGCCGGGAGCGCCTTTCTTCAACTCTCCGATGGCACCTTTCAGGAAAGGCCAGCCGCCGTGGAAATAGACCACCGACGACAGCACGAAAAGCACGTACATGGAACCCGTGAAGACGAAGTCCAGCCCCAGGGCGTCCTGGATCATCGGCGAAAGCAGAAGGACCGGGACAGTGAGCACCACGGAGATCCAGAAACGCTTCTTGAAGTCGGCGATCATCATGGCGTGATGGTCGTGGCCGGGCATACCATGCGCAGCCGCACCATGGTGATCGCCGTGCATGTGCCCTGTATGGGACTGTTGCGCTGGGCTGTGATGATGTTCGTGCTTCTCCATGATCAAATGTTCCAGCGCTTCATGATCGGCTGACGTTCTTCAGGATGAACTCCACGCGCTCTTGAGGAGGGAGTACCGGAACATGCACAACGGGGCACGGATATGTGTTGTACACCTCAATGATCAGGTTGTGGATCCGGATCTGGCTTTCCACGTCCTCCAGCCGTGCATAGTCGTTGATCAACGGCAAGCGCGCAAGGATGAATACCGTCCGATAGCAATACCGAGCGCTCATCTCCACAACGTCCTCGTCGTAGTCCAGTCCCAGGAATCGGTAGTACGCCAAGGCATCCGGAAGTGCCCTATCAAGGAAGACCATCTCGTTCGGATCAAGTCCGTTCTCCTCCTCCATCTGCATTTGAAGGATACCGCGCTGGAACTTCCGTTTGTTGGCGCGTACCTCCTCCACGGTCTTTCCGAGCCCTTTCATGGAATCGATGTAGTGCCGCGCATGCTCGATGGTCGTTGTGTAACCCGATACTCCCAACATCTCTACGACCGTCGTCTTGCCGGTGCATGGGCCACCGGTAATGACGTTCCAATTCGTGATGATCTCTTTCTGCTTCATTCGGGAGCTCATTTCGGGATCGTGGTTTCATGCTGTACCGGAATGCCCGATGCTACACAACTCATCGATCTCCTTCAACACCTTATCGGTCTTGCGCGGATCGACGGAGGAACGGGACAGGATGGTAGGGTCGCGGAGCACATCGGCGCACAGGACCGTCCCATGGTCAAGGATGCGTTGCTTATCAGCACGTGACAGTGAGGTAAGACAGGTGATCGGGTGCAAGGCACTTCGATCGATCAACTCACGCAGGGATCCTTTGCGCGGATGGTCCCAACTGATCAGGTGCAGGCCGGCGCATTCGCCGAACGCGATCGCGTCGCTCGTGAAGCGCGTGTTGGTGACCAACCAGCCCTGGTGGAACTTGTGCTGATGACCCGGCCGTTGCACCCAGCTCGCTTCGACATCCTTGAAGCGCGCTTGGATGTACAGCGGGATCTTCACATCGCACTTGCGCTTGGGGTCGCTGTGGAATTTGCACTCGACCATGAAGTGCTTCTCTCCCTGCTCCGCGATCACATCCACCTCATGATCCACACAAGCTCCTTGAACGATGACACCGACCTGCGTTCTGCACCCTTGGTGAGCGAGCAATGCGGCCACGTATTTCTCGAAGGGGAATCCCGTCGGACCTAACTGGAAGATCGCCTGCTTCAGGGAGTAGCGGGCAGCCACCCCACGCCCGTGCTTGCGCAGCATGCGGAAGGCGGTCTTGTAGATCGCTTGGGTGCTCATGCCTTCGTGAAGCTGTGCTTCCACTTCGGCCACGGTGCGTTCGACCTCCGGCTTGCCAGCGCCACTGCGCACGAGCGATCTACGCAACCGTTCCGGATCGAACGGCACGACCTCCCCGTTGCGGCGCGTGATGGATGTATTGCTTGTCGTCATCGTGTTCAATTCGCTTACGCCGATCCGCGCCGCTGGCCCATGTTGTAGATCCAAGCCACACAAGCCCCCGTCAGCCAGCCGAGGACCAGCGTGGCCAGGAAACCCGTGCAGGTCTGCCACATGGACATCTCCATGCGCACGATGCTGCTCACGTCCAAGCCGTGCAGCAGGCTGTTGAAGAAGTAGGTCGTGCCCTCCTGGCCCGCGATCAGCATGATCAGGGCACAGCCCACATAGAGCAGTCCGGCCGTGAGACCGACCGCCATTCCCAGTCGGTTAGCATCAAGCGTTTTCATGATCATTCGTGTTTGGACTTCATTGTTTCAAGTCACCCGAACCGCAAGACGGTGGGTTCATTCCACCACCACGAGGTCCATGTTGCACACCGGGCACTTGCCGGGTTCCGCATAGGTCTTGTCGCCTTCGCAGTTCATCGAGCAGTGGTAGGCGGCCGCGTGCTCCTCGTGCATGGTACTTGCGGAATCGCTGTGCATGTGCTCTTGGTGCTCTCCTGCGCTGTGTTCCTGTTGGTCGTTCGATCCACACGCGGTGAAAGCGAGAAGTGCTGCGGCGATCAAGCCGGTAGAAAGGATGTTGGTCTTCATGTTCATTGGTTTTTGGTTGTTCAATTGTCAAGGTTGTTTAGCAGTGATGTGATCGAGCTTGGCAACGGCCGTGTGGTGTTCGCGCATGGCCGCGAGGCGCATGAGGCGGTAGCGCAGCACTTGTTGTTGCATGCGCAAGACTTCCTCGAATTCGGATCCACTGTTGGCGTACGCGGTGAGCAAGAGTTCGAGGATCTGTTGGGCGACCGCGATCTGCGTATCCAGCAATTGCACCGTGCGCGCGGCTTTGTAAGCATCGAACCAGGCGCTTTCGTAGGCGCTGTTCAGGTCGTTCTCCACCTGCGCGCGCATTTCTTGGAACACGCGTTCCATGGCCTGCGCCTCTTCCACCGCGCCCCTGTATTTGCTTCGGTAAATGGGCAGGCTCACACTGAGCATCGGCATGATCGCATCGCGACCGTTCTCCGGAAGCTCCATGTCCGTGCGGGGGTCCACCACCACGTAGTCCAATCCGAGCCCGAATCGCGGCAGACCTTGTTTGCGGGCAGCCTCTGCCTGTGCCATGGCCGCATCCGCACGTCGCTCCAACTCTGATAGTCGCGGACTACGAAGCAGACTATCGGTGGAATAGTTCGCGGCCAGATCCACCAGCATGAGGCTGTCCGTAATGTCCACTTGCACCATGTCTGCATATCCAACGGCATTGGAGAAAGCCACCTGCAAAGGTTTGCGTCGCTCTTCCAGCACTTCGATATCGGTGCGTTCCTCGTTGATCATGAGGTCCGTGCGCAACACATCCACCATGCGCCCCTTGCCGCCTTCGAAACGCGCAAGCGCCAATTCGCGGTGGCTTTGCAGGATCGCCAGATCGGCCTGCTCCAGTACAATGGTGCGTTCCAATTCGTGCAAGGGATAGTAGGCCGCACGCACTTTGAAGAAGACCTCGTTCCGTGCTTCGAGGAAGGCTTCATACCGCGCCTCGGCCTGTAGGTCGGCAGCCCGCGCCTGCGCACCCAG
Source organism: Flavobacteriales bacterium (assembly GCA_016705955.1). Classification (GTDB taxonomy): domain Bacteria; phylum Bacteroidota; class Bacteroidia; order Flavobacteriales_F; family PHOS-HE28; genus PHOS-HE28. Next base: position 402,138 of record JADJKO010000004.1, read on the forward strand.
CGTACCGAACCAGGGGAACATCTGCGTGAGAGAGAAGCGCACGCGTTGCGGGCCGAGGCGTGTTTCCACCGGACTGATGAAATAGCCGATGCTGAGCGATGGATCGGGCAAGCCTCGCATTTGCGCACTGCGCGTAAGAGCTGCTTCCAACTCCGCGTAGCGCGCTTGCAGGCCCGGGTTCAATGCAACGGCTTGGTGCAAATGCGCATCGAGCGATTGTCCACAGGTCCCGGTCGCCACCCCGAGGACAGCTATGAGAAGAAGTGTGTTCCTCATGGCTTGCTCCTTTTAAGCCGCCGTTCCATGCGCGCGCTGTACAGCACGGGAACGACGAAAATGGTGATGATCGCGACCGTCATGCCACCGAACGAAGGGATGGCCATGGGCACGAGGATGTCCGCACCGCGTCCGGTTGAAGTGAGCACGGGAAGCAATGCGATCAACGTGGTCGCGGTTGTCATCAATGCAGGTCGTACACATTTCCGTCCGGCCGTAACCACGGCGGCACGAATACCGGCACGGTCCTTTGGGCTATCCTCCTTGAATTGGTCGTCCAGGTAGGTCGCCATCAACACCCCATCATCGGTGGCGATGCCGAAGAGGGCGATGAAGCCCACCCACACGGCCACGCTCAGGTTCACCGTGTGCATCTGGAACAGGTCGCGCATGTTGGTGCCGAACAGTTCCATGTTCATGAACCATCCTTGGCCATAGAGCCAGATCATCAGGAAGCCACCAGCGAAAGCGACCGCGATCCCGGAGAACACCATGAGCGATGTGAGCACGTTCCGGAACTGGAAGTACAGGATGAGGAAGATGATCACCAGCACCAAGGGCACCACCAATGCCAGTCGCTTTTCGGCACGAACGGAGTTCTCATAACTGCCCGAGAAGTGATAGCTGACACCGGCGGGCAGGGTCAAGCGGCCCTGATCGATATGCTTCTGGATCGCGAGCTGCGCGGCGTTCACCACATCCACTTCCGCCGCATCCGCCACCTTGTCGAACAGCACATAGCCCACCAGGAAGGTGTCTTCGCTCTTGATCATTTGCGGGCCGCGTTCGTATTCGATGGAAACGAGTTCACTGAGCGGCACTTGCACACCGGTGGGTGTAGGGATGCGCACGCGGGCGAGCTTCTCCGGGTCATCACGCAATTCGCGCGGATAGCGGACGCGCACAGGATATCGTTCGCGGCCTTCCACCGTCGTCGTGTTCACCATACCGCCGATCGCGGTCTCAATAGTGCGCTGCATGTCCTCGACCGTAAGGCCGTATCGTGCGATCGCTTCGCGGTCGATGCGCAATTGCAAGTAGGGTTTGCCCACGATGCGATCGGCGAATACCGCTTCAGCCTTCACCGTGGGAACCTGCTTGAGGATGCTCTCCAACTCACGACCGAAGGCTTCGATGGTGGGCAGGTCCGGCCCGAAGACCTTGATGCCCATGGGCGCGCGCATGCCGGTCTGCAACATCACCAGCCGCGTTTCGATCGGTTGCAATTTGGGCGCGGAGGTGACCCCGGGAAGTTCCGTGGCCTGCACGATCTCCTGCCAGATGTCATCGGTGCGATGGATGTGCGGACGCCAGTTGCGGAAGTAGCGACCACGGTCCGCAGGGATCAATGCGCTGCGATCGAAGCCCGGCGTCAGCGCTTCTGCCTGTGAAAGCGTATCGCCTGTAGTGAGGATGAACCGCTCCGTTGCGTCCACTTTGTAGGTGCGGCGATGTCCCTTCTCATCCACCTCGAATTCCGGCCGGTAGTTGATGATGTTCTCGTACATGCTGATCGGTGCGGGATCCAACGCGGTCTCTGCACGTCCCATCTTGCCCACCACCATTTCCACTTCCGGTATCGCCGATACGCGCATGTCCAGTTGTTGTACCACGCGGTGGTTCTGGTCCACGCCCGCGTGCGGCATCGAAGTGGGCATCAGCAGGAAGCTGCCTTCATCCAAGGAGGGCATGAATTCCCGACCCACACCGGGAAACACGGACGCCATGCCCTGCCATGGTGCGGTCCGCGTGATGTCCCAACCAATGATGCGCGTGGCGCTGGCCAATGGCGAGAAGACCTTCGCCGTTCCCAGCCAGATCATGGCCCCGAAGAGCACGATAAGGAGCGGGATGGAAAGGAAGGCGCGCTTGTTCCGAAGGCACCAGTGCAGGATGCGCTCGTAGGAATGCTGGATCAGCCAGAACACGGAAAGGATCAGCGCGATCCACGACCCAACGAAGAGGAAGTTGAGGGTCAGGGATCGCTCCACACCCAAGGGCCGCCAGAGGTCGCTGAGCAGCCAACCGGCCATGATCAACACCACGCCGAGGACCAGGTTGCGGATAAGGAAATGATCGGACTTCACGCGCTCCTGCACGCCGTGCGCGACGAATAGCGCCAGCAGGGTGATGCCCGCCCAACCATGTCCGAACAGCAATGCCGTCACACCACCGATGCCCATCACCGCGTACAGCGCGATGCGCGTCCACCGCTTGCGTGCGTTGATCCCGAAGACCAGATGGATGAAGGTGGGCAGGATGAAGAGCGCCACGATCACCGCACCCAGCAGCGCGAACGATTTCGTGAACGCCAAGGGGCGGAACAATTTGCCTTCCGCAGCCTCCATGATGAACACCGGAATGAAACTGACGATGGTGGTGGAGACAGCAGTAAGGATCGCAGGCCCCACTTCGATGCACGCGTTCTGGACCACATCGAACAATGGGCTACGACCCTTGTCCTCGTCCATGTGCCGGATCACGTTCTCCGAAAGGATGATGCCCAGATCGACCATGGTACCGATGGCGATCGCAATACCGGAGAGCGCCACGATGTTGGCATCCACATGGAAATAGCGCATGGCGATGAAGACCATGAGCACGGCGATCGGCAATAACGAAGCGATGATCAACGAACTGCGCAATTCCATCACCATGATGAGGATCACGATGATGGTGATAAGGATCTCCAGCGAGAGCGCCTCCTCCAAGGTGCCGAGCGTTTCGTGGATCAGTTGCGTCCGATCGTAGAACGGCACGATGGTGAGCTGGCTCTTGGTGCCATCGGCCAGTACTTTGGAGGGTAGTCCGGGCGCGATCTGCGCGATCTTCGCCTTTACCGCATGGATGGTGGCCATGGGGTTGGCTCCATAGCGCGCGATCACCACACCGCCTGCGACCTCCGCACCGCCTTTGTCCAGCAATCCGCGCCGTGTGGCAGGTCCGAGCGAAACGCGTGCGACATCCTTCACACGGATCGGCACATTGTCGTGTACGGCCACCACGGCCTTTTCCAGATCGCTGATGGAATGGACATAGCCCAAGCCGCGGATCAGGTATTCCACCTGGTTCACCTCGATCGTCTTCGCACCAGCATCGCGGTTGCTGTTCTTCACCGCCAGCATCACCTGGTGAATAGGAATGCCGAACGCCTTCAATGCCTCCGGATCCACATCCACCTGGTACTCCTGCACCATGCCCCCGATGGAGGCCACTTCGCTCACGCCCTCCACGCCGTTCAGCGCGTACCTCACCAGGAAGTCCTGTGCGCTGCGTGTTTCGTGCAGGTCCCAGCCGCCGGTGACATTGCCCTCCGGATCGCGCCCCTCCAACGTGTACCAGAATACTTGGCCGAGTGCCGTGGCATCCGGTCCCAATGCGGGTTGCACGCCCTCCGGCAGCACGCCTGATGGCAGCGCATTCAACTTCTCCAGGATCCGCGAACGCGACCAGTAGAACTCGATGTCCTCGTTGAAGAGCACATAGATGCTGGAGAAGCCGAAGACCGATGAACTGCGGATCGATTTCACGCCCGGGATCCCCAGCAAACTCGTGGTGAGCGGGTAGGTGATCTGGTCCTCGATGTCCTGCGGCGAGCGCCCCGGCCAGTTGGTGAAGACGATCTGTTGGTTCTCGCCGATGTCGGGGATCGCGTCCACCGCTACGGGGTCGGAGGGGAGCACGCCCACCTGCCAACCGAACGGCGCAGTAACGATGCCCCAGCCCACCAGCACCGCGAGGAGCAGCATGGTGACCAACTTGTTGGCCAGGAAGTATTTGATGAGTGCGTTGAGCATGTTCGTTGTTACCAGGGTCCAGGGAAATGGACAGCAGCGATCGCATCCCTACAGGATGGACCGGAAGGCAACAACGGTCTAGATCAGGATCGAGCGCTCCAGGATATGGATCGCCCAGCCGCTCAGCGGCGGCGGTCGGAAGTGTGCCACAAGCGACCAGCCATGGCCAGCATTCGTTGTGGCCATGAAGTGATCCACCAATACGGCGATCACGCTTGGGATCACATGCGGTGCTTCCAATACGGTGCTCACCACAGTGTTCGGCACCAGACCGGTCACGGTCTCCGCGTGGTCATCGCAACATCCTTTCGAACTCTTGGCAGGCTTGGGATGCATGGGACAGGCAGGGGCATCGACTTTGGCGTGCCCGCACGGCACGGCATCACCCCACACCGCCCAACTGACCAACTGACCTCCACAGCGGTGCGTGCTCAACCGGAAGCTTGTCGTGCTCAGGATGAACAACAGGGCCAGACCGATGGTCGTGAATAGCTTCATGCGTTACTTCCAAAAGTAGTTCGGATGGTTCATGGTCCATCAGCTCATCATGCCAATTGTTGTGATCCTTACGCGTCCAGCTTCACCCACTTCAACCGCAAACTATTGCTCACCACGCTTACGCTGCTGAACGCCATGGCCGCACCCGCGATCATGGGGTTGAGCAGGTAGCCGGTGAACGGATACAAGATACCTGCGGCGATAGGGATGCCGATGATGTTGTAGATGAATGCCCAGAAGAGGTTCTGGCGGATGAAGGAGACCGTTTTACGTGAAAGGGTGATGGCGCGCGGAATGGTGTTGAGGTCCGTGCTGATGAGCGTCATGCGCGCCACGTCCATGGCGATGTCGCTGCCTTTGCCCATGGCGATGCTGACGTCGGCGAGCGCGAGGGCTTCGCTGTCATTGATGCCATCGCCGACCATGGCGACCACTTCGCCTTGTTGCTGCAAACCTTTCACGAAGGCGGCCTTGTCCTTCGGCAATACCTCGCTGCGGAAGTGCTCGATGCCCACTTCACGCGCCACCGCTTGCGCCGTGCGTTGGTTGTCGCCGGTCTGCATGTAGACTTTCACCTTCTCCTTCTTCAGGCGTGCGATGGCTTCCTTGGCGGATGGCTTGATGCGATCCGCGATGGCGATGGCTGCGCGCACCTCCTGCGTATCCGCGAACCAGATAACGGTGCCTGCCCTGAGCGGAGTCGATGGGTGGGCAGCGTCGGACCATGTCCGCTCGTTCTCGCGGTACGTAGCGGGGATGCGAATGCCGTGCTCTTCCAGCAAGCGTCGGTTGCCAACGAGCCACGTGGTGCCATTGATGGTGGCTGAGATGCCTTTGCCGGTGATGCTTTCGAAGTCCAATAGCTGTGGGCTTGCTTCGCCCGTCACGCCGGAAGATCCGCGGAGCGGGCTATCCGGCGTCTCACCAATGCCTGCTGCCGTTGGCATTTGTGAGACTCCGGGTCTCGCTCGCAGAGCCTCGTTTCGCCCGGAGTGACGAGCGTGCTGAAGGTACCTCACCACCGCTTCGGCCAGCGGATGTTCCGATCGCGATTCGATCGCCAACAGCGCCGCAGCAACGTCCGCATCATCCAATCCGATCGCCTCCACCACTTCGGGATGCCCTTCGGTGATGGTGCCCGTCTTGTCCAGCACGATCGCCGTGATGTTGCGCGCGCGTTCGAGGCTCTCGGCGTCCTTGATGAGGATGCCGTTCTCGGCGCCCTTGCCCATGCCGGCCATGATGGCGGTGGGTGTGGCGAGGCCGAGCGCACAAGGGCAGGCGATCACCAGCACGGTAACCATCGCGAGCAGCCCTTGCGTGAACGCGTGCTCGCCGCCGAATACCCACCACACGATGGCACTGAGCACCGCGATGCCGATGACCACCGGCACGAAGACCGCCGCGATCCTGTCCACCAGTTTCTGCACCGGCGCCTTGCTGCCTTGCGCATCCTGCACGGCTTTCACGATGCGCGCGAGCACGGTAGCAGCGCCGACCTTTTCGGCCTTCATGCGCAGCGCGCCTTTCTGATTGATCGTTCCGGCCAGCAACGTACCACCATCCTTCTTCAACACCGGCATCGGTTCACCGCTGATCATGCTCTCATCCACATAGCTCTCGCCGTCCAGCACGCGGCCGTCCACCGCGATACTTTCTCCGGGACGCACACGCAGCACATCACCGATGGTGACCTCCGCGATCGGCACTTCGATGGCCTGTCCTTGGGCATCCTCGCGCAGTACCGTATCCGGTCGCAGGCCCATCAACTTCTTGATGGCGCTGGAGGTGCCGGCCTTCGCGCGTTCCTCCAGGAATTTGCCCAAGAGGATGAAGGTGATGACCACCGCTGCGGCCTCGAAGTACACGTGTGGCTCCAGTCCGCGCGCGGTCCAGAAGGCCGGGTTCAATGTGTTGAAGACGCTGAAGAGATAGGCCACGCCCGTGCTGAGCGCCACCAGCGTATCCATGTTGGCGCTGCGATGCTTCGCCTGCTTCCACGCGTTGATGAAGAACTGCCGCCCGAAGACCAGCACCACCGGCGTGGCCAGCAGCCATTGCACCCACGGCGACCACGCGGCGTGCATGTACACCATGCCGACGATCATCAGCGGGATGCTCAATGCGATGCTCGCAAAGAGCCTACGCTTCAGCGCGGTCATGCGCTCGTGTTGCAGCGCTTCGAGGTCGGTGGTAGCGTCGTGGTCGGCTTCGATCAGGAGGTCGTAGCCCCGATCCTGCACGGCTTTCTGCAACGCCGCATCATTGGTGTTCGCGGGATCGAAGGACACCTGCGCCGTGTTGGTGGCCAGGTTCACGGCTACCTCTTTCACACCGGGCTGTTCGCGAAGCGCTTTCTCCACCGTGTATACACAGCTCGCGCAGGTCATGCCGGTGACCGGGTAGCTGCGTGCGAGGAGCAGGTTCTCGTTTTCCATGATCGTGCGCTTGCGTGGCACAAAGGAACCGCATGGCCAAAACTTGGGCTTACATGTATTCGGGGAAAGCTTACACGCCGATGGCGGCGCAAGAAGGGCCCACCCCCGCAAGGCGCGATCCACAAGATCCCTTTCACGAGATCCCATCCGGACATGCGTGCCCGAAAACAACAACCCCCGGCTCCTTTCGGAACCGGGGGTTGTCATTTCGTTCGTCGCGTTCCTACGATCCCGGGTACCGGTCCTGCTGCATCTCGAGGAGGAATTCCGTGGTGATGGGATAGCCGGACGCATCGCCGATCACCGCATCGGTATCGCAATCCGGACAGCTGGCCGTGTGGTCGGTACTGTCCTCCATCCACTCGGTGATCTCCGTGGGCCTGAAGATCGCACCGCATTGGAAACAGCCGCAGCGCCTGCTCGCGATCAGTTCCATGCGGTGGTTGTAGCTGTGCTTCTGCGCCTCGCGGGTGGAGCGCTTCAGCGGATCGTGGTGGTACCACTCCAGGTAGTCGCGCTCGAACGCGGAGTACTTGGGGTTGGTCACTTCGCGCATGATACGTGCGACAGCGGGTGACCAATTACCGTTGTGTACCACGGCCATCCGGGCGATGCCCTTGCGAACGGCCGGCAGTGGAAAATTGGTAGCGATGATGCGGAGAGCGGGAGTTGTCATGGTTCCTGTTGTTAGGTTGATGTGTGACCTCTTCTCACTGCCCCAACCCCGCATCCCGGTTGAACGGGAGCGGGGCGAAGGCTTCGTGGTCGGTCACATCGCACTCCGTCGGCGGTCGGTCCGAGCGGAGCCGAGGACTACGCGGCGATGTTGGACACCATCGAACTCATTTCACTGATGCCACTGGTGGCCAAGGCCTGCACACGGAAGGTGTATTCCTTCCCTGTGGTGAGCCCGGTCATGTCGTGGATCACCCGGCTGGTGGTGAGCACGCGCGTCCATTCCCCACTGTCGCCCACCTGCATTTCCAAGTAGTACAGCACGGCACCATGCACCCCTTTCCAGCGCACCTTCAGCACACCGAACAGCGCGGTGCGCGTCACGGTAAGTTTGGTGGGTGCGGCGGGTGGAGGCAGCGGGCTGCGATCCTTGGCCACGTCGAACGCAGCGCTCAGGATCTTCGCCTTGTCCCCATCACTGGCCCCTTGCACGTAGCCGCCGAAGGCCTTCAGCATGGCACGCAGGGCTTGCTCGGCCAAGCGCTTGTTCTCACTGGCCACCTTGCCACCATTGTACTCCATGGCCAGGTTCGCGGCGAGCAGGTCGTCGCATGCTGTGAGCAGTGCGGGCAGCAGGCCCTGCAACGTGGGGAAACTCGCGTTGCCAAGGATGCTGTCGTGTACGTTGCGGCCCTTGTCCTCCAAGGCTGCCGAATTGAGATCGCTGATACCGATCTTGACTGTGAACTTTTCCATTGCCTTCAAAACTTGATGTGATCGGTTCATTCCGAACACGGCCATTTCTACCAATGAAATCGAACTTCGTTGCTCATGGTCCGCCATGAAAAGTTCATGGTTTCCCATGAAGAACAGCTGCGAACCCGCGCCCAGCAAGGGAACCACAAGAACCGGAAGGGCCGGGCCTGCGCCTTGCCTATACCATATATACAGCAGCAAACCCGGGCGGCGCGCCAAACTTCATGGCGCCCAAAACCTCAGGCAAGGTCTGCGAGAAGTCAGGCAAGGTTTGCGAGAACTCAGGCAAGGTTTGCGAGAACTCAGGCAAGGTTTGCGAGAACTCAAGCAAGGTCTGCGAGAACTCAGGCAAGGTTCACGAGAACTCAGGCAAGGTTCACGAGAACTCAGGCAAGGTTCACGAGAACTCAGGCAAGGTTCACGAGAACTCAGGCAAGGGAGACTGTTAGGATAAGTGTGTCAATTGGGTTCGAATGATTTTCTTCAACCAACCAGACACCGATGATGAAGACACCAAGGACAAGGAAGCCCCGGAAGGGCAAGCACGATGTGGAGTTGACGCCCTTCGAGCAAGAGGCTGTTAAGGGTTTGTATGCTGGTAAGCCTTTGCTGGGGGCGGATGGCGTGTTGAGCGCGATGGTCCAGCGGATCGTACAGGCCAGCCTGAGCGGTGAGGTGCAAGCACATCTTGCACAGCCCGCAGAAACGAGCAACCGGCGCAACGGATACACGGCCAAGCGCCGAAGACCAGTGTTGGCGAGGTGGACATCGCCACCCCGCGTGATCGGGCGGGCACCTTCGAGCCGCAGTTGGTTGGCAAGCGACAGCGCGTGCTGAACGCGGAGCTGGACCAGAAGATCCTAGGACTGTACAGCCTAGGTATGAGCTACCGGGACATCAGCCGCCACCTGCGGGAGATCATGGTGGAGACCAACGAGGCCCTGATCAACGCCGTGACCGAGTTGGTGGTGGAAGACCTGCGGGCCTGGCAGAGCCGCCCTTGGACCGCCTGTACGTGCTGGTGTGGATGGACGCAGCCTTCTTCAAGATCGACACGAGGATCGTCCACAACCGTGCTGTGCACTGTGCTGGGCGTGGACATGCAAGGGCGCAAGGACGTACTGGGCACGTACATCGAAGAGACCGAGGCGCGCGCTTCTGGCTGGGCGTCGCGGCGACCACAGCAACGAGGCGTGCAGGATATCCTGATCAGCCCGCGGATAACCTCAAGGGCTTCCCCGAAGCTTATCGAGGCGATCACCCTCGTACCGATGTGCAGGGCTGCATCGTGCACCAGGTGCGTAATCCATGCGCCATGTGAGCTACAAGGAGATCGAGGAACTGGTGGCCAGCATGCGCACGATCACAAGGCGCCCAATATGCAAGAGGCCGAGCAGCACTGGAGACCTTCGCCATAGGCTGGGAAAGCGCTACCCGCGCGTGGTGGAGAGTTGGCGCAGCAACTGGCCCCGCCTGAGCAGCTTCCTGCGCTACCCGGAACCCATCCGCCGCATGATCTACACCACCAACATCATCGAGGGCTACCACGCCCAGCTGCGCAAGGCCACCAAGACCAAGCGCATCTTCGATGGCGACCTGGCGGTGCTCAAGCTCATCTACCTGGTGCAGCAGCGCATCGCCAACGAGCAATGGGCCAACCCCCTGCTAAACTGGCGAACCATATACTTGAGCATCGAGATACTCTTCAAAGACCGCTTGACACACTTAGATTAACAGACCCTGGCAACCCAAAAGTTCGTTGAGTATTACCTGAATTCCATTTCCATTGAGCCTTGGGTAACCGGTGCCGCACAGCCGAAACTCAATCAGAAAGCGCTTCACTCAATACCGATCCCCCTTCCGCCCCTCCCCGAACAGCAGCGCATTGTAGCGGAGCTTGTGGAAGAGCGCGCGCTGGTGGCGGCGAGCAAGGCGCTGGTGGAGAAGCTGGAGGCGAAGGTGCGGGAGCGCGTGGCGCGGGTGTGGGGTGTTGCAGAACCTGTACTTGAACGTTAACCCATGAGCGAACCCCTCACCATCATCCCCGAGGCCAACCATGCCCTGCGCATGGATCTGTACGAATTCGCGCAGTTGAAGCAGGAGCACCTCGGGCCGCGCATATTGGAAGCCATACAGGGCGGCGATGTGGTGTTCTTCGTGCTGGTTACCCGCAAGGTGGGCGCGGTGGGCGAACCCCCCATCACGGCAGAGGACCTGGCGCTGATGCAGCTGCCGGACGGCAGATCCATCGCCATCATCCTCGCATCCACCAAGCTCACCCCGGACAACCTGTCCACCGGGCTGGAGGCGCGTGGCGTGTATGTGCGGCAACTGTCCTCCAAGGTGCTGTTGGAGCTGTGCCTTCAACGCGGCATCAAGGCCATTGAACTGGATGGCGGCGTGACCACGGAAGTGCTCATCGGCCCGATCGGCCACGACGACGCGTTGGAGGTGGTGGTGGTGCCCCGGGAGTCCCGCGCACCGTGAACGGCGCGGTGACCCCTACCGCAACCCATACTCCCACAGGAACTCCACCATTCCCTCCCGGCTGTGGCGGCCGATGCGCGCTACCACCGCTGGTCGCATTGCATCCACACCGATCCCGGTGTTGGACCGAATAGTATTCGCGATCGCTACATGGGACGCACGCGGACCGCATGCGCTTTATTCCTCCGCAGAGTCTTCGTTTCGAGACCCACGTTCTTCGCCGTGATCGCAGGGTCCTTTGCGCGAGATCCTGCGCCGGGAATGGTACCAATTTCCAATATTCGTTCACATGTTCTGGAAGTCGATCGTCTTTTGGTTCGTGCTGATGGTGCTGGCCATCGTGAATGGCACCGTGCGTGTGAAGTTCATCATACCTGCTGTCGGCGAGACCCTTGGTCTGGTCATCAGCACCCTCTTATTGTGCGCGTTGATCCTGTTCGCCACAGGGCTCGGCATCGGATGGATCGGTGCAACAACGACGTGGCAGGCGTGGTCCGTGGGACTGCTCTGGCTGGGGATGACGCTTGCTTTCGAGTTCGGAGCCGGGCATTACCTCTTCAAAAAGTCGTGGCACGAACTGCTCTTGGACTACGACCTGCTAAAAGGCCGCATCTGGGTGCTTGTGCCGATCGTTACGCTCCTGGCACCGTGGATCATGGCCAAACTGCGTGGACTGCTCGGTGTTTGAATGAACGTCGAAATTCCGTCAGACCCAGTGGTCCGGTGGCGTTTCGTGAAGCGGTGAACGTGCGCGCGTATCTGCGCGTTAACCCATTTCAGGACGGGTCATCTCGTTGACGAGAGCCTGCGAAAGCGGTCCTGCACATCGCCCGCCGATTCCCCAACTCCGCCTGGTGCGCAGTAAGGGGCCGCACGCGTGTTCGAGAGCTTGAGCGGAATCTGCATCGCGACCAGCGTGTAACGCAAGCGGTACGGGCAGCAACGGTCTACTGTGCCCGACGTGTTCACATCCGCGCACCCGCGCCGATGTACGTCCGGTAGCCCTCCGGAACAGGCGCCCTCCATCCTGCTCTCCCCCTGAACGCACGGAAGCTCCGATCGTCCATCTGTTCAACATCCTATCCATCACAACAAGAACCGACCACACATGACAGACCTCACTTACCAAGACGCTAAAAAGCGATTCGATGAGATCCGCGAAGAGATCAAGAAACTTCAATTGGAAGCCGAACAGATCATGCTTGCACATCAAGGCCAGGACAAGCCTTTAGGTAAGGGCCAATGTGCCTACCACGATAGATGTCATTGTGAGGAATATCATTCCAGCGGTGAACCTGCGGTTTGTGGTAGTATTTACAAGGATACATGGTGTGGACACTATGCGTCAGACCATGCATTCTAGGCCCGCGCGGGGTCTCCCGCTTCGGGGTCCCTGCGTATGGCATGTCGCTATCGGGGCGCCCCTACCTTCCGTTGCCGCCACCAACAGAGCCAGTAGGCCCCCCACTTCCCTACCCTGTCCAGTGCGGTCCGCACCCCACGCGCCATTTTCTTGAACGCGCTCGGCGTCACCCGTATTGGCTATTCTCCTCCCCGCGCTCTTATTCCCCGCGTGCGTTCCTCAATTCTCCCACAGACCGCACGGCGTCCTTGCGCAGCTAGCTTCGTACCTCTCAACACACCCCCCCATGACCACCCATCTGTTCTCTTCGCTTATGGCGGTGTGCGCCATCGGCCTTGCCACCAGCCACGCACAGGATCAGCCGTATCGGGTGGCACATCGTTTCAATGTACCGGGCGACGGTCGCTGGGACCTGCTCGCCGTGGACGAAGCGACGAGCAGGATCTTCCTCTCGCACGGCACGGAAACCAACATCGTGGACGAACGCACGGGCGAGTTGCTGGGCACCGTGCCCGATACCAAGGGCGTGCATGGCGTGGCCATCGCACCGGGCATGAAGAAGGGCTACATCAGTTGCGGCAAGGATTCATCGGTCGTGGTCTTCGACCTCGATACCTATAAGGTGCTCGGCCACGTGCAAGCGACCGGCGGCAGTCCGGATGCCATTGTGTTCGAACCCTTCTCGAATAGGGTGGTGGTCTTCAACGCACACGGTTCCAACGCCACCGTCATTGATCCGAGGACCGATGCGGTGGTGACCACCATCGCGTTGGAAGGAAAGCCCGAGCTCTGCGCGAGCGATGGTGCGGGACACCTGTACGTGAACCTGGAGGACAAGAGCAGCATCTGCGTGATCAGCACCGCCACATGGAACGTGGAAAGCTGCTGGCCCATCGCACCGGGTGAGGGACCCAGCGGCCTGGCCTTGGACAATGCCACGCACCGGTTGTTCGCCGTGTGCGAGAACAAGATGATGGTGGTGGTGGATGCGGTGAGCGGGAAGGTCATTACCACCTTGCCCATCGGCGAGCGGGTCGATGGCGCCGCGTTCGATCCCGGCAACAAGCGCGTCTATGCCTCCAATGGCGAAGGCAGCTTGACGGTGGTGCAACAGGATGCCGCGGACGCGTACCACGTGCTCGCCACATTGCCCACGCAGAAGGGCGCCAAGACCCTCGCCCTCGATACGCGCACGCACCATGTCCTTCTGCCCACGGCGGAGTTCAGCCCCGCGCCGGAGCCCACCAAGGACGACCCGAAGCCGCGCCCCAGCGTGAAGCCCGGCACCTTTGTGGTGTTGGATGTGGAGCCCGTGAAGTAGACGATCCGTCTCTGCTGGTGCTTGCGACGGCCTCTCTCTTGGTTGTTCGCGCGGAACACCTTGGCCAACCCATCGCGGCCCCCTCACCCCCCTACCCTATCCAACGCGGTCCGCACCCCCCGCGTCCTCTTCCGGAACGCGCTCGGCGTCATCCCCGTAAGCTGCTTGAATTGCGCACTGAGGTGCGCCGCACTGCTGAATCCCGTGGCGAAGGCGATCTCCGAAAAGGTCTTCTCGTCGTAGCGGATCAGCTCCTTCACGCGCTCCAGGCGTTGCAAGAGGAAGTAGTGTTCCAGGGTGATCCCCTCCACTTCGCTGAACAATTTGCTCACGCTCGAGAGCTCACGATGCACGGTGTCCTGCACCAGCTGGGCGAGTTCCACGCGCCGGCCTTCGCTGTGGTGTACCTGCGTGATGATCGCCGCTTTCACCCGTGTAATGATCGCGGAGTCGCGGTCCTCCACCAGATCGAAACCCGCTGCGCGCAGTTGCACGGCCAACCGATGAAGCATCTCTTCGTTCGGGGTGGACGCCAACTCCACTTCGCCCAATGCCACGCGTACGGTTTCCAGCGGTACGCCATCCACGATGCGTTGCACCGCTGCGATGCAGCGATCGCAGACCATGTTGCGGATGACAAGCGTATGCGCCAATGCTCACCGGTTCGTAAAGCGCCATTCCGCGCTGCGACCATTCCGATCACCGACGCGAAGGATGTACACGGCGGCGGGGAGCGCAGCCATGCGCACGCGACCGTTGCGCACCGGTCCGGTATGCACGCGCTTTCCGTTCATGTCAAACACCTCGGCGGATGTCCATGCGCCACCACCCACGACCACACTGTTGTCCGTCGGATCGAAGCGGAAGGGTGTGTCGCTCGCAAAAGCATCATCGATCCCCACGCCGCTCTGGATCACCGCTCTGCGGTAGCGCACCTGGTTGGTGCCTGCCTCGCCCCACACGATGTGGAAGGCGCCGTTGGCATATGCGATGTCCGGCGTGCGCTGCGTTCCGGTCATGTCCACGTTCACGAGTTCCGCTACGCTCAGTCCGTTCACACCGGTCACGCTCCAACTGAAGAAGATGTCGCGCGCGCCATTGTTGTAATTCTCCCACACCACGCCAAGGGTATCCCCGTTCCCGGCGATGCGCGGAAAATTCTGTTGCACCCCGGAGGCTTCCCCGGGCATCACAAAGCGCTGCGCGCCGACGGAAAGATCCGCGGCTAAGGCGGTTCCGATATGGACCTTGGTGCCGTTGCTCGCACCGGACATCCATACATAGCGCACGCTATCGCCCACGAGGTAGCCTCCGGGGCCGCTGCTCGGGCAGGCATTCAGCACCCAGCCCGTGGCATCCACTTCATTCCCCACGGGAAAGGACTGTCCACCATCCAACGACGTGGCACCCCAGATCACCCGGATGTTGGAGCCCGCATTGCGATACAACGCGACCGCCCTGTTGTCGTCCGCGATAATCTGGTTCGGGCAACAATCGCAAACCTCGCCCGGAGCATACGGCGTACTGATCCGCACCGGTGACATGAAGGCACCGCCCATCATGTGCGTGACCACTTGCCGCGCACCGTTCCAACCGCCATCGAATTGCATGTACTGCACCACGGGCAGGTCCGGGTTGCTCAACGCGATGGTGGGGAAACGGGAGACGAGGCCATCGAACGGATCCACGCGAACAGTATCGCCCCAGGTGTAACCGCCGTCATCGGAACGTCGTGCATACACCGGCTTGGTCTCTTCCGGTGTGGCCTTCATCACCACCCACACGGTATTGCCTACCGCGGCAATGCTGCTGCCCATCCAATCCGCCACCGCCGGCACACAACCGGGCGTGCTTACTTCCATGGCGCTGGTGAATCCGGTGCCGCTTCCGATGGCCACATAGTTCCGTGCCGGGCCACTTGCACCCCAGAGCACCACCGGGGCGCCGGTGGCGTTCAGTGCGATGCGCGGGCGAAGCATGCCTTGCGATGGCGTGTTGCAATCCACCGGTGCTTCCCACGCGATGGTCGGCGTTTGCGCGAACGCGGCTAGTGAAATGAACGAGGCGACGGCTAGTGTGATGGTTCTCATCCTGTGTTCCGTGTTGCAAGGATCATTCGATCCGATCAAGGTACTCTTCCTGTTGATCCTACTTCGCCCGCATCCTGTTGCCACGCGCTTCATGCGTGACCTCAGTGAGACCCAGCGCTTCCATCAAAGGGGGCAGGTACACCCCGAAGCGACCGCGCAATCCTTTCTTCAAGCCGTACCACCCTTTCACCGGATTCTTCGGCGATCGGCCCCACGCTTCCACGGTGCCTTCCTTGACGGGCTTCTGTTCATCGGCTCCGCCGAGGTCCATCCAATCGCCGTGCTTCTTCAACATGCTGTGCAGGTCGGTGATCGCAGAGAGGTCATAGAGCAGGACGGTCTTGCCGACGGTACAGACCAGCACCTCTTGCTTGCCTGTGCTGAGCGAAGTCGAAGCATCCTTCTCCTCCACATGCATGGTGTATTCCGACGAGCCCGGAGGCGTCTTCAGTTTCCAGGGGTTGTCCTTGCCGCGCTTTTCCATAGTTGGGTTGTTGTGGTACGAAGGTCGGAACACATGGCTCGGGACTCGATCGTGTCCGTATGGTCCACAGATGACACAGATAGCACAGATAACCCGCTGTCGCGGGCAGAACAGCCACCGGGGGTCTTCCGCACCGCAGCATCTGCGCCATCTGTGGATGACCCATTGCTCGGCTTTGCGATGACACAGATAGCGCAGATGGCCCGCTGTCGCGGGCAGAACAGCCACCGGGGGTCTTCCGCACCGCAGCATCTGCGACATCTGCGCCATCTGTGGATGACCCATTGCACGGCTTTGCGGATCATCGATCAGGACCGATCGTGATGGACGGTGCCGACCCAACCCAGACCCCCTATCCGCCTACCCCTGCGGGGATCCCTCCACGAAGCAGGCTACTTGCCGGGATCCGAATTCCGCCTACATTCGTCCCCGCCCAACGGCCGGGGCGTTCTTTGGCGAGAGCTCCACGGCACAGGCAAGGACAAACACAAACCCAGTCAGTAGAACTCATGAACATTTATGTCGCCAACGTGCCTTACACTGTGAGGGACCAGGAATTGCGTGAACTCTTCGAACCATTCGGCGAGGTCACATCGGCCAAGATCATCATGGACAAGGCCACCAACCGGAGCCGTGGTTTCGGCTTCGTGGAAATGGCCAACGATGATGCGGGTCGCGCAGGTATCGAGGGCACCAACGGCAAGAATTTCCACGGCCGCGACCTCGTGGTGAACGAGGCCCGCCCGCGTACCGAAGGCGATCGTCCTTCGTTCCGTGGTGGTGGTGGAGACCGTGGCGGTGATCGCGGCGGCTACCGCAGCGATCGCGGCGGCGGCGGCGGCGGTGGATACCGCGACCGTGACGACCGCCCGCGTCGGGATGAGTACTAGGACCAATTGACACAACAGAGATGGAGGCCCCGCGCAAGTGGGGCCTCTTCCGTTGGTGGTGTTCCCAAAAGATGTTGATCACCTTGAACCATTGTACCCGACCGGGGTCCGAAACACCGCGCGAGCCACATGGCCCGGGTACTTTTGCCGCCATGCCCTTTCGCTACGTCCTGCTTTTCCTTTTCCTCACCGGGGCGATGTCCTTGCTGGCCCAACGACCGAACGGCATGGGCCGGCCCGGTGGTGCGCCTGCGATCGGGCGCGTCTATGGCCGCGTGCTCGATGCCAGCACCGGCAAGGGCGCCGAGTTCACCACGGTGGTGGTGCGCTCCATGCGCAAGGACAGCATCCTCGGCGGATGCATTTCGCGGAGCAACGGCGACTTCGAAGTGGAGAAACTGCCCGTGGGTCCACCGCTGAAGGTGACCATCAGCTTCATCGGTTTCAAGCCGTGGACACAGCAAGTGCAACTGACGCGTGAGCGCATGGAACTGGATCTGGGCAACATCAGTTTGGAGCCGGATGCGGAGCTGCTGAAGGAAGTGGAAGTGGTGGGCGAGAAGAGCACCATGGTGATGATGGTGGATCGCCGCGTCTTCAATGTGGAGAAGGACCTGAGCACCCAAGGCGGCACCGGTGTGGATGTGATGAAGAACGTGCCCGGCCTGAGCGTGGACCTGGACGGTAACGTGCAGATGCGCGGTGCCTCGCCGCAGATCCTGATCGATGGCAGACCTTCTTCCATCACCTTGGAACAGATCCCGGCGGAGGACATCGAACGCGTGGAGGTGATCACCAATCCGTCGGTGGCCTTCGATGCGAACACCACCGGCGGCATCATCAACATCGTGCAGAAGAAGAACACAAGACCCGGTTACTTCGGCCAGGTACAAGGTGGCCTGGGTACGAACGATCGCGTGCAAGGGGGTGCCAACCTGAACATGAAGGAAGGGCGTTGGGCCTTCAGCCTCGGCGCCAATTACAACACGGGCGAGAACACCACGGATGGCAACTCCGATCGCGTGGAACGGAACAACGGCACAACGACCGGTTTCTTCGATCAGGACACCGATTCGCGTAGTCGGCGCACCATGAACGGCGGACGGCTCGGGATAGACTGGCAGGTGAGCAACCGCAACCTGATCACCTTCTCCCAGAGTTATCGCACACACGACATGGAAAGCGATGATGCCCTGGCCTCCACCCTCTTGAATGCGGACCGCACGTTGTTGAACTCCGGCACGCAATACAACCGCACCAACTCGGACCACCTCAGCTACAGTTCACAAGTGGGTTTCCGGCGGAAGTCGCCGAAGGAAGGGCGCGAGTGGAATGCGGACCTCACGTACAACCGATCGCGCAGGAACAGCGTGGCGAACTTCGATCAGTACACCTTCGGCACCGATGGTGCGAATGAGGTGTACAGCCCGCGCTTGCAAGAGAATCAAGGTGGAAGCACGAACGAGCAGATCTCCCTCCAAGCGGACTTCACCGAACCCTTGGGTGAGCGCAACAAGTTGGAGTACGGCATGAAGGCGAATTGGAAGCTGGACAACACCTACCTCGATGTCTTCGTGAGTTCGCCACTCGTGGGTACGTTCGTCAAGGACACATCGCTGACGAATGATTACGGCATCACCGACATCATCAATGCCGCGTACGTGAACTGGTCGCACCGCCTGACCGACCGTTGGTCCCTGCAGACCGGATTCCGTTTCGAGCAGACGTGGTTCGAAACGAAACTCCGCGGCAAGGACATCACCTTCAGTTACAAATACCCGGACGGGACGGAGAACCTGGCGAAGGCGCTCTTCCCGGCGCTCTACCTCTCGCGCAAATGGGATGGCAGCTTGCGCGAAGTGCAGGTGAACGTATCGCGCAAGATCAGTCGCCCGAACTTCTGGCAGATCATGCCCTTCATCATGTACAGCGATAGCCGCAACGTGCGGATCGGCAACCCTGCATTGGCCCCGGAACTCAGCACACTGGCCGAGGTGAACCACCTCCTCCCCTTCCTGAAGAGCAAAGGCACGTGGCTCACCAGCGCGTTCGGCCGCTACACGCAGGACGTGATCACGAGCTATGCGACGCCCTTGCATTCGGACACCACACTCCTGTTGAACACCTTCGTGAACGGCAGCTACAGCTCGAGCGTTGGCTGGGAGAACATCGTGAAGATCGAACCGGTGAAGGGACTTCAATTCACCATGAGCGGCACGATCCAGTACACCGACGTGGCGTTGGGGAATTCACAGGGCAACACGCGGAACACCGGCACGAACTGGAACGCGAAGACCATGGTGGCCTGGCGCTTCCAGAAGGATTGGAACCTGCAATTGAACGGCGAATACGAAAGCCCGCGCGTGCAACCCCAAGGAAGGAGTCTGGCACAATACGGCTTGGATGCTTCGGTGAGCCATGACTTCACGAAGAAACTGAGCGGCGTACTGATGGTGAACGATGTGTTCTACACGCGGCGCTGGGGCAACATCATCGATACGCCGAGCCTGTACCAGGAGAGCTTCCGCAGACGCGAGATGCGCTTCGTGCGCTTCACCCTCACATGGAAGTTCGGCGAGCAGAACACCTCGCTCTTCCGCAAGCGCAACCAGCAACGTCCTGAACCGGGCGCTGGTGGTGGCGATATGGAGATGTGATCAGAGCGGCACCACCTCGAACTGCGGGCATCCGGTCTGGCCTTGCGGCCCATAGAACTCGATGCCACGCAGCTTGAAGAAGAAGCCTTCCGCGTCCTGCACGATGTAGGAACGACGCGGAACGATGCTGTAGCTGCTCGTCTCGAAGGAGTACACCTTCCAATCATACCCGATGGCGTTGCGTTCACCCGTGAATGGCGAGGACAACGTATCGCTCAACACCACCGCAGCGAAGTCCATTCCATCGATCTCCGCCACGCGCACACTGTGCGGTGTGAGCATTCCGGCCACGAGGTACGGCAGGTAGGGCTCGTAGAACTGGTGGGTGTACTGCGTGATGCAGAAGTCCCAGGCACCGATGACCGGTTCCACAGGAAGCACGCCGGTGGAGAATGAGAAGCTGGTGTGTTCGCGTAGGGGGTCCTTGTCCACGGTGAAGGTGGTCCGTCCGCTGCCATCCAATTGCGCGCACTCGATCGAATAGGCGGTTGTCGAAACGCCGATCATCCGCAACTTGATCGGATCCAAGGACTCCCCATTGGCACCGTACCCGCGATCGATGAGGTACACATGACCGGCGCCACGCCAATCGCCGATCGCCGTGCTATCCGCGCGTCCACTCGGCGCATCGATCCTTCGCCCCGCGTGCATACCGACCGTGTCGTGCGCGGCTTCGAGATCCACCGCGCCGATATCCCATGCGGTCATCAGGCGTGATCCGTTCAGGAACACCCGCCATCCATCCGGCGCGCTCTCGAAGGCGAGATCCCAAACAGTCCGCGCGTTATCGGAGACCACGGTGCCCGATCCGAGATCGAACCAGAGTTGCTGGCCGTAGCCCTCTCCCAGGCAGAACTGGTAGGTAGCGGCATTGCCTCGCGGGGTCTTCTGGACCGGCAGTTCGTCCTTCATGCAACCCGCGAGAAGCACGCTCATCACCACCCATGCTGTGAACGCGCGCCTCATGATCCCTTCTGTTGCAGGGCGAGTTCCACACGCAGGAAGAACGTGCGACCCGTGGTCATCGGAACGCTACTGCCACCTGTGGAATGTATCCCGCTGCTCCCGGTCGCATTGAGGTTGCGCACGTCGAACAGGTCCTTGCACCCGGCCGTCAACGCAAGCCGATCGCCCCACAATTGCTTCATCACGTTCGCGTCGGCGAGGTGGAAGTCGCCGATGGTCCCGCGCTGCACCAGGCCATCGGTACCGACCATGTAGTTGAACTGGTCGCCTTGGTACTTCCACAGGAAGGTGGCGCTCCATCCCTGCCGCTGCCACTGGCGTGTGATGGATCCGCGGATCTCCGAGGTGGAGGACCACGCGCTCGTGTACGCTTCGGCCAGGTCGTCCTTCCGGTAGGTGATCGTTGCACCTGCGGAAGTGATCCACTGCTTGTTCTCCCACCCGCATCCGATGCTTCCGCCTGCGGTCCGCAAGCGACCGATGTTCGCGTAGATGAAGTGCGTACCGCTCAGTTGTGCAAGGGTGATGAGGTCCTGCACATCGTTGTAGAAGCCGCTCACCTCGCCGGTGAAGGTTCCGGATGCACGCGGATCGCGGTAGCACACGCCAAGCGAACTGCTCTGCGAACGTTCCGCTTTGAGGTCGGGGTTGCCCAGGATGTCGTGGTTCACGTCCACGAAGTAGAGGTGCAGTTCCTTGAGTGATGGGGCGCGGAATCCTTGCGCATAGGATGCTCGCAGGGTGAAGCGCTCGCCGAGTTGCTGTCGCACATTGATCGAGGGGATCAGCGGTGCATTGTAGCGCGTGTTGTAGGCGTAGCGCATGCCCGGCCGGATGACGAGCGAAGGTGCAGGACGGTATTCCGCACTCGCGAACCCGGCGTAGTCGCCGATCTCCCGCTGCGTGTTCCCGATGCGATCACCCGCGCCGGTCTCCAGGTTCAGGTCCGCGCCCACCTCATAACGGCACCGCGTACTGTCGGGTGTGAAGGCGTATGTGGCGCGCACGTTCGTGAGCGTGAACCGCGCGGTGTCCTGCATGCCGGGTTGCGCGGAGAGTTCCTCGCCCAATGTGGTGAGGTCCCGCAACCAGGTGTTGCGTGTGCGTGAATAACGGTTGTGCGCGGCTAGAGCTTGCACACGACCTGAGCGTCCTATCCGCCCTTCGGTGAAGAGTGCATTGTCCAGACGCAAGGTGAGGTAGCGCGCATCGAAAGCGGTCTCGTTGTACGGCGCGCGTGGTAGTCCACGGTCGGTGATGCGATCGTGAAGCGCTTCGCACTTGTACCCGAAGGACCAACGCTCGCCACGCCAACGGTAGTTGAGCCGACCGAAGTACTGCTCGCGCGGTTTCCACTGCTGGAAGCGTGTGGTATCGGCAACGTGTGTTTCCGGGATCAACAAGCCGCTCTCGCGCGGATCCCATCCCCCGAAGAAATTACGACCGGCGTTGAGCACCACTTCATTCAACCCCCAGCGACGCGTGGCGGCGACGGTGGTATTGAGCCGACCGATGCTCTCGGCATAGGTCGAGAACTTCACCGAAGCAGGCGCCCCTCCGCTTTTCCGCGTGATCAGGTTGATCGTGCCGGCCAGCGCGTTGGTGCCGTAGTTCACACTGAGCGGTCCTTCCACCACTTCGATGCGTTCGATCCCGGTGAGGTCGATCTGCGAGAGGTCCACGTTGCCGTTCTGCCGACCGGTGACCGGGATACCGTCCACCAGCACTTTCACATTCTCGCCTCCTAGTCCGCGCATGCTCATGGACGAACCCAACACGTTGTCTTGTGCAAGACGGATGTTGAGTTGATCGCGCAACGCGTCACCGAGGTTCTGCGCGGCCATGCGGTGGATCCGCTCGGCATCGATCACGCGCAAGCGGTGTACGGCGCCTTCCACACTTCCGGGTGCGTACTGGCCGGTCACCACCAATTCATGCAGATCCAATTCATCACGCTGCAACCGGCAGGTGATCGGTGCGGTGGCCCGTAGCGTGTCCACCCACGTGCGGTACCCGACGAAGGAGATCCGGATCACCGCACCCTCATGGGTGACCGCCAATGGCAGCTCGGCATGGCCTTTCTGATCGGTGATCCTCGCTTCGAGCCGATCGGATCCCACGCCATTGAAAGCGACGTGCGCGAAAGGGATCGCTTCACCGGATGTGGCATCCACCACGGACACATTCACTTGAGCCGGAAGCGCGACCGACAGCGCGACGAGCACCATCGCCACCAAGCCACGAACAATCGACCGTCCCTGCTCCACTCCTTCCGGCATTGCCGCGCGAAGGTCGCGGCCGCGGAATGGCCGTCTGTCACACCAACGTCATGCGAAAGACAACCTCAGAAACGTGCACCGATCGTGAGGAATGCCGTGCGCCCATTGGCCGGCACAAGACCGGGGCCCGGATAGCCGCCCGATCGACGCGTCGCGTAGCTCGTATCCGCGAGGTTGTTCACGCCGGCGTGTAGTTCCAGTCCGTTGTTGAAGCGGTAGCCTGCGAACACATCCACCACTTGGTATGCAGGAAGCATCCCGATGGTGCTCGCGGCATTCGGGTCCTCGGTGTTCAATGCATCGGTGTACACATCGCCCACGCGGCTCCATTGCACCGAGGCCGAGAACCCTTTGTAGAGGTAATTTGCGCCGTAGCGCTCAATGGTGCGCGGAGCGTTCTCCACCCGGTTGCCCGCGATCGCACGCACCGGATCGTTCGCCGTAGCAGGATCGTTCCATTGCGAGTAGTACGCATCGATGTACGCGACCGACGCGAAGAGGCTCAGCTTCCCGAAGCGTGGTTCCTTCACCACCATGCGCCACGGCTCGAATTGCACATAGGCTTCCACACCGCGGCTCACCATCGCGCCGACATTGGTCTTGTGCGCGACACCATCCTGCTGGATCGTGCCGATGCGATCGTTGTAGTGCAGGAGGAAACCACCGACATCGAAGGAGAGGTGTTGTGCGATCGCACCCCGGTAGCCCCCATCCAGATTGAAGCCGGTCGCGTCCTTCAAGTTCGGATCGATCACATCGGTGGTGGCCGAGGGCGTGAGTTCCGAGAACAGTACCGGACGGAATGCACGACTGTAGTTGGCGTAGGCGTTCGTGGTCCTCGACGTGCGGTACTCCATGCCAGCACCGTAAAGGAACACGCGGCGGTCCTGTTGTTCTTTTGGCAGCACGCCGGATGAAGCGGTACTGATCCGTCCTTCGCGCGTGGCCTTGATGTATTCATAGCGCACACCCGGGATCACGCTGAGCCGCTCCCCGATCCGGATCAAGCTCTCCGCGAAGACCGCGACGTTGTCGGTTCCGTAGGTCAACTCCTTGCCGTACGTGGGGTCGGTGAGGAAGAGGTCGAGCCCTGATCCCGTGGAACCCTTCCCCTGCTGATGCCGCTCGGTGGTACCGCGGTAGACGCGCGCGCCTATGGCGAGATGGTCCTGCTTGCCGACCAGCGTGAAGTCATGCAGCACGCGCACCTCCGCACCGTAATTCGTGTAGTTGTCCCGATCCACTTGTCGTCCTGCGTACGCACCGGTCAGGCGGTTGATGGTATCCGGCACGTTGATCGGTTTCACAAGCCGACGCTGTTGCGCTCCGAGAACGTGGAGAACAACTTCACATTCATTCGCGTGCGTTCGGAGAGTTGGATGAATCGTCGTCAGGGCCGCGACATTCCATGGCGCTCCGAACCAATTGCGTTGCCGTGTGGACGAGCGGATATCCGTGTGGAAGAGCGAGTCGGTGAGACCACCGGGCTGCTGGCTTTGCAGATCCATGCGCGTGTACTCCGCGCTGATGCTGGTCCGCTTGCTCGGCGAATAGGTGATCGACGCATGGCCCGTATTGGTCGTGTACCGACTGTTCGCGCGCCAACCATCCGCCGACCGGTGGTGATGGAAGGCGTAGTAGGACCACTTGCCCACGGTTCCGCCGATCGCGTTGTACGTGTTGTACAGGCCATAGCTCCCGGCGGTCTGTCGTGTCTCGAACGCGATCTTCCGATCGGCAACGCCTTTCTTCAATTGATAATTGAGCAGTCCGCCGAACTGCGGACCGAATTGCAACGACGCGGCACCACGCACGAGTTCGATCCGCTCCACCGCTTCCATCGGCGGGCTGTAATACGCCTCCGGATACCCGAAGGCCTCCGCGCAGATGTCGTAACCGTTCTGCCGTACGTTGAACTCCCAGGACCGGTTCGGGCTCAAGCCGCGCGCTGCGATACCCACTTGCACCCCTGATCCATCGTTCTCCCACACTGATCCCCGGCACGCGCGCGAAGATCTGTCGCGTGTTGTTGGTCGAGAGATCCGCATCGATCCCGGCCATGCGGATGACCTCGTTCTTCTTCCCGGCCATGATCGTCACACCTTCCACCTCCTTCATGCGGTCCAACTGGTTGCGGGGTTGGCTACCGGTGATGCTCACCGCCTTCAGGTCGATCGTCCACGTGCTGTCCTGCTCTGTGCCCGCCACCACCGCACATCATCATTCCTGACCAGCATCACCACCGCACGCCCTTGTCCTTCGCTTCATCATTCAGTCTGATTCATCGGCCGCAAAGCAGGTCATGGCACGGATCCTGTCCAATACCTTGATCGGGGTAAAAGCACGAAAAGAGAAACCCCGGATGAATGAACATCCGGGGTTCGAAAAGGCGTCTGCGTTGCTTACTGGATCACCAAGCGACTCGTGGCATTCAGGCCCTCACCGCTCATTCGGACGAGATACAGTCCGGGCTGCAACGCCTGTACGTTGATGGTCTGTGGCGCTGTTGAAGCCGATCCGTTCAACCGTTGTTGCGCGACCAACTTGCCGCTCGCATCGTGAATGCTCACCGTACCACTGGTTACGGGCGCGTCCATCACCAATTGCACCGACCCGTTCTGTGATGGGTTCGGGAACAGGGTGAAACCAACCGTGTTGTGCGGTTCATCCACACCGGCGATCCCGACCCGCTCCTGGGTGAAGGTGAAGTTGCCGTTGGCGCCACCGCCATAGCTCTGGAACACCAGTTTCCAGATGTCGCCGTTGCGCGCTTGCACGAAGTAGGTGCGGTCCGCCGCGTACTCCCACATGAAGGTGGTCTGGTTGAAGTTCTTCCAATCGTAACCGATCACGTCGATGTCACTGCTGAAGGGCTGGCCCCAGTACGCGGCGCTTACCGATGGAACACCATCCACCTGTAGAGCGGTTACCTGGCGGTTCATGACGACACCGGCCACGGGGTAGTACGAAGGCACCGGCTGCGGCACGAAGGCGATGTACTTCGAAAAGAGGAGATCCCACGAATCCGCGACCGGTTCGTGATCCACCACCGCATTATTCGTGAGCGAATAGTAACCGAAGTCCTTTCCGGGGAATCCGCTGCGCAGCAGACTGCCGCTCTGTTCATTGCCGCCATCCAGGTCCGCCCAAGTGAACGTGAACGTGTTCGAAGTCGCCACGAATCCATCCATGCGGAACTTCTTCCACGCACCGTTCGGGAGCATCAACACGAAACAGCTATCGCCCGGGATGTTGTGCGTGACCGGATTGTAGGTTCCCCAACCCAGATCGAACGCGCTGCTGAGACCGTGGTTGAAGGCGCCTGCGCTCCAGTTCGTTTCGCTGTTGTATTGCGCAGGCCATGTCGAAGCCAGACCGGTGGTATCCACCATCGCCCATTGTGCGATCGTGTACGGCGCTTTGTACACACGTACACCGTTCGCCGTGTTCGCCAGGATGCTTCCGGCGATCCCGGTGACCTCGATGGCGATGTCCCACTCGGCGAGTGCCGGGCTGCTCACTTCGCCGTTGGCCAGGCTGTAGTAGCTCTGCATGGCATTGGAGGGGCCGGTGGAAATGGTGACCGTGGTCTGCGCGAAAAGCGCGGTGGAACAAGTTGCCGCGAGAAGAAGTGTCGAGAGTTTCATGGGTGCTTCCGTTTTCGGGCCGCAAAACAACATCGCATGTTGCCGCTGTTCCAACCCGAGGATCGTCATATCGACGCTCTTTGGTCACGGAAGTGCAAGAGCTTGCGATCGATCAGTATCGCAGCAGGAAGCGGGAGCGGATCACGGATGTTCGCGAGGACGGAAGGATGAGATCGAGATCGAGCATTTGGACGGAATAGTCCGGAAGTT
>JADJKO010000005.1 GCA_016705955.1 Flavobacteriales bacterium
GATCCTGCGGAGTACATCATGGTGTGGCAGGAAAGAGGCTGCGGGTGGCGCACCCACGCACTTCCCAAGGCAGCGGCATCACCCTGGAGAAATTTCAACTGGACTGGATGCTCTCTCCCCGTGGTCGCCGCTGATCCAGATTTACGAGGCGGTGTATTTTCGGGGATCGTTACGCCATGGTGATGCCGGGATCGCGCCCACGGACTTGCTCCTTTATACGCGGTGGTACTTCGAGCGGAAGGAACCATAGCACGGTGAGCACGGTTCCAGCTGAGTCGACCGAACACCAGCGTTCAACTTGGGTCCGTGATGATCATCACGGGACGAATCACGATCCATGGAGCTTTGCGCCTGACCTGCTTGCTTAGGTAGGACAAACAGAACCGGACCGAATGAAGAAGACGATCCCGATCATCACCCTGATCATCGCAACCGTGACGTTGGTGGCATTCAATGACCCCGGCGGCCATACGTTCAAGAATGCGGGGGGCGCGGTCGCAGGCTATTGGAGACCGGCGGGTGGATCCCTGACCTGCACCGTGTGTCATTTCCCGGACCGCCTGCAACACCCATCAGCGGGCTAACAGTCATGGATATTCCTGCTGGCGGATATACGCCCAATACCACCTACACCATAACAGCTACCATCATCAGGGCAGGCCACAGCAGGTTCGGATTCGATCCCCACAGAATGCAAGCGGGTGTTCAGTCGGGACATTGGTGAACACCAATGCGGAAACACAGTTGACCGGTACCGGGAACAATTACATCACCCATGCTTTTGACGGAACCAGCGGAACGGGTTTCAAAGTCCTGACCTTCAATTGGACCGCGCCGCCGCAAGGAACGGGCAGCGCGACCTTCTATGGTGCGTTCATGACCACTTGAATTTCACCATGAACGGAGACACCATCTACACGTCCACCTCCTTTTTCGGAAGACCTGAGCACAGGCCCTGTCGAGCTTTCCGCCAACGAGCGGGCCTTTTCCGTGTACCCGAATCCGGCCACGGATCGGATCACGATCAAGGCTCACAGTAGCCTTCTCGGTTCCACGTACATGATCACGGACCAGGCAGGTCGGCATGTGCAGTTCGGGAAGCTCCTGCATGAAAGCACCGATCGACCAGAGGCATCTAGCGGCAGGTGCGTATTCGATCCGGATCGGAGAACAAGGAAGCCGGACCTTCAAGGTGATGAAGGAATAGACCGTGGTGCCGGGGAAGAGCCGTTCGGTAGTGGGATCCTCCCCGCATATCTTGCCCACATGCGCGTTCCGGCCCTCCTCATCCCGATGCTCTTCATCGGTTTCGCAGACGCCCAATCCCCGCATTGGTCCGGGTACTGGCAGAACCGGAACGACGCCAGCGCCCCCTATCTCGAAGCTCGACCAGATCGATCCGCGCTACAACGTGATCGGGATCGCTTTCGCGGAACCTGCGGCGGGCACCACCTATGACATGGTCTTCACCCCGAGTGGAACACCACAAGGCACCTTCATCGCACAGGTCGCTGCGTTGCAAGCATCCGGCAGGAAAGTTCTGATCAGCATCGGCGGGGCGAATGCCACGGTGCATTTGAACAGCGATCCGGAACGCGATCAGTTCCGGACGAGCATGTTGGCGATCATCGACACCTACGGCTTCGATGGGATCGACATCGATCTGGAGGGTGCGTCGGTGAGCATCAGCGGCGGGTCCATTGCTGCGCCGGTGGATGCACCACTGCTGCGCTCGATCGATGCGATCGAAGGGATGGCGGATGACTTCGAACTCACGCACGGCGTGCCGATGATGCTGACCATGGCACCGGAGACGGCCTTCGTGCAAGGCGGACAAAGCGCCTTCGGCGGGATCTGGGGTGCGTACCTGCCGGTGATCCACGCACTGCGTGATCGCATCGACATCCTGCACGTGCAGTTGTACAACAGCGGGAGCATGTACGGCATAGATGGCGGCATTTACGCGCAAGGCACAGCGGATTTCATCGTGAGCCAAGTGGAAGCCGTGATCCAGGGATTTCCGACCAGCGGAGGGAACTTCATCGGGCTTGAACCGCAACACGTCGCGATCGGCTTGCCGGCATGTGCCAGTGCGGCCGGTGGTGGGTACACGGACACCACCACCGTTCGCGCGGCGGTGGAGTACCTGCTCGGCACCGGAACCCAACCGGGTTCGTACACGCTTGTGCAACCAGGCGGCTACCCGATGCTACGCGGCATGATGACGTGGAGCATCAACTGGGATGCAGCCAGCGCGTGCAACGGCGCGAACAGTTACGCAGAGAACTTCGAACGGATCTTCGGGGACATCAGCACCACGTTCATGGATCACGCTTCTCGGGAACGCATCACCATCACCCAACCCGGCGAGCGACCGCATCACGATCGGTGGACTTGATTGTTCGACGTGCAGCGTGAGCGTATACGACATCAGCGGCCGGATCGTCCGCATCGATCGGCTCGCACCAAGCCGCCCAACATTTGCGATCGCGGATCTCTTGCCCGGAACGTACATCCTCCGGATCGAAAGCGGTCCGAGCATGCAAACCTTCCGGTTCGTGAAGGACTAGGACCGCCGCACGGCGTAGATCGGTTCGTCCTCGACACGGCTGCGCCTTATGAGCGTGCAAGTCCTGTGCTCGATCTTACCTTCGCTGTTGCGCCACCTTTTCAAGTGCTGGTCGTCTATCGAACACATACCGATGCACCATGGCCAATGAGAATTTCATACGCACGGCTCAAGCGCTAACCTCTTCGGGAATCTCGTCTTCGCTTGATCCCTTGTACTGGAGCTTGTTCGTTCTCGCGCTTGCTTTGCCACTATCGGTGAGCAGTCAGGCCATTGTGGACTTTGGAGCGAGTTTTCCGGTGTCTCTGACAGACATTGGCAATGGCGACCGGCTAGTTGTGTGTAGGAGACCATTCGGCAGCCCACCAATTGATAGCGTCTACTTGGAGACCGCCATTGCTGGCAGTGATTGGACTCTGACACCAGTTGCAACGACGCGCCTTGCGGCACCGGGAACTTGGACCTTTGTCTCATCCACGACGACGGTGGATGGTTTGATCATGAATGGCATCTTGTATGATGCCGGATTCAACAGAGCTAGTCTTATGCGCTTGACTGACGAGGGCGAAATAACTTGGTGCAACAAGTATGATGGTATGGGCACTGGATCTTTCGGTGTGGCGCTCCCTAGCGAGGATAGCATTGTCGCCTTTGCCAGTGCAGGTCCACTGCTCCATCGGGTGGTAGTCGGTGCGGATGGAACGGCGATAGGGAACATTGCGATCTCGAACACCCAGAATGATCTATGGAGCTTCGTCGCTGTTTGTGCTACCGATGCTCCGTCGGAGCACGTAGTCGCTGGGGCGACGTCTTGGGAAGGTGTATTCCACGCAGTGATCGCACGTATCGGCCCGACAGGAGCGCTCTGGATGAAGAAGTACTACGTCCCCATACCAGGGGGAGTTGGATATTCAGGAGTTTCTAGCATTGTGCAAGCACAGGATGGCGGTTATACGTGCATCATTAATGCTATGGACAATCAAATACCTGGCATCTACTATTATGCCTACATGATGCACTTGGACGATGAAGGAAATGTGCTCTGGTGTCGAGGGTCCTCACTACAGACCACAGGTATGGAAATGAGACATCTTATCCAACTGCAAACCGGGGACTATTCAACCATTCAGACCTTTGATCTTTTCGATGAGGAGATCAATGGATTTTCATCGACCGGTGAACTAATAGCCCGGTCTGACTGTCAGGCTCCATGCAACATGCACCTTCTGAGCGGACTCACTGGTACTGCATTCCCCGGACGCTACGTCATCTCAGGGCATAAGATCGCGGAACTTGGTGAGAATGGGGTACCGTGTGGTCGGAGCAACATACTAACCAGTGGTGGACCTGCCTTTGTATCCGTTAGCACGCTCCCATTGACACCCGTTTCGGTCACACCACCAACGATCACAGTGGTCCCGATCCCACTTGCTGATCGTACTCCGGAGTTGAGTGCAACGCTCTCCTGCGGAACAACAACAGTTACCTCCGTTGCAAAGCCGCTGGCATACCTCCGCGCGTTTCCCGTACCTACTGACGGGCGTATTACACTTCAATTGAACGGGACCCAGCCAGCACCGGTTGAAATACTCGACCACTCCGGCCGTGTTGTACTTCGTGCGTTCGCGCCGGGCGATCTGGATATCTCCTCGCTTTCCCCAGGTCCATATGAATGCGTAGTGAGCGGAACGAACGTGCACGCACGGATCATTCTGCAATAAGGCAATCCGCAACGAGTTGGATCTTCTCGTCCTCATCGCCGAACCGCATAGATCAACTCGTCCTCCACCCTGCCCTTCTTCACCATGGTGCCGATGAGCTTCGCTTCCAAGGTGAAGCCCGCCTTCTCCAGCACGCGCTGCGAAGCGATGTTGCTGCCGAAGGGCCTAGCGAAGATCCGATCGACCTCCGGGTATTGCGCGAAACCGAACTCGACCATCCCGGTGATCGCGTCCGTCATGATGCCTTGGCCACTGTACTTCCGTGCCAGCCAATAGCCGAGTTCGAGATTGCGCTTCCATACATCGGCTTGGGCATGCAAGCCAACCGCCCCGCAAGCCTCTCCATTCACCACGATCGCCCTGTGCGTCGTGGGTGAAGCGCCGATGACCCGCTCCAGAAAAGCGCGTCCGTGCGCCTCGGTGTACGGATGCGGAAATGCATCGGTGAGGCGATCCGCCACGAAGGGATCGTTGGCGTACTTCACCAAGGAGAAAAGATCCTCCATGCGGAACGGGCGGAGTTCGAACGGATCCATACAGCAAGGATAATCGGAAGAGGGATCCAGCCGCAGATTTCGCGGATGTCGCGGATAGCCCCGAATCCACACGTACGCAACCGATCCGCAGATGGCGCAGATAACGCGAGCTACCGCTCGCGAACACATGAAATCGAGGTGCCTGCCGGTAGGCAGGTCCATCTGCGAGATCTGCGGATGGACCCACCGCTGAGTTCATCTGCGTTATCCGCGCCATCTGCGGCCGCATTTCACCACATCACGGTCGTCAGAACCACGCGATCAACTTCAAATTGTACCGTCGCGGCGTGAGGTAGTCCGGGATGGAGTACTGGCGGCCGGTGACATCGGTGACCCAGGTGTGGGAGATCGTGTTGTTGATGTTGAGCAGGTTGAAGACCTCGGCGGTGAGCCACAACTTATCGATACGTTTGCGCCAGCCGCGCGTGCTCTGGTCCTTGGCGCCGAGGAACTGCTTGCTGAAACCGATGTCCACGCGGCGATAGATCTGCGTGCGCAACGTATCCGCGTAGCGGTTGAAGTTCGGCGGACCGAAAGGGAGTCCGGTGCCGAAGACGAGGTTCAAAGGTACTTTGAAGGTGGGCCAGCGCGGCATTTCGTCCTGGAAGAACATGGCCACGTTCTCGCGTCGATCCTAGGGCGCGGAATGAAGCCCGGTTCCACGCGTGAACTGTCCACCGCCACTTGGTCGGGGTGAAGCCCGGATAGATGGTATCCCCTGCCGCGTTGAAGCGCCAGTAGTAGAAATCGCCCCTCAGGTTCTCACGCGCGCTCATCACACCGATGCTCATCCAACTGTCCACGCCCTCGATGAACTGCCCGGCGAGTTTCGCATCAATGCCAGCCGCACAGCCGTACGCGTTGTTGGTGCCGTAGCGGATGCGGATGTTGTCCACTTCGTAGGGATCAGGTCATCCATCTTCTTGTAGTAGGCCTCCGTGCTGAACTTGAACGGGCGCTCCCGGATCTCGAACCAGCGGTCCATGCCCAACAGCACGTGGATGCTGCGCTGCGCCTTGATGTCCGGATTCAAGGTGCCATCGAACTTTCGCACCTCGCGGTAGAACGGCGGCTGGTAGTAGAGTCCGCCCGCAAGCCAGAAGCTGCAGTCGGATCAATGACGGTACCCGATGGCAGGACCTTCTTCCAACCCGGATGGAAGGTGAGATATAGCGCGCGCGGACTGGCGACCGTTTGTCCGTTGTAGGTCCAGTGCTGCGCACGGGCACCGGCCACCACCGACCACCAACGATCGTTGCCACGCTCCCACCGCCACGTGTTCTGCAGGTAGGCGCTGGCCCGTATGCTTTCCATGGACAACGTGCTCTTCAGCGCGTAGCTGAGCGCGAGGTTCTCGCCGGTATTCAGCGGCACGCTGAAATCGGCGCTGTCCACCAGGGACCATTCATTCAGCTTTGTCCCCTGATCGTCTCCGACTTCGCATCCACACCCCATGTAAATAGCTGTTGGGCAATTGCAAATAGCCCTTGTGTGCCACCGTGAAGACGGTCGCTTCGAGCTGGTTGCGCGCGTGGTTCAGGAAGGTGCCCACACCGAGGTCGCGCACCACTTCACCGAACTGGTCGCTGCCGAGGTCGCGTTCCAATTCACCCAGACGGTATTGGCCTTGTATGGTGAAGCGCTCGGTCTCCGTGGTGCGGTACGCGCTGGACTGGAACTTCAATAGCAGGTCCTTGCCCGAGTGTACATTCACGTTCAGCGCGCCGAAGTAGGTATCGAAAGCGGTCTTCTCCTGGCCATCGAAGTACACGGTGAAAATTGCAAGGCTTGATTGAATGGCCCGAATTCGGTGGTGCGGTTCTGGGGATCACACTGTACCGGTTCTGCGAACAGAGGCCGAGGAAGCCGACCTCCACATTGTCCTTCAGGTCGTAGGTCCAGTAGGTCTGTAGGTCGGTGTATTCACCGGGCGGTACTGCCCTTGGTATCGCCGCCGCCGAGCAGGAGTTGATTCGTCCGGTAACGGAAGCCCGTGTTCTGCCGCAGGCGCTTCTTCAGCATGGCGCTTTCCAGTTGGAACGAGCCACCGAGCAAGCTGGCCATGGCTGTACCAGCGAAGGAGGTGGGCCGCTTGTAGTGGATGTCCAGCACACTGCTCATCTTATCGCCGTACTTCGCCTCGAAACCTCCCGCGCTGAACTGGATGCGCTCGATCATGTCCGGGTTCGGAAGCTGAGGCCTTCCTGTTGGCCTGCGCGCACCAGAAAGGGGCGATGACCTCGATGTCGTTCATACACCAGGTTCTCATCGAAATTGCCGCCGCGCACGCTGTAGCCGCTGCTCAGTTCATTGCGCATCACCACACCCATCTGTCCGGTGAGCAGGCTTTCGATCCCGCCGAGCGGAGATGGATTGAACCGTGCATTGCGCGGGTCGATGCGCTCCACACCGGTCTCGCGTTGTGTACGTTGCGCTTCCACGTTCACCGTCCCCAGGGTGGTGCTGCGCAACTTCACATCGATCACGCGCTCCTCGCCGCGCTCCAGGATCACCTCCTCCTCGTACGCCAGCATGCCGGAATAGCTCCAGCGAATGGTGTAGCTGCGGCCATCGGGTACTTCCAAGCGGTAACGACCATGCTCATCGGCGACCACACCTGTGCGGGTCTCCACCACGAGCACGTTGGCGTTGGGAGCGTGGCACCCGCCTCACCGCGCACCGTTCCCCGCACCACACCGGTGGTCTGCGCGAAGGCCGCCAGGAACGGGAGAACAGCAACGAATGAAAGGAGGACGCGCATGGAGGGGCGGCAATGTAACGGAGGCGTTGCTGCCTTGGTATGCGGCCGGGCGCTCAGTTCAGCACGGTCTCCACACTTTCCAGCAATGCACCGGGGCCACCATAATGCTCCAACAACTTGATCGCGTGCTCGTGGCAATAGGTGCGCATGTGTACCCGTGTATCATCCTCCACTCCGGGTCCGAGGATCAACAGCATCACACCACCCGCGTTCAAGCGCTGGATCACCGCATCTTCACCAAGGAAGCCTTCGGCTTGATAGCCCGCACGGCTGATGTGGTACTGCGCCAGCGCCAGTATGCTGGGATTGCTCCCGAGGAAGAGGATGATCCCGGTCATGAGCCACAATATAGGATCCGTTGCCGAACTGATCACACGAGCGCTGCGGAGAGAGCGATCGGCACGCTTTTCAACAACTGGCCGATGGGGCACCAGTTTCGCCTCCTCAGCGCAGGTCTTGAACTGCTCGGCGGAGATGTTCGGAACGCTTCCCTTCAGCTCCAAGTGGATGCCGACCACACCATTGCCATCGCCCACTTTATCCATGGTCACTGTAGCGGTGCATTCCAGCAGATCCGCGGTGAATCCGGCAGCGCCCAACACAAAGCTCAGTTTCATGGTGAAGCAACTCGCGTGTGCAGCGGCGACGAGTTCCTCCGGGTTCGCGCCGGCCTTCCCGTCCCTGCTTATGAAGCGGTGTGAAAGAATGCGGTGTGTTGTCGAGTGCGCCGCTGGTGGTGCTCACGGTTCCGGATCCCTCCTTGCCCGTTCCTTTCCAGTTCGCGGTCGCTCTGCGATTGATGGC
Organism: Flavobacteriales bacterium; assembly: GCA_016705955.1. Lineage (GTDB taxonomy): Bacteria > Bacteroidota > Bacteroidia > Flavobacteriales_F > PHOS-HE28 > PHOS-HE28. The sequence continues at coordinate 8,392 of JADJKO010000005.1, forward strand.
CATGTTCGTTGGTTGTTGCTGGTTGTTCGTAATGGCGCTAGGCCTTCAGTAGTTTGAACGCGTGTGTCCACTGGTTCCGGTTGAATCCGGGCATGCACCAGAGGATGCAGAGTGGTTCGATCGCTCGCGCGCCTTCCACTCCACCTACATCCGTCTCCCAGCCGAACTGGTCCAGGATCACGCGCACTTCCTGCTTTGCTTCGTCGTTGTTCCCGCAGATGAACATGGTGGGCTTCACACCCTTGAAATCCGGGTTCACCATGTATGCGTTGCCCACACTGTTGAAGGCTTTCACGAAGTGTGCTCCCGGCAATGCGCGTTGTAAGCGCTCCATCAAGCTCTCCTCCAAATCGGTGAAGTAGTGCAGCACACCGTTGGTCGGTGCCGCATCCGCGATCGGGTTGGTGGTATCGATGATGGTCTTCCCTTCCAGATCCAACGCACGACAAAGGCCGATCGCATCCTCGGCCGCAGTGCCCTTGCTTGAGAGAACGACCAGGTCCGCCCAAGCGCCCATTTCCTTATGGCTACCCACACGGCCTTTCGGGTTCATTTCCAACCAATCGGCCACCTTGTTCGGATCGCGCGTGGCGATCATCACTTCGTGTCCGTGCTTGAGGAAACCACTTGCCAGCACCTTGCCGACCATGCCTGTACCGAGAACGCCGATCCTGCCGTTGCGAATGGCTTGAGGCCCGAAGGTAATCCCGCGTGAAGCGGTCCTGTCTTCCCCGGTGTCATGCACCTTGCACCATGGACCCCCGCGCTACCGCCTTCCTACGCTTGCTCACCATCATGGATGAACTGCGCGAGCAATGTCCGTGGGACAGGAAGCAGACCATGGAGACCCTGCGCCCGCTCACGCATCGAGGAGACCTACGAACTCGGCGACGCCATCCTGGAGAACGACCTCGACGGCGTGAAGAAGGAGCTCGGCGACCTCATCCTGCACATGGTCTTCCTTGCGCGCATCCCTGGCAAGGAGAAGGCGCGTTCGGCATCACCGATGGTTGAACGGGATCTGCGAGAAGCTTCATCTCACGCATCCACACACACATGGGTGATCCGTAACGGGACAAGTTGCGAGAGAAGGATCGATGACCGCTCGCAGATGATGTGAAAGCCAACTGGGAAAGGATCCGCTGTCCGAAAAAGCGAAGGATGGCGAGTGAGAAGAGCGTGTGCTGGAAGGTTGTACCGCGCGGGCTGCCGAAAGGCATGGTGAAGGCGATCCGCAGCCAGGACAAGGCGCGTGGGGTTCGCTTTCGGATTGGGAACACCGCCAGGAAGTGTAGGTGGGAGAAAGTGCAGGAGGAACTGGAGGAACTGAAGCACGAGGTGGACAGCACGGATCGTCACCAGGCCGACCGGAACTCGGCGATGTGCTCTCAGCCCTGGTGAACTACGCGCGTTTCGAACATCCGGATGAAGCGCTGGAGCGCACCAACCGGAAATCCCCAGCCGCCAATACCCCGAACGCGAAAGCCAGAGGATGGGCCGCGTGCTGGGCAGACACCTTGGCGGAAATGGATGCGTACTGGGGAGCACCGAAGACCGCCAGATGCCACCACCCTTTCAGGCGTCGCCTTTTCACCCCTCGTGCTCGCGCTGCACGACGCATGGGAGGCGATATCCTGCCTGAAGCCCCGACCGAGGAACACCAGTGATCAGATCCCCGAGACCTGCAGACGGGATCGATCCGCCCAGATTGCTTCCTATGGGGTGAGAGCAGCATGGCCACTGTGTCTGGTTCGGATGGACTGAACGGATATCTTGGTGCCATCATCAAGCCCTTCACCATGGTCAAACCCACTACCCAACCTCAGCATCCCTTCTCGTTGGAACAGTGCTACATGCTGCCAGCGGCGGTCCCGATACCCACGGCTATACCGGCGGAAGGACCACCTCGAACCGGACGGTCCGGTGTACAACTGGATCGATATCACCACCACCGGGACCGGCGGTCTGGGCTTGGGGGACGCGTGACAATGTCGTTGGGCAGCTTTCGTAATGGCGACGGATATGCCGTTCTTGACGGCACTGCGCAAGAACATCTGGGGGGGCAGCAACGGTGTACACGCGCCTTCAACGGGGACACCTCGCCCTCGCCCTTCCCGCCATCCCCACGAGCGGTGGTGTGAACGACTTCACCAGCGGCATGACGCGGGACATGACCTTCTTCGGGGGTCGGCAACCAAGGCCGATGCTATGTATGATATTTTGGTTCCACGTCATCTCCTGGTGGGCGTCCCGTTCTGGTCGCCGCTGGCTCCCACGTACACCGGCAGCAACAGTTTCAGAGCATCACCTGGACAAGCCGAACGGCGTCATCACCGTGGGGATCCAGGAACGGAGACGGGTTCAGGCTGACAACGAACTGGGCATGGGCATCAGGAGAGCGTGGCGGGTAGATCGACTGCAGCACTCCAACGACGTCTATCCGGTAGCGAATTACGCACTCCAGTACACGCCTCCGCCTGGGAGTTCATTGGTCGTGCTGATGGCATTCCATCCGGAACACCGATCCGATGACGCGGTGGCATCTCTGGCCCCTCCGGGGCATCGTTTCCAGATTGATTGCGGCGGCGGCGAAAGAACGGTAATACCGAACCTCACCGGGATCGCCCCGCGGCTACATCTGTCCAACAGCACCGGTGTGACCGGCGATCGACCACTGCACAGCAGGTCATCGGCAACATCATTCCTGGCTTGGACACGGTCGTGAACTTCCCGCCGTTGTGGGACACCAAACCCGGCCGGGACCCATCGATTCAAAGTCTCTACGGTGAGCGGCATTGCCAACGAGGCGGTCACCACCAACAATACACGTACCCAGGAGCTCGTCGTGGTGGACACGGCACCCCCACGCACGACCTGAAATTCACCGGCGCGCAGGACGACCTCTCGGCGGGCTTGAGCTGGAACGGCGGTAATGGCGGCGTGGCGATGTACATCAAAAACCGCCTATCCGGCTTAGCTACGGCCACCACGGTGCGCATCGTGTCCAACACCGGCCTCGTTAAAGTACCATGAAGGTGCATGATGATGATGGCCAGAACGGCCTTCCCGGGACCTTGCTGGATCCGGTGTTGGTCCCCGCCGCGGGGCAAGTGCTACCGGCGATCAGGTGATCAGGTTGTTGAACCCGGACGACATCACCACCGGTGGCGTGTGCGTGCGGTACACGCGATCGGTGCAGGAACATCAACATCGCCGTGGACATCACTCCCACCGTTCTCCTCGCGGGGCTGGGCGAGGGATTCGATGGCTGGGGCCGAATACCGCGACCGCGAGAACCAGGACTTCTTCCTCGGCCTCGCCTGCGCACCACGACACGGCGTACCGATGTGGGCTGCACGGCCTCCACCGGCCGGCCGACGGGCAGGACATCGGCACGGCATGACCGCAGTCGCCTGGGCCACCACCTACCCGTTTCGGCAACCAACCCGCGAGCAGCTTCAGCGTGAACTACCGTTACGGCAACGGTTCGACACCACAGGGGAATTGCGTGGCACGGCGGTGAACCCTGGACAACAAACCACGCTCGTCACACCCGGCAGCCACTTCGTCCCGACGGCCGAGATATGACCTTAAGAACTGTCGGCGCGCGGACGAGCATGGCTGGACATGCCACTGCCACGAACGACACCGCCGCGTGAGAACCATACCTATGGGGATGCGATGACCTCGGGACGGATGATGTCATCCCTTTCCCCGAACCCGGCGACGTGATCTCTCGTGATCCAAGGATTGCCTGCGGGAGGTGGGATCGTGAAATGTTGGATGCACGGCTGATTTGGCAGCAGAAAGCAGCATCGCGAAATCAATGGAACACTGAAGCTGGCCCGGTGGAGTAACTCAGTGATGGGGTGTACCACTGATGGTGCGGCGCTGGGACACAAGCCTACCGTTCCCGCTTCAAGTGGTGAGCACTGACGCATTTTCCTGAACGGCTAGCTTCCGCGGCCCTTCCTTTCACCTGAAGGCAGCGTACATCAGCACTTCCTCATGTCCAAAGAAAAGCACGATCGCATGTCCTCTGGAACGTTGCACTAACAGCCCCGGCGTGGGGACTCCTCCGCACGCCAAACGGTCCGGCAACCGCTGCGATCCCTGACGAGGACAGCACGTCGCTGGGGACCGAAGTGACCATGGCCGACATCAGACACCGGCGCCGGCAGGAAGCCTGCATCGCGTACTTCCACAGGGACAGTTTCCGGGCCGGTTATGAATCGATCAAGCGAGAAGAACGGCCGGTTCACCAGCGAGGCGCGCCGGGTGGAGACCGGAATTGCAGGAAGGAGGAAAAGGCCCAACGACGGTAGCCTACAGGAGCTGAAATGCAGAAGGACCGCACTTACAGCACCCAAGTCCATCGAGAAGGATGAAGCGGAGGTGCGCAAGTTGGATGGCCGACCTGCAAGGCATGCAGGCGCGAGGGAGCGCATGGCCCGTCTGGAGAACGATATGTTGAAGGAGATCGAAAAGGAGTTGGAGGATTGGGTGAACACGTACAATACCACCGCAGGCTACGATTACATCCTCAGCATCCAGAGCGGTGGACGATCGGGTGGGCAACAAGGGCCTGGACATCACATCGCGACCTGGTGAACGGATTGAACGCCCGGCATCGCGCAGGAAGGCCACAAAGAAGTAGCAGTAGCTGATCCACCTGCAGAAGCGACGCGAGGAGAACATCGCCGGGTATGTCATCGGCATCAGGCACTTGAGGACCTGATGCGCGCCGCCGACCTCGACATGAGGAAGGTGGAGAAGCAACTCGTCGCACCCATGTGAGGCGGGATGAGGTTTCGGGGCCGGTATGCGCGATTGGTACGCAGGCATCGTCACCGCCATGCGTGAACAGGGCATCGAGCGATACGGTCATTTTGAGCGGGGCGGAAGAGGTGATGAACGAATTGGAGTTCCTGCACCGGACCTTGACGGAAGTATTGGATGACCCTTCAGGAGCATGATGCCTTCGTTGCCAAGGGGCCGAACCAGGCATCCGGTGCGGTGCAACAGCATGCGGGCGTTCATCCAGCAGGCGTGGTGGAGTCCGCTTCACGGCGGTCTATGGCGTGATGGTATTGCGCGCACAGAACAAGGGAGATCGGTGGTGGAGACCTTGCGTTCCGAAGAGCACACATCCGGAACCTGTTGGAGACCCTGAGCACGCACTACCGCCAGATGCGACGACTGCCAGGCGTATCCATGAACTGATGCAAGTTCGCTTCCACGCTCGGCCGTGGTACACCCTTTGCATCACGCCCTCCGCTACCTGGTTCCTTCCTTCTTCCTGCTTCGCTCCCGATCCGGGGAACAGCGCAATCCAACATGCGCAAGGTCGCCTGGGGATCCCTGAACGCCGATGAGTGGCGCTACGACCGCGCACCCCCCCCGCGCAACGGTTGAAGGGCAAACGCCCGCTTCAAGCACGCCGGGATGCTGTGATGCAATGTGACAGTGCGTACCTGGGTACGAGGACCAGCGCGTGGATGCGTTTCGCCACGTGACCATATCGAACAAGGAGAGACTCCGCCGTATGCGGATGCCGATCGGCTGAAGCAAGTACAACGGGTAAAGAGCGCCTTGCCCGGCTGGAAGGCACGGGTCCGCATGCGTGACCGTTCGACGGAATTGAGCACCCCCATCACTGGAATACAACCTCCGCACGCGACAGGCGCATCTATGCCAACGGTGGCCATCGTGAGCCAGAAGGAAGGCAATACGCTCACCAGCCAAGCCGGTTCCTATTTCGCGGACACCAAGCGGTTCATCTTCAGCCGAACGTGCGCTTTGGATCATCCGGACCACGTATCGTGAGCGATACCATGCACTACATCACTTCCAGCGGAGTGAGCGAGTTCTCGGGACCGACCACGATCACCTGCTACCGCACGGGCGATCAACACGCCAGTGCGGCGAGCATAACACGCGGACGGAACACGCAAGCGATTCACGCGGCGCTCCAGCGTGCTGGTTTCAAGGCCGGTTGTTGGAGGGCGACAGTTCGCAATTCGCGACCGCAAGTCGGGTCAGGACTGCAGGCTGGGGCCATGTGGTCGTCTCGGATAGCAGCGGTGAGATGCGCGTAATGGGTGAAGTGGGTCGGTACAACGAGTTCGATGAGGAAGAGTACGCATCACCGGTCGCGCGGAGTTGGAAATGCGCATGGGCGAGGACACACTGCACTTGGGTAATGGCGATTCGCTTTCACGCAAATCCTGAAGCAACAGGAACAAGTGCACCGGATGCGCGTATGGATCCTTGCGCGCCGTCATGTGCGCTTCTTCAAGAACGACCTGCAACGGTGTGCGATACCGGATCTACAGCGATGCGGATAGCCCGATCCGCATGTTCCAACTTCCGGTTCTGTGAAGTGGAACCGATCGTATCACGACAGCACATCCGGATCGAATTGCGCAATGGCGCGGCACATCGGCTCTTCGTGGAGCGTGATGCCTTCCTGCTGTCCAAGGCGGATAGCATCCACTTCGACCAGGTGACCGGCACGGACATGACCGGCTATTTCGTGGATAATGAATCATTTCGTGCCGCATCCGGTGGATATGGTGGAGGGCCGTATCGCTGCCGTGAATTTCCTTGAACGGCCGGATGCCGTGCTCTATCCGCTGGTGAAGGCCCCACCGGAAGAGTGCACAGAAGTGGGCACAGTATCGCGGTGATGAACGCCTCCGGCATCGCGTTTTCACCTTCCGCCCATCAATCCTTGGCGAACATCCGATCACGTCCGCGCCCAGTACTTTCCCTCTTCGGCACCATTGCAGCGGAGAGGCCGTCCAGTTCCTGCTCCTCATTGCCGCTGCATTCGTCTTCGCATAGCGCATCACGCGTGCCTCGCCAGCGATCGGTTTCTTCCGGTAGGCCCCGAAGATGATAAGATTTTCTCAGAAGATATATTTCCTTCCACGTAAGCGATGCTGGCATCCTTGGCGGCCAGTGCAAGTCGGTTGCTTTCAGCGGGATCCACGAACGAGCAAATCATTGGCCCCCCCACACTCGATCCCTTGTCCATCATCCGGATGAACGCACTCCGTTACCAAGGGATCCGTGAACCGCTCACGTCCAGACCATCTCCGTTGGAATCCCGGCGCTCCACTGCGGAAGACACAGCCGTTCAGCCTTCCGGTGCATCGACCAGATCCACCGTATCGGCGAAGCCATCCTCGAACACGCATCGTTCAAGCAGGACCGACCCACCCTTGATATTCACCGCATCCCTCCATACGACTCCGCGATGATGCAGTCCTTCTCAGCGAATCGTCCGCGCGCCGTTGTGCATCGCGAACTGGCCGGAGAAGTACACGCCATTCACGCGCGCCTCGCCCCACCGCTCACACTGAAGTCCGGTGATGGAACACCGCGTGGTTCCATCACGACCACAGCAATGTTCCGAACGGCGTATTGTCATCCTTGGGACGTACGAAGACTGGTTGCGCGTCGTGCCGCGCACATCCAGCGGGCCTCGGATCACCACGCTCTTCCCGGCTGGCGATCTCGAAACGCGCGCCTGCTCCTCGATCACCACCGGATGGCCGTATGGAATGGTCAGGTCCTCTTCAATGTGCCGTACCGGCCGCGCGGGAAGACGAGCGTATCACCTTCAACCTCGTGCCTTCGTCCGGAGCCGCGCATCCCATCGATGATCCGTGGGTCGTCGCGTGGGCCAATAGCGCACTCTCCCTGCGCCGTCATCAAAAGCCTCTGCGCCTGCGTAGCGCACGAGCTTGCTGCAAGGCATTCCATGCATGCATCATCGAGGCGATCATTCTAGTAACGAATCCTCGATCCCTCGCGCGATGGATCGCGCACGAAAGGGACCCGCCATTGGCCTATCGGCAACCAGGCGATCCATCGCCTGGAAGCGTTCCTCCTTCAACCGCCAACGTTCCTCCAGCAAATTGTTCGCGGCGCTTGCTGAAGCCGTCGCGGAACGTCGGACTCCAGCATCATCCCCGAAAGTCCATCCATCATCACCGGCGCACCATTCGCTCCATCGACCAATGCACTTCCAAAGCCGGTATAAGGGAACGACCCGGCCCTTGGACCAGTCGTATGCGAAGACCTGTTCACTTTCTGAAGGCGGCAGGGCCGTGTTCAAGCCAGAGCATCAGCAAACGGCCGGATGCCTGCCTTATGAACAACGATGTAGGACAACGGTGCCGCGCCCTCCGCCGTGATCCGCGTAGGCCATCCGCAGGGAATTATGCAAGACCGGACCAGCAAGCGTATCATCCTCGAATGCGGGGAAACAGATTTATCCGGACGCGCGGATCATGACCTTGCTCGAAGAGGCTTGCACCTGCCAGTCCTTGCTTCTCCAGAAAGTCCGCATCGATCCGTTCCTCCTTCAAATGGATCCCGAGGTCCCGCCCGCAGGCGATCACACGAACGAAGGAGATCTCCGGCGTGACCAGTCCCAGTTCGTGCGCAAGGATCTCGAGGTACTTCGCCCGGATGCTGGCAACATCGGCTGGCATCAAGACGATATGCCGTTGTGCGTGAAACGGCCGTTCGCGTTCGAACTTGACCACCCAACCGCCATCCGTGGAGCGCAACCGGCGCACTTTCACAGAGTCCGGGCAGTCACTTGGCCACGAAGAACTGCGCATCCCAACCAGGTCCGGTCTCGTTGGTGATACAGGTGTTCCCTGTGAGCTTCTTGAACGTATCCGGTATCGCCGTACATGATCCCGTATCCGCGATATCGAACCACTTGAATAGAGACGAGTTCCATCGTTCCTATCTCGAAGCGACCGACGCTTGCACTACGCACCGGTTCCAGCCACCGGAACAGGACCACGAGCAATGCGGCGCTTCATCACCATGGCAATGAGCCACGGCACCAGCCCGATCCGCTGTGTGCTATTCGATCGCCGCATCGGTGATGGCGTTGGTGATGACAAGCGATGCGTGGATCCCATCCGAAGTGCACCGTGGCGTTCAGTGGCTGCACGTCCAGTCGCTGACGCATCGGCCAATGGATGGTCCTCGCCACCGCGGGTGGCGGCTTCAGTGCGATACAGCATACACGACCAACCCATCGGATGCGGTTCCACCACCACCGCCTCTCCATTCACGACGACCGTTTGCTCAGGGCCGCTCCACGTGAGCGTATCGGGGCTTGGCTTCGCGAGGCGGGCGCAACAGGCTATCCCGCTTCACCTGCACATCGTTCGCCTCCAACCGGCGCAAGGTGCGTTCCCAGTGCGGCGACATTGCTCGGCAAGGCCGCCGGCATCCGATCACATGCAACACGGATACGCGATGGACATCCTCCGCGAGCAGCGTGATGTTGC
>JADJKO010000006.1 GCA_016705955.1 Flavobacteriales bacterium
CGTCGCGGGCATCGCGCTACCCTTTATGCTGGTCGCCGCGCTTTTCCCGGATGCCATCGCGGCGGCCATGCGTTACCCGGAACACGGGCAACTCGTCTGGATGCTCGCGCTCGCCCTCGGCCTCGATGCGCTGACGGCGATCCCGATGGCGCGACTGCGTCACGAGGAGCGACCGTGGCGTTTCCGCGGCCGTGAACATGACGAACATCGGTGTCACGGTGGCGCTGAGCCTTTACTTCTTCGCGTACCGCATGCCGATGGACCCGAGCATCGGCGTGGGGCATGTCTTCCTGATCAACCTCATCGCGAGCGTCGTGAAGTTCCTGCTGCTCGTGCCGCAATGGCCACGTTTCGCACAGTTCGACAGAAACTTGTTGCGGCCCATGCGCGCCTTCGCCTGGCCATTGGCCATCGCTAGCTTGTGGGCATGGTGAACGAGACCGCCGACCGGACGCGGTCCTGAAGTACCTACTGCCCGAAGGCATCGCCGACGCGCAGATCGGGATCTATGGCGCGTGCTACAAGTTGGCGGTACTGATCACGCTCTTCATCCAGGCCTTTCGCATGGGTGCCGAGCCCTTCTTCTTCAGCCACGCAAAGGAGAAGAACAGCGGCGAGACCTTCGCCCGCATCATGAACATCTTCGTGGCGGTGTGCATGAGCGCCTTTCTGGTGGTGATGCTCTTCCTCGACCTGTTCAAGTGGTTCATCCCGAACCCGGCCTACCATGAAGGCCTCCGCGTGGTGCCGATACTGATGCTGGCCAACGTTTTCCTCGGCATCTACTACAACCAGAGCGTGTGGTACAAGCTCACCGACCGCACGCGTGTCGGAGGCACTATCGCCATCATCGGTGCGGCCATCACCATCGCCTTCAACTTCGCGTTGATCCCCGTGCTCGGCTACATGGGCAGCGCTTGGGCCACGCTGGCGTGCTACGCGGGCATGGCCGTGATCAGCTACGCGTGGGGGCAGAAGCACTATCCCATTCCGTACAACGTGAGCGGGTGTTGGGGTACATGGCCGGTGGCGGCATGCTTGGTGGGGGTGCGGATCAGGTCCATTTCGATGAGGTCATCGGGTACGGGATCCGTGCGGGAGCCATGGTCGGCTTCCTGCTGGTCGCTTGGAAGTTGGAGCGGCATTCATTTTCGAACATTGCTCAGGACGGCGACCCGGAGATCCTAACCCTCTATCGGCGACATCGCAAACCATTCTTGCGTTGGGTGCAAGATCGATTTGGTATCTCCAAGGCCGATGCCGAGGACATCTATCAGGAGTCGGTGACCGCCCTTGCGATCCGCAATGGAAAAGTTCATGGTCTCGATATCGATTGTGAGCCATCCACCTTTCTGTATGCCGTGGGACGCAACCAGAGCTTGAAATTCTTACGCTCTCGAAAGTCCAATTTGACCAATTCATTGAAAGCGATCAATTCAAATGCGTTAGCGGAGCAACCGGAAGTGGATGCCATGTTCGAATCAGAACACAACCGTGCCCTGATACGCGAAGGGCTCGCCCGATTGACCGAACGCCAGCGCGAAGTACTCCGTCTATACTATTTCGAGGAGCGGTCCATGCAGGAGGTCGCCACGATCATGGGCTACAATAATGCGGACGTGGCGAAGAAGATGAAGTACGAAGGCCTCAAGAAACTGTCCATGTTGATTGTGCGGAGTTGTGTGATCTTGTTCTCTTTCCATGTGCTCTGAAGATCAGGATATTGAGCGGAACGAGGCGTACGCGGAAGGGCGCATGAGCGGAGCGGAGCGCGATGCGTTCGAGCAACGACTGCGCACGGATCCACCCTTGGTTGAACAACTCGCGCGGTACCGTGAAACGCGCGAAGGCGTTGTTCGATGTGTTCACGAACGGGAGCGCGCCATGTGACCGTACGGCGCTGAAAGGCAGCGGGATGCGCGGAGCGTGGAATTGGGCCGCTGCGGCCGCCGTTGTGCTGCTCTTGAGCGGAGGCGCGTGGTACTTGCTTCAAACGAAGTCATCCCTTCCCGCGCTGGCGGAACGCTATGCCGTGCAAGAATCCCCGCTGCCCGTGTTCATGTCGCCGAGGGCGACCCGCACGTTACCCTGGATGAGGCCATGCAGGCGTACGGCGCTGGCGACTACACCACCACGATCGAGAAGTTGGCACTGCTGCCTCCTTCGGATACCGCCCTCTTTTTCACCGGCATTGCACAAGCGGAGTTAGGCAAGGACGCAAGCACCGCGCTTTCAGGCCGTTGCCCAACGACCGAATCCCCGTTACGGGACAAAGCGAACTACCACTTGATGTTTACGCCCTGCGAGCCAACGATCACACAGCAGCAGAGCGCAGATGCGGAAGGAACAGATGGCCGTGAAGGGCCATCCCTACCGAGAGCGACTGGAAGCCATTGGACAAGGCGGACGGAAACGTGGAGCCATGACCCGTACTCCCGGACCGTTCGGTTCAGCAGGTTGCCAGTCGCTCTGTTCTGTCCGCCTCTTTTTCCCGGTCGATCGCTCAATCGGATGTCATCGACCGCCTGGAACTCGCCTTCGCCAACGGCGCGTCGGATAGTGTGATAGCGGAGTTGCACGGTCTCCACCGCGCGCCCGGCGCTTCCATCGAATGTCGCATTTCGAGGCGTGCATGCTGATGGCGGAGTGTTGGTACCAGCGCCAGAGCATGGAGCAATTCAATGCGTGGAACGACAGTGCCGCCGCCCTCATCGTCGGCAACGACGAAGAAAGGTGGGCACGTGTGGAGGTGAACCGATGCCGCTACGCCAACTTCTTCGTCAAGCCTGACCAAGCGATCGTATGGGGCAATTCAGCCTTGGCTCGCTACCGTCACGCCGCCGACCGAACCACCTGGAAACATGCCTATCAGATCTACCAAGCACTGGGTACCACGCACCGCAACATCCACCAAGGCACTGATGTCCTCTTCGCCCTCTTCGATACCGCACAGACCTTGCTGGCCCAACAGCCGGACGTGATCCAGTATTGGCACGCGAACCTGCACAAGGCCGTCTCCAATGCCGCCCTGGACCGCACCATGTCCGGGCTGTATGACCCCGAGCCGTATGTCCCACTATGCGCTCGTGAACAACTCGTAGCCCTCCGCATTCTTGAGGAAAACTATCCAGCACAGATCATCGATCGATGCACGCTACAGGATCTGCGCGCGCTGTATCATATGTACCAGAGCAGGCCCGATAGCGCTTTATGGTGGTTGGGTCGAACGGAAGCATTGCTCGCGGCGAAAGGTGGGGTCGGCCAGAACGATGCCTTGGCCTCGACCTGGTTCGCATGCCTGCGCTATCGATCCTTCGTCTATGACCAAGCTCCGTGGCGCGATGACGTCGCAACCCTTCGGGCATTTCTCGCCAAGCTGACCGGTGCACAGCCGCTCTTCACCGAATACATGAGCCGTCGGGTCACGGCCGGTGGATCCTTCTTCGACGACACGTATTGGACCTCGCCCTTCACGACGATCGTAACCACCTGCTCGCGTTTATGGGAGTTGACGGGCGATACGACCTACATCGATCAAGCGCTATGGGCCTCCGAGAAGATCCGGCGCGATGCATGGAACATCGCCCAGATCTTCAGGGGTGAGCAAGCCCGCGTTCTCCCCGAACCTCCGCCGGATATGCTCCGGGCGATCCAGCAGCGCCTTGCACAGGATGAAGCAGTCTTGCTCTGTGCCCATTCCTCGCTGGCCGGGTTGAAGGAAAGTGTGTTCACCGTGGCGATCACCCAGCACGAGGTTTCGTTCCACTCGTGTGTTCTGGGCTTCAACCTGCGGAATAACGGCACATTGGATCCTGCGAGCAAAGCCCCGTACCGGTCCACGTATCATACGCTATACACCCTTCTGTTCAAGCCGGTGGAGCCCCTGCTGCTGAATGCGAAGAGGCTGCGCATGTTCGCCAGTGGGGATATGTCCTTCATCGCGTTCGATGCACTTCTGGCAGATACAGCCGCGCACGATCTCCGCGCATGCGGGTTATTGGTGCAGAGGTATGCGTTCAGCTATCCCCTGCTGTTGCTCCCGCCCAGTGAAGTCCCCAGGCCAGACAGTGGGACCGAGCTGTACATCGCCCCTGCTCCCGGCAATGGACAACTCACGGATCTGAAGCGCCTGCGAGCCGTCTTTCGGAAATGGGCCATGGATGCAAGGATCGATTCCTCCTTCACAAAAAGCGACCTCGGAAACAGCTTACGAGGCATCGATCGGATCTACCTCGCTGGCCACTGCGCTGGCGGCTTCCATCGCGACCATGAACCCAAGCACTTTTTCGGCACGGACACCACAGGGCCTTCGTTCCAGCCAAGTGACCTGCTGCCATTGGATCTCCGGGCGGATCTTGTGGTACACCTGGCGTGCAGAAGCGGCCTTTTCGATGCGGACCGGAACGGGAGCGCTATCTCCTTTTCGCGCGCTTTCCTTCTTGCCGGAGCGCGTAACGTGGTCAGCTCCCAATACCTCGCCGATGAGGCGTCCACCATCACCCTCGTGGGCCTTTTCCGCGATGAACTGGCCAAGGGCCTGCCCAAGGATGTGGCCATGCAGCACGCCAAACTGAACTATCTCGATCAGTGCAAGACGCCCGATGAAATGATGCCCATCTATTGGGCAGGATGGCAGGTGCTGGGAGAGCCGGAGCCCAGTGAAGATCACGATCACTCCCTTTGGATGCTGATTCTCGTTGCCGTCCTCATCGGTACGATGGTCTTTTTCCGATACCTCCGCCGGGGATGATTCTCCACAAGCCTGGTTACCTATTTCTTCCATTTGGTATCAACGGAAGATCAAACCTCTACCATGCGCACTCCGCTTCTCTTTTCAGCCTGGCTTCTTCTGGGCACGGTCGCCATCGCTCAAGTCCCCAGCTACGTGCTCCACAAATGGGTCGATCGGCTGGTGGCCATTCAACGGCAATGCGAATGATGAGTAGTGGCGGGAATGATGGAACGCTGTTCGGAGCCACACCATCGCAGGACCGAAACGGCATCACCAATGCGGCTTACGATTTTGAAGGCACCTCGAACTACATCGCAATTCCGAACATCGCTGTTCAAGGCATAGCGCCCAGGACATACTCGTTCTGGATGCGTACAGGCAACCAAATCGGCGGAATGATGCTATGCACTGGCTCGGGCACGAACCAGGATGGGGCCACGTTCAATATGCGCCACGAGAACGGCGGTCAGTTCATCGGTTTCATGGGAGGCAACTTCTGGAGCGGAGGTCACGACTACTTTCCCACCGGGAACGTACTGGTTAACGATCAGCAGTGGCATCACGTCGTTACGACCTATGATGGTACTACGTTGGCCTTTTTCATCGACGGAAGTTTCGAGAAGTCCACGACCGGTCTTGTCCTTTTTACTGATGGTCAAACGAATTATGTCGGCAGATCGAACGACCAGAATGCCGGTAACGAAGCCTTCTTCACCGGCCAGCTTGACGACATTGGCGCATGGGATCGCGTGTTGAGTGATCTGGAAATCGCCGACCTCTTCTCGGCTCAGGGTGGACCTTGCATTAGCACAACGCCGGTGAGCTTCACCGGCCTCGCCAGCGGCTACCTCACCACAGACGCGCCTATCGCGCTGCAAGGCGAACCCGCAGGTGGCGTGTTTATCGGTCCCGGCATCACAGGCAACACATTCGACCCTGCTATTGCTGGCGAAGGCACCCACAGCATCATTTACACCTTCGTGGACGGCGACCAGTGCGTGAACTCGGCCGGCCTGGTGCCTCGGTTTCCTTCGGCATGGGATTGGAGCCCGACTCGGAAACGCATGGTGCCGTCCGCGTGTACCCCAACCCCAACCCAGGCCAATTCACCGTGGAGCTGGAACTCTCCGGCCTGGTCTCTTTGCAGGTCTGCGATGCGCGCGGGCGGCAGGTGCACAACGAGGTGTTCCAGGCCAGTGGCGCGAAGATCCTGCGCAACTTGGATCTGTCGAAATTGACTATGGGAACCTACACGCTCACTGTGCGCAATGCCGGGGCGATCGTCTCGCAGCGGGTAGTGCTAGAGTGAATACTCTGGATGGCGGGATCTGTCTCGAACGATCTATGCGCCAGAACACATGGCTGTGTACACTAAACCGATCATCAATGCGCTGCGCGGCCTCCTGTACGATGACTCGTTTGATCAAGATCCGACACAACTTGCTTCGCCTATCGACACCGGCATGGACGTGGTGAAGACACGGCGCTTCACAATACGCCTGATCTCTGCCGGACGAAGTGTGCTCCAATAGAGGTCGATCGCTTCCTTGATGTTCTTCATTACCTCGTCCAAGCTGTCGCCTTGTGTTTGACAGCCTTTCAGTTCCGGAACGAAGGCGAAGTAGCCGTCCTTGTCGTGCTCGATAACGACCTGTAGTGCGTGGTTCATGCTGCGAGCGCTGTAGCCCTGCGAAGGCGATGCTCACTGTCCCAAATGTAACGGGCGGTGCTGCCTGATCTACTTTTGAGGCATGGCAGTAAAGGTCACACGCGGCAAGAAGGATGAGGTGGTGATCACCTTGACCGGTGGCATTGAGGCCAGCGACCTGCAACGCGCGCTTGATTACTTACGCTACCTGGACTTGACCAAGGGCATGAAAGTGCCGCAAGGCGAAGTGGACAAGCTGGCTCGCGAAGCGACATCGAGCATGGCCCGCAAGCGCCACAAGCGTATGGCATCGTGAGACTTGTTGTCGATGCCAACATCGTGTTCAGCAGCATTCTGCGGTCCGATGGCATGGTTGGCGATGTCTTCTTCAATTCACGCCCCCCGCTCGTGCTTTTCGCACCTGAGTTACTACGCGAAGAGGTCGCCGAGCACCGCAGCAAGTTGATCAAGCTAAGCAAGCGCCCTTCGGAGGTGGTTCTGGAATTGGAGCGATTGACGCTCTCGCGGATCACCTTCCTGAACGAGGGATTGATCTCCGCCGTGAGTTGGGCCAAGGCCCGCGAAGTGATGACCGACCTTGATCCGGATGATGAAGCCTACGTGGCACTTGCCATCCACTTGGACCTTCCGTTATGGACAGGGGACAAACGGCTTTCAAAGGGCTTGGTCGCAAAGGAGCCAAGCAGACCATTACGACCACCGAAGTGTTCAAGGCACTAGTAGATCCGAACTGATCCTGATCGAAACCATGCAGCCCGTTCGCATCCTCAACAAAGGCAAGCACCCACTGCCTCACTACGCCACCGAGCACAGTGCCGGAATGGACCTCCGCGCTAACCTGGATGCATCCATCACCCTCGCACCCGGCGAACGCAAGTTGATCCCAACCGGACTCTTCCTCGAACTTCCCGAAGGCACCGAGGCGCAGGTTCGTCCGCGCAGCGGACTGGCGTTCAAGCACGGGGTTACGGTCCTCAACGCACCGGGCACCATCGATGCCGATTACCGCGGCGAAGTGGGCGTGCTGCTGATCAATCACGGCAGTGAACCCTTCGAGGTAAAGGACGGCGAACGCATCGCCCAATTGGTCATCGCGCGCTATGTGCGGGTCGCCTTTGAGGAAGTTGTTGACCTCGCTTCGTCGGAACGCGGCGCTGGGGGCTTCGGCCACACTGGAACAAATTGAAGACCTTCGCGGGCAAATTCATTCACCACAGAGGCACAGAGACACGGAGAAAGCCAACAGAGCCCACTGCTCTGTGTCTCTGTGCCTCTGTGGTGAAGCACTTCCGGAATGAAGATCATCGTCCCCATGGCGGGCATGGGCAAGCGGATGCGTCCGCACACCCACACCACCGCCAAGCCCTTGCTGCCCATTGCAGGCAAGCCCATCGTACAACGCCTCGTCGAGGACCTGGCCGCTGTGGCCGGCGAAGCCGTGGAAGAAGTCGCCTATGTGGTGAACCCTGCTTTCGGCGTGAAGGTTGAGAACGAACTGCTGGAGATCGCGAAGCGCGTTGGTGCAAAGGATCCATCCATTACCAGGAAGTGGCGCTCGGTACCGCGCACGCCATCCTCTGCGCCGAGAGCGCGTTGAGCGGCCGCGCGATCGTGGCGTTCGCTGATACGCTCTTCCGCGCCGACCTGAAGCTGGACACCGATTGCGATGGTGTGATCTGGGTGAACAAGGTGGAGGACCCGAAACCCTTCGGTGTGGTGAAGCTGGACGATAAGGGCATCATCACGGAGTTCGTGGAGAAGCCGCAGACCTTCGTGAGCGACCTCGCCATCATCGGCATCTACTACTTCGCCGATGGCGAGCGGCTGCGCACCGAGATGCAGTTCCTCATCGACAACAAGATCATGGACAAGGGCGAGTACCAGCTCACCAACGCCATGGAGAACATGAAGCAGAAGGGCGCGCGCTTCAAGGCCGGTGCAGTGGATGTGTGGATGGACTGCGGCAATAAGAACGCGATGGTGGACACCAACACCAAGGTGCTCGGCTTCCTGAAGGACGACAAGAGCCTTGTGAGCCCCAAGCTGAAGACCGTGAACAGCGTGATCATCCCGCCGTGCTTCATCGGCGATGATGTGACGGTGACCAATTCCGTGGTGGGTCCGAACGTTTCCATCGAGAAAGGCACCAGTATCACGGACAGCGTTGTGAGGAATTCGATCCTGCGCGGTGGCGTTCGTGTACAGGATGCCGTGATAGACAATAGCATGGTGGGCGAACGCGCCGTTGTGACCGGCCGGGCCATGGACCTTAGTTTGAGCGACGATAGCACGGCTGGCTGAACCAGCGAACCGATGAAGCGCACGACCCCACTTCTTTCCGCCTTTGTCATCACATTGGCACTGTCCGCCTGCTCCGGCGCGAAGCGCGGCATGGAGGGCGCTGTTCCTGTTGAGCCCGGATCACGTCCGGGATCGGAGCAGACCAGTGATCGTCGCGCGGAAATGATGCGCCTCTTCATGGAGGCGACCCAAGCGCGGCTAACGGGCCGGCCGACGGAAGCGCTCCAGAAATATCAGCGCTGTTTGAAGCTCGAACCCAGCAATGGCGCCGTGCTCTTCGAACTGGCGAAGCTGTACCACGTCGGCCAGAACCCATCCCAAGCGGTGGAGTACGCCAGACAAGCGGTTGCTTCGGACAAGGCCAACATCTGGTACCGCTTCCTGCTCGCCGACCTCTATCGTGAAAGCAACCGCCCAGGCGATGCGGTGGATGTGTACAAGGGGATCCTGCAGCAATGGCCCGACCGCTTTGAGGTCTATCTGGACCTGGCCGCAGCCTACGCCTTCGCCGGAAAGCCGGATGAATCCGTGAAGGTGTACGGTGATGTGGAGAAGCGCTTCGGGTTGGGTGAAGAGCTCATCGCACACGCGTTCAACACATACATGGGTGCGCGGAATTGGACGGCCGCTGAACAATTGCTGCAGCGTGCGTTGAAGAACGAACCGGACGATCCGGAATACGCGGGCATGCTCGCAGAGGTCTACGATGATCAAGGCCTGCAAGAAAAGGCGCTGGAACAGTACCAACGCGCGTTGGCCCTCGACCCGAGCAACAGCTTGTTGCGGATCAGCCTCGCTGAACACTACTACACCAATGGTCGGATGGAGGATGCCTACCGGGAACTCGGCGAGGCATTCCTGGATCCAGGTCTCGATGTCGATGCCAAGATGCAGGTGTTGATCGGCTTCTTCGAGATGACCGAGAACGAGGGGGAGAAACCCGATGATCGACCCGAACTCATCCGGCGGTCCTATGCCTTGATCGATGCGCTGGAACAGGCACATCCGGAAAGTGGAAAACCCTTCACCATACGCGGTGATTTCCTGCTGCGCGATGGCAAGATCGCCGAGGCTCGGGATGCATTCAAGAAAGCGCTCACCTTGGAGAAGGACCGCTACCCGATCCACCAACAGGTCCTTCAACTCGACCTTCAGTTGGGTGATCATGAAGGCCTGGTCCGTGATGCGGATGCTGCGGCCGAACTTTTCCCGACCTCCCCCGAGCCGTACTTGTTCAAGGGCATCGGCCTATCGCAACTCGCACGGTATGATGAAGCGATCGAGGCGTTGGTGATCGGGCGTGATCTCGTGGTGGATGATCCTCCATTGACCGCGCAGTTCTGGAGCAGCCTCGGTGAAGCATACAACTCCGCGAAGCAATTCGACAAGAGCGACAAGGCCTATGACAAGGCGTTGGCCTTGATCCCGGACGATGCCACCACCCTGAACAATTACGCGTACTACCTGAGCGTGCGCGGAGAGCAATTGGAGAAGGCCGAACGCATGAGCAAGCGTTCGAACGAATTGGCGCCGGGCCAACCCAGTTACCAGGACACCTACGCGTGGGTGCTGTTCAGATCCAAGAAATTCGCCGAAGCGCGCACATGGATGGAAAAGGCCATTGCCGGTTCACCGGACCCGGATGGTGAATTGCTGGAGCATCACGCCGATATCCTTTTTGAACTCGGCGAAACGGCTGCTGCTCTTGAGCAATGGAAATTGGCGAAAGCGCGTGGCGGTGCAAGTGATCTGATCGACCGGAAGATCAACGAAGCCCGGCGAGTGGAATGAAAGGACCGGCGGCACTGATCACCCTGGTGCTTCTGTTCGCCTCGTGCAAGAGTGGCCGACCACTTCCCTTGCTCCATCGGGACCTGCCCGCACGATCCGGGGATCGGATCATCGAACGCATGCTGGTCGCGGACACGATCCACCCGCGTTACTACACCGCCAAGGCGAATGTGGACATCGACATGGGCGGATCAAGTAGAGGATTCAAGGCACAGGTGAAAAGCGTTCGCGACAGCGCCGCCTGGATCAGCATCGTGCCGGCGCTCGGGATCGAAGTGGCCCGCATCCTGATCACCACCGACAGTGTGAAGATGCTGGACAAACTGCACGACCAGTATTTCCTCGGTGACTCCGCCCGAACAAGAAAGAAGTTCGGCCTGCAACCGGACCTGACCTTGTTCCAGCAAGCGTTGCTTGGCACGGCGATCGGTCTTGATCCACAGGAGAAATACCGCAGTGATCGGGAGGACGGACAGTATGTGCTCACCAGCAAAGAGCGTCGAAAATTCATTCGCGCAGCGGAGGATATAAGTCCGGGCGATACACTGGCGCATGATCGGGACATGGGTGAACGACGGTTGGAGCGGACGCTGCGCAAGGCTGAGGAACGCGAAGCGATCGTGTTCCGGTACTGGGTGGAGCCGGAATCGTTCCGGGTCACGCGTGTGCAAATTGTCGACCTCGTACGCGACCAGACCGCAGATGTGCGTTATGAAGAACGTGGAGGCATCGAACAAGCCTACCTCCCCATCCGGATCCAGGATCGCTGAGCGAACCCGGCCGGTTGGCAAGTGGCCTGCTGGAGATCTCCCGTATCGACCTCGACGGACCTTTGCAGTTGAACTTCAAGATCCCGGAGAAGTATGAACCGATGCCATAGAAGCCACGTTGTTCGTGGCTCGTTGTTCGAACAGGGATCACGCTTGCTCCTGGTCCTGCCCTGCTCCTGTTCTTCGCTGTTGCGAACGGCCAGAGTCGTTCCGATCTGGAGAAGAAGCGAGAAGCGCTGGACAAGCAGATCCGCACCACCACGACCTTGATCGAACAAGCGCGGAAGGAGCAGCGCGTTACGCAGGAGCAACTCCGGTTGCTGGAAAGCCAGATCGAAGCGCGTGCGCAATTGATCCGCGCCATGGACAATGAAGTGCGCCAAGTGGATGATCGGATCGGAGAGGATGAAGCCGCGATCGCATCGCTGAAGGATGACCTCGCCGAACTGCGGAAGGAGTATGCGCACATGGTGCAGTTCGCCTATCGCAACCGGAGCGGCTACGACCAACTCAGCTACCTCTTCGCATCGAACGGTTTCCAGCAGGCTTTCCGGCGTAGCCGCTACTTGAACCAGCTCGGCGCACAACGACTGCGGCAGGTACACCTCATCACCGGAACGCAGACCTCGCTAGCCGCCCGTGTTGAAGAATTGCAACAACAGCGTAAGGCGAAGGCAAGCCTGTTGAGCGATCAAGTGCAGGAGAAACGCAGGCTGGACACGGATCTCACCGGGCAACAGAAAGCTTTGAACAGTTTGCGCAGCGAGGAAGGGCGCTTGAAGGAAACCCAACGCAAGCAGGAGAAACAGCGCCGCGAGCTGGACGCGGCCATTCGCAAAGCGATCGAGGATGCGGTGAAGGTCAAGCCCTCGGCATCAGGTGCCGCGAAGCCCGGAAAGTTGGACATCAGCCTCACCCCGGAAGCGCGGGAACTCAACACCGACTTCGAGAAGAACAAAGGCAAACTGCCTTGGCCCGTGGAGAAGGGGGTGATCACCGGACGCTTCGGCAAGCAACCACACCCGGTGCTGAAGGGGATCATGATCGACAACAATGGCATCGACATCACCACCGAGAAAGGCGCGAGCGTGCGCGCCTTGTTCCGGGGCGAGGTGAGCGGCGTGATCGTGCTGCCCGGCGCCGGCAAGGCGGTGATCGTGAGCCATGGGGTGTACCGTACCGTGTACAGCAACCTGCGCGATGTGAACGTGACCAAGGGGCAGAAACTGGATACCAAACAAACCCTCGGCACCGTGAACACCGATGAGAACGGATCGGTGGCGCACATCGAGGTCTGGAAGATCACCAGTGACGGCTTGGTGAACGTGGATCCTACCAGCTGGATCTTCCATTGAGTTCCCTTGCCGGTCCAAGTGGCGAGGTGACCACCCCGGGCAACGCGCTACATTTGGCCCCGGAACCAAGCTTTTCCTCCAATGAGCACCTTCCCCCTTTCCATCCTTCTCGGCGTGGTCGGCCCGTGGCAGATCGTCCTTGTCGTGGTGGTGTTGCTGCTGCTATTCGGTGGTAAGAAGATCCCCGAACTCATGCGCGGCTTGGGTCAGGGCCTGAACGAGTTCAAGAAGGCCAAGGATGGCGACCCCGCCGAGAAGAAGGACGAGAGCAAGTGAGTTCTCCCTCCGCGCTGCTCCATTGACGACAGCCCGATAAGCACGTGAGTACGATCCGCAGCAGCGCCATCCCGGAAGCCCTGCCTCGTATCGGTAGTGTTTCGATGGCAACGAAGAAGGCCCTTGAGAATGCGGAAGCGAACAAGGACCTGAACGCCTTCCTTGAAGTGTTCGACGAGAGCGCTATGGAACACGCTGCTCGTGTGGATGAACGTTGCCAAGCCGGTTACGCCGGGCCACTCTCAGGTGTGGTGCTGAGCATCAAGGACAACATCTGTTATAAGGACCACCGCGTAGGCGCGGGCTCGAAGATCCTCGAGGGCTTCACTTCGCTGTACAGCGCCACAGTAGTGGAGCGACTCCTCGCGGCAGATGCCGTGATCCTGGGTCGCACCAATTGCGACGAGTTCGCGATGGGCAGCAGCAACGAGAACAGCGCCTACGGCAACGTCCTGAATCCGGTGGACCGCACGAAGGTCCCCGGCGGAAGCAGTGGTGGGGCGGCAGCTAGCGTGGCGGCAGGTATTGTGCATGTCGCGCTCGGTTCGGATACCGGTGGAAGTATTCGTCAACCAGCGTCGTTCACGGGGACCGTCGGGTTCAAGCCCACCTATGGCCGGGTGAGTCGCTATGGTCTCATCGCCTTTGCCAGCAGCTTTGATCAGATCGGTCCGTTCGCGCGCAACGTGGAGGATGTCGCCGCGACGTACACTGCGATCGCTGGTCACGATCCGAAGGATGGGACCACGAGCAAACGACCAGTTGAACCCATTTCACTGGATCATCCGGGCAAACTGCGTATCGGCTACTTCCGCGAAGGCCTTGAGCGCGCAGGCATGGACCCGGAGATCGTGGCGCACATGCAGGCGCAGATCGATCGCTTGAAGAAGGATGGCCACACGGTGGAGCCGATCGATGTGCCTTTGATCGATCACCAAGTGCCGACGTATTACATCCTCGCCACCGCAGAGGCCAGCAGCAACCTTGCACGTTTCGATGGCATCCACTTCGGTCACCGCAGTAAAGCCGCGAAGGGGGTGGAAGAGACCTACCGCTTGAGTCGCACGGAAGGCTTCGGCCCCGAAGTGAAACGCAGGATCCTGCTCGGGACCTTCGTACTCAGCGCCGGTTACTACGATGCGTACTACGGTCAGGCACAGCGCGTGCGACGCATCATCCGCGATCACACGCTGGCCGCTTTTGAGAACTACGATCTGCTCATCGGGCCGACCTGTCCGACCACCGCATTCGCGCACGGCGCCATCACCGATCCGGTGGCCATGTACCTGCAGGACATCTTCACCGTGCAGGCGAACCTCGCAGGCGTACCCGCGATCAGTTTGCCCACCGGAACGCATAGCAACGGGTTGCCCTTCGGGATGCACGTGATGGCGAAGCCTTTCGATGAAGCGCGTTTGCTCGCGGCCGCAGCGGCGTTGTTCCCAGTGATCCGATAAAGGGGTCGGCCACCCCACGAACTCTCGCACCCGAATGCCGCAATGGCCAAACTCGGTGGATCCGGGCGCGGATCGAACCGGCATTCCCTGCGGCCATCGAGGAGCACACTGGTCAGCAGGACCGCCGGATCGAAAGTGATGATTGACGATCGTCAGCTTGGCCTGTTCGGTTGCGCCATACTCTTGTTTAGAATTATTCCAAATAAGTAAAGGATGCAGGCTCAAAAGATCCTGGAGCGATCGGATGTTACAGAACACGTGATCATGAACGGCCGGCACTCCACGGCCAACCAGACATTGAACACCGAACAAGGGCACTGGTTACTGGCCAAGATGGGCAAGCGGGTGCTGCGGCCCGGCGGCAAGGAACTCACCCAGTGGTTGATGGGCGAGTTGGGCGTAGTACCCGAGGACGATCTGGTGGAATTCGCGCCGGGTCTGGGCTTCACGGCGGCGATCGCCTTGGCGAAGAACCCCCGCAGCTATACGGGCGTCGAACTCAACGAGGAGGCTGCCGCCTTCTTGCGGAAGAAGATCCACGGCCCGCAACGATCCGTCGTCATCGGCAATGCCTGTTGGTGTCCGTTGGCAAACAGCACTGCGGATAAAGTATATGGCGAGGCCATGCTCACCATGCAGGCTGATCACCGGAAAGCGGAGATCGTGCGGGAGGCCTTTCGGTTGTTGCGCCCCGGTGGGCTCTACGGCATCCATGAGATCGCACTCCTGCCGGACACCATACCCGACGCTGGCAAGAAGCGGATCCAGCACGATCTGGCCGCCACCATCAAGGTGAACGCCAGACCACTGACCAAGGCCGAGTGGGTCGCGATTCTGGAGGCGGAGGGCTTCGTGGTGGTAAGCACCACGATCAATCCGATGCACCTCTTGGAACCCGCACGGATCATCGATGACGAAGGCTTCTTCCGCACCCTGCGTATCGTCTTTAACATCCTCACCCATCCTGCGGCGCGCAAACGCATCCTATCCATGCGCAGGTCTTCCCGTCGGTACGAGGATTCCATGGGTGCCATTGCGATCGTGGCCAGGAAGTCCTGGGGCCCCGCATCGAGCCGTCTTGGCTTGGCCTCTCGGCTCTTCTGTCACTCCCCCTGCCTCCATGTCCCAATCACTTCACATCGGGGTGTGAACACCCTGCCCACATTCCACAGGGCGCCTTCCTGCGTAATACGGGTAACTTCGTCGCCATGCGTTCCGCCGTCCTGTTCCTGTTTCTTGTCGGGCCTTTCCTTCGGGCCAACGCCCAGCCGGAGAGCGCTCCTGTAACGCTTGCTGCGGACGATCCGGTGGTGGTCCGCTTGGACGAACTGGCTTCGCTCGCGTGGATCAAGAATTCCACCTTCACTACGGACACCGCGTTCCACAACAAGTACGGGTTCGCTGCGGCTGATGTCCCCTACTGGCCGCCCTCCGAGGTCAGCCACCGGCTCGCTGTGCTGGATGGAGCCACACCGTTCGACCTGGTGTACAATCCGGTGGTGCAGTCGTACATCGACCTCTACGTGGTGCGCAAGCGCGAGATGAGTTCGCGCATGCTCGGGCTGGCGGAGCTCTACTTCCCGACGTTCGAGGAATACCTCGATCGGTACGGGATCCCGTTGGAGATGAAATACCTGGCCGTGGTGGAGAGCGCGTTGAATCCCGCCGCGCGTTCACGTGCCGGTGCGGTCGGCTTGTGGCAGTTCATGCTACCCACCGGCAAGATGTATGGATTGAAGGCGGACAGTTATGTGGACGAGCGGCACGACGTGTACAAGAGCACCGAAGCCGCGTGCCGTTACCTGAAGTACCTGCACTCGCTCTATGGCAATTGGGAGTTGGCACTCGCCGCATACAACTGCGGACCCGGCAATGTGAACAAGGCCATCCGGCGCAGTGGTGGCGTGAAGGATTATTGGAAGATCTACGATCACTTGCCGCGGGAGACGCGAGGGTACGTGCCCGCGTTCATTGCGGTGAACTACCTCTTCTCGCATCACGCCGATCACAACATCTATCCCGTTGCGCCTGTGTATTGCGCGTACGAAGTGGACACCGTGCGTGTCTGCTATCCGCTGGACCTCGCGGCCGTGGCTGTGCTTACCGGTGGTTCAGCGCAAGAACTGCGCGACCTCAACCCCACCTTCAAACTTGGTGTGGTGCCGGATGTGAACGACCCTGTGACCATTTACCTCCCGAAGGATGCGGCCGGGATCTACGTGAACAACGAAGAGACCATGCGGTACAGTTACCAGGCAGCGCAGCCCCAAGCGACCACGGAGACGCCGCAGAAACCGCACGCGGAGGTCGGGACGGAGGTCACTGAACAGAAGCACACGGTTCGTTCCGGTGAATCACTGGGCAGCATCGCAAGCAAGTATGGCACCTCGGTTAGCGCACTGCGCAGCATGAACGGATTGCGCGGCGATATGATCCGTCCGGGACAGAAGCTCATTGTGAAGCGGCACACAAAGAAAGCCGTGGAGCGCACCGCAACAGCAGAGCCCGACTCGAATAGCAAAGCGCTTTACCATGTGGTACAATCCGGCGATACGCTGTGGAGCATCGCGCAGCGCTATCAAGGTGTAAGTGTTGAAGACCTCCGTCGCTTGAACACCGACCTTGACGGGTTGAAGCCGGGTACACGCATCAAGGTGCGCGCGCCACAGGGGTGATCGTGTTGTTGAATTTTCATCGCACAAGGTCAGTTCATTGACCATCAAGCAATAGCCTATGCGCTATTGCCGTTTTATCCACAGGTCGGCGCCGTGTGTTGAAAAGTGTCCATCGCATCGTGCAGGACGTTCATCTACTTTTCGGTGCCCCTACTACACATGGACTTCGCACACATCCGGCAGTATGCCCACCAACATTGCCGCTTCAAGCTGCGCAATGGAAAGGAGATCTATGGCGTGGTGTGGGAAGTGGAGACCACTGATGCGAATGGTGACGGCTCCAACAAGCGACTCTACTTCGCCAGCGTTCGCGATTACGAGCGCTTACAACACAGCGCCACACCCGTGCATGTGATGCCCATGCAACCCGAGGAGATCGTGGGCGTGGAGAGTTTGGCGAGTTAGACCAGAACACCGGGGGGGGGGGGGGGCGGGCCCGGGGCGGGCGGGGGGGGGGGGGGGGGGGGGGGGGGGGGGCGGGGGGGGGGGGGGGGGGGGGGGGGGGGGAGGCCGGGGGGCGCGGGCCGGGGGGGAGGGGGGGGGGGGGGGGCGGGGGGGGGGGGGGGCGGGGGGGGGGGGGGGGGGGGGGGGGGCGCCCGAACCCCGGCGAGCGGGGGGGGGCGGGGCCGGGGGGGGGCCGGGGGGGGTGTGGGGCCAGGCGGGGGGGGGGGGGGGGGGGGGGGGGGGGGGGGGGGGGGGGGGGCAGGGGGGGGGGGGGGGGGGGGGGGGGGGGGGGGGGGGGGGGGGGGGGGGGGGGGGGGGGGGGGGGGGGGGGGGGGGGAAGGTGGTCCTGTTGTCGGCTGGTCACGACAGGCTGGAACTTCAATTCCCCTTCACCATCCCCGCCTGCTCCAGGAAGAACGCGTGGATCAGCGCTACTTCCTTCAACGCTTCGAAGCGACCTGAGGCACCACCGTGTCCGGCTTCCATGTTCGTGAAGAGCAGGATCGGCGCATCAGCTTTTTGGTGTTCGCGCAATCGTTGCACCCACTTCGCGGGCTCCCAGTATTGCACTTGGCTGTCGTGCAGGCCGGTGGTGACGAGCAGCGCAGGGTAGTTCGCATCCTTCACGTTGTCGTAGGGTGAATACGAGAGCATACGGTCGTAGGCGTCCTTCTCCTTGGGGTCGCCCCACTCATCGAATTCGCCGGTGGTGAGCGGGATGCTCTCATCGAGCATCGTCGTCACTACGTCCACGAAGGGTACTTCGGCGCACGCTGCTTTCCAGCGATCGGGTCGCATGTTCACCACAGCACCTATGAGCAACCCGCCCGCACTTCCGCCCAAGCAGAACATACGCTTGGGGTCAGCGTACTTCGCTTTCTCCATGTGATCCGCGCAATCGATGAAATCGGTGAACGTGTTCACCTTGTGTTCCATCTTCCCGTTCTCGTACCATGCACGGCCGAGTTCCTCGCCACCGCGGATGTGCGCGATCGCATAAACGAAGCCGCGGTCGAGCAAACTCAAACGCGAGCTGCTGAAGGTTGGCTCGATGCTGTATCCGTAGCTGCCGTATCCATACAACAGCAGCGGCGCCGTGCCGTCCAACTTGGTGCCCTTCCGGTAAACGATGCTCACCGGGACCTTCGCGCCATCGCGCGCAGTGACCCAGATGCGTTCGCTCATGTAATCCTCGCGCTTGAACGTGCCGATCACTTCCTGTTGCTTCAGCAGGACATCGGTGGCTGTGTTCAGGTCGTGCTCGAACACACTGCCCGGAGTAGTAAGTGAGGTATATCCGTAACGCAGCTTGTCACTGTCCCACTCCGGATTGATCCCGGTATTGGCCACGTACGCCGGGTCGTTGAATTGGATCTCGTGTTCCTTACCATCGCTCAACCGACGGATGCGCAAGTGTGTGAGGCCTTCGCGCCGTTCAGTGATCACCAAGTGATCCTTGAAGATGTCCACATCCTCCAGTAGGACATCCGCGCGGTGCGGGATCACTTCCTTCCACTTCGATTTGTCGCTCGTGGCATTCTCCGCGCATTCCATCAAGCGGAAGTTCTGCGCATTCCAATTGGTGAGGATGTACCACTTGCCCGGGTTACCCGGTACGTGCATGGCGGTGTGTTCGTGTTCTTCTTCCCGCGGAAGGAAGACCTTGAACTCTCCCATCGGTTGGTCCACAGGCAACGTCAGGTGTTCGCTGCTCAATGTGCTCTCCGTGGTGATCATCACGAAGCGATCCGAGCGACTGCGGAATACTTCGCAGCTGTACGTCGCGTCCTTCTCCTCGAAGACCACCACATCGGCATCGGCGTTCGTTCCGAGCACGTGCCGGTAAATGCGGTAGCTGCGCAGAGTGTCGTCCTTGCGTGTGTAGAAGACGGTCTTGTTATCCGCCCACGCGCAACCACCGCCGGTATTGGTGATCACATCCGGAAGGTCCTTTCCGGTTGCCAGATCGCGGAAGCGTAGCTCGTACTGCCGACGGCTGACCTCGTCCACGCTGTATCCCACCAGCCCGTTGTTCGGACTGATCTCGAGATCGCCGAGGTCGAAGTAGCTGTGCCCCTCGGCCATCTTGTTCTCGTTCAATAGCTCCACCCAAGCGGCATCGTCCTCCGCCGGCGCCGCCGACGATGTGGACTTCGCGCGCATGTGTACCGCGTACTCCTTGCCCTCTTCGAATCGCTGTTGGTACCAGTAGCCGTTCTCGCGGTACGGTACACTGAGGTCGGTCTCCTTGATCCGCGCCTTCATCTCCGCGAACAGGTCCTCACGCAGTTGCTTGATCGGTGCGAGCACAGCATCGGTGTATGCGTTCTCGGCATTCAAGTGCGCCACCACTTCGGCGGTGTGTGCGTCGGGCGGGTCGGCATTGCGCTGCTCTTCCGTCAACCGCATCCAGTAATACTCGTCCACGCGGATGTGCCCGTGTGTGGTGATCTCGTGTGGTCTTTTCACCGCTACAGGAGGGGCGATCAGGTCGGTGGTGTTCATGTGCTGGGTGGTGTCCGCGCAAGCCGGCAACAGCATAGCTGGTAGGACGAGCAAGCTGATGGTGCGGCGCATGGAAATGGAAAGGTGGCCGAAAGTACAGTGTGCGACCGCTGCCTTTCAGGACAAGGTGGCGTGCAGAACGGCTGGTGATCGTAGCTCGCCAAGACCATCCACGTGGAGCCTGAAATAGAGCAAGAGATGATCGAGCAGGTCGCGTCGTTGACTGGCGGGAAGAACCACTTCCTCCAGTGCATCCAAGTCGATATCCAGTAACCGGACAAGTGCGTTGCTGAGTGGCGGAGCAAGGGTGTGTCCGTGTGGGACGCCTGCCGGAACGAAACATCCGGCCATCAGGTCGAAATGATCCGCGCCAGGTGAAGGATACTCCGGGAAGAATCCCAGATGCCCGGAGAGCTGCAAGAGGAAGATCAACGGATATCCCTGCAACACATCACTGGTATCAATGGTCTCCAGCGCTTCGCGGACGAAGGCATCGAGCGACGGGTCCGCCGCCTCCGCCCGGAGAACGCGGTACAACACTTCCTGTGTGAAGAGGATCAGCGAGCCACGGATCGGGTCGCGATGCACATTCAAGTAGGGCTTCTCCACGCGGACCTCGCGCGCGGTATGCATGTCCGCGTCGGGTCGTTCATCCGCGACCAGCTCGATCCGGTTCAGTGGTTGAAGCGCTGCCATGGATCCGCCGTTCTTCGCACCGGTCCGCACCATGTAGGATCGCGCCCCCGCGTGTGTGGTCCAGGTCTTCACCACCACACTGCGATCGCCGTAGCGAATGGTCTTCAGGACGATGGCGTGGGCGGTCTGCAACATGGTAGATCACGAACTACGCCGAGGACCCATCAATGCACCACGAGCAGTTTCGTGTTGCACTTGTACAAGCCTTCGCGGTCACTGGAGAACACCATGTACACGCCCGTGGCCACGCGGTTGCCGCTCATATCGTTCCCGTTCCAAATGGCTTGGCCACCCAACGAGGTGGTGCGGTAGACCAGGTTCCCGCTCACGTCGGTGATCTTCACTTCGGAGTCGCGCACAAGACCCGTGATCGAAATGGGGCCGGTGTATGTTTCGCGAACCGGATTCGGGAAGATGGATGCGCAATTCGCATCATCCGCGCTTTCCACCGCATCCGATCGGTAGCCGATGATCCCACGGTCCGTGCCGAAGAAGACCTCGCCGGTGATGTCGTTGATCGCGATCGAGGTGATCGTGTTGCTGGGCAATGGACTGTTCGTCTCGGTGAAGTGGTGGATCTGCGTGCGTCCATCGGCACTCACCAGGAAGGCGCCTCCGGTCTGGGTGCCGATCCATTTCCGATTCGCTCCATCCACGGTGATCGCACTGACGAATTCGGTCTCGAGCAGGATCTGCACGTTGCCGCTCTGTTCGATAAGGATCTGTTGCGCGTCGTAGTTGCCTTCATTACTGAAGATGGCTGTCGGGTCGTAGAAAACAGCGATGCCCTTGCTCGTTCCCACCCAGATCTGGCCGTCCTTGTCCTCGGCGATGCTCAGGACATCCGGTGATGGAAGTCCCCCGGTGCCCGGTGTGTTGTTGAGCGCTTTGTACTGGTCGTCACCGGTATCGGAGATGGTGCCATTGTCATTGAAGACCAACAGCGCATTGCCACGTGGACGGATAATCCATTTGTACCCGTTGCTCGCCGCAAGGATCTCCGCGAGGAGAAGGTTACCGTTGAGCACCGAGCCGGGTGTGAAACTGTACCATGTGCCGTTCCGCGTGCGAACGGAAATGGGCGCAGCGGCCCAAGCATTGGTCATCCATAGGTTCCCTCCCTGGTCATAGCTCAAGCCGCCCACGTTCACCTTGCCCGATCCATCATTGGTGACCACACCGAGCGAACTGTTCCCTACTGTGTAGTTGGCAACGGGTACACGGTTGCGGAACTCCAACAATGCATCATCCCAGCTTCCAGCAAAGGCGTGGTTCGGGTCGTCCGGATCCACAGCCACGCAGATGAAATCGTTCATGGCACCTGCGAAAGCATTCCCGCCGGCCATGGTCGGATCATTGTCCGGCTTCGTGGTCCGCCATTCCTCGTCGACGAAATGATGCTCGCCGTCCTTGAGAAAGGTATTGCCCCAATTTCCGGAAGGGCTTCCAGCAGCAACATACACAGCGCCTCCGCGTGAATCCATGCGGTATACACTTGCGTTCAGCGGTCCATTTGGCCTCACGGTCGTGCCCAGTTCTCCCCCGTCGGCGCGCGCAAGCCCAGCGAACCGGTCAGCGACCCAGAGGTAGCCATTGGAAGAGCGGATCGAACGCGCAGGAATGGCCGGGACCGATCCATATGCCGTGGTCTGGCTGATGAATTGTTCGTTCGGGCCGAAGGTCCCGATGTCGTATTCGTGGGAGAAGACAATGAACTGTCCATCCGCCGAAACACGCATGTCGTGGTTCCTTCGCCCTTGGATCTGGGAGAACCGTTGCCACGTGTTATCGGGTCGAAGGACAAGCACGGTGTCGGTGTCATCACTGGTCTTCCGGAAGTTGATGAAGGGGTGTCCTTGGAAGGTCTGGGCCAGATCGAACGGACCATTGGCCATGCCATCGCCCATATCCGTCCGCTTACGCCAGCTGGTGAAGGCGGTCAGGTTGGGGGAATTCCGTCCTGCGGTGTAGAGTCCGGTGCTCGTGGCTGCATAGATGGAGTCCGCACTGAAGGTGATCGCATTCACTTGCAACTGCCCACCATTGGGGCCGATGAACCAGGTCTCCTTCACCTCGCGGCGTGCCAGATCCACCACCACAATGCCGAAGCCACAGCCGAAGTAGGCCGTGGTTCCTTCCTGATGCACCGAATAGATGGCCTTGTCGCCAAGGATCGAGCTGCGTTTGATGTCGCCCATGTTGAAACTACGCTCGCCTTCCACGAGATCCAAGTTCCCATTGCCGTAATACACGATCAGCGTATGCAGTTCCTGGTTCCACGCCAACCCGCGGATGTCCACATCGTTCAGCGCATTCGTCTTGTTGATCCGGTCGATCTCGCCGGTTGATGGATCGAAGCGGAACAGGCCGTTGGCCGTGGCACAATAAGCCTTTCCATCACCTTCCACCACGTCGATCATCCGCAGGTACGGGAAGTGATCCCGCCAGGCGCCGATGGGTGTCTGGCTAAAACCGGCCAGGGAGAGCGTCACGAAAAGGACGGAGAGATAACGATGCATCACGTTCGGTTCAAGGGTTCGGGCACGCGTTCAACGCCAAATCGGGCCGATCCGTATGGGCCAAGGTAGATCCGGGAAGGAAAAAGCCCCTGCATATGCAGAGGCTTTCCGAGGTCGCGTGCGGATTCGAACCGCAGTAGCAGCTTTTGCAGAGCTGTGCCTAGCCACTCGGCCACGCGACCTTGTAAGAACGGCGGCGAAGATAGGTGGCCGGGTCCGTCCGCCTGCCTTGCTTGGTCCTGGTCGTCATCCCTCCACGGTGTAGGTCACTTCGGCCACATCACCCTGTACCGGTGGGCGCTCCTTCACCACGCGCACCCGCCAGTTCAACGGTTGCGACCATTGCTCCTTCAGGGCTGTAAGGATCCTTCGGGCCACATGTTCGATCAGCTTGCTGCGGATGGCCATCTGCTCCTTCACGATGGAGGTGATGCGTCCGTAGTCCACGGTATCGGTGAGGTCGTCCGAGTTCTCCGCATGGCTCAGATCGCCGGTGACGGTGATGTCGATACGATAGTGCCCTCCGATCCGCGCTTCCTCCTCCAAGCATCCGTGAAAGGCGAACACCCGGATGTCCTTCACCTCGATCAAGCCCATGTGCGGCATAGTTCAAGTCCTGCTTTCAGGCGGGCAATGACTTCTTCCTTGCCCAACAATGCGCTGACATCGAACATGCCCGGACCTTGCATCCTCCCGGCTACGAAGAGGCGATACAAAGGCATCAGCTGCCCGACCTTCATTCCGTGCGCTTGCAGGACTTCCTGGAACGCGGCCTCGATCGATGCTGCTGTGATAGCCGGAAGCCCTTCGAGCTTGGTGATGAAATCCTCCAAGCCATCCGCAGCTTCGGGTTTCCACCGCTTCTTCAATTCCTCATTTGCTTCCGCGTTCCCGTTCAGCGGGGAACCTGAGGTAAAGAGATAGGCGCCTTCGAGCATGTCCTCCACGAAGGTGGCTCGTTCCTTCAACAAGTTCGCTGCGGTGGTCGCGCGGTCGGTTGTCGTATCGATCCCTTTGCGCTTCAACGCGGCCTGGAGTTGTTGCCCTAGTGCCGCATCCGGGCGGGCGCGCAGGTATTGCTGGTTGAACCAGTTGGTCTTTTCCGGATCGAACCGCGCACCGCCTTTGTGTACCCGCTGTAGGTTGAAGAGTTCCGTCATGCGCTCCATGCTCATCAACTCCTCGTCGCCACCGGGATTCCATCCGAGCAACGCAAGCATGTTGATGAACGCTTCCGGGTAATAGCCCTTCTCCCGATAACCACTGCTCTTCTCCCCGGAGGTCGGGTCGATCCAATCCAACGGGAACACCGGAAAACCCAGTCGATCGCCATCGCGCTTGCTCAACTTCCCGTTCCCGTCCGGCTTCAGGATCAATGGCAGGTGTGCGAAAGCCGGGCGCTCCCAGCCAAAGGCTTCGTAGATCAGTACATGCAGCGGGGCACTCGGCAACCACTCTTCTCCGCGTATCACATGTGTGATGTGCATGAGGTGATCATCCACGATGTTCGCCAAGTGGTAGGTCGGCATGCCATCACTCTTGAATAACACCTTGTCATCAATGTTCGCGCTGTGAACCACCACCCATCCGCGGATCAGGTCCTCGAAGCGGATCTCCTGTTGGCGAGGCACCTTCAGTCGGATCACGTGTTCATCACCCCGCGCCAACCGCTCCTTCACGTCGTCCGCGCTAAGTGTGAGCGAGTTCTTCATGTGCTCACGCGTCACTGCTGTGTACGCTGCCGCAGCTACTCCTGCGGCTTTCAACCGCTCGCGCATGGCGTCGAGTTCCTCCGGGGTGTCGAATGCGTAGTAGGCCTTGTCTGCTGCGATCAACTGATCCGCGTACTGCCTGTAGAGTTCTTTGCGGTCGCTTTGCCGATACGGTCCGTCCGGTCCGCCCTTCCACGAACTTTCATCCGGATCAAGACCGCACCACTCCAGCACAGCCTTGATGTACTCCTCCGCGCCCGGCACGAAGCGCGTACGATCGGTGTCCTCGATCCGAAGCAGGAAGGTTCCTCGGTGTTTGCGCGCGAACAGGTAGTTGTACAGGGCTGTGCGCACGCCACCCATGTGCAGGGGTCCTGTGGGACTTGGCGCGAAACGGACTCTTACCGACATGGTCGAACGTGTGCTGGGTAGACAGCGGACAACGGTCTGCTGGTTGAATGGAATGCGAAGTTATCCGGCGATACGCGCGGGATTCACACCTGTACCCCCTTCAGCAGGAGTCGCTGCCAAGCGGTGTGTTTGCGGAGATAGCCCTTGATCGTCGGGTGCGTCGGGATCAGCTTCAAGCTGTTCTCCTCCACCCAATTCAAGGTCTTCTCCATCATCACATCGGCTACGCCCAAGGATTGAATGGGCCGCGGTACATCGAGAGTGCCCAGGAATATCCGGTCCCCATCGCGGTCGTATTCGAGACGCGCCCGGTGCCCATTGATACGCAGAACGAACTGACGTGAATCAGGTTCGTCCTCCAAGTGGATGGTCGAAAAGTCGAGGGTCTCGGTCGGGGTCGTCTTTGCCATGTCGGCACAAAATTAACATCCCCTACCCGGTACCACGCATTCCAATTCAGGATGGGCTTAAGGCGGGATGAGAAATGGGCTGGTCCGATAGTACTTTGGACGCATGTACAGAACACTACTTCTGCCGCTGGCTTTGGTGTTTCATATCGTTCTACGCGCTCAATGCGGCGCCTGCGCCATTGGCGACACCTGCACGGTCGATCCACCCTTCCCGACCGTGTGCCCGGCCATCACGCCGGACGGAACCGTGGGCGTCCCCTACGAGGTGGATGTCACCTTTTGGATCCCGCCCTCATTCCCTGAGCCGACCACCAATTTGAATGTGGTCGTCAGCCAGATCGTGCTCAACAGCTTGGAGAATGTGCCTCTCGGGCTGACCTATCAAGCCAGCAGCCCCGACCTGACGTACTACCCTCAGATCAACCCCTTTGGTTGTGTGCGCGTTTGTGGAACCCCGATGGTCGCCGGTTCGGATACAATCTTCATCCATGCCACAGCGACTGCGACGGTTGGTGGATTAGGCACCACCCAGGATTATGATCTACCGATCCCGATCCTCATCCACCCAGCGGCACTGGACACCGCTCCGGACTTCAGCATTTCCGCGACCACTGGTTGTCCACCGCTCACGGTGTCCTTCGACCCTTTGATCAACGCGCCCGGGTTGACGAGCAGTTACAATTGGAACTTCGGCAACGGCAACGCCTACGTCGGAGCAACGCCACCCGACCAGACCTATACCGGCGTCGGCGACCACATCGCCAGCCTTCAGACCACGGTGTCCGTTCCGGTACTGACGCAACTCACGGTTTCCAGCATCAACAACGCATGGTGCGGTGATGTTGACGAGCCGAATATTCCGATCATCGGTTGCGTGGGCCAGCCCGATCTGTTCTTCACCATCACGGATGCCCAATTCGGCTTGAGCACAAGCATCACGGTGAACAACGTACAGAGCCACACGTGGAACAACCTGTCCATCCCGCTCACGTTCCCTCCATTCACGCTGCGCGTGTATGATCAGGACGCCGTGAGCGCCGATGATCTGCTGGGCACGTTCCAATTCACAAACTCCGGGAACTTCTCTTTCAGCCAAGGCGGCACCGCTGGTCAGGGTGTTGTTCAAATACAGACCGTACAGGTCTTCAACTACTCGGATACCATCACCGTTCTCCCCGCCCCGAACACCACGATCACCTTCAACGGAAGCGTGCTGTGTGCTTACGACCAAGGATTGGTTGCGTACGAGTGGACCCTGAACGGAACAGTGCTCCTTGACGAACAAGGACCCTGTGTGCTTGCGTCCAACGGCCAATGGTCGGTCACGGGAACGAATTCCTTCGGGTGTACATCCACCTCGAATTACCAGGTCATCGGGATGGGATTGAGCGAATACGGAGCAGGATCAGGACTCGATCTGTTCCCGGTTCCGAACAGCGGACGATTCACCGTGCGTTTGCGTGATCGAACATCGAATGCACGCATCCTGTTGCGGGTCTTCGACGCCGTTGGCGCGTTGGTATATGAAGAGCGCGTGAATGGTGCTATTCCGGAGGGTGGGTCGGTTGTCGATCTCTCTGGTGTCGCCGCCGGATCCTACACGCTGCGCGTGGATGACGGTACCCGTGAGTTGACCAGGTCTTTCGTGGTCCGCCCGCACTAGAAAACCCGCTGCGTCCACTCGGCTAATTTCGCCGACTTCACGGCTGACCCGTGGTTCGATGTCCTCCCCGCGCGTAACCGTCCTGACCACCTTGTACAACAAGGGACCCTTCGTGGAGCAGGCGGTGCGCAGCATCCTGGACGGATCATTCGGCGACTTCGAGCTTCTCATCGTGGATGATGCGAGTACCGATGATGGGCTCGAGCGGACTCGCCGTTTCACGGACCCGCGCATACGGATACTGACGAGTGCCGAGAATACCGGACGTGCAGCGGCGGCCAACCGTGGATATGATGCGGCACGCGGGGAATACGTCGCAGTGCTCGACGCCGACGACGTCGCGCATCCCGAGCGCTTGGCGGAACAGATCGCCTTTCTCGACGCGCATCCGGACATCGGTGTTTGCGGGAGCTATGCACAAACTTTCGGGGTTCGTGATCATGTGGCCACATGGCCGACCACGGATGAAGAGGCGCGCGGACTGTTGCTCTTTCAGGATCCGCTCTTGTATGGATCGGCGATGATCCGCAGGAGTGTTCTGGAGGAGAACGGGATCAGGTGCCTCTCCGATTGGCGCACGCCTGGCATGGATTATCTCTTTCTACTCGCCATCGCCAAACACACGCACACCGCGACCATTCCGGAACCCTTGATGAGCTACCGGTTGGGTGATCAGAATTTTCGTCATGGCCACGACCTCATTGAAGTCCGCGCAAAGATCTACCGGGAGGTTTTCCGTTTCTATAACATCCCGGCGAGCGAGGAGGAGATCGCGCTTCAGTTGCTCTTCCACCGCCTCTACCGCGAACTTCCGGACGCACGGACGATCCGATCACTCTTCCGCTGGGCGGCGAAGCTCAAGACCTTCAACAAGGAGCACCGGCTTTTCACAAGCGCTGTGTTCGAAGCACGCCTGGACCAAGAGTTGGGGCGCTGGTACTATGTGCTCGCAGACCATGTACTATGGCCTTCGCTCACGCACCTGTGGCTGATGGGTGGATGGCCCGGTGGTCGTTTGGCCTACTTGGTGAGATCACGCCTGAGCCGTCTGTTCCGTAAGCTGTAGTCGACCTACCTTGCCTTCCAACCCAAGCTCGCCCATGACACCATTCCTACGCGCACTCGTGCTCGCCCTTACGGCCGCCCTTCTCGCTGATCCCTCCATGGCACAATGTGATGGCTGTGTGCCCGATCTGAGTTGCACCTCAAGTCCGGCCTTCCCTACGCTGTGTCCTGCAACTGCGCCGGACGCAATAGCGGGCGAATACTACCAGGTGGACTTCACCTTCTGGATGCCCGCGACGTTCGCGGATCCGGGGTCGGGCTTTACCGTGGACCTGTTGCAACTTACGATCACCGGCGTCTCTGGTCTTCCGTTCGGGCTGGCCTTCACCGCTAGTGAACCGAGCGGTGTGTATTATCCACCGGACAATGAGTATGGCTGCACGGGTGTGCGGGACCCCGATCGGCCGCGGCATCTAGACGGTGGACATCGCGGTCCTTGCTCACGTGAGTGCCAGCGGGATCGAGCTCGATGTGCCGCAGACGCTTTCCACCGTGATCACTGTGTTGCCCGGAAGCGGCGGCAATACCAGCTTTTCCTACACGCCGACGGCTGGTTGCGGAAGTGTGACCGCTTCTTTTCAAGCCTTGATCGACGCCAGCCCTGCTCCGATGAGCTACGCTTGGGATCTCGGCAACGGCGTCACCAGTACATCGCCCAACCCACCTGCGCAGACCTACAATGGAGCGGGTAGCTATGAGGTGTTCCTCCAGACCACGATCGGTGGTTATGTATTGAACACAGTGAATGTCACCGGCACCAATACCAACTGGTGCGGTGATGTCGAAGAGCCCAGCTTGCCCATCATCGGGTGTACAGGGTCGCCGGATCTGTATTTCGTTCTTACAAATAGTGGCGGCGGCGCATACGCATCGAGCACGGTGGATAACACCACCACGGCTAGCTGGTCGGAACTGGGTATCCTGTTGAACAGCCCGCCGTACTCGCTCTCGATCTACGACGAGGATGTGGTCAGTGGCGATGACCTGCTCGGCACGTACAACATCCCCGCGAATGGCGTGGGGACCTACTTCATCAATGTGGCTGGCGGCACCACCGGCAGCCTTGTGATCACCAACGAACCGCAGCAGGTATTCCTGGACAGCGCGTTGGTCACGGTGTTCTCCGTGCCGGATGTGTCGTTGATCGAGAACGCGACGACCGGGGAACTGTGTGCCCAGGGCGAAGGCCTCGTAGGTTACGCGTGGCTGTTCAATGGGGTGGTGGTTCCCGATGTCACCTCCGAGTGTTACATGCCGACCGGACCCGGTTTGTGGCAGGTCGTCGGTACGAACGGGTTCGGTTGCACCGACTCCAGCAATGTCGTCGTGGTCTGCCCGGTATTCGAGATCGTTCGGAACGGGAACGTGCTCTTCGTTCCAAGCAGTTACCTCGCGTATGCCTGGACCTTTAATGGCTCGCCCCTCAGCGGCAATGATCCGTTCATCTTCCTACAGGGTGATGGCACCTATGGCGTTACGGTTGATGCCGGCAATGGCTGCATCATTGTTTCCTCCTTCGTGTGGAGCACCGTTGGAATTGGCGAGGCGGACTCCGCTGTTCCTCGTATGGAACTCTTTCCGAATCCGAACGATGGTGCCTTCACGATCGTGGCAGAGGGCGTCGGTTCTTCAAGTGCGTACATCGAATTGTTGGACATGACCGGCCGCGTGATCTGGCAAACTCGAACCACCGCGAACAATGGCTTGGTCCGTGTGAATGCGACCATGCATGCTGCGTCCGGCGCCTACGCGGTCC
This sequence comes from Flavobacteriales bacterium, assembly GCA_016705955.1. Classification (GTDB taxonomy): domain Bacteria; phylum Bacteroidota; class Bacteroidia; order Flavobacteriales_F; family PHOS-HE28; genus PHOS-HE28. The sequence goes on from JADJKO010000006.1 coordinate 30,208, forward strand.
GGCTCCACGATGGGGATCGTATGCGTACCACTCGGCTCGTATCATCCGATGATCTGAACCGCGCGAGAGCCCGCGTGTACCGGCTGTCGCCCCTACCCCCTTCCGTAGCTTTGTTCCGCAACAAGGCTCCGGCGTGAGCGTTGTAACGCAGGCGCATCATGCATAGCGATTACGATTACCTGCTGGCCAAGCTCGACACCTTCATCCGGAAGTACTACAAGGACAGATTGATCCGGGGCGCGCTCTACAGCGTGGGTTTGGTGGTGGTGGTTTTCCTGCTCGCCGCGTCCTTGGAAGCCTTCGGGCATTTCGGGGTTTCAGCGCGCACCGCGCTCTTCTGGGTCTCCGTCGCCTCCATGGGGTTCATCATTGGTCGCTTCGTGGTCCTTCCGGTGATCAAACTCATGCGCCTGGGTTCGATCATTTCACACACCGAAGCTGCACGCATCGTTGGTGAGCATTTCGGCGACGTGCGCGACAAGCTCTTGAACACGCTTCAACTGCGCTCCCAAGGGGTTGCTCAAAGTGGTAGTCGTGCGTTGATCGAGGCTGCGGTGGCCCAGCGCAGCAAGGAGCTTGGGCCGGTCCCGTTCACCAATGCCATCGATCTTCGGAGGAATACCAAGTACCTGCGTTACGCACTGCCTCCGCTAGCGGTTCTCGCAGTCCTATTGTTCGCTGCCCCGTCTTTCATTACCGGCTCCGCCAAGCGCCTGATCGAACACGGAAAGGAGTTCATCGCAGAGGCGCCGTTCCGCTTCGTGATCCTCAATGACACGCTTGAGGTGGCCGAGGACCAGGACTTCGAATTGGTGGTTGAACTCACTGGTGACGCCATTCCGCAGCAGGTCGATCTGGAGGTCGGTGGTCAGCACATTCCACTCGTGAAGCAGAGCACTGTTCGATTCCTGCACCGCTTCCGCAACGTTCGGAAGGATGTTGATTTCCGTGTTTCGGCGGAAGGATTCCATTCTGTGGGATACACGTTGAAGGCCGTTCCACATCCGCTATTGCTCGGCGTTGACCTCACTCTATCCTATCCGCCCTACCTCGGCATGCCGGAGGAGAGTGTCAGGAACTCAGGAGACCTGACCATTCCTGCTGGGACCAGGATCACATGGAATATCGGAGCCCGTAGTGCGGACCGGATGCAGCTGGCTTTCGACGACACCTCTTACTCCACCCCACCGTCCGCAGGCTCCGACGATGCACCTGTTTTCCGATTCTCCAGACGCCTGTTACAAAGTCGGACATACCAACTCACTCCTTCCTTCGGTGGTCGAACCGCGGCCGAGGCTGTGCGCCACCGACTGGAGGTCATACCGGATCTTTATCCGAGCATACAGGTTGCCTCGCGTACCGACAGCTCCGCACTCAAGCGGCTCTTCTTCAATGGGGAGGTCAGTGATGACCACGGAGTTCGTCGGCTGTTGTTCCATTACCGCTTCGTCCAAGGCGGGGATAGTGTTCCCGTTGATCGGCGCAGTGGGGTGATGGAACTCCGCATTGACCCGCGCAGCACGCGACAGGGGTTCTTTCATGGCTGGGACCTGTATGACCTCACCATCATGCCCGGGGATCGGATCGAGCATTGGTTCGAGGTGTGGGATAACGACGGCGTGAATGGCAGCAAGAGCACACGCACCGCTGCGCAAGTCTTTGCGGCACCCACGACCAGGGAACTGATGGAGAAGCGCGACGCCAGCAGCGAAGCCATTCAAGGGACACTTCGAGAGAATATCCGGGAGGCCCAGGACCTTCAGCGCGAATTGGACAAGCTCCGGCGTGAACTCCTCGAGAAGAAGGAGTCCGACTGGAAGGACAAACAGAAATTGCAGGAGGTCCTGGAACGGCAAAAGCAATTGCAGGAGCGGATCGAGCACAATTCCGAACAGCTACGCCAAAGCCAGCAGGAACAGCGGGAGTTCAATCCGATGGATGAGCGACTACTGGAGAAACAACAGCAGATCCAAGAGCTCTTCGAGAACGTTCTGAGCGATGAGATGAAGGAGTTGTACCGCAAGGTCGAGGAGATGCTTCAGCAGGTCGACAAGGAGAAACTTCAGGACCAACTCCGGGAGATGAAGCTCGGCCAGGAGGACATGGAGAAGGAGATGGATCGTGCGCTGGAGTTCTTCAAACGGATGGAGGTGGAGCAGAAGGCCGAGGATCTTGCCGAACAATTGCGCGAGATGGCGGAGCGGCAAAAGGAATTATCCGAGAAGAGCAAAGAGGGAAAAGAGGAAAGCGAAGCTCTCAAGCAACAACAAGATGAGCTGAACAAGGAATTCGAGGCCTTGCGTGAGCAGATGGATGAGTTGCAGAAGAAGAACGAGGCCTTGGAGGAACCCATGAACATTCCGGATACCGACGTCCAGGAGCAGGGGATCCAGGAGGACCAGAAGCAGAGTAGCGATCAGTTAGGCAAGGGCCAGAAGCAGAAGGCGGGTGGTGCACAGAAAAGCGCCGCCGAGAAAATGGAACAGCTCGCCTTTCAGATGGAAAGCGCTATGGGTGGCGGGGAGCAGGAGCAACAAGAAGAGGACATGGACGCATTGCGCCAGCTCTTGGAGAACATCGTACAGCTCAGCTTCGATCAAGAGGCCCTGATGAATGACCTCGCTGGCACAAGTGTTCGCGATCCGCGATTCACGGAGCACAGCCGGACGCAACGCGAGCTGCGCGATGATGCGAAAGTGATCGAGGATTCCCTGTTCGCCCTGAGCAAGCGCGTTCCTCAACTACAGAGCATCGTGAACCGGGAGATGAACGCGGTGAACGACAACATGGACGAGGCGCGTAGAATGCTTGGTGAAGCCCGTGCCAATGAGCGATTCAAGCCCATGGCGACGGATAAGCAACAACACGCCATGACCTCACTGAACAATCTGGCGCTGCTGCTGGATGAGGCCCTACAGCAAATGATGCAACAGATGATGGCCCAGAGCAAGCCCGGCAGTGGGAGTTGCAAAAAGCCCGGGGGCACAGGCAGTGGCCAGGGGAAGAAGCCCAGTATGTCGAAGATGAAAGCCCAACAAGAAGCGCTACAGAAGCAGTTGGAGCAAATGCGCAAAGCCATGCAGGAGGGAAAGGCGAAGGGCGAAAAACCCGGCAGGGAGAACCCCGGTGGCATGGGAATGCCGGGGATGAGTCAGCAGCTGGTACAACTCGCTGCCCAACAAGCGGCGATCAGGAAGGAGATGCAGCGCATGGGACAGGAGATGAACAAGGATGGAAGCGGCGCTGGCAATGAGTTGAATCGGCTTGCACAACAGATGGAACAACAGGAGCGTGACATCGTCAACCGCAACATCACTCCGGAGACCATGCGTCGCCAACAGGACATCATGACAAGGCTCCTGGAGCATGAGAAAGCCGAGCGGGAGCGCGAACTCGATCAAAAGCGGACGAGCAACGAGGGGCACGAACAACCACCCACCGATCCGGCAAGAGTATTCGAGCAACAACGACGCAAAGCCCGCGAAGCAGAATTGCTTCGCACCCTTCCTCCGGGGCTGAAGCCATACTACCGGGATCGCGTGAACGCCTATTTCGGTACTTTTGACCGACCCTGAAGATCATGGCTGCTACTGAAGAGCTGGCGTTCACCGAGCGGATCGACTTCCCCGCGAAAGCAGAGAACATCGCATTGGCGGAAAAGCTTATCGATGAAGCTTGTTCGCGTTATGGCGTTCACGAGAGCCTCTATGGTAATATCCTGATCGCTCTCACCGAGGCGGTGAACAACGCGATCCATCATGGCAACGCGCTTGATCCAACAAAAACGGTCACACTCGGTTATGAAGTGAAGGATGATCGGATCGTGTTCATGGTCCAGGACCAAGGTGCAGGCTTCGACTTCAACCACCTCCCCGACCCTACGGACCCGCAGAACTTGGAAAAACCACACGGCCGTGGCGTCTTCCTGATGCGGGCGCTGGCGGACTCCATTGAGTTCCGCGACAATGGATCAACGGTGGCCCTTGCGTTTAGCAGGCAGCCCGTCACGGATTGACCATGCCCGCCATATCGTTCAGCGCTCACCGTGTGCCGAACATTTTTCGGGATCGGGAACGACTCCGCAAATGGGTCCACTCTGTCGCAAAGGACCACGGCATCGGTGTCGGTGAATTGAATTTTGTTCTCCTCGGAGAGAGCGAAATGCTTGAGTACAATCGCCGTTACCTTCAACACGACGACCACACAGACGTAATCGCCTTCGACGGGCAAACCGGAACCGGGGTTAGTGGAGATGTATTGATCAGCTCGCCTCGCATTCGCGAGAACGCGGCCACTTTCGGCACTCCGGTCCAGCAAGAACTCCGACGTGTGATGGTCCACGCGCTCCTTCATCTTCTAGGGCACAGCGACAAGAGCCGAGCAAAGAAACTCGCGATGCAGATCTTGGAGGACAAGTACTTGGAACAGTACCGCTAGGATATTGGCGCGCCCCGGTGAGCGACGACCAATACCTGATCACTTACCGCCCGTACGCTCCTTGACCAAGCTCAGCGCACCCGTGCGAACGGCTTCCGCCTTTGCCTTGATCTCGACCCACTGCTCCTCATTCGCCGTATTGACCGTGGTCAACATCCCTTCGAGTTGGGTCAGACTCTTTTGCATCCGGGCGCGCATGGCGTCTTGTTCCGGCGTTGCCTTGGTCGCATCCGGTCCGATCTCACGGTTCAAATGAGCGATGTCCTGACTCAGGATGCCGTAGGCCTCCTTGAGTTGTGCGCTGGTCGTGCGAATTTCATCCTGGATGGATGCCTGTTCACTCGCGGAGCTCGCGTTCTGGGCGGAAACGGAGGTCGAGATGGCCATCAGGCCGATACAGGAAGCGAGAAATAGATTCTTCATGGGTTGTGGGTTCTTCGGTCTGTTTCTGTGGTAGAAGCAATAAAGATGCGGCTTTGGTTCACACCGGCCAAACCAAGAGCCTCTTCTTCGACGGTCCGGTCCGGTGTTAGGTTGCTTCGGAAGTCGCTGCAAAATTGCCTTGCGACATAAGGACGAATATCTTTCCCCCATCAAACCCATCACAACATGCGTACAATGAAACTCCTGCTTGGGCTCATCTTGGCTCTCGCGGTTGCCAATACCGGTTTCGCTCAGGACAAGAAGACAAGCAAGGAGAAGGCTGCTCTTCAGAAAATGTACACGGACTTTCTCGCCGAGGAGGGCTACAAGCCGGAGATCGATAGCGACGGGGATGTCCAGTTCAAGAGCGAGGGAAAGACCTATTTCATCAATGTTGTTGAAGACGACCCAACTTACTTCCGCGTGGTTCTGGCCAATATCTGGCCGATTGAAAGTGAGGAAGAGCGCGCGCAGTGTTTGATCGCGGTGGATTACTCCAACGCCAAGGCGAAAGTGACCAAGAGCTATCTTGTCAAGGATAACATCTGGGTAGGCATTGAATTGTTCCTTCCAAAGACCGAAGATTTCGACGACGTCTTCCGCAGGAGTATGAGCGCACTAGGCAATGGCGTAACGCATTTCGTTACCAAGATGCGCGAGCTTCAAGGCAAGGATTGATTTGTTATCGGATCGCGAAAGAAAAGACCCTTGGCGGGGATGCCAAGGGTCTTTTCTTTCGTAGACATATAGCCACCAGAAGCTTCCACTCTCCCTTCCTATCTTTCGCCCTTCGACCATGACCCGCACTTCATTGATTTTCAGACAGATATAGCACTAATACTCACCGTTCATTGAGTCATTCGGATATCTACGACGTTGTTGTTGTCGGCGGCGGACATGCGGGCTGTGAAGCTGCTGCTGCTGCCGCGAATCTCGGCAGTCGTGTTCTACTTGTGACCATGAACATGGGCGCTATCGGTCAAATGAGTTGTAACCCCGCCATGGGCGGTATCGCGAAGGGCCAGATCGTGCGGGAGATCGATGCATTGGGCGGGTATAGTGGTGTGGTGAGCGACCGGAGCATGATCCAGTTTCGTATGCTCAACCGTAGCAAGGGTCCGGCCATGTGGAGTCCTCGGACCCAGAATGACCGTGCTCGATTCGCGGAGGAATGGCGACTCACGCTGGAGCGCACGCCAAATGTCCACTTCTGGCAGGACAGTGTCGTTGAGTTGGTCACGGAGTCCTCTTCCAGCGGCGCCTCTTCTGGCGAAACCGCACACCCGAGGGTCGTGGGTGTGCGTACCGCCTTGGGGTCCACTATCCGGTGTCGCTCTGTGGTTCTAACGAGCGGGACATTCATGAATGGGGTCATGCATATCGGCGACCGCAAGATGGGCGGAGGACGAGCAGGGGAGAAGGCCAGTCACGGGATCACGGAACAATTGGTTCGGCTAGGATTCGAGTCTGGCCGGATGAAGACCGGCACCCCCCCCCGCGTTGATGGCAGAAGCATTGATTACTCTGTTCTCGAGGAACAACCTGGCGACAGCGCTCCTGGAAAATTCAGTTTCCTGCCGAGCTCTGTTCCACCAGCAACCCAATTGAGTTGTTGGATCACGTACACGAACACCGCGGTTCACGACGTGCTCCGTTCCGGCTTCGATCGGAGCCCGATGTACAACGGGGCCATTGCTGGAACGGGTCCTCGTTATTGTCCCAGCATCGAAGACAAGATCACCCGATTCGAAGATCGTGATCATCATCAGATCTTCGTAGAGCCAGAGGGTTGGCAAACTGTTGAGACCTATATAAACGGATTCAGCACAAGCCTTCCCGAGGATGTACAGGTCAAGGCACTTCGGTTGATCCCGGGCTTCGGGGATGTAAGGATCTTTCGTCCGGGATACGCCGTTGAGTACGACTACTTCCCCCCTACCCAGCTCAAACACTCATTAGAGACCAAGTTGGTTGACGGGCTCTTCTTTGCCGGACAGATTAACGGAACGACCGGATATGAGGAAGCGGCATGTCAGGGCTTGATGGCTGGCATCAACGCACACCAGTTGATTGGAGGTAAAGAACCATTTGTTCTTGGTCGGGACGAGGCCTATATAGGGGTTTTGATCGACGACCTTATTACGAAAGGTACCGAAGAACCCTATCGCATGTTCACTAGTCGGGCTGAGTTCCGCTTGATGCTTCGACAGGACAACGCCGACCTCCGGTTGACTCCAAAGGGCTTTCAGTTAGGGTTGGCCGACGAACACCGCATGAGGCGGGTAGAGTCAAAGCGGCGATGGCTCGGTGACCTCACAACGCATATGCGATCCACCAGTGTCTCTTCCGAGGCCGCGAACGAGATCCTTGTTCCGCGTGGAACAACGGCAGTGAATCAAAAGGTGCGGTTGTACGACCTATTACTACGACCACAGATCTCATTCTCGGACCTAGTGGTGTTTGCTCATTCAGACGACCCTGATATTTCAAATCCTGCGCTGCCGCAGCTCGGAAATCACGCAATGCATGGCATGAATGTCGACCCCCTCCTTCGGCAAGAAACGATTGAGCAACTCGAGATCGGCGCTAAGTACGGCGGGTATTTGGAAAAGGAAAGGGAGGCTGCTGAAAGGGTCGTGCGCCTCGAAAACCTACTGATCGACCCTGACCTCGAGTACCGGAAATTAGGAGCGTTGTCGATGGAGGCGCGCCAAAAATTGGATGTGTTCAGGCCAACAACGCTAGGTCAAGCGTCTCGAATTAGCGGCGTTTCCCCTTCCGATATCAGTGTTCTGCTTGTCTATTTGAGTCGCTGAGTCGGTCTCGATATTGTTGACTTCTTTTCCTCTTAACAATCAACATTTACGAAATGCTCCACGTGGAACACCGCGATTTCGAGTCGCTCACTTCGTGTCCAATCTGCAAAGCTGAAGACTTGGTGCAAGTCTCAAGTATTCGGGATTTCAGCCATAGCCTTGAGCCGTTTTTACTTGCTGATTGCGCAACCTGCGGTTGCCGTCTGACAAATCCTCGTCCCAAACAAAGCTTCATCCAACGCTATTACTCCGGCCCGTCCTATATTAGCCATACAAATTCCCGTGCCTCCATTACAGACCGCGTGTATCAGGTCGCTCGCTCGTGGACCCTTCGACGCAAATACCGTCTCATTCAACGCTTTCACAAAGGGGGGCATGTTCTGGATTTGGGGTGTGGAACTGGTGAGTTCTTAGGCTACTTGAAGAAGCGCGGATTCCTAGTCGATGGGATTGAGATCAATTCGCATGCTCGGGAATCTGCGCTCACCAACTATGGCGTTCGACCTCACTCGAACCTGGATGAATTGACCGCTGGTGCCGAGTTCCAAGTAATCACCCTGTGGCACGTTCTGGAACACCTACCTGATCCGGGGTTGGTCCTGAAGCGCCTCTTCGCTTTACTCAAAAGGGATGGGGTCGTGATTATCGCGGTACCCGACCGCGAAAGTTGGGATGCGCATCATTACGGTGAACATTGGGCTGCGTGGGACGTTCCCAGACACTTATATCACTTCCGAAGACAAGACGTGGTTCGGCTCTTGGAGGAACACGGCTTCGTCCTACTAAGGACCAAGCCGATGTGGTTGGATGCATTCTACGTGGCCATGCTTAGTGAATGCTACGCGGGTGGGCGGCAACCGTGGACATGGGCACTGGGCTTCTTCAATGGATTTCGATCCAATCTGGCAGCCCTCATGTGCAAGACGCCGACATCAAGCATGCTATACATCGCGCAAAAGGGGAAGTCTTCATAGCGCCCATTTTTGGACCCATCCGCGCCTTTACCCTCATTGCGGAACCCGCTGCTCTCCCGAATGAGTTCGGCGCTCCCGGGACGATTCTGTGACGCTTCTTTAGCTTTGTTATACTAGGCTCACTTTCAATATGTTATAAACTTACGTGCCGCCCCAGATGGCTCAATGCCTCATAATTCTTGATATAACCATTGGTGTGATCCCCTGCGCACAGCCCGCCGATGGCTCAGATTACCTTCGGCGTCTAAACCCGCCTTAACCAAAGAAAATGTCCAGCATTGCCACACGTCCTACCACTCTCCAAGGTGCCATGTTGAAGCCACTCCGCATCGAACCCAACTCCAGCGGCGTTTCGACCGGGTCGGTGAGCCTTCGCGGAGAGGGTGTTCCGCTGGAAAGCATAAGTCCCGTGAATGGCATGCCGATAGGCAGCGTTCGAAGCGCGACAAGAGCTGAGTACGATGCCGCTGTGACAACTGCTGTTAATGCCTTCCAAGTTTGGCGCTCTTGGCCCGCCCCTAAACGCGGTGATGTGGTGAGACAATTCGGAGAAGAACTCCGAATACATAAAGTCCATCTGGGGCGGCTGGTTAGCTATGAGATGGGCAAAAGCCTACAGGAGGGTTTAGGAGAGGTTCAAGAAATGATCGACATCTGCGATTTCGCGGTTGGTCTATCACGACAACTCCACGGCCTGACCATGCACAGCGAGCGGCCGGACCACCGCATGTACGAGCAGTGGCACCCCTTAGGGGTCGTTGGTATCATCACCGCCTTCAATTTTCCCGTCGCCGTTTGGGCTTGGAACACAGCATTGGCCTGGGTTTGCGGGAACACTTGCGTTTGGAAACCGAGTGAGAAGACGCCCCTTTGCAGCATCGCCTGCCAGAAGATCATCGCCGAGGTGTTCGCTCGCAACGGTGTCCCGGAGGGTGTTAGTGTGGTCATCAATGGAGGTCGCGAAGTAGGCGAGTGGTTGAGCGGCGATGAGCGTATTCCGCTGATCAGTGCAACGGGCAGCACGCGCATGGGTAAAGCAGTAGGAGCTATTGTTGGTCAGCGCTTGGGTCGTTCGCTCTTGGAGCTAGGGGGGAATAATGCGATCATCATCAGTGATAAGGCGGACCTGGATATGGCCTTGATCGGATGCGTCTTCGGCGCGGTAGGCACCGCCGGGCAGCGCTGCACCTCGACCCGACGCTTGATCATACACAAGTCCGTATACGACGACTTCAAGAACAAGCTCGTTTCGGCATACGGTCAGTTGCGCGTCGGCGACCCCTTGGATCCAAAAAATCACGTGGGTCCACTTATCGACCATGCTGCGGTAAAGGCATTTCAGCGGGCACTCGAGGCGGGCAAGGAACAAGGGGGACGGTTACTTGTCGGCGGTGATGTTCTGACCGGCAACAACTTCGAGAGCGGATGTTACGTATCCCCGGCCATCGTGGAGGCGACCCCGGAAATGGCCATCGTCAAGGAGGAGACTTTCGCCCCGATCCTTTATCTTCTTCGATACAACAGAGATGTCGCGGAGGCGATCGCCATTCAGAATAATGTGAGGCAAGGCCTTAGCAGTTCCATCATGACCAATGATCTCCGAGAAGCCGAACGCTTCTTGGGTCCTACGGGAAGTGATTGCGGTATCGCGAATGTGAACATTGGCACAAGTGGTGCGGAGATCGGCGGTGCATTCGGCGGTGAAAAGGAAACCGGGGGTGGCCGGGAGAGTGGCAGTGACGCATGGAAGGCCTACATGCGGAGACAAACAACCACGATCAACCACGGAACAAATCTTCCGCTGGCCCAAGGGATCAAATTCGACCTATAGCCACCGGGACTTCCTGTTGCTGAGTTCGCCTAGTGTACGGGGCTCTGGTTCCGCGCTGGCCTCACAAGAGTCCGCGATGTGACCTATTCTGTCTGGTGCTGTGGCGTTGTCGCTTAAGTGGTCCGGCTATATTCGCCCGCCCTCGAATGCGATCCTACATTCTGCCTGTATTGGTCCTACTTGCTTCTGTCACAGGTTGCAGCACTACCGATCGACCAACACCGCGTATTGGTGAGTGGCGAATGGAACTCGACCTTGGGGGAAAGGTCCTTCCCTTCTCGTTCTCGCTGGATCGGGCGTCGGACTCGTTGTGGGTCGTGATCATACATAACGGTGCGGAGGAGATCGCCGTGAGCGATGTGGTTATCGGTGGCGACTCCATCTCGATCCGAATGCCTCTATTTGATTCCGAATTCATCGGGAAGATCGCCAATGACTCACTTATCAATGGGCGATGGTACAATCACCTGAAGGGACCCGACTATAGCCTTCCTTTCCGTGCCCTTGCCGGAGCGGCCCATAGGTTTCCAATAGGGTCGTCAACGGGGCTTGTCAGTGGATCGTGGGAAACGCACTTCAGCCATGGAACTCCGGACGCGTACAATGCCATTGGCGTGTTCAATGCGGATGCAAAGGGAGGGCTGACCGGGACGTTCCTGACCGAAACAGGAGACTATAGATACTTGGAGGGTGGCCTGCACAATGATTCGTTGCGCCTTTCATGTTTTGACGGTTCACACGCGTTCCTATTCGAAGCAGCGTTGAATGGTGACTCGCTCATCGGTCGGTTCTGGAGCGGGTCACATTGGCAAGAACCATGGGTTGCGACCCGCAACGAAGAATACAAACTGCGGGATCCTGATTCACTGACCACGTTGCGCGAGGGATATGACATGATCGACTTCCGCTTTCCGGACACGGAGGGGAAGCTGGTATCCAGTAGGGACGAGCAATTTCGTGGACGCGTGTTGATGGTCCAGGTCATGGGAAGCTGGTGCCCCAATTGCGTGGACGAGACCCGACTTTTACAAGAGGTCTACACCAAGTATCACGACCGCGGCCTGGAGATCATCTCGATCGCGTTCGAGAAGCAGGCCGACCAGGAGCGCGCGATCGAGGGCTTAAAGCGATTCAAGACCGCACTTGATGTTCATTACCCGGTTCTGTACGGGGGGCTTGCTTCCAAGGAGGTGGCCAGTGCTAAACTGCCGTTCCTCGAACACCTGATGAGCTATCCCACGTGCGTATTCATTGATCGCGCCGGTAGGGTGCGCCGTATACGAACCGGCTTCTACGGACCCGGAACAGGGCCACACTACGACCACTACAAGCGCAATCTGGACGTCTTCCTGGAAGGAATGCTCAATGAGCATCCCGGGGCTGTTGCGCAGAAATAACCCCGCTATTTGATCGGCTTGTCCACCACGATCCGCGACTCACGATTGGCGAGCTCCCATGCCGTGTGGAACACAAGGAGCGCGCGCTGGCGCAATAGGTCGAATCGGATCTTGTCCACATCGTCGCTTGGCTGGTGGTAATCCTCGTGTACACCACTGAAGTAGAATATGCACGGCACCCCCTTTCGCGCAAAGTTGTAGTGGTCACTGCGGTAGTAGAACCGGTTGGGGTCATCCTCCGCGTTGAATGTATAGTCCAGTTGAAGGCCAACACTCCGGTTCGCGATCTCATTCACTTCGTGCAATTCGCTGCTGAGCCGATCACTGCCGATGATGTACACGTACGGAGCACTTGAGCTATGTGCGCTGTCCACCCGCCCGATCATATCGATATTCAAGTCCGCTACCGTACTCGACAGCGGAAACACAGGGTGGTCGCTGTAATAGCGGGAGCCCAGCAGCCCCTTCTCCTCACCACTGACGGGCATGATGAGCACGCTTCGACGCGGTCCTTGGCCAGCGGCCTTGGCCTTCGCAAACGCTTCCGCGATGCTCCAATAGTGCTACCGTTCCGCTGCCATCATCATCCGCTCCGTTGTACACCACTCCATTCTCCACACCAATGTGATCGTAGTGCGCGGTGATGACCACCAGCTCGTCCTTCTTGTCCGAACCCTCGATGTACGCAAGCACATTCTCCGCCATTACCCGTTCTTCCTGCGGTCGCGCGCGCATCTCGAACGTCGCCTTCACGATGTATCCGGGCTTCTTCTTCGCGATCCTTCTAACCCCCTTGCTTCCGATCAAGGAGTTCATCACCTGATCACTCACAAGGACCAATTGCCCTGCGGGACCTGACTTCTTTGTAATGTTCTGATCCGCTAGTCGCATTCGGGATCCGCCATGGACATAGGCCTCGAATTCCAAGAGGTCCGGAGTACTGACCAGGATCAGGTTCGCGCCCCTCTTCCGAAGCTCCTCGACCCGGGTCCTGAGCTTACTGATCACCTCTTCACCACGACCGAGCGACCCGCCATCCATCAGGATCGTTCGCCCCGTGATCGCGACTTTCCCAGGTACCACGGACCCATCTCCCACATAGGTCATCTCGCTTACATTCAGATCAGAAGTGAGTGTGGTGTTGAAGTACACCAAGCCTTTCAACAAGCCGTACACGTCATTGCCCGAGGCCAGCTCCAGCCCGTCGGCTTTCTCCTCGATCACCTCGTAGGGTTGCAAATAACCTTCTGTGATCCCCTTGGCTTCGCCATCCGGAACCGGCGGTATTCCTATTTCCTTGAATTGTTCTTTCAGGTAGGCTGCCGCCATTTTCTGGCCCTCCTTTCCTGTTTCCCGGCCGAGGTAGGCATCGCTGGCTAGCACTTTCAGGTGCGCTTCCAGTTCGCCCGCCGTGATGGTTCGCGCGTACTTCGTTGCCAATGAATCCCCTTGGCCGAATACGCCAGCCACAGATAGAAGAAGTGCGAGTAGCCAAGAACAACGTTCCAACATGCGTTCAGTGTAGTGTTTCGATCTTCTCTACCCGGCGCTGGTGTCGGCCACCCTCAAAGGAAGCCGCCAGGAATGCATCCAAGGTCTCCGTGGCTTCCTCCTTGCTGATGAACCGTGCAGGAAGGGCCAGCACGTTGGCGTTGTTGTGTTCACGGGCCAGAGCAGCTACGTCAGCGCGCCAAGCCAAGGCGGAGCGGATCCCGGAATGCTTGTTAGCAGCCATGTTCACTCCATTGCCGCTTCCGCAAACCAGGACTCCAAAAGCGGCCGCACCGCTGGAAACAGCTTCCGCCACCCCATGGGCGAAGTCCGGGTAATCCACACTCGCCGCGCTGTGGGTACCCTTATCAAGAACCGTATAACCGTGAGTGATTAAATGCTTCTTCAGCACCTCCTTCAATTCAAATCCCGCGTGGTCGCTACCGATCGCAATGGTCTCCGCCATGAGGCGAAGATACCTCACCGCTTGGGCACGATCCTATCAACGATCCACCTGTTCGATCCCATCGTTCTCTGTGGATAATGAAGCACAACATTCCACCACTGTTGATAACCCCATCCGCCATGATCGATCCGTCCGGAAAAACAAATCTTGTTATGTCCTTGATGTCGACAAGGATCCAACCATCGAGGCCTTCGATCCATTGCATGCATTATCAACATCCAGCGGCCAACCCACTATTCAACGATCGTTCATTTCCCGGATGAAGTCCCGCTTCCCTAAGTAGGATCACCGCCCCGTTCCTGGATCGATCGTTGCTTGCGTGTGGACTAACTTTGATAACCCGATCGTGCAAGTCGATCCACAACAGATCATGAACTGTTTCAACAGACCATTGTATTACTACATCAATATCTATTAAGGTTTAAGTAATGAAGAGGTTGGTGATGATCTGTGTGATGCTGTTGAGTGTTGTTCGGCTTACTGTTGCACAAGAGCAAGAGGACGGCTACACGAAGTACTACCACGCCAACGGTCTGGTGAGCAGTGAAGGAACACTGGTGGACGGAAAGCCGGAGGGTTGGTGGAAGACCTACTACGAGTCCGGGATCCTGAGATCGGAAGGCGGTCGGAAGCAGTTCCAATTGGACAGTCTCTGGAGGTTCTATTCAGCGAACGGAAAGCTACAGACCGAGACCTTCTACCGAGCTGATCGGAAAGAGGGGTTGGCCCGAAGATTCGACACGACCGGAACCTTACTGAGTGAAGAGAATTACGTGGCCGATCTGCGTGAAGGTGTCGCGCACTATTTCCATGAGAATGGTTCGCTGTACCAGGAGATCCCCTTCAAGGCAGGCAAGGAAGAGGGGAGGGGGTACGAATACGCCACGGATGGACGCGTTGTCTCGATCCTTCACTACGGCGCAGGGATGCTGCGCAAGCGGGAGGACATCAACCGAGCGGATGCCATGGGTTTGCGACAAGGCCAATGGAAGGAATTCCACCCGAACGGCAAGGTGCGGCTTGAGGGGAATTACGTGGATGATCGGAAGCAAGGGATATTCAAAGAGTACGATGCGCTCGGGAACCTGAAGGACATGGTGAAGTACGATGGCGGCATGGTGGATGAAGGTGCGGGTGAAATGCTTACGGTGGAGATCAAGCGGACCTTCCATCCGAATGGGCGCGTGGCCTCCTTGGGAAGTTATTCCAAGAGCGGCAAACGGGAAGGATTGTTCAAGGAGTTCAGTACGGACGGCGTGGTCTCATCCGCCAAGGTCTATAAGGGCGACCAGCTGATCAGTGAAGGCCTGGTGAATTACCTGGGCATGATGGAAGGGCCGTGGGTGGAGTTCTATGCCACCGGGGAGAAGCGTGCGGAGGGTGCGTACAAGGAGGGCCGCAAGGAGGGTGATTGGACCTTCTATCACCGCAGCGGAAAAGTGGAACAGAAAGGCAAGTACATGAACGGATCCGCCCAAGGAACCTGGAAATGGTTCTATGAGGACGGTACGCTTCATCGCGAGGAGTTGTACCGCAAGGGACGCGAGGATGGCGCTTCAGCGGAGTACGATGAGAAAGGGGTGGTGATCACCAAGGGAGAATATATCGACGGCCGGAAGGAAGGCGAGTGGATGTATGCCGTCGGTGATCACCGCGAAGCCGGAGCGTACAAGGGAGGCCTGAAGGATGGCGCCTGGATCTACACGTACGACACCGGTAAGAAGTACTTCACCGGCGACTTCGTGGACGGCGAACCCAACGGCAAACACCGGTGGTATTGGCCCAATGGACAATTGAAACTGGAGGGCCGCTATGCCATGGGCTTGGAACAGGGCGACTTCACGCACCACGCGATCGATGGTGCGATCACCTTGGTCATCAAATTCCGTGATGGCGCGGAGGTCCGGATCGATGGTGGACGTGTCCCGCCGCCATACGAACCCGGCGCGGACCAACCCTGAAGCCGGACCGCAGCAGATGGAGACCAAAGCGGACAAGGACCTCGCGGCAGCTTATGACGACCTGAAGCGCAGGTATGACGATCTGGTGAACCGCAATCCGGCCGGGATCTTCCGCACCACCTTGGACGGCCGCTTCGTGGAATGCAACGATGCCATGGCGCGCATCATGGGCTATGACGGCCGGGAAGACCTGATGCGCCAACCGGCGCGCGAACTCTACCACACCGACCAGGATCGGCAGGCGTACGTGGAGAAATTGGGTAGGGATAAACGCCTGCTGAACTACGAGATCCGCCTGAAGCACAAGAGCGGACGCGAAGTGATCGCGCTCGAGAACGTCTTCTTGGATGAAGGTCCCGAAAGAGAGACCACGATCCTCGGCATGTTGCAGGACATCACGCGGATCAAACAGGCCGAAACGGAGCAGCGCGCCTTGATGGCCAATTTCCGCAACCTGATCGAGCACATCCGCGATGGCCTGGTCGTGGTGCAGGAGGGTAGGGTGATGTATGCGAACCCGGCTGCGATAGATCTGTTCGATGCCACCCTCATCGGTGCCCGTTTGCTTGATCGGATCCACCCTTCGGACCGCGAGAAAGCCGAAGCCGCCATGGGTTCCCCGGATGCCCGATCGGGTCACGAGGGGATCCGGATCAAACTCCTCGATCATCCGGAAAGGGACCTGCTGCTCCACTGTGTCTCCACGAACCACCAAGGAAAGCCAGCCCAACAGATCACACTTCAGGATCACACCTCGCAACAGCGGTTGATCCGGGAACGCGTGAAGCTGCAACTCGCCGAAGAAGTGAACCAAGTGCTTCGCGAAGAGATCGCCGGCCACAGGCGAACGCAAGAGCAACTCCAACGATCCAAGCGGTTCGCGCGCAACCTCATCGACAGTTCGTTGGACATGATCATGGCCGCCGATCAGGACGGGCGCATCACCGAGTACAACCCGGCCGCGAGCATCCGCTTCGGCTATGAACCGCACGAAGTGGTCGGCCTCAATACCCAAGTGCTGTATGCCGACCCGGCCGAATTCGAACGCGTCCACAAGGAAATGGATCAGCACGGCGTCTTCGCCGGGGAAGTGCGGAACATAGACAAGTTCGGCGGCGTGTTCACCTCCTACTTGGCCGCGTCACGCCTGTTCGATGATACCGGCGCGCTCATCGGTGCCATGGGCGTCTCGCGCGACATCACCCTGATGAAGCGTGACCAGGAGGCACTGCGCGCAAGTGAGGAACGCTACCGCGATCTCTTCGAGAACGCAACCGACCTCATCCAAAGCGTTTCTCCGGATGGCACCTTCGAGTACGTGAACACCGCGTGGCGCGAAACCCTTGGATACACTGCGGAAGAAGTGAAGCGGTTGAGTGTGTGGGACATCGTTCACCCCGATCAGCTCGATGTGTGCAAGAACCACTTCGAGCGGACCATGCGCGGCGAGGAGGTGGGCTCTTTCCGGACCTCCTTCCGCACCAAGGATGGTCGCGCCATCACCGTGGAGGGAACCGCGAACCTCCGTCGTGCGGATGGTCAGCCGGCCGCTACGCGCAGCATCTTCAGGGACATCACCACCGTGTTGGTCGCGCAGCAACAGGTCATGGAGCATGAAGCCAAGCTGCGGGCCCTGTTCGAAAGCAGCGAACACATGTTCTGGACCATCGACCCCGGCCTCCGCCTTACCTCCTTCAACAACGGGTACGGCAAGATGATCGAGCGCCTCTACGACAAGATCCCCATTCGCAAGAATGACACTGCAAGTCAACGCACCAAGTTCGCGAGTGAAGAGTACCAAGCGTTCTGGGCAGAGAAGTACAAGCAGGCCTTCTCGGGAGAACCCATCCGCTTCGAGACCGACCTCACCGACACAACAGGTCGGCGCGTATGCAACGAGATCTTCCTCAGCCCCGTGTTCGGTGCGAATGGTGAAGTGGTGGAGGTCTTCGGTGTCGGCCACGAGATCACCGAGAAGAAGGTCGCCGAGGATACCATCCGCGCACAAGCCGCACGCCTCAAAGCCATCTTCGAAAGCTCCGGCAACATGATGATCTGGACGCTGGATCAGCACATGATCATCACCTCGTGCAACGCGCACTTCCTCAACTCCATCGAAGAGATCCACGGCATCCGCTTCCGGGTTGGTGATCGCTTCGATGAGCGCATGGCCACACGCATCGCTCCGGATCGGATCAAGTCATTCACCACCTACTACACCAACGCGTTGCGCGGAAAGCCGCAGAAATTCGAAGTGGAACTCATCGACCTCGATGGGCAACCCGCTTGGGTGGAGAACTTCCTCGACCCCATCATCGTCGAAGGGCGCGTCGAGGAGATCGCCTGCCTGGCCTATGGGATCACGGATCGGAAGCAGGGGCAGCGCGAATTGGAAAGCAGCCTTGCGGAGAAGGAAGTGCTCTTGAAGGAGGTCCATCACCGCGTGAAGAACAACCTCCAAGTGATCAGCAGCATCATGAAGCTGCAGAGTGAACGCAGCGAGAACGATGACCGCATCCTGGAGGTCCTTCACGACAGTCGTGACCGCATCCGCAGCATGGCGCTCATCCACGACAGCCTCTACCAGAACAAGCAGTTCAGCTCCATCGACCTAGGCAACTACATCGACGGGCTTGCGCGCAACCTCATGCTCAGCTACAGCACGAACGAACGGGTAGCACTTGATCTAGACCTGCGGCCCGTGCATTTGAATATCGACCAGGCCATGCCCTGTGGACTCATCCTCAATGAGATCATCAGCAATGCACTGAAGCACGGCTATCCCGGTGATCGGCCCGGAACGGTGAGCATCGCCCTGCGGGAACGCGAAGGCAAGGTGGAGATCACGGTGAAGGACAACGGAAAAGGACTGCCGAAAGAATTCGATGAGATGAAGAATGGGAACCTCGGAATGGAACTCATCCGCATGTTGGTGGATCAGTTGGATGGCAGAATTGAGCGCACCAGCGGACCCGGGGTGTCCTATTTCCTTACTTTTGAGCGTATCTAAAACACAGCGGAAATGGCGCACACGAACGTCCTGGTGGTGGAAGACGAGAGCATTGTCAGCAAGGACATCCAGCACAGCTTGAAGAAACTGGGCTATAACGTCGTCGGCGCAGCCAGCACCGGGGAACAAGCCGTGGCCCTCGCCACAGAGCACATGCCGGACATCATCCTCATGGACATCATGCTCAAGGGCGAAATGAACGGCATCGAAGCCGCCGACGCCATCCGCAAGACCACCAACATCCCCGTCATCTTCCTCACCGCATACGCCGATGAGAGCACCCTCGCCAAGGCGAAAGTGACACAGCCCTACGGATACATCATCAAGCCGTTCAAGGAGATCGACATCCACACCTCGATCGAAATGGCCCTCTACAAACACAAGAAGGAAACCGAAGTGCTCAAGGAGCGCGACCTCCTTTATGCACTCGTAGAGAACAAGGACCACGGAAAGGATATTCTCTTCGTGAAGAGCAACAGCCGCTTGGTCAAACTCAAGACCAGCGACATCTACTTCATCGAAGCGCTCAAGGACTACGTGATCATCAACACCCTCAACACCCGCTACACGGTGCACAGCACCATGAAGGACATTGAAGGGAAATTGCCGGAGTCCGAATTCATCCGCGTTCACCGCAGCTTCATCGTCCGCGTGGACAAGATCACCGCCATCGAGCAGCCCAACCTCATCTTGGAGAACGACAAAAAGGTCATCCCGATCGGCGGCAGCTACAAGGACGACCTCGCCAAGCGCCTGAACCTCGTCTAGGGCAACCTCGTCACACCTCCGTAGCCGTCACCGCGGCCCTGTGAGGTCCCCCGTAGCCGTCACTGCGGCCCTGAGCCGCAGCCTCGTCAGCGCAGCCAGCGGTCGTCACCCACCTCCACTCCGCCGCCTCGTCGGCCGCCCCAGCCGCACTGCGGCCCTGAGCCGCAGCCTCGTCAGCGCAGCCAGCGCGATCGTCACCCACGCCGTCACCTCCGTAGCCGTCACTGCGGCCCTGAGCCGCAGCCTCGTCAGCGCAACCAGCGCGCTCGTCACCCACGCCGTCACCTCCGTAGCCGTCACTGCGGCCCTGAGCCGCAGTCTCGTTACCTGATGCGCGCGAAACCCTATCGAATGCGCCCCCCTCCCCTGCGGGGAGGGCCGGGGAGGGGCACGTCACCGCCCACCCAGCCTCCATTATCTGCCAGATAGGCATCCTGTTGGTCCAGATAGCCATCCCCATCTGCCAGACAGGCATCCCGTTACTCCACTTTCGCATCCTGCAAGTCCACTCTCGCATCCTGCAAGCCCACTTTCGCATCCTGCAAGGTCACTTTCGCATCCCGCAAGCCCACTCTCGCATCCTGCAAGGTCACTTTCGCGTCCTGCAAATCCACTTTCGCATCCTGCAAGTCCGGTTTGTTATCGCGGCTCCTGAGTCCGTCGAAGGACAACCTGATTACCCCATGCCATTTCTTGGTGCAGCCCCCCGCGTCCTCACTCACCCGCCCCGGTCATTGCGAGCGCAGCGAAGCAACCTCGCCCCGCGCAGCCACCGTGATCGTAAGCCATCCCCCGCGATCGTCACCCGCCCCGGTCATTGCGAGCGCAGCGAAGCAACCTCGTCCCGCGCAGCCACCGTGATCGTAAGCCATCCCCCGCGATCGTCACCCGCCCCGGTCATTGCGAGCGCAGCGAAGCAACCTCGTCCCGCGCAGCCAACACGATCCTCACCGCCGTCCCTTCGATCCCTTTTGGTGCTTCGCGCCACTACCCGCCTTCGCCTTCGAACCCTTGCTCACGCGCCGCTCGAACTTCCCCGAAGTCGTCACCTTGCTTTCGCTTCCCCCTTCTCCATACGCGAAGGCCACGGTCCTCCGGTCCATGTCCACGCTCATGATCGTCACCGTCACCGCATCGCCCAGCCGGAACTTCCGTCCGGTGCGTTGGCCCACCACACAGTAACGCTCTTGATCGAACTTGTACACATCGCCCGGCATGTCGCGCAGGCCGATCATGCCCTCGCACTTGTTCTCCCGCAACTCCACATACACGCCCCAGCCGGTCAGTCCGCTGATGATCCCCTCGAACACTTGCCCCACGCGGGAGAGCAAGTACTCCGCCTGTTTGTAGCGGATGCTCGCGCGCTCCGCATCGGAGGCTTGTTTCTCCATCTGCGAACTGTGCTTGCAGCTCAGGTCCAGATCGCCCTTGTCGAGGGGGTTTCCTCCGGCTTGGTAATGCGCCATCGCACGGTGTACCATCAGGTCAGGGTACCGCCGGATAGGGGAGGTGAAGTGCGTGTAATGCTCGAACCCCAGTCCGTAGTGGCCGATGTTCTCCGTGCTGTAGATCGCCTTCGCCATACTGCGAATGGCCACCTGCTTGATGATGTTCTCCTCCTCCTTCCCGCGCACATCGTGCAGCAACCGGTTGATCGCCTGCGGCAACTCCTCGTCCTTGTGCGCCACAAGGGAATGCCCGAAACTCTTCGCCAGCGCGCGCAATTGTTCCACTTTCTCCGGTGAAGGCAGATCGTGGATCCGGTAAACGAATGGTGGAACGCCACCTTCTTTTCGTTTACCCACCCAAGCAGCCACACGCTTGTTCGCCAGCAGCATGAACTCCTCGATCAACCAGTTCGCTGGACCCATCACCTTCTCATACACGCCGATGGGCGCGCCCTTCTCATCCAGTTTGAATTTCACCTCGTTGCCCCCGATCTCCAAGGCACCGTTCGCGATCCGATCCTTGCGCAACACCTGCGCAAGCCGATGCAGCAGCAACACCTCATCCTTGAAGTCGCCGTCGCCACCATCAATGATCGCCTGCGCTTCCGCGTAAGCGAAACGCCTTTGCGAACGCATCACCGTCCTTCCGAACCACTCCGCCTTGATGCTCGCCTTCTCATCCAACTCGAAGATCGCGCTGAAGCTCAGTTTGTCCGTGTGTGGGTTCAGCGAACACAGATCATTGCTCAGTTTCTCCGGAAGCATCGGCACTACACGATCCACCAGATAAACGCTGGTAGCGCGGCTCGCAGCTTCCATATCCACCACACTCCCCGGCCGCACGTAGTGGCTCACATCCGCGATATGCACACCGATCTCCCAATGTCCATTCTCCAGCCGCCGAACGCTCAACGCATCGTCCAGGTCCTTGGCGTCATCCGGATCGATCGTAAGGGTTGGGATCGAACGCACATCCCGGCGCTTGGCGATCTCGTCAGGCGTCACACCATCCGGGATCTCCGCCGAAGCGCGCAACACGCTTTCCGGGAACTCCAGCGGTAAGCCGAACTCCGCGAGGATCGCGTGCATCTCCACGGCGTGAACACCCGCAGGCCCCAACACCCGGATAACACGACCCCGCGGATCATCCCGCGCATCCTTCCACTCGCCCAACGCAATGATCGCCTTATCGCCCTCCTTGGCATCCATCGCTTCGGAGGCCGGGATGAGGAACGGCCGCTGTACCCGATGATCATCCGCGACGAGGATCAAACGCCCTTGCTGTTTGTGAACCGTGCCAACGAACTCGGTACGCCGCCGCTTCAGGATCTCCAGCACCCGGCCCTCCACGCGGGTGCCGCGACCGGCGGTCACTTTGATGAGCACCCGATCACCGTGCAGCGCAGTACCCACATTGCGGTTATGCACATACACATCATCCGTCGCGCCTTCCATCCGCACATAACCTGCGCCGCTGGCAATGATGTCGATGGTGCCCTCTGCGGAATCCCGCCCACCCTGGGCCGTATACCGACCCTTCTTCCCGGACTGGATCCGGCCATCGTCCAAAAGCACGTCGATCGCGTCGAAGATCAAATACCGCTGGCTCTTGTCCTTGAAGCCGAGCTGGAGGGCGAGCTGCTGGCTGGTAATGCCGGCGTGTCCGGCCTTTCGGACCGCGGCCAGCACCTCATTGGCAAGCTGGTCGGGGGAATTGGGGGAATGTGGTCGGGGCATGTGGGGGACCCGAATAAGCGGGCCCGGTCGCAATGGCGCGCAAGATAGCCGGGTGCCCGTGCTTGGGGTGAACCAACGATCGTTGAAAACCCGACTGGATCGCTACATTTGCCGCCCGTTTCGGGCCGCCCCATGCAGGAAAGCGCCAAGGTCTTCAGTGGCACAGCCACCCGTTATCTCGCCGAGCAGATCGCTACGGTAAGTGGCGAGCGCTTGGGCGAAGTGAGCGTGAGCCGCTTCAGCGACGGGGAATTCCAACCCAGCTTCGAGGAAACGGTACGTGGCGAATTGGTGTTCATCATCCAGAGCACATTCCCCCCCAGCGACAACCTGTTCGAGCTATTGCTGATGGTGGATGCCGCCAAGCGCGCCAGTGCCAAGCGCATTGTGGCCGTGATGCCCTACTTCGGCTTTGCGCGTCAGGACCGCAAGGACAAGCCACGCGTGAGCATCGGCGCCAAGCTGGTCGCGAACATGCTTACCGCGGCCGGCGTGGACCGCATCATGACCATGGACCTCCACGCCGACCAGATCCAGGGCTTTTTTGAAGTACCGGTGGATCACTTGTTCGCCAGCAGCATCTTCCTGCCCCACATCAAGGAGTTGGGACTGAAGGACCTGATCATGGCCGCCCCGGATACCGGTGGCACAAAGCGCGCGAACGCTTACAGCAAACACTTGGGCTGCGATATGGCCATCTGCTACAAGCAGCGGAAAGTGGCCAACCAGATCGAGCGCATGACCGTGATCGGCGATGTGAAGGACAAGGACGTGGTGCTGGTGGACGACATGATCGATACCGCCGGAACGCTCACCACAGCGGCGGACATGATGACCGATCTCGGTGCGCGCTCAGTGCGCGCGGTTTGCACGCATGCGGTCCTGAGCGGCGAGGCGTGTGAGCGCATCGAGCGGAGCTCACTCCTGGAACTCATTGTCACGGACACCATTCCTGTCGGGCCGGAGAAACTGGCCCGGACCAACAAGATCAAACAACTCTCCGTAGCGCAACTCTTCGCCGATGTGATCCGGCGCGTTCGCAGCCACGAGAGCATCAGCAGTCATTTCATTATCGCCTAACACTCGTCCTCCCATGAACAAACTACCCCTCAGCGGATCCGTCCGCGAACACATCGGCACCAGGAACGCCACCCGCCTGCGCAGCCAGAAGCGAGTCCCTTGCGTGCTGTACGGTGGCTCGGACCCCGTACACTTCAGCGTGGACGAGGCGGCTCTTCGCAAGATCATCTTCACGCCGGACGTCAGCGGCATCGAGCTCGAGATCGGTGGCAACACCACCCTCGCGATGGTACACCAGAAGCAATTCGACCCCATCTCCGACCGCGTGATCCACGTGGACTTCATGGAGATCCAAGAGGATCGCGAAACACGCGTCCAGCTCACCCTGCGTCTATCCGGCCAAGCACCCGGCGTTCGCAAGGGCGGTAAGCTCAACCAGACCATGCGCCGCCTCACGGTGAAGGGTCTTCCTGCCAAGTTCCCATCACACATCGATGTGGACATCAGCGAGATGGAACTGAACACCAGCATCCACGTGAGCGACCTGAAGCTCGATGGGCTCATTGCGCTTGAAGGACCGGACGAGGTGGTGGCTACCCTGAGAGTGCCGAAGAAGGTGGAAGAAGTGGTTGCAACTCCTGCCGCTGGCGCTGTTGCTCCTGTTGCGGGTGCTGTTCCCGCCGCTGGCGCTGCTGCTCCCGCTGCGGAAGGCGATGCAAAGTCCGCGGCAAAGCCTGCTGCGAAGAAGTAATTCGCGTTGGAACACTGATCATGAACGGGCCCCGATACGTCGGGGTCCGTTTCTTTTGCACCCACTATGAAGTTCCTCGTTGTAGGCTTGGGCAACCCCGGCCCCGAGTACGCCGCCACCCGGCACAACATCGGCTTCCAGGTGTTGGACCACTTGGCGGGGAACGCCGGGGTGCGCTTTGCGGTAGATCGCTACGGCGACCGTGCGGATCTGCGTCTCAAGGGCCGGACCTTCGTCCTGATCAAGCCGAGCACCTTCATGAACCTCAGCGGGAAGACCGTGCGCTATTGGATGGATCAGGAGGACATCCCCGCAGATCGGGTTCTGGTGATCGCGGATGATCTCGCGATCCCGTTCGGGGCGATCCGCATTCGCGCAAAAGGCGGAGCGGGCGGGCACAATGGGCTTACGAGCATTATCGAATTGATCGGGACCGAGGAATTCCCACGCCTGCGATTCGGGATCGGAAGTGATTTCTCGAAAGGACGCCAGAGCGACTACGTACTGAGCCCATGGTCTGCCGAGGAACAGAAGACACTTACTGAACGGATCGAACTCGCCGCGAAGGCGGTGCTGCAGTTCGGTCTCTTAGGTGTGGCGAGCGCGATGAACAACTTCAATAAGCGGTGATCATCCACGCGCGAATTGGTCGCGCAACGCACGTGTTACCTTTCGGCCCAACACGAACGAACATGCTGAGCAAGAAGATCGAAGCCGCACTGAATGGACAGGTTGCTGTGGAAGCAGCCAGCAGCCAAGCCTATCTCGCCATGGCCTCTTGGGCCGAGAACCAGGGCTTAAGTGGAACTGCGGCTTTCCTCTATCGGCACAGCGATGAAGAGCGGATGCACATGCTCAAGCTCATCAAGTTCATCAATGAGCGCGGTGGCCGAGCCGTGGTTCCGGCACTGAAGCAACCGGGCACGAACTTCAAGTTGATCACGGACATCTTCCGATCCCTTTTGGACCACGAGACCATCGTGACCGGCGAGATCAATGGCGTGGTGGACCTCTGCCTCAAGGAGAAGGATTACACCACGCACAACTTCATGCAGTGGTATGTGAGTGAGCAGATCGAGGAAGAGGCGCTTGCACGAACGCTGATCGACAAGCTGAACCTGATCGGCAACGATAAGGGTGGCCTGTATCTCTTCGACCGCGACCTCGTCGGTATGACCACCCCGCAGAAGGGTCAGGGAAACTAGGCGGCACTACCACGGCCAGTCGCCACCGATCCGCAGCGGACCCTCCAGCCCGGCATCGATCAGTCGTTGGCGAAGACCATCTTCGGAAAAGTGTGACGGTAGTTGTTCGGCACTGGCAAGCAGGTACAGCATCGGCCCCACGAAGCGCACATTGTTCACCATGGCCTGCGGATCCACCAAGTGGATATCATCGCAACTACTGTGGTAGCAACCATACACATGCTTACCGAGATCACTCAACGGATAGAGTACAGGTACACCGTGTAACAGGAAGGGTTGATGGTCGCTGTGTAACCACACCTCTTCACTGACCTGCCCGGCGAATGCCGCTGTATCGAGCTCATGGATCGTAGCGCACGATGCGGTCACCACATCCTTCCAGCCTTCCGGACCAGCCACACCGAAACCACGCGGGTTCCCGGTCATGTCCAGGTTGATCATGCACCGGATCCGATCGAGCTCGCCCATTTCGCGGTAGTGCTCCACAAGCGCACGCGAACCCAGCAATCCCTGCTCCTCGCCCATGAACAGGACGAAACGAATGGTCCGTTCGGGCTTGATCGGGGCGGCCGCCATGGCGCGCGCCAGATCGAGGATGGAGAAGGAGCCGAGTCCGTTATCGGTCGCGCCCGTCGCAAGATCCCAGGAGTCCAGATGGCCTCCGACCAGGATCACCTCCTCGGGCCACTTGGTACCCGGGATCTCGGCGATGATATCATTCGCCCGGACCTGTTCGCTCTTGTTCGTCATGGATAACCGCGCGCGTAATGGGACTCCTTCCTGAAGCGAAAGTCGAAGGCGGGCACCATCCTCTGTGGCGATGCATGCTGCAGGTATGCCGATGAGATTCCCGTTGATGGAAGCGGTGCCGGTAAGCAGGACATGCCCCTCCACTTGGTTCACGAAAATGATCGCGGCGGCGCCATGTTCGATCGCAAGGGCGGCCTTCTCACTGCGGTGGAGGTTGCGTGACCCCTCTGGTGCATTCACGAGCCCGAGATTCACCATCACAGCCGCTCCTTTCACCTGTTCACCCACGCGGTCCAGGTCGATCGCAAGACCGTTGCCGATATCCACTATCGGCGCCTCCACGGAAGTTTCGAGCGGCGTGTTGGCCAGTGCGACCGCATCGATGTGCATCGATGTATCCATACCCGAAACCGTCAACTGCACCGTGCCGCGGGACCATGCTTGGGCCGTGAACGGGAAGCGCTGGACAACCGGCAGGCCGGATAGCCGGAACAAACTGTCCGCAGCGTTCTCGGCTTTCGCTCCTTGCGGACTTCCGGTGAGGCGGTGCCCGATGTGCGACACACTCCAACTGAGCCATTGATAACCCATGGCCTCCCGCTGAGTCGCCAGATCGAAGGCGCGCATTTCCGGCGATTGCGCCGAAGCGTCAACAGAACCGTGTTGACAGAGGAACGCAGCGATGAGCAAAGTCAGGCCGTGATGGCCAATACTTTGCCATGGGTTGGAACGGAT
Organism: Flavobacteriales bacterium; assembly: GCA_016705955.1. GTDB lineage: Bacteria > Bacteroidota > Bacteroidia > Flavobacteriales_F > PHOS-HE28 > PHOS-HE28. Next base: position 57,428 of record JADJKO010000006.1, read on the forward strand.
CGGCATGGGATCGGAAAGGGGTGCGACCAAATCTACAAGCAAGCGGATGTCCTTTGCAGGGTTCGGTCGCGTATTGGTGCTGATGCCGTTGCTGTTGTGCGCGGCCGCACCGCAGCGCGATGCGGAAAAGGACACCACCTCCATCCTGCAAGCGAATTACCTGTACAACATCGCGAAACTGGTGGAGTGGCGGGATCCAGCAATGCGCCAAGGGAATTTCATCATTGGCGTCATCGGCGGGACCAACCTGTACCAGGAGCTGATCAAACAGTACTCGACGCGTACCATCGGAAAGCAACCGATCGAAGTGCGCAAGCTTCCGCGGTCGGTCGAGGTGGAGCGCTGCCACATCCTCTTCGTCGGGAAGGGTGAGTTGGCCCTGCTGCCGGAGATCTACAAGCGGATGAAGGACAAGCCGACCATGGTCATCACTGAATACCAAGGCGCACTGGACGATGGCGCGGTGGTGAACTTCGTGAAGGTGGATAATCTGCTGAAGTATGAAATGAACATGGCCAATGCGAAGGATCACGGCCTTGTGGTGGGTCTGACATTGAAGAACCTCGCGCACCGGGTGGTTGAATAGATCATGTTGAACAAGGCGCTCATATCACTCCTGTTCACCCTCGCGGTCCCCGCGCTTTTCGCGCAGGACCCGCTGGTGGAGGCACTGCGCAAGTACCAAGCGGGTGATCTACAAGCGGCTCGCGTTCTTATCGACGAGGCCGTCCTCTCTCCGGCGCACGCGAACGACCCGGAGGCGTGGCTGTTGCGTGGATTCGTTCACAAGGATGTGTACAAGGCCGCGATGAATACCGAGCCGGGTGACAAAGCCCGCCAAACCGCGCTTGAAAGCCTCTATCGCTGCTTGCAATTGGATGCGGACTCCACATACAAGGACAACGCCACCCAAGCGTACGACTACCTGACGCGCTCCTGTTACAACGAAGCGGCAAAGGCGCTTCAGGAGGGGAATGATGGCCGCGCCGTGGAGCTGTTCGATACGTACAGGGACGCAACATTCCGCGTGTATCCCAAGGCTGACCTGCGAACCAGGGAAGCCGAATTCGCCAACGCCCTGGGTACGGTCTACACAAAGCGATTCAACGAAGACCGCAATAAGATGGAATGGTTCGAGCGGGCCACGAACACCTACATCGGTGTGCTGCGCCTCGATCCGGAGAACTACGGCGCAAACTACAACCTGGCCACCCTGTACTACAACCTCGGCGTGTATCGTATTCGCGCGATCCAAGCGGAGTCGGATATCCTGAGCATGCAACAGATCCAGGAGGTTGCGAAGGAGTACTTCATGCAAGCGCTGCCATACATGCTGAAGGCACACGATATGAACCCGACCCGGCGCGAAACGCTCTTGGGCCTTGAGGGGATCTATTACAGCCTACAGGACGAGGTGAACTCGGAGAAGTTCCGGCAACTCTTCGAACTCCTGCCTCAGCAGGAAGACCGGTAACGCAAGGCGGTATGCGGATCACCATCGGACGAAAGATCGGAATGGGTTTCGGCCTGTTCATCTTCTTCGCCTTGCTCGTGGTGGTGCTCACCAACCGCACGCTGGAACAGAGCCGGAGCATCAACGAGGAGATCAATCGCGTGTATGCGCCTTCCGTTGACGCGTTGGTCCGCTTGCGGAACCTCACGGTGAACTCCCACATGCTCATCAAGCACTGGGCATTGCTGGAGAGCCGGGCGGATGCGCCGGAGAAGACCACGCTCGTGGAGATCACCACCCAGGAATTACCGAAGGTACTGGACCAAGTGGATACGCTCATGGGCGAATGGGGGCCGGATGAAGTGGCGCTCATGAACAATGTGACCAAGCAGCTCGGGATCATGTTCGAGCTGCACGACCAGATCAAAGCGTTGCTACCGTCCTTGGAGAGTTATAGGGACCCCTTCATCCACATGGAGCGCACCGGACTGGCTGAGGAAGGAGGACCCATTGATGAGCAGACCAAGGTGGTGTTGGCGGAGCTTGATCGATTGATCGAGCTCCAGGAACGCAAACGGCGTGAATTGGGCGGTGGGATGATCCGCAGTTTCGACTCACTGAAATTCATCGTACTCTACATGGGCGTGGCGCTGGTGGTCATCGGCCTCATCGTGGCCTTCCTTATCATCCGGGATATCGTGGCGCCGGTCCAGCGTCTTCGTCTCATCCTACTGAGCTTGGGAAGAGGGGTCTTCCCCCGCGCCAAGGTGCGCACAACGAATGATGAGATCGGTGATATGGGCAAGGCGTTGACCTCATTGGTGGAAGGCATGCGCCGCACCACGGACTTCTCACACGCCGTGGCGGCCGGTGATTTCGCGGCGGATTATCAACCCCTGAGCGAAGAGGACGTGCTGGGGCATGCGCTGTTGAAAATGCGAGACGAACTCGGCCAGCGCGAACGGATCCTGGAATTGAAGGTGGCCGAGCGCACGGACGAAGTGGTGCGGCAGAAGGAAGAGGTGGAGCGACAGAGCCGCAAAGTGGTGGAGCTGTACAAGAATGTGACGGACAGCATCCGCTACGCAAAGCGATTACAGGACTCGATCCTACCCACGGATCGCAGGATGAAGGAACTGCTGCCGGACGCGTTCGTGTATTACCGCCCGAAGGATATCGTGAGCGGGGATTTCTACTGGATGGATAACGTTCAGGACCGCGTGCTCTTCGCGGCCGTGGATTGCACCGGTCACGGTGTCCCGGGTGCGTTCATGAGCTTGATCGGTCACAACGGGCTCAACCAGGCTGTGAAGGAGCGACAACGCTCCCGGCCCAGTGAAGTGCTGAATGAGTTGAACCGGATCGCCTATCAGGCCCTTCACAAGGATCGCGAGCAGCATCTGGTCCGTGACGGAATGGACATGGCCCTGTGTTCCTACGATCCAGCCAAGCGGGTGCTTGATTTCGCTGGCGCGAATTGCCCGCTCTACCTCGTCCGTGACGGGGTTGTGATCCCCTTCCAGGCCGACAAGAGCGCCATTGGCAGTTTCGATCGTGACGGGGTTTCCTTCTCGGAGCACCACATCGAACTCCAAAGTGGCGACATGATCTACGTGTTCTCCGATGGGTATGCCGATCAGTTCGGGGGGGCGAAAGGGAAGAAATTCCTGTACCGGCGATTCCGCGAACTGTTGGTGGAGATCAGCACCCAGCCGACCGAGCGGCAGCGCATGCTCTTGCACGATGCATTCAACGCTTGGCGCGGTGCCCACGAACAGGTGGACGACATCCTGGTGATGGGAATGCGCGCTTGAGCGCTTCCTACTGGAAGCTCCAACCACCCCCGGTCCCCGTTTCGCGCGGGTTCATGCACATCACCGGGATCTGCGCCTGGTTCGTAATGATCTCCTGCTCGTACGGAACGCCCAACAAGCCGAAGATGTTCCCCTGGGCCAGGTTCATGATCACCAGTGCATCCGCATCCACGGTAATAGCATGTTTCACCACGGCTTTCACGAAATCACCGCTGTCCTCCTTGGCAATGGTCGCGTCGTGTTCAATGCCCCGCTCATCCAAGTACTGTTTCGCGAACTTGATGTGGTTCACAAGCTGCTTGTGCAGGAACTCGTCGCTCTCGCTCGGGGTGATCAAGTGGACCTTGCTCTTGAAGTACTTCGCCATGTCGGCGACCAATGTCAATTTCTGGCGGGTCTCCTTGTGCAGGTCCAACGGCACCACGATGGAGTTGTAGCCGTCCGCCTTGATCGGGCGCTCCTGCACCACGATGAAAGGAACATTGGAACTTGTGATCACGCGAAGCGCATTGCTTCCGGTGATGAATTGCATGCCTCGCATCCCGTGGGTGCCCATAACGATCAAGGTCGCGTCGATCTCCGCAGCGGCATCCCCGATATCATCGAAGATCGAACCGACGCGTACCAGCTTGTGTACGGGTACGGAAGAGTCCAACGCCTTAGCGCGGCCGGTTTCCATATCCAACTTCCGACGCGCTTCGTCCACCTCGTTCTGCTTGGGGACCACATGCAGCAGATAGACCTCGCCGCCAATGTGCTTGGCCAGTACCATAGCGTGGCTGATCGCGTTATCCGCAACGCGGGTGAAGTCGGTCGGCACGAGGATCTTGTTCTTCTTGGCACTCATATTCCGGAACCTGTTTCGTTTGGTCGTTCGGGAAAGCGAACGCGGCTAAGGTAGCGGGAATGACCTCGTATTGACCACCCCGTGAGCGAAGGCCGCTTCGACGGCGAAGTGCCAAGCAAACGCATATGACCGCTTACAAATGGGATCTATACGGGTCTCACAACGATCATGCTATCCATTTGATCCCGATCAGCAATAACGCTGACCTACAAATACCCAAGAGCAATGAATACGAGCATGAAGAACAAGGTGCAACTGATCGGTCACGTGGGGCAGGACCCCGAAGTGAAGCAGGTCGGCAACGGTCAACAGCTATTGCGCATCAACCTCGCCACGAACGAGCGATTCCGGACCGGTGAGGGCGAATGGAAGGAGGACACCCAATGGCACCCGGTCGTGGTGTGGGGGAAACAGGCCGAGCGGTTGGCGCAGTCCATTCGCAAAGGCAGCGGGCTCGTGATCGAGGGTCGGTTGGTCCACCGTCGTTATGAGACCAAGGAAGGCGAGAAGCGCTACTCCACCGAAGTGGTCCTCTCCGATTACCACCTCCTTGCAGCGAAGCCGGAGGTTGTCGCAGAGATGGTGTAGCGCCTAGAGTTTCACAATGCGGGTGCTCCGGGCTCCTTTGGGACCGACGACCTGAACGACATAGATCCCGCTTTCCAAGTCGGAAATATCGAGGTCGATCGGCCCTGGGCCCGCGGGCAACCGCCGCGCGAGCAGCAAACGACCACCTTGGTCGAGAAGCCGCAATTCGGTGATGGTGGATGGATCACCCATCACATGAAGCGCTCCTGAGTTGGGCGAGGGGTAGGCCCACGCTCCATCAGGACCCGATACTTCGTTGATGCCGACCTGCGAGGTGGTCAACACGGATCGGCAGATCGTGGTGGTGCAGGTATCCGCGAGCAATGGTCCCCACACGCGAAGCGTTCCACAGACCGGGTAAGCGCCTTCTTCCCCATAAGCATGAACCGCGACCCGACCCTCTGCGGTGGTTCCATCCCCGAAATCCCAGTGGATGCTGGAATTCATCCCCGAGGTGCGGGAAGTGTCCAGTACGCCGACCAGGTTATCGGATTGCAACAAGAGATATCCCTGATCCACCAGTAAGGGGCATTCGACATCACCCGGGCCGAGATAGAGCCATTTGCAGACGGTACTTGTGCAAGCCGGTGGCGAAGCCGCTATGATGGTGAGGCAGACCTCATAGGGACCCGCGCCGAGGAAGGTGTTGGAGTTGGAAGGCGAGGCAGAGGTAACACCATCGCCGTAAGACCAAGTGGCCGATCCGATCGCATTGTCGAATGTGGAGAGATCCTGAAAGGTGATCGTATTACCAACAATGCTTTCGATCGTGAAATCAGCGATCATCGTTGCACAGACCGGGTCCGGCAACGGCGTGATCAATTGGCAGACCGTCGTGCTGCATGGCATGGATGCGACCAGGTCGAAGGCGTTCACTGTAAGGCAAACCGGATAGGCTTCCTGATAAGGGTAGTACAATAGCGGGGCATTGAAGGACTCGCCCCAGTCGCCGGTGAAATAATTCCAGACCATGTCCTGCACCACGGTATTCCCGGCAGTCACCTGCGGATCGAACTGACAACCATAGTTCGGTAGGAAGGCCGTGGTGAACCAGACATGCATGGAGGTGTCGCAGGTTTGCACTTGTCCCGATCCGCGCAGTGGGATCGGGGACTGGTAGAGTTGCCCGTGGCCGCATAGCGGCAAAAGCACCGCTAGCATCGCTATCAGAAGGGTGCTATTCAAGGATCGGGTCGGTGCCATGCTAGAACGAATGACGGATCTGTAGTCGGAGACCAAGGCGCTCCGGGGTGGCGTGGGTAACCGCAGAGCGGCCAAGATCGAAGGCCGGTAGCAAATACGAAGGTGATGCAACAATGGACCAATGTTCATGCGCGAGGTAGCCGAGGTCAACTCCAAGCACACCGAGTATTGCAATCGGATAACGATGCACAAGATCACTGGTGCTCAAGGTTGCCGCTCGAACGCGCTCATTCTCTGCGTCCCATACCAGCGCCGCACTGGAATGGACGGTCGTCTGTTCGGTTGCGAAGCCGATCCGCGGGCCAGCGAACCAACGTCGGAGATCATGGTGCCAAGCCAATTCCACAGGGACCCGGAACACATCCCGCCGATCCAATCCTTCCGAAACCGACTCGGACTCCACCATCGCCCAGGTGGTGTCCGCGCTCATTACCTGGATGTTCAGCGTAACGAGCTGCACGGCGGTGCTTTCAAGATCCGTCACCCGCTCCACCGATCGGTAGGCTTGTTCCGAACGTTGCCACTCCACCCCCGCACTCAGGACCAGACCGGACCGCCACGAACGACCACCCGAAAGGCCTACGGCGAGACCCGACCGCCAACCACTAGCGTCGTTCAACGCGCGAACCAAGCTCACTTCACCACCGCGCCAAACGTAGCGGGACGCGTAGAAGTTGATCGAAGGAGCGACCCACCAGGAGCCATTCGATGCGGATCGATCATCATATTGGGCAACACGTTCCGGTGAATAGGAGAGACCGCCGCCCGCTGCGGCACTAAGGGGCCGAACCCGCTCCAAATAGAAGGGGACGAACTGATCCGCAGTGACCTGTTCGTTATGGGTTGATGCAATTCCTGTGGGGCTCTCGGTATTGGTCTCGTGCCTGTGGTGATCAACCGATGAAGCATGCGCTCCCGGTGCAAGAGCGGTTCCGCCCAATGAACCAGAGCCGTTGCCATTCTTGATCTTTCCATCCCCGGTATGGCGATCCGGCGAGGCACCACTCTTTTCGCTCTCCACGCTCTTTGAACGCTCTTTTCGAGCACCCGGATCATTGTTCGACACAATTGGGGTCGACTTCGCTGGCGCGCTTCCGGTGGAAGTGATCACCGGTGGTGCGCTTTCGTTTGAGTTGTTCTCGATGGGCTTGTCCGCAACGGAGGAAGAATGCGTCAAGGATGAATACCAAACTCCTACACAGCTGATCACGAAAAGCAGAAGGAGCGTAACAAGCGAACGGCGCCAAATGATCGCGCGTCTACGGCGAGCGCGCTCGGCACCGAGAACGGCCGCACCCACATACGCGGGTGGGGGCACGGAAGCACCCTCGAGCGCCTGCCGGAAAAGGTCATCAATGGGATGCACTTCGCGCATGGACAGGTGTCGATTTGGAATTGATCTTCGCTTGTAGCATTCGGCGGGCTTTGGCAAGTTGACTTCGCGAGGTGCTCTCACCACAACCGATCATCTCCGCGATCTCCGCGTGGTCATACCCCTCGATGGCGAACAGGTTGAACACCATCCGGTAGCCATCGGGAAGGGAGGCGACCATTTCCATCAGATCCTTCACACCCATTCGGTCCAGAGCATCGGCAGCTACCGGCTCTTCCGGCAAATGCTCCAGCCCGAACTTCTCCATCTTGAAGGACTTCCGCCGGTACTGGTTGATCGAGGTATGCACCATGATCCGCCGCACCCAACCCTCCAGCGATCCCTCCATGCGGAAGTCGGGTAGTTTCTCGAATACGCGGATGAACCCTTCCTGCATGAGGTCCTCGGCTTCCAGTTGGTGGCGGGCGAAACGAAGACACACGGCGAACATGCGGCGTGCATAACGCGCATACAGGACTTCCTGAGAGTGGTGATCACCCCTCAGGCAGCCCTCGATCATTTCGCGTTCGCTCAGTTCACGCAACCGGAGGCTTGTTATGCCCCGGACGCGGTGAAGAACGGAACCGCTGCCCGGGGCGATGAACTCCAAGGTAAGGCCAACATCTTCACGACGGATGGCCGATCTGAGAAGTGGTCCGTAAACGACAGCAAACAGTTGTAGTCGCATATAAACGACGGCTGGCCGGATCCCGGAACCAGGCCGGTGAACGTTTGTATCGTGGTTCGGTATCAGCACCGGACCGGAACGAAAGATCAAACCCTAAACCCAAGTACCATGAACACGCTGAAGAACAAAGTACACCTGATCGGAAACCTCGGATTCGATCCGGAAGTGCGGGAGATCGCCAAAGGGCGCAAGGTGGCCCGCCTATCCGTAGCCACCAACGATAGCTATCGCAATGCCGATGGCGAGAAGGTGACGGACACCCAATGGCACACCGTGGTGGCCTGGGGACAGACCGCCGAAATGGTGGAGCGCCTCCTTCGCAAAGGTTCGCCCGTGGTACTCGAGGGCCGCTTGGTCCACAGGAGTTACGAGGCCAAGGATGGGACCAAGCGCTACATCACGGAGGTGGTGATGAACACCTTCCAACTGCTTCCGAGCAAGCGCGAAGAAGCCGCAGCAGCGTGAGCCACGCAATAGCACAAAGAAGAAGGGCGGCCGATCATCGGCCGCCCTTCGTGCTATCAGGTACGTGATGCGTGGATCAGCGCTCCACAGTGAACCGGAAGGTGCTCTGCTGATCACCATCCCTCAACTCCAGCACATAGATCGCCGCGGCCAGCTGATCGATCGCCAACGAGTTGCGACCAGCGCGCACCCGTTCGGTGTAAACGAGGCGGCCATCGACGCTCCAGATCCGGGCCTCACCACCGGTTGTCAAGCCGTCGAGGATAAGGTGGTCGCTAGCGGGGATCGGATATACACGAATGGTTTCCGCGCTCGTCTCCTCCAGACCGACGGAATTCTCAAAGGGGTTGACCCACTCGCAATGTTCGGCCCAGCAAGTGTCCTCTGTGGCGGCATTCCAGGTCCACGCAGCAATACACACATGGAAGGGTCCTGGAGGCTCGTAGATATGCGTGACGACTTCACCGTATCCTTCGCCGCCATCACCGAAGAACCACAGGAAGCCGGACACCGGAACGCTTGCGGTTCCCATGTAGACCACGGTCGGGCCTTGTCCGGTATGCGTGAACGAGACCGTGAACGGGGTACACCCCGGACCATTCACCACCACGGTCGAGCAGAACTCATCCACACACGTGATCACGCCGGTACCGGGGATCTCGAACAAGGAGGTGACGACCAAACACACTTGGTAGGTCCCCGATTGGGAATAGGTGTGGAAGGGCTGTGGGTCCGCACTTGTCGATCCATCACCGAAGGTCCAATACCATGTGGTCTGGAAACCCACGCCGGTTGTTCCATTGCTGAGCTGCACCCCATTGGGCGTTGCATTCCAAGTGAAGCCGGCATTGAGCCCATCGCATGGACCACCAACACCTTCGACCACGACCTCGTTGCACACTTCGTCAGTGCAAGTGATCAGGTTTCCATTGATCTCGAAAATGGTCGTGATAATCAAGCACGCATTGTACGAGCCCGGCCCGGGATAAACATGGACCAGTTGTGATCCAGAACCGGTAGTTCCATCACCGAAACTCCAGGACCACGTGGTCGATTGCCCGAGTCCGGTCGCGGTGCTGGAGAAGTACACGCCGTTCGGAGTGCTGGTCCAATTGAAGGCTGCGGTGAGTTGATCACACGGGTTACCACCACCCACTGTCACATTAACGCAGTACTCATCGGTGCAGGTGATCAGCGTGCCGTTCACTTCAAAAACCGTGGTGACGGTCAAGCACGCATTGTACGAGCCCGGCCCGGGATAAACATGGACCAGTTGTGATCCAGAACCGGTAGTTCCATCACCGAAGCTCCAGGACCACGTGGTCGATTGCCCGAGTCCGGTCGCGGTGCTGGAGAAGTACACGCCGTTCGGAGTGCTGGTCCAATTGAAGGCTGCAGCGAGTTGATCACACGGGTTACCACCACCCACTATCACATTAACGCAGTACTCATCGGTGCAGGTGATCAGCGTGCCGTTCACTTCAAAAACCGTGGTGACGGTCAAGCACGCATTGTACGAGCCCGGCCCGGGATAAACATGGACCAGTTGTGATCCAGAACCGGTAGTTCCATCACCGAAGCTCCAGGACCACGTGGTCGATTGCCCGAGTCCGGTCGCGGTGCTGGAGAAATACACGCCGTTCGGGGTGCTGGTCCAATTGAAGGCCGAGGTGAGTTGATCACATGGGTTACCAGCACCTTGGACCACCACCGTCGTGCAGTACTCGCTCACGCAGGTGTTCCAATACGCGTTCAAGCAAACGATATAGGTTCCTGCTTCCGCATAGTTGTGTGTCGGAGCAACGCCGGATCCCGTGATCCCATCACCGAAATGCCAGACGAACTGGGTTCCCGGTTCGTTCGGTGTGCAGTTGTTGAAGAAGACAGCCAACGGTCCAGCAGAGCTTGGAACGAAACAAGCATCGAATCCATCGCACGGATCGCTGCTCTGCACCGTGATCATTTCGCAATGATCCGCGAAGCAGGTGTCTTGTGTCGAAGGGTTCCATGTCCAGACGGTCAAGCACACTTCGTAAGTGCCACCAGCGGGATAGGTGTGATATGGGTTGGGCCCATCACCGACGGTGCCATCCCCGAAGGTCCACGAATAGGTCCACTGGGTGTTGATCACTGCGTTCGCGAAGTTCACGCCGAGGTCAGCAGCGCTGCCTTGGAATCCCGCGTTGAGACCATCGCATGGGTTGCCGCCACCAATGACCACGTTGGTGCAGTACTCATCCGCACAAGTTGTCAACGTACCGCTCACCTCGAAAATGGTGACAACGGTCAAGCACGCATTGTACGAACCCGGCCCGGGATAGACATGGACCAGTTGTGATCCAGAACCGGTAGTGCCATCGCCGAAACTCCAGGACCACGCGGTGGACTGCCCGAGTCCGGTCGCGGTGCCGAAGAAGTACACGCCGTTCGGAGTGCTGGTCCAATTGAAGGCTGCGGCGAGTTGATCACAGGGGTTACCACCACCCTGTATAACCACAGTGCTACAGAACTCATCCACGCAGTTGTTCCAATAAGCCGTTAGGCAGACCTCATAGGTCCCGGGTTCGGCGTAGGCGTGGTCCGGGTTCACTTCGGAACCCGTGCTGCCATCACCGTAATGCCACACATATTGGATGTTGGTGCTGGGCTGCGTGCAGTTCTGGAAGGCGACGTTGTTTCCCGTTGTCGTGGTTTGGAAACAAGCCGCGAGCGCATCGCACGGGTTGCCGCCGCCAACAACAACCTCTGCGCAGTATTGATCCGTGCATGCCACGGTTCCTCCGGCCGGAGTCTGGTACAAGGTGATCACCAACAGGCAGGCGTTGTAGGTCCCGGGTCCGGGATAGACGTGAACGACCGGGGTTCCCGCGCCGGTTGACCCATCGCCGAAGGTCCACGAGAAGGTCGAGGACTGTCCGAGGCCCGTGGAGTTGCTCACGAAGTACACGCCATTGGGCGTGCTGGTCCAATTGAAACTTGCATTGAGTTCGACGCACGGATCACTTCCCTGCACGACCACATCGGCGCAGTACTCATCCACGCAAGTGATCAACGTGCCATTCGGACCGGTGAAAATGGTCGTGGCCTTCAGGCATACCGAGTAGGTTCCCGACTGAGCGTACACATGTACAGGCTGTGCGTCCACGTTCGTGGCTCCATCACCGAAGGTCCATAGCCACGTGGCCTGGTTGCCCGTACCGGTGGTTCCATTGCTGAAGACCGCACCGTTCGGTGTCACAACCCACGTGAACGCGGCATTGAATCCATCGCATGGATCACTACCCGGAACGATCACGGTTTGACAGGTGGTATCCGAACACACCTCCTGCGTGCCAGGAATGAAGGCCCAAACCGTCAGGCAAAGCGTGTACTCTCCCGGGGCAGGGTAGGTGTGTGTTCCCTGTGGACCGTTGTCCGATGAGGTGCCATCGCCAAAACTCCAGAACCAATTCGGGCCGGCGCCGGTCGCGGCGGAGTAGAAAATGTTCGACGGGGTTCCGCCATTGTTGTTGAACCAGAACTCCGAACTCAATCCATCGCAAGGGTTCGGTCCTTGGATCACCACCATTGAACACGCCGTGTCCACACAGGTGGTCGGAGCGGGGCCGCCGTTGAAATAGATGGTGATCGCATACAGGCAGACCTCGTATGTTCCGGGTCCGGCGTACGGGTGGATCGGTTGTGGCTCCGTCGAGCTACTTCCATCTCCGAAGTTCCATTGCCATGAGGTCTGCTGGCCGACCCCGGTTGTCGAATTTGTGAATTGGACCCCGTTCGGCGTCACATTGAAGTTGAAGCCGACATTCAGCTCATCGCAAATGGCGGGTTGGGCGAAGGTCTGAGCGGCGACGAAAAGGGCTAAGAGCGCGTACAATGATCGCATGGAAAGGTGGTTGGCCACCAGTAGACGCACGCCGAGGAACCATGGGCGCCTGAACGGGTTCTGCTTTTGGCCTTGCCCATCCAGCGCGGCGTTCTACTTTTGCGCTCCCTTCTACAGAGGGGTACCTTCCCTGGTAGCTCAGCTGGTTAGAGCACATGACTGTTAATCATGGGGTCGCTGGTTCAAGTCCAGCCCGGGGAGCACACAAGGGCCGCAGTTGCGGCCTTTGTTATTAAGTCATGTGCGCAACGGGCGTGGATCGCCCCGATGCACATGGATCTTTGTCCTCGACCCAAGAACAACAAGCCCTATGCAACTCATTACCGTCGGTACCGTCGCATTCGATCGCATTGAAACCCCGTTCGGCGTGGCCGAGAAGACCGTGGGTGGAGCTGCGACCTACATCTCCCTAGCCGCTTCCGTGTTCCTCGAGAAGATGGGTTTGATCAGCGTCGTGGGTGATGACTTCCCGGAACCGGTGATGCAGCAACTGCGCGATCGCGGAGTGGATCTGAGCGGCTTGGAGATCCTCAAGGGCAAGGAGAGTTTCTTCTGGGCCGGGCGTTACCACTACGACATGAATACCCGGGACACCCTGGAGACGCGGCTGAACGTGCTGCTCGACCTGGACCCGGAACTGCCCGAGGCCTACCGCAAGGCGCCCTATGTGATGCTTGGCAACCTGGATCCCGGCGTTCAAGCCAAGGTGCTGGACCAAATGGAGGAAGCGCCTGCGCTCGTGGTCATGGATACCATGAACTTCTGGATGGACAGCGCGATGCCGAAGCTGAAAGAGGTGATCGCCCGAGTGGATATCCTCACGATCAACGATGCGGAGGCGCGCCAGCTCAGCGGTGAACACAGCTTGGTGAAGGCGGCCGCGAAGATCCTGGCCATGGGTCCGAAGTACCTCGTGGTGAAAAAGGGTGAGCACGGTGCGCTGCTCTTCGGAGCGGGTCGGGTGTTCTTCGCACCGGCGTTGCCGCTGGAGGATGTGATCGACCCGACCGGCGCGGGGGACACCTTCGCTGGCGGCTTCATCGGCTTCCTGGCCCGGACGCAGGATCACAGCTTCGAGAACTTGAAGCGCGCGATCATTGTGGGCAGCGCGATGGCCAGCTTCACATGCGAGAAGTTCGGGATCGAACGCTTGCTGGAGGTTTCCCGAGAGGACATCGATGAGCGGATCCAGCAATTCGTGGATCTCGTGGACTTCGATATCGAGCTCGTCGAGGGCTGATCACCCCAGCCGGCCCGCCACGGTCTCCCAGTTCACCACATCCCACCAGTTGGTGATGTACTCCGCGCGCTTGTTCTGGTACTTCAGGTAGTAGGCGTGCTCCCATACATCCAGCGCGAGCAGGGGCTTTCCTTTCAATTCACTGATGCCCATCAAGGGGTTGTCCTGGTTCGGCGTGCTGCCGATCTCGAGCTTGCCATCCGCAGAGACCAACCAGGCCCAACCGCTGCCGAAGCGCTTCATGCCCGCGTCAGCGAATACCTCCTTGAACTTCTCCATGGAACCGAAGGATCCGTTGATCGCGTCCAGCAACTTGCCTGTCGGCGCGTTCTTCTTCGGCCCCATGACCTGCCAGAAGAAATTGTGGTTCCACGCACCCCCCGCGTTATTTCGTGCTTTCGCCGAGTAGTCCGTGATGTGCTTCAGCATTTCCTCTTCGGTGGTGGCCGCAACCCCTTCGGCGAGAATGGCCTCATTCACATTCTTCACATACGCTGCGTGGTGTTTGGTGTAGTGGATCTCCATCGTCATGCGATCAATGGAGGGTTCCAGCGCATCGTATGAATAGGGTAGCGGTACCTGCGCGAAAACGAGCGGACCCAGCAATGGGGGATCATCACGATCCGTCGAAGATGTTCGGCCGTCAGGGTTGATGCTGTCCGGGGTACCAGCTGCGCGCAGCAATACGGGTCCGGCGAGTACGGCGCCCGCAACGGTCTGTAGCGAGCGCGAAAGGAATTGTTTGCGATCCATGACGGTGAAGGTAGGACGCGACCCACCCCACCCCGACTGATCGGCGGCAGCTACGCGAAGGACACTAGGAGCTGACCCTTCTCGACCGGCTTGCCCTTAACGGCCGGGATCGCTTTCACCACGGCATCGCCGGTGGCTTTGATCACATTCTCCATCTTCATCGCTTCGAGGATGAGGAGCGGATCATTCTTCTTCACCGCATCGCCGGGCTTCACCAGAATGTTCAGGACAAGGCCGGGCATCGGGGCTTTCAGGTCGCTCACGGCGCGGCCGACCTTGTCCATGCCCAATGTTCGCATCAGCCGACCGCGTTCATCCTGTAGCTGCACAGTGAAGGTGTGTGCGCCGATCCGCAAACGCGCCGTGTTGTTCTCGCGATCCTCCTTCAGCACCACCACGTGAAAACTGCGGCTGCCGATGACCACACTGTACTGTGCTGGGCTGATGCGCACCAGGTCCGCAGCTGGTTTGCCTTGAACGGTCCACGGCGCTGACGGCGTCACGCGCTCCAGCACGATCTCTCCGTCGGCATTGGGAATGGTGGCGAATAATTTGGCGGGCATGGCAGGGGCGGACGAATATAGACGGGAAGGTCGAGGTCAATCGCCAAAGAGCCCCGGCTCACCGCGCTCATAGGCTTCATCCACGGCAAGTTCCTTTTGTTGCGATGCCGCGACCGCGAGCCGATCGCACAACTCATTCTGCGGATGACCATTGTGGCCACGCACCCATTGGAACCGGACGCGGTGCTTGCGGTACGCGACCAGGAACCGCTTCCACAGATCGGGGTTCTTCTTCTTCGCGAAGCCCTTCTTCTCCCAATCGAAGACCCAGCCCTTGTCCACGGAGTCCACCACGTACTTGCTGTCGCTCACCACGGTGACCTCCGTGCCGGGGCGTTTGAGTGACTCAAGCCCGGCGATCACCGCGAGCAGTTCCATGCGGTTGTTGGTGGTGAGCCGGTAGCCTCCCCATAATTCCTTCCGGTGCTTGCCGCTCTCCAACACGGCACCATATCCGCCGGGTCCGGGATTGCCGCTTGCGGCGCCGTCGGTGTAAACGGTGACCATTACAGCGAATGAGGGAAAAGTTGGGTGATGTTGTTCGCGAAGAGCTTCACCGCCATGGCCAACAGGATGATGCCGAACGCCTTCTTGATGACGATGAGCCCCACGCGACCCAAGAGGCGTTCGATGCGCGTGGTGAGCAACAATACGAGCACCACCGGGATCGCGTTCAGCAGGATCGCGATGAAGATGTTCGCCGCGTGGAATTCCGCGCGCAAGGAAAGGATGGTGGTGATGGTTCCGGCACCCGCGATCACCGGAAAGGCGAGCGGCACGATGCTGTAAACCTTGTGGTCATCCGCACCCTCCTTCAGCCCCGGTGCGGAAAGGTCCTCGCGAAAGAGGCGGACACCGAGCACCATTTCCAGCGCAACGAAGAAGAGGACGAACGAACCCGCCACCGCGAAGGAGCGCACATCAATGCCCAACAGGTTCAGGATGGTCTCGCCAACAAAAAGGAAGACGACCATGATCACCATCGAAACAATGGTGGCGCGGGCCGGGTAGATCTTGCCTGCCTGCTGACGGACCTGCAGGATCAGCGGGATACCGCCCACGATGTCGATCACCGCGAAGAGGATCAAGAAGGCTTTACCGATCTCGGCCAGGTCGAACATGCGGCAAAGGTGGTGAAGGGGAGACCGGATCTATGAATTGCTGCGAACGAGCTTTTCCACCTGCACCGGGTAATGCTCATGCTCCAACGCATGGATCCGCATGGCCAACACTTCTACGGTATCCGAAGGAAGCACCGGGCATTTCGCCTGGAACAGGACGCGTCCTTCGTCATACCGATCGTTCACCAGGTGGATCGTGATGCCGCTCTCGGTCTCGCCTGCGGCGATCACCGCCTCGTGAACATGTTGGCCGTACATGCCCTTGCCGCCATACTTCGGTAACAAGGCAGGATGGATGTTCACGATGCGGTCCGGGAAAGCGCGCACCATTTCCATGGGGATCAATCGCATGAACCCGGCTAGCACGACAAGATCGATCCGTTGTCCCTGGAGTTCGCGCAGCAGGGTACCATCCTTCAATTGCGCGCCAGTGAACAGGTAGCACGGAACATGGTGATCCCATGCGCGCTGGATCACGCCCGCCTCGGGTTGATCACAGCCGACCAGCACCACCTTCGCCAACGCATTCCCGGCGAAGTGCTCGATCAACCGTTGGGCATTGGTGCCCGAGCCGGAAGCCAGAATGGCGATGCGGACCATGGCGCGAAGGTGCGAAGCCCCGCACCATGATCAGCCAAGTGTTTTCTTCGTCGCGCGGAACTACGAGCGTTGCTCGCCGTATGACCTGCCGCTCATGGAGATCTCCGTCGTCACGCCTTCCTTCAACATGTTGCCTTACCTGCGTCGTTGTCACGCATCCGTGGCCGATCAGCAAGGCGTTTCGGTGGAGCATATCATCGCTGACGGCGGAAGTACCGACGGAACGGTGGAGCAACTGGCAGCGTGGGCCGCCGCAACAGGCACTTCGTCCGCGACCAATGCGTTCCGGTATTTCTCCGGGAAGGATGCGGGTATGTATGATGCGTTGAACAAGGGCTTCGCACAAACCACCGGCGATGTGGTCGCGTGGTTGAACTGCGATGAACAATACCTGGAAGGAACCCTCGCCTACGTGTGTGATCTATTCCGCGCGGACCCCGCCCTCGACATTCTGTTCGGCAGCGCATTGCTGGTGAAGCCGGATGGAAGCCTGCTCGCAGGGCGCAAAGCCTACCCAGCGCGTTACGCGTACATCGCCACCATGAACCTCTACAACCTTTCGTGCGGGATGTTCTTCCGCAGAAAGTTGTGGGATGAAGGATTGAAATTCGACATGAGCTATCGCCAACTCGGCGACCAGGACCTGATCCTGCGGGCGCTTCGCTCCGGCGCTCGGACCAAGCATACGACCCGCCCGCTCTCGGTCTTCTCTTTCACCGGAAAGAACCTGAGTTGGTCCGACGCGGCGATGCGCGAAGTGGATCGCATCCGCAGCGAACAACCGACATACATGCGTGTATTGCGCCGCCCCATCAACCTCTTGCGCATGGCAAGCAAAGCCTGGCATGGTGCGTACGGGCACGGTCCGGTGGACTATGCCGTGTATCCGGAGGATGATCTGTCAGTACGCCGTCGATTCAAAGTGGACAACGTATCGGCTAGCTGGCCGGATGAACGATGAGACGACCGCGGGTCCTCATTGATCTGGTTCCCATCCGCCCCGGTAAGGGAGGTGCGGGGAGCGGTGTGTGGACGCACGCACTGCGGCTGATCCAGGAGCTCGACCGGAGCGATGCTGCGCGCGATCTGGACATCCGCGTGCTGATCAATGCTGATCAACGCGTTCATTTCGCATCGTTGAAGCGGGTCCGTGTTCATCGGTTCCCCGGGCTTGGCGGGAACGCATTGGTCCGGCTTGTATGGATCCACACGTTCCTGCCCTTGGTCTGCTTGCTGCTACGCGCTCGAGTGTTGCACAAGGTGGCCACGGAAGTGCCGCTCTTCTGCACCACCCGAAGAGTGACCACGGTCCATGATTTCTTCGGTGAGGTGATGTGGGAGCAAGGTGCCATGCAGCGCGGCATCGGAGACCGCTACTTCGCGTGGATCACCAAGGTGTGCTTCGCGAAGAGCAAGGCGGTGATCACCGTATCGAACGCGATCCGTGAAGAGGCGCGCGAGCGCTTCCCGAACACGCGTGCAGAGGTGATCGCCATCCACAACGGGGCCGACCTTCCCGAGAAGCTCTCTCCAAAATTGCGAACAGCGGAGCGCGTGATCCTTTGCGTGGCCAAGTTGATGCCGTACAAGGGACAGATGGAAGCACTGGAAGCGTTCAGCGTATTGTTGAATGAACATCCCGAGTGGAACGGACGCGCGCGATTGGTCCTGCATGGCTTCAACAACGACCACGCCTATACGGAAGCATTGAATGCACGCATGGCCCAAGCGCCGCTCACCGGAGCCGTGGAAATGCGCGGCTACGGACACCACAACACGCTTTCAGAGATCTATGCAGGCGCCGATGTCTTCCTTTTCCTCACACAGTATGAGGGCTTCGGATTGCCGGTGGTGGAATCGCAAGCGCTCGGGATCCCGGTGCTGTGCTCGGATCTACCGGTGCTGCGCGAGGTGGGAGGGGATGGCGCGATCTATGTGGATCGAAACGATCCTCGGGCGATCGCCGATCGACTGCACGCGCTGCTTACCGACGATGACCTGCGCGAGCGAATGATCGCAGCTGGCTCATCCAACGCCAAGCGCTTCAGTTGGCGGAAGATGGCTGAAGAGACCGCTACGGTATATCGCGCTGCTTGTGTTTGATGATCCTGCATCGTGCGCGATCTTCGGCGCATGGTCAGTACTACCCAATCCATTCCACTTGTATTCCAGCGCCTCACACCGGAGGAAATGCTGGCACGCGCCAAGGCATTCCATGCCCTGCTTGATCGTCGGCGCACGATCCGCCACTTCAGCGATGAGGCTGTGCCATTGGCCGTGATCGAAGAAGTGGTGCGCGCTGCCAGTACCGCACCGAGCGGCGCACACAAACAGCCGTGGACCTTCTGTGTGGTCGGCGATCCGGAGTTGAAAAGGAAGATCCGCGAGGCGGCGGAAGAGGAGGAGCGTGTGAACTACGATGGCCGCATGAGTGAAGAGTGGCTGCAGGACCTGAAACCCTTCGGTACTGACGCGAACAAGCCGTTCCTGGAGACCGCGCCATGGTTGGTGATCGTGTTCAAGCGCGCGTACGAAGTGGATCCGGACGGGCACAAGCACCAGAACTACTACGTGACCGAGAGTGCGGGTATCGCCACCGGAATGCTGCTAGCGGCTGCGCACAACGCAGGCTTGGCCACACTGACCCACACACCAAGCCCGATGAATTTCCTGGCCAAGGTGCTGCAACGTCCGGCCAACGAAAGGCCCTTCCTCCTCATTCCCATGGGTTACCCCGCACGCGATTGTACCGTGCCGGATCTGGTGCGAAAGCCGCTGGATGAGGTACTTATCACCCACCTCTAGGCCCCGGTTCGCGCAAGGGGAAAATGTCTTTCCTTTGCCCCCACATCACAAAAACGAACGACATGTCGGATATCAAATCCAGGGTCATCGCGATCATCGTGGATAAGCTTGGCGTAGACCAGGGCGAGGTCACGTTGGAAGCGAGTTTCACCAACGACCTTGGCGCTGACAGCCTGGATACCGTCGAACTCATCATGGAGTTCGAGAAGGAATTCAACATCGCCATCCCGGACGACCAAGCGGAGAAGATCCAGACCGTGGGTCAGGCCGTTGAGTACGTAGAGAAGAACGCGAAGTAACCCGCACCGCATGCAGCTCAGGCGTGTGGTCGTCACCGGACTGGGCGCGCTCACACCCCTAGGGAACACCCTTCCGGAATACTGGGAGGGCCTGGTGAGCGGCCGGAGCGGTGCTGCGCCCATTACGCGCTTCGACGCCAGCAAGTTCAAGACCCGTTTCGCCTGCGAGGTGAAGGGTTTTGTGCCGGAGGATTTTCTGGATCGGAAGGAGGCCCGCAAGATGGACCCCTTCGCCCAGTTCGCCTTGGTGTGCAGCGACGAGGCGTTGAAGGATAGCGGCCTGCTCGAAAGCGGCGTGGACCGCGACGAGGTTGGTGTGATCTGGGGTAGCGGGATCGGTGGACTGAAGACCTTCCAGGACGAGTGCATCGGATTCGGAAAAGGCGATGGCACACCGCGCTTCAATCCCTTCTTCATCCCGAAGATGATCGCCGACAGCGCGGCGGGCCTCATCAGCATGCGGCATACACTGCGCGGACCGAGCTACGTCACGGTGAGTGCATGCGCGTCGAGCAACAACTCGATGATCGACGCTTTCAACTACATCCGTCTCGGAACCTGTGTGGCCATGGTCACCGGCGGAAGTGAAGCCGCGATCTATGAGGCAGGTGTGGGTGGATTCAATGCGTTGCATGCCATGAGCACGCGCAATGATGATCCCGCGACCGCTTCGCGTCCCTATGACAAGGACCGCGATGGCTTCGTGCTCGGCGAAGGCGGAGCGGCGATCGTTCTGGAGGATCTGGAGCACGCTTTGGCGCGCGGTGCCAAGATCTATTGCGAGGTGATCGGTGGTGGAATGAGCAGCGACGCTTATCACATTACAGCTCCGCACCCGGAAGGTCTTGGTGCCGAACTGTGCATGAAACACGCGTTGCGTGACGCCGGTATCGCCGTCACGGAGATCGACTACGTGAACACGCACGGCACCAGTACGCCGATCGGTGATCCGCAGGAAGTGAAGGCGATCCAGCGGCTCTTCGGTGAGCATGCCTATGCCATCAACATTAGTGCGACCAAGAGCATGACCGGTCACTTGCTCGGTGGTGCCGGTGCGGTGGAAGGTGTGGCGGCGATCATGGCCGTCAAGAATGATATCGTGCCACCCACGATCAATCACTTCACGGATGATCCCGAGATCGATCCGAAGTTGAACTTCACGTTCAACACCACCCAGAAGCGGACCGTGAATGTCGCGTTGAGCAACACCTTCGGCTTCGGTGGGCACAACACATCAGTGATCTTCCGCAAGTACAGCTAGGCCACTTTGTTCAGCAACCTCTTCAACCGCGCACGCGATCCCGAGGAAAGACGGGTGCGGGCATGGTGTCGGAGCCAATTGGGGACCACCCCCGGCGACCTGCCGTTGTACCGCCAAGCTCTGCGGCATGTGAGCGCGGTAACCGAGGACCGCCCGGACCTTCCGGATAACGAACGCTTGGAATTCCTAGGTGATGCCGTGCTCGATGCCATCATCGGCGACCTATTGTTCGGCGCCTATCCGGATCGCGGCGAAGGTTTCCTCACGCGCATGCGGAGCAAACTCGTGAGTCGTTCGCAGTTGAACCTGCTGGCGAAGCGCATCGAGATAGAGAAGGTCATGGAGAGCAACGTGATCCGCGCACACGAATCATCCGTGCCGGGCAATGCCATGGAAGCGGTGATCGGCGCGCTCTTCCTCGACAAGGGTTTCGAGCGCACGCGGAAAGTAGTGGTGGGCCTGCTTCGCGCACATTTCGATCTGCAGGAGATCGAGAAGGAGGACCGCGATGGCAAGAGCCGCTTGTTGGAGTGGGGACAGAAGCGGCGGAAGAAAGTGGAGTTCGTGATCACGGAAGAAGGTGGCAACGGCCGCGGCCGATCGTACGTTGCCGAGGTGCGCATCGATGGCCATGTGCGAGGCACCGGTAAAGGCGCGAGCAAGAAGGTCGCCGAGCAGGATGCCGCGCAAAGTGCGTTCAGGAGCATGCGCTCTCGCAAGCCCTCCACCACGCGGACGACAGAGGATCGCACCACCACGCAAGAGCAGGGGCGACCCGCAGAACAGCGTACACCCTCATCACGCGGCCGTCGCCGCAAGCGTTGAATCTCCGCGAACCCACGGATTACCTTTGATCGTGTAGCACGCTACGCGCCATGGCCAAGTACAGGCTCGAAGAGAAGCCACTCCGACCACACGTTGTCCTTGGCATCAGTTGCCATGTGCCAGACTACCGCTTGTGCTGGTCGGTGAACAAGGGGTTGGGCCTTGAATTGACCCGTCGGCGCGAGGCGATCACCGAACTCGTGCGGGGCAAGGAATTGCACTACACGGTGTTCGAGGTCAAAGGCCGGGACGGGGAAGCGCGCTTCGCATTGATCTGCAATACTTGCGGCAACCGCCGGTTGCTCCCTGGTCAGAAGGAGGCCGACTGTTTCCTTGTCGTTGATCCTGAAACAGCCGAGCTACGGCCCGACCTACTGGACCAATTGCGCAGATGCGATTTCGTGCTCACGGCTTTTCCCGTGGACATCTCCCGATCGAAGTCGGGACACAAGTTGTTGCTTTGCGATCCCGATGAACGAACCGAAGACCAAGATCGTCGCCACCCTAGGCCCGGCAAGCAGCTCACGTGAGGTGCTGCGGGACATGATGTTGAGCGGCATGGATGTGTGCCGACTGAACTTCAGCCACGGGAGTTATGACTTCTACACCGAGCTGATCGGCACGATCCGATCACTGAACGAGGAACTGGGCATCAACACCGCCATCCTCGCCGATCTGCAAGGCCCCAAGTTGCGCGTGGGCGCCATGGCGAACGGGCCGATCGAACTAGCCGACGGAAGTGAGTTGGTGATCACCACCGACAATGTGGAAGGAAAGCCCGGACTGGTGAGCACGAGCTACGCGCAGTTCCCACGAGATGTGAAACCCGGCGAACTCGTTCTCCTCGATGACGGCAAATTGCGCCTCGAAGTGATCGCCACCGACGGGAAGAAGACCGTGACCACACGTGTGATCAATGGCGGGATTCTGAGCGCGAACAAGGGTGTCAACCTGCCGAACACCAAAGTGAGCTTACCGTGTCTCACCGAAAAAGATCTTGCCGATCTCGACTTCGCACTCGAGCACGATGTGGATTGGATCGGCCTCAGCTTCGTGCGCAGCGCCCGGGACATCATCGAGCTGAAGGGCGTCATCAGCCAACGCGAGAAACATGCGCGCGTGGTGGCCAAGATCGAAAAGCCCGAAGCACTGTTGGAGATCGATGAGATCATCCGCGAGAGCGACGCACTGATGGTGGCGCGTGGTGATCTCGGCGTGGAGATCCCGATGGAGAAGGTGCCGTTGGTGCAGAAGGACATCATCAAGCGCTGCCTCGCGCAGCACCGTCCGGTGATCGTGGCCACGCAGATGATGGAGAGCATGATCACCAGCATCACACCCACGCGCGCCGAAGTGAACGACGTGGCCAACGCTGTGTTGGATCACGCTGACGCCGTGATGCTCAGCGCCGAGACGAGCGTGGGCAAGTACCCCGTGGATGTGGTGAAGGCCATGAACAAGATCCTGCTGGAGATGGAAACCAGCGATTCCATGTTCAACACCCCGCAACCGGATCTGGAGGAGAACGATCGCATGGTCACCGACGCGATCTGCATGGCGGCGGTGCGCATGAGCGCGGCCATCGACATCCAAGCGATCGTGACGATGACGCACAGCGGCTACACCGCATTCAAGATCAGCAGCATGCGGCCCAAGGCGCGGATCTTCGCCTTCACCAGCAACCCGCGGATCCTCAACATGCTCAACCTGGTGTGGGGCGTGCGCGCGGTGTACTACGACAAGACCGTGAGCACCGATCACACCATCGCGGACATCAAGCACTTGCTGCGTGCGCGGAAATTCGTGCAGAAGGGCGACCTCGTGGTGAACATCGCAAGCATGCCCATCGCCGAACAAGGCATGGCGAATATGCTGAAGTTGAGCGAGGCGTGAGGTTTCCGGAAACGGTGCATTGATCGGTCATGTGCTTCTTCGACAGATTCATCATCATGAAGGCGTCTTGGCAATGGTGGTGCTTCGTGTTGATTGTGAGCAGCTGTGGTCCGAATGGGGTCCCAACAACAACCCCGACCTCGGTGCCACTAGTGCCTGATTTTCGATACACACTGCAACTGTTCAACTCATCCGATTTGGATCGAGCATTCGCTGCCGGTCATCCTATTGACACGCTTGGTCTGAAGCTGAAGGACGCAGAGACGCCCAGTGAACTTCATGAATTAAGTGGCGTTCGGGATTACGTCGAACTCATTAGTAGACCGAACGCGAATACGTCAGTTCACATGCTCCTCTCGAGGGGCGAAACCGTGGAAGACGAGCGCAAGTCCTTCGGAGAGGTTTTCATGGTCTTGAAGAACATGAAAGGGGAAGTGACCAGTGCAGTGCTCATTGATCGATTTGAGTGCAGCGAGGACACCAAGCGGACACTCTCGTTGGGCTGGGTTGAGCGCGCGGTATTCTGTCAAGGCGCAACGCGCGCAAGGCGAATCGGCGTGGGCCATACTTTGATCACATACGTGAATAGAACGACCAGCGCGTGGCTGGATCCGGTTTCGATCCGTGCTTCGAGGGATTGGATAGCAACAAGTGATGTACTTGAAGGAAAGCGAGCCTTGGTACAGATGTGTTCATTTGACTAGCTCTTGTTGAACAACGGGAGAATTCACTAGGTCGGGATCGACCTTGGTCTATTTCACCACCACCTTCTCGTACAGCATCCCCTCATTGCACTTCAGCACCACGAAGCAGAAGCCGGCGGAGTGATCGGTTAGATCAACAGTGAACGCGTATGCACCAGCGTCCGCCTTGCGCTTCATCAGTTGCTCTTCGGTCGTTCCATTGGAGGACACGATGCGTAGGTCGGCGATGGTGGAGCGGTCCAGCGTGAGGTCGATGATGATGCGCCCGTTGGTCGGATTCGGACTCACGTGCAGGCGATGCGCCGTGCGTTGCGGTTCAGCATCAGCGATGGAGGTGGATATGTCCGCGCGGTACTTGTAGATGCGCTGCCCGCTGAGGTAGGCGGTGCTGTCATTCACCTTGAAGAAGCGATTGTAGTTCGCGCCTAATGGGATCAGTTCCCAACTCAAGCCGCCATCCGTGGTCTCCCACAAGGTGTTGTCACCACCAGTCCAACCATGCATCGTGTCGAGGAAGCCGATCGCTTCGATGTACGTGTACGTGTTCGCAACGAGTAGCTGTGTCCACGTCAGGCCACCATCCGTGCTGCGCAACATGCGCGTGTCATCATTCGTGGGTTCGCTATAGATGCTCGCATACCAGATCATCGCATCGAGGCGTTGGATCTTCCACACGATATCGGTGAGCGCGTTCGTAGTGTGAACGGTCGTCCAACTCGCGCCGCCATCCACGGTGTGCAGGATCACACCACCCGCGCTCGCCGGATTCGCGGTGCCAGTGGCGAAGCCGCTGTCGGGTGTAGTGAAGTGGATGTCCACCAAGCGCGTGGCGTAAGCACTCATGTCGGTGTAGGTCCAAGTGCTTCCACCGTTCACGGACTTGATCAGGTACGCCGGTCCGGCCCACAGTCCGCAGCCGTAGATCACATCGGCCGTTGGTGCCGACAATCCGCAGATGCCATCCGGTGCGGGCGAGATCCCCGGGCTGATATCCGTCCAGGAAGTTCCACCATTCGTGGTACGATACAGTTGTCCGTTGAGCGATCCCGCGAAGCCGGTGTTCGCGTCGATGAACTCGATGCTGCGCAAGTAGTAGGGTGAAGTGAATTGCAGTGTCCACGACTGTCCACCATTCACCGTCTTGCGGATCCATCCGTTCGGTCCACCTGCTGCCCAACCCGTGTCGGCGCTGATGAAGTACACATCGTCGTAGCGGCCGGAGTTCGGGATGTTCAACACGCTCCAACCGGTTTGCGCAATGCTTGGAGCAAGGAACGGAAGTGTGAGAAGAGCGAAGAGAATGCGCATGCGGCGTGTGATCGAATGTTCGTGAAAGGTAGTCGAGCATGTTGCGCTGCGAACGTTGGATCGTGGAAACATGGATGAACACCCTCGGTTCTTCGGCGGAGCACCCGGATACCTTGCCTCGACGACCAACCGTCCGCCGCAAAGCGGACACAACACGCTACCGCATGAATGAGCGCGATTGGGACAAGGTGGCCGATACTTTCGAGAAGGAGATCTTCAACGTACCAGCGAACGACACCAAGGGGATCATCCTCGATTGGGTGGAACGCCTAGCGACACCGGATGCCGTAGCCACCGACCTGGGTTGTGGCGTCGGGCGCACGCTTCCGATGCTCGCGGAACGGTACAGACACGTGTACGCGGTGGACGTGAGCAGCCAATGTTTGGACGTGGCGGCGAAAGCGAACCCGCTGCGCAGCAACATCGAATACGTACACGCCGACCTGAGCAAGGACCGCAACAGTTACCCGGCCACGGATGTGGTGTTGTGCATCAACACGTTGCTCAATGCTTCGCTCGAAGTGCGCGAGCCGTTGATCGATCGCACGTGCCGAAGCGTGAAGAAAGGCGGTCACTTGTTGTTGGTGGTGCCCTCGCTCAACTCCACCTTGCTCACCGCATACCGTCATCTGCAATGGAATCTGCGTGATGGCATGGATGCGCGCGATGCGCAGAAAGCCGCCGCGCTCAACGGCAAAGGATTGGAGCATGGCATTGTGCACATCGATGGCGTGCCCACCAAGCACTACCTCAAGGAGGAATTGGAAGCGCTCTTCACGGAGCGTGGCTTCAACGTCCTGGACGTGGACAAGATCGAGTACCCCTGGACCACGGAGTTCGATGCGCCACCGCGGTGGATGAAGGCGCCCTACCCGTGGGATTGGTTCGTGGCGGCGCAGCGCGTGCGCTGATCGTCGGATCGGGCAGGCAGCATATCTTCATCGAAGCAAGTCTTGCTTCCAAACGCCGAGCCCATGAAAGCACTCTACGCGCTGTTTCCGGCCACCTTGTCTTTCATCGCTGCGGCGCAACCCCAGCTTCCAACATTCTATACTACGGACACGGTGACCATACCGTGCCCCCAGGATACGACCGTGAACATTCTCACCTATGTGGGTTGGGAGGCGTACCAAACACTTGATGATACGTGGAACGGTCCGCGCGACTCATCGGTCTGCATCGATCTGGCGCATGTGATAAATCCGAGCTATGTCGCATCCCGCATCCTCATCGACCAGATCGAACCAGCGCGCCCGGTATTTCTTCGTGCCCTGTTGGATGATCAGAGCGTTATTCCGCTCAGTTCGGACAACGAATATTCGATCAGCTTCGGGGCCTTTACGGCGAATGGATTCGATGCGGGCCCGTGTCCGGACGGACCCTGTTCCAGTGCTCGTGCAGCCGTTCGCATTCCAGATGCTGCAGGTTCGGGAACGATCCTGCGATGGTCAGAAACGTCGCTGAGCACGGACCCCATGAGCCCGTTCCTTTTCAACCTTTGCGTGCCAACGGAAAAATTCGCGAACAACCACCTGCGCGAAGTGGTCTTCAGCTTTCTGGTGTTGAATGCACAACCCGGGCAATCCATTGACCTGTATGGATCGTTGGTTCTCGACTTTGACCTTGATGGTAGCCTGCAGCGAATTACCCCCGCTGTGTTGCCTCAATTTCTAGTGGGTCAGGATCAATACACATTCGGCTATCAGTGGGGATCGAACTATCTGGTCATGCATGCGAACGCGGAGTACCCGGACCTCGACCATGTGTTCGACCTTGATTTCAGTCCGGTCCCGAACCAGCCGGTTCCGATCCCGGTGACAGTGAACATGGAGCCTTATACCGGATTCAATTTTCAGCCATTCACACAACTACGCGGAGGACTTTTGGAAGGGAGCACCACCGATCGTCATCCGCTATCGGTAGTGAACAATGGCGCAGATCTCTGTCTTGGGATTCAATTCGTCGAGATGGTCTGGCTTGCGAAGTCGTGTTATGTTCATCGCAGTGGTCACATCGCATTCCGGAAGGACGCAACGCCTGCTTCCAGTTCCAGCCGGGGAGCACGTTACGCGTTGCGGATGGTAGCACCTTCCAATACGGACAGAACGGTCGCGGCCTGCTGCTGATGATCGAGGGTTCTCACTTGGAGATCGGACATGATGCGGAGCTGTTGGTCGAGGGGTCGATGATCATCAAAGAGCCGCCCGATGTGTCAGAGCATCGCGATATGCACATCACGCTCGGGCAGGATGCGCGCTTGCGCTTCGCACCCGGCTCACGCCTGCGCAACTAGTGGAGTAATGAGAGCCGCATGAAGTTGGTCGTCACACTCGATGGCGGCAGCATCGACATCAGTGGTCTCGGCCCCGAGGATCGCGAGAAAGTGGTGGTGATCGAGTTGCCGCACGAAGAATGGAGCGACATGCAGATGATGGGAAATCCTGTTCGTGATGAACTCGCGCTTTCGTTCGGAGTACGACGCGATGGTGTCCTGCGTCTGCGCGTGATCGATCCGATGGGTCGGCTGCTGTATGAGAAGCAGAGAACCGTATCGGCAGGAGAGAACAGGATCGCGGTCCCGACGATCAATTTGATCCCTGGCGGTTACATCCTCGAAACCGTGATCGGTGACGAGCGACGCATTGCACGCTTCGTCAAGGAGTGACGCTACGCCCGAGCATCAGATCCATATAGAAGCCGGGCTTCTTCAAACGCTCGCGCATGTTCATGTCGGTGAACATGCTGCTGATCGTATCGGCGAGCGCAGGATTCGAATTCGCGCGGTCCACCACAAGGTCGAACAACCAGGGTTTGTTCGCGAGTGATTGCAGCCGTGTGCTGATCATCACCTCCTTGCCGAGGCGTTTCCACACACGCTCGTCGTAGGTGCGCAAGAACTTGGCGCTGGTGTCCTGTGCGGTAAGCGCATCCACGGCCACATCCGCAGCATGCACACCACTGATCATCGCGTGGCTGATCCCTTCACCGGTGAAGGGATCGATCAAATGGCCCGCATCACCGACCAGCAAATAGCCATCACCACTCAACGCGCGCTTCTTGCTCGCGAGCGGAAGTCCCATCCCTTGGATCGGTCCTTCCAAGGTGGCGCAGGCGAATCGTTCCTTCAACTGTGGATGCTCTGCGAGCAGGCTCGTCATCAATTGCTTCAGATCCGCACGGCGCTTCTTCACCACATCGCTGCGCAAGCCCAGCCCGACGTTCGCTCGGCCATCAGGTAGCGGGAAGACCCACAGGTATCCCGGCAAGAGGTCCTTCAGGAAGATCAGTTCGATGAAGCCCATCGGGTCGAGGTCCTTCACGCCGCTGTAGTAAGCGCGCACACCGGCCGCGTGGTGGCGTGGCTCCATCGCAAGCTTTGCGTGGTGCCGCGCGAATTGTGAATTCGCTCCCGATGCATCGATCAGGATCCGCGAGTTGATCGAACGATCATCAATTGTGGTAATGGTCCAACCGTCATCGTTCCGTTGGAAGGATCGTGCACCCACACCTTCCAGAACATTCACACCACTCAAGGTCTTTATCCGCTGGAAGAGGAGGTTGTCGAAGTCCAGTCGCGGGAGGATCGCGCCGGGAGCTTCACCCAGACCGGTGTTGCGTGAGAACGGCACGCGCAAGGACTTTCCTCCGGGCGCGATGAAGGTGACGCCCCAGCTCGGCATCGAGCGCGCATCCGCTTTCACTGTGGCGGCGAGCTCCGGATCAAGCCGTTCCAAGGTGCGCATCACCTTTCCGCTGAGCGCATCGCCGCACACCTTGTCGCGCGGGAACACGGCCTTCTCCAATACGACCACTGATGCGTTGTGCTTCGCCAATTGCATGGCTGCGGAACAACCACCCGGCCCGCCACCGATGATGCAGATGTCCGTTCGCATCACCCGGCCCGCCTGGCTCTCCGGTCCGTCCTCGGGGATGCTCATGGTGGGATCAGCTCCGGAACGGAGCCGCGGTGAACTGATCGAGGAAGCGCACGTCGTTCTCCCAATACAGGCGTAGGTCGGGTACGCGGTAGATCAGTTGCGCGACGCGCTCGACACCCATCCCAAGCGCGAAGCCGGAGTACACTTCAGGGTCGATGCCGCAATTCACGAGCACCGCCGGATCCACCATGCCGCAGCCCATGATCTCCACCCAGCCGCTCTGCTTGCATACCGCACAACCGACGCCACCGCATATCGTGCAGCTCATGTCCACTTCGGCACTCGGCTCGGTGAAGGGGAAGTAGCTCGGGCGCAAACGGATCTGCACGTCAGGGCCGAACATGCTCTTCGCGAAATAGTCCAGTGTTCCTTTCAGCTCCGCGAAGCTCACGCCCTTGTCCACATAAAGTGCTTCCACTTGGTGGAACATGCAATGTGCCCGTGCGCTGATGGCTTCGTTGCGGTACACACGTCCCGGCGAGATCGTGCGGATCGGCGGGGTGCTGTTCTCCATCACACGAACTTGCACACTGCTGGTGTGCGTGCGCAATGCGAGTTGAGCGACCCCCTTCTCCTCGTGAGAAGGCCCGGGGTTGAGGTCAATGAAGAAGGTGTCCTGCATATCCCGCGCAGGGTGGTCCGGCGGGAAGTTGAGCGCGCTGAAGTTGTGGTGATCATCCTCCACTTCGGGCCCGTTGCTCACGGTGAATCCGATGCGTGCGAAGACCTCCACGATGCGCTGGCGCACGAGGGTGATCGGGTGCAAACTGCCCACCGGTTCGGTGGATGCCGGTGCGGTGTAGTCGATCGCAGGACCAGTGACCTCGGCGGCTCCCTTGATCCCATCCCGCAATTCCTCGAAGCGTTCTTGTGCGGAGCGCTTCAATTGATTCATGCGCTGGCCCAGAAGCTTCTTCTCCTCACCGGCCACCTGCTTGAAGGCTTCGAAGAGTTCGGTCACGGCACCGTTACGGCCGAGCATGGCCACCCGGAACCGCTCCACTTCATCGGCGGTGCGGGCCTGCGCCTTGGCCACTTCGGCCTCCAACGTTGCAATGCGATCGATCAAGCTCATTCCAATACGTGCATGAACATCCGGATATCCGTCAAAGGTCGATCACGACCATCGCACGTCACGGCGGCGATCGCGTCCACCACACCCATTCCCTCCACCACCTTCCCGAAGACCGTGTAACCGCCATCGAGGTGTGGCGCACCACCTTCCGCTGCATAGTCCTTCTTCTGTTCCTCGGTGTACGTGATCACGATGCCGTTTCGCGCGTTCCGAGCGGCCACTTGGTCGAGTTCGGCTGGTGAAAAGGTCTTGCCTTGAACGATGTAGAACTGGCTGCCGTTGCTCCGCCGTTCCGGGTTCTCTTGATCGGGTTGTCGGGCCGCCGCCAAGGCACCTCTGGTATGCACTAGGGTGGGGACGATCTCCGCTGGTAGGGTATACCCCGCCCCACCTTGCCCCAAGGCGACGCCCGCCACAGCCGTCCGGCTATCCGGATCGCCCCCTTGCACCATGAACCCCTTGATCACCCGATGGAAGAGCAGGCTGTCATAAGCTTGTTCCCGCACGAGTTTCAGGAAATTGTCACGGTGCAATGGGGTCTCGTTAAATAAGGTGATGATGAAGGTGCCCATCTCGGTCCGGACCTCGACCAAGGGCTGCTTGGGCGCCGCCGGGACCTGCGCGTTCGTCAGGTATCCAAGTGCGCCCAGGAACAGGAAACAGCAAATGGCAATGATCCGTAGCGCCACTGTCCGGCACTCTGTTACATTTGACATCCGCAAAGCCTTGGCATTCAAGGCGCCAAAAGTAGCCCAATGACCACATCCACTTTCCGGAGCGCCCTTACCAGCGCGTTGGTACTGGCCCTCGTGGCCTTCCTGTTGCCCTCCTGCACGAAGGAGAAGCCCACCAAGGCGGTCATCATCGTGAAGAAGGCGGACGGGACCGTAGTGCCGGACGCTTATGTGAAGCTGTACGCCAACCCGCAGTTCCCATTGGGCGACCCGAACCGGTTGACCAAGGAGACCAATACGGACGGGGCCGGGGTGGCCACCTTCGATTACACCGACTACTACGAGCAGGGCCAGAGCGGCTTCGCGGTGTTGGATATCCTGTGTACCTCCGATACGCTCGTGGGTGAGGGCATCATCAAGATCGAAGAGGAGAAGACCAACGAGGAGACGGTCATCATCCTTCCGGCCGAGTAGGGCATTGTCCTACGCCACCTCGAAATAAGCGAGCACCGCTTCCTTCATCAAGCGTTCCTGTTCATCGCCGCCCAGTGCGGGTAGCTCCTGCACGCGTTCGAAGTGCGGCCAGCCGTCCGCATCGCGACCCACCTCCTTGTAGTACCCGAAGGGGACCAGCACTACGCAGATGCCGATGTGCATCAGGTTCACCTTTTCGTCCTTCTTGAACTCCCGGGCGTGCTGTCCCAGTTCCTGGATCCCGATCAGGAACAGGATCGCGTTCAGGTCCAGTGTCCCGGCGTCGAATCGTTTCGTCAGTTGGTTGACGAGGTCGCGCCAGCGTTTTTCGAAGGAGAGGTCCATGAACGAATGATCCTGAGCCGAAGGCGGCGAAACTACGCTGGTCGTCTTTGATCAAGTTCTACTTTCGAGGCATGCATAGCGCGCCTCGGAAATTATTGGTCCTGCTGTCCACTTCGCTCCTCTCACATATTAGCCTGATAGCGCAGAACGACACGCCATGTGGCGCTCCTCCTCTGCCGGTCCACATAGGTGCCTGTACGTTCGATACATACAGCACGGCAGGGTACACTTACCAAAGCGATGCGGCGAATGGCGGCGTTCCGAATTGTGGGTTTCCGGGATCACCGGATGTTTGGTTCACCGTTACCGTTCCTCCTTCCGGAGCGCTGGCCATTACCACACAGGCCGGGACGATCACGGATGGCGGCATCGCGATCTACAGGGGTCCATGCACTGCGTTGCAGTTCCTCGAGTGCGATGATGATGATGCTGTGGGCATGATGTGCGTAGTGGATCGCTCCGACCTGATACCCGGAGAGACCCTGTACGTGCGATTCTGGCGTGCTGCGAACATCGGAACCGGCACCTTCGGTATTTGTGCCGTGGAGTCGCATTCGGATTGTCGTGTGGCGGTTCCGGTATGCCACACATTCCATGTGGACGGCAACGCATATGGCCCGGGTTCAACGATGGATGAGTTCGCGAACTTCTGCGACATCTCCGAGTTCCAGTCGCATTGGTTCTTTTTCCATTTCCTGAACGGAGGCACCTTCGAGTTCAAGATCTTCCCGGATGCGGTCGCGGGCTTTTATCCCGACTATGATTGGCTCTTGTTCCAGGGCAACGTGGTCACATTCTGCACCACGCACACCCCGAATACCCCGCCGCTCATGTGCAACGGCAGTAGCTCCACCGGGCCTTCAGGAGAAACAGGGTTGGACGTTGCCGGGGTGAGCATGTCGGTTCCAGCTGGACCCGGCAACCCATTCTGTCCGATCCTCAATGTCAACGCGGGGCAGTACTACTACCTTTTCATGAACAACTTCTCCACCACCTCGACCGGATTCACGCTGGAAGTGGGCGGATCGGCGGAATTGGATTGCGACATCGTGCTTGGCGTTGCAGCAGGGCACATTGGCACAGCGGCCCCGATCGAGGTCTTTCCCATACCGGCACATGAGCAGATCACGATCCGCATGGGGACAACACATTCCGCACGCGTACGGATCGTGGATACGACCGGGCGGCCTTGTATGGATATTCCGGTCAACGAAAAGGATGTGATCAGGGTCCCGGTGGTGGACCTTAAGCCGGGTGTGTACACGGTCGTGGTTCTGGATCGGACAGGAGTGATGCTTGGTGCGAACCGGTTGGTGGTGGATCGATGAACTGGCTCGATATCACCCTCCTCATCGTTCTGGGCTTCGCGGCCCTCAAGGGGTTCCAGCGCGGCTTTATCATCGAACTGGCGTCCGTGGTCGGACTTGTGGTCGGCATTTGGGCGGGGATCCACATCAGCGAGGAGGTCACCGAGTGGTTGGGTTTGGAGATCAAGCAGGAAGCGGTCGCGTTCCTGATCACCTTCGTTCTTGTGCTGGTGCTGATCACGTTGCTGGCACGTGTGCTCACCAAGGTCATCGACATTACGCAACTCAGCCTACCGAACAAACTTGCGGGGATCGTTTTCGGTGTAGTGCGCTCGGCGTTCACCCTCAGTATCGCACTGAACCTGATCATGGGCTACTCCGAAGGCGCCACACCAGCACAGGATGTTCGGGAAGCGTCGCACCTGTTCACGCCGATACGCGCTTTCGCACCGACCATCATTCCAGCGGTAGAGGAAACGAAGTGGATGCAGCCACTGCGACAGGAGTTGTCCGGGCTTGGCCGATAGTGCTAGGAAAATGCAATGGCCAATTGAACCACAAGACCAAGGATTCCGACGGCGAGGACGAGCCAGATTTGCCATGATTTCACGCTCGCATCCACAGCTTCGGCACGAGCCTTTCGCTGCCGCTCCAAATATTCGAGCCCCCATTTCAGAATCTCGACATCCGATTTTGGACTATTCGCTCTAGTGCGGAACCGGCTTCTGAACATGTCATTCTGAGAGAGTGCTTCAATTCGAGTCAGGCGCTCGCTTTCCTCGGGGATGGACTTAACCCAGGAAGGTCGGCCGCGACCTAAGAGCATCCTTTCCTTCCACTCTCGCAGCTGGCGTGAATTCGCCCCTAGGCGGAACAGTTCTGAATGAGCGAGGACAAGCTCCCGTAACGACTCCGTCGATTCAATGTTCAGCCGATGCCGCAAGCCCTCATACGTAATCAACGAGTTTTCGTCGTTGCAGGCCATGATCCAAATAGCGGAAACACGGCCGAATTGTTCGAGTTCGTTCATTGATTAGATGCTATCGCCGCGATCCCTGGCAACACCTTTCCCTCTAGGTATTCCAGCATCGCACCGCCACCGGTGCTCACATAGCTGATCTTGTCCGCTAGCCCGAACTGGTTCACGGCCGCAACGCTATCGCCGCCACCGACCAACGAGAACGCACCCTTGCTGGTCGCTTCTGCAACCGCTTCGGCGATGGCGACCGTGCCGCGTTGAAAGGGCTTCATCTCGAACACGCCCATCGGTCCGTTCCAAAGAAGTGTCTTGCTGCGGAGTACGGCGGTACGGAAACTCTCGATGGACTTCTCACCGATGTCCAGTGCCATCCAACCATCGGGCACCGCATCGGCCGCGGCCTCGTCGGTGTTCGCGGTTTCGGAGAAGGCATCCGCCACCACCGCATCCGTTGGGATGTGCAGTTGTACGCCTTTGGCCCTCGCTTCTTCGATGATGGTGCGCGCTGTGTCGAGCAGGTCCTCTTCCACCAAGCTGGCGCCGGTCTGTCCGCCCATTGCGCGCACGAACGTGTTCGCCATACCCCCGCCGATGATCAGCTCATCGCATGAGTTGATGAGGTTCCGCAGCACATCGATCTTGCTACTCACCTTGCTGCCACCAACGATCGCGGTCATGGGGCGCTGCGGATGCCCAAGCACCTTGCCGACACTATCGATCTCGGCTTGCATCAAGTACCCGAAGAGCTTCGCTGAAGGGAAGAATTTCGCGACGATGGTCGTGCTGGCATGCGCACGGTGTGCGGTGCCAAAGGCGTCGTTCACATACACATCCCCCAGTTCGCTCAGGCTTTTGCTGAAGGCTTCATCACCAGCTTCCTCTTCCGGATGGAAGCGCAGGTTCTCCAACACCAGCACCTCGCCGGGCCTCAATGCGGCTGCTTTCGCCTTTGCATCCGCACCGACGCAATCGGTCGAGAACCGAATCGGTTTGCCAAGCAGGCCACTAAGGTGTTCCGCAATAGGCTTCAAGCTCATCGCGGGGTTCACCTTTCCCTTCGGGCGACCGAGGTGGCTCATCAGGATCGCGCTCCCGCCGTCGGTCAGGATCTTGTTCACGGTCGGGAGGATCGCGCGTGCGCGTGTATCGTCCGTCACCTTGCCATTGGCATCCTGCGGCACGTTCAGATCCACGCGGACCAAGGCTTTCTTTCCGCTGAAGTTGTAGGTATCCATCGTCAACATGGCCGCGAAAATATCATGTGCTCATGTGACCATGTGCCGCCGCACGCATTTCCACCCGCCATGTGCCCATGAAATGCCGAACCGCCGCTAGCCCCAAGTGCTGCCTCGGCCGCGGTGGGCACATGGTCACATGAGCACATAGCCACTTGTTCTTTCTTTGTCCCGTGCTCTTCTCCAAGGTCATCGGTCACGCGGCGCTGAAAGCGAAGCTCATCGGCAACATCCGCGAGGGTCGTGTGCCGCACGCGCAATTGATGGTCGGACCGCGCGGTAGCGGGAACCTGGCCATGGCGCTGGCCTACGCGCAATACCTGCTCTGCGAGAACAAAGGCCAAGCGGATGCGTGCGGGACCTGTCCATCATGCATCCAAATGGCGAAGCTGGAGCACCCCGATCTGCACCTGGCCTTCCCGATCTTCTTCACGGACAAGGTGAAGACCTGCGACCATTTCGTGGCGGACTGGCGACACGCGGTGATCGAGGAGCCGTACATCGATATCGAACAGTGGCGCGATCAACTGGAGAGCGAGAACAAACAGTTGCGGATGGGCGTGGACATCGCCCAGGAGATCCAGCGCAAACTCAGCTTGAAGAGCTTCCGAGGTGGTCATAAGGTGATGGTCATCTGGCAGCCGGAGTTGATGGATCCGCCTGCGGCGAACAAACTGTTGAAAGTGTTGGAGGAGCCTGAGCCCGGCACCGTCTTTCTCCTCGTGTGCAGTGACCCGGACCAGTTGTTGGCCACGATCGTGAGCCGCGCACAACTCATCAAAGTACCGGCTCTGCCACCAGTGGAACTCGGGGAAGCACTCCGCGAGCGGTTCCCCGAATTATCCGAAGCGGACTCCGTGAACCTTGCCTTGCGCGCAGAAGGCGACCTGCTTGAAGCCGTGGAGATGGCAGGCAAAGGCGAAGAGGAATTGTTCGTCTTCTTCCGCGACTGGCTACGACACTGCTACAAGCGTGAAGTGGTGCAGGCTGTGGAGTACGGTGAACATTTCCAGAAGATGGGCCGCGAGCGGCAGAAGTCCTTGGTGCGTTACGGCCTTTACATGATCCGCCAATGCGCTATGCAATGGCAACAGCTACCAGACCTCGTGCGCGTACTTGGCCAAGAGTTGGAGTTCGTGCAGAACTTCAGCAAGTTGCTGAACGAGCGGAATGCGGACGGCATCCGCCGCGAACTGGAGACCGCCCACGTTCACATCGAGCGCAACGCCAACCCCAAGGTCCTGTTCATGGACCTGAGTTACCGGATGATGGGGCACTTGCGGGGCGGGGCGTGAGTTCGGAGGAATTGTAAGATCGTTTCACGCGGAGGCGCGGGGAACGCGGAGAAGAGCAATCCTATGTGCTGATGTCCGGAAGGAGCCAGCAAGCTCAGCGTCCTCCGCGCCTCCGCGTGAGACATCTTGTACATCACAGCAGCGCGCCCCGCCTCTTACAAGAACCGACAACCCCGTGTTAGCCCATAGCCCGACCGGACCCCCAAAGCCCTGATCCGCCCCGCGCACCCCCTCCTATCTTCGCCCCATGTCATGTGCAGGGTGTAGCAGTGTGGGGCCGGATGGCAAACCGGCCGGGTGCAAGAGCAATGGCTATTGCAGTACCAGCGGGTGCAACAAGCTCGGCGTATTCGACTGGCTGACGGGCGTTCCGCTTGCGGCGGGCCAGCAAGCCTTTGACGGTGTGGAGGTCCGGTTCAAGAACACCCGGAAAGGATTCTACCGGAACACTTCCGGCCTGCAATTGATGCCCGGGGACCTGATCACCGTGGACGCCAGCCCGGGTCACGACGTGGGGATGGTGAGCCTGACGGGCGAACTCGTGCGTGCGCAAATGGCGCGGCGCAGCGTGACGGTGGAGACCTACGAGTTGCGCAAGGTCTTGCACAAGAGCACACAAGAGGACATCGACCGCTGGCACGAGGCGCGCAAACAGGAGGACGACACCATGCTCACGAGTCGCGCCATGGTGCGCGAAGCGAAACTGGACATGAAAGTGACCGACGTGGAGTATCAAGGCGATGGCACCAAGGCCATTGTGTACTACACGGCCGAGGACCGCATCGACTTCCGTGGGATCGTGCGCACCATGAGCGACCGTTTCAAAGTGCGGCTGGAGATGAAGCAGATCGGTGCGCGGCAGGAAACGGGGCGCATCGGGGGCATCGGAAGTTGCGGCCGCGAGTTGTGCTGTAGTACATGGCTCACCGATTTCCGGAGTGTGACCACCAGCGCGGCGCGCTACCAACAGCTCGCCTTGAATCCGCAGAAACTCGCAGGCCAGTGCGGCAAGTTGAAGTGCTGCCTGAACTACGAACTGGATATGTATATCGAAGCGATCAAGAGCTTCCCCAGCCAGAGCGCAAAGTTGAAGACCGAGCAAGGCACCGGCGCACACATGAAGACCGACATCTTCACGGGCAAGATGTGGTACGGGTTCAAGAAGCCCGGTGAAGCGTTCGTGATGGCCGGCTTTCCGGTGGAAGTGGTCCGTGACATCCAAGCGAAGAACAAGGCCGGCGAGATCCCGTCCGTGGACCTGAACATGGTCGATGAGCCGAAGGAGGCGGTGGTGAAAGGCCCGGACTATGAGAACGTGGTGGGGCAGGACGACCTGACCCGCTTCGACAGCAAAAGCAAGAGCGGCAAGCGTCGCTCGCGCGGCAAGGAGCGGCGTCCAGGTGGCGGCGGCGGTCAACGCACGGAAAAGGTCCAAGGCGGCACAGTTCCGGCGCAACAGAAGCAAAGCGAACCGCGTCCGCAGCAAGCGGTGGGCGGCGGCGAACAACGATCCGGCGATCGCAACAACCGCCGTCGGCGCGGGCGCGGCAGGGGGGGCAACAAGCCCGAGGGCGGCGGCGCTCCACCAACTCCTTCTGCGAATTGAAACCACTGTTGGGCGGCATCGGTCTGGTAGCGCTGCTGGCCACGGGCTGCGCGAACGACATGGTGTTCGAGTCCGATGTGGAAGTGCCGAATGGTGCATGGGCGAGCAGCTTCCAGCCCTCCTTCGAATTCGACATCACCGATACCGTGAGCAAGCACGATGTGTACATCGAAGTGCGCCACACCGGCGATTATCCATACAGCGACCTGTACCTCTTCGTGGATCTCACCGGTCCCGGAGGACGCACGCATCGCGATACCGTGGAGTGCATCCTCGCCGACCCGAGCGGGCGTTGGATGGGGAGAGGCACGGGCTTCATTTTCGCGGACCGGATCCAAGCCAAGGTCCTTTACCGGCTCGGCAACAGATTTCCCGCTTCCGGCCGTTATACCATGAAGTTGGAGCAGGCCATGCGCGTGGATCCATTGCCGTCGGTGATCGATGTGGGGGTGAGCATCCAACGCAGCAAGGCGCACTGACCAAGACGTGATCACCACCGATACCTTCGGATCGCGATGAAGAAGACCAAGTCCGGCAAACGACGTTTCGTCTGGTGGGTCATCGTGCTTGCACCACTCGTCGGGCTCTTCGGCATGCTTGTCATCGCCTCCTTCAGCGACCTACCCAGCACCGAGGACCTGGAGAATCCCCGTAGCGACCTCGCAACCGCC
The DNA here is from genome assembly GCA_016705955.1 of Flavobacteriales bacterium. Lineage (GTDB taxonomy): Bacteria > Bacteroidota > Bacteroidia > Flavobacteriales_F > PHOS-HE28 > PHOS-HE28. The sequence goes on from JADJKO010000006.1 coordinate 96,712, forward strand.
GTGCTCTTCAGCGACGGCAGCCAGATGGGCCAGTATTACCGCGAGAACCGGATCCCGGTGGACTACGAGCGGATCAGTCCGAACGTGGTACATGCGCTCATCGCCACCGAGGACGAGCGTTTCCGGGAACACAGCGGCATCGACCTGCGTGGCACGTTACGGGCGGCCATCTTCCTGGGCAAGCGCGGCGGCGCGAGCACCATTACGCAGCAATTGTCCAAGATGCTCTTCACGGAGCGCTCCTCGAATTTCATCAAGCGCACCTTCCAGAAGTTCCAGGAGTGGATCATCAGTGCGCGCTTGGAACGGCAGTACACCAAGGACGAGATCATTGCGATGTACCTGAACCGTTTCGACTGGATCAACCAGGCCGTGGGGATCAACAGCGCGGCACACGTATACTTCAATACCACACCGGATTCACTTCGTGTGGAGCAGGCGGCCATGCTCGTGGGGATGCTGAAGAACCCGGCGCTCTTCAACCCGAACAAGGCGCACCGCGTGGACACCGTCCTGCACAGGCGTATGGTGGTGTTGGACCAGATGCGTCGCAACGGCTTCATCGGCACCGTGGAATACGATTCGCTGAAAGCGCTTCCGCTCGGACTGCATTTCCAGAGTGTGAGCCACACCGAAGGCCCGGCGCCGTATTTCCGCGAGGTGCTTCGGAGCAAGCTCCAACATCTGCTGGACTCCACGGACGCGAAGGGCAATCTCGTGTTCCCACGTCCGGACGGCAAGAAGTACGACATCTACACGGACGGTCTGCGGATCTACACCACCGTGGACCGTCGCATGCAGTCCTACGCGGAGTGGGGCCTACGCGAACACCTCGCCAGTGAACTACAGCCCGACTTCTTCAAGGACATTGCACGGAAGAAGAACCGACCTTTTGATTCGCGCGTGAACCAGAAGGAGATCGCGGCGATCCTGAACACCGCGATGAAGCGCAGTGTGCGCTACAAGATCCTCATGGGCAAGATGTGTGGAAGTTGCGAACGGCCAGCGGCATACATCGAGGAAGTGATGCACGAAGGGTCGAAGCATTACCACTGTAGGCCGGATCTTGGTGGTTGCGACAACTACTGGCCGGTGGTGAAGGAGAGTGAGGTCCCCGGGATCTTCGACACGCCGGTCCCGATGCGCGTGTTCACATGGCAAGGAGAGAAGGACACGGTGCTGAGTCCGCTGGATTCGATCCGGTACTACAAGAGCTTCCTGCAAAGTGGGCTGCTCAGCATGGATCCACATACCGGTTTCGTGAAAGCGTGGGTGGGCGGCATCGACTACAAGCATTTCCAGTACGACCACGTGGACCAAGCGCGGCGCCAAGTGGGCAGCACGTTCAAACCCTTCGTGTATGCCACCGCGTTCCGTGAAGGCATGGAACCCTGCCGAGAGGTTCCCAACCAGAAGGTATGTTTCGACATGCCACCCGGCCAACCCGATTGGTGTCCGGAGAACAGTGATGCGGAGTACGGCGGCATGGTCACCGTGGCCTACGCGCTGGCGAACAGCATGAACACCGTGACGTCATGGTTGATGAAGCAATACGGTCCGGAAGCGGTGATCGTATTGGCGCGACACATGGGCGTGAAGAGTCCGCTGGAACCTGTGCCTTCGTTGTGTCTTGGCGTTGCGGACCTCACGCTGTCCGAGATGACGGGTGCCTTTTCCACGTTCGCGAACAAGGGTGTGTACATCGAGCCGATCATCTTCACACGCATCGAGGACAAGAACGGCAACACGATCTACGACGTGACCCCGCACACCTTCGAGGCCTTGGATGAACGCACGGCGTACGTGATGTTGAAGGTGTTGCAAGGTGTGATCGACGGCGCGTACAACCCGAGCACCGGTAAAGTAGTGGGCACGGGTATGCGGTTGCGCACCAGTTGGGGCACGCGACAGAAGTATGCCAACATCAAGTTCCCGATGGCGGGCAAGACGGGCACCACGCAGAACAACAGCGATGGCTGGTTCATCGGGATCACCCCTGATCTTGTGACCGGTGTATGGACCGGCGCGGATGACCGCAGCGTGCGCTTCAGCACCACGGACAAAGGGCAAGGTGCGAACATGGCGTTGCCGATCTACGGCTACTACATGAATCGTGTGTATGCGGATCCGACGATCGAGATCAACACCGGCAATTTCGAAAAGCCGGAAGGCGAGCTCGGTATCGAACTCGATTGCCGGACCAAGGGCAAGGGCGGCACCAACGGCGGCAAGCCGAACTGGGGCGATTGAACCGGGTCATCATCACCCTAACGCGAGGAGGATATCTTCGTCGCACAAGCAGAGCAACGCATGAACAAAGTGGTCGCCAGCGCGGATAAGGCACTCGAGGGATTGAAGGATGATATGACACTGATGGTCGGCGGCTTCGGCCTGTGCGGCATTCCGGAGAATGCGATCGCTGCATTGGTGCGCAACGGCGCCACGAGGCTCACGTGCATCAGCAACAACGCGGGCGTGGATGACTTCGGTCTCGGCCTGTTGCTGAAGACGCGGCAGATCAAGAAGATGATCAGCAGTTACGTGGGGGAGAACGCCGAGTTCGAGCGGCAGATGTTGAACGGCGAATTGGAGGTGGATCTGATCCCTCAAGGATCGCTTGCCGAACGTTGTCGCGCGGGCGGCGCCGGGATACCGGCCTTCTTCACACCAGCGGGTTACGGCACCGAGGTTGGCGAGGGCAAGGAGGTGCGCGAGTTCAATGGCAAACCGCACATTCTGGAACATGCCTTGCGCGCGGACTTCGCGCTGGTGAAAGCGTGGAAGGGCGATCGCTTCGGCAACTTGGTGTATAAGCGCACAGCGAGGAACTTCAATCCGATGATGGCCATGGCGGGCCGCATCACCGTGGCCGAGGTGGAGCACTTGGTGGAGCCCGGTGAATTGGACCCGGATGAGATCCACACGCCGGGGATCTTCGTGCAGCGGATCTTCCAAGGCAGCAACTACGAAAGGCGGATCGAGCAACGCACCGTGCGCAAGCGCGGCTGAGGATCCGATGAACGCCCGGAGTGAACGGATCGGCTTCGTCGCGCTCTCCTTGTTGACATTCGCGTACATCGTGCTACGCGCCGCATGGGTGCCGCTCATTCATGATGAGGCCGCCACCTTCCAGACCTATGTGGTGACCGGGCGCTACCTGCCCTTCCTCGCGCATTGGGATGCCGGCAATCACTTGCTGATCACCGCGATGGGACGCGCGACCTATCTGCTGTTCGGACCATCGCCGTTGGCCCTGCGCTCATTTTCCGTGGTGTGTTTCGTCCTGTATGCGGTGTATGTGTGGCGGATCACGCGGATGCTACAAGTTGATGTGATCCGCTGGTGTACGATGGTGGCGTTGCTCCTCACGCCATTCGTGCTCGACTTCTTCTCGCTCTTCCGCGGGTACGGACCAGCATTGGCATTCCTGCTGATGGCGTTGTTCCATCTGGTGCGGTACGTGGAGGTGGGTGGTCGGCGGCAGTTGTTCGCGACGCTGTTCGCCATGGCACTTGCGACCTATGCTTCGCTTTCCTTGTTGTTGATCTGGTGTTCGGTCATGGCCATTGCCGGCTGGTACGTGTTCACCCGTGATCGGAAGGATGGTCCGGTGCTCGGCATCTTGTTGTTCATCGGTGTAGTGCCGTTGGTGATCGCCGGGTTGTTCGGTAAAGGACTTTCGGAGCTGGGCCTGCTCTACTTCGGGAATAGTTCGGGGTTCTTCGATGGGACACTTCGGTCCCTCGTGCTGTGGATACTCGGGATCATGCGACCACTCGCGCAGGACATCGTCATGATCGTTTCCACAATGCTGGTGGAGGGCTTGTTTGTGCGGGCACTTCGGGGCCGGTCGGTGCCGGTCATCCTCATGGGGGTGATCCTCAGCGGGGAGATCATCGGAAGGGTCGTTCTTGGCGAAGGCTTCGGCGTGCTCTATCCGATCGATCGCACGGCGATCCAACTTGTCCCGCTGCTCATCCTGTTGTTCGCCTTCTCGTTGGATCGAATCGCGATCGGTCGGCCGCGCTTGGCCTTTGCTGCGGTGTTGTTGCTCTGGCTGCCGGTGCGCACGTTGATGGGCGCCAATTTCGACCACACGGCGTACTGGCCGGAGGAAGCGATCCCCGGAAGGATCTACGAGCTTGTGTCCGAACGACAACAGGGTCTGGAGCGTCCGTTGCTGATCGGGGCCTACCGCCAGAACCCGCGATGCTGGACCTACGGCGCATCGCTTCGTGGACTCGACCTGAACTACCTGAACGACCTCGGCTTCCCCCAACCAACCTGCGAATTGTTGTTGATCGACACGGTACACTTCCAGCCGCCGCCCGGCTTCCACACCGTGTACACCGCACAGCACGGACGGATGAATCTGATGGAAGCGGAAACCGCACTGCGCGACTCGGTCGTGCGTGATAGTACGTGGGCGATACCATCCACGAACGAAGAGTTCAAGGGACTCTGGTCCCCGGACCCGGAGGCCCTCCAAGGCAGGGCGTGGTTGATCGAAGTGGATGCCTCGATCACTTCGGACAACGAACCACTGGAACTGCGACTGGTGGTGGATGCGAAGGATGCGAATGGTAACCCGCTCCATTACGATGTGATCAACCTGGATGACCAACGCATTTCCTGGAAAGGAGACCGCTTGCACGTCCTGCGCCTGCTGCCATCCTTCAGCGTGCCCGCACAGGTGACGGCCTATCTCTGGAATCCCCGCCAACAATACTTCGCCATGGATCGTGTGCGGGTGATCATTCGCGAAGTCGTCCCCTGATGTTCACCTTCGGGACCGCCATGGACGTGCGCTTGAAAGATCCCCGACCACAGCGCAACGATCGGTTCGCCTTCGTTGCACTCGTTTCGGTCGTGTTCGTGTACGTCCTGTTGCGCGCGGCGCTCATCCCACTCGTTCACGATGAGGCGACTTCCTTCCTGGCCTACGCACAGAGTGGGCGCTTCCTGCCGTTCAGCAGTATGTGGGATGCGAACAACCACTACCTCAACTCCTTGCTCGGATGGTTGGGCTACAAGGTCTTCGGGTTGCACCTGCTTGCATTGCGTTGGGGCAGCGTGCTCGCATTCGCCCTCTTCGCATGGTCCACGTGGAAGCTGGGTGCATTCATTCAGCATCGCTTCGTGCGTTGGGTCTTCTGGAGCGCGATGCTCGGTTGCCCCTTCCTGCTGGACTTCTTCTCATTGTTCCGCGGCTACGGTCCGGCCTTCGCGTTCCTGCTGTTCGGCATGTATGAATTGCTCTGTTTCGTGCGTGATGGAAGGACCGCACAATTGGTCCGGGTCCTGTGCGCGTGGGCGATCGCGAACGGTTTCCTGCTGGCCTTGCTTCCGCTGTGGGGGGTGATGCTCGGCGTGCTGTTGATCGCGACCTACCGCAATAGGACGCAACGTGCGCTGTGGTTCATCGCGGGGCTTCTTCCCTTCGCGGCAGCACTCCTTCTCGCATTGCGGTTGGCGCGCCTCGGACTGCTCTACCAAGGAAGCACCGAAGGCTTCGTGGAGGTCACGGTGGTGTCGCTGTTACAACGGATGTTCGGCGCCGGATCCATCACGCTAGCGGTGGTGATCGTGGCAATGATCGCGCTGGTCACGGCCATTGTCCTGCGCTCGGCCATTCGCGCGCGCGGTTGGCGATCACCGGCCTTCCTTATCGCCGTCCTGTTGTGGGGTGAAGCCTTGGGAAGGATCATCGCTGCGAATGTGTTCGGGATCAACTACGCGGAGGATCGCACAGCTCTGCACACGCTATTGCTGACGATCGTGTTCGCTACGTTCGCCGTTGATGGATGGTGCATGCACGGACGGATGGCGTGGGTGTTCGCACTTCCGTTGCTCATCCTTCCGCTTCGTGCGGCGTGGACCGCGGATCTGGATCACACGGTGCTCTGGCCGGAACAATCCATCCCCGACCGCTTCGTGCGTCGTGTGCAAGAGCTGGAACGCACACTCGGCAGGCCGCCGGTGGTGGGAACACACCGGCACGCCGGCCTGCCGTGGAGTCTTCAATACCGGATGCTCGGAAGTGAAAGCGACGCCAACGCACACAGTTGGCCGCACGGCATGGACGATGTGCGCATCGTAGTGCCTTCCGTATTGAAGGAGGCGATCAGCGGCTTCAGCGTGGTGGATAGCGCACCGGGAAACCTGCTGCTGCTCCTGCTTCGTGATCCGCCCTTGCGCACCGATGTCGTCTTCGACACCACCTTCACCCTGAGCAGCAACGGCAGCGATCGGTCACTGCCGATCGCCCTGCCCGCTGAACAGCTGCGCGGATCGGATCTGCTCGTGGAGGTGGAAGGCCGCTTGTCCGCTGACGCTCATCCCGTGGATCTCCGCCTGTCGTTCGCGGTCTCCGACAGCAGTGACGCGATCGTGTACGGCGACTTCGTCTTCCTGAATACCCGTCGGGCGCAGTGGAACGGGGAGCATTGGCAAAGCATCCGGCACATTCCCCAACAGCCGCGCGCCGCCAAGGCTGTGCTCTTCCTCTGGACGCCGGATAGCGCCGACTACCAATGGAAGGAAGGGCGTATTATCGTTCGCGTGCCACACCCCTGAACCGATCCACGGTCAACTTCGCATCTTCGCGGGGCATACCCGTACCTCGATCCGACCATGGCACTCAACAAGGAACAAATGGCGAAGCGCATCGCCCAGGAATTGCGCGATGGCTACTACGTGAACCTTGGCATCGGCATCCCCACGTTGGTGGCGAACTACATTCCCGAAGGCATGAACGTGGTGCTGCAGAGCGAGAACGGATTGCTGGGCATGGGGCCGTTCCCCTTCGAGGGGGATGAGGACGCCGACCTGATCAATGCGGGGAAGCAGACGGTCACGTTGTTGCCGGGCAGTAGCATCTTCGACAGCAGCACCAGCTTCGCGATGATCCGCGGACAGCACGTGCAACTCACGGTATTGGGTGCGATGGAAGTGAGCGACACCGGCGACATCGCCAACTGGAAGATCCCCGGAAAGATGGTGAAGGGCATGGGTGGCGCAATGGACCTGGTGGCCAGCGCGGACAACATCATCGTGTGCATGATGCACACCAACAAGGCAGGGGAGAGCAAGCTCCTGAAGAAGTGCAGTCTTCCGCTCACCGGTGTGAAATGCGTCCGGAAGATCGTGAGCGACCTCGGCGTATTCGATGTGACGCCGGATGGTTTCAAGTTGCTCGAACGCGCTCCCGGCGTGAGCGTGGACGAGATCAAAGCGAAGACCGAAGGTCGCTTGGTGGTGGAAGGCGAAGTGCCGGAGATGGTGGTGTGATCATTGCGTGATGACGGACCAGACGCCCACGTTGCCTGCTGCGCAAACTCGGCGCTGGCTCGTTCCGGTGCTCTTCGTGCTTACCGCGATCTGGCCGCTCTTCATGCACTTGGACACCCTACCCTTGCGTGTGTGGGACGAGGCGCGGCAGGCGATCAGCGCGTTGGAGATGCTGCGCGATGGCGACTGGTTGGTGGCGCACTTCTACGGCCAGCCCGACATGTGGAGCACCAAGCCGCCGCTGCTGATCTGGATCCAGACCACCTTCTTCGCGATCCTTGGACCGGGTGAACTCGCGCTGCGTTTGCCGTCGGCGATCGCGGCCTTCCTCACCGGTTGGTTCCTGTTGCGCTTCACCACCAAACAACTGAATGCACCATGGCTCGGCCTCATCGCCTGCCTGATGTTGTACACCAGTGATGGCTTCATCCACATGCATGTGGCACGCAGTGGTGATTATGACGCGCTGCTCGTGCTCTTCATGTCCACCAGCGCTTGGGCGCTCTTCCGCTGGAGCGTGGATGGACGTCCGCGCGATCTGCTCTGGTTCTTCGTCCTGCTCACACTCGGCGTGATGACCAAGAGCGTGCAAGCACTGCTCTTCGTTCCCGGCCTGGGCATCTTCCTCTTGTTGCAGAAACGCGCCACGGCGTTCTTCATGGAGCGGAAGACCTACATCGGGATGGGGATCTTCCTGCTCGTGGTCGGCGCATTCTATCTGCTGCGCGAATCAGCGAACCCCGGTTACTTGAAAGCGGTGTGGGAGAACGAGCTGGGTGGTCGCTACGGCACATCCATCGAAGGCCACGAGGAGCCTTGGAACTTCTACATCCGCATGCTGATCGACCACCACTTCACCTGGTGGTGGATGCTCGTACCCATTGGCATGGTGGTCGGACTCGCCCACCGCGAGGAACGGTTGCGACAGTGGACCTTGCTGCTTGTTTGCATCGGTAGCACGTATCTATATGTGATCAGCTCCGCAGGTACCAAGTTGGAATGGTACTCGGCGCCGCTGTTCCCGGTGTTGTGCGGCCTAGCAGCTATCCCGGTACATGTGCTGTTGCAATGGACCTTTTCGGAGCAATGGTCCGCCAGCTTCGTTGCGCGACGTGTACTGCCGTGGCTGCTCCTGTTCTTCGTGTTCCTCCAACCGTACACGGCCATCATCGGCCGCACCTACTTCCCGAAGGAATATCCTTGGGACGAGGACGTCTTCGCTGCGTCGTACTACTTGCACAATGCGTTGCGCGGTGGCCCCTTGGAAGTGGATGCCCTCTGCCACGACTCCTACAACGCGCACCTGATGTTCTACGTCAAACTCCTGAACGAGCAGGGCAAGGACATCAAGAGCGTGAGCAAATTCGAACTGAAGCCGGGTATGCGCGCCATGGCGATCGAGCCGTTCGTCAAGGAGTCCATCGAACACCACTACGACTACAAGATCCTCTACGAGAACCACAGCTTGCGCATCTACGAGATCACCGGCATCCATGAAGCAACGCCCTGAAGTATCCCTCGTGGTCCCCGTGCTCAACGAGGAGGCGATCATCCCCGAGTTGGTCAAGCGCTCCATGGCGGCCATCAGTAGCATCGACGCGAATGCGGAGATGATCCTGGTGGACGATGGCAGCACGGATGGAACATTGGAAGCCATCCAGGCCGAGCGCGCGAAGGATCCGCGCGTCCGATATGTGTCGCTGAGCCGGAATTTCGGTCACCAGATGGCGATCACGGCGGGGCTCGATGCCGCGCAAGGCAACAGCGTCGCGATCATGGACGGCGACCTTCAGGATCCGCCTGAACTGATCCCTGAACTGCACGCGAAGTACAAGGAGGGGTTTCACGTCGTGTACGCGAAGCGCCGCGCGCGTCTTGATGAGGTGTTCTGGAAAAAGTGGGCGGCGGCGATCTTCTACCGCTTGTTGCAGTCCATCACACGCATCGACATCCCACTGGACACCGGCGACTTCCGCTTGATCTCCCGCAAGGTGCTGCTGCGCTTGGGTGACATGCGCGAACGCGATCGCTTCCTGCGCGGGCAGATCGCGTGGCTCGGCTTCAAGACCGACTTCGTGCTGTACGATCGCCATGGCCGTGCTGCGGGCGAGCGCAAGTACACCGTGCGCAAGCTCATGGGCCTGGCCATGGCGGGCATCCTCTCCTTCAGCAGTTTCCCGTTGCGGTTGGCCACCTTCTTCGGATTCTTCGTTTCCTTCTTCGCCTTCATCATCATCCTCTACGCCATCTGGAGCAAGATCACGCAGGGTGATCTGATCAGCGGTTGGACCTCCATGATCATCAGCACGATGTTCATCGGCGGTGTGCAGCTGATCTGCCTGGGCATCATCGGTGAGTATATCAACCGCATCAGCCAGGAGGTGCGTGGCAGGCCGATGTACGTGGTGGGCGAAAGCTCCGACGGTGATGCCAGCGGGGTCGATTAGCGCCAACGGATCGCGCATCGCGCGGTGGACCATTGGGACCCTCGCGCTGCTCTTGCTCGTGTATGCGGTCGTACGTGCCTACACGGTCTCCTTCTCCTACGACGAGACCTTCACGTTCATGGAGCACGTGCGCAAAGGCGTGTTCTATCAGCGGGCCTTCGATCAGATGGGCGGCAATCACCACCTGCTGAATGTATGGGGCATGTGGGTATGCATGAAGCTCTTCGGAACGAGTGAACTAGCGTTGCGACTGCCCAACCTGTTGGCTTACGTGGGGTACCTCTATGCCTGTGCGCGGATCGCGCTTCGTGCGCGCCATGCGGTGCTGGCCATCGCGTTGTTCGTGCTGCTCAACATCCATCCGTACCTCATCGATTTCTTCTCGCTGGCCCGCGGCTACGGACTGGCAAATGGTTTCCTGATGATGAGCCTTTGGCAGGCCGTCAGGTATTTCGATGAAGGTGTGCAACGATCGCGACTGGCGTGGGCCATGGGGTTCGCTGCACTAGCCGCGATGTCGCATGTGATCATGATCAACTACCTGCTCGCATTCGGGCTCGCCATGATGATGGTGATCGCCTTTCGCGCATACCGCCAAGGACTCAAGGCATGGCGAGGACATCTGTTCGTGGTGTTCGGTATAGGCGCGTTGGGTTTGGTACTGATCCTTCCGAATGCGCTGGGTTTGTTCCATGGCGGCTCGCTCAACTTCGGTTGCGATGGGTTCTGGGGCTGCACGCTTCGGACGCTGATGGAGAAGATGCTTTATCACGTGTGGTACGATCACGAACCGTTGGCGATCGTCTCGTGGACCTTGCTGCTCATCGGGGCGTGGTGCGCCACAACGCTTGCCGTTTCGTGGCGGAAGGAACGTTGGCGCGATCAGATGCCATTGCTGTTCGGGCTGCTGGTGTTGGGCCTCTGTGTGCTTTCCTTCATCGCGCAGCAGGTGCTCTTCGGTGTACCACTTCCACAGACCCGGACGGCCCTTTTCCTGGTGCCGTTGACCGCCTTCGTTCTTGTGTCGGCCTGCTTGGGGTGGAGAGGGAGCACATGGCTGTCGAACGGGGTCGCAGTGCTTTTCTGCATTCCACTTCCATATCATCAAGCAAGGGCATTCGACCTCACGCGTTCCGAAGAATGGTTGTCCTCCGGTGAAGTGCGCAAGGCGTTGGAGATCATCGCCACCGACCATTTGCCGCTCACGGATATCCGGCCTGTAGTGAAGATCAGCTCCGGGTTCGAGTGTTCGGGATCATTGGCCTATTACATCCATACGCGCAATTGGCGGTGGCTCACGAACACCGATCGCGTGGGGCAGGACAGCTTCCCACGGAGCGATTACTACCTCGTGGAATGGGACGCGCACGACTTTGTGGATCACGCGAATTGCACTGAATTGTTCCATTCGAACACAACCGGCCTCTCGCTGTTCCGCGACGATCGTGTACGTGCGTTGGGGACCGACGTATTGCATCACGGACAGATCCCGGGTGCCGACCACGCCGATCCGTTGATGCGATCCATGGAATGGACCGTGCCGCCGGAATGGACCCCCGGGCCAGTGCTTATCAGCGGGAGTGTGCGGGCGCTGGAGCGCAGGGATACGAACTGGATCGGGTTGACCTTGGAGTTGTTGCGGGATAATGTTGTCATCGAGAGTGACGGGCTACCGTCCCACCGGCAGGTGGTACACTACGGTGAATGGGGCACGACAAGCGTGGAGTTCATACCGAGGACCACGCTGCGCCCGGGAGACCTTGTTCGCTTCACCGTGCGACCGTGCTTTGTGGATCTCGCGATCGACCTGGGCGATGCGGATCTTTGGGTGTTGCGGTAGGCGATCATTCATGCACCCACGCCTAGGCGTGTGCCATGATCCCGGGTGGACGCCCCGGACCCGGTGCCGAGCATTGTCCCTTTGAGTAGTTTTCACCGCTGTTCCACTCCGCGAATGCAGATCCGCCAGTGATCCCGGTGAACGTATGATGCACAAAGAGGGAGGTTCTGGTGCATTTCAACATGCGGTAACGCGTTGGCGCGGGTTCGGGCGGAACGCACTCTATTTCTTCCTAACGGGCTTGCTCGTCGCTGTGCCCGCTTTGATGAACCAATCGCCGCTGGTCTATACCGACTCGGGGGCCTTCATCGGAAGGATCTGGAGTTTGGAGGCCATGACCGACCGGCCGATCGGGTACCCGCTGATCATGCGTGCCGTCACTTGGCAGGTTTCGTTGTGGCCGGTGGTCTTCTTTCAAGGGATGATAAGCAGCTGGCTCATCTTCGAGGTCCTGCGCCAAGTGTTCCCACGCGCCAAGGCCATTTGGCGGATCCACATGGTCCTGCTCGCCGTGCTTGTGCTCACGTCCAGCCTGCCGTGGTACGCTGCGCAGATCATGCCCGATGCCTTGACGGCGCTGATCGCCCTGGTGCTTTTCCTGCTGTTCTTCGGAAAGGGGATCGCGCCACTGAAACTCGGGTTCCTATGGATCTGGCTCTTCTTCCTTGGCATCAGCCACCTCAGTCATCTCGCGATCCTGATGGCGATCACCGGATGCCTTCTGATCGCGCGAGGGTCGCTCGCGGGAAGGTCCTTTCTGGGTCAGCTGTCCTGGTGGAAGTGGTCCGGATCGTTGGCGTTGATCGTCGCGAGTGTTCTCTTCATCCAAGGCCACAATGCGCGGTGGGGTTATGGTCGCGTGCTCGCCCCGTCGACCGATCTGTTCTATGCGGCGAAACTGTGCGAATCCGGGGTGATGTACGAGCACCTCAAGCGATGCTGTCCGACCCATCATCATCCGCTTTGCGAACACATGGACCAGTTGAACACCACGGCCATGTTCTTCATCTGGAACAAGGATTCACCGATGAAGCCGGTGGGTTTGGAACAAGTGACGGCGAGCAAATTGATAGCGCCTCTGACGCACGAGGTACTGCATGATGTGCGCAACTGGCCATTGATCGCGTGGACCACCTTCACGGCCACCCTCGCGCAATTGGGCCAAGTGGAGATCGGCTCGGGCCTGCAGCCATATCGCGAGGATTCGTCGCCGTATTTCCACTACAAGTGGCACTTGCCTCATGAGCTTCCGTTCTACATGAGCAGTGCGCAGCAGCGGGGTGCCTTGCATTTCGAAATGGTGAATCACGTATCGCATCTCGCCCTGTTGCTTTCCATTCTGATCCTTGCGCTCTATTGGAAAGGATCCTCGCTGCAATTACAGCGTTTCGTGGTGGTGGCCCTTGCGGTGGTATTCTTCAACGCGATGGTGACAGGTGGTGTGGCGAACGTGTACGACCGGCTTCAGGCCCGCGTGACCTGGTTGATCATCATCTCCGCTACGTTGATGATCCTTTACCGATACAAAGACCGCTGGATAGCCGGGGAGGACAGCGCCCATGAGGCCGAGCCGTCATAGGGGGCTGCGCACGGCATGGACCTAGAGGGTCGCTGCTCACGGAGCCTTCTATCTTCACCGGCCATTTCGCAACCCGTGATCCGCACCCTTTCCATCATCATCCCCGCCTACAACGAGGAACGGACCATCCACCTGATCCTGGACAAGGTGCGCGACGTGGTGCTGCACCACGGTATCGGCAAGGAGGTGATCATCGTGAACGACGGTAGTACCGATGGCACGGTGCAGGCGATCCAGTCCTACATGGGCGCGAACCCGGCCATGGGCATCCGCTTCATAGAGCAGCCGAGCAACATGGGCAAGGGCGCTGCGATCCATCGGGGGATCAAAGAGGCTACGGGCGAATACCTGATCGTGCAGGATGCCGACCTGGAGTACGATCCGCGCGAGTACAACGACCTGCTCCGACCTATGGTGGAAGGCTTTGCCGATGTGGTCTTCGGATCGCGCTTCATGGGCCACCACCCGCACCGCATCCTCTTCTACTGGCACAGCATCGGGAACCGTTTCCTCACGAGCTTGTCCAACATGTTCAACAATTTGAACCTGACGGACATGGAGACCTGCTACAAGCTCATGCGCAGCGACATCGCCAAAGGACTCGATCTGCGCGAAAAGCGTTTCGGGTTCGAACCCGAGGTGACGGCCAAGCTGGCGCGCGTGAAAGGCGCACGGATCTACGAGGTCGGTATCAGCTACTACGGCCGCACCTATGCCGAAGGCAAGAAGATCGGCTGGAGGGATGGCGTCCGCGCCATCTGGTGCATTGTGAAGTACGGGCTCTGATCAGCGTTATGGCCGATCGGATCCTCCACATCATCATCCCCTGTTACAACCCACCTGCTGGCTGGGATCTGCGCTTGATCGATCAGGGCACTGAATTGATGCGACGGTTGTCCGAGGTGTCACTCCGGTTCACGGTGGTGGAGGATGGTTCGGCGTACGCCATTGATGAAGCGAGGAAGCGCGCAGTGACAACAGCTCTCGGTGAGGTGGAGTGGCTTGCGCATAGCGTGAACCGAGGCAAGGGCGCTGCGTTGCGCACCGGCGCATCCGGTTGTACGGATGGCCCCTGCCTCTTCACCGATGTGGATGTGCCCTACACCGTGGACAGCATGGTGGACGCCTGTCGCGCATTGTTGGCCGGAGCGAACGTGGTGCTGGGTCAACGCAAGAGCACGTACTACGAACGTGTGCCCTGGGCGCGACGGGTGATCAGCAAGAGCTTCCGCTGGGTGTTGCGCCACATCGTGCGCCTGCCGATCACCGACACGCAATGCGGGTTGAAGGGATTCGATCAGCGCGGCCGGGAGGTGTTCCTGAGTACCACCATCGACCGCTTCCTGTTCGACATGGAATTCGTGATGCTTGTTTCTCGTCGCAAGGACCTAGGTGTGGAAACGATCGATGCGCAACTGGATGAAGGCATCCGCTTCAGCAGGATGAACTATCGGATCCTGTTGGGTGAATCCGTGAACTTCCTCAAGGTGCTGCTGCGCGGCTATCCGAAGTGAGCGGCACGTTGTTCAGAAAGACCACTGGCTTTCCTTCCCACGCCCCTTCGCGCCAAACATCCACATTCACCGGGCGCAATACGATGTGGCTTGCGGTGAAGCGTTGGCCCATATCGTCCGGCCCTTTCAGTAGGAACTTGTAGGATCGCCCACGTTCGGGAGGCGTGAAGGTGAGTGTGGCCATGGTGCGGTCGTCCGAGGATTGCATAGGCATGGAACGCACATTGCGCAGAATGCCCCAATGCATATCCGTTCCATCCGCGCGGACGTGCTCCAGGATCAAGGAGATGTTGATCGCGGCCTGGTCCACGGCATGGAACTCGAAGCTCAGTTCATAGGTGGTGGCGGTGTCGAGCTGGCCGGGTTCCACGAAGAGCACATCGGTGTAATCCCGAACGATGCTCGTGATCATGTCAGGTACCATTCGAAGCTGCTGAAGCGCATCCCCGGAAGGAATGCTATCACTTACGGATACCCGCCATTCTCCATGCGCAGGCATCGCATCCTTCAGGCGTGCGTAGGTGGCCAAGCGGTCCGCACGATCATCCATAAAGAGCGATCCAGCTGAGATCAGCCGCAAACTTCCAGCACCGTTCTCGATGATCGGGTTGCCCTTGTCCCAAAGCGCCTGTTCCTCGGTCTCCAATGGGGAGGCACCTCGGAACAGGAGGAACATCGCATCGCCGGGGATCTCATCAACGAGTCGTTTGGAGAAGGTGCTTGGCGAGAACAAGGCGAGCAGGTTCCGTGTTCGTTGCAGGGAGGCGCGACTCGTGAGCCCGGCCAGCAGTGGGATCCCGCTATGGAACGCCAAGGGCATGGCTTCGGCCAAGAATGGTTTCGGCGCGTCCTTCTGGTACAACTCCGACCCTTCATGGTGATAGGGTAGCGGAATGGTCGCCACCGCATTGCTCTTCCGTGCCATCGCGATCAAGGCGCCCTGTTCCGCGCTGACTTCGTCAAAGCGGAACACATTCGATGCATGACCCAACGAGGCGCTCACATCCACATGGTAGGCCCAGCCTTCACGCGCATAGAAACCGATCACGATCGTGTACACCGTAATGGCCGCCCAGCGACGAATGCCTTCCCCCGCGAACAGCCAATGGTACAAGCGCGTGGTGCAGAAGACCGCGCACGCGAAGTAGAAGACCCATGCGAAGCGTCCTGCACCGCGGAATTGCGCGAGCATCGGCATCCATTCGCCGAACCAGTCCTGCCAGAATCCCATGGCGAAGAGCAGCACGAGGAAACTTGCACCAAGCAACAGTCCGGCATCGTCGAGCGACGTGCGATCAGAGCGCACGGTCCAGCGCTTCACCTGCACACCACCGGCGATCACGAGCAGCAGGATCGAACTTGAACCGAGGTAGCACCAGGTCTCCCAATCGATCGCGTCGTATTGGATGAATTCGCGCAGCGGTGTAACGAAGGGGTCGTGCGTGGGCACGATCAGGCTCATCAACGTTGAGCTGAACCGGTCAAGTCCTTGCGGCGATGCGGGTCTATCGGTGGTCGCATCACCCCAACCGAGCAGGACGAGGAAGAGCAGCATCGGCCCGATCGCCATGATCACCGGCTCGAGGTAGGTCCGGCGCTTGCGCACATGATCCCCGGTGCGCAGCAACAGCAAGCAGGCGTAATAGCTCAGGAAGAGCAACACACCCATGAAGCCGAGGTACGGGTGTATGAGGAAGCAGCCGAGCAGGACCAGTCCGGAGCCGATGCTCCACTTCAGCCAACGGTTGCTTCCGCGCGTGCGCAACAGCAAGAGGAAGAGCAGAGGGATGATCCACGCGTGGGCGAGTGAGAGGTGCCCCCCCAAGCGGAAGAGCTGCGGCTGCAACAGCGCAATGCCGAACGCGCCGATCGCTGCGGCCCACGGCGCCACCTTCAATTCACGCAACACGGCGAAGAGGCACCACGCGCACGCCAGCAGTCCGAAGAGGAGCAGGACGTTGAGGATCCCGACCGCGTGCGGTGCCAGGAAAGGGAGCAATTGCAACACCCAACTGAGCAAGGGGTGGCCATCCGTGTAGAAGACCTGCTCGCCGTACGGGGTGCTGGAACCTCCGTAGTGCAGCAAGGAAGCGTCGCGGTTCGCGTGCCAGACCAGTGTGAAATAGTTCTTCATGCCATCGCCGCCGCTGACCAGCAGCACATGGTCCGGAGTGGCGAGCACGTGGCCGTAGAAGTGCAGGATGATGGCGATCATGCACACCGTGAGCATCGTCCACCAGAAGGTGATCGGGCTTCGCAACGGGATACGCAGTCGTGCGAGGAACATCGGCGGCGAAGATCGGTGCTGTGGCAACTTCGCCGCTACTTCTTCGCGATAGCAGGACCGAGCACGATCCGCTCTACTTTTCGGCGATGAGGCAAGGGATGTCCGCTCCGCTAAGGGTGTGGAACACGAAACCCGATCCACCGATCATCGGGTCATGAGCGAAAGCGCGCAACTCAACGCTCCCGGACAGCGCACCATCCTGATCGCCGGCACCGTGGTGTTGGCCGTGCTCGGGGCCTTCGCATGGACCTACTACCTGGAGCGCACGGCCTGTGCCGACAGCGCTTTCTTCTCTTGGCTGATGATCGATGAGCAGTCGCCGGTGAGTGTGCTGGGACGGTACGGCTCCTGGCTGGTACAACTGCCAGCGGTGGTTCTTATTTGGATCGGGGCCCCGTTGCGCACGGTGCTCCACGTGTACTCACTTTCCTTCATCATCTTCCATGCGATCATCTATTGGATCCTGGTCTTCAAGCTGAAGGATCGCAGAGCGATGTTCGCGCTGCCGATCACGCTCACGGCCGGTTTGCACTACATGTTCTACTACGGGATCAGCGAACTGTACCAGGGTCTTTCGTTCACCATCCTCCTTTGGGTGGTCATCGGCCGGGTGTTGCAGGCCGATGCGCGGAGATCCTACTTCCGCTGGCTTGCACTCGCGTTGGCGCTCAATGTGTGGAACTCCTTCTACCATCAACTGCTCGTGCTTCCGCTGATCTTCATCCTGGGGTACGAGTTCCTCGCATCGGATCGGAGAGGGAGGATCCGGCTGCTTTTGATGGGAGGTGTGATGGTGCTGTGGTACTTGGTGCGGATCAAGACGATGGCGACATCCTCCTACGAGCAATCGCGTATGCCCACGGTGGCGGACCTTGCGCACTACAGCACGCACTGGTTGCAGTTGGAGAGCACCACCTACCTCTTCGAAGTGTGGACGAAGTTCCGTGGCCTTCTGGTGTTGATCGCCGGAGGACTCGTGATCGGGATCGTGAAGCGGGCGTGGCTCCGCACGGCATGGACACTCGTGTTCTCCCTGTTGTTCCTGCTCCTCGTCCTCATTGTGGATCGCGATGGCAAAGCGGTCATGATCTTCGAGAACTACTATCCGGTCCTGGGCCTGGTCTGGGCCGTCCAGTTCATTTCGTTGGCCACCGGTGAAGGGAAGGGCATGGCAGGATCACGCGTCGCACTCTTCATCGCCGTGTGTTCGCTCGGTCTCTTGCAGATCCACCGCGCGCATTACCGGATCTCCGAGAAGGTGGCCTATGCGCAGCGGATCACCTCCTTCTGGGAAGCGCAGGGCAAACCGAAGATCCTGGTGAAGCAGCAGAATTATCCGTGGAAGTATGGCATCGGAGAGTGGGCGGCATGCTTCGAATCCGCACTGGTTTCAGCGGTGAATGACCCGGCCAGAGCCGCCACGATCTTCGTGTCCCAGGATCAAGTGCTGCTGGACAGTGTTCGGACAAGAAAGGACCAGTTCCTCGGCCCTGAATGGTTCCCGCTGTGGTTCGGCCTCTCCGGCTTGGATCAACGCTATTTCGACTTCCCCACGGATACCGGCTACATCTGGGCGAATACCGTGGACACCACCTTCGACCTGACCCGATTGGAGCTTCGCGCCCCGCTGATCCCGTTCCGCATGGCGCCGGATCGCTTCAGCGTGGTGCCGATCATCATCCACAATCCCACCATGCAACGGATGCCGTCATGCACCGCGGAGGGCAAGCCCGTGCGACTGGGCTACCGATTATTCCGCAAGGACAGCGGCATCGAGTACGTGAAGGGATCCGAGATGACGGCGCTGGAAACCGACATCCCACCAGGCATGACCTATCACCAGAGTTTGGTGATCGAACGCCCGAAGGATCGCGGCACGTACTGGGTCATTGCCGACCTGTTGGTGGATGGACAACCCTTCGGGAAGTATGCCACATTCGATATCGTTGTGGACTACTCGCCGTTCTGATCACACGCTGGCGATGTGCTCCTGCGGGATCAGTGATCGACCCGTGAGCCGCAGGTACAATTGCGTGGTGGCGATCACATCCTTGCGGCAATACGCGGCGATGCGCTCAAGATCCTTGTCCTCGTAATACACACGCGCCACATCCGCACCGGTGATATCATCCTTCGGCGTGGGGATGCCGAGGACGTGCGTGAGCAGTGCCAAGGAGGTATATGCTTTCCGATCGCCGAAGCTCCACAGGTTCATGGTGTCCAAGTGTCCGACCTCCCACGGTTTCATTCCGCCGATGTCGAGCAGCTTCGGAAGCGTGATGCGATTGATCACGCAACGGCGTGCGATCCACGGGAAGTCGAACTCCTTGCCGTTGTGCCCGCACAGCCAGTGTTCATCGGTGTTGTAGTGCCGATGCATCATCTCCACGAAGCGGTTCAACACATCGTACTCGTTATCGCCGTGGAAGGAGGTCACGCGCAACTTCAGGTCGTTTCCCTCATGGTGCAAGCTGCCCACGCCGATGCAGATCACCTTACCGAACTCCGCAAGGATCCCGCCCTTCTCGGAATAGAGTTGCTCGGCGCTCTTCTCCTGTCGCTCTTGTTCGAAGCGTGTCTTCTCGGTGAAGAGCTTGGCGGTCTCGGCATCAAGATCCTTCCACTGGTATTCCTGTGGTACGGTCTCGATGTCCAGGAAGAGGATCCTGGTGAGGTCGCGGATGTGGTCGGGGCGCATGGGTCCGTGGGCTTGTAGGTGAAGATAGCCGCCGGACCGATCCGGTCACTCGATCATCACCCCGCGCATGTTCATCAGCGGCAGGGTGGTGAAGTTGGTCTCTTCGATGCTGCCCGCGAGGAAGATGTACTTCTTGTCGTGGATCTCCCGGCCGATGTAGAAACTCAGCCAGTATTCATTGCTCAATGCGAACACGTCCTCCACAATGCGTTCTATCCGCGCCCAGCTCTTCGGGCCGAGCATTTCGAGGTGGTGTCGCATTTCACTGGTTGCGCGGGCCTCGCCATCCACCTCCCCGTAGCCGCGCGAACTCACCAGGACATTCTCCAGCGCCACGTTCTTCTGATTGATCAAGTACACGTACCACGCATCGCTGCCGTCCTCATCCATTTCGCGGACCACGGCCATGGCCACGCCCTCCACTTTCGGTGGTTGGATGTCCTTGCGCATTTCAGACGGGTCGTTTCCGTGCGATGTTGCGCGCGATCGCGATCCACTTGAACACGTCCGTGGGATGTCCGGTGAGGTTCACCTCCTCACGCTTCATGCCCGTGCGCACGAAGACGAGGTCCTCGTCGGGGATCACCACCACGTACTCGCCGTGGAACCCGCGACAGTAGCGAATGGATTGTCCGTTCGCTTCAGCGAGCCACCAGAAATAGCCGTAGCGTGCATTGGGTGCGCCGTGGTCGTCGAGTCGTGCGGGGGTGATCGAAGCTTCCCAGTATTCGCGCGGCACGATCTGCTTGCCTTTCCATTTGCCGCTGTCCAAGTACAGTTGTCCGATCCGCCCGAAGTCGCGCGCCGTGGCGTACAAGCAACAGAAGGCCTTGAAGTCGCCGTTCGTGCGATCCTTGCCCCAATACGCGTCGTGCTCACAACCAAGCGGTCCCCAGACTTTCTCACGCACGAGCTCATCGAGTGGTTTCCCATAGGCGGCTTCCAGCACTTCCGCCATGATCTGCGTACTGCCGCTGATGTAATCGAACTCCTTGCCCGGTTCATCGCGACAGGGTTGCGAAAGACTGAGCTCACGTACGTTGGTTCCATAGTAGCCCTTCGCGTTATCGCTGAAAGGGTTCGCGCCGCTCTCGCTCCAATCCAATCCGGTGCTCATCGTAAGCAGGTGGTGGATGTTGATCTTGGCGTGGCAACCGTCCTTGAACTCCGGAAGGAAATCGCTCACCGGCTGGAACACGCTTTCGATCTTCCCTTCGCCCATGGCGATGCCCGTGAGCACGCTGATGTAGCTCTTCGCCACGCTGAAGCTGTTCGACACGCTGTCCGCATCCCAGCCGTTCCAGTATTGTTCGAAGATCAAGCTATCGTGCTGCCACACTGCGAAACCCACACTGTACAGGTCCTTCAGCTCCTTTTCCTGTTCCGCAGTGAGTGTGAGTTTCCCGTAGCGCGAGCCCATCGGCCACGGTTGCGGGTTGCTCGCAGGGATGGTCTCATACGGGAAGAAATCGCGGTCATCGATCTCCGGTCCGTTGCGACCGATCAGGTACGTGTAGCGAATACCACGTGGAATGTGGCCGTTACCCGTGGCATAGGCCAACACGGTGAGCCCGACAAGAATGCCGATGGTCCAGAGGAGGATCTTGCGAAGGATGCGCATGTGGAAGAGCGTTGTGCGAAAGTAGGTTCACCCCACCATCGCCACATCGAAGAGGTCCGCGAGTTCCAACCGCAGCCTGTTCTTCACTTCTTCGATGTCGAGTTCGGCACCGAGCTCCTTCGCCATGCTCGTCACGCCCTTATCCGCGATCCCGCACGGAACGATGTTCTCGAAGTAGGAGAGGTCCGTATTCACATTGAAGGCGAAACCGTGCATGGTCACCCAGCGGCTGGCGCGAATACCGAAGGCGCAGATCTTCCGTGCTTTCAAGGGTTCGTTCCAGTCCAACCAGACACCAGTGAGTCCGTCGATGCGACCAGCCTTGATGCCGTACGCTTCGAGCGTCCCGATGACCGCCTCCTCCAGCGTGCGCAAAAAGCGATGGATATCCGTGAAGTGGTGATCGAGATCGAGGATGGGGTAGCCTACGATCTGTCCCGGTCCGTGGTACGTGATGTCGCCGCCCCGATCGATCGGGAAGAACTGGACGCCCTTCTCGCGCATCCCTGCCTCATTGAGCAATAGGTGGCTTTGCTTTCCGCTCTTTCCCAGCGTGTACACGTGTGGGTGCTCGCAGAAAAGCAGGTGATCCTCCGTCAACACCTGCTGGTCCTCCGGCGCGTGGCGGTTCGCGATCTTCCGATCGATGGTCGCTTTGAATAGCTGCGTCTGAAGATCCCACGCTTGCGCGTAGTCGATCAGGCCGAGGTCTCGGAAATGGACGGAACGCATGTCGCACTGTTCACCGCAGAGGCGCGGAGGCGCAAAGGTCGCTGGGAAATGCGAGGAGGCAGAGATGCACAAGTGCATTGGAGAGAGCGCTCATTCTTCGTCCAGTCCGTTCGCAATGCGTCGGATCCCTGATCGGAGCAAGGCTTCGTTGAAGTTGATCAATAGACCCAGCTTGCAACCGGTCAGTTTCAAGTAGGTGAGGAGTTGAGCCGCGTGGCTTTCATGCAGTGCTTCCACAGCCTTGACCTCGACAACCACACGTTTTTCCACGATAAGGTCCAATCGAAGCGTTGTTCAGAGATCGATCCCGCGAAAGCTGATCGGAACCGGAACCTGTTGTTCTACCAATAACCCGGAGTCGTGCAGCACATGAACGAGACACAATTCATACACACCTTCCAGCAACCCAGGACCCAATTCCCGATGCACCTCGATGGCAGCCCCTATGATCTTCGAACTAAGTTCGTTGTGGGTCATTCCTGATCAACACCAGAGTGATGGCAATAGGTCCATCCGATCTCCTTCGCGTCCTCCGCGCCCCAGCGCCTTTGCGGTGACCTCTTTCTCCTCACTTCACCTCGGCCAATTTCCCTTTGAGCATGTTGATCACGCCGATCTCCACGGGATCCACACCTTTCTTCTCTGCCCAGTAGTAGCTCACCCAATCTCCGAGGTGAACGAGATACAGTTGGCGCGCGAAGCCGGTGTCGCCCTCGCTCCACACATCGTGAACGTGCGAGGTGTACTTGGCGAAGACCTCCTTGTTGATCTCCATCCGCATCTGGCTGCGCTCGTGATCGGTCTTGTGGCGGAAGATCACCACGGCGATGTCGGCATTGCCTCCGGCCCAGCCCACCAGTTCGTTGTGGTTCATCTCTGGAATGGCGTGGTGCCAGCAGAGTTCCTTGCTGTTCTCATTCACCTGTTGGCGGAAACGGATGCTCACGGCCTCGGTGCTGGCCTCACTATAGATCACCAGCCGCTTGCCGACTAGTTTCTCCGTGAGTGCCTGCGCAGTTTTCTTGATGTCCTCTTTGTCGTGCTCCAACTGGCCTGCGGCTGTGTTGATGGCACCTTCGAACCCATCGCCGATGATCCCGAAGTGGTGCAGGATGAAAAGCTGTTGGACCAGTGAATAGGCCAACATCGTGCGCGGTGGATTGCCTCCCGGAATGATGATGTGGTCGAGTCCTTTCGCCTTGGCGATGTCGAGCATCGTTCCTCCACTCGTGATCACGCACACGCGAGCGCCTTTGGAAAGCGCTTGGTCCATGGCGGCAAGGGTCTCCTCCGTGTTGCCACTGTAACTGCACGCGATCACCAGGCTCTTGTGGTTCACGTAGCCCGGGAGGTAGTAGTTGCTGTACACCTCGATCGGACACTTGGCCTCCTTGCTCACCAGTTGCGCTACGATGCGGCCGCCGATCCCGCTGCCACCAAGACCAGTAACGACCACATTACTGTACGGCCCGCCGGGGCTTTTCAAAGTGGCCTTGCGCCCGATCTCCAGGGCTTCTTTCAATTGCTTGGGGAATGCGTCGATGAGGTTGTACATGATGGTTGGAATGAAGTCAAGTGCCGGAACGGGCGGATGAGGTTTGAGTTTCAGCGGGAGCGGACCAATGGATGCCTACGGGAATGAACGACACGGATGATGTACACCGTACCGCTTGAGAAGCGATAGGTGATCACATATGGAAATTTGGACAGGGGAAACATCCGGATCGTTCTGCCGATCCGCGGTGCCCCTGTCGGGAAGGAAGCAATGGTGTTCAGGTGATCCCCGATCTCGTTCATGAATTCACTGTCAAGACCAGTGCGGCGCGATCGATACCACATTGCTGCTTGGTTCAGGTCGTCCTTCGCTCTGGGCGAAAGGGCTACCGGATGGCTCATCGTGTTCGTCGACGAAGGACTTGACGTTTCACTTCGGCCCAGCTATGTGATGGATCGTGTCCCTGCTCCATCCGGTCGGCGAGAAGCTCCATCTCGTCGAGTTCCTTCTTTGTGAACTTCACAGGAGCAGGACCAAGAAGGGCGATCTCGACGGCTTCCAACTTGGTCTTGTCCGTTGTCTCCAACACCCTCTTTGCGAGGGCGATGCGCTTTTCGGCTTGCTTGCTCATGCCTGATCGTCGTAGGCCAAAAGTAAGCTGGATAACTTCGTCGCCTTCTTCAAGAACGCATGTCCCACACCCTTTCCGATCAAGAACTCGCCCGCCGCGAAGCGCTTTCCAAGCTCCGTGCGCTGGGCATCGACCCCTTTCCCGCCGCTGAATACAAGGTGACCGCCACTGCTGAGGAGGTGAAGGGACTTTTTAAGGAAGAAGGCGAACCCGCACAGGTGACCATCGCAGGTCGGATCATGAGCGTGCGCGTGATGGGGAAGGCCAGTTTCGCGGTGTTGCGCGATCACACTGGCGACCAGCAGATCTACGTGGCGCGTGATGAGGTGGCGCCCGGCGAGGACAAGGCGATGTACGATGAGGTGTGGAGGCACCTGCTCCACTTGGGTGATTTCATTGGTGTGCAAGGACACGTGTTCAAGACGCGCACCGGCGAGATCACGGTTCACGTGAAGCAACTGACCGTGTTGAGCAAGGCCTTGCGCCCGCTGCCTGTTGTGAAGACCGATGAGGCCGGTGTGATACACGATGCGTTCACCGACCCGGAGCTGCGCTACCGTATGCGATACGTGGACCTGATCGTGAATGCGGGTGTGAAGGACACGTTTCTCAAGCGCTCGCGGATCATCAGCGCGATGCGTGCCTTCATGAGCGGAGCGGGCTATCACGAGGTGGAGACGCCAGTGCTTCAACCCGTTCCGGGTGGTGCTGCCGCTCGTCCATTCGTGACGCACCACAATGCCTTGGATATGCCGTTGTACATGCGCATCGCGAACGAGCTCTACCTCAAGCGACTCATCGTCGGTGGTTTCGATGGCGTGTTCGAGTTCAGCCGGAACTTCCGGAATGAAGGCATGGACCGTACGCACAACCCGGAGTTCACCATCATGGAACTCTACGTGGCGTACAAGGATTACCGCTGGATGATGGAGTTCATGGAACGGATGCTCGAACAGGTATGCACGGCGACGCACGGTGTATCGAACGCGGCGTTCCAAGAGAACACGATCCAGTTCACCGCGCCCTACAAGCGCATCACCATGTGCGGTGCGATCCAGGAGAAGACCGGCAAGGATGTGTTGGAGATGGATGAAGCAGGATTACGCTCACTGTGCGCCGCGAACAACATCCACGTGGAACCCAGCATGGGCAAAGGCAAGCTGATCGATGAGCTGTTCAGTGCGCTCGTGCAGCCCGGATTGATCCAGCCCACCTTCGTCACCGACTTCCCGTTGGAGATGAGCCCGCTGTGTAAGAAGCATCGCGATGACCCACGCTTGACCGAGCGTTTCGAGCTTTACGTGAACGGCTTCGAGCTCGCGAACGCATACAGTGAGTTGAACGACCCGATCGATCAGCGCGAACGCTTCGAGGAGCAACTCAAACTCCAACAGCGCGGCGACGATGAAGCGATGTTCATCGACCAGGATTTCTTGCGCGCGTTGGAGTATGGCATGCCGCCTACAAGTGGCGTCGGCATCGGCCTCGATCGGCTGGTGATGCTGCTCACGAACAATCCGGCCATTCAGGAAGTGTTGTTCTTCCCGCAGATGCGGCCGGAGAAATTCAGCTAGGCTATTTCGCCTTGGCCTTCTTGGCGGGCGCTGCTTTTTTCGGCGCAGCCTTCTTACTTGCCTTCGCAGCCGACTTGCCCGCCGATGCGCCGGAACGTCGCGGTCCTTCGTGCAACGCCATCCGGTTCCCCTCGCTGTCAATGAAGAGCGCGAAGCTGCCCGCCGCATCACTGATCAAGGTCCTGGACATGATCACGCGTCCACCGGACAGGTCGATGCGCGCGAGGATGTTGTCCATATCGAAACTCGCGTTCAGGTAGATCAGGGTTCCGGTATCGTTCGGCATGCATCCCGGGCCTTGGACCAGGGCACCACCGATGCCGTGCTCCGCCGGGAAATAGGCCATGGCGAAATCCCCGTTGTAGGCGACCTCCATCTCCATGTTGTAGATGGCATTGTAAAAGGCCGTCGCCCGATGGATATCATAGACGGGGATCTCGAACCAACTGACGAAATCCTTCAATCGGATGTGGTTCTTACTTGCTGCTGCTGTGCTTCCCATGTTCAATACGCCGGACCCCGGCGCTGGTATTTGTTCATTGCTCTGCTTGTTCCGCTGGCGGCCGGAAGGATGGGACGAAGGCGGCGGGGTCCGTATCCACCACGATACGCGCTTCTTCACGCATCTGCAATTCGCCCAGCTCCTGCACCCGGCTTGGTTTGATCAAGGGACCAAGGCTATCCAAGTAAGGATGCTTGACCCCTTTCTGGTAAACGGTGAAGTCGATCATGTGGTCGCGAAAACTCTTCAACGGCTGTCCCAAACGAAGCACGCCGAGCTCACGACTGCGACGGACCTTTTCCAAGTTGATCTCGATGGGGAAGTACTCCTCATTGTTCTGGGCCTGGTAGATCACGCGACCATCAGGCCCGCACACGATGCTGCGTCCGCTGCCTCCTGTATCCAGCCCGTTCACATCGAAGAAGTAGCACTGGTTGATCGCCGCCGATGCACGCGCGATGCTCAGTTCGATGTCCCGATCGATAGTGCCGGTAAGTGTGGGGTGCAGGATCACTTCGGCGCCCATGACAGCCAGTGTTCGTGTGGTCTCCGGGAACCACATGTCGTAGCAGATGCTCACACCGAACATGCCGACGTCAGGCACATCGAACACACAGAACTCGTGTCCCGGTGTAACGCCTACTTCGTATGGGTAGAACGGGAACATCTTGCGGTAGCGCGTGACCACGCTTCCTTCCGGATCGATCACCGTGGCGGTGTTGTAGATCTTGCCGTCCTTCTTCTCGAAGATGCTGCCGGGCAACAGCCAGACTCCATGCTTTGCTGCTGCCGCGCACATTTCCTGCTCGAACGCCCCCGGCACTTCCTGGGCGTTGTGCGTCAGCGGGCCGTAAGCGCAGAGTTCACTGAAGACCACCATATCCACCCACGGATAGATGTTCATGAGGATGTCCAGCTTCAGCTTCATGGCCGCCACGTTCGGGACGGCCGCGTTCACACGCATCTGGATGCCTGCGATGGAGAATGGTTTCATTGGGAATTCGTTGTTCGTTCTTGGTTGTTCGTTGTCCGTCTCACGGGCTCCACAGGGAATGCTGCGACAGCCTCTTCAACACCCGACAACTCTCAGGCGCAGATCTTCTCAAGCTCCTCCTCTATGATGTCCAAGCCCTTGTTCAGCAATTCGTCGCTGATCACGAGCGGACAAAGCACACGGATCACGTTCTTCTCTGTGCCCGCGGTGATCACGATCAGGTCGCGCTTTGCGCAGGCGTTCATCAGTTCCGCACAGGTAGCGGCATCGGGCCGGAGCGGATCGCGATCGACGACGAACTCCATCGCCATCATGGCGCCCAGTCCGCGGACATCGCCGATGCAGGCATGCTTCGCTTTCATCTTTTCAAAACGCTTGCGGATCACCGCTCCCACGTGGCGTCCTTTTGCGTTGATGTCGATCTCCACCATGTAGTCGATGGTGGCGAGCGCGGCCGCACAACTCACCGGGCTACCGATGTAGGTGCCACCGATGCTGCTCGGCGCGGCCGAGTCCATGATCGAAGCCTTTCCCATCACAGCAGCGATCGGTAATCCGCTGCCCAAGGATTTCGCCCATGTGCTCAGGTCCGGCGTCACACCGAAATGTTCGAAGGAGCTCCAAGCGCCGGTCCGTCCGAAACCACTTTGGATCTCATCGAAGATCAGGAGGATGCCGTGTTGGTCGCACCACTTTCGCAATCCCTGCACATAGCCTTTCGGCGCCACGTTGAATCCACCTTCACCTTGAACCAGTTCGATGATCACGCAGGCGAGCTGGCCCGGGTCGATGGTATTGTGACCCAACACCTCCAGTGCATCCAACTCGGCCTTTACGAACTGGGCCTCGCTTCGACCCGCGCCATGGCGATAGAAATTCGGGAACCGGGTGCGATACACCTCCGGCGCATACGGACCGCAATCCGGTTTGTAGGCCACCTTGCTGGTCAAGGTCATGGCCATCAGGGTACGGCCATGGAAGGCATCCGTGAAGCAAAGCACACCTTGTCGCTTGGTGGCTTGCCGGGCGATCTTGATCGCGTTCTCCACCGCCTCGGCACCGGTGCTCACCAAGAGCGTCTTGGTCGGGCCGCCATGTGGAAGAAGCGCATTCAATCGTTCGCACAGTGCGATGTATGGTTCGTAGCTGGCTACGTTGAAACTCACGTGCAGGAACTTGGCGGCTTGCTCCTGGATGGCCTTCACCACCGGGGGCGGACAATGTCCGGCGTTCACCACACCGATACCGCCAGCAAAGTCGATCAGTTCGTGTCCATCCTCGTCGATGATGGTGGCCCCCGATGCGCGGACGGCGGTGGCGTGATTGAACATCCCGACGCCGTTCGGTACGGCTGCCTTCCGGCGGGCGATCAGTTCTTGGCTTTTGGTCAGTTGGTCGGTCATGTTCAGTGGAATGCGGCTGCGAAGTTCGATCATATCAACGGCAGGCACGAAGAAGGAAGCGCGTAGGATGCCAACAGCGGAACGCGTCGGGTGGTACTTGGTTGGTGGTCCCTCCTTCACGGGATCCCACTCCGACGATTCAGTCGAGTCGGTGGGCCAAGGTGACGGTCTTCCGGTAACGCTCCGTGTTCCCACTCAGGTCGAAGACCTCGAAGAGCATGATGTAAGGCCCCATGCGGCCCTTGCTTCCATCGTCCAGGATCCCGTCCCAACTGATGGCGCCTTCCACGCCGAGCAGTTGGTTCTCCATCAGCTTGCGCACCTCGCGCCCGGCAACGTCGAATGCGGAAAGGGTTCCAACGAAACCCGCCTGATCGAAATGATAGACCACGGTAAGTACGTCCTCGAACCCGTCATTGTCCGGACTGAAGATCGCGGGCTCAATGGTCATTTCGCCGGAAGGGGAAGCGGTAGCACTGTACTGCGAATTGCGGAAGCCCGGCGTTGCTCTTCCGGCCACATCCGATGCTGTTTGCCAGTTGGTATTGTCGCTGGTCGGTCGGTCCGGATCGATGCGCTCAAGGCTATAGCCTTCGGGCTTGTTCACCAAGGTGAAGTGAAGGTTGTCATCGTAGCGGAACAGGTCCAGCACCGCACTCGCCGCATCCAGCAGGACCACCGAACCATTGCCATTGTTGTAGCTCGGCATGGACATTTCGAGGAAACGGTCCACGTGGCTTTGGCGATAGCGCGCGGCGATGTCACTCACGCTCGCAGTGAGCAGGATGTACTCACCTGGCAAGAGCAACACGGCGTCGGTGGTGATCACATGATTGCTCGCGATCGCGCCGTTGGTCTCGTTCGCGAGTTGGAGGTTCGCAAGGCTCAAGGTCTTCTGGGACCGGTTGTACAACTCCACGAAGTCGCTACCGTTCGGATCGGGGTCATACAACACTTCGTTGATCATCAGATCCCCGGCGGAGATCGGTTCTGGCAAAGCGAAAGAACCGCTGTTGTTCGCGGCGATCATATTGCCCGTGCAATCCGTCACACCGATCACCGAGAGTGTGTACACCGTGCCCACAACGATGCTGGAGGAAAGTGTGCGCAACACACGGTTGTCCGTGCCGACCACCGCAGAAGCATTTGCAACTGCAAGCAAGGGAGTGATCGAATAACCGCCTGCAACCAGCGATCCGGCGTTCATCGCCTCATTGAAGACGAGCACGAGTTCGGTGGTGCTCTGCACCTGAACACTCACCAAGGTCGGAGGCGTCGTATCGGGTGTCGGGTCGAAGACGGAGTTGATGGCACCTGGAGTTCCGCCCAACGGCGCATTGCTTGCGATCCAGTTCGCGGCGCCCGAACACGGCGCGTACGGGTTGATCTGTTCGAGCGTCCAGCCGCCGGCGCTCTTCACGGCATCGCGGTACCAACTCAATGCATAGTTCACCGCATCGATGAGCGTATTGTCCGCTGCGGTCAGTGCGAGGTTGTCGCCATCATTGTTCAAGGATGGAAGCGAGGTCACGGAGATCCGGTTCGGAACGGACGGGAACAACGTAGAGCCCACCGCGCTGGTTATGAGGACGTATTGCCCTGGCCCAAGTACGTAGTTGGGAAGGGTCGCGGTGCTCGTTCCGTCGGTGAATTTCCATCCGGCCAGATCGAAGGTCCTGTCCGTGGTGGTGTTGAACAACTCGACGAATTCGACCTCGGGAAGACCAACGACCGGGCTCTGGTCCGCCATGAATTCATTGATCACCACATCGCGGTACACCGGCATCACCGGTACCACGAATTGGAAGTTCGCGACTTGGTCCACGCAGGCATTCCCCGTGGGGTCCTCTACTCCATTCACCGTAACGGTGTAGGTGGTATTGCCGATCAGCGGTGTGGTGAGCGTGAGCCGAACGGTGGTCGAGCCATTCAGCGCAGCACTTTGCACTGCGATCCCGTTGTTGATCACATAGTTCGTTGTTGGTGTGACCGATGCCGAGGCAAGCGGCTCATCGAACACGAGATCCACGATCGTGGTGCTGATCACATCGGCACTCAGCAGCACGGGTGCAGTGAAGTCCACGGGGATATTCCCCGCCACGAAGTCGTCGAAGAAGTGGTTGTTGATCGGACTGGCCGCGCTGCTCTGCACCACGTAGATCCCGAAGTGTGAGCAACTGGACATGGTGGCATCGGATACCGGGCCAGCGCTCGCGAACGTCCCCGTGTTGCCATCGTCGAATAACAGGGTCCAATCATTCGCGGCAGAACGCTCCACCCGGATCTTGAATGGGTTGCTGGTACTGCTGTTGATGATCCCCGGGGGGCTGGAAATGATCAAGGTGTTGATTCCGCTCACCCGCTTGTACAACTCGACCAGATCACTCGTTCCTCCCATGCGAACGAACCACCCGTTCTGCACAGCGGACAGATCGGCGTTGTCGCTCATCAAATAGGTGTCCACGTAATTCGCGCCACTGGTGGCGAAGCGCAGATCGATGAACCATTCCCAGCGCGCATCGGAAGCCAGCGTGCTGGGCGTGCTGAGGTAGTAGTTCGCAACTCCGGGACTGTTACTGCGAAGGGCGAGATTCCCGCCCTGGTCAACGACCGTGAACAGGCCATCATTGCCGCTCCATACCGTACCGATGGTGAAGTCCCCGTCCTCGAAATCATCGGCGAGTTGGCCGTAGATCGGGGTCATGGTCAGCAGCAGCAAAAGGAGCGATCCGATCACGCGGAACAACTCGAAGGAACGTACTCGAATGATCATCTTGGAAGTGGGGTCCGGCTCTCTGGACCAGTGGACAAGGTAGTACTTTCGACCGCCGTACTTCGTTCCATCCACAACATGAAAGTCGCTGTAGTAGGTGCCACCGGTCTGGTCGGTGGGGTGATGCTCAAGGTTCTTGAGGAGCGCGAATTCCCCGTGGACGAATTGCTTCCGATCGCCACCGCGCGGAGTGTCGGCGGCATGATCCGGTTCCGTGGGAAGGACGTTGAAGTGATCAGCATGGAGGCGGGGATCGCGGCGCGTCCGGATATCGCGTTGTTCTCTGCGGGTGGCGCTACCTCGTTGGAGTGGGCGCCACGATTCGCGGAAGTTGGTTGCACGGTCATCGACAATAGCAGTGCGTGGCGCATGATGCCGGGCAAGAAGTTGATCGTGCCGGAGATCAATGGCCATGTATTGACCACCGAGGATCGGATCATCGCCAACCCGAATTGCAGCACGATCCAAATGGTACTGGCACTTGCCCCTTTGCACAAGGCGTTCGTTGTGGAGCGCGTCATTGTTTCAACCTACCAGAGTGTTACCGGTACCGGAGCCAAGGCGGTGGAGCAGATGGAGAATGAGCGTAACGGGATCGAAGGCGGGATGGCGTATCCGTTCCGGATCGATCGCAATGTGATCCCGCGTTGCGATGTCTTCACGGACAATGGCTACACGAAGGAGGAGATGAAGTTGGTACACGAGACGAAGAAGATCCTCGATCCTGCGATCCGCGTGACCGCCACTGCGGTGCGTGTGCCGGTGACCGGCGGTCACAGTGAAGCGGTGAACGTGGAGTTCGCGAAGGAGTTCGAGTTGGATGAGGTGCGAAAGCTCCTGAGGGAAGCGCCCGGCTTGCAACTGATGGATCAGCCGGAGAAGGATGAGTATCCTATGCCGTTGATCGCGCACGGGAAGGATGAGGTTTTCGTGGGTCGGTTGCGGCGCGATGAGACCCAGCCCCGCACATTGAATATGTGGATCGTGGCGGACAACCTGCGCAAAGGCGCCGCGACCAACGCCGTGCAGATCGCGGAGCTACTCGTTCAAGAGGGGCTGCTCCGGAGCATCCCGGCCTGAGTCCTTCTGAAGTGCGAACACCTCGTACGACGAATTGCTGAACAGGACTTTCGCATTCCGGGCGAACACGAATTCGCGTGCCGACTTGTAGTGGACCACGATCAGTTCTCCGCTCAACAGTGGATCGGTGATCCGCCCATCGAAGAAGTCGTTCAGGGATCGATGCCGTTGATCCGCCCAAGGCGTGTTGGACCGATGCGAGTAGTACGTGCGATGCGGTGTGTAGACGAGAGCCAGGTATGCCACCATCGGGTCGTCCGCGACCACAAGAGAATTCCCGGAAGGGATCTTCGCGAGCCGGTCCAGCACTTCCTTCAGGTCCGGGGTCAGGTTGATCGCCTCGCCTGCACCGTTATGGAACTCCACCGTTCGCTTGCCCAGCCAAGCAGCATTGTCCGTCAAGAACAACGCGGTCACGAGCCCGAGTACCGGCCATCGCCAAGTGGATGATCGCAACCGTGCGAACCAGCGCGCAAGCACAGGCGCCCCCAAAAGGAACAGCCCGGCCCATGCATAACCGCGCGTGAAATGAGCCGGCTGGATGGCGGTCATGAAGAGGTCGTGATTCTCGAGCGCTAGCCACACGACCACCCACACCACGAGGAGCATCGAACTGCGTGATGCTCGAAGAGGAAACCCACCGGGCCGAAGGATCCGGATGAGCGTAAGCGCAGCGACGAGGGCGTAAGCGCCAATGGTGCTGATGGGTTCCACGATCCACGGTCGGGTCCATTGCGCAACAAGGATCGCATGCTCCGGATCACGCGGTAAAAGCACCGCGTGTTGGAACAGGATGAGGCCCAACAGCAACGCGTTGCACCCAACGAACCACCACGGCGCGCGCTGCGAAGAGATTGAGCGCCGTGATAGCAAGGACCACAACGTCAGCATGGCAACGGTGGCGATACCTGTGAAGGGATGTGATAGCGCGAGGATCACCGTTACCACGAAGGCCCCTGCGAAGCGACCACGGATGACCAGAAGGATGATGGAGAAGAAGAGGAAGTGGTAATACGCTTCGAGCGGGAAGATGAGATTGCGGCCCAGGTTCATGAACCAGTATCCGTTCGCTGGGTCGAACCGGAATGCACGGATCCACGAACCCTCCAACCCTTCGCCGTGAAGCAGCCCGTACACGACGCCGCCAACGCAAAGCACACCGCCGCCCCAGATGAACAGGAGTTCGATCCATCTTGAGTGAAGCTGTTCCGGAAGAACCTCCCGCAACACCGTCAACGTCATCACCACACACAGGATCCCGAACACCACGCCGAACAAACTGAACAAGAGTCCCGGATCCATGTCAGTGATCCACCAGATCGCAGCGAACAGGATGGTCTGCGGTTGGAAGTGGATCGGGCGCGAGTCCGGATCCGCCGAGAAGGGGAGGGCGTACAGCAACCCGTTCGTCGCGCCGTCGAGGTACTGGCGCGCGTTCGCCATGTAGTAGGGTTGGTCGTACTGTATGGATCCCGTGGGGATCCGTGGATCACCTTCCGCCGGTGAGTAGTGTGCAATAAGTGGTACGAGGACCGGTGCGTGCAGCAGCACGGCGAAGAACCAGTCGCGCCACCGATGTGCGCGCATCGGCTAGGAAAGTGGCGGCCCTGCGGGCGTTGGTTCCGGTTCGGGAACCGGAGTTGTCATTTCCAAGTTCGGCTCGGTCCCGGCCTCTGGAACCCGACCTGAGAGCGCAAACCCCTTACGGTCCTTCCGTTGCGAGAGGATGAACAGGCCGATCCCAATGGAGATCGCCGCATCCGCGAGGTTGAACACGGGGCGGAAGAACACGAAGTACTCACCACCCCAAGCCGGGATCCAATCCGGCAAACGGCCTTCCCAGAGCGGGAAGTAGAACATGTCCACCACGGCGCCGTGGAAGAGAGGGGCGTAACCGCCATCCGGTGGAAAGAGGACCGCTTTCGCGAGCGGAGTACTGGTACTGAAGAGGAGACCGTAGAAGGTGCTGTCGATGATATTCCCCAGCGCTCCGGCGAACACCAGCGCCACGCTGGCCACCGCTGTTCGGCTTGCCCCATGCTTCACCATGCGCACGAGCGCGTATCCGATCCCTGTCACTGCGGCGATGCGCAATAACGTCAGGGCCAGTTTGCCGGCCTGCCCGCCGAACTCCATTCCGAAGGCCATGCCCCGGTTCTCGATGAAATGCAGAAAGGACCAGTCGCCTGCAAGCGGGATCGCGGTGTCGTAAAAGAACGTGAGCTTCACCCACACCTTCAGCACCTGATCGGCCAAAAGGACGAGCAGGATGATGGTGAGCGCTCGCTTCATGGTCGGGTATGCGGTCCACCGGACGCAGAGCTGATCACTTCCACGCCCCTCGACCTGCGCATCCTCAGTTGCCCATCTGCTGCTTGGCCTCAATGCTCAACGTGGCATGGGGTACCAAGCGCAGGCGTTCCTTGCTGATCAAACGACCGGTGACACGGCAAATGCCGTAGGTCTTGTTGCGGATCCGCAGTTGCGCATCCTCCAAGTGCTTGATGAACTTCTCCTGGCGTGCGGCCAACTGTGCGGTCTCTTCCCGGCTCAAGGTTTCACTGCCGTCCTCGATCATCTTGAATGAGGGGCTTGTGTCATCCGTACCGTTGTTGTCCGTGTTGGCCAGCGTTTGCTTCAGGAGGTCGTAGTCCTTGCGCGCCTCATCCAGCTTCTTCATGATGATCTCCTTGAACTCCTCAAGCTCGTCGTCATTGTAGCGCAACTTGTCAGCACTCATCAAAGTCGATACCTGCTTCTTCACCACCGGAGGGGGCATGGGCCGGTTCGGAACGGATACCTGTGTTACCAACGGAGCCGCCTTCACCACCTCCTTCGCTTCCTTCTTCACGTTCTTTTTCTTGGTCTTAGGGGCCGCAACGGGTTTGGCCGGGTGGGTTACTGGCTTTGCAACGGCAGCCTTGGGCGCGGCCTTGGCCACGGCCTTGGGTGCTGGCTTGCTCGCCACGATCTTTTTGGGTGCCGCCTGCTTGGTCGGCTTTACGACGGCCTTCTTCGCAACAGGCTTCGCCGCCACTTTCTTCACAACGGCCTTCTTCACCACTTTGGCAGGGGCCTTCTTTTTGGCCGGTGCACTGGCTTTCTTGGGCGCCGCTTTCTTCACGGGCTTGGCCGGTTTCGACTTGGCCTTGGATTTCGCGGCAGGCTTCGCCGACTTGGCGACTTTCTTGGCTGCGGCCTTCTTCACAGGCTTGGCAGGCTTCTTCGCGGGTTTCTTGGCCATGACGTTCCGGATTTTGTAAAAGGTCCGCAAATATAGCCGCCTTCACCCTTCAATTGGCCGACCGCACAAGGGATAGCGCGCATTGCAAGGTGTCGTCCAATTCCACTTGGTGTACACCGGGCGACCCGGCCGGAAGGGACGACACAATGACCTGGTCCTCAGGCGTTACGGCCAGGGTCTCAGACAGGATATAGGCCGAATGCTGTTGCACGATCCGGGTCAGTCGGGCGTCACCAACATCAAGAATATGCAGGTGTATCCGATCGGTGACCTCGAATCCGCTCTCTTTGCGAAGGGTCTGGATCCGGCTGACCAGCTCCCGAGCAAGTCCTTCTTGACGAAGTTCATCCGATAAGGTGATGTCCAAGGCGACGGTGAGTTGACCGTCCGAAGCCACACTCAGGCCCGGGATGGTCTCGGCGGTGATCTCCACATCGTCGCGCAGGAGTTCCACCTCCTGACCCTCGACCGTGAGTTGCAGTGAACCCTCGGTCTCCAGAGCGGCGATCTGTGCTTGGTCGAAGCCGTTCACTGCGGCTGCCACGCTCTTCATCAGCTTGCCCATGCGCGCGCCGAGCTTTTTGAAGTCGGGCTTGATCTTCTTGGCGAGCTTGCTTTCGCTGGGGTCGAGCATCACCAGTTCCTTCACGTTCACTTCGTTCAGTACCAATTCCTGGATCGCGGAAAGACGCTTGCGCATCGTCTCATCCAACACGGGCACCATCATGCGTTGCAAAGGCTGCCGTACGCGATGTCCTTCCTTCTTACGGATGCTGAGCACGAGCGAGGTGAGCTGTTGCGCGAGTTTGGTGCGCTCCTCCAGTTCGGTGTCGATCAGTTTCTCATCGGCCTTCGGCCAATCGCTAAGGTGAACACAGGCACCCGTGAGGTCGCGGTATAAACGGTCGGTGAAGAAAGGCGCGATCGGTGCACTGAGCATCGCCACGACCTCGAGACAGCGGTGCAGTGTTTGGAATGCAGCGGACTTGTCGGTGCCGGTATCGCCTTTCCAGAAACGGCGACGGTTGAGGCGCACGTACCAGTTGCTCACATCCTCCACCACGAAGTCCTGGATGGCGCGCGCGGCGATGGTGGGTTCGTATTCGGTGTAGTTCGTGTCGGCCAGCTTGATCAATGAATTCAACCGCGAGAGAACCCAGCGATCCATCTCAGTCAATGCGCCCTCATCCCCCGACCCCTTCTCCCGGGGAGAAGGGGGGACATACTTGTCGATGTTCGCGTAGAGCGCGAAGAAGTTGTATGTGTTGAATAGCGCGCGGAAGAACTTGCGCTGCACCTCGGTGATGCCCTCCGCGTCGAACTTCAAATTGTCCCAGGGTGATGCGTTGCTGATCATGTACCAGCGCACCGCATCGGCACCGTACTCATCGAGCGTCTTGAACGGGTCCACGGCGTTGCCGAGGCGCTTGCTCATTTTCTGGCCGTTCTTGTCCAACACGAGGCCATTGCTCACCACGGCCTTGTATGCGACCTGATCGAAGACGAGCGTGCTGATCGCATGCAGTGTGTAGAACCAACCGCGCGTTTGATCGACGCCTTCAGCGATGAAATCAGCGGGGAATTTCTCTTTCAGGTCGGCTTCGTTCTCGAAAGGGTAGTGCAATTGCGCGTAGGGCATCGCGCCGCTATCGAACCACACATCGATGAGGTCGGTCTCTCTCGTCATCGGTTTGCCGCTTGGCGACACCAGGACGATGTTGTCGGCGTAAGGACGATGCAGATCGACGGTGTCGTAATTGGCGTCGCTCATGTCCGCTGGGTCGAAGGCGGCGATCGGATCCGCAGGCATGTTGCCTGCGGCGACGCTACGCGCGATCTCCTCCTTCAATTGCTTCAACGAACCAATGCAAAGCTCCTCGTCGCCATCCTCCGTGCGCCAGATCGGGAGCGGCACGCCCCAGTATCGGCTGCGCGAAAGGTTCCAGTCCTGCAGGTTCTCC
Organism: Flavobacteriales bacterium; assembly: GCA_016705955.1. Lineage (GTDB taxonomy): Bacteria > Bacteroidota > Bacteroidia > Flavobacteriales_F > PHOS-HE28 > PHOS-HE28. The sequence goes on from JADJKO010000006.1 coordinate 134,377, forward strand.
AGCCAGTTGCCGAAGCGACCCGTGCCGGTGCTTTCCGGTTTCCAGTTGATGGTCTTGTTCAGCGCGATCAGTCGGTCCTTCTTCGAGGTGACGCGCACGAACCAACTGTCCAATGGGTAATAGAGGATCGGCTTGTCGGTGCGCCAGCAATGCGGATAGTTGTGCTCGTACTTCTCCACCTTGAAGGCACGGCCCATCTCCTTCAGCTTGATGCTGATCTCCACATCGACGCTCTTCTCAGGCGCCGTTCCGGCTGGGTAGTATTCGTTCTTCACATACTTGCCCGCGAACTCGCCCATCTCCTTGGTGAAGCGGCCTTGCAGGTCCACCAAGGTGAGCGTGCCGATGTTGTGCTGACGCGCCACGCGCATGTCGTCCGCACCGAAACTGGGTGCCGTGTGGACCACGCCTGTGCCGTCCTCCGTGGTCACGAAATCGCCGCCGATCACCTTGAAGGCATCGCCGCCTTCAGGTGTTCCGTAGGGTAGGAGTTGCTCGTAGCGGATGCCTTCGAGATCGTAGCCGTAATACTCACCAGCGCGTTTCCATGGTATGTTCTTGCCACTTCCATCATAGACCCGGAATGGGTCAGGCTCGTTTGGTCCAAGTGTCCGGGCAATCTCTCGAAGGAAATCCGGGTTGTTCTTCTCTTGGAAATATCGGCCCATCAGCAAAATGGGCTTGGCTAGAATTACTGTTTGCGGTTCTCCGGTGTAAGGATTGAACGTCTTCACACGAGAATAGAGCTGCGAAGGCATTATCGTAAGCGCAGTATTACTCGGCAAGGTCCATGGAGTGGTTGTCCAAGCCATGATGAAGACATCGCCGAACGCATCCGCGAACAAGAACTCGCTCTTTGCGTCCCGCTTCACCTTGAATAGCGCCACCACGCTGGTGTCCTTCACCGGTTTGTAGGTGCCGGGCTGGTTCAGTTCGTGGGAGCTGAGGCCTGTTCCGGCGGCCGGAGAATACGGCTGGATGGTATAGCCCTTGTACAAGAGGTCCTGGTCGTAGAGCTGCTTCAACAACCACCACACGCTCTCGATGTACTTGGTCTTGTACGTGACGTACGGATGCTCCAGGTCCAGCCAGAACCCGATCCGCCGCGTCATGTCGTTCCACACATCGGTGTAGCGCATCACAGCCTTCTTGCAGGCCGCATTGTATTCCTCGATGCTGATCTTCTTGCCGATGTCCTCCTTGGTGATGCCGAGCTCCTTCTCCACACCGAGTTCGATCGGCAGACCGTGGGTGTCCCAACCCGCTTTGCGGTGTACGAGCTTACCCTTCTGGGTCTGGTAGCGGCAGAAGATGTCCTTGATCGCTCGCGCCATCACATGGTGGATGCCGGGCAATCCGTTGGCGCTGGGTGGACCTTCGTAGAAGACGAAGGGCGGCGCGTCCTTGCGCAGTTCAAGGCTCTGGCCGAAGGTGTCCTCGGCCTCCCACTGCTTCAATACCTCCTCGGCGACCTTGGGCAGGTCGAGTTCATCATACTGCGGGAAACGCTTGTCCATCGCGGGTTCTTGAAAAGCGGCCAAAGGTAGCCGCGCTGAGTGTCATGGATGTTGGACCCATTGCCCATTGCTTTTCGATCGTGCTTAGGGATCTTGTGCCTGTGCGCGGGCAGGATCTCAATGACCAGGACCCAGTGCCTAGTAGAAATGTGACCGCAAAGTCGGATCACCGTCTTTTTGAAGTAACTTTTCAACCCAAACCAAACCCCTCATCATGAAACGAATACTACTCGGACTCGGCGCCTTCGCACTTATTAGTAGCCTGTCGGCGCAAACCATTTTGATCTACGAGGACTTCGACGCGCAGACGTCTGGCGCCTTGGTCGCCCAAACGCTTGGTGCGCCATGGAATACCTGGGGCCAAGCACCCGGCGGCAGCGAGGATACCCCGATCAGCGATGAACAAGCCTACTCCGGAACCTTGAGCATGAAGGTGAGCGGAGTGGCGGCTGGCGGCCCTACCGACCTGATCCTGGAATTGGGGGATCGGACCACCGGGCTGTATGGCCTGAGTTGGTACATGTACATCCCCACGGGCTCTGGTGGATACTTCAACATCCAACACAACCAGGTCCCCGGTGCTGGAAGTTGGATGAACGATATCACATTCCTTCCGGATGGCACTATCGAATACTTGGTGAATGCGGTGACCGCGACCGGAACCTATCCACATGATCAGTGGTTCAATGTGATCATGGTCCTGGACTTGATCAATATGCAGGGAACGGTCGCCATAGACGGTACCATCCAGTACACGTGGATGACCGATGTACCCGGACCCAGCCAGCTTGGCGGCATCGACTTCTTCGCCTATGCGGGTGGCGCCCCCAATGTGCCATTGTTCTATGTGGATGACGTATCATTCATCGAGCTGCCCTCACAGGGCTTGGAAGAGGCTGTTGAAGCTTCGTTCAATACCTATCCCAACCCCACCGAAGGCAATGTGGTGATCGAATGGACCGGCGCGTCGGCGAACGCCCTTGTGGATGTGCTGGACATGACCGGTCGCGTGCTTGTCGCTCCCCGGACCGCACAGCGCATTGGAATCACCTCTCGGACCCAAGTGGACCTCTCTGCGTTCTCAGAAGGGATGTATTTCGTGCGACTGCGTGATGGAAGCCGTGAAGAGGTGCGTCGTGTGATCAAGCATTGATCGAGAATTAGTGGATCGGGGCACCCGCTGGAAGGCGGGTGCTCCTGTTTTAGGGTGTTCCCGTTCGGAAGCAGCATCTCCGCGCGCCCCGTTCCCTGTTCCGGACATACCGTTCCCTGCCTTAGGAGCAGCGGAACATACCACGGCGTCGGGCCTTGCGTTCCTTTAGCCGGGCATCCTCACCTACTTACCGCACCGTTCTGTTAGCGCTGAACGAGGAAGGTTACTAGGTTTGCGACCCCTGATCGGGTCCATCTGCCGCTAAAGCGATGGTCCGAAATGAACAGAGCAGGATCAACCGAGCAATCGAACCAACCCAAAGCCGACCTCCAATGAGCAATGAGAAAAGCGGGAAGATGAATTCACTCTTCGTGGCCATCGTCTTTCCCCTGGTGCTGATCATCAGCGTGTCCATCTACATGTTCGTACTGGGCGACCCGTCGAACTTCCAGAACAACGACCCGATAAACGGGCACCCGATCGACATCAACCCGGGTAAATTGTATGGCACCATTTACAAGGGTGGTTTCATCGTGCCGATCCTGATCAGTGTGAACCTGATCGTCATCGTTTTCGCCGTGGAGCGTTTCATCACCCTCGCCCGTGCGAAGGGCAAGGGCCGCATAGACAGCTTCATCATTGAGGTGCGCAGGCACTTGGCGAATGATGATGTGGAAAAGGCCGTTGAGGTGTGCGACGAACAGAAAGGATCCGTAGCCAGCGTGATGCGCAGTGGCATGGAGAAGTACAAGACGGTGCTGTATGATGCGGCCCATGACAAGGAGACCCGCTTGCAAGCAGTGAAGCAGGAGTTGGAGGAAGCGACCGCGCTTGAATTGCCGATGCTCACCAAGAACATGGTGATCCTTTCCACCTGTGCGAGCATCAGTACGCTGCTCGGCCTGATCGGAACCGTACTCGGTATGATCAGGGCCTTCAGTGCGTTGGCCACTTCGGGTACGCCGGATGCCACGGCACTATCCACCGGTATCTCCGAGGCTCTGATCAACACGGCATTCGGTATCACGGGATCGTGCATCGCCATCATCTTCTTCAATTATTTCAGCAACCGGATCGACGCCATCACCCATGGTATCGACGAGGCGGGGTTCAGCATCAGCAAGACCTTGGCCCTCCACAAATAATGGCAGGAGCGATGCTTGCATCGCCCAACCCTAACAAAGCGCACCATGCCAAAGCTGAAAATGCCGAAGGGCAGTCCCGCCCTGGACATGACACCCATGGTGGATCTGGCCTTCCTGCTGGTGACCTTCTTCATGCTCACCGCGCAGTTCCGGCCGGAGGAAGCGGTGGTGGTCGATACGCCCACCTCCATGTCCGAGTCGCCCATCCCGATGACCAATATGATGACGATCCTGGTGGATACCGCAGGCCATGTGTTCTGGGACATGACCGACAAGGGAGTTCGTTTCGCAGTTCTGGAGGAGCTTGGGAAGAAGGTGAACTATGTCCCGAGCCAAGAGGACAAGATCAAGTTCGCCAATGTCGGGCCGGTGGGCATACCGATCCAACAATTGCAAGCGTTCCTTGCGTTGGACAGTGGCGACGACCGGAAGGAGTTCACGGCCAAGTTCCAGGGCATCCCATTGGATAGCGCCAACAACCAATTGCGCGACTGGATCATGGTCACACGGAACATCTTCTACAAGGATGCTCAGACCAACCCGATCGTGGCGCTGAAGGCGGATGGTAATACCAACTACAGCCGGGTGGCTGAAGTGATCCGGACCTTCCAAGCACCGGGCATCCAGATCAGTAAGTTCAAGATGATCACCGACCTCGAATCATCGAGGATGTAAGAACCGATCGAACCTTCCACCGGGTCCCGTGTACGGGATGCTGATGGAAGGCCGACCACAGAGAACACACCATGGCACAAGTACCCGAAGGTGGAGGAGGCGGCGGCGGACGCCACCAGAAGAAGCGGGCCAAGAAGGCCAGCACGCACATCGACATGACGCCGATGGTGGACTTGGCGTTCCTGCTGCTCACCTTCTTCATCCTTACCACCACCATGTACAAGCCGAGCACGTTGCAGATGACGTACCCGGTCCCGCCTCCACCCGGCTCGCCTCCGCCACCCCCTACGAAACTGGAGAATGCGGTGACCTTGTTGCTTACCAAGAGCGATCAGATCTTCTACTACTTCGGCCAGTTCTATCCAGCGGGGAACAAGGACGGAAAACCGCCCACCGCCTTGTCCCGGACCGATTTCAGCGAGGTGCGCAAGTTGCTCGTGGAGCGGAACAAGGAGACCATCGCGAAGCTGAACGATCTGGCAAGGCAATTCAACGACAAGAAGATCACCGAAGAGGAATACACCGCGCGGCGCAAGGAGCTCACCGGCTCGAAGGAGAACTTGAAGGCGATCATCAAGACGGACCCGGACGCCAAGTACCGCAACATGATCGATATGGTGGATGAAATGGACATCAGCGGGATCGGCTCATACGGTGTGATGGACAGCTTGAAACGGGACGAGCAGGCGTTGCTCAACATCGAAAAGGCAAATCTTTAAGCCATGACCACGCTCCTTGACTTCCTTACCGTGCTCCTTATGCTTTCGCCACTGCTCGTACTGGCGATGCTCATGTCATTGGACCTCGGCTGGAGCAACGTGCTGGCTGCGGCCCGCAACAATATGGTCTTCCTGGACCGCCAGCAGGCGTATGGCGCATTCGTGTTGCGCAGGGATTATGCGCGCGGCTTGGCAAAGGCATTGGTGGGCTCCATCCTCCTGTTCGGGATCGCCATCGGAACACCGAAATTGGTCGCCGCGTTGAGCGGGGATGAAACCGTGGTGACCGAGAAGAAGATCGTGGACGTGAACCTCGACCTGTTCGAGGAGGAGAAGAAGGAGGAAGAGGTGCTTCCGCCGGTGGAACCCGAACCGATCAAGGTGGAGCAGGTGCAGTTCACGGAACTCACCGCATCGGACGAGCCGGTGGAGGAACCGCCGCCGACCCAGGAGATCCTTCAGGAGACGAATGCCGGCACGGTAACGCAGGAGGGAGAGAAGATGGAGGCACCCCCGCCCCCGGTTCCGGAAGCCGAGCCACAGATCTTCACCATCGTGGAGGAGATGCCCGCTTTCCCGGGTGGCGAAGCGGAGTTGTTCAAGTACCTGAGCAAAGCGGTGAAGTACCCGCAAATGGCACAGGACGCCATGATCAGCGGCGTGGTGTATATGACCTTCGTGGTGGATGAGAACGGCAAGGTGCGCGACCCGAAAGTGTTGCGCGGTATTGGCGGTGGCTGCGACCAGGAGGCCATTCGTGTGGTGAAGGCCATGCCTGAATGGGAGCCCGGTAAGCAGCGCGGTAAGCCGGTGCGTGTGCAGTACAACCTGCCCATCCGTTTCACACTGAAGTGATCTTTGTGGGTCAGCACCTTTCGCGGCCAGGGATCCATTTCCGAGTTGATAATGAAGGCGCTCTATATGATCCTTCGGATCGGCATGCCGATCGTTTATCTCTGTGCGGGATCGGCGTTGCTTCTCACTACCGTGGCGTTGGACATCGTTGTGCGGTATCGTGCGGCCATCGGCGGGGTGCTGTTGACCTACGGACTGCTTCGGATCGCATTGATCGTGAAAAAGTCCAGGCAGACCCGGGACGCTGATCCGGCAACATGAAACCCGTTGGCATGATCGCATGGTTTGGTACGGTGCTGCTTGCCGCATGCACCACCAACCCGCCGGATCCCCGATCGGATGATACCCCGACCAAGGGAGACATCCTCGTGTTGGCCGACGAGGATTTCAGGATCATCCTTGAGTCGGAGAAGTTCGCGTTCGAGAGCATCTATGAGAACGCCAAGGTCCGGATCACCTACCTGCCGGAAGCGGAGTTGCTCAAGCGGATGATGGACGACTCCGTTCGTGTCGTATTCACCACTTGCTTGCCTGGCGCCGAGCAGGAAGCCTACTTCAGGACGCGGAACCTATCTCCGGATGTAGTGCCCGTGTTAACGGATGGTATTGCGCTCGTGCAGGGCCTGAAGGCGGCGGACGGTGCCATCACCCTCGACCAGCTCCGAGCAAGTATTTCAGAGGGGGCACAACCCAGGGCCTTGTTCGATGGCACCGGGACCGGCGTGGTGCGCAGCTTGGTGGATTCCTTGTTCGCAGGGGATGCCTCGCAGGTGCGAACCGCAAGCACGATGGCGAACACCGACAGCTTAGTGCGAAGGATCGCGATCGACGACCGATCGGTCGGCCTGCTGTCCTTCGCCCGGATCAGTGACCTGGACAACCCTGCATGCAGGGCGCTGCGCGAAGGCCTGACCCTATGTGCCGTGAGTGACACCGGCGCAGCGGTCCTGCCGAACCAGTCCACCTTGGCCGATGGTAGTTACCCGCTTCGGCGTACGCTCTATGCCCTGCTGGTGGAAGGCCGCACCGGCCTTGGCACCGGTTTTGTTTCCTTTGTTGCCGGCTACAAAGGCCAACGGATCATCCTCAAATCCGGCTTGGCTCCGATCAGGGTCCCTGCCCGCAATGTGGAGATCATCAATCGATAGGACCGTGAAAGACCGAATGAAGAATATCGCAAGCCTGGTCATCGTGCTGCTGCTGTCCATGGGCAGCCAGGCGCAATCCTTGTCCGAAGCCATAGGCATGACCAATGGCGAGCGTTTCGCACCTGCTGCTTTGGTGTTCCGTGGCCTGCTCGCCGCGAGTCCGAAGGATGGCGAGACCTGGTTCTACTACGGCGAGAATTTCTACTACAATGACCAGTTGGATAGTGCGGAGATGTGCTACCGACGCGGCATCGAGTTCAATCCGCGAAACCCGTTGAGCTACGCTGGTTTGGGCAAGATCCTTTGGAGTAAAGGGGCGAAAGCCGAAGCCCAAGTGCAATTCCAACAGGCCATCACCGCCGCTACCGATCGCGAAAGCAAATTCTCCAAGAAGCTCCAAGCACAAACCCAGCGGGAAGTCGCCGAGGGAATGGCCTTCGGTCCAGAAGGGGAACCGATAAAAGCCATGGCGCATATCGATCAAGCCTTGTTGCTGGACCCCAATGATCCTGAATCGTACATCATGAAGGGCGACATCCAATTGGAAGCGAACCCGAGCGATGCGACCGGCCCTTTGGTGAATTACAAGCGCGCCATCGACATGGCTCCATCTTCCGCTCGTCCGGTTGCGAAAAAAGCGCTCATGTACCATCGTGCTGTGAACTACGAAGCAGCGATCGCGGAGTATACCAAGGCCATCGGTCTTGATCCTGCGTTCGCTCCGGCGTATCGTGGCCGTGCGGAATCGTTCTTCATGAGCCGCAAGTATGATCTGGCCACGGCGGATTACAACACCTACCTCGCACTGAACAAAGGCGACCAAAGCGCGCGCGTTCGCTATGCCCAGTTCCTCTACTTGGTGAAGAGCTACAAGGAGTCGCTGGCCTTGATCCAGGAGTTGGAGCAGGAAGGCGTGAAGAACAACTCTCTAGCGCGACTGAAGGGGTATGACCTGGTGGAACTGAAGGACAGCACCCGTGCAGTGCAAGCCATGGAAGCCTATTTCGCGGTGCAGCCCACGGATAAGCTCTTGAGCAGCGATGTACAGTATTACGGTCGTGCCATTGCCTTGCTCGGAAATGATTCTCTTGCCGGAGAGAAGCTCCTCGCTGCCGCGCGCATGAAGGGAGCGGACCCCGACCTCTTCGCGGAAGCCGGATCGATGTTCCAGCGCGCGCGGTTGTATACGAAGGCCATGGAGGCATACAAGGCGAAAGTGGCAAGTGGCAAGGTGGCCGTGAATGACTGGTACTATTTGGGAGGCATCGCGTTGCGCGCACAGGCCTACGGAACCGCCGATACCGCTTGGGCGGAGTACATCACCAAGCAGCCGAACATCTACCAAGGGTATCTCGGCCGGGCGCGTGCGAATGTGGGACTCGACCCGGAGAAGAAGACATGGCAGGCACACACATACTATGAGGAGGTGACGCGAAGAATGAAACCGGAAGAGGTCACCAAGTCGCCATCGGATGCGGAGGAGGCGTACTTCTACCTTGGTTTCTATCACTTCTATAGCACCAAGGATCTGACCATGGCGAAGTGCTGGTTCGAGAAGGTGAAGGCCACGAACGCGGGAACGGCCAACACCAAGATCGCGAACGACATGCTTCTCAGCAAGGACTTGAAGGACGTGCATACGGGTGCGTGCGAGCTTCCATAGAACAGGGACTTATCACCGTTGAAGAGGGCCGCACGGCCCTCTTCTGCTTTTCGCAGGACAGCCGCGTACATTCGACGGCATGCGTACAAGCCTCTTCCGAAAGAAACCCATTGATACCGTCTCCGGATCGGAAGGAGAGATCCACGGCGGCGACGCGCTTGGTCGTCACCTCACTGTTCGCGATCTCACCTTCTTCGGGATCGCGGCCATCATCGGTGCGGGCAGTTTCAGCAGCATGGGCCAGGCCTGCTTCAGCGGTGGGCCGGGCGTGATCATGCTCTTTGTGATCTGCGGGATCGCGTGCGGTTTCACCGCGCTGTGCTACGCGGAGTTCGCGGCGCGCGTCCCCGCGAGCGGAAGTGCGTACACCTATGCCTATGTGAGCTTCGGGGAGCTCTTCGCGTGGATCATCGGCTGGGCGTTGCTCATGGAGTACAGCATCGGCAACATCTACGTGGCCTTTAGTTGGAGTGGCTACTTCACCAATTTGCTCGAAGGCTTCGGCTTGCACATGCCGGAATGGTTGTCCACGAACTATCGCAGCGCGCACGCGGCGTTCGATGCAGGCACCGCAGGTGAAGGATTGCTCGCATGGAACGCGGCGCCGATGGTCGGCAGCTTGCGCATCATCTTCGATCTGCCCGCTGTGGTCATCAATACGCTCATCACATGGCTTGTATATGTCGGCGTAAAGGAGAGCCGCAATGTGAGCAACGCCATGGTGATGGTGAAGCTGGCGATCATCGTATTGGTGATCATCGTGGGCATCACTTACGTCGATATCTCGAACTGGACGCCCTTCATGCCCAACGGCTTCGGTGGTGTGATGGCGGGCGTGAGCGCGGTCTTCTTCGCCTACATCGGCTTCGATGCGGTGAGCACCTTGGCGGAGGAGAGCAAGAACCCGCAGCGCGATCTGCCCCGCGGGATGATCTATTCCCTGGTGATCTGCACCACGGTATACATCGCACTGGCCCTCGTCCTCACTGGCATGGTGGATTGGTCCTTACTTGGCGTGAGTGATCCGCTTGCGGAGGTCTTCGAACTGCGCGGGGTGAAGTGGATGCTCTTCATCGTGAGCATTGGAGCAGTGGTGGCGATGACCAGCGTGCTGCTCGTCTTCCAGATGGGGCAACCGAGGATCTGGATGAGCATGAGCCGCGATGGCTTACTGCCGAAGCGCTTTTCGAGTATTCACCCGAAGTACAAGACACCCGGTTTCAGTACGATCATGACGGGTCTGGTAGTGGGGGTCCCGATCTTCTTCACGGACGAGAACTTCATCCTCGACTTCACCAGCATCGCTACACTCTTTGCTTTTGTGCTGGTCTGCGGCGGGGTGCTCATGCTGCCGCGCCGCGAGAAGGAGAAGGGACGCTTCCACCTGCCGCACATGAACAGCCGGTGGACGACTCCTGTGCTCTACGCGGCATCCTTCGCCGCAGTGCTTGTCTTTGTGCCCGGCTACTTCACGGATCTACTGGATGTCTCGCACGAGAACGCTCAACAGAACATCTCGTTGCTTGTGTTCTGGCCGTTGGCGCTCATCATCGCTGTATTGGCGCACGTGAAGGATTGGTCCTTGATCCCAGTGCTTGGCCTCACGTCGTGCTGTTACCTCCTTACCGGCATGGCCGTGAGCAATTGGGCGTGGTTCGCCGCGTGGTTGATCATCGGGCTGTGCTGCTACTTCGCGTACGGGTACAGGAATAGCAAGCTGGCGCTGAAGCAAGGCTGATCGACATCGTCGGTCGGCGATCCAGCAGAAGGCGAAGGGGGTGATCCTACTTCAACAACCCCGGCAATAAGCCAAGCAGCACCACGGCCACCCCGCAGAATGAGAGCACCAGCCAATTCACCAGCGCCACCAACGTTTTGGGCAATGCGATCGCCACCAGTGCGATGAGTAAGTGGGAGGGGGAGTTGGGGCACTAGCGTCTGCGGCGCATGGTTCGCGCGACCCTCCGCCGTGGGTCACGTTTCATGTGGTAAACGCGCATGATTAGCACCACATCGACGACGATCGTGAATACTACGTGAAAAGGGAAGGTCTTCAGCGGGAATTGCCGATCGGTCCGATTGACCAACGCCGGCCCGCGAGGATTGCTCATGATAAAGGCCACACAATCATCCACCTCTTGCACAAAGCGCAATTCGACGCCGGGGCTTTTGGACTGATACCACGATGCGGCAGAGAGGATGTCGACTTCGGCCTCACGCCTCAGGTCGAGCCGCCATTTCATTTGCGCAGCTTGCGAAGGATCCGCTTACGGGCTTCTGGCCAAGGGCTTGAACCACCATCGCCGGACAGATGCTTCGCCCGGATCTCGTCGAGCTCCTTTTGTTGGGCGGCTGATAGAGCGAAGGATCCCCGATCAAGCAATTCATCCACCGAGTCGATGATACCAGGGTCCTCTGTTCGAAGAATGCGTTCGACGACAGCGATCTTCTTTTCCGCGAGCTTGCCCATAGTTCAAATGTAGAGATCCTGAACCACGGGCCGCAGCGCCACCAACGTGCCGGCAATGCGATCGCCACAAGCGTGGTGAGCAAGTGGGAGGGGATCTGAAGCACTGATCCTTGGGCGGACGCGTTGTTCACGGGATGAGATATTTGACCGTCGTCGCGTTCGGGCTTGTTTTTCGATGCCCTGCTCAGGTCTTCGAGACGAGAGTTGACTCTTCTGGATATGGAAGTGCGGTAGTTGTTCATCCAATTACGGCAGAGGTAGATGCAACCGGGCAGTTTGATAGGATCTTGGCGGACCGACCGAAGGGGCAATACTGAGCTTCTATCCGAATGGGAATGCTCGTCGTGTCGAAGTGGTCGTGGGCCTGATTCAGGAGGGGTGGCCGGATCGCGTTGTCTTAGAATGGTCTGAGCGGAATGACAAAGTTCCGAACGGATAGATCGGAATGGAACTACCGGATATATCGAGAACGAGAATGGGCAACTCGGGTCCTATGTTGAGTTATTGAATGAGGGCTCCTGCTGGCGCAGCGCAAGAAGGTGGGCGTCGCGGATGAGTTCAACTGCTTTAGGCGAGACTGCTTGCAGTCGAGAGGCTATGCTGCGGTTCTGCCCAGAAGCGAAAGGGCTTTGGTTATCGACCGAACAATGCGAGCAGGAGCGCACATGCCCGCCCCCGGGGGGGGGGGCGGGTTGGGTGCCCGGCCCCGCCCCCCGCGGGCCCCCCCGCCCCGCGCCCGCCCCCCCCCCCCCCCCCCCACCAGGAGGGGGCCGCCGGTTCGGGGGGCCACCGCCCGGCCCGGCCCCCCCCCGCCCCCCCCCCCCCCCAACAACCCCCCCCCGGCCGTAGCGCCCCCCGCCCCCCCCCCCCCCCCCCCCCCCGCCCCCGGGCCGCCCGCCCCCCCCCGGCCCCCCCCCCCCCCCCGCCCCCGGGCCGGCCGGGGGAGCGGCGCCGGGGGGGGGCGGCCCCCCGGGCCCCCTCGGCCCCATCAACCCCGGCATCAACCCCAGCAGCACCACCGCCACGCCGCAGAACGAGATCACGAGCCAGTTCACCGGCGCCACCACCAATTGGGGTCCGCGCTCGCTGGGGGTGAAGGCTTCCCGGATCACCATGACGTAGTAGTAGATGCCCACCAGCGCCATCACCACCGCGAAAGCCGTGACGCCCACGTAGCCGGTCTCGATACCCAACGCGAACACACGATACTTCGCCACGAAGCCGGCGGTGAGCGGAATCCCTGCGAGGGAAAGCAGGAGCAACATGGTCGCGATGGCCAACCAAGGCGCACTACGGAAAAGCCCCCGGAAGATCCGGATGTTCTCGTCGCCATTCGCGGCGCGCTTGGCCAGGGTGAGGACCACGAAAAGCCCTACCGTGGCGATAGAGTACGTGGTGAGGTAGTAGTACAACACGCCGGAGGTACGCTCACTGATCCCGAGGAAAATGATCAGCAGGAAGCCGGTGTGCGCGATGCTCGAATACGCCATCAGGCGCTTGAACTGGGTCTGGCGCAACGCCACGATGTTGCCGAGGAAGAGTGTGCAGACCGTCACCACCACGAGCATGGTCTGCACCGCGTCCGGTAGATGCATGTATTCGATCAAGCGGTAGAAACCCGCGAACGCGGCGGTCTTCACCACGGTGCTCATGAAGGCGGTTACAAGCGTTGGCGCACCTTCGTACACATCCGGATTCCAGAAATGGAACGGCACAGCTGCCACCTTGAATGAAACCCCGACGATGGTGAAGAACAGGCCGAGCAGCATGAGCATGTTGCCTTGCCCGGCGGATGTGCCGACCGCGGCTTGCACCGTCGCAAGGTCGAAGGAGGCCGTGCTTCCATAGATCAGAGCGATGCCGAGGAGCAGGAATCCTGAGGCGAAGGATCCTTGCAGGAAGTACTTGAAGGCCGCCTCACCGCTGCGGAAGCTGTCGCGCTTTCCACCCGCAAGGATGAACAGTGGGATGCTCAGGATCTCGATCCCCAAGAAAAGAACGAGCAGATTGGTGAAGCTCGTGAGCATCAACCCGCCGACGAGGGAGAACAACATTAACGCATACTGCTCCGCGACGTTCTCTCGCATCCGGGCATAGTAGTCGATGCCGAACAGGAAGAGGAGCACTGTAAGCAGGATCAGCGACATGTCGAATGCCATCGCGTAGCCATCGAACTTCAACATGCCTGCGAACAAAGGACTCTCCACATTCCAATTGCAGAGCAACATGGTCAACGCTGCGAGCAGTCCGAGTATCCCGACCGGCGCCAACCACTTACGGTTGTCCCCGAAGCCGAGGTACAGCAGCACCACGCCGAGCACGGAGATCAGGATCAGGGCGCTCATCGTCTAGGGCAAGCTGCTTAGAAGAAGTTGAACGGAAGGATCCACGAGATCGAGGATCGGCGCAGGGTACACCCCAAGGATCAACGTGATCGCGATCAGCGTGACCAGGAACAGGTGGTCGCGGTTCGATGCATCGGGCATCTCCAACTGCCACTTGTCCGGACCGAGCATCACGCGCTGGTAGGCGTAGAGCATGTAGATGGCACCCAATACGATCGTGCTTACCGCAACGACCGCGAGCCAGGAGTGTACCTGCCACAAGCCGAGGAACATGAGCCACTCACCGATGAAGCTCTGCGTTAACGGCAGCGCCACCGCATTCAGCAGCACGAGCAGGAACAAGGCCGCGAGTCGTGGTGTGCGCACTTTCAAACCGCCCATCGCGCCCATCTCGCTGCTACCCACGCGCTCCTTCAGTGCGCTGCACAGGTATAACGTGCATAGCACCAGGATGGAGTGTGCGAAGGCTTGGTAGAGCGACCCGGTGATACCGTAGCTGTTCCACGCGAAGAGTCCGGCGCATATCAACCCGACGTGGCTCAGCGAAGAGTACGCGATCAGGCGCTTCAGGTCCCATTGGCGGAATGCGATGATACCACCGTACACGGCGCCGATCAGGCTGAGGGCGATCACCGTTTCACGCCAGAAGGCCACTCCATCGGGCACGATCGGGAAGACGAGCTTGATCACGCCGTACAGTCCCATCTTCAGCATCACGGCGGCCAGGACCATGGTGCCCTGCATCGGGGCCATGGTGTACGTATCCGGTTGCCAACTGTGGAAGGGGAAGATGGGCAGCTTGATCGCGAAAGCGAGGAAGAGCACCCAGAAGAGCCAGTGCTGCACACCGATCGGAAGGTTCAGCGCAGCGAGTGCCGAGAAGTCGCTGTTCATCGTCGGACCCTGGGACATGCAATAGATGATCCCGAAAAGAAGGGACAGCCCACCGAGCAGGGTGTAGATGAAGAAGCGGATCGTGATCGCACGTCGCCGTTCCCCTCCCCAATACAAGAGCAGGAAGAAGACCGGGATCAGTGTGAGCTCATAGAAGATGTAGAAGAGCAACGCATTCTGCGCCATGAACACACCGAGGAGGAAGGTCTGCGTGTATAGGAGCAATGCATTCACCAAGGAGGGATGCTGCAACTTCTCCCCGTATTTGGTACCGATGATGAACGGGAACACCACCGCAGTGAGGATCAGCATCAACAAGCCCACGCCATCGTAGCCCATCACGAAACGCAGGCCCCACGCAGGCACCCAATCATGATCAGCGAGAACCACAGGGGATCCAGCGTATGTGGCCCATGCCATCAGAACCACCACCAACGTTGCCAAGGACGAGATCAGCGCCACGGAACGCGCATGCTTCGTAGGTCGAAGGACCACCAATAGTGTGGCTGCGAGGAAGGGGATGAGCAGGAGGAGCGCGGCGATCATCTCAGTTGCTCAGGAGGGTGATGACGAGAAAGAGGATGATGCCCGCGACCATGGCCAGCAGATGGAAACTCGCGTTACCGGTCTGCAGTTTGCGCACCACGTTGCCCACACGCAGCGCGGCTTCGCCCACGCCGTTCTGCAAGGGGACCATGATCCGCAACTCGCCGATGGAATGAAAGTGTTCACTTAACCAGCCGTAGGGTTTCTCGAAGAGCGCAGCATACAGTTCATCCACGCGCCAGCGCTGTGCGATCAGGCGCTTCAAGAGCGGCATGTCGGCTTCATCGCCCTCCAAGGTGGTACGCTTCACGAAGCGGCCATAGGCGAAGGCGATCGTCGTGAACACAAGCACTGCTGTGATCCCCATCAGGATCCATTCGGTCGATGCGCTCAGTTCGATCTCCTCGGACCGGATCGCAGCGGCTGCACTTTCCAGAAAGTGCTTCATCGGCTCGTGCCCGCCGAAGAGGTGCGGCAGGTTCAACGCCCCACCGACCACGCTCAACACGGCCAGCACCATCAACGGCACCGTCATCGTAAGCGGACTTTCGTGCGCATGCGCCTTGCCGCGATATGTTCCATAGAACACCAGGAACAGCAGGCGGAACATGTAGAACGTGGTGAGCACCGCACCGAACACCAGCAGCCCGAAAGCCACGGGCGAATGTTGGAAGGCATGGGCAAGGATGAGGTCCTTGCTGAAGAAGCCGCTCATCAGCGGAAGTCCGGAGATCGCGATGGTGCCGATGAAGAAGGTGACGAAGGTGATCTTGATCGAGCCTTTCAACCCGCCCATCTTCCGGATGTCCTGTTCGCCGCCCAAGGCGTGGATCACACTACCGGCAGCCAGGAAGAGCAGGGCTTTGAAGAAGGCGTGCGTGGTCACATGGAACATGGCCGCGCTGTACGCGCCCATGCCGAGCGCCGCGAACATGTAGCCCAACTGGCTCACCGTGGAATACGCGAGTACTTTCTTGATGTCGTTCTGGAAGAGGCCGATGGTGGCTGCGAGCAATGCGGTCGCTGTTCCGGTCCACAGGATCACATCGCGGGTGTACGGCACCAGGTCGAAGAGTACCGAGCTGCGCACCACAAGGAAGACGCCAGCGGTGACCATGGTGGCGGCATGGATCAGTGCGCTCACCGGCGTGGGACCCGCCATCGCATCGGGCAGCCAGGTGAAGAGCGGGATCTGCGCGCTCTTACCCGTGGCCCCGAAGAAGAGCAGGAGCGTGATGGCGAGCAGCCCCCATGCGGGGATCGAGTGTGCCTGTTCCATCACTGCGGCGTATTCCAAGGTGCCGAGGAAATGGAAGAGCAGCGCCATGGCGAGCACCATGCCCACATCGCCGATGCGGTTCATGACGAAGGCCTTCCGCGCAGCGTAGTTGTAATCCGGCTTGGTGTACCAGAAACCGATGAGGAGGTAACTGCACAGACCGACGCCTTCCCAACCGATGAAGGTCACGAGGAAGTTGGAGCCCATCACCAACATCAGCATCGCGAAGCTGAACAGGTTCAGCTGCGCGAAGAAGGTCGGTGCGCGCTCGTCGTCGTGCATGTACCCGATGGAGTAGAGGTGGATCAGTGCACCCACGCCGGTCACGATCAACATCATCGTCAACGACAACGCATCGATGCGCAGCGCCAACGGGATATCCATGCCCGTGATGTTGAGCCAATCCAGGATCCGCACAGTGCGCCCACCGGCTTCGGTATCGAACCCGGAGAAGAGGATGACCGTGGCAACGAAGGAGATCGCGATCAGCGCCGTGGCGATCGAGCCTGCGACGGTCGCGCTGAGCTTGCGACGCAAGGCGGACAACAGGACCGCCCCCGCCAATGGCAGGGCGGGGACCAACACCGCGAGGAGGTCCGTCATCACCATTTCAAGCGGTTCAATTGGTTCACGTCCACACTATCCACATTGCGCTTCATCATCACCAGGATGGCCAAGCCGACGGTCACTTCCGCAGCGGCCACGAGCATGATGAAGAACACGAAGACCTGTGCCCGCGGATCGCTGTGGTATGCGCTGAACGCCGTGAGCAAGAGGTTCACACTATTGAACATCAACTCCAGGCACATGAGGATGATGATCGTGTTGCGACGGAACACCACACCGGCTATGCCGATGCTGAACAAGAGGAAGCTCAGGATCACGTAGTGCTCCAGCGGAACAACACGAATGGCGGTGATGATGCCTTCGTTCATCGTCAAGCCTTGCTGGGGTCCATTTGATCCACGACATCCTTGGGAGAGGGGGTGAGGCCTTTTCCTTCTTCGCCAACATCACCACGCCCACCATCGCACTGAGGAAGAGCACGCTGCTCACCTCGAACGGAAGGAGGAACTCCTTAAAGAGGGATAGTCCGACACTGCGCACGAGACCGACGCCAGGGTCGAATTCATTCGCGGGTGTGATGTTGATCCCATGACGAATGGCCGCCATAAGTGTGAGGAAGAACAAGCCGCCCGCAAGTACCGCTGCCACGCGCGTGCCCAAGGTCTTCATCGGTTCGGTGGCCTTGTTCAGGTTCAGGAGCATGATCACAAAGAGGAAGAGCACCATGATCGCGCCGGTGTATACGATGATGTGGACCATCGCCAGGAACTGGGCATTCAGCAGGATGTAGTGCCCGGCGATGCTGAGGAAGCAGACCACCAGCGCGATCACGCTATTGATCGGGCTGCGCGCGCTCACGACGATCAGCGCACTGATGATGCTGATGGCGGCGAAGAGGTAGAAGAACGCGAGCATCCGGTCCTAACGATTGTGCGCGTAACGATTTTCCTGTTTGAACGTGATCACGTCCGGCGTCTGGCGCTTGCTCACGTCCACACGTTTCGTGGGATCCATGGGCTCCACCAGTTCATCCTTCCCGAACACGAAGGGCATGCGCAAGTAATCCGCTTGAACGATACGGTCCGTAAGGAAGATGGCCTCCTTCGGGCAGGCCTCTTCGCAATCGCCACAGAAGATGCACCGCAGCATGTCGATCTCATAGATGCGGGCGTACTTCTCCTCGCGGTACAAATGCTCTTCGCCCGGCTTGCGCTCGGCAGCCACCATCGTGATCGCTTCCGCCGGACAGGCCACGGCGCATAGCCCACAGGCCGTGCAGCGCTCGCGTCCCTTCTCGTCGCGTTTCAAGATGTGTTGGCCCCTATAGATCTCCGCGATGGGCCGCTTCTGCTCCGGGTATTTGATCGTGGGTTTCTTGCGGAGGAAGTGGCGGATGGTGATGGACAGGCCGCGAACGATCTCGGGCAGGTAGATGCGCTCCATGAGCGTCATCTTCTTGTTGCTCACCACGCGGGAGCGGTTCGTCAGCGGTGTCATCGCGGCGCCCATCTCAGTGGTTGAAGAGGTAATGGATGCCGCCAGTGAGCAGGATGTTCAGGATACCCAAGGGGATCAGCTTCTTCCAACCCAGGTTCATCAACTGGTCGAAGCGGAAGCGAGGCACCGACCAACGCACCCACATGAAGAAGAAGATGAAGAAGAAGGTCTTGGCGAACATCGCCGCGACACCGATGATCGCCGCCACGTTCGGATCGAGGCCCAAGGATGCCAGGCCCGGCACATGGTAACCGCCGAAGTACAGCGTGGAGATCACCGCGCTGCTGATGAACATGTTGGTGTACTCCGCGAAGAGGTAGAAGCCCAGGCGCATGCTGCTGAACTCCGTGTGATAGCCGCCCACGAGCTCCGTCTCACACTCGGGCATGTCGAAGGGTGCGCGGTTGGTCTCGGCGAAGGCGCACACGAGGAACAGCAGGAATCCGAGCGGTTGTTGAATGATGCCCCAGCCGTGCGCGATCTGGTAGTCCACGATCCCGCTTAGGCTCAACGTGCCGGTAAGCATCACCAGCGCCACGATGCTCAGACCCATGCCGAGTTCGTAGCTCACCATCTGGCTCGCGGCGCGCACAGCGCCCAGCAACGCGAACTTGTTGTTGCTGGCCCAACCGCCGAGCATGATGCCGTACACGCCGATGCTTACCATCGCGAACACATAGAGGATGCCGATCTCGGGGTCCGCGCCTTGCAGATTGATGGTGGTGCCGAAGACCGTGAGCGTACCACCCCATGGGATCACTACTCCGGTCAACAGCGCAGTGATCATGGCGATCGCCGGTCCTAGAAGGAAGAGTTTCTTGTTCGCATGGAGTGGAACGAAGTCCTCCTTCATGAACATCTTCGTTCCATCGGCAAGTGGTTGCAGGATCCCGAAAGGCCCCGCACGGTTCGGGCCGATGCGATCCTGAAGGAAGGCAGCGACCTTGCGCTCACCATAGGTGGAATACGCCGCCACTGAAAGCGTGATCACGAAGAGCACTAACAGGAAGATGGCGGTGGCGATCATCGTTCCTTCAGTTCCTTGTTGCGGACGAGTTCAGGCACGTTCGGTGCTGGCGCTTTAAGCAATTGCTGCTTGGTCTCCAGTTCATAGTGTCCCTGGCCGATCACGCTGTGACGATCGATATGCCGAGGGCCTTCCACTTTCCAATCGGCGAGATCCTTCTTCTCGAAACGGCAGGTGTTGCAAATGAACTCCTTCACTTCACCCCACTGGTCCTTGCGGCCGGTCACGCGAAGGACTTCATTCCCCTTCAGCCACAACACGACCCTGCCACTGCACCTTTCGCACGAGCGATGCGCATCCTCCGGCTTGGTGAACCACACCCGGCTGGCGAAGCGGAAGGTCCTGTCGGTGAGCGCACCCACCGGGCACACATCGATCATGTTCCCGCTGAAGTCGTTATCCACCACGTTCTGGATGTAGGTGCTGATCTCGCTCACATCGCCGCGGTTGATCACCCCATGCACACGCCCATCGGGCGATCTGGTCCGCCACCTTCACACAGCGGTAGCAGAGGATGCAGCGCGTCATGTGCAGCTTGATCGTATCGCCGATGTCGATGGGCACGAAGGTGCGTCGCTCGAATTCGTAGCGGCTCGCTTCCGTGCCGTTCTCGTAGCTGAGGTCCTGCAAGTGGCACTCCCCGGCCTGATCGCAGATCGGGCAATCCAGCGGGTGGTTGATCAACAGGAACTCCACCACGCCTTTGCGCGCATCGAGCAGTTCGGGGCTGGTGGTGTTCTGCACCTCCATGCCATCCATCACGTTCGTGCGGCAACTGGCCACCGGCTTGGGCATGGGGCGCGGATCGCGATCACTGCCCTTGCTCACCTTCACGAGGCATGAACGGCAGTACCCACCGCTCGTCTTCAAGTTGGTGTAGTAGCACATGGCCGGTGGCACCACATGGCGGTCGGCCTTGTTGCGCTCGCCGATCATGCGTGCCGCTTGCAGGATCGTGGTCCCTTCCGGGACTTCGATCATTACGCCGTCGATGGTGACCTTGGGCATGGTTAAGCGGTCGCGAATTTGGGGTTTCGCGCGAAAGGTTCCTTCTCGAAGTGCTTCGGATCCTTCACTTTCTGCGGGAACCGGATGTGATATTCGAATTCATCGCGGAAGTGGCGGATCGCCGAAGCCACTGGCCACGCGGCTGCATCGCCCAGCGGGCAGATGGTGTTGCCTTCGATCTTCCGCTGCACGTCCCACAGCAGGTCGATGTCCTCCGAGCGGCCTTCGCCGTGCTCCAGACGGTGCAGGATCTTCTCCATCCAGCCGGTGCCTTCGCGACACGGACTGCACTGTCCACAACTTTCGTGGCTGTAGAAGCGCGCGTGGTTCCACGTGCTGCGCACGATGCACTGCGCATCGTTGTAGGCGTAGAAACCACCGGAACCCATCATGGTCCCGGTCGCGAAACCACCATCGGCCAAGCTCTCGTACGTCATCAAGCGGCTCTCGCCAGTAGCGGTCTTCAGGAACAGTTCGTAAGGAATGATGGGCACGCTGCTGCCGCCGGGTACCACGGCTTTGAATGCGCGCCCTTCCACACCGCCGCAGTACTCATCACTGTTGATGAACTCGTCGCAGGTGATGCCGAGGTCGATCTCGTACACGCCCGGCCGCTTGACGTTGCCGCCTGCACTGATCAGTTTGGTTCCCGCGCTCTTACCGATCCCGATCTTGGCGTACTCCTCGCCGCCATCGTTCACAATGGGCACCACAGCTGCGATGGTCTCCACATTGTTCACCACGGTCGGGCAGTTGTAAAGACCCATCACTGCAGGGAAGGGCGGCTTGATCCGCGGGTTGCCGCGTTTGCCTTCGAGGCTTTCAAGTAGTGCGGTCTCTTCACCGCAGATGTACGCACCTGCTCCCACCTGCACGTGGATCTCGTGATCGAAGCCGCTGCCCAGGATGTTCTTTCCCAGCCATCCTGCGGCGCGCGCTTCGGCGATCGCTTGTTCGATGATCCGGGCGACGTAGAAGTATTCACCACGGATGTAGATGTAGCTCGTGTGCGCGCCCATTGCGAAGCTGCTCGTGATCATCCCCTCGATGAGCATGTGCGGGATCCGCTCCATGAGGTAGCGGTCCTTGAAGGTGCCGGGCTCGCTCTCGTCGGCGTTCACTACGAGGTAGCGCGGCACACCTTCAGGCTTCGCGAGGAAGCTCCACTTCAGTCCCGTCGGGAAGCCAGCGCCACCACGACCACGCAGTCCGCTCTTCTTCACTTCCTCCAGCACGGCTTCGGGACTCATCGTCCGCAGCGCCTTCTCCACGCTGCGGTAGCCGCCGTTCGCGCGATAGCCTTCCAGCCCGCGGATACCGGGGGTGGCGATGTGTTCGAAGAGGAGTTTGCGGCTCATTGGAACGCAGAAGATCTAACCGCAGAGGAGCAGAGGGCACAGAGAACGAAGCGAGCATTCGGTGCCGCGAGGTTGCGCGGGTGCCGACTGTCGACTGTTAACTGCCAACAGCTCATTGGTCCGTGTAATTGGTCCGTTGGTTCCGAGCGCGTAAGGCATCGATCAAAGCATCGGCGCTTTCGATCGTGAGCTTCTCGTGATAGCCCGCGCCGCATTGCAACATCGGAGCGGTACCACAGCTGCCGAGGCATTCCACGCCTTTCAGGGTGAACATACCGTCCTTGGTCGTTTCGCCGCAGTGTACGCCCAGTTTCTTCTCCAAGTGGGCGATCAGGTCATCGCTGCCGCGAAGCATACATGGCGCGGTCCTGCACACATCCAACACGTAGGTGCCCACCGGATGCAGGTTGAACATGCTGTAGAAGCTGGCCACTTCATACACCTCGATGTGCTGCAAGCCCATGACGTGCGCAACAGCATCCATCGCGTTCACGCTGAGCCAGCCGTCGTTCTCGCTCTGCGCGATGTGCAGGATGGGGATCAACGCGCTCTTGCTCCGGCCTTCGGGGTAGCGTGCCATCAAGGCTTTGCACTCCGCAAGCGCCGCTTCACTGAAGGCGAAGGGCCGCGTACCAGCCGTGGTGGTGATGGGTCGGGTGCGAGCGCTCATGCGTCCAATTCTCCTGCGATCACGTTCAAACTGCTCATGGTGAGGATCGCATCGCTCAACATGCCGCCTTTGATCATTTCCGGGAAGGCCTGGTAATAGATGAAGCAGGGTCGGCGCAAGTGCAGGCGGAAGGGCGTGCGCCCGCCATCACTCACCAAGTAGAATCCGAGTTCACCGTTGCCGCCTTCCACGCAGTGGTACACTTCGCCAACCGGAATATCCGTTTCGCCCATCACGATCTTGAAGTGCCAAATGAGCGCCTCCATCTCGTTGTACACTTCTTCCTTCGGCGGGAGCAGCCACTCGGGCACATCCGCGCGGAACGTGGTCTTGTCGCTCATCGCGTCGAGCTTGTCCATCGCCTGCTGGATAATGGACAGGCTCTCCCACATCTCCTGCTCACGCACCATGAAGCGATCGTAGGTGTCGCCGTTCTGACCGATGGGAACAATGAAGTTGAAGTCCTGGTAGCTGCAGTATGGATCGGCCACCCGGACATCGTAGTCCACGCCGCACGCGCGGAGGTTCGGTCCGGTGAAGCCGTAGGCCAGCGCACGATCGGCAGGGAGGGGTCCGCAATCAATGGTGCGGTCCATGAAGATCCGGTTGCGCACCAGCATCTTCTCGAATTCCTTCAACCCGGCCGGCATCTCCTTCACAATGGCGCGGATCTTCTTCCAGACGATATCGCTGAAGTTGCGCTCCCAACCGCCGATGCGGCCCATGTTGGTGGTAAGCCGCGCGCCGCAGATCTCCTCGTAAACCTCGTAGATCCGCTCCCGCCACTGGTACACATAGAGGAACGGCGTGGTGGCTCCGGCGTCCTGTCCGATGATGGTGTTGCAGATGACGTGATCGGAGATCCGTGCCAACTCCATGATGATCACCCGCATGTATTCCACGCGCTTCGGCAGTTCGATGCCCAGGAGCTTCTCCACTGTCATGTGCCAGCCCATGTTGTTGATGGGGGCACTGCAGTAGTTCATCCGGTCCGTGAGCGTGGTGATCTGGTAGAACGGGCGGCGCTCGGCGATCTTTTCGAAGGCGCGGTGGATATAGCCGATGGTCTGCTCGGTATCCAGGATGATCTCGCCATCGAGGGTGAGCACGTTCTGGAAGATGCCGTGTGTGGCCGGGTGCGTGGGGCCGAGGTTGAGTGTTGTCAACTCGCGCAAGTCGCGACCTTGTACCAGGTCCTTCTGCCAGAAGTCGGGTTTCTCGCGCTCTTTCATCGGCCGAACATCTTATCGTCCTTGTCCCTTCTGGTCGGGTCTTCCAGCGGATAGTCCTTTCTCAAGGGGAACGCCGGGAAGTCCTCCATGTTCAGGATCCGCTTCAAATTGGGGTGTCCCTTGAACTTGATCCCGAAGAAGTCCCACGCCTCGCGCTCCATCCAATTGGCGGCGGGCCAGAGGTCGGTCGCGGTCTGGAACTCGAGATCGTTCAATGTGGTGCGGCACTTCACCCGGATGCGGTGACCCTGGCGCATGTTGTGCAAGTGGTACACCAGTCCGAAATCCTGCGCTTCCCCCGGGAAGTGCATACCGCAGCACGTGGTAAGGAAACCGAAACCGAGTTCATCACGAAGCGTGCGCAATAGATCGTGCAACGCATCCTTCTTCACATGCACACAAAGCATATCCGCTTCTTGTGTGATCCCCGTGATCTTCTCACCGAGGGCCCCCATCCGGTCCTTCACCAATTGATCGCGCTCGGCTTTCACCACGAATCCAGGCATCGTTCAGAGGTCGGATGATAGGGTTAGCCGCGAAGGCGCGAAGGCGCAAAGAAGAGTTGAAATGCCGCAACGGGTCATCGTCGTCCAGGGTGTTCCCGCTTTGCGTCTTTGCGTCTTTGCGGCCAATTGCATTCTAGTCAATGGCGTATTTGGTCATGAGGTCCTCGTACTCCTTGCTGTAGCGGCGGCGAAGACTTTCGTTCGCGGCCAGGTCCTGGATCTTCAGGATGCCATCGATGATCTGTTCGGGTCGTGGTGGGCAGCCGGGGATGTATACATCCACCGGGATCACGCGGTCGATGCCCTGCAAAACACTGTACGTGTCGAAAATGCCACCTGTGCATGCGCACGCACCCATGCTCAGTACCCACTTCGGCTCGGCCATCTGCATGTAAACGGTGCGCAGGACCGGGGCCATCTTCTTGGCGATGGTGCCCATGACCATCAGTAGGTCGCTCTGGCGTGGACTGAAGCTGAGGCGCTCCATACCGAATCGGCTGAGGTCGTAGTGCGAACTCATCACGCTCATGAACTCGATGCCGCAGCAGCTGGTAGCGAAGGGTAGCGGCCACAAGCTGTTCTTGCGGGCAAGTCCGACGGCCTGATCCATACGCGTGGCGAAGAAACCCGATCCGGAATGCCCCTCCGGTGGCGCTACGATGGTCGGCTTCAGCCGTTCGATACCGCGTTCTTCGCTCATTCGATCTTCATTACACCCTTGCGTAACACGTAGTAGAGGCCCGCCAGCACGAAGCTGACGAAGACCACCATCTCCACGAATCCGATCAGTCCCAACTCCTTGAAGGTAACCGCCCACGGATAGAGGAAGATCACTTCCACATCGAAGAGCACGAAGAGGATCGCGATCAGCAGGTACTTCACGGAGAACGGCGTGCGCGCGTTGCCGTGTTGTTCGATCCCGCTCTCGAAATTCTCCAGCTTCTGTTTGCCCCTCACCTTGGGACCCAAGAACGCGGAGGCGGCGAGGGCGAAGCCCACGAAGCCGACCGCGATGAGCGTCTGCATCACGATGGGCAGGTAGTCCGACGGAGAGGAAACGGTCTGGAGTAGCACGGAACGCTCTTTTGCGGGTCGCCAAATGTAGTATCAGCACCAACGCGCGAAGCAATACCGATCGATGACTTCCGTTGTGCGCCGGGATCCATACCCTCCGCGAACTTTCAGCCCGTTACATTTGTTCACTTGCCGTTATGAGCGACCCGAGCGCCGCCTACCCCTTGCTCAGCCACATCGTGTTCCCCGAGGACCTGCGTCGGTTGGAGGAGGACCAGCTTCAGCAGGTATGTACCGAGCTGCGGAACTACATCATCGACCTGGTGAGTGTGAAGGGCGGCCACTTCGGTGCCAGCCTCGGCGTGGTGGAACTCACGGTGGCCCTGCACTACGTCCTGAACACACCATACGATCAGTTGGTATGGGACGTCGGGCACCAGGCCTACGGCCATAAGATCCTCACCGGCCGGCGGGAGGTCTTCCACACCAACCGCATCCACAAAGGACTCAGTGGGTTCCCCAAGCGGAGCGAAAGCGAGTACGACACGTTCGGGGTGGGGCACAGTTCCACTTCCGTCGGTGCCGCATTGGGCATGGCGGTGGGAAGTAAGTTGAAGGGAGAGAAGGACCGGCAAGTGGTGGCCGTGATCGGCGATGGTGCCATGACGGCCGGTATGGCCTTCGAGGCGCTGAACCACGGCGGCACGGCGAACACCGACTTCCTCGTGGTGCTTAACGACAATTGCATGAGCATCGACCCGAACGTCGGTGCCTTGAAGGAATACCTCACGGACATCACCACCAGCCACACCTATAACAAGGTGAAGGACGAGGTGTGGAAGTTGCTCGGCAAGCTCAGCAAGTTCGGTCCGAACGCGCAGGCCATCGCCCAGAAGGTGGAAGCCGCGGTGAAGACCGCCGTGCTGAAACAGAGCAACCTCTTCGAGAGCCTGAACTTCCGCTACTTCGGCCCCGTGGATGGCCACGACGTGAACCATCTGGTGAAAGTGCTGCGCGACCTGCGCGACATTCCCGGTCCCAAGATCCTGCACACGGTCACCGTGAAGGGCAAGGGCTATGCCCCGGCCGAAGCGGGCAACGCCACGGTCTGGCACGCACCGGGACTTTTCAACAAGGACACCGGAGAGATCATCAAGGTGGTGCCTAGGAGCCCGCAACCGCCCAGGTACCAGGATGTCTTCGGACACAGCATCGTAGAATTGGCGGAGAAGAACCCCCGCATCGTGGGTGTAACGCCCGCCATGCCTTCCGGCTGTTCGCTCAACATCATGATGAAGGCGATGCCCGATCGTGCGTTCGATGTCGGTATCGCGGAGCAACACGCAGTCACCTTCAGTGCAGGCATGGCCACACAAGGCATGGTGCCTTTCTGCAACATCTACAGTTCCTTCATGCAGCGCGCCTATGACCAAGTGGTGCATGATGTGGCCTTGCAGAAGCTGAATGTGGTCTTTTGTTTGGATCGTGGTGGCTTGGCCGGTGCCGATGGTCCCACGCACCACGGAGCCTTCGACATCGCATACTTCCGCTGCATCCCCAACATGGTGGTGAGCGCACCGATGAACGAGGAGGAACTACGCGACCTCATGTACACCGCGCAGCTTCCCGATCAAGGCCCCTTCAGCATCCGCTATCCGCGCGGCGAAGGCGTGATGACCGAATGGAAGACGCCCTTCAAGGAGATCAAGGTCGGCACTGGCCGGAAGGTCCGCTCCGGTCGTGACATTGCTGTCCTGAGCATCGGGCACATCGGCAACATCGCCGCAACGGGCATCGATGCGTTGGAGAAGGAAGGCTATTCCGTCGCGCATTACGACATGCGTTTCGCGAAGCCGATCGACGAGATGCTCCTGCACGAAGTGTTCGGCGCACACAAGCACATCATCACCGTGGAGGACGGTTGCATCATGGGCGGCATGGGCAGCGCTGTGCTGGAGTTCATGGCCGATCACGGATACCAAGCGCAAGTGAAGCGCCTCGGCATTCCCGACCGCTGGATCGAGCACGGCAGCCAGAAGGACCTCTACATCGAGTGTGGGTTCGATGACAAGGCGCTCGTTGCGGCGGTGAAGGAGATGCTGCCGAACGCAGCCAGTAAGATGGGTTCGGGATTTCGGGGCTGATCCGGTCAGCCTTCAGTAACGCAAAGCGCGCCCGATCACAACAAGGCAATGTGGAATCCGACACCGATAGTGATCGGTAGCAGATCCGCCTTCACCTCCACATCAGGGCGTGCTTTCACTGCTTCCCAGTCATCCAGCATCTCCTGTGATCGGATCGGGACGTTGATGGAGATCCGCCAATAGTTCCGGTCGTACCGCTGCTTGATCATCACGCCACCGCCGAAGGTCGGTCCGTAGTAGATGCCATCCAACGATTCCTTGCCTTGCACATGGATCACCGCGTTGTAGCCGTACATCCCCACGAGGAATGGACTGGCTCGTCGCTTCCCCGGCAAGCGAAGCTCGACACCGCCGTTGTATCCTGCTCCGACCAAGGCCCAGCCTCCGCCGATGAACCCAGCGAAGTACGGCGCAGGCCAATAGGTCAGCCGCATTCCAACGATGCCTCCCACATCCTGACCTGTTCCAACCCCTACGTACACGCCGTTGTAGGCCTGCTTTTCCAGAGGAGTTGGTTGGACGTAGTCCTATCCTCCCGCGTTGTTCACGAGGATGATCGCGAGGATACTGGTCATAAGCACGTGCTTCATCTCTCGGGCTTGGGTCGTTGCTACCGCTTGGTCAGTCGTGAACTACCAAGGGTCCCGTTCGTGCCGATCCAACTCAGTGTGTATTGACCGGAAGGCACATCCGTCATGCTCAGTGTCATGCGCCGTTTTTCCGGAGAAGTGAATTCGACGGACCACTGCTTGCTGATCTGGCCACCGGCATCCACCAGTTGGATCACCGTGCGGTCTGCGCGCAGCGCGGGCAGATCCACCACGACCTGATCCTCGCATGGGTCGGGGAAGGGATGCAGTTCCACGGGCCGGAAGAGCGCGGCCGGGTCATCGCGCCACGAACCATCGAGCCAGCGCATGTAGCGTTCCGGTGGCGGCCATCCGAAGCGTTCCACTACAAGTAACAATGGCATCGGGGTTTGGTCGCAATACCACGCATAGCGCACTTCGCGCAGGTGGATCGTCTTTGGATCGGCCTTCGAAGTGACCGTAAGTTCATACCGCACGCGAAGCACATTGTTCACAATGCCATAAGGCATCACCAATGTTCCATATGAATCGGCTTGCGCATTCAAGGAGGTCACGCGCATATCGATGCGGCCGGCGCCGGTCACAGCAGCCACACCCGAATCCGACCAAGCGGTCAAGTAGGAACACGGAAGATCCAGGATGGGAAGCGGAGGATCGAATCGGACGAGTGCATTGTCTGAATAGGCACCCAACCAATAGAGCGCGGTGTCACCTGCTTGGTAGTATGACGTCGGTTCGCCCGGCACGGCCAGCACCAAGGCTTTCGCGGGGAATGCGCCCGCGCCCGGTGCGATGTCCGTGGTGGTCCACTGGTAGGGTACGATAGTGCCATAGGGCAGCGCACTGAGGTCCCACTTCATGGCGATGCCCGGTCGGCCAGCAGGAAGGAAGGGGATGTCGTGGTATCCGAAGATGGATCCAGTGACCGGGATGGCACGTTGGTCCAAGGTCGGTTGCGCCGAAGCGGAAAGGGAAACGACCAACGCGCAAAGGGTGATGGATCGGATCATCCTGCCAAGCTACATGCTCGCGCGTTCATGGCAACGGACCCCGCGGAACTTCAACGAGGCACTTGCACGAATCCCTTTGCGGTCCAGATCAATAGCCGATCATTCGCGGTGACGTGCAAAGTGTCTTCACGATCCTCGGTGTTCAGGACGTTGATGACCGCATCATCCACGTGCGAAGGTGGAACCGCTTCCACCGCGTGGATCGCGGAAGCGTCCTTGCCCGCGAAGGTCAACGCTTCGCGGTAGCCGTGCCGAAGGATGAACGCGCCGTGATGATCACTCGGCAGACCGACGACGAGCAGCCGACCATCAGCAGGTGGTATTGGTGTGCTCTGCACGATCCGCTCGATCGTCCGAGATGCTTCGATCCAATTCAAGTGGTTCATCCGCATCGCGATCACGGACCCGACCAACAGCACGACCAACACGGTTACACGCATCCATCCGCGCAGCAAGGTGAAGACGACAAGTGCGATCAACAAGCAGAGGATCGCCGAAGGCAAATAGAGGAAGCGATCGCTCTCGCTGGTGCGCGTGCTCACACCGCCGATGATCGCCACGCCGCAGGCCAAGCCTGTGATCGCGGTCAAGACAAGCATCAGCTTCCGGTTCCCGGGTTCGTTGGCCGTTCGGCGGATCAGCAGGAAGACGGTCAGCGCCAAGGCTGAAGCCAAGGCTGCGAACAGCCACACCTGTTGTGATGGATCGTGGTTCGGAGGAAGGAAGAGCCGACCGATGACCTTGCCCGTACGATCCAAGTAGGAGACCACGCCTTCCCGAAAGAAGGACGCACCGTAGGTATTCGCCACATGACCCGTGAGCATGGATCGCAAGAGCAGGTTCGATCCAGCGACCGCAGCGGCGAGCACCACCATCGTCCAGCGTACGCGGCTTTCGTAGTGTGATGCGAGAATGGCCAGTGGGACAAGTAAGAGCGGTAGGAGCAATGCAAGCTCGTAACACATCGCGCCCAGTGCGCCGGAGATCCCCACCACCAAGCACCGCGTGATCGGATCCGAATGGCTCGTTGCGGCGATCAGCGCCAGCAACGTGAACGAGGTGGCCATGGCCGTACTGCGACCGATGATCCACAGCTGCGGTTCGTTGTGGAACGGATAGCACACGAACAACAATGCGCCGATGAATGCAGGTGAACGCAGGGCGTCATCGCCGAACAGGTTGCGGCCGAGCAGGAAGACCAACCATGCATTGAAGCCGAGCAGCAATACGTTGATCGAACGGAACGCGATAGGCGATGGACCACTGACGAGGTAGTTGATGTAGAGCGTCCAATCCGGAAGTGGGCGGAAGAAGGAACCCGTGCCGAGGTCGCGTTTCTCGCCGATCCGGTGGAGCACGGAGAAATCATCCGAGAAGAAGGAGAGCCCGAGGACCGGGAGGTGCAATGCGAACGCGACCGCCACCAACAACAGGAGCGCGAGCCCGGAGCGGAGTAGGGGTGAGGTCAGGTTCATGCGCTTCGGTCAAAGCTAGGCGGGGACTTGTCTAAGTTCGTGCGATGCCGCGCCGCCATTTGCTCTGGTTGCTACTCGCCTTCGCGATCAGCGTGGCGGTGCGCGCACCCTTGCTCAACCGTCCACTCAGCGTTCATCACGAACTGTGTACGGCGTTGGTGCTGATCATCCTGCACAACTGGCACACCGACGGTTTCGCACACCACCATGGCGCACCGGCCATCACCTTCAGCGGCCCGGCCGACCTGATCCCGCCGGGATACACCGATGCGCCCGGCTTGCACAACGGTGTGTTGTACTACCTCTCGCACCCGCCACTGGCCTACGACCTGCCGCATGTACTCTTCGCAGTGACAGGAAGCGAACCGAATGCGCTCGGGTTGCAGTTGTTCAACCTGTTCTTCCACTTGCTTACCGCGATCGCGTTGTACTTGATCGTGCGCGAACTGCTCGGTCAGGATGCAAGGTCGAGCGGCGCCGAGACCTTCGCAGCGGTGCTCTACCTCTTCATGCCCGCGCCGCTCTGGTTCCACAGCAACGTGTACATGAGCGACATGTTCGTGCAGAACGCATGGGTGTGGCACATCCTCGTGGTGCAGCGTATGTACAAGAGCGAAGACCGAGGTTGGCGATGGCCGCTGCTTGCCGGATTCACTTTGTTCATCACCACGTGCATCAGCTGGCCGGGTGTGTGGGCTGGCATCACACTCTTCGGCATCGCCGCATTCCGTTGGTGGCGCACGCGCGAACGGCAGGAGCTACGCGTCATGTTCATGGCCGTGCTCGGCGTAGGGCTGGCCCTTGGCTACACCGCGTGGCGCTGGCTTCAGGTCGTGGATGCGGATGCGCTCCTTGCCTATTTCACGGGCCGCTACGCCGATCGAGGAACGGTGGTGGATCACGGAACATGGTCGCACATCGTGCAATTGGTCGTGAACTACCGCACCGGTTTCCTGCCGGTGATCCTGATAGTGTTCGTAGTTCTGGTCGTTCGCCGCCAAGCAGTTCGGGAAGCCTCAACCCAATGGCCACTGTTCCTTGCGCTAGCTGGTCTGCCCGTAGTGCTCGATCACGCGCTCTTGCTCCAGTACGCCGAGCACGATTTCGCGGCACTGAAGGGAGGAGTGTTGCTGTGTGTGGTCGGGGGCATCGGACTAGCCACGTTCCCAACGCGTTGGGCGATCCCGGGCCTATTGGTTGTCTGCCTTGGCGGCGTGCTGTATTTCTATCACACGAATCCGTTGCGCAGTGCATGGGAAGGTTCCTATTCGCATGACTTGGGATCGGGTCACAACATCGCCTACAAGGCATTGTCGAACGAAACGGTATTCACCTTTCGATTCACCCCGGAGCCTCAAGCACAGTGGTACGCGAAGCGCACGCTCTTCCGGGTGGACAGCCTTTCGCAGGCGAAGGCATTGTTGCGCGCTCAGGGAAACGCAACAGGTATCGTGGTTTGGCCCGATCCCACATGCGTTGGATACATGACGGAACGCATCACTGCGGAATAACGATCACTTCGGCTCCCACACCTCCACGCGCAGATCGTCCACGCGTTGCGTGCCACCGTGCTGGTTCCAGATGTACACTTTCAAGTTGTCCTCAAGTGAGCGCACTTCGGGCGTGATGTAGTCGAAGGTGGTGGTGAGCCACGCGTTCTTCGGTGCGTTGGCCGGATCCCATGACAACGTCTTGTACTTGTACGTCTCACTTTTATGGTGGAAGGTGCAAACGATCACGGGTGGGGCATTGGCGCTATCGGTGATGAAGAGCTTCGCACTGATCCGCAACCACGCGTGGTCCTTCGAGGTGAGTTCATTGAACCGTAGATCCGGACCCGGTGTGAAGGGATCCTCGGCGGTCAATACGTACACGCTGTCCGCGCGATCGTCGAAGGTGTTCTCGTAGAGCACACGCATGGAATAGTCGCGTGTATCCTTAAGAACTTCTTCCTCGGTCAGTGGCCGGTCCACCAGGAGCAAGCGCTGTGCATCGGGTGGAACACTCGTTCGACCGAAGATGGCCGCATAGTACCCGGCCGTCATCCGTTCCTTGCTGATGACCCCGCGATTCCATTGCCAGGTCTGGAAGAGGTTGAGCACTACAAGCAGCGGTAACACGACCCATGCGATCGTGCGCCACACGCGCAACGCTGGGATCTGCTGGATCAGGTAACCCAACGAGATAGCGAGCAGCACATATGCTGGCACCATGCTCCGCGCGCTGAAACTTCCGCCCGCGTACCACCAATTGGTCCAACTCGAAACGATGTAGAGATCAAGGACCAGGAAGATGCCAATGACCCAGAAGAGATGCCGCGCGCGCTTCCAAAGGATCACCATCCCAAGCATTGCCATCACCATCAGCGGTGTGTACACGAACCAGCCTTTCCGGAAACTGAAGAGGTAGTCAACGACGTGTGGTGCAGTGAAGTCGAAGCCCTCACCCGCATTCACGTAGGAGTAGAAAAGCCATTCACCGGTGACCGCGCGCCAATACAGCGGCTGCGGAAGAGCGGCGACAACGAAGGCTAGAAAAGCGATCAGCAGATGGGCCGGATGCTCTTTGATCGCGACCCACTTCCCGCGCAGGCCATCGGCGCCGATCCACAGAAGTGGGATGAGTACACAGACCAGTTCGGACGGACGGACGAGCATGATCCATCCCACAAGCGCACCGATCGCCAGCGCGCTCTTCCAAGATGGTTTCGCGTGCCAACGGATCGTCGCCAACAACAACCCGGCGTAAAGGGAGAAGAGCAATGGATGCGTGAGCAACGCACCATCCAGCGCAGCGAGATGTAGGTAGTTCGTTCCGAGGACCACAAGGACGAGCAACGCAGCAGCGAGCCGGTCATCGAAGAAGTGCAACAGCACCCTCCTCAACAGGAACAAACCGATAAGGACGTACAGCAACGTGCCATATGTCACCAGCACTTGATAGGGTGCCGAGAAACCATCCGCCGGATAGCCCAACGGCTCCGTGGTCACATGCGCGAGGAAGAACCACGGTGCGTACGCTACAGCCATGCCCGAGCTGTACTTGATCACACGCGATCCATCCGTGCCATCCACCAGTTGGTACAATGTGGTTGACGGGTCGTAGGTCGCCATCACCTCGTCCAACCAGACGTGATCCTTCAACCCCGGATCATCGTGGATGAAGATGGCAGGGAGGTAGAGGTAGTAGCCGAAGACGTCCCAAGTGAGCGCGTGCTTTGTGGGTTGCGTGATGCGTAGCGCGAGCAGTAGTGCGCAGAGCGACCATGCGGTGATGAGCGACCAGCGACTCGGCATGCGACGAATGTAGGAGCGAGATCGGGGCGAAGAGAAGGCATCTCACGCGTAGGCATGGATGACGCAGAGCGCCAACGGCGAACAGCCTACAGCATCGCTTTCTCTGCGTTCCCCGCGCCTCCGCGTGAGAACTCTTCTACTCCCTACGGCTTCTTCAACTTGAAATCCTCTAGGAACTTCGTCGTGAAGTTGCCCGCGCGGAACTGCTCATCCTGCATCAGTTGCAGGTGGAAGGGGATCGTGGTGTGTACGCCCTCGATCACGTACTCGCTCAATGCACGCTCCATCTTCGTCAGCGCCTCTTCGCGGGTCTGCGCGCTCACGATCAACTTGCCGATCATGCTATCGTAGTTCGGTGGGATCGTGTAGCCTGCGTACACATGCGTGTCCACGCGGACCCCATGCCCACCCGGGCTGTGGTAGCTGGTGATCTTGCCGGGGTTGGGCCGGAAGTCGTTGAAGGGGTCCTCCGCGTTGATCCGGCATTGGATGCTGTGGCGCGTCGGTTCGTAGTTCAAGCCGCTGATGGGGATCCCCGCCGCGATCTTGATCTGCTCGCGGATCAGGTCGTAGTCGATCACCTCCTCCGTGATCGTGTGCTCCACCTGGATCCGCGTGTTCATCTCCATGAAGTAGAAATTCCGGTCCTTGTCCACCAGGAATTCCACCGTACCCACGCCTTCGTAATTCACGCTCGCCGCCGCCTTGATCGCCGCCGCGCCCATCTTCTTGCGCAGCGCCTTGGTCATGAAAGGTGAAGGGGTTTCCTCCACCAACTTCTGGTGCCTGCGCTGGATCGAGCAATCGCGCTCGCTCATGTGGCAGAACGTGCCGTACTGGTCGCCTGCGATCTGGATCTCGATGTGCCGTGGCTCCAGGATGTACTTCTCCATGTACATGCCCGAGTTGCCGAAGGCCGCGCCAGCTTCTTGGCTTGCCTTATCAAAAGCCTCTTGGAACTCCTCTTCCTTCCACACGAGTCGCATGCCCTTGCCGCCGCCACCAGCGGTCGCTTTCAGGATCACCGGATAACCGATCCGCTTCGCCTCCTTCTTCGCTACGGCGATGTCCGTGACCAAGCCTTCCGAGCCCGGGACGACCGGAACTCCTGCCGCGATCATGGTCGCTTTGGCCGTGGCCTTGTCGCCCATCGCCTCGATCTGCTCAGGCGTGGCACCGATGAATTTGATGTTGTGCTGCTGGCAGAGCTTGCTGAACTTGGCGTTCTCGCTCAGGAAGCCGTAGCCCGGATGGATCGCATCGGCATTGGTGATCTCCGCTGCGGCGATGATCCGCACCATATTCAAATAGCTGTCCTTGCTTGGCGGCGGTCCGATGCACACGGCTTCATCCGCGAAGCGCACATGCAGGCTCTCCTTGTCGGCCGTGGAATAGACCGCCACGGTCTTGATGCCCATTTCACGACACGTGCGGATCACGCGAAGCGCGATCTCTCCACGATTGGCTATGAGGATCTTCTTGAACATTATCAGGTGAATTGGCCGCAGAGGCGCAAAGGCGCGGAGAACGCGCTTCTCATTCCATTCTTTGCGGCATTACCATCTCGCTTCATTGACCTCTCTGCGTCTTTGCGCCTTTGCGGCGAAAACTAGGACGGATCCACCAGGAACAACGGCTGATCGTACTCCACGGGCTTGGCGTCATCCACCAACACCTTCACGATCCGGCCTTCCACCTCGCTCTCGATCTCGTTGAAGAGTTTCATCGCTTCGATGATGCAGATGGCCTTTCCCTTCTTCACCGTGTCTCCCACGTTCACGAACACCGGCTTGCCGGGTCCTGCAGAGCGGTAGAAGGTGCCGATCATCGGCGCCTTGATGGTGATGTACTTGGTCTCCGCTTCAGCGGCGGGCGCTGCTGCAACGGGCGCAGCGGCTGCCACTGCGGCAATGGGTGCCGGAGCCGCAGGTGGCGCGTATGCCGCAGCCGGTGCGGCCACCACATGCACCTCTTTCCTTCCGGCGGCTGTCTTGATGGTGATCTTGAAATCCTTCTGCTCGATCTCCACTTCACATACGCCGCTCTTGGCGACGAACTTGATCAGGTCCTGGATCTGGGTGATGTTCATCGGTTCGTTCATTGGTCCCGGCCGTAGGCCAAGGTAGATAAGTTGATCGGTCAGCTATTGTA
This sequence comes from Flavobacteriales bacterium, assembly GCA_016705955.1. GTDB lineage: Bacteria > Bacteroidota > Bacteroidia > Flavobacteriales_F > PHOS-HE28 > PHOS-HE28. The sequence goes on from JADJKO010000006.1 coordinate 170,331, forward strand.
CGCCCACTTCAACCACACCGCGCCCCAGGTGAAACCGCCCCCGAAGGCGCTCAGGATAAGGTTGTCGCCCTTCTTCAGCCTCGGCTCCCACTCCCACAGGCAAAGCGGGATGGTGCCGGAGGTCGTATTGCCGTATTTCTCGATGTTCACCATCACCTTGCTGCCGTCCAACCCCATGCGGTTGGCCGTGGCATCGATGATGCGTTTGTTCGCTTGGTGCGGCACCAGCCACGCCACATCATCCGCGGTCAAGCTGTTCTTCTCCATGATCTCCGCGCTCACATCGGCCATGTTGGTCACGGCGAATTTGAACACCGCCTTGCCTTCCTGGTAGATGTAGTGTTCCTTTCGTTCCACGGTCCGTTCGCTGGGGGGGTGCCACGAACCACCGGCCTTCTGGTGCAGGTGCTGGCAGCCGCTTCCATCACTCCGGAGGATGCTGTCCATGATCCCCACGCCTTCGGTGGTCGGCTCCAACAACACCGCGCCACAACCATCGCCGAAGATCACACAGGTGGTGCGGTCCTCGTAGTCCACGATGCTGCTCATCTTGTCACCACCCACCACCACCACCTTCTTGTGCTTGCCGCTCTCCACGAATTGCGCACCCGTGGTGAGCGCGAACAGGAAGCCCGAGCATGCGGCCATCAGGTCGAAGCCCCACGCGTTCTTCGCACCCACCGCATCGCAGATGATGTTGGCCGTGGCCGGGAACATGCGATCGGGCGTAACGGTCGCCACGATCATCAGGTCGATCTCATCCGCTCTGATGCCACGCTTCTTCAGCAGTCCCTTCACCGCTTCGATCCCCATTACGCTCACCCCTTGGTCCTTGCCGGTGAGGATGCGGCGCTCCTTGATCCCCGTGCGCTCGGTGATCCATGCATCATTGGTCTCCACAAGGGTTTCCAGGACCTGGTTGCTCAACTTGAAATCCGGCACGTAGCCGAACACTCCAGTGATCGCGGCGGTGGTTCTCATGATCGGGTACCACAAAGGACGCAAAGGACACCAAGAATGTGAGGGTCAACCTTGCGCTGCCCCTTTGTGTCCTTCGTGCTCGTTGCGGTATTGCTCATTCCGTCCGCCCTTTGTGTCCTTCGTGTTCTTCGCGGTACAGCCTCCTCCACTCCTCTCTTTGCGTCCTTCGTGCTCGTTGCGGTATCCCTTCCCTACGTCAGCGCTTCGCGGATCCGTTCACTCAACTTGCTCTCCACCACTTCCCGGGTGAACAGGATCATGTTCTTGATGGTAAGATCGTTGCTGATCCCATGGCCGATGATCACGTTGCCATTCACACCCAGGATCGGCAACCCACCGTAGTTCTCGTAGTTGAAGCGATCGAAGAAGGGCTCGTGTACCCCGCGCTGCTCCAGCAGGTCGTGGAAGGCTTCCACAGCCTTCAATACCACGTTGCCCGTGAAGCCATCCGTCACCATCACATCGGCGGTGCCGTTGAAGAGATCACGCCCCTCCACGTTGCCGATGAAGTTGTACAGATCCTGCTCCTTCATCAGCGCATACGTGGCCTGCCGGAGCAGGTCGCCCTTCTTGGCCTCCTCGCCGATGTTCAACAAGCCCACCTTCGGGTCTTCTATATGGTACACGTACTTCGCGAGCATCGCGCCGAGCAGGCCGAATTGCGCCAGCGCATCGGGCTTGCAATCCGCGTTCGCGCCCACATCCACCAGGATGCCGTAGCTGCCGTTCTCCTTCGGTACCACGCTGGGGATGCACGGACGGATCACGCCCGGGATCGCCTTCACGCTGAAGATGCTGCCCACCAGCATGGCGCCGGTGTTGCCGGTGCTGGCAAAGGCGTCCAGCTTTCCTTCCTTCAACAGGTGGAAGCCGATGCTGATGCTGCTCTTGGGTTTTGCGGGGAGCGCCTTCGTCGGGTTGTCGTCGAAAGTGATGTCGTCCTGGCTGGGGATGATATCGAACGCGGACAGGTCACCGCCTTCGGCCGCAATACCCGCCAGGATCGCCTCGGCATCGCCGATCAGCACCAGCCGCACATCCGCAGGAAGTTCCTTCGCCGCCATCACGGCAGCACGAATGGGCACGACCGGTCCGTGGTCGCTGCCCATGATGTCCACACCGATCCTCATGCTGAGGTGGTAGCGGGGCTCAATGGGTTATTCGCTGGCCGTCTTGTCCACCACCACGTGGCCCTTGTAGAAGAGCTTGTCGCCCTCCCAGTGCGCACGGTGGCGCAGGTGCGTGGCGCCCGTAGCGCTGTCCACGCTCAGCGTAGGCACAGCGGCCTTCTTGGTGCTGCGGCGGGTGGCCGTACGGGTCTTGGAGAATCGTCTCTTTGGATTTGGCATGGCTTGGGTCGTTGTGGCTCAGGGCCGCTTGGTCTTCAATTGTTGCAGGACTTCCCAACGTGGGTCGGTCCGCCATTCGGCGGAATGTTCAGGATTCAGCTTCTCCAGCACCTTCTCCACCTCCGGATCGCACTGGCCTTCCGGGTGTACATGCCGCGCGGGCAGGGATAAGCGCAGGCACTCGTAGATGTAATGCGTCAGGTTGAAACTGTGCGCACGCGGGTCCAGCACCACCAGTTCATCATCCTCCACGTCGGCCTCGCCGAACAGTTGGAAGATCTGACGTTGGTCGCCGCTCAAGGCCAGGTCCATCGAGGTGTTGCAATGGTCGCACAACACCTGCACCGGTCCTTCCACATGGATGTGCGTCACCAGCATGGTCGGTGTCTTGTCCAGCTTCACCAGCACACTCACCTCCCCGCCCTCGAACTCCTCCTCACCGGCAGCTTCGAAGAACGGCGTGCCCAGCTCGAACCGGAATTCGTGCGGACCGTCGCTCAGGCCCGTGAAGGGGATGGTATGCTCGGTTAGCGCTTCCACGTAAGCCCACCTCTGGAAAAGTGGACGGCAAATGTAGGGTTTGCACCCATGCGGCGGGTTCGTGGCCTTTTGTCACAGTAAAAGGGGCTGAAGACCCCGTTTCAGGCACCTTCCTACCCCTCCTTCCTATCCTTCTCCCGCTTCGGGGGCTGAAGCGGGTTCTCCGTGATCGCCTTGTCCTGTTCCCGGTTCCGTGGGATGTCCGCCGCGAGTCCCGCGGCCGCTCGGATCCTCACGCCAACCGCTCGCTCAACAACCGCATCTCGATCGTAGGCGCCATCTTCTCATAGAGCATGCGATACGTCGCCTCGCTGATCGGCATGTCCACCTTCAGCTTCTCGTTGATGGCGTGAACACACTTCACCGCATAGTAGCCTTCGGCCACCATGTTCATTTCCATCTGCGCGGCGCGGACGCTGTACCCTTTGCCGATCATGGTACCGAACTCGCGGTTGCGCGAGAAGGTGGAGTAGGCCGTCACCAAGAGATCGCCGAGGTACGCAGGCTCCTTGATGTCCCGATCGATCGGATGCGCGGCCTTCACGAAGCGATCGATCTCCTGGATGGCACGGCTGATGAGCACCGCGCGGAAGTTGTCGCCGTAACCCAACCCAACGCTGATGCCTGAGCAGACGGCGATCACGTTCTTCAGGATCGCGGCGTACTCGGTGCCGTAGATGTCATCGCTCAAGGTGGTCTTCAGGAAACGACCCGCCAACGCTTCGCCCATCAATTTCGCTTTCGCGGGATCCAGGCTGGCGATCGTGAGGTAGCTCAAGCGTTCCATCGCCACCTCTTCGGCGTGGCACGGACCGCAGATCACGCCGAAGTCCTCCTTCTTCAACCCCCAATGTTGAAAGAGGTATTCACCCACGATCTGGTTCGTCTCGGGCACGATCCCCTTCACCGCGCTGAAGAGGGTCTTGCCGGTGATCTCCGCCGGATCCAGTTGCTCCAAGGCGGTCTTCAGGAACGCACTCGGAACGGCGAGTACCAGTACGTCCGCACTCTTCACCACCGCATGGATGTCGCTGTCCATCGCTAGGCGCGTCACATCGAATTGCGCGGCGCTGATGTAATCCGGGTTGTGGCCGTACTGCGTGATGTGCGCGATGGATCCCTCCCGGCGCACCCACCAGCCCACGCGTTCGTTGTTGGCGGTGAGCAGCTTCACCAAAGCGGTTCCCCAACTGCCCGCGCCGATCACAGCGATCCGTGGTGCGCTCATCAGAATGTGATCTCGGCTTCGACCTCTTTCCCGCCGCGGATCACACGCACGGTCGTCGTGTCGCCCTTGTTGAATTGTGCGAGTCCCTTCATGTAGCCCATCATGTCGCTCACCTCCAACGCGCCGAGCTTCACCACCACGTCCCCCACCTTCAATCCGGCGTTCGCTGCGGGTTTGCCTTCCGTGACCCCATCGATCCGCATGCCCTTGCCATCGTACATGTAGTCCGGCACCACACCGAGCGTCACCTTGAAGCGTGGCGCATCCTCCGCGTTCGCTTCCTCGGTCTTTGTGAATACCAACTTGCCGTCATCGTTCAGTGTGGAGACCAATGATTCGATGAAGCGCGCGATCTTCAACATCCCGTCGTAGTTCACCTTCTCCTCGTCATCGCTCGGCTTGTGGTAATCGGAATGGCTTCCGGTGAAGAAGTGGATGGCGGGCACCCCTTGCAGGTAGAAGCTGGTGTGATCGCTCGGGCCGATCCCACTCGCGGAGGTCTTCACCTTCATGGTGCCGACCAATGTTCGGTTCACTTCATCCCAGGCCGGTGAGGTGCCCACGCCGTTGATCCCGATCGAATTCGCGCTGTCCAAGCGACCGACCATGTCGAGGTTGATCATGTAGTTCAGCTCCGCGATCGGCACCGTGGGATGCTTGGTCCAGTAGTTCGATCCGTACAAGCCCTTCTCCTCACCACTGAAGGCGATGAAGAGGTAGTCGTTCGCGCGTGCATGATCCGTTTCCGCAAGGTCGCGCGCCAGCTGCAACATCACGGCGATCCCGCTGGCATTGTCGTCCGCCCCGTTGTGGATGGCTGGTTCGCCACGGTACAGGGATCCCTCCGCACCCCAGCCCAAATGGTCCAGGTGCGCACCGATCACCACCACGTTCGCCGCACCGTTGTCGATCATGCCCACCACGTTGTACGCCGTCCGTTCCTCGCGCACGATGGTCACGTTCAACGCGATCGGGTTGTTGTCCAGCACAACCTCTTCGTGCAGATCACCGGTGAGGAAGATCACCGGGATCGACAGCGCCTTCACTTTCGGAGAGAACCGCGGTTCCGGAGCGGATGCGGTGGGATCATCGTTATAGAAGAGCACACCAGCTGCTCCATGATCGGCTGCGAGTTGGGCACGCGCTTGCAGATCGTGGTAGGCCAAGTACTTGCTGTGCGGATGGATCCCATCCGGTGAACTCACGGAGATCGCCACCACCCGATCCTTGAAGTCGGCACTATCCGGGTAGTCTGCGAAGTGGAGGTCCGGAGCCACGATCCCGTAGCCCACCTTGAGCAACTTGCCACGCACGGCTCCATTGCCTGAGAAGGCCATCGGGAACCACGCATCGCCCTGCGGGATCTTCTTCCTTCCGATCTGCAGGGTGTTCAGCTCGCCAAGGCGGGGCTCCGCCTGGAAGTGGAAGGGCTGGAGGTAGGTGGCATTGTCCCCGTAAGGCATCAGGCCCACGTTCCCGAATTTGGCCGCGATGTAATCCACCGCCATCTTTTCTCCGGGTGTGCCGGCCTCACGGCCTTCGAGCAGATCACTGGCGAGGTACTTCACATCGAAGCGCATCTGGTCCGTTGCGTCAGCGTCGGATAGCAATTGCGCGTGGGCGAACGCGGGAACAACGAGCAGGGCGAGGGTGGCGAGGCGTGTGTTCATCGGGGTCCGAAGATATTCCCACGCATACCTTCGGTCGGTATGTGGCCGTTCACCAAGACCAACGTTCATCCGAAATGAAAAGCTTCTTCATCGCCCTTGCAGGCGTGCTCTCCTTCCTCTACCTGCTCAATCCGACATTCGGTGTTTTCGAACTCATTCCGGACAATATCCCGTTGGTCGGCAACATCGACGACGCCACGGCGACGATGGTCCTGTTGGGTGTTCTCCGCTACTTCGGCTGGGACCTCACCAACCTTTTCGTGAAGCGCACAGCGTTGGACCTCGGTGTGCAGAAAGGCTGAAGCATGCGTGTACTTCTTCCTGTTCTGGTCGCATTCGTGTTCACTGGTTGCGCAACCGGCGCCGGTCAACGAGCCACGGAGAACCGTTGGGCGGATGAACGCCTGCTTCCTGTACTTGAAGCGCAAGAGCACCGGGATGTTCCCGCACTCTGTGCGTTGATGAAGGATACCGTTCCGGAAGTGCGCGAAGCCGCTGCGTTGGCTTTCGCGAGCGTTCAGGACAGTGCATCCGTTCCATGCTTGTTGGGCGGCTTGATCGACGCCGAAGTCGCTGTGCGTTCCACGAGCGCATTCGCCCTCGGCTTCATCGCCGACAGCACCACCGTGGTGCGCATGGCGGAAGCGGCGATGGACGAACGTGACACCACGGTGCAACGGGCGTTGATGTCCGCGTCGTTCATCGCCATGCAGCGCAACGGCCTGTTGAAGGAACCGAACGCGATCCTGTATTTCATGGATCGCTCGCACGGGCAAGCGAGCGCACGTGCGGCAGATGCCTTGCGGCGTTTGCCGGACAGTTTGGTGCTTCACGCAGCGGATGAGATCGAGGCGCACATGGCCACGCAGGAGACCGATGCGCGGCAATTCCTGATCCTTGCCATGAAGAAGATGGGCGACCGAGCGAACCGCACCCTCCTTGGTCGCATCGCCGTGGAGAACCCGCGCACCAACGAGCGCGTGAATGCGCAACGCGTTTACGGAACGCTGTATCAGGATGAAGGAAGTGATGAAGTGCTTCTTGGCGCACCGATGTCCCACGCGGAGAACCAAGCCGTGTTGGAGATCCTCGCAGCACGCGAACACTTGAACGCGCGAATGGTGATGAGCCATGTGGGACAACGATCGGATACTGCGGTGGTCATCGGGCTGCTGGGACTTGTGATCCACCATGGCACGGAGGGCTTGGCGGACAGCGCCAGGGCAATGCTTGACGCGATCGCTAAGGCCGTTCGCGACCCGTACTTGAAAGCTGATGTGATCACTGTCCGGGCCCGTTCGCCGAAGGATGGCGACTTCGAAGCACTCATGTCCATCATGACCTCGGATGCACATCCCGCCGAACGCCAAGCTGCTTTCCAAGGTGTACTGCGCATTGTGCTTGAACGCATGAAGCGATCAAGGTTCGCTTCGCGCGAAGCGCAATATGCCGAACTCGGAAATGTGATCCGCGCCGCGTTGAACAGCGGCGATGCGGGTTTGATCTCCGCTGCCGCAGAAGAATTGGAACAAGCGGATCCGGATGCGATCCGCATCATGCTCGACCCCGCCACGGAGTCCGCCGCACGGGCCGTTCTCCTGCCCATTCGTGATCTCGAGGCCGTCCTGTTGTTGGACAAAGCCGTTGCGAAACGCGACGAACGCAGCGCTCCACTGCACGCGAAGCCGCCCTTCAACCACCCGATCGATCACACGCGATTGAAGGCATTGAAGCAAGGCCAGCAATACCGCATCACCACGAACAAGGGAGAGATCATCATCGCCACCGATGTGAACGAATGCCCGGGCACATGCGTCGCGTTCGATTCACTCGTCACCGCAGGTTACTATATCGGGAAAGCCTTCCACCGGATGGTGCCCAACTTCGTGGTGCAAGGTGGCTGTCCGCGCGGCGATGGATACGGCGGTATGCCTTGGACGCTGCGCACGGAGATCGCTAGGACGCCGTTCGTTGCGGGCTCGGTCGGTCTTGCTTCCGCCGGACCCGATACCGAGAGCTGCCAGTTCTTCATCACCCACAGCGCTACGCCACACCTCGATGGCCGGTACACGCGCTTCGGCGGGGTGGTAAGCGGCATGGAAGTGCTCTGGGAACTGGGCGTGGGTGACCGGATGCTCCGTGTGGAGCGGGTGGAATAGCGCAGCTTTCCCAATGGCCCGAAGGTGACCGCGACCGCGATGGGCCGTTCTCTGTTCGGTCCTTCACACGAACCGGTGCTATCGGCTTCGTACCTTTTCCGGATCTGCCGATAACGTATGCCAAAGACAACAGAAATAACCCGTCGCGATCATTTCAATGCTGCCAGACTTCGGTCCCATACATGGGATCAACTCCGGCAGGTCGTTGCCGCATTGGATGCCCAGCAGGGTGATCCGAAAGTCGCTGCACAACTGTTGGATGATCTGCTGACGATCGAATTGTACTGGGCGTACCCGGGCCGCGATCGCGTGAAGCGCCTGCGCGAAATGGCGAAGTCGAAGGACTACCATTCACTGTCGCTCGCGGTCGACCTCATTGTCCGGAACCTGGTCAGCGGCGCCTTCCGCAACGACCCGCTCTCCATGTCGGAAATGAGCGGCCCCGAGGATCATGCCGAGGATCAGGAGAAGTCGCGCCAGAACTATTTCGAAGTGCTCTTCGTGGAGGAGATCGATGATCAGGAGGAGGAGGGGTTGAAGCAGAAATTGCGACAGTACCGCGAAAAGTCCGACTCCTTCACGTATGACGTACTGGTGGTGCGTACCGTCCAGGATGCGCTGATGGCGTTGGTCTTCAACCACAACATCCAAGCGTGCGTGATCCGGTACGGCGTGCCGTTCAAGAGTGACCATGCTACTGGCGTCCTGCGCGATTTCACACGCACGTTCGATCGGATCGACCTGAGCGGCCAGAGCCGTTCCTCCATGGGGCCTTTGCTCGGCGACATCGTAGGCCGGTTCCGTCCCGAGGTGGATCGCTACTACGTCACCGACACCCCGATAACCGGGTTGATCGACAGCACACTGAAGACCTTCCGTCGCATCTTCTACCGCACGGAGGATCTGCAGGAGTTGCACCTCACGATCCTGCGCGGCATCCGCGAACGCTACGAGACACCCTTCTTCACTGCGCTGAAGGAATACAGCAAAAAGCCGATGGGCGTCTTCCACGCCATGCCGATCTCACGCGGCAATTCGGTGTTCAAGAGCCGATGGATCCAGGACTTCGGCGAGTTCTACGGAAGGAACCTCTTCCTCGCGGAGACCAGCGCCACCACGGGCGGATTGGATTCGCTGTTGCAACCGACCGGTCCGCTGAAGAAGGCGCAGGAGTTCGCTTCGCGCGCGTTCGGATCACAACACACCTTCTTCGCCACCAACGGTACTTCGTCATCGAACAAGATCGTGGTGCAGGCGTTGGTCGAACCCGGCGACGTGGTGCTGATCGATCGTGACTGCCACAAGAGCCACCACTACGGCATGCTGCTCAGTGGCGCGTACCCGGTGTACCTGCACAGTTATCCATTGCCGAAGTTCAGCATGTATGGCGCGGTGCCGTTGGCGCACATCCGGGAGAAGCTCTGTGCATTGAAGAAGGGCGGACGACTGGAGAAAGTGAAGATGCTGCTGCTCACCAACAGCACCTTCGATGGTGTGGTGTACAACGTGGAGCGGGTGATGGAACAAGTGCTGGCCATCAAGCCGGACATCGTGTTCCTGTGGGATGAAGCGTGGTTCGCATTCGCGGGCTTCAGCTACATCATGCGGCAGCGCACGGCCATGCATGTGGCCGCCAAACTGCACAAGAAGTACAGGACCGAGGAGTACAAGAAGGAGTACGAGAAACACATCGCTGGGTTGAAACCCGGTGAAGAACCGCGCATGCCGGACCCCGCGAAAGTGCGGATCCGCGTCTACGCCACACAGAGCACGCACAAGACCTTGAGCTCGATGCGGCAAGGCAGCATGATCCACATCTGGGACGAGGATTTCGTACGCAAGAGCGAAGCCGCCTTCCACGAAGCGTACATGACGCATACCAGCACGAGCGCCAACTACCAGATCCTCGCAAGCCTTGATGTGGGCCGCCGACAAGTGGAATTCGAAGGACACGAACTGGTGGAGAAGGCGATCGAACTCGGCATGCTCTTACGCCGCACCATCCGCGAACACGACAAATTGCGCAAGTGGTTCGACATCATCACCATCGGCGAACTGATCCCCAAGGAGCACCGCGAAAGCGGCATCGAAGGCTACTACTCGCGCGAGCGCGGTTGGCCGGATATCGAGAAGGCATGGGCCGAGGATGAGTTCGCACTCGACCCCACCAAGATCAATCTCTTCACCGGCAAGACGGGGATCGACGGCGACACCTTCAAGAACCAATACCTCATGGACAAGTACGCGATCCAGGTCAACAAGACCTCACGGAACAGCGTGCTCTTCATGACGAACATCGGCACCACGCGCGGATCACTCGCGTACCTCACGAAAGTGCTCCTGCAAATCGCCGACGATCTGGAAACCCGCAATGCGGGAATGGATCACGCCGAACGGAAGATGCACTTGGGCCGCATCCGCTCGTTGGTGGAAGAGGTTCCGCCCTTGCCGGACTTCACCAGTTTCCATCGCTCCTTCCTCGGCCAACCCGGTGTGCCCGGTGGCGACATCCGCGCCGCATACTTCCTCGCGTACAAGCATCAGAACTGCGAGCACCTCAAGTTGGATGAATGCCTGAAGGTGATGGCCTCCGGACGCGAACTGGTTTCAGCATCCTTCGTGATCCCTACCCACCGGGCTTCCCGGTGTTGGTGCCGGGACAGGTGATCGATGAGGAGATCATCAACTTCCTCCTCGCCATCGACGTGAAGGAGATCCACGGCTATCGGGAAGAACTGGGACTGGTGGTCTTCACGGACGCCACACTCGGAAGACAGAAGACGGGTACCGCATTGGGCGGTATGCGAATGCCGGCGATGCCGGGGGCGAACGGGAACGCTCGCACAGCAAAGAAGAGCAAACACACATGAGCACCACTACCAAGAAGGCGACCTCGAAAGGGGCGAAGACCGCCGTATTGAAACAACCTCCAGCCGCAGCGCGCAAGACGACCACGAAGCGGACTGCTGTGGCGAAGAAGCGCACGTCCTCCAAACCCACCGTCAAAGGCGTCTCCGACATCCGCCGCTTCTTCTACCGGAACGAAACACCGATCTACTTCATCAGCGCCACCAACTTCAACCTGTTGGGCGCCGACGAATGGATCAAGGGCTTCAAGTTCATCACTTACATCGACTGCTTCGATGGCTTGCACCCGAACCTGATGAGCCCGAGGAACGAGGAGCCCCACGAGGAGTTCCAGAGCATCGAGGACATCAACAACTACCTGCTCACCCACAGCGAGGTGCGCGACTACATCGAGAGCCGCAAGGTGAAGGGCAAGGCCGGCAAGGTGCTCTTCCTCATGTTCGATGAGAAGACCGAGAAGCTCGCGAAGAAGATCGGACTGGAGGTCATGTTCCCCAGTGCCAAGATGCGCACCTTCATGGACAACAAGGTGAACACGAACCGCATCGCCGAGAAGGCGGGTGTGCCCTGCGTGCCATACGTGTTGAGTCCCGTGAAGAACTACGAGCACTTGAACAAAGTGTCAGCGAAACTCGGCACCGACCTCGTGGTGCAAACCCCTTTCGGGGATAGCGGCCACACCACCTTCTTCATCAAGAGCAAAGCGGACTACGACAAGTACGCCAAGGAGATCGAAGAAGAGAAGGAGTGCAAGGTCATGAAGCGCATCAACTGTCGCGGCGCGGCCATGGAAGCGTGTGTGACGCGCCACGGAACGATCGTCGCACCGCTGATGACCGAGCTCGTGGGCTTCAAGGAACTCACGCCGTACAAAGGCGGCTGGTGCGGCAACGAGATCTTCGCCGACACCTTCACGCCTGCTATCCGACGCAAGGCGCGCAAATACGCCCGGCTCTTCGGTGATCAGTTGCGCAAGGAGGGCTACAAGGGCTACTTCGAGCTGGACTTCCTCATCGACAAGGACAACGGTGCCATCTACCTCGGCGAGTTGAATCCACGCGTCACCGGCGCGAGCAGCATCACCAACCACGCGGTCTTCGCCATGAGCGATGCGCCGCTCCACCTCTTCCACATCATGGAATGGATGGATCAACTCTACGAATTGAACGTGAACGCGCTGAACCGCCGCTGGGCCAAGGCGGAGAACATCGATAGCTGGGGGCAGATGGTGATCAAGCACACGCAGGACGATGTGCGTCGCGTGACCGAAGCACCGCGCAGCGGCATCTGGCGCATGCGCCCCGACGGCAGCATCTACTTCTGGCGCATGGACACGCACCGCCGCTACGTGGAGAACGAGAACGAAGCCTTCTTCCTCCGCATCACCCGCGTGGGCGACTGGCTGTACGAAGGCGCCGACATTGGCATCCTCGTGATGCGCGGTCGCATGATGAACGACAACTTCGAACTGCTCGAACGCTCCAAGAAATGGCTCAACGCGATCAAGGCCGAGTACAAGAGCATCATCCCCGGTGCGCATGGCTCCAACGGGCACGAGCACCTGTTGGAGATCGGCGGGTTCAAGATGATGTAGGAGTGTTCACCACAGAGACACAGAGGCACAGAGAACCCGACTCTTGAATGAACAGGGAGATGGACCACGCAGAAACAGAGACCCGGAGAATATCACGGCTCAAACACGATGAGCTGAGCGAACTCATCATTAAGTCAGCCATCGAAGTGCATCGCGAGCTGGGTCCGGGCTTGTTGGAGAGCATTTACGAGATGTGCCTAGCGCATGAACTGCGCGAGCAAGGGGTCAAAGTCCTCCAGCAATTATCCGTGCCGATCATTTACAAGGGTACCCGCATGCCTAATGATCTTCGGCTCGACCTGTTGGTTGATGATCGCATCATCGTGGAGGTGAAAGCCGTGGAGGAATTCCATCCTGTTCATCAAGCGCAGCTTCTTACTTATCTCAAGCTGACCGACAAGCGCGTTGGACTATTGCTGAATTTCAATTCGCCCGTTCTTGTGAAGGGGATCAAGCGCATGATGAACGGATATGTGCTCGAGGGCGAATGAACGTGCATCTTCGCGTCATACACTCGCATTCTCCGTGTCTCCGTGCTTCTTTGGCGCAACCGACCATCGCATTTTACATTTCCTCTGTGTCTCCGTGCCTCTGTGGTGAATAATTGAGCTGATGTACGTCCACCTGAAACTAGTCAAGGAACCCTGGCCCGGCGAACGCTGGCAGACCTTCTTTGAACGCGCATGGCCGCTGTTCCGCATTTGGTTCGTGAGTGAGGGGGAGGACAAACGCCCGGATGCCGTCACCTGTCGTTCTGTGTTGGAGGTACACATGCCGGAACTCATCCCGGTGTACAACAGCCTGTGCCGGATCGCGGGCAACGATGACCTCGCTTCCCGCTTCCTCAGCTTTTGGTGTCCACCGCCTTACATGGCAGGTTGTTCACAGGTCGCTTGGACGAAGGGATCGCCCACACTGATCCGGAACTACGACTTCGATCCGCGCTATTTCGATGGGCGGATGCGCTTTACCGAGTACTGCAAGCCGGTGATCGGTGTGCAGGACAGTGGTTGGGGATTGCTGGACGGCATGAATGCGGACGGCCTTGCCGTTGCACTAGCGTTCGGTGGAAGGAAGGTCACGGGCATCGGCTTCGGCATTCCACTGGTGATCCGATATGTATTGGAGACGTGCAGCTATGTGGATGAAGCCTGCGCCACGCTATCGCGCATTCCGGTGCACATGGGATACAACGTCACGGTCATGGACAAGTCCGGCAAGTACGCTACGGTGTACATGAACCCGGATCGCCCGGCCGTGGTGGTGTACCAATCCGTGGCCACCAATCACCAGCACCAAGTGGAGTGGGATGAGTACGCCGCATTCACGCACACCATCGAGCGCAAGCATTTCCTCGAAGAGTGCATCGCTGAGCCAAAGCTTACGCGTGCCGCCCTCATCAAACACTTCTTGAAACCACCACTATACAGTCAGCAATTCCTACGCGGCTTCGGCACACTCTACACAGCGGCCTATGATGTCGGCAAGGGAAGTGTGAAGATCATCTGGCCCGAGAAGCAGGTGGAGGCGAGCTTCAAGAAGTTCGAGGAGCAGGAAGTGCAAGTGGTGTTGCTGAGGCCTGTGGGTAGATATCTCGCCAAGTAGCTCTTTCACCGCAGAGGCACGGAGGAAGCGCTTCGTTCTATTCTCTGTGTCCTCTGTGGTGATGCATTCATGAACTTTGCGCCATGCCTGTAACCATCACTTCACTCTTCACCCCTGCCAACTTCATCAACGGCTCATGGTCGTTCGAGGGAGATGGCACCTTCAACACCGTCATCGATAAGTACCACGGCACGGAGCTCGCGCGCATCCCGCATGCTACGGAGGTGCAGATGGAAGAGGTGATCGCAGCGGCATATGCGAGCCGTGAAGTGCTGCGGAGGATGAGCGCCGGTGAGCGCAGTGAAAAGCTGGAAGCCTTGGCAGCCTTGCTCGTGGATCACGAAGAGGAATTGGCGATGTTGATCGTCAAGGAAGGCGGCAAGCCGATCGGCTATGCGAAGGGCGAGATCGCGCGGTGCATCACTACTGTGCGGACGGCTGCGGCTGAAGCCTTGCGCTTCACCGGTGAAAGTGTGGCCATCGACTACGGAGCAGGTGCTGGCAAGACCGCATTCACTAAACGCTTTCCGATCGGGGTCATCGCCGCGATCACGCCGTTCAATTTTCCGCTGAACCTGGTCTTGCATAAGGTGGCACCGGCTATGGCGGTGGGCTGCCCGGTGGTGCTGAAGCCAGCGCCGCAGGCACCGTTGAGTGCGTTGGCGCTCGCGCGTTTCATGGAGGAGATCGGCTGGCCGAAGGGCGCCTTCCACGTGATGTTGTGCGGCATTCCGGTCGCGGAAAAGCTCGTGAAGGATGAGCGCATCGCGATGCTCAGTTTCACCGGCAGCGACAAAGTGGGTTGGCACCTGAAGAGCATCTGCGGAAAGAAGAAGGTCGCGCTTGAGCTCGGTGGAAATGCCTCGGTGATCATCGATGAAGGCGTTGACCTGGCCGCGGCAGCGAAGACCGTTGCTATGGGCGCGAACCTCTACGCCGGGCAAACATGCATCAGCACTCAACGCATCTATGTGGTCAAGAGTGCGTTCGCCGCGTTCCGCGATCAATTGGCGAAAGAGTATGCGGCGTTGAAGGCTGGTGATCCGAACGATGCGTCAGTTGTTGTGGGTCCGATCATCGACAAGGGCCACTTCGAGCGGATCAGCACTTGGGTGGATGAGGCGGTGAAGGACGGCGCGAAAGTGCTCGCTGGCGGGAAGGCGATCGATGCTTCACGCAACATCCATGGGGCCACCTTGCTCGGTGATGTGAAAAGCGACATGAAAGTGAATTGTGCCGAGGTCTTCGGACCGGTCGCCATACTGGAGGAAGTGGCTGACTTCAAAGCCGCCATTGCCCGCGTGAACGATTCCACCTATGGACTCCAAGCCGGTGTGTACACCGATTCGGTGGCGCACATGAAACTGGCGCACGAGGAATTGGAGGTCGGCGGCATCATCATCAACAACGTGCCTGGCTTCCGCGTGGATAGTATGCCTTACGGAGGAGTCAAGGACAGCGGCCTCGGGCGTGAAGGCCTGAAATACGCTATGGAGGAGATGACCGAACCACGGCTGATCGTGTATTGAGTCCTTCTTGGTTTGGAGGGCCCCTTTGGATCGCGTAGTTTGGTCAGTCTCTAACCACTCTGCCGCCCTGTTGGCGGTGTTCTTTGATCCGGCCGGTCCAATTCCTGAACGACCATGCGTTTCATTTCCGCTAACAAGAAGTCCTTCGTTGCCCTTTGCATTGTCGGCCTGTTCGCAGCTTTATCGGCATTCAACCAAGAGGAAGGTGCCGTGCCGACCGAACGCTCCGGTAGCAGCGTACCGGCGGGCAGCTTCACCAATTTCGAATCGGCCCATGTGAGCCCGATCACCATGACGCCCGATGGCACCAAGCTCCTCGCGGTGAATACCGCGAACAACAGTTTGGAGGTCTTTACGATCAGCGCGAGTGGGATCCAACAATCGGCGTCGATCCCTGTGGGCTTGGATCCTGTTACGGTTCGTGCCCGCACCAACAACGAAGTATGGGTGGTGTGCCAAGTGAGCGACGAGATCAGCATCGTGGACCTCACGTTGATGGCCACCATTCGAAGCGTGCCCACAGAGAACGAACCTGCTGATCTGGTATTCGCCGGTACACCGCAAAAGGCCTATGTGAGCTGTGCCGAACGCGAGAGTGTTCAGGTCTTCGACCCAGCGAATCTGGGTGCTGCACCGGTTGAAGTGCTGTTGAAGGGTGAACAACCGCGTGCGCTTGCGGTGAGCCCCGATGGTAATACCGTCTATTGCGCATTCTTCGAGAGCGGGAACCGCACTACGGCCATCAGTGGCAATAACTTCTTCTCCACCGAACACGTTCCCGGCAAGATCGGGATCTGTTCCACGCAAGGAGGATGTACGCTGATCCCCAACGACGTGACCAACCCGGCAGGGCCTTACAGTGGAGCGATCCCGATCCGCAACGCGGGCTTGGCGTATAACCCGCCACTCAATCCAAGCAATCCGGCGTCCACTGAGACCAACACGATGATCGTGCGCAAGAACAACGCAGGCCAATGGCTGGATGACAACAACCAGGATTGGTCAGCCATTGTAAGTGGTGGTGCGGGTGTGCGCATGGCGGGATGGGACATGCCGGACCGTGATGTGGCGATCATCGCCACATCCAACAACGCGGTCAGCTACAAGTCGACGCTCGGCAACATCCTCATGGCTATGAGTGTGCGGCCGGGGAGTGGTGAACTCTTCGTGGTCGGCACCGATGCCACCAACGAGATCCGCTTCGAGCCGAACCTGAAAGGGAAATTCCTGCGCGTGAATGTGTCGCGCTTCGCACCGCCTTCAGGCGCGGTCACCATCACCGACCTGAACCCGCAGATCAATTACACCACCCACACCTCCGTGCCAGCCGTGCGTAAGCAGGCCATTGGTGATCCACGTGCGATCGTCTGGCGTGCGGATGGAAGCAAAGCCTACGTTACCGGGATGGGTTCGAACAACCTGATCACGATCAACTCGACCGGTGCGCGCACAGTGCCGGATCCGATCGTTGTAGGCGAAGGCCCGACCGGGATCGTGATCGACGAAGCACGTCAACGCGCGTATGTGATCAACAAATTCGGCGCGAGCATTTCCACGATCGATCTCGCCACCGACAAGGAGACCGATCGCACGGGCTTCTTCGATCCAACTCCGCAAGTGATCAAGACGGGGCGAAAATTCCTTTACGACACGCACCTTGGATCCGGTCACGGACATATCGCGTGCGGCTCCTGCCATGTGGATGGTCGTTGGGACCGATTGGGTTGGGATCTGGGTGATCCGTCCGGGGATATGATCAATGTGAGCGGTAAGAGCTTCCATCCGATGAAGGGTGTGAAGACCACCCAATTCCTGATCGATATCATCGGTCGCGGTCGCGGCAATTTGCATTGGCGTGGTGACAAGGGTAGTTTTCAGGATTTCGCCGGCGCCTTCCAGAACCTACAGGGCACGGATGCGCCCATGGATGTGGTGGGCATGCAGCAGATGAGTGATTTCCTTGCGGCCTGCTGGTACGTGCCGAATCCGTACCGGGTATACAAGCCAAACTCGCAGTCGTCCATCTCGCGCATGAGCCCGGGTCGCGTGCGCGGAACCGGCACCACATTCCAGACCATTCCTCCTGCGGTGAATCTCTTCGTGGCGATCCAAGTGAACTGCGTACCCTGCCACAACGCACAAACAGGTCGCGGTGAACTTGCCGGCAACGGCAACGTCGCTGGCAATGCAGCCGGTGGAAGCGTACCGAATACACAGGGCTTCACCATGAACAGGAACATGTCGCCCGATCTGCGCAGCGCCTACCGGAAAACGGGTTTCTTCTACAACACCACCGAATGCACCAGTGGCTTCGGTCTCTTGTCGGAAGGCGTAATGGAAACCTGGTACAACAACAGCGGTGTGGGCAATTACATGGGCGACTACGAACCAGAGATCCTCAGTTGGTCAGGTGGGATCGATCAAACGAATTGTAGTTCATGCTTCAACACGACCAACTTCCCGTTCTCCACCACCACCGTGAATGATGTGCTGCCGGGTGTAGGAATGCGCCATACGCTGAACGGATCCATCGGCACCACCGCTGAATTGAATGTGTTGAAGGATCTCGCGGATACCAGACCCACGGAGTATGCCATGGTGGTGAAGGGGATCTACGGAGGCGTCCAACGCGGTTTCTATTACCTCGGCACGAACAATTACCAACCCGACCAGAATGGGGCAGCGGCCGTGTCCCATACCACACTGGTGGCGGCAGCACAAGCAGGCGGTGCACCCTTGACGTGGACCCTCGTGCATCCCACCACCAAGATCCGGCACGGCGTGGATCGTGATATGGACGGCATCTACGACTTTACCGATGGCGACAGTGAGCTAGCGCTGACGCTGTTCTTGGAAGGTGCGGTGAGTGGAACCGTGATGCGAAGCGACCTGAGGACAGCAGGGTTGATCCCGAGCACGGACCCGTATGGTATGGGAGCCACAGCGGACCCGAACCTATTGGCGCGCAGCGGAACGGTCGCGCCAGTGGATTGGGTGATGGTGCAACTGCGCGATGGAACCACGCCGACCACGGTGGTTTCGGAAATGGCAGCGATGGTGCTGGCGAACGGCAAGGTGGTGATGGCCAACGGCGAAGCACCGCTCTATTTCGCGAACGCTCCTCGCGCGCAGTACCGCATAGTGGCATGGCATCGCAACCACTTGGCGGCGATGACCCAGGTATCCCAGCAATTCGGAACGGGTATTACAAGCACCAACTTCGGTGACCCGGCGCTAACGATGTACGGAACGGAGGCCCGGCACATCCTCGGCACGATCGCGGCCTTGTGGTCCGGGGACGTGGACGGCAACGGGATCCTGAAGTACACAGGGTCATTCAACGACCGTGATCCGATCCTGCTTCGGATCGGCGGATCCATCCCGACCGCAACAACGTACGGGTATTACGCGGAGGATGTGAACATGGACGGGGTCGTGAAGTATGTGGGTTCGAACAACGACCGTGATCCGATCCTTGCGAACATCGGAGGAAGCATACCGACGAATTCGCGGGATGAGCAACTGCCTTGAGCAATTCCCATTGAACAGAAGGCCGGACGCTGAGCGCTCCGGCCTTCTTCTTTTTCGACCTGGATGTTGTTAGGTGGCCGCCGGTTTCTCGCGGAAGTACCTCAACGGAACGAACAACATCCCGAAGCACTCGCCCTCGTGACGATCCAGATGCTTGTGGTGCATCTTATGTGCACGGCGGATCGCGCGGAAGTAGAAATTGTCCGTGTTCCGTAGCCACTTCGCGCGCTGGTGGATGAAGACATCGTGTACCAGGAAGTACGCCATACCATAGAGCGTGATACCCGCTCCGATCCAGATGCGGATATCAGAGATCCCGTGCTGAACGCCCACTGCGAAGAGTATGATCGCGGGCACGGCGAAGATCAGGAAGAAGGCATCGTTGCGCTCGAAGATGCTTCCGTGGTCCTTCTTGTAGGTGATCACGGTGCAACATCCATAGCAAATCGTGCATCACGAACTTGTGCGTGAACCAAGCCATGAACTCCATGAACAAGAAGGTCAGGAGGACCGTACCGATGTTGATGAGCAGAGCCGTCATCGCGTGCGAATGATTTCGAACTGATCCCAAGCGCGCCAGACACAGAGCGGAAACCAACTTGTGAAGACGGATGGATCCCGTTCCAGTTCCATCCTCAGCAAATCGCGCGATACGTAGCGATGGTCAGCGACCTCTGCACTTGAAGGTTGCGGAGTGGTGTTGCACATGCCGATGAGCACGTGGTCGAGTTCATGTTCGCTCAAGCCCTCGGCCAGTTCGGCGCGATAGGTGAAGACGAGGACGGTGGTGAGTTCGCATTCGAATCCCATTTCCTCTTTCAGCCGCCGTTCCGCAGCTTGCTTGACCTTCTCGCCGGGTCGCGGATGTCCGCAGCACGTGTTGCTCCACAGTCCGGCCGAATGGTACTTCCCGGCCGCGCGTTGCTGGATGAGCAGATCTCCATTTGCATTGAAAACGAAAACGGAGAAGGCGCGGTGCAACAGACCCTCGCGGTGAGCGCTCATCTTTTCCATCGTGCCGAGCTCACGATCGTTCATGTCCACGAGAACCACTTGCTCTGCAACCACCGGCATGATCAAAGCAAATAGAGGTGATGCCGAACGTAACTACCCACCAACAATCCGATCTTACGTTGGTTGCGCACCCGGATGCGTTGGGAAAGGAGGTCCTGCGCGTCCGTGCATCGGATCTTCTCGAACAGGCTCCGGTAGTACAGGTACGCCAGATGCACGCCCAGTCGTGCCGATCGCGGAAGTTGCCCGATGCCAGTGAGCGCGTGGGCGAAGTCCTTCTCGATATCAACTTCGATACGACGCTTTTGATCGGGTGTCATCGTCGCCGGATCGGTGTCGGGGAAATAGGTCCGGCCGAGATCCACGTTGTCTTGTCCCAGGTCACGGAGGAAATTCACTTTCTGGAACGCCGCACCCAAACTCATGGCGTGCGGCTTCAGCCGCTCGTAGAGTGCGTCATCGCCTTGGCAGAATACGCGCAAGCACATCAAGCCAACGACCTCCGCGCTTCCGAGTATGTATTGCTGGAACGAACCAGTATCGTGCGCGGATCGCCGAAGGTCCATCGCCATGCTGTCCAGAAAGGTGTCCGATAGTTCGCGCTCGATGCCGTACGCGTGAAGGACTTGTTGGAAGCTGTGCAGGATCGGATTCAGGCTGATGCGGTCCGCGATGGCGTGATCCAGATCGGCGCGAAAACGCTCGAGCAATTCCTCCCGTTCGTGTTCATGAAAGGTGTCCACGATCTCATCGGCGAAACGCACGAAGCCATAGATCGCATGGATGGGATCACGAAGCTCCCGGTCCAAAACGCGGACACCGAGTGAGAACGAGGTGCTGAAGGCGCGCGTTGTCTTGCGGCTGGCTGCGAGGCACACCTCGTCATAGATGCTGCGGTTGTTCATGCCCTATTGGTTTTGGTGATGTACCGGGCCACCACTTCGCCGGAGATCAGCGCGGGTGGTACACCCGGGCCCGGCACGGTGAGTTGCCCGGTGAAAAAGAGGTTGCTCACTTTCTTGCTGCGGATGCTCGGTCGTAGGATGGCGGTCTGGCGCAAGGTGTTGGCCAGGCCGTACGCGTTGCCCCGGAACGCATTCATGTCACGCTCGAGGTCGTTGACGGAATAGCTGGTACGGTGCACCACATGCGGCCTGATCGCTTGGGAGGTCAAGTGTTCGAGGCGATCCATCACCAAGTCGTAGTAACGGTCGCGGGTGGCCTCATCGTCCCTCAGGCCCGGCGCCACCGGGATCAGGATCACCAGGTTCTCCATGCCCTCCGGTGCCGTGGATGGGTCGGTCCTGGTCGTGCATGAGGTATAGAAGAGCGGGTTCGTCGGCCACTGGGGATCCTTGTAGATCTCATGCGCGTGCTGTGCGAGGGCCTCATCGAAGAACAGCGTGTGATGCTCCAAGCCCTGGAGGCGCTTGTTCACACCGAGGAAGAACATCAGCACCGATGGGGCCATGGTACGACCGGACCAATAACGCTCACTATGCACGCGGTATCGCGGTTCGAGAAGATGTTGTTCCACATGATGGTAGTCCGCGCCGCCCACCACCTGATTGCAGGCATGGGATCCCTTGTCCGTGTGTACATGCGTGGCTCTTCCGTTCTTCACTTCTATCCGCTGCACGGTCTCGCCCGTCCTGATCGTTACACCTTCCGCTTCGGCAACTCGCCTCATCGCCTCCACCACCTTCACCATTCCTCCCATCGGATACCATGTTCCCAGCGCCATGTCCGCGTGGTTCATCAAGCTGTACAAGGCCGGGGTGTCCTCGGGTGTGGCCCCTAGGAACAACACCGGGAATTCCATCAAGCTCACTAGATGCGGGTGTTTGAAGTGGCGCCGAACATGATCGCTGAATGATGAGAAGAGCTGCATGCGCAACAAGCCCTTCAAGACACGGAGGTCAGCGAACTCGAGAAGCGACAACCCCGGCTTGTGTACTAGATCCTGCATACCCACTTCGTACTTGAACCGGGCTTGCTTCAGAAAGCGATCGAGTTGCTTGCCACTTCCGGGCTCGATGGACTCGAACATCGCCCGAAGCCCGTCCATTGAGGCGGGCACCTTCATCACATCGCCGGGACCGAAATAGATGGAATACGAAGGGTCGAGGCGCTTCAGGTCATAGTGCTCGCTTGGATGGGTTCCGAAGTGTTCGAAGTACCGTTCGAACACATCCGGCATCCAGTACCAACTAGGTCCAAGATCGAAAGTGAAGCCGTCGGAACTGAACGCACGTGCGCGACCCCCGACCCGATCGTGCTTCTCCAATACCGTTACGCGATGGCCCGCGCGAGCCAAGTGTGTAGCGGCGGAAAGGCCGGCGAATCCTGCTCCTATGACCAGCGTCTCGTTCATGCGGCTGCACGTGTGCCGTGGAAGATACTTCCGAGCCGCTTCCGTGCTTCGAAGATCCGGCTCTTCACGGTGCCGATGGGGATGTTCAAACTTTCGCTGATCTCGTTGTACTTGAATCCTGCGACGTTCATCTTGAACGGCTCGCGGAACAAGGCAGGAAGGCGGTCCACGGCATCGCTCATTTCGTTCGTCGCCAATTCACTCATCGGGTCGGGGAGCGTGCGCACACGCATCACCGGCATTGCGGTGTGCTCGGCGTTGGACATCACCGTTCGACCGCGAACGGTTCGACGATACTCATTGATGAAGGTGTTCCGCACGATGGTCAACATCCACGCCTTGAAGTTGGTGCCATCCCGGAAGCCATCCCTGTTCATAAGGGCCTTCAATATGCTTTCCTGCAGGAGGTCCCGTGCGGCCTCTCGATCGCGGGTGAGGCTAAGCGCAAAGTGCAGCGACGGCTTCTGAAGGGAAAGCAGAAGCTGGTTGAATTCGATGGTGGACATGTCTAATGATATATCAATATAGTTAGACAAATGTACAACTTGTTTACCGTTTCAGCTCATAATGTTCAACTAAATGATAGATATGATAGTCATTATTGCATTTCAACCGCAGACCTGACGATGGAATAACCCGCGCCAGACCCCTTATGAACCAGTGGTTGACCTTGGAAGCGAGTGGCTCTAGTCCAACGTCGAGTTGAACGAGCGCAGGTCGACTAGCCGGGTAGCGAGTGGGATGCCTTGCACATCCGCGTTGCCGAAATAGTGGATGAGGGTCTTCGGGAACCGGCTGTGGAGTTTGCGCAAATAGTCCGGCGCCTCCTGGACGGAGTGCCCGTTGACGAAGCCGACTACCAATCGATCCGGCGCGCTGTGGTCCACGATCGCTTCAAGATCGGCGAACGGAACCGATTGACCCAGATAAATGGAACGATGCCCGGCCTTACGAACGAGGTAGTGACCGAAGAGCAGGCCGAGCTCATGGTATTCGGACTCTGGCATGAAGAACAAATAGGTCGAGGCGTCCGCGCGTGGTGGTGCCGTCAACGAGTCGATGGCGGAGATCACCTTCTGCCGCACCAGGTTGCTGATGAAATGTTCCTGGCCGGGTTTTATCGCGTCGATCTGCCACAGCACACCAACGCGCTGCATGAACGGTTGTATCACCTGTAGCATCGTTTCCCCGAACCCGAGGCGAAGGATGCAGTTGCCCATGATCCGCTCAAAGCGGTCCTCGTCCAATTCGGTCATGGCCAGGATCAGGTTCTCAACTTGATCGATCGGCCCGTTCTGGCTTTGTTCGAATGCCTGCACCTGTTCATGGATCTGCGTCTGGGTGAGTTTGGCGATCTTGGAGATCTTGACCCCGTGATTGTTCAATAGGGAAACATTCAGGAGCCTGCGTAGGTCCTCATCCGAATACGATCGGATGTTGGTGTCCGACCGAGCCGGACTGAGCAGGGCGTAGCGCTTCTCCCAGATGCGAATGGTGTGCGCCTTCACCCGGCTCAGCTTCTCCAGATCCTTGATCGAATAGTTCCCCATGTGGCAGTTCGCTCCCGACGAGAACAGATGAGTGCCCGTAATGTTCGATCGAAGATGCGAAAGATCGAACGATTGGATGAGGGTCTCACCGATCCATACCATCCGAAAGCGCCCGTCCGGTCACTTTCCTTCCTCCAAAGCCTCTATCCGCTCCACGAGCTTCTCCAGGTTCCTGAAGTGGATGTAGCTCTTGCGGTACTTGCTCGCCTCCCACGCCGGTGAACCCATGTACGCCTCGCCCGCCTTGGTGTTCTTGCTGATCCCGCTCTGCGCCGCGATGATGGTACCGTCGGCGATCTTCAAATGGCCGATGATGCCGACCTGTCCGCTGAACATGCAGTTCTTCCCGATCTTGGTGCTGCCCGCCACCACACCACCCGCCGCGTAGTAGGTGTTCTCGCCCACTTCCACGTTGTGCGCGATGTGGATGAGGTTGTCGAATTTGACGCCCTTGCGAAGGATGGTGGAGCCGAGCGTAGCACGATCGATCGCGCAATTGGCTCCGATCTCCACCTCATCCTCCAGCACCACGTTGCCGATCTGCGGGATCTTGGCACTTGCGCCGTTCGGCGCACCGGTCGCGAATCGGAAACCATCGCTGCCGATCACCGTGCCGCTGTGGATGATGCACTTGGCCCCCACCACGCAATCCGAATAGATCGTCACGTTGGCGAATACGGTCGTGTTGTCGCCGATCGTCACGTTGTCGCCCACGTAGCACTGCGGGTAGATCTTCACATTGTTGCCCAGCTTCACGTTCTCTCCGATGAAGGCAAGCGGGCCGATGTAGCAATTCTCGCCGTGCGTGGCGCCACTACTGATCACCGCTTGCGGCGAAACGCCCTTCTTGTCCAGCTTGATCGTGTTGTACATCTCCAGCACCTTCGCGAATGCGCCCTGTGCATCGGCCACGCGGACAAGCGTCGTCTTCACCGGCGCGGTGAGCGGAAAGTCCTTGCCGATGATCACCACACTTGCCGTAGTGCCATACACGTATTGCGCGTAAGCCGGATTGGCGAGGAAGGAGAGCGAGCCTTCCCCACCTTCTTCGATCCTGGAGAGTTTGTTGACCGTGGCGTTGGGGTCCCCTTCTACACTTCCTTGAAGGAGCTGGGCGATCTGTTCGGCGGTGAATTGCATGGGCGTTCGCTGTGGTGCCCAAGTTACCTCGTAGTTATACTTCAGTACTTGACGAATCTGCTCGCAGTCCTCGTCCCGTCCGTTCGAACTATCCTGAGGCAGTACGTTCCTGGAGCAAGACCACTTCCGTCCATGATGAACTCGTTCCCTTTAGCAACTATCAAGCGGGAAACGCGGCCCGAATTGTCCACCAATTCAACAACATCACTACGACCTATTGGGGCCGACAAATGAACAGCAGCATGGTCGTGGAACGGAGAAGGAGAAATGATCACCCCGTCCAGAGGAGGCGACCATTCTTCGACCCCTACCATCATCTGGTTCTCATACCAGCACAACAAGCCTCGAAACGGTGAGCAGGACAGGACATCCGGTATTCCATCCCCATTCAAGTCAGCTGTGTGGGAGGCGAACACGTAGGTGAGCAAGCCGTCAATGAGAATACCTTTAGACAGTTCCCCGTTACCATTGTTGAGGAAAAGCATTAGATCGGCGGCACAGCTTGAAGAACCGATCACATCCAACCATCCGTTACCATCCATGTCCGCGAGGTGAAGGCCACGCGCGCAATTGAGTTGGGCGATCGGACCGCCGAAGGAGAACAGCCCACCATCATTCCTGAACCACACGATCGAATCCAGCTCGCTGCTGGCGGCCACGATATCCAGGTCACCATCATTGTCCATGTCGCCTGGAGCGATACTATATGGGAAATACCAATCGGTAACGAGCAGTTGTGCGGGTCCGAATACGCCGACTCCCATATTGTGATGAACCCTGATCGTATTGTCCGCGTATCCCGAAACGATCAGGTCGATCGATCCATCGCCATCGATGTCACCGGGTTCGGCATAAAGCCCATATCCTGCGTTGGTCTCCAAGAGTTGGACTGGTCCGAATGTTCCATTATCACCCGTGTTCATCAACACCCCTACAGTGCCCTCCCATGTAATGAACGCAATGTCCGGGATGGCATCTCCGGTGAAGTCTGCCACGCGGACATACCGCACGCCGTCAGCGGCTTCAGCAAGCACTTGCGCAGGCCCGAATTCACCGAGGCCCATGTTGAAGTAGGCGATGATCCGATTCTGTCCGTAAGTCCCCGCAACGAGATCGGGAAGCCCGTCGCCATTCAGGTCCGCCGCTCTTGCTGTGCAGAGCCCGAATTCATGTACCTCCACCGCTATCTGGTCGGAGAATGATCCAGTTCCATCGTTGCGATACCAACATAGCCTGCCATCCACAGGTGTGGCTGCGAACACATCCTGATCGCCATCCAGATCAAGGTCGGCCGTTTGGATGTCCTCGGCGCCAGTTGCCGTTTCGTTCAATTCGTGCGGCACGGAAAAGCTGCCGTCATCATAACCAGCGTACCAAGCGATCCTGTTGCTCCACGGAATGGACAGCAGGTCCAAGGTGCCATTCTGATCAATATCCCCTACATCGATCCCATAGGCAATGAAAGCAAAGGGGTCGATCAGGCTTGATTGGAAGGACCCAAGCCCATCATTAAGAAATGAACGCAGCGAACCATCATTCGAGAAACTGACAACAAGGTCCATGGATCCATTCCCATCAAGATCAGCCGAGCGGATACATCGCGCACCGCCTCCGACGTGAAGAACCTCTCTGGTGCCAAAATCGGCTTGACCGCCGTTCCTATATTGGATCAGCTTGTCTTCGTCCCAGCCGGCCACGATCACATCAAGGTCGCCATCCCCGTCAACATCAGTGGCCTCCACGTAGCGTCCACCTCCGAGCGATAGATCGAGTTCCACGATCGGACCGAAAAGGCCCGTACCATCATTCAATACAAAGTAGGCTCCTGGTGAATCGAATGGACGAGCAATAATGAGGTCAATATCCCCATCGCCGTCCAGATCCGCACCCTTCAAGGCCTCTCCGCTGGAGTAGGAGATCACGATCGAGCCCCCGAAGTTGCCGTCGCCGTCGTTCGGGAACCAGACCGGTCCGCTTGCCACCAATGAACCAACCACGATATCAAGGTCCCCGTCATCATCGAGGTCGAGAAGTTGAACATCACCATTCGTGTTCCAGTCCACAGTTGTAGGGGCAGCAAACCCTCCAAGACCATCGTTCCGGATAGTGCAAAGCCCCAGCCCGCCAGCAATGCTGACAATATCACTATCGCCATCCGAATCGATGTCCCCGACTGCGAGCGCCCGGGTGTTGTATGGCGCCGTAGCGATCAACTGATAGTCGCCGAAACCACCAAACCCATCGTTCTTGTACCAAACGATCTTCGCGTAGTCGTAGGTAATGAACGTAATATCCAAATCCCCATCCCCGTCAAGGTCAGCGAGGGTCGGGTCGATCGCACGATGGATCTCCGTATCAAAAATGACACGGCGTTCTCCAACCTGCGCGTGTACATCACCGATGTTCACCACCACGATCAAGGAAAGAAGAATGTGACCGCACACATGTCGCATAATGACGAAAGTAGCCGGATGGACTGTACCTATTGAGCAATGATCCCCGAAGAATATACAGCCCCGGCTTGCTCAACGTTGGCACGAACCGAACTGTTCTAGCGAGATGCCATGGACGAAGTGCATTGAACAGTGGTTGATCACCTGACAGTCCAATATTGTTTTCCATGCGGAACGTAACCGATCCCAACTCTCGATCGTATCCTGCACGTCTGCTGGTCAAAATGGCCGACCAGATCATCCGATCGATCATCCTCCTCTCATACCCCCATCAGAATGAACTTTCTACTCCAAGCCTGGGTACCCACATTACTGATCTCCGCAACCTTGTTCAACCCTGGCTCTGCGAACGCGCAACCCACCATTGACCAAGAGCTGTCCGTGGGTTCCGATCACTCACAAGTCCTCAGCAATCCAGCGGTGGATGAGAAGCACGCCGAACGCATCTTCTACATCAATGGTGGCAACCTCACGGTTTTCCCAAGCCCCGCGAATGAACAACTGACCGTACACTACATCCCTACAAAGAGTGGCGTACTCACCCTCCAACTCATGAGCGCTCAAGGGCAGGTCGTAGCCCCGATTGTACACGCCGCAGTGGAGGAAGGAGGCGAGCGCAAATTCTATTTCGACGTGACCAACCTCACCAATGGCACCTACATCGTGCGCGCGGAACAGAATTCCGCGATCCTGATCCGCCGTGCAACAGTCCTGCATTGATCCTTCTTCACTTTGAAGGGAACGGCTCCATCATGGAGCCGTTCTTCGCTCGGTATAGTGCGATGGCGAACTTTGACCGCCATGGCCGACCTCGACGTTCGTGAGAAAGTGAAACTGTTGCCGCACCAACCCGGTGTGTACCAGTTCTCCGACGTCGCCGGGAACATCATCTATATCGGCAAGGCCAAGGACCTGCGGAACCGGGTCGGCAGCTACTTCAACAAGCAGAAGTACGAGTCCGGCAAGACCGCCAAGCTGGTGGCCAACATCACCGATGTGCGCGTGATCGTGGTGGAGACGGAGTTCGATGCACTCCTGCTGGAGAACTCCCTGATCAAGCAGCATCAGCCGCGCTACAACGTGATGCTCAAGGACGACAAGAGCTATCCGTGGATCCGCATACGCAACGAGCGCTTCCCCCGGGTGGAAGGAATGCGCAATCCCGAGGACGATGGCGCGGAGTATTACGGCCCGTATGCGAGCAGCAGGGTGATGCACACGGTGGTGGAATTGGTGAACAGCATGTACAAGTTGCGTTCGTGCAATTATGAGCTGAGTGTGAAGAACGTGGAGCGCGGCAAGTACAAGCGCTGTCTGGAGTTCCACATGGGCAACTGCAAAGGGCCATGCGAAGGGCTACAGCCACAGGAGGAGTACGATGCGAGCATCACGGAGATCAGGCAGATCGTGCGCGGCCGAACACGTGGCGTGTCCAAGTTGTTGAAGGAGCAGATGCAACTCCATGCGGACGCAACGGAGTTCGAGAAGGCGGAGGTCGTCCGCCAGCGGATCGAACAACTGGAACGTTTCCAAACGCGCAACACCATTGTCCACGCGGACATCGGTGATGTGGACGTGTTCGCATTGGCCAGCGATGCGGGCGGCACCAGCGTGAACTACCTCCGCGTGATCGACGGGGCGGTGGTACACGGCATCACCGTGGAACTGAAACCGAAGTTGGAGGAAACACAGGAGGACCTGCTCCAACTCGCCATCGCAGAGCTGCGTGAGCGCTTCAAGAGCAATGCGCCGGAGGCCATCGTGCCGTTCGATCCCGGTATTGAAGTGCCCGATGTTTCATTCACCGTACCTCAACGCGGCGACAAGAAAGCCCTGCTCGACCTGAGCGAACGCAACGCACGCTACTTCTTGCTCGACAAGCGCAAGCAAGAGAAGCTGGTGGATCCTGAAGCGGCGACGAACCGCATCCTCGAACAACTCAAGCAGGATCTGCGACTGAACGAATTGCCGCGCCACATCGAGTGCTTCGACAACAGCAACACGCAAGGCACGGATCCCGTGAGCGCTTGCGTTGTCTTCAAGGATGCCAAGCCGAGCAAGAAGGACTACCGCCACTTCAACATCCGCACGGTGGTGGGGCCGGATGATTTCGCGAGCATGGAGGAAGCGGTGGAGCGTCGCTATGCACGCTTGGTCACCGAAGGCGAACCGCTGCCGCAACTGGTAGTGATCGATGGCGGAAAGGGACAGTTGCACGCGGCCATGAATGTGTTCGATCGGCTCGGCCTACGAGGAAAGATCGCTCTGGTCGGCATCGCGAAGCGTCTGGAGGAACTCTACTTCCCGGAGGATCCCGTCCCACTTCATATCGACAAGCGGAGCAGCAGCTTGAAGGTGATCCAACACTTGCGCAACGAGGCACATCGCTTCGGCATCACGCACCACCGGGGCAAGCGCAGCAAGCGGATCGTGCGCACCGGCCTCGAAGCCATCGAAGGGATCGGGCCGCACACTGCGCAGAAGTTGCTCGCGCGCTTCGGGTCGATCAAAGGGATCCGCGAGGCCATGCCCGAGGATGTGATCGCGGAGATCGGCGCGAAGAAGGCGGAGGTGGTGTTGAAGGCGTTGGTGACGGCAATTTGATCCGGACCGA
This sequence comes from Flavobacteriales bacterium, assembly GCA_016705955.1. GTDB lineage: Bacteria > Bacteroidota > Bacteroidia > Flavobacteriales_F > PHOS-HE28 > PHOS-HE28. Next base: position 200,530 of record JADJKO010000006.1, read on the forward strand.
AGTGATCGCCGTCCTCCTTCCGTTCCACAACGCAGCATCCACGATCGATGCCGCTATCACGAGCATCACAGAGCAGACCTATCGCGAATGGCGGTTGTTGTTGATCGACAATGGTTCGGCCGATGAAAGTCGTGCGATCGCGAAGCGGTGGTCTGCGAAGGATCCGCGGATCGATGTACTGGAAGAGCCCACCGTCGGCATCGCGCACGCTTTGAATACGGGACTACGGCACGCGACTTCCCCGCTGATCGCACGCATGGATGCCGACGACATCGCGCACCCGGAACGCTTCGCGCATCAAGTCGCGTACATGAATGCGCACCCGGAGATCGGCGTGCTCGGCACACGCGCACGCTTCGAGACAACCGTGGAGAAGAGCAACGGCATGCGCTGGTTCGTGGACTGGCAGAATGCGATCCTTACACCGCAGGAGCACTACATGAAGCGCTTCGTGGATGCGCCACTCGCGCATCCCACGGCAATGTTCCGTCGCGAGTTGGTCATGCGCTTCGGCGGGTATTCAACCGACCCGCTCCCCGAGGACCACGAACTCTGGTTGCGCTGGATGCACAGCGGCGTGCGCTTCGCGAAACTGCCGGAGGTATTGCTCACGTGGAGCGATCATGCGCAGCGTCTGAGCCGCACGCACGCCAACTACAGCGTCGATGCCTTCTTCACCACGAAAGCGAAATGGATCGCTGCTTGGTATACGCGCAAGTTCTCCGATCCGCGACCGGTGATCATCGCAGGTACGAGCAACCTTTGCCGGGACCGGGCGGCGAAGTTGGAAGCGTGTGGCATGCGGATCCATGCGTTCACGGATGTGCGCCGTCGCGATGTGCCGGGCTACGCATTCATCCCGCACGATGAACTTCCCGGTCTTGGTGAAGCACTCGTGATCTCCTTCATCAGTCAGCGCGGTACGGGTGATCGCATCGCATCGTACCTCGCATCGCGTGGCTTGATCGAGGGCGAGGACTTCATCCTTGCAGCCTGAACAAGCACTTACCTTTCGTGGAATGGAGAAGACGACCGTTGCCCCTGATCAAGCGCTCGATCACGCACATGGTCTTCGGACCTATTTCGACACCGGGGCGACCCGGTCATACGCTGCGCGCCGCAATGCACTGAAAGTACTTCGGTCCGCCGTCCGCAAGTATGAGGAGGACTTGATCACGGCCATGCACACCGATATGCGCAAGCCGCGCTTCGAGGCGTACCTCGGTGATATCGGCTTGGTGTACGCGGAGATCGATCACGCGCTGAAGCACTTGAAGGAGTGGATGAGGCCACGCGCGGTGCCCACCCCGCTGGCGATCCAATTGGCCGAGAGCAAGGTGTACCACGAACCACTAGGTGTGGTGCTGATCATCGCGCCGTGGAACTATCCGGTGTTGCTGTTGCTCGGACCATTGGTAGGCGCTATCGCGGCCGGCAATTGTGCGGTGCTGAAACCGAGTGAGGACGCACCTGCCACTGCGGCCGTGGTAGAGCGCTTGATGAAGGAGGCGATCCCGGCTTGGGTCGAGGTGGTGCAAGGCCCGGGAGTGGAGGCGGTCCCCCAACTCATGCGCGCGTTCCGTTTCGACCACGTCTTCTTCACCGGTAGTGCGCGCGTGGGACGTGCGGTGTTGGAACTGGCCGCGAGGGATCTGGTGCCGACCACCTTGGAACTGGGGGGCAAGAGTCCCGCGATCGTGGATCGAACCGCTGATGTGAAGCGCGCGACTCAACGCATCGCCTGGAGCAAATTCTTCAACGCGGGGCAGACCTGCATCGCCACGGACCACGCGCTGGTGCATGCCGAGGTGATGGAAGAATTCATCGATGCCCTCAAACTCCACATCCGCCGTTTCTATGGCGATGACCCACAACGGAGCGCGGACTACGCGCGGCTCATCAACCGTCGTCGGTTCGATGCCGTGTCGGCCTATCTATCGCAGGGCGATGTCGTGATCGGCGGACCACACGATGCTGCGGATCGCTATATCGCACCAACGGTGATGACCGGTGTTCCGTTGAGCAGCTCAGTGATGAGTGAGGAGATCTTCGGTCCGGTACTACCGGTGATCCCATGGACGGAACGTGACGAGGCGCTGGCGATCATCCGCCGGAACCCACAGCCCTTGGCAGCGTACATCTTCAGCAATGATCGGAAGGCGCAGGACTACTTCCTCGAGCGTGTCGCGTTCGGCGGAGGATGCATCAATCACTGCATGCTGCAATTCGGTTCGCGCGAAATGCCGTTCGGTGGAGTTGGGGCAAGTGGCATGGGTCGCTACCACGGCGAACGCACCTTCCTCTTGTTCAGCAATGAGAAAGGGGTCGTCCACGCAAGTACGTTGATCGAACCGGGCGTGCAGTACCCGCCTTACACGAAGCTGAAAGCGAAGGTGCTTCGCCGGTTCCTCTGATCACTCCAGCACACGTTCACCCCGCACCGGCTTCAGCGCACCGCGCACCACGGCAAGGTGTCGTTCCTCGCATTCCAGCACTACCGTGTAGCGCGCGGGCGGGTTGGGTTTGGACCATTTCCGGCCTTCGATCCCTTCGCGCGCGCAGAAGTCCTCCAAGTGTTCGAGGAAGTGCTCCGCTGTGGTCGGGGCATCCGGTCCGAAGAAATCCCAATGGAATCGTAGCAGGCTCATCCCGTTCGCGCCGCTAATTTGCGCACGTGGATGCATTGATCCTCTTTCTCATTGCTGCGGTGGCCAGTTTCGTGGGGTCGCTACAGGCCGGTATTGTCAATACTGCCGTGCTCGCGCACACCATCAAGTTCGGACCGGATGCAGGTCGGCGCATGGCGATCGGGGGCGCGATCCCGGAACTGATCTACGCGGGGATCGCCTTCCAGTTCGCCACGCTCGTGTTGCATCATCTGGGCTTGGATCGTGCCGGGATCGGCGCATTGGTGGGCGCCATCCTCATAAGCATCGGGCTCTATTTCCTGTTCATCTTCAAACCGGTCTTCGCCACGAACGAGGAGAAGTTGAAAGCGGCCGGGATGCGTAAAGGCTTGCTCCTCGGGTTGGCGAATCCGCAACTGCTTCTGTTCTGGTGCGGGGTGAAACTCTCCCTGTCGTCCGTCGGCGTGGAAGGTCACGGCATTCTTGAGCTGCTCGCCTTCGCATCCGGCGCATTCGTGGGTGCCATCATCCTGCTGTTCCAATTGGTGCGGCTTGGTCGGAAGGCGGTGGAACGCATGCACCCTAACACGCTACGGACCATGTTCCGGTTGGTCGGACTCGTACTCGTGATCAGCGGCGTCATTGGCATCATGCGAACCAGGAAACCACGCGACGCAGCGGCCCGAGACGCCAGCCAAGATGTGATCCCACCCGACCCAGCAGATCATGGAAGCTCACCGGCTCCGTACCTGCATGTTGCAATTGCTCACTGATCCTGCCGACATGGCGGACATGACGAACGAGTTCGCGCCAGCACTGGAAGATGGAATACCGTGGATCGTAGATGTGCCCGGGTTCGCTGCTGACCCCGTTCATTTCGATAATGGTGAATCGACCCTCACGCAGATCCGCCTCGCTTTCACACCGCACATCCATGCGTCCGTAGTAGATGCCTTCGGTTGAAGCAAGAAGCCGGTCAACAACCTCGCAAAGAACAGAAGTTCGCAGGTGGTTCGCATCGTTGAACAAGGTGCCGCGACAGTGATTCCCGATCGGTTCCACGCGCTCGATCACTCCGGGTAGCGGCACCGTGGACAACAACACCGGATCCAACTCCAGCAGTCGTTCGACCTGTTTCCGCCCACGCCATTGCTTCCTCAACAGTTCGAGTACGGTGGATCGACCATCGCCGGTCACGGAAAGGAAATCCTTGCCTGCTACTGACAGAAGAGTCGTACTTCCGCCCGCAGGGTCGCGGGTGAACATCAACCCGAATTCAAGATCACCGGGCGCCATCGCTTGCAGCAGGAAGGTGTTCGGTTTCCCCGCTAGCGCGCGAACCAATTCATTCTCATCCGTCACGCGCACTACTCCTTGTCCGCGCTCCCCCACATCCGGCTTCACGATCAAGGGAAAGGGAATGCCCGATGCGCGGTGCGTATGGATCACATCGGCTTCAGTGCTATGTACAGGGATCAAGCAGGTCTGCGGAAAGCTCTCCTTCGGCAACAGCGCGTAGATCGCCGATTTGCTCTCCCCGAAGAAGCCGCCCATGTCGATGGCTGGATTCACGTTGGTGAAGAATGCAGCGCGCCGCTGCCGGATGGCCTGATACAGATAGAGCGGCACGACCGGTAGATAGATCACCTGCCACGGCCAGTACTCGTGGTTCAACCGATCGGTCAGTGTGCGCAGCATGGCACTGGGTCAGCGCGTGCGATGGTTCCGTGTGGACACCGCCACGCCCAAGTGTTCAGGTAGAACAACGTGCGGTAGCTCCTGTTCCAACACCATGCGCACCATCGCCAAGTGGTGTACGCCGTGATCGGCGAGGTAGGCCAATTCGCGTTTCAACGTGGTGCGCTGCACAACCGGATCGGCACTTCCCGGCAGTTCGCTCTCCATCGCCAGGTCATGATCATGGGTGATTCCGGACATCAGCCGGATGTTGTTGTCCGTCGCGGAACGCGCCACGTCAACTTCGGTCTCGATCAACAGGTTCCGCGCGCGGCGATCGTAACTGAAGCGTTCCACCTCATTGTTCGCCAGCAGGCACGTGTGGAACTCAAGGATGTGACGAAGGTGTTGGCCAATGGTCCCGCCGAACAACAAGGCACTCGGGCGTTGCAGCTGGGTATTGGAGAGTTGCATCAAGAGCGCATCGATCTTGCGCAGGATTTCGATGTTGTAAGCGACCAGTTGTTGCATGATTTCCGAATGTGGGTCCGCTTATTTGTTGGAGAAGACTCTTTTGCGTTCGCGCACGAAGGAACGGATCCGATCACGTTCACGGAACAGCACCCACAGACACGAGGCGGTTACGATCAGCGCCATGATGAACAGGGTCCCGCCATCATCCATCACCACGATACCAATGACCGTGAGATGAGTGACGATCGCTCCGGCCATGATCCCCGCAGCAAGCAAAGCACCCATCCACGCGGTCCGGGAAATGATCAGCAGGACTACAGCGATCAGCTCCATCACGCCACTCCCGATCCTGCCAGCGGGTTCCGCACCGATGGAGGAGAAGATGTAAACGGATTCCGGCGCCGCGTTGAATTTGAACCACAGCGTTTGCAGCAGGATGATGGCCGCAAGGAGGTCGGGTAGTCGTTTGAGATAGCGCATGGTGTTCCGGAATGCAGAGCGTTGGTCCAGCCTCAGGCGATATCCTTACACGTCGGGGTTCTTTCCGGGCTCCTGTAACTTTCTTTTCACCTCCCCGTCCCACCTTTGATCAGCGGTTCCCTCTCCGATGACCATTGCCGACTACAACACCTCCGTGGACCTGCATGCCGATGGCATCTACCGTTTCGCGGTGAAGCATCTGCGGGATGAGGAGCTGGCCAAGGATGTGGTACAAGAAACCTTCGCCCGGCTGTGGATGAAAGTACACGAGGTGGATGCAGCGAAGGCCAAGAGCTACCTCTTCACCACGGCCCACCACGCCATGGTGGACGAAGTGCGGAAAGGGAAGCGCAGCACACGGATGGAAGAGCACCACGAGAATATCCGGCACGCGAGCCAAGGCCAGCCCGACCTGAAGGAAGTGCTGGATCAAGCGCTCGCCACCCTGCCGGACATCCAACGCAGTGTGGTGCTCTTGCGCGATCTGGAAGGATACACCTACGAGGAGATCGCGGAACTCACCGGACTCAACCTTCCGCAGGTGAAAGTGTACATCTATCGCGGACGCACCGCGCTGAAGGAATACATCGGACAACTCGACCTCGTCCTGTGAAGCAACGCATCGACCATAGCAACTACGAAGCATGGCTTCTGGACCGGATGGAGGGAAACCTCACGCCGGACCAGGAGCATGAGCTTAAGGTGTTCCTGCTCTTGCACCCGGAGTTGGATCCCGGCAATGATGAGTTGCCAACGGTGCGCGGTGATGTGGGCCTTCTGAATGCAGGATCCCTGAAGCGCGACCTACCACCGATCAGTGAGGTGAACGCGCTGAACGTGGAGGATCACCTGATCGCCCGGTTGGAGAACGACCTGTCCGCCGCACAACTTGAAAAGCTGGAATCCTTCCTCCGCGCGCACCCTGAATTCGCACGCACGGCACAGTTGTACAGGTTGGCCAAGTCCGCACCGGAGGTGATCACCTCGATCGACAAGAGTGGACTGTATCAAAGCATTCCTCCGGAAGGATTGGTTACGAGGGCCACGTTGAATGATCACTTGGTCGCGAAGCTCGAAGGCGATCTGACGAAAGAACAGGACGAAGCACTTTCCACATTGCTGTTGAATGATGCACATGCGGCGCGCCAGTGGAAGTTGATGCAGGCCACACGCGTAGCACCGGAAACCATTCCATTCCCGGACAAGGATTCCTTGAAGAAAGGCGGCAAGGTGATCGCCTTCCGCTCTTCATCCGTACTGGTGCGCTTGGCCGCTGCGGCGTCCATCACCTTGCTTATCGGCATGGCGTGGTGGCTCTGGTTGCGCCCGGATGGGAACGCCCCGCAGATCGCAGAGGGAGTTGATCCCGTGCAGAAGATCGAACGGTCAACAGGAACGCACACACCGGACAGCGTTGCACCGATCAAGAATGAAGGACCGGTTACCAATGAGAAGGATTCTCCGGCCGTGAAGGAACCAACACCGGGCCGCCGCGAAGAACCGATAACCCCAACACCGAAGGCCCCGCAACCCGAGCACGTACCGGAGCGGATCCTACCCAATGGTCCGTTGGCAGAACAGCCCAAGGACCGGGCACCGGAGGAACAACCATTGATCCAAGACCGCAGCCAGCCAGTGGTGCCTCCAACGAAAGAGCCGACAACTGCAGAGCAACCGGCCCTCGCGGCGGCTACCCCACAGCAAGGAACCACACGCACCTTGGGTGAAGCATTCGCTGGTGTGGTCCGGGAGCGCGTGCTCGATGCACCCGACAGAACCACCGGAACCTTGGATGGCACCGATGCCGTTGCCGCCGTCGATCGTGGATTGAAGGCCGTGGCCGGTGATCGCGCCGGACTTACCGTAGGCCGCGATGCACAAGGCCGGGCCAAGCGCTTCGACCTGCGACTGGGTCGCAACCTGGGCATCAGCGCGAGTCGCTAGGACCTTCCACTCATCCTTCGTCGTTCGCCGTTCATCATGAACAGGCTATGTGCCGGTAACCTGTCCCGGGGTGTCGCCGTCCCATGCATACAAACCAACATCACCGCCATGAAACGCAGGATCCCCCATTTGCTACTGGTCATCGCAACCGTATTCACCATGGGCTACGCGCGTGCTGCCGAACCGATCCGCCTGAACACGGGCGGCAACGAACGCCCAGCGATCGAACGCGCACTCGAACGTTCGTTGAACCGTCACCTCAGCTTTCCTCTGTTGGAAAAGGGGGACATGACCGGCAAGGTGTTCGTCTCCTTCGCCATCGACAAGGAGGGCCGCATCGAAGTGCTCTCGTGCAGCTCCACGAATGAACGCCTTCGCGCTTATGTGCTCCGCAAACTGGCCCTCGTGGATGTGGGGGAGAACCCGGACGGCATCTGGAAGACCAGCCATCTGGTGATCAACTTCCACCCCGAGAACAGTTGAACGCACAACCACCGGACCACAGCAGAAGGGCCCCGGAACACGGGGCTCTTTGCTTTTTCACACCACGCTGTAACTCCGTTCGGGGTCGATCGTCCTATGCACAGAAGAACAAGGACCATGAAGAAGCTCATCCTCCCGCTCATGCTTTCGATCCTCTGCGATCAAGCATTCGCACAGACCGATACGGCCGCCGCACCGCACCGCCAAAGCCTGGTGTTGGGTGTGAACGCGCGCGAAGGAGCCTTCGCCAAAGTGCTTACGGAAGGGGATTCCACGAACAAGCCAAGTCCGGTGGTGATCACCACCCAACGAAAGAAGATCACCATCCTCACCGAACCGCGGAACTGGACCTCCACTGCGGATAGCATGGCGGACCGACTGAAGGACCTGCGCACCGAGCGACGCAACATGTTCACGTATTGGAGCGGGATCGACGTGGGCGTGAACACCCTTTTGGGATCCGACAATTCCACCGACCTATCCGGCAAGGCCGAGTTCATGACCATCGACAATGCCAAGTCGCGCTTCCTCTCCATCAACTTCATGGAACAGAAGATCGAATTCGGCAGCCACCACGTCGGCTTGCTCACCGGTCTGGGGTGGGAGTTCGTGAACTACCGCTTGAAGAACAACACCCTGCTCACCTACAACGCCGATTCCATCTATGGCATCCCCGTCCAGGAACCCGACTTCCGCAAGAACAAATTGCGGCAGATGGGATTGCGCGTTCCGTTCATGCTGGAGTTCAACACCAAGCGCGCACCCATGCCTACGGAAGAGGACCTGAATGCCATGCGCCAGGATACCACCGGCACCATCGCCCGTCGCTTCGAGCACTCGCGTCACCACAACTTCCACCTCGCCATGGGTGTGGTGGGCAGCTGGTACTTCGACACCATGTACAAACAGAAGTACCAACTGGACGGCGACACGGAGAAGGACCGGAGCAAGGGCGACTACCTCCTGCTCCCGTACCGTGCCGCCGCAGCCGTGCGGATCGGGTACGGCGGCCTCAACCTGTTCGCGGAGTACTCCCTTACCCCGCTGTTCAAGGATGGCAAGGGCCCGGAACTGACGCCGTTCACCGTGGGTCTCACCCTCATCGGGTTCAACTAGCACGGCGGCCCGTTCATGGGGCCGGAGCGAAGCGATCCCGTCCCCCTTCGGAGTCGTCACTGCGGGCCGTCATCCCGGCCTGTCATCCCGGCCCCGAGCCGGGACGGGACGCAGTCTCGTCAGCGTAGCCAGCGCGATCGTCAAGGCCCTTCGCACCCCCGGCTGCCGCGAGTGCGAAGCGCGTGGCCACCCAGCCCCGTCAACCCCGTCCACCCAACCCAGCACCCCGTCCACCCAACCGAGCACCCCGCCGCACACTAACCCCCTCCGCCGTACGGCCGAAGGACAGGGAGAGGGGTCCACTCATCCCCCATTATCTGCCAGACAGGCATCCTGTTGGTCCAGATAGCCATCCCGTTCCTCCAGATACGCATCCCTATCTGCCAGACAGTCATCCCGTTGGTCCAGATTCGCGTCCTGTTCCTCCGGATTCGCATCCTACCCCATCACTTTCGCATCCTGTCCCATCAGTCTCGCATCCCGTCCCATCACTTTCGCATCCTGTCCCATCAGTCTCGCATCCTGCCCCATCACTTTCGCATCCCGTCCCATCACTTTCGCATCCTGTCCCACCACTTTCGCATCCTGTCCCACCACTTTCGCATCCTGTCCCACCACCTTCGCATCCTGTCCCATCACTTTCGCATCCTGTCCCACCTCGCGCAACCTTCGCACGGAGCGCTCTGACCCTCCCCTGCGGGGAGGGCAGGGTGGGGCGAGCATAGCCCCCGCGATCGTCGGTCATTGCGCAGCGCGTCATTGCGAGCGCAGCGAAGCAACCGCGTCAGGCGCAGCCACCACGATCATCAATCAACGCGGAGCAGTCCAGCCCAAGCGGCTACTTTAGCGGTCCTTTCAACAGAACGCACACAATGGGTCGCATTTTCGAGAAGCGCAAACACAAGATCTTCGCGCGCAACGCCAAGCTCAGCAAACTCTTCACCCGCATCGGCAAGGAGATCGCCATGGCCGTCAAAGCCGGTGGTCCCAATCCGGATAACAATGGCCGGTTGAAGGTGGCCATCCAGAACGCACGCGGCATGAACATGCCGAAGGACAACATCGACCGTGCGATCAAGAAGGCCGTCGGTGGTGAGGAGGCCGACTTTTCCGAAATGACTTACGAAGGGTATGCGCCCGGTGGCGTGGCCGTGTTCGTGGAGGCCGCTACCAACAACCCCACACGAACGGTGGCGAACGTGCGCAGCTTCTTTTCCAAGTGCGGCGCGAACATGGGTACCAGCGGATCGCTCAGCCACATCTTCGATCGCAAAGCGGAATTCGTCATTGAGACGGCGGCACTGAAGGACCGCGACCCGGATGAGTTCGAGATGGAGGTGATCGACGCCGGTGCCGATGATGTGGTGCGCGATGACGAGGGCTTCGTCATCTACGCACCGTTCCATTCCTTCGGGGACATGCAACAGAAGCTTGATGCGCTGGGCGTGGAATCGAAGAGTGCGGAGCTGAAACGTTTCCCGCTCACCACCACACCGGCCGACATCACCACAGCGCGCGCGGTGCTGAAGTTGGTGGATCTATTGGATGAGGACGAGGACGTGAGTGCCGTGTACCACAACATGGACATCACCGAGGAAGTGGAGGCCGAGTTGGAGAACGGCTGATCAACGTGCCGTGAAGCGGATGTGGTAGCGCGTACCGCTAGGGTCGCCGTCCACGCTCATGCGTCCGCTCAATTGCTCCACCAGACTTTCGATCAACGATACGCCCAGCGTTTCGCCGGTGTTCTGGATCTTGTCCTGCGGGATACCTGTTCCATCATCGCCGTAGATCAGGTCGAATTGGTTGCCATCGGCGCGGTGCAGGGAGAGCGACACGGTTCCCTTGTCCCGGCCATGAAAGGCATGCTTGAATGAATTCGTGATCAGTTCGTTCAGTAGAAGACCGAGTGGGACCATGGTGCCCAATCCCAACGTGAGGCCTTGGTCCACCACAACATGATGCCCGATCCGGTCGCTGACGTCGTTCACCCGTACCAGATCCCCGATGAGTTCTTCGATGTACACCCCCACATCCAACAACGCCAATTCATCCCCCTGTACAACTTCTCATGCAGGAGAGCGATGGAGGTGACCCGGCTCTGGCTTTGGTCGAAGGCCTGTTGCAAACGCACATCCGTGTACGACGCTCCCTGTAAGCGCAACAGGCTGGCGACCACCTGCAGGTTGTTCTTCACCCGGTGGTGCATCTCCTTGATCAGCACCCTGATCCGTTCGTTCGCCTGTTCGATCTTGTCCCGCTCGGATTGAAGCGCGCGTGTCTGTTCGTCGTCCCGCATCCGCGCGGCTTTCAGGTTCTCCTTCATGCGCGCCAACGCCAATCCGAGCTTGTCCTGTGAACCGCGCACAGTCACCGGTTTATCGTAATCCCCTTTGCCGATCGCGTCCGCGCTGTCGGCCAAGGAGCGTAGGTTCTCCGCCATGCCGTTGAAGGCCATGGCCATTTCACCGATCTCATCACCGCTCGTAACCGGTACATACGCATCCACATCGCCCACGGCCATGGACCGCGCCGCACGCCCCACCTGTTCCACTGTGCCACGCACACCGCGCGTGATCATGATCCCCATGATCGTGACCGCACCCACGACACCGAGCAACGCGGCCAACACGGCGAAGAGACGCACCTCGGCATCCCTGCTGTTGGCTGCGGTGTTCTGCGTGATCAGCTCCAGGGAGTACAACTCCACCGTATGCAACTTCTCCAACGCGATCATGGAAAGTTCCCACCACTCACGCGGGGCTATGGTGAGGTCCGGCGTGCGGCGCTGCTCCACGGTCCCTACCAGGCTGCGCATGAAATTCACATCGTCCCCTTGGAAGATCTCCTGGTAGGCGCGCAATACCTCCGGTGGTGCATCACGCTCAAAGAGGAGCATATTGGTCTTGTACTCGGAGACCTGTGCGCCCAACTCCGCCACCTCGGCCATTTCGATCGGGCGCTGCGCATACCCGATGGTGAGTTTGTCACGCAGGGTGCTCAAGGCCTCCTTGGCCGTGAGCAGTCGGAGGTGCGAATACAAACGATCCTTGGTGAAGGGGTCCAACGCCAACTTACCGGCCTTGTTCATTTCGGCCAGCAGCGTTTCATCCATGGCACGATAGGTCCGGCTCACGGTAGTAGCCTCGATCCGTCGATCCTTGATCCGTTGACGGAGGATGTGCAGGCCATCGAAGGGCCGGCTTTCCTGCACGGTGGATCCCATGGCCGCACCTTGCAGGGCAAGATCGGCAAGCGTGCCATCCGTGCGTGAGTATTGCACATCCAGCTTCATGGCCGACACATTCATGCCGGAGAGGTAGCCCACGGACAGCGCACTTTCACGTTGCACCTCGTGCATCACCCGGGCGTGCAGGCCAATGAGCAGGGAGCGCTCATAGAAGTACTCCATCACGTCCAACCGTTTCAGGCTGGAGTCGATCTGCTTGCCGATCAAAAGCACCATGCCGAGCACGGGGATCCCCAAGGTCACCATGAACTTGGTGCGTACCGGCAGGTCAGCAAAGCGCCACTTCACGATCCCAAAGTACATCAGCCGGGCGTGCCGGGCTATCCGGCCTTAAAGCCTTGATTGCTGGGACCCCGTCGGGGTCGAAATACCGACTGCATTGGACCCCGGAGGGGTCACAGCGTGTAGAAGGCGGTAAGTCTATCCGGCGTTAAAGCCTTGACATTGCTGGGACCCCAACGGGGTCGCAGCCCTGGGGTCTCCCTGCTGGCAAAGGGGATAAGACCCGATAGCCTTGGGCGTGCCGGGGATGGGGAGCATCGGCCCGGGTTACTTTCGCCGCATTCGCAGGATCGAATGCGAACGAACCCATGAAACACCAGTTCGACGAGTTGGACGCACGCGCAGCCAAGGCCTTGGAAGGTGGTGGCCCGGATCGGATCGCCGCACAGCACAAGAAAGGGAAGCTCACCGCGCGTGAACGGGTAGGGCTCCTTTTAGATGAAGGCAGTTTCCATGAGCTCGGGCAATTGGTCACCCACCGCAGTGTCAACTTCGGCCTTGAAGAGCAGAAGTTCCTGGGCGACGGTGTGATCACCGGTTATGGGACCATTGACGGTCGGATGGTCTACGTGTTCTCACAGGACTTCACGGTCCTCGGCGGGTCATTGGCCGAAGCACATGCCCAGAAGATCTGTCGCATCATGGACCTCGCCATGCAGAACGGCGCACCGGTGATCGGGTTGAACGATAGTGGTGGCGCACGGATCCAGGAAGGGGTCGTGAGCCTTGGCGGATACGCCGACATCTTCTACCGGAATGTTCGTGCCAGTGGGGTCGTGCCGCAGATCAGTGCCATCCTCGGGCCTTGTGCCGGCGGTGCGGTGTACAGTCCAGCGCTCACGGATTTCGTCCTGATGACCGAAGGCACCAGCTACATGTTCGTGACCGGCCCGAACGTGGTGAAGACCGTGACCCATGAAGAGGTGAGCAGCGAGGACCTCGGGGGTGCGGTCACACATGCAAGCAAGAGCGGCGTGGCGCATTTCACAGCGTCCAATGAATTGGAGAGCATCAAGCAATTGCGCCAACTGGTCGGATACCTGCCATCGAATTGCGAGGAGGAGCCGCCGGTGCATCCTTACACGAGCAGCGATGAGAGCCGCCCGGAGTTGGACACCATCATGCCCGAGGATCCGAACAAGCCTTACGACATCAGGCATGTGATGAACGCCGTGATCGACCCGGACAGCAGCTTGGAAGTGCATGCGGAGTATGCGCGGAACATGGTCGTGGGCTTCGCGCGTGTGGCCGGGCGCACGGTAGGGTGTGTGGCGAACCAGCCTTCGGTTCTAGCGGGCGTGTTGGACATCGATGCATCCATCAAGGCCGCCCGCTTCGTTCGCTTTTGTGATGCGTTCAACATCCCACTCGTGGTCTTTGTGGATGTCCCCGGCTTCCTCCCCGGGACGGATCAGGAATGGCGCGGGATCATCACCCACGGCGCGAAACTTCTCTATGCCTTCAGCGAAGCCACGGTACCGCGGATCACGGTGATCACGCGCAAAGCCTATGGCGGCGCATATGATGTGATGAACAGCAAGCACATCGGTTGCGACATGAATTTCGCTTGGCCCACGGCGGAGATCGCGGTGATGGGGGCGAAAGGAGCTGCGGAGATCATCTTCAAGAAGGAGATCGACAAAGCGAAGGACAGGGAAGCACAGCTGAAGGAGAAGGAAGCCGAGTACCGGCAGCAATTCGCCAATCCGTATGAAGCAGCGGCGAGGGGTTATGTGGATGAGGTGATCAGGCCTTCGCAAACACGCGAGAAAGTGATCGCCGCCTTGGACATGTTGCGCAACAAAGTGGAGAAACTGCCGCGCAAGAAGCACGGGAACATTCCATTGTGAGACGTTATGAGCATCGGCAGCGTGTAGCCGCGTTCGCGGTCGCCATGGTCGTGCCGTTCGCGTTCCTCTCGCAGGATGCGCGCATCCGTTCGCTTGATCGTGCTTCGCGGATGGGCCTCACCGAAACGTTGGTGGATAGCATCGTCCATCTTCCGTACGATGTGATGAGCAGCGACCTGGACAAGTCCATCCTCTTGCAGCATCGCGTCCTTTCCCACCTGGATGGAACCCCGGCATCCTCCAAGCGCGGCTTGGCCTTGGAAGTCCTTTCGCGCGCACACTACCTCCGGGGCGCTTATGACAGTGCGACATACTACGGCCTCAAAGCCATCGATCAGTTCCGCGAGGTGGGTGATCGGGTCGGCGAAGGCAATGCACAATGCGGGTTGGCCTATGGCATGAAACGCCGGGATCTCGGCACCGCCTTCGACCTCATGCGCCACGGGATCCGCGCACTCGAAGCATCGGGCGCGAAACTCCAGCTTGCCTCGAACTACAACAGCTTCGGCGTGCTGTTCGAAATGCGCGGGGACCTGGACAGCGCGTACCACTATTATGAGCGCTCGCTCTTGTTGAAGCGCGAAGTGGGAGACAGCCTCGGTGTACCCTTCAGCATGAATTGTCTTGGCACCGTGGAGCACATGCGCGGCAACTTCGAATCTTCGGAGGAATGGTTCAACCAAGCCATGCAGGCTCGGCAAGCGCGTAACGATGCCTTCGGCGTGGCGGAGGAGTACATCTACTTCGGTGAGTTGTACGAAGCATGGGGGAGGACAACGGTTGCGATCTCCGCGTATGAGCAAGCCCTTGCTGCGACCACGCGGTTGGCTTACCCGTCAGGACGGCAACAGGCGCTGGAACGCCTTTCGGTGTTGCACGAACGGAACGGGTCGGAAGCACTTGCACTGCGATTCGCACGTGCCGCCAGCGCATTGAAGGACAGTTTGCTCACCGCCGAACGCGAACGTGCCTTAATGGAGTTGGAACAGAAGTACCGCGTAGCGGAGAAGGATCGGTCCATCGCCACCTTGAATGAACGGGCGGCGAGGAGACAACTCATCATCTGGATCGGGGTGGTGGTCCTGGTCCTCGTGGTCGTGCTTGGGGTGTTGGTGCATCAACTACGCCAGCGGAAGCTTCGTGAGGAAAAGGACGCCGGGATCATTCGTGAACGGGAAGCAGGGTTGAAGGCCGTGTTCAAAGCCACCGAGGAGGAACGCAAACGGTTGTCGTGTGAGTTGCATGATGGTGTGGGACAGCAGTTGGGCGGTATCAAGCATCGGTTGGAGCACGCGCGCAGTAGCGGTACGGACCTCCTGCTTCCGGAAGTGATCTCGATGTTGGATGGAACGGCCAAGGAGGTCCGCGACCTCGCACATCAGCTCATGCCCAAGGCGCTCAGCCATCTAGGACTGGTTCCAGCCCTGCGGGATCTGGTGTCCAGGATGTATGCGGGCACTTCGGTGCGTGGGGAATTCGGATCACATGGCGTGCCCGATGAATTGCGGCCGGAACTCGCCACCGGGCTCTACCGCATCACCCAAGAACTCCTGAACAACATCATGAAGCACGCGAAAGCCGATCGGGTGGATGTGCAGTTGTTCCGGAACAAGGATCACCTTGTACTTATGGTCCAGGACGATGGGGTCGGGTTCGAGCGAACGGATCCCGCCCAAGGCATCGGTCTTCCGGGCATGTCGGACAGGACGCGCGCATTGGGCGGTAATTTTGTGCTGGAGACCAGCACTGGAAAAGGAACCTTGGCCACGGTCCGCGTTCCGCTCGTCATGCCCACCACATGAACACGCCGATCAAGTTGATGCTCGTGGATGATCACCGGATCATCACCGATGGTTTGAAGGTCCTGCTTTCCGATGTGCCCGACATGGAGTGCGTACTTACCTGCGCGAATGGTGAGGAAGCGATCGAAGCCCTGTCACACCTTTCCGCGGACGTGGTATTGCTGGATATCGATATGCCCGTTCTGGACGGCATCGCCACGCTGCAACGGATCAAACGCGATCACCCCGGAACGCGCGTCATCATGCTGAGCATGCACGATGAACCGGCCTTGGTCGAACGCGTGTTGCAACTCAAGGCGGATGGTTACCTGGTGAAGAACTGCGGCCGGGATGAATTGATCCTGGCCATCCGGAATGTGCATGAGGGCAACGACACTTCGCCAGTGCACTGGTGGAAAGCCTGATGGGTCAACGCGCCGAGGCCGCAGCGCAGACCGAGGTGCTGAAGGACCTCAGCGAACGCGAGGTCGAGGTGCTCAGTGCATTGGCTGAAGGCTTGGGAAACAAGGAGATCGGAAAAAAGTTGTTCATCAGCCCACGTACGGTGGATACCCATCGCACGAACCTGATGAAGAAGCTCGACACCCACAACGTGGCCGGTCTCGTTCGGATCGCCATCAAGGCCGGTCTTGTGAGTTGATCCGAAGGACGCCTAGCTGAAGGCGATCCTCTCGTCGGATCCTTCCACACGTGGGGTACCTTGCTGCCCCTAATCAGAACCAATTATCATGTTGATCAAGATCGCTTCCATTGCCGCGCTCGGATTGTTCGCCGTGGCTGTCCACGAATTGCCTGACCTCAAGATCGGCGACGCGCTGCCCGCTGCGGAGGTGAAAATGAAGAACGTGGATGGGAATATGAAAACCCTCAAGGATCTTGTGGGTCCACAAGGGTTGTTGGTCATATTCTCGTGCAACACCTGCCCGTTCGTGATCGGCAGCGAAGGCAGTGCAGGCTGGGAAGGTCGCTATCCGGAGGTGATGGCGTTCGCCGCACGATTCGGTGTGGGTGTGGCCGTACTGAACAGCAACGAGGCGAAGCGTGCCGACGGGGATGGATTCGCCGAGATGCAGACCCGTTACAAGGAGATGGGGTATAGTGGCGCTTACTTGTTGGATGAAGCTCATCGTGTGGCCGATGCCTTCGGTGCGCGGACCACGCCGCACGTCTTCCTATTCAATAAGAACATGAAACTGGTCTACAAAGGAGCCATTGACGACAATGTGGCCGACGCTGGCCAAGTGAAGAAGCACTGGCTGAAGGATGCGGTGTCGCACATGGCCTCCGGCGAACCGGTGGACCCCGCTACGACGCGGAACATCGGGTGCAGCATCAAGCGTGTTGCACAGGAACACTAGGGAAAATAGCGCATCCACAACGCCGCGCCCGGCAAGGGACGCGGCGTTGTTCATTCGTTGAAAAAAAGAAAGAGGGCATCGCTGCGCGAGGACCTTCCTTTGCATCAAAGAGGAACCATGAACGTATTGCTGATCGGAAGTGGCGGGCGCGAACATGCCATGGCGTGGAAGATCGCACAGAGTTCACTGCTCGACGAGCTTTACGTGACCCCCGGAAACCCCGGCACCGTTCGCCATGGGCGGAACGTCGACCTGGACCTGAAGGACGAGAAGGCACTGCGAAAATTCCTGTTGGATAAGCGGATCCGCATCGTCGTGGTCGGTCCGGAAGCGCCGCTTGTGGATGGCCTGCATGATCGGATCGCTGCGGATCCGAAGTTGAAGGAGGTTACCGTGATCGGACCAACGTCCTCCGGCGCACGCTTGGAGGGCAGCAAGGACTTCGCGAAGGAGTTCATGTTCCGCCACAACATTCCAACGGCTGCCCATCGGACGTTCGTGAAGGGACAGTTGCAGGAAGCGGTGGATCACTTGGAGCGCATGACCGCGCCGTATGTGATCAAGGCTGATGGACTTGCCGCAGGGAAAGGGGTGGTGATCACACCCGACAAGAAGGAAGCGGCCAAGACCTTGCGCGATATGCTACAGAACGGCAAGTACGGCGAGGCTGGTGAACGCGTGGTGATGGAGCAGCACTTGCAGGGCGTGGAGGTGAGCGCCTTTCTCATCACCGATGGCGATTCGTTCAAAATGCTTCCCGCGGCGAAGGACTACAAGCGCATCAGCCGTGGCGACACCGGACCCAACACGGGCGGCATGGGCGCGGTATCGCCGGTCCCGTTCGCAGAGAAGGACTTCATGCAAAAGGTGCATGATCGCGTGGCGGCTCCGACCATTCGCGGGTTGAAGAAGGAGGGCATTCCATACCGTGGCTTCGTGTTCATGGGATTGATGAACGTATCGGGTGAGCCCTACGTGATCGAATACAACGTGCGGCTCGGCGATCCCGAGACCCAAGCCATCCTGCCACGCATGCGCAGCGACCTGCTTGATCTCTTCGAAGGGATCGCCACGGGTACATTGAGCGAACGACACGTGGATGTGGATGACCGCACAGCGGTGACCATCGTGCTGGCTTCCGATGGCTATCCCGGCAAGTACGAGAAGGGGCATCCGATCGCAAGCCTGGATCTGGTGCGCGACGCATACGTGTTCCAAGCGGGCACCGTGCGCAGCGGTGAACAGTTGCTCACCAACGGAGGACGCGTGATGTCCGTGACCGGCATGGGGAAGGACCTCGAAAGCGCGATCGCATCAGCCTATCGCGCGGCGGCCATCGTGGCCTATGAAGGGAAGTACATGCGCGATGATATCGGGCACGATCTGGTGAAGAAACCCACCGTTAGGGCAGGAGCGGTTTCCCGCTAGGCGATGGTGCCATCCTCACGCGCCTTCGCGTTGTACCGCGCTTGGAGCATCATCCAATAGAGGAATCCGACAGATAGTATCCCTGCGATCAGGATGACCGGAAGCCAGCCCATGGATGAAAGGAAGGAGAAGGCCCACTTGAAGAAATGACCGATGGCGAAGAAGATGTGTTGCATCCTGCGTAAGCTTGAAGCGGGGCGAAGATAGCCCCGCTCCACGATCCCATGCTCGCTGGTCTTTTCCGCAGCAACCAACCCGCCGTCCTGCTGGTGCTGCCGGTAGTGGTGGCCGGGCTCTTCCTGCCCTGTTTTTGGCACGAACCTGTAGCCCTAGGAATGATGATGCCGTTGGCCGCTGCGGTGGCTTCAATGATCGGGCCTTCCGCGTGGGCCGGTGTATTGCTTGGGTTGCTTCTGGTCATGAGCATTGCGGTTCAACTAGCACTGCTCATGAATGCACTGGAATTCATGGACAGGCGCAACCATCTCGTGGCATTTCTTTTTCCGATTGCCTTGGCTGGCTTGGGCGGAGGGCTGGGGTATGACCCCGCACTGCTGGGCATGCCCTTCGTCCTGATGGCGCAGCGCCGGACCTGGTCCGTCGGCAATACGGACCCCGCACTTGGCGCATCGTTCAATGCGGGGTTGCTGATCGGCCTTGCTGCGATGTGCTACCTGCCCTATGCGTTCCTCCTCTCCGTGCTCTGGGCATCCAGTTCGGTCATCCGGCCGTTCGCATGGCGAGAGTATGTGCTTCCCGTGGTCGGCATGGCGCTGCCCTTCTACTTCGCGTGGGTCGTGTTGAACTTGACGGACCGGCTTCCTTGGAAACCCTTGCATACGATCCTGAGTCCCGATGCCGACCCCATGATCCTTTCCGGGAGTAGCGTACAAGTAGCGTTCATGGTTCTCTTGGCATTGGTGATCCTGGTCGCCTTGTTCGCCTTCTCCTCCGGGTACGCGCGGAGCATCATCCGGGGCAAGAACCTGCGATCCTCCCTCTTGGCATTCGCGTTGGCATTGATGGTCATCATGTTCATGCTGCATTTGATCAAAGGCTCCTTCCCGGCAGTTCTCGCGGCGGTGCCATGCGCCATTTTCGGCGGATATGCATTCGTTGCGCCCAAGAAGGCCTGGTTGGCGGAATTCGCGGCCTTGGGCCTTTGCGCACTCGCACTTTGGGTGAGGTGGTAGCGGGCTAACTTCGCAACCATGAAATTCGGTGTCGTCACCTTCCCCGGCAGCAACTGCGATGAGGATATGATCCATGTGCTGGAAACCCTCATGGGCCAGCAGGTGGAACGGCTTTGGCACAAGGAGCACGACTTGAAAGGATCCGATATGGTGATCCTTCCCGGTGGGTTCTCCTACGGCGACTACCTCCGCAGTGGGGCGATCGCACGGTTCTCGCCGATCATGCAGGAGGTGATCGCGCATGCGAAGAAGGGTGGACTCGTCTTCGGTGTTTGCAATGGATTCCAAGTGCTGTGCGAAGCAGGGCTCGTGCCCGGTGCGTTGCTGCACAACGAAGGACAGAAATTCATCTCGAAGAACATCTTCATCCGGCGCGCGACCGGGAACAGTGCACTCACGAACGCGGTCCCGGACAAGGCACTGCGGATCCCGATCGCACACGGCGAAGGGAGGTACCATGCGGATGCCGCCACGCTGAAAGCATTGAAGGACAACGACCAAGTGATCTTCCGGTACTGCGATGCGGATGGGAAGATCACCGACATGGCCAACCCGAACGGCAGCAAGGAGAACATCGCAGGGGTGTGCAACAAAGGCCGCAACGTATTCGGCATGATGCCGCACCCGGAGCGTGCGTGTGACGAACGGCTCGGGAACACCGACGGCCGCTCGCTCTTCGCTTCCTTGTTGAAGGAGGTACTGGCCTGATCAAGGCGCGATCGGGCGGAAGCCCACGCGCACTTGGTGAGTACGCGAGATGTCCGTGGTGATCACCGGGCCTTCTCCATCCACACCGTTCCAGTTCGCGAATTCATAGCCATCGGCGGCACGCGCTTCCAATTTCATTGGTACGCCACTGAAACAACGGACCTCATGTCGGCCGGGGCCGAGCGGAACACCTTCAAGAAGGAGGACACCTTGATCCGCTGGCGGAACGTGGATCGTGATCGTACGGAGCTTCCGATGCGTTCGGGAGGCGAGGTGCGCGAAGAGATTCTCCGGACGTGCTTGAATGAACCGCTCCACTTCGGCGAGTGATGCCGTCGGCGAAGGAGTTTCCAATGCAAGCTCCCAGCGTTTGTGATCCGCGAGCAGTTCCACTTCATGCGCACGGAAGATGCTGTCGACCACGTGAACGGCGTGGACTGGATCGAGTGCCGTGGCTTGAAGCGTTGTGATGCGTGCAAGCAAACGCTGCTGGAGGATCGGGTGGGCGAGCAGTTGTCGCACGTACGGCGTTTCCAACGCCAATGCCGAGGCCATGCGTTCCACCGCGTTCTCTTCCAGTAGCGACCACAGATCCATATCGTACAATAACCAGCGCCACTGACCACCCGGAACACGGGGGCGATAGCAACGCACGTTCAGGTCATGGTCCGCGCGGCCGGTCCACAGATCAATACAAGCAAGGTCGATCAAACTGCGGGTATCGATCATCGCATCGATGCTGTCGATCGGAGCGCCGCGCAACAACAACTGCTGGGCGCGCAGGAAGTGTTTGTTCTTGCCGTCAAGTGCGAGCGCGGACGGACCTTCGAGAACATCCAATGCTTCAGCACCACAACGCTGCGCCAACCATTGCGCATCCTTGCTCGGCATCCAACGGTACAAGCCCCAATAGGCCGCGTTGAGGTACAAGGGCATCGCCATCGATGGCTGCACATCCACTTCCAGCCCGTGACGGCGCACGAGTTCCTCGATCAGCACATTGCGGAGGAAGGCGTGCGCTCCGGCATCCGCACGGAGCATTCCTTCCGAAGAGCGCGTTCCATCGGCGAACAGGAAACCCGAGTCAGGGCTTCCGTAGCGATCACGAGCATAGATCTTGAAGGATCGTTTCTGTGCGCTTCGCGATCCGCTCCCGCTGATGCGTACCCCGACATGCATGGTCATCGTGTCGGCCAATTGGATGATCGTCGGTCGCTCCCACGCATCACCCTTGCGCGTGAAGTTGCTTGCTATTCCCGGTGTGTAGATGCCTAGGCTATCGCCCCATAGATCCGCAGGATCCAGCGTGAGCGTGATAGGATCGGTCGTCGTTGTTCCAAACAAGTAATTCACGCACAACTCTTCACTTGGCAATTGAGCTTCCCCGAAGGATCGCGCGCGAACGACCGTGCTCTTGGTGATGTGGATCGGTCCGGAGAATCCGGCGCCGTAGGTCGCGGTAGGAGTGCTGCCATCGAGCGTATATCGAATGGTGCTGTTGGATCCACCGGAGAGTGTAAGATCGAAAGGGTCGAGGTGCGAGGTCCCGATCACATCCGCTTTCGGCATTGGGCACCGAGAACGGATCGCTTGCATGTCAGCGGTCCTATTCATCGCTCCCGGAGAGGGGTCCACCATGAAACTCCATCCGGTCGAACCATCCGGCAATCGCCCCATGCTCACATCGGCCGGTAGCGAAGAATAGGTGAAGAGGTCGTGGATCACATGGCCGTTCGGTTCGATCAACAGCAAGGCACCGCCGGAGCGATCAAGGGTGAAACCGAGATGGTCCGCGCCGCGATCCGGATGCGCATCGCACCAGAGTAACCGATGGCCACGAGCAGGAACGATCAAGGAGCCTTCGATCATGTGTTGACGGCCATTGATCGCCACGCGCCATCCGTCCAGATCGATCGCCCGAGTGCTTGTATTGTAGAGTTCGACCCAGTCGGGTGTGCGGCCGTCGTTATCACTGTAGCTGCCGTGATTGCTGGCAAGAACCTCATTGATGACCAGACCGCTTTGCCCTTGCGCGCGAGGCGTCAACAACAACAGAGCGAACAGAGGTAGGGCGCGCACCGGCCGAAAGTAGAAGGTCGCGAGCACTCCGGCTCAACGGACGTCCGCACCAGGAGTGATCATCTCCTTCGGCTGCACGAAGAGCAATTTGCCATTGGCATCCTCGCTCATCAACACCATGCCTTGGCTTTCCACACCACGCATCTTGCGTGGTTCCAAGTTGGCCACCAACACCACTTGCTGTCCGATCAATTGTTCAGGCTCGTAATGTTCAGCGATCCCACTCACCACCGTGCGCGGTGTTGCTTCACCCAGATCAACGGACAACTTCAAGAGCTTGTCGGCTTTCGGAATACGTTCCGCTGCGATGATCGATCCTACGCGGAGATCGAGCTTCGAGAAATCATCGAAAGAGATGTTGGGTTTGATAGAAGCCGTTGTTCGTGTTGAAGGTTGATGAGCTTGCACTGAGCTTGTCGAAGTGCTGTTCGGCTCGGCGGGGTTCGGAGTTGCAGGATCCATGGCGTGAAGTCGTTCGACCTCCGCAGCGATGGCCGCATCGTCGATCGGTTTGAAAAGGTGCTCGGCCTTGCCCAGTTGCATTCCCGGTTTGATGAGATCCGCGCGCAAGGCATCGTCCCATTTCATTGGTCCGAGCCCAAGCATCGTGCGCAAGCGCTCCGCGGTGTGCGGCAGGAAGGGTTCCAACAGAACACTCAGCGCTGCGCTGATCCGAAGGCCGTTGAACAGGATCGTTCGCACCCGATCCGGATCGGTCTTCTCCAACTTCCACGGCTCGGTATCGGTGAGGTACTTGTTACCCAAACGTGCGGCTTGCATCGCACTGGCCAACGCTTCCCGGAACCGGAAGCGATCCACTTCCTCGGCCACTTTGTTCGGTAAGGTGTTCATCTCCGCCCACAGCAATACATCTTTTTCATCACCTCCTGTCGCCTCCGGCACTTTGCCCTCGTAGTACTTGTGGCAGAGCACGAAGACACGCTGAATGAAGTTCCCAAGGATCGCGACGAGCTCGTTGTTGTTCTTGTCCTGAAAATCCTTCCACGTGAACTCGCTGTCCTTGAATTCGGGGATGATGGTAGCAAGCGCGTAGCGCAATTCATCCTGCCGGTTCGGCCAGCGCTCGATGTACTCGTGCAGCCAAACCGCCCAGTTCCTGCTCGTGCTGATCTTCCGGCCTTCAAGATTCAGGAATTCGTTCGCTGGAACATTCTGCGGCAGCACATAGCCGCCGTGCAACTTCAACAGGATCGGGAAGATGATCGCGTGGAAGACGATGTTGTCCTTGCCGATGAAGTGGACGAGTCTTGTCATTCCGGCCTCCGAGCCGGAATCGCCCGTGAGCCACCACTTTTTCCAATCCTCGTTGTGATCGATCGCCCATTGCTTGGTCGCACTGATGTACCCGATCGGCGCATCGAGCCACACATAAAGCACTTTCCCTTCAGCACCGGGCAAAGGGACAGGCACGCCCCAATCAAGGTCGCGCGTCATGGCCCGTGGACGAAGACCGTCCTTCAACCAACTGTTGCACTGGCCGAGTACCTGTGGCTTCCACTCTTTGGGGTCGTGGTGCTGTGCGCCATCCAGCTTACCGGTGTTGATCCACTCCTCCACCCATTGCTGGCTGCGGTCCATGGGAAGGAACCAATGTGATGTTGGCCGCAGCACCGGCTTGGCCCCGCTCAAGGTGCTACGCGGGTCGACCAGATCCTTGGGGCTGAGCGCGCTTCCGCACTTCTCGCATTGGTCGCCGTAAGCATCGGGGTTACCACAGGTCGGGCAAGTGCCCATGATGTAGCGATCCGCTAGGAACTGCTTCGCCTCCTCATCATAATACTGCTGTTCTTCCTGCTGGGTGAAGGCCCCGTTGGCGTGAAGCTTCAGGAAGAAATCCTGTGAAGTCTCCTTGTGCAGTTCGCTGCTGGTACGGTGGTAGATGTCGAACCGGATGCCGAAGTCCTGGAAGGCTTTGCCCATCATGCCGTGGTACTTGTCCACGATGGATTTTGGGGTGCTACCCTCCTTCAGGGCGCGGATGGTGATGGCCGCCCCATGTTCGTCACTTCCACAGATGAAAAGCACCTCCTTGCCCCGCGAGCGTAGGCACCGGACGTAAATGTCCGCCGGCAGGTAGGCCCCGGCGATGTGCCCGATGTGCAAAGGGCCGTTGGCGTAGGGCAGGGCAGCGGTAACGGTATGGCGTGCGGGTTCCTTCACGGGGTCGGGTCTTGCCCTGACCTAGGTCGAAGGGCGTTCGAGGCGCGACGAAAGTACCCCGCCGGACCGTTGTGGAACTCCCTGCCGGTGCTCACCTTCGTGCCCCTTTATGCCAGACCTCCTCCTTCCCCCCGCATTACGTCCCGGCGACACCATCGCCATCATACCCACTGCACGTTCGATCGTGCCCGATGAATTGCGCGACGGGATCGCGCTCGCCGAGAGTTGGGGATTGCGTGTGAAGTTGGGAACGTGTGTCGGTCGCAAACATTTCCAACAAGCAGGTACATCGCGTCAACGCGCCGCCGATCTTCAAGCGGCGATCGAGGATCCCGAAGTAAAGGCCGTGTGGTGCGCACGCGGCGGTTATGGAACCGTACACTTGCTTCAACATATGGATCTCGCTGCCTTCAACCGCAACCCGAAATGGGTGATCGGGTTCAGCGATGTGACGGTGCTGCACAACACCTTGCACAAACTTGGTGTCGCATCTCTGCACGCACAGATGCCGTACTCGCTCGGCAAGAAATCGCAGGAAGCGCGTGAGTCCTTGCGCCGTGCGCTTTTCGGTGAACACCTGTCCGTGACGATGAACCACACTGTTGCGGAGCGACTACCCGAGCCGCGTACCGGGGAGTGTGAATGCACGCTCGTGGGTGGCAACCTTTCCTTGCTATACGCATTGCGAGGAACGCCTTACGACATCGACCCGACAGGCAAGATCCTCTTCTTGGAGGACCTCGACGAGTTGCTGTACCATGTTGATCGGATGATCATGAACCTGAGGTTGTCCGGTTGGTTCAAGAACCTCGCTGGCTTGATCGTGGGAGGCATGACCGATATGCACGACAAGGACGGTACGGATCCATTCGGGAAGACCGCAGAGGAGATGATCGCAGCGGCCATTGGGGATGCGACCTATCCCGTGTGCTACAATTTTCCGGCAGGCCACATAGCGGACAACCGGGCATTGGTCATGGGCCGAAAAGCGAAACTCAGCGTCACCAATACCGGTGCAACGCTGAGCTTCGGTTCGATGCCGTTGAATTAGGCCTCTAGTTCCGCTCGAACTTGTTATAGCCAGCCGGGATCTCGAAGAGGCCGGGCTTCTGTACGCCCTTGACCACCTTGGTCACTTCAAGTCGGCTCACTTCGGCGCCGTCCGTTTTCTGTTCGATACCGAGCATGGGGAATACACCTGCTGCTCCGGTGATCTCCAAGAAGAAGACGGCCTGTTCATCCTTGCGATTGAGCGTTTCGAGTAGCGGGATGAAGAAGTTGAACTCATCCGCAGCGACCCAGTACGTGATCATGCGGTCCTCTTTGGGGCCTTTCACCACCCACTTCTCGCATTTGTATCCAGCGATGTCGCGCATGTCGCCGGTCTTCTGGACCGTTGTTTCCACATCCTTGGGGAGACGCATGTTGGGCACATCCATATACAGCTTGCGTTCGGGACTCAGAGCGATGACCGTCTTGTCGTGCGTATCCACCAGCATGATGCCTTGCACCTCACCACGCGAACTCACTTCCTCGATGCGGATGTGATCTCCCTTGATGTAGTAACGATAGGCCGTCACCACCGGTCCGGTGGATTTGGTGAATTCGATCACGCCCTCGAAGGATTGGGCGTTCACGAGACTGGCGCTCAGCGCAAAGCCAAGTCCGATGGTTCTGAAAGTGCGTGTGATCGTTCGCATGGTAGGTCTCATTTCCGGTGGGTGGTGACCCGGGGCGGTGGAATGTTCCCCAATTTTAGGGCCTTGAACGGGTGCTTTCGTCGTTGGTTACGCACCGTTCTTTCCACAGATGGCCGAGCACAACCTTATCGGGGCGCAGGGGGAGCAACTGGCATGCCGCTATCTGGAGGAGCACGGCTTCGAGATCGTGGAACGCAACTGGCGCTATGGCCGCCATGAGATCGACATCATCGCGAAGCAGGGTGCCGAACTGGTATTCGTGGAAGTGAAAACGCGTAGCACGGACCAACACGGAGAGCCGGAGGAAGCGGTGAAAAAGGGCAAGCGAGGAAGGGTGATCAAAGCGGCCAACGCCTATGTACAAGCAACTGGTGCCGACCTTCGCGTCCGATTCGACATCGTGAGCATCATCCTTCACCCTTCCGGGAAGCCGTACATCCACCACATTCCGGACGCGTTCTACCCCACCACCCATGACCGACCGTTCTGAGCGAAACAAGGCCCCCAAAGGCAGAAAGTCAGATCCTAGGCGACCGGGTGCTGGCGGCAAACCACCACGTTCTGCTTCCCCCCGAGGTGATGAACGCACCAAGGAGGAGCCCAAGCGATCAGACTCCGACGAGAAGCCACGATCCAAGCGTTTCGGTCGTAGACCTCCTTCGGCTGGTCGCGGACGTGGCGATTCCGAGAAACGGACGACGAGGGACGATACTCGAGCCGGGTCAAAGAGCACTGAAGGGAAAGAACGCCCCGAGGGTGGTTGGAAACGCCCCTTTGGCGCCAAGCCCGATCGCCCGGGCAAGCCGTTCCGTAAGAGCGCACCGAAACGATCATCAGACCGCGACCGCGGTGCGGAAACTCCCGACGATGGGCGCATCCGCCTGAACCGTTACCTCTCCAACGCCGGTGTGGCAAGTCGGCGGGAAGCGGATCAATTGATCCAAGCCGGCGTGGTCAGCGTGAATGGAAAGATCGTGACCGAGCTTGGAACCAAGGTCGGGCCGAACGACAAGGTCCAGTATGGTGGGCAGCGGCTCAGCCGGGAGAAGAAGCGCTATGTCCTGCTGAACAAACCGAAGGACTTCCTCACCACTACCGACGACCCGCGCGATCGGCGCACGGTGATGGCGCTGGTGGAAAAGGCTTGCACAGAGCGGATCTATCCGGTGGGCCGATTGGATCGGAACACCACGGGACTGCTCATGCTCACCAACGATGGTGACCTGGCCCGGAAACTCACCCATCCCAGCGAGGGCGCCGAGAAGATCTATCATGTGACCCTCGATAAGAACGTAGCAGCGGCCGATCTGATCAAGCTGACGGAAGGTGTGATGTTGGATGATGGTCCGGCCAAAGCGGATGAAGCCCGTTTCGTCGATGGTGCCGAGCGCAAGGAGGTCGGCCTGAAATTGCACATGGGCAAGAATCGTGTGGTGCGCCGCATGTTCGAGGCCCTCGGCTACGATGTGGTCAAGTTGGACCGCGTGATCTTCGCCGGGTTGACCAAGAAGGATCTCCCACGTGGCCGCTGGCGGCACCTGACCGACAAGGAAGTGCTCTTCCTCACGAAGCGAAAGTCTTCCTAGCCGAACGCCCGGACAATAACACCGCGCTGTGAACGAACAGCACGGCAATTGCCGTTAGTGGCTAGGTGCCCCCGGTACCTTTCGCACTTTGCCCATGTTCGCGCGCGTTCGCAAAATCATCATCATCCTGTTCTCCGTGCTGGGCGCGGGGTTGGCGACGCTCGTGATCCTGGCCCGAGTGTATGATGAAGAGGTCAAGGCCAAACTCGTCGGGGCAATGAACGATCGCTTGCTCTCCCCGGTCTCGGTGAGCGACATGGATCTCACCCTCATCGCGCGCTTCCCGATGGCCAGTCTTCGGCTGCACGATGTGAAGGTGGATGAGGTCCGCACCGACGATCAGCGACCGGACACGCTGCTTGCGGTGAAGGAACTCTTCCTTGAATTCAACCTCTGGGATCTCTTCGGCGGGGATTACCACGTTCAGCGGATCCACGGGAAGGATGTGATCCTCTATCCAGGGCTTGATGCGAACGGTGTCGAGAACTTCCGGATCTGGAAGAGCGACACAGCGAGCACGACCTCTTCGCCGATCGCCTTGGAAGCGGTGACCCTGAATGGGGCACTGATCCGCTATCGTGATGATCGCGATCGGACGGAAGTGCTTGCGACCGGCCGGACATTGAGCGTGAGCGGATCATTCGCGGATGCCATGAACGATCTGCACGTGGCTGGCGATCTCCAAGTCAGAAGCATTGCTTTGAAAGGTGAACCGATGCTCGCGGATCGTCGGGCGCGGATCTCTTGGAAATGTCCTTCAACGCGAACCGTTTCCGGATCCAGAAGGGCGAGGTGATCCTCGGGGATCTGCCCTTGGAGGTCAGCCTTACGGTGGAGCAGGACGCGAAAGGACAGAACCTCGACCTCCGAGCAAGCGGCCTCGACCTCGACATCGCCGAATTGTTCGCCCAGCTTCCGGAAAAGGTGAGTGCCCCGTTCGTCCGGTATGGTATGCAGGGCCGGGTTGATCTTGCGGTACACTACGCAGGCCCGCTGGATTCACCCTCGCTTTCCATCGGGGCGCAGGTGGCCAAGGCCCGCATGAAGGAGCGGATCACCGGTGCCATGTTCACCGACATCAACGGCGAGCTCGGTGTGGATCTGGCGCCGGATGGAAGCTTGCGGATGCTGAAGATCAAGGATCTACATGCGCGTAGTGCCGACGGAACGATCAGCGGGAATTGGCTGTCGGCGGGCGGGCGGAAGGCGGCGGTGAAGTCGAACATCCGGTGCGATGTGAGCCTCGCCGAGTTGCTACGCTTTGCTGGTGTGGATACGTTAGAGCAGGTCAGTGGTCGCTTGGTCGCCGAGATCAAGGCGGAAGGCACCATGCGCGACATGTCCGATGTGCGCGCCGCCGACCTGAAGCAACTGCGCACCACAGGAACAGTGGCGCTTCGTGATGCCTCACTGAAGATGAAGGGTGTTCGGCACCGCGTGGAGCACCTGGATGCGGAACTGGCTGTGACAGGTAACGATGCCCTTGTCCGAGGATTGAAGGCGACCCTGCAAGGCAGCACCGTTCAGATCTCCGGGACCTTGCACAACCTGATCCCGTTCCTGTTGTTGGATCAGGAGCGTTTGTTGATCGAGGCGAAAGGGAATAGTGAACGACTGGATCTGGCCAGCTTGCTGCAACGGAAGGAGAGCAGCGATCAACGCGAAGTACCGGATGACTACATCCTCGTGCTGCCGGCCAACATCGATCTCGACCTGAAGGCGCGCATCGGTGAATTGGTTTTTGAGGATTTCAAAGCGACGGACATCACCGGAACCATCGGATTGAAGAACCGCGTGTTGCGCGTATCGCCGGTCTCGTTCAACACTGCGGATGGTGCCGTGCTCGGCAGCTTGGACCTCGATGGTCGCGGTGGCGCAACCGCTTCAGCCTACCCCTTGGCCATCGAAGCCACAGTGAAGGGCATCGACCTGAAAGCACTCTTTTCCGAGTTCCAGGACTTCGGCCAGGAATTCCTGACACATGACCAATTGAGCGGTCGCGCCCAAGCGAGTGTGATCTTCCGCGCACCCTTGCGTTCGTCCATGACCTTGGATCGCGAGAAGATCCTTTGCACCGTCGATATCGCTGTGGACAAGGGCGGCATCAAGGGCAATCAGCAGTTGCTCGCCGTGGCCGATCATCTTCAGAAGAACAAACTGGTATCGCCGTTCGTGAACACCGATGAACTGCGGAAGCGCCTTGCCGATGTGCGCTTCGAGCGTTTGGAGAACCGCATCGAGATCCGGGACGGTGGCGTCCACATCCCGATGATGGAAGTGCGCAGCAACGCGATGGACATCGCATTGAGCGGTACGCAATGGTTCGATGACCGGATCGACCATCACCTCATTTTTCGATTGAGCGATCTGTTCCGGATGGGGAAACAAGCCGATGACCAGTTCGGCCCGGTAGCGGATGATGGTACTGGCATGCGCGTGTTCCTGCACATGTACGGCGATGCATCCGCGCCGCAATTCGAGAACGATGGGGCCATGGCCGCTAACCGCCGTAAGCAGCAATTCCAGCAGGAGAAGCAGGAGTTGCGCGCGATCCTCCGGGAGGACATTCTTGGCCGCCGAACGGAAGGAAGCACCACCTCCACACAGTCAGGGACCGGTGGCCGGATCATCATCGAGCAGGAAGGGGACAGCGTGAATACCGTGCAAGTGAAGCCGCGTTCGCGCACCGGCCGCCTCTTCCGTGAAGAGAAACCGCCACCTCAGCGCGGAGACATCCGGATCGAGGACTGACCGCCTTTGGCGATCTTCACCCCGTGGACCTCTACTCACGCAAGCAACGCTGGAAGCTGGTACTGGCCGTGATGGCCATCCTCATCATCGGTGCCTCGTTGTGGTACAGCAGTCGCATCGTGGAAGGGATCCGTGGTGAAGAGCGACGCAAAGTGCGCTTGTGGGCCGAAGCCGTGCAGAATCGCGCGGAGCTGGTGAACTACACCGAGAAGTTGTTCCAGCGCTTGCGTGAGGAGGAAAGAAAGAAGGTGCAGTTGTGGGCCGAAGCGACCGTGCGACTGGTGAGTGGCGCTGATGGCGATCTCTCCTTCTACCTGAAAGTGGTGAGCGATAACACCACCGTGCCCGTGGTGATCACCGACGCCGAACGCAAGGTGCGATCCTTCCGGAATCTCGATGAGCGGATCACCAATGACCCGGAGCTGCTCGCTGCCGAAGTGGATACAATGGCGAAGCTGCATCCGCCCATCGAGATCTCGATCCTGGGTGATCAGAAGCAATACCTCTACTATAAGGAGAGCAAGGTCTTCACGGAATTGCAAGAGGTGATGGACGGGATCATCCAGTCCTTCATTTCCGAAACCGTCATGGGCACCGCAGCGGTTCCGGTGATCTACACCGATAGCACACGACTGCGGATCATCGAAACCGCGAACATCGAAGCCCACGTGGACTCCGACACCACGGCTTTGCTGGCACGCATCACCTCCATGGAGCAGGTGAACCCACCTATTGTGATCCAACTTCCCGGTCAGGGTAAGAACTACATCTTCTATGAGGAGTCGTTGGTGATCACGCAGCTCCGCTACTTCCCGTATGTGCAATTGGTGATCCTCGGCTTGTTCCTGCTCGTGGCCTATGCGCTCTTCAGCATCTTCCGCAATGCGGAACAGAACCAGGTGTGGGTGGGCATGGCGAAGGAAACCGCGCACCAGCTCGGCACACCTCTGAGTTCACTCATGGCGTGGACCGAACTGTTGAAGGAACAAGGCACGGATCCCTCCGCGCTGAACGAGATGCGCAAGGACCTCGATCGTCTGGAGGTGATCACCGAGCGCTTCTCCAAGATCGGATCATCACCGGACCTCGAACCGGAGAAGCTTTACCACATGCTGCGCGCAACGGTCCTCTATCTGCGTCCGCGATTACCGTCGCGCGCGCTCATCGAGGTGACCACACCGCTGGATACCGAAGTGCTTGTCCCGCTGAACCGTGCGTTGTTCAGTTGGGTCATCGAGAACCTGATCCGCAACGCGGTGGATGCCATGGGCGGCGAAGGGTCCATCACCATTACCATGGAACGGGATAGCACCGGTATGCACGTGGACCTGACCGACACCGGCAAGGGAATTCCGCAGTCCCAGCACCGCACGGTATTCGCGCCGGGCTTCACCACCAAGAAGCGCGGTTGGGGTTTGGGGCTTTCGCTCAGCAAGCGGATCATCGAACAATATCACGGCGGACACATCTTCGTGAAGAAGAGCGCGCCGGGGAAGGGGACCACGTTCCGGATCACGCTCAAGGGGTGATCGCGTTGGCGTCGACCATGTCGGGCATTTACATCCACATTCCCTTCTGCAAGCAGGCTTGCACGTACTGTGATTTCCACTTCAGCACGTCCTTGAAGCAGCGCGATGCGATGCTCCACGCGATGCAACAGGAGGTCAATTCGCGATCGTCTGAATTGGATGCGCCTGTCGGAACGATCTACTTCGGCGGAGGAACCCCAAGCCTTATGAGCGAGCAGGAACTTGGGTCGTTCATCGCGCAGGCAAAGAGCACGTTCCAAGTGGATGCGAATGCAGAAGTGACACTTGAAGCGAATCCGGACGACATCACAAGTGAGCGGCTCGCAGCGTGGAGGTCGATCGGCATCACGCGGATCAGTCTCGGCACGCAGAGCTTTCGCGAGGATCGTTTGCGGTGGATGGGTCGCGCGCACACGGCAGAGCATGCGTTGGCCAGTATCGACCTCATCGCCAAGGCGGGCATCGCGTCGTGGACCATCGACTTGATCTACGGGCTACCCGGTATGACCCTCGAAGAATGGGACGAGCAACTGACCATTGCGTTGGATCATGGAGTGCCGCACCTCAGCGCATACTGCCTCACCGTGGAGCCGCGGACCGCACTCGCGCACCAAGTGAAGCAAGCCATGGTACACATGCCCGGTGATGACGACCAGAGCGCGCAATTCGATCGCCTGATGGAGCGTATGGAAACCGCCGGTCTCGATCATTACGAGATCAGCAACTTCGGGAAGCCGGGTCATCATTCGCGACACAACACCGCGTATTGGGAAGGTGTCCCGTACTTGGGGATCGGCCCGTCGGCGCATTCGTTCAACGGTACGACACGGCGCTGGAACGTCTCGAACAACGCGCGGTACATCAAGGCGCTGGACGAGGGAACGCGCTACTGGGAACAGGAGATCCTCACGGCAGCGCAGCGCACCAATGAAGCCTTGCTCACCGGCCTGCGAACCAGCGCTGGTGTGGCGATCGAACGCTTGGAAGTGGATGCGATCGGCCGGAATTCGTCGGCCGTTGAACGGTATGTGTCGAGCGGACACCTTGTGCTTGGTGGCGGGCGGCTAGTTTTGACGAAGGCGGGCAGGCACTTCGCGGATCGGATCGCGGCGGACCTGTTCGTGAGCGACGATGCTGGCTGAGATCACCCACCGCGGTCGCACCTTCAAGGTGGACCTGTCGAACCCCATCGACCTGTCGCTTCCGTTGATGGCCGGTGAGGGCGGTCCGCGCGCGTGGTATGTCGGCCCGGTGGAGATGGAACCGGTGCGCGATGGCGACAAGATCTTCTGCGTAAAGGATGGCGCACCGGTGAATTTCCGGAACGTCTTCTTCAATCCGCACGGACACGGCACGCACACCGAAAGTGTCGGCCACGTAGCACCGGAGATCCACCCGGTGGGGAGGATGTTGAAGCGATACTTCTTCACTGCGCAAGTGATCAGCCTACTGCCGGAGATGCGCCGCGCACCCGATGGCAAGAGTGATTCGGTGATCACCTTGGAGCAACTGCGTAATGTGGTGAGTGATCGCCCGCCCGAGGCGCTGGTCCTGCGCACCCTGCCGAATGACATCGCTGCCATGGAACACCAGTGGAGCGGAACCAACCCATGCTACCTGCAGAGCACGGCGTGTGCGTGGTTGCGGAGCATAGGGGTGAAGCACCTGTTGCTGGACCTGCCCAGCGTGGACCGCGAAGAGGACGGTGGCGTACTGGCAGCGCATCACGCGTTCTGGGATTACCCCAACACGATCGACCTGGAACGGACGATCACCGAATTGATCCATGTGCCGAGCGCGGTGAGGGACGGCGAGTACTTGTTGGAACTGCAGTTCCCCAACTTCGTGAACGACGCTGCGCCGAGTCGACCGGTCCTGTACGCTTTGTTGCCATGACGCTTGAAAGTCTTCAGGCGTATTGCGCGCAGAAGTCAGGTGTGTCGTGGGATACACCCTTCGGGCCGGATGTGCTCGTATTCCGCGTCGCTGGGAAGATCTTCGTGTTGGCACCGATCGAGGTCTTCGACACCGTGAACCTGAAGTGCGACCCCGAACGCGCCATTGAATTACGCGAACGGTACGACGGCATCATCCCCGGGTACCACATGAACAAACAGCATTGGAATACCGTGGATGTCACTGGCTCCGTTCCGGAGAAGTTGATCCTCGAATTGGTGGATCACAGCTACGACCTGATCCGCGCTTCCTTGCCGAGGAAATTGCGCGATGAATTGACGTGATCGGTCCGCTCGGCCCTGTGGAAGTACTTTCGCGCTATGGCAGCGTACGGACGTTTGACGGGTCGATTGATCCTCGGTTATTTCTTGCGCGGCTTGTTGCTGTTGGTGCCCATCACGGTGATCGTCTGGGCCATCTACCGGGTGCTCGCCTTCCTCGACAACATCATCAAGACGGATATCCCGGGCCTTGGGCTCATTATCCTTCTGGCCACCATTACGTTGGTAGGGTGGTTGGGAAGCACGATCTTCTTCCAACCGCTAGCGGAGATCGGCGAGGACCTCTTGCAACGGATCCCGTTCATCAAAACGATGTACGGTACACTGAAGGATCTAGTGGAAGCACTGGTGGGGAGCAAGCGCAAATTCGACCGACCGGTCCTGGTGCGATTCGGATCGGGCGTGGAAGCCGAACGCTTGGGCTTCATCACGCAGGATGACCTGAACCACTTAGGGGTCGGTCCTGAAAAGGCGGCCGTCTACTTCCCGCACTCCTTTGCGTGGAGTGGCAACCTGCTCATCATCCCGAAAGCGAACATCATCCCGTTGGAAGCCAAGGCGGCGGACGTGATGAAGTTCGCCGTGAGCGGTGGCGTTTCACAGGTCGATGAGGAAGAATAGCCTTGGAGCCCGGCATATTGGTTGCCCGAAGCGCACGCCATGAGGATCCATTGTGCCACGCTCTTTTCGGTTGCATCCGTTCTGATCAATGGAACAGGCCTGTCCCAATCAACGGTCGTTGTGGGCTCGTGGGCATTCAGCACCGGCGTGCATCCGACGTTGAGCTACACGTTCGAGAACACGGACGAAAGGACCATTGAGAATTTCTGGCGCGCGGAGCTCAAGCGCATCAGTCCCGACGTGAGCAATAAGAAGGAGCTGATCGCGGCCAGTGCCTTGATCCCGATGGTTTCACCGGATACGGTGCGCGTGCTGGTGAAGGCTGACCAGCGTCGCGGCAGCACGATGGTGACGGTGAATGTGGCGATCCTCTCCACTGCTGGGTGGATCGCACCCGATAGTGATCCGCATGCGCTGGAGTCCGCACGTGCATTCGTACAGGAACAATGCACCGCTCTTCGCTGGGAGATCGCCCAAGAGGCGTTGGCGAATGGGGAGAAGGAATTAGCGCGCTTGCAGAACGATCTGGCGGGTCATGTGCGGGAGAAGGAGCGCGCGGAGCGAAGCATGGTTTCCAGCAAGGCCAAAGAAGCCGAGGCCGTCACCGATCAAGTGCGGATCCGGAAGGAGCGGACGGAACTGGATGAACGGATCACGGAACAACAGCAAGTGAACGCGACGGAAGGAACGAAGGAGGACCTGAAGGACCTCGCACGGCTGGTCAAGCAACGCGCACGATCGAACCGCGATCTGGAGCGAGCATTGGACCGGGAGAAGGCCATGCGGAAGAAGCAGGAGGACCTTGCGTGGGACCTGAAGAAGAACGCAACGGATCATGTGCGCAAAGTGGCGGACATTGAACGGCAGGAAGGCGTGGTGAAGGAGTTGCGCGAGAAGCTCGAAGCGATCCACTGAGCCCAACTACCTTGGCCTGCGCGAACGCATGCACGCCCGTCGGAACGCCCTTTTGCTGTTGCACCTCACGGTGTTCATCTGGGGTTTCACCGGCATCCTCGGCAAACTAATCCAGCAGGGCACGTTGCATTTGGTGTACACCCGGACGGTGATCGCTGCGGTCGGCTTGGGGTTCGCCGCCGTGTGGATGAAGCGATCGATATCACTGCGCGCTCCGGGGTTGATCAACTACCTCTTGACCGGACTGTTGATCGCGGCACATTGGATCACCTTCTATGGTGCCATCAAGATCAGTACGGCCAGCATCGCAGCGGCGTGCCTCAGTACCAGCACGGTGTTCACCGCGCTGCTCGAACCGTTCTGGTTCAAACGTCGGATCCGTGTGTATGAGGTTGTGCTGGGCACAGTCGTCATCGCGGCGCTGCTCTTGATCTTCGGTATCGAATCCGAGTACCGCTTGGGCATCGCGGTCGGTGTGCTCAGTGCTTTCCTCAGTGCGTGGTTCAACATCATCAACGCGGTGCTGGTGCAGCGGGACAATGTGGTCCGTATCGGGTTCTATGAAATGGCAAGCGTGGCTCTGGTCATGGGGGTCGGCCTGTGGGTGGTCGGTGATCTGCCGCCTCCGTTGTGGGAACTTCCCACGAGTGACATCATCTATCACTTGATCCTCGGCCTCGTCTGTACGTCGTTCTCCTTCGTCACCGGCATCCTTGTCATGCGGCAGCTCTCGCCGTTCACCGTCATGCTCACGGTGAATCTTGAACCGGTGTACACGATCCTCATCGCACTTCTGATCTGGGGTGAAGAAGAACGATTGAGCCTTGGATCGTACTTGGGCATCGCCTTGATCCTTGGGTGCCTGTTGCTGAACGGCTGGTTCCAGAAGCGGCGCGAACGTACGGGACTAGTGGAACCCGATCCCTTGGGTCGCGGGTAGGGCCGCAGGTGTACGGATATCTTCGCTGCCATGTCCGAGGTGATCCCTACTGCACAGGTCCAGTACTGCCCGAGCCTGGTCCGCTATGAGCGGTGGCGTACCCGTGAAGTGCGGGTAGGAAGTGTGGGCATCGGTGGTGAGAACCCCATCCGTGTGCAGAGCATGACCACCACGGATACGATGGATACCGACGCGACGGTCGCGCAGAGCATCCGGATGATCGAGGCCGGGTGCGAACTCGTCCGCATCACAGCGCCGAGCAAGAAGGAAGCGGAGAATCTGTTGGAGATCAAGAAGCGGATCCGCGCTGCGGGCTTCGATGCACCCTTGGTGGCGGACATTCACTTCACACCGAACGCGGCGGAGATCGCAGCGCGCATCGTGGAGAAGGTGCGTGTGAACCCGGGCAACTACGCGGACAAGAAGAAATTCGATGT
The DNA here is from genome assembly GCA_016705955.1 of Flavobacteriales bacterium. Taxonomy (GTDB): domain Bacteria; phylum Bacteroidota; class Bacteroidia; order Flavobacteriales_F; family PHOS-HE28; genus PHOS-HE28. Next base: position 238,178 of record JADJKO010000006.1, read on the forward strand.
CCGCGAGTACACCGACGCGCAGTATGAAGACGAGTTGCATCGCATACGCGAACGCTTTCTCCCACTGGTGCGCATCTGCAAAGAGCACGGCACCGCGATGCGGATCGGGACGAATCACGGAAGCTTGAGTGATCGCATCCTCAACCGTTACGGCGATACCCCACTCGGCATGGTGGAGAGCGCGTTCGAGTTCCTCCGTGTGTGCCGCGACGAGAACTACCACGAGATCGTCCTCAGTATGAAGGCGAGCAACACACAAGTGATGGTGCAGGCATATCGCCTGTTGGTGCATCGCATGATGGAGCTCGGCTGGGACTATCCACTTCACCTCGGTGTTACGGAAGCAGGTGATGGCGAGGACGGCCGGATCAAGAGCGCGGTAGGTATCGGCGCGTTGTTGGAGGATGGGCTTGGCGACACAGTGCGCGTGAGCCTGACCGAAGAACCCGAGCTGGAGATCCCGGTCGCGCAGGCACTGGTGCGGCGCTATTCGGATCGCAGCGGACACCACCCGATCCCGATGAGCGAACGCTGGCCGGTGCATCCTTTCGATCATGAGCGGCGCACTGCACAAGAGGTGTTGAACATGGGTGCGCGGCATGTTCCGGTGGTGATTGCGGATCTCAGCGCCAAAGAGAAGATCACGCCTGCGACATTGTTCGCATGGGGCTATCGTTACAGCGTCCCTCTGGACAAGTGGACCATCACCGATCAGGCGTGCGACTACGCATACATCGGTAAGAACAGCATCGACTTCGAGATCCCCGGAACGCTCGGGCTGGTGCAGGAGCACGCCACGTGGCTGCAGAACAAGGACAAGGAGCGCCACTATCCATTCCTGCAAGCGAAGGAGTTTCTGGCCGGTGTGGAACGACACCCGAAGTTCAACCTCGTCTACGCGACGCTTCCGCAACTCACACCGGAATTGATCGACGCACTGAAGGCGGATCGATCAGCAGTGTTGCTGATCGACACTTACAACGCACACGGTATGGCTGAGCAACGACGCCTGTTCGTGGAATTGATGAAGGCTGAATGCGAAGTGCCGGTGATCATCGGTCGCGCGTATGGTTCCATCACCAACGACGATATCGTTCTGCACAGCAGCACGGACATCGGTCCTCTGTTCCTCGATGGACTTGGCGATGGGATCTTCATCGCCGATGAGGATGGCGGGCGCGAGGACCTCGTGTGTCGTACCGCGTTCGGGATCCTTCAAGCCACACGCACGCGTACGAGCAAGACGGAGTACATCAGTTGTCCCAGTTGCGGACGAACACTCTTCGACCTGCAAGAGACCACGACGAGGATCCGCGCACGCACCAGTCACCTGAAAGGACTGAAGATCGGGATCATGGGCTGCATCGTGAACGGCCCCGGAGAGATGGCCGACGCCGATTATGGCTATGTGGGAACCGGCCCGGGTGTGATCACCTTGTACAAGGAGAAGAACGTCGTGAAGCGCAACGTGCCGAGTGCGCAAGCGGTGGATGAACTCGTTGCTCTCATCAAGGAGCACGGCGATTGGGTGGAAGTGCCGTAATGATTCGGATCTATTTCTGCGCGGAAAAGCGAATTGCCAAGTTGTACTGCACGTCAACAGGCTTACCACGCTGTTTGCCTGGGTTCCATTTGGGCATTGCGTTGATAACACGAAGCGCCTCTTCGTCACATCCCGAGCCAATGCCACTCTTGACCTTGGCATCTCTGATACCTCCTGTTTGGGTTACGATGAAAGTCACATGCACCGTACCGGCAACGCCGGCTGACTGTGCCGTAGCCGGATAGCGTAAGTTTTCGCGTATGTATTGCATAAGTGCGGCTTCCCCGTTTGGGAAACTTGGCATTTCTTCATCGATAGCAAAGCTGGTTGGTTCCTTACGAATGGGCGCGGGGATGGCCATGGATCTCATCAAATTCCAACTGAAGGCCTTGGCAGCCTCGTCCCAATCATACATGGCTGTCCAATAGTCCTCCTTAGCCTTTTGCCAAACCTCAACCTTGCTGGATACGTGAGGAACGCACAGGTATTTCAGAAAGGCGGTGTTCTTCCGCTCATGAATTATCAATGTTGCACATGGAAGCGAATCAACTTCGCGACAGAGGTGTTTGATAGTTGTGGTTCGTGAGAATCCCTGATACGGCACATCGAACTGACCGACATCGGTGAAGTAGTATCCGCGCTTCATATCAAGCCCGCTTTCGAGTTGGATCCTATACCCTTTCGTCAAGTAGTTGTATTCATCCATCGTCGTTTGCGCATATGTGATCGACGGTGCTAGAAGGACCAACTGGAACAGAATACCGCGTACTCGGAGTTTCATGTGTACTGTTGTTGATTGTAAGTCGAAAGTAGTCTTCGCAAACGACAATCATGCCATCGCGAGGTCCAAGTGGCGATCATCGTTTTGCGGCACTTAGTGGGTGGATGCACACTCAATGTTCAGATTCAAGTTGACGGATGAAGAACACTTTACTAGCGACACTGGTCGCCTTCGCGCTGTCAATTCCGGCGAGCGCCCAGCGCACGCGAGGATTGGAACAGATCGCATACACGCTTGCCGGTTCATACACCAGCGCCGAACAAGCGAAATCGGACATCAGTTATTTCGAGATCGAACTGGAAATGGTGCGCATCTGGCCGAAGCGGAAGGATGGCGCATGGTTCTATGTGGAACAGGCGATCGCCGCGAACAAAGCGAAGCCCTATCGCCAGCGCGTGTACCATGTGCAGGAGATCAATGACAGCACTTACACGAGCGACATCCACACCATCAAGGGCGGCGAAGCGTTGTTCGGGATCTACAACGATCCGGTAGCGCTTGAAGCGATCAATCCGGATTCGCTCGGCCTACTGGACGGATGTACGATCACGTTGCAGCGGCGCGGGTCCGTGTACGTCGGTAGCACCCGTGGTCGGGATTGCTCGAACGCATGGGGGAAAGCAGCCTACGCCACGAGTGAGGTAAGCGTCTTCACCGATCGGATGGTGAGTTGGGATCGTGGCTACGACGCCAAGGGCGTCCAGGTCTGGGGCGCTGAGAAAGGCGGCTACGTCTTCATCAAACGCAAGCGCTAGAAAAGCACCAAGGCCGCACCTTACGGGGTGCGGCCTTGGGCTATGGTGTATTTGGTGTGGTTCAATCACAAGTGATCACCTGCGCGGTGGCCTGGGACGGCTCGCTACTTCCGTTGGTCATGGCGGCACATACGAGCAGGATCAGCAGTACGCTGGCCTGGATCAGGGTGCGGTGTTTCGTTTCCATGGTGGGGGTGTTCATTGGGGTTGCTTGGACCCTATGAACGGTCGCCGCACCGGCAGGTTTGGTGAATTCGACGGAAGCCCGATACCCGCCGATGGATCACTTGAGCGACTTCGGCAAGCCCATTACCCCAGGTATTCCTTGATGGCCGCCACGTACTGTTCGAAGGCGGTAATGCCCTGTGGCGTCAAGGCGCAAGAGGTGTTCGGATAGTTCTCCTTGAAGGTCTTCTTCACCTTGATGTAGCCGACCTCCTTCAGTTTGCTCAGTTGCACACTCAGGTTCCCTCGCGTGGCCCCGGTCTTCTCCAGGATGAAGGTGAAGTCCGCCTCTTCCACACCCACCAAGAGGCTCACGACCGCAAGCCGTAGCTGGTTATGAAGAACAGGATCAAGCGGTGCGAAGGCCATCCTCTTGATTCTTCAACATGAGTCCCGGAATGATATACCCGAAGAACATCGAACCACAATACAGCGCCGTCAGCGTGAGTGGGTCATTCGTGAAGTGCATGGCCAGTCCTGCGATCCAGAAGAGCACACCGCCGATGATGAGCGGTTTGAAGCGCATGATCTGTCCGGTGAGGAAGGTTGCGAAACCGGTGAGGAGGGTGATCATTCCGCCGGGATCCTGATGATTTGAAACGCTGGCAGCGATCACGATCATCATAGTGATCACAAAGGCCCCCCAGATCCAACCGATCACGCGGTCCATCGGATTGTTCACCGGTTGTCGACGCCCTTCTCGTGCCCCATGGATCGAACTGAGGATCCCGCCAATAAGGCCGGCAATGCCCCATGAGGCCCCTTGGGAGAACGCTTCGGATCCATTCCGAAGTAGATAGGTCGCTGCCATCGCAACGATCAGCAACACTCCCCACAGGAGGAAGTAGAAGCTCATGCGTGAAAAGCTCTTCTTGGCCTGGCCGATCATGCTTTCGATCACCTTCAGGCTTTGTTCGGGAGTGAGGTCTTTGTCCATGGTTGTTGGTTTGAACGGGACAAACATAAACCAGTTTACAACATAAACCAAATGATCCGAGATCTTTGTTCACCATGAAGACCATTCTTCTTGCCGGGGCGACGGGCTTGATCGGGAACGAGGTGCTGGAACAGCTACTGATTGGCGACGGGTCCGATCGGGTGATCACCCTTTCGCGGAGGCCGATCGAAAAGGGAAGCGGTTCGTTCGAGCAATGGGTCGCGAATGATCTCCTCTCCGCGCTGACACAGGAACCGGTTGATGCGGTGATCTGTTGCTTGGGCACCACCATGCGCAACGTCGGTGGGGACAAGCAGCGCTTCATTCATGTGGACAAGGATCTGGTCCTTGGCTTGGGCCGATGGGCGAAGGCACAGGGCGTCCGAACTTTCATCGTAGTGAGTTCCATGGGCGCGGATCCTGGTTCCCGCTTCTTCTACAATCGCGTCAAGGGTGAAATGGAAGAAGGCCTGAAGGCGATCGATCTTCCGACGCTTCACATCTTCCAACCATCCATACTTACGGGGCCAAGGAAGGAACGCCGCACTGGCGAGCGGATCGGGATCGCAGTGATGAACTTCCTGTCTCCACTGTTACCCGCGCGGTTGCGACCAATGCCTCACGACGCGCTCGCCAAAGCGATCATCAACGCATTGCGATCGGAGGGAAGCGGCACGTACCTGAACGCGGAGATCCTCGCCTTGGCCGATCAGAAGTGAGCGAGCTTGCGGTGATGGATCGCAGCCTCGGCCTCATCGAGTTTCACGGTCAAGCTGTCGCGCACCTGATCGAACGCGACCTGTTGATCCGCCGGCACTGGGTCAGCGCTCGGGAAGACCTCACGACGCGGATCCACCTGCACGCCGTTCTTCCAAAAGCGGAAACACACGTGCGGTCCCGTGGCCAATCCGGTGCTGCCCACCTCGCCGATCACATCGCCCTGCTTCACGCGTTGGCCTTGGCGCGCCAGGATCTTTCGCATGTGGAGGTACTGGGTCGTGTAGGTTCCGTTGTGCCGGATCTTCACGAAGTTGCCGTTGCCTCCGGTTCGTCCGGCAACCTCCACCACGCCATCACCCACGCTCAGGATGGGCGTGCCGTAGGGTGCGGCGTAGTCCGTTCCCAAGTGCGCCTTGAACACCTTCTGCACCGGATGCAATCGTCGCTGTGTGAACCCCGATGAAACGCGGCTGAACTTCAGCGGAGCTTTCAGGAAGGCCTTTCGAAGGTTGTCACCACTATCGTCGAAGTACCCGGCGTCACGGCCTTCACCGAACCGGAAGGCCGTCTTGTCCACACCATCATTCGTGTACCGGGCGGCCACGATCTTCGGCACACCCACGCGCTCGCCATCCACGGTGCGCTCATCATATACCACGCTGAATACATCACCCTTCTGGATGCGATAGAAATCCACTGTCCACGCGAAGATCTCGCTCAACAATACGGCAAGCACCGGATCGGCACCCGCGGTGGACAGGTCGTTATACAACGCACCGGTGACCGCACAGGCGATCTCCGAACGTCGGATCTCCACTGGTCGGTGTCCGACGGAAACGCTCAGGCTATCATCACGCAGGTCGAACACAACATATTCCACCGGATCGGATTCATAGATGAAGTAGGCGGGGATCGTGCCTTGCTCCGGAAAGATGAAGGCGTACGGGAACCCGGACCGCAACTTCCGCACATCGAACAAGCCTTTGGCACGATCGACCAGCGCATGGACCGCGGTCATCGGCACACCGTTCCCGCCAAGAAGATCACCGAAGGTGGAACCGGACTTCACGGAACCTTCACGCAGCACGAATCCTTCCATGGGGATCCCGTAAGCTGAAGGTGCCGGTAAAGGGATGGCCACACTGTCCACGGTGATCGGCTCCGCGACGTACTCCTCTCGGGGCTGAACATCCACTCCGATCAGCACATACACCGCACCGGCCGCGATCACACCGGCCATTGTCCACTTCATCCATCGTTGCATGCGCCGCAAATAAGTACAATGTGTGCTTCCGTTCACAGGTGGGATCCGGATCATTTCCACGGGACGCTGGTGAGATCCGGATGATCCGTTCGAGCGGCGCAATGGCGCGGCGCTACTTTCGGCGCTATGCCAAGCGCCTCTAATGCGTGAGCGAAAGCGTATCGCCATCATCGGTGGCGGACCAGCCGCACTGGTCGCTGCCGATGCGCTGGCACCGCACCACGAAGTGCATGTGTATGAGCAAGGCCGATCGGTTGGCCGCAAATTCCTGGTCGCCGGACAAGGTGGCTTCAACCTCACGAATAGCGCTGATGGACCAGCGCTCGCTGCGATGTACTCACCCGCGGGCTTTCTGAATGAAGCACTCGGAGCATTCGGATCGAACGCCTTTCGCGAGTGGCTGTCGGAACTCGGCATCGAAACCTATGTAGGCACGAGCGGTCGCGTGTTCCCAACGAAGGGAACGAAACCGGTCGAGGTACTCAACGTCATGCGCGAGCGATCGCTGGAGCGCGGCGTTCACTTCCACTTGGAACACACGTTCGTTGGTTTCGATGAGCACACGAATGCCATTATTGAGCACGGCGGAGCACGTTCGAGTCTCGCTGCGCACTTCACGATCTTCTCCTTGGGCGGGGCCTCCTGGTCGGTTACCGGATCCACCGGAACATGGTCCGGACATTTCGCACAGCTCGGTATTGAGGTCACGCCGTTCCGATCTTCGAACTGTGGTGTGAAGATCGAATGGCCCGGATCCTTCGCGCGTGACCATGCGGGTAAGCCATTGAAGAACATCAGTGTTTCAGCGGGCGATCATTCGAGCATCGGCGAAGCCACGATCACCCAGCATGGCTTGGAAGGGAATGCCATCTATCCGGTGGTACCGGCGTTGCGTGATGCGATCGCCAACGGTACAGGAGCGCTGTTGCATCTCGACCTGAAACCGAACAATACAACGGATCAGTTACTCCAGAAGATCGCGGGCAAGGAGCCGAAGAACTATGCCGCAGCATTGAATCTGGACCGCGCGACCATGGCGCTTCTGAAAGCCTTCACCACCAAGGAGCGCTTTCACTCCCCATTCGCGTTCGTTCAGGACGTGAAGGGTCTTCAGCTGCCGGTCACTGCATTGCGACCGATAGAGGAGGCCATCTCCACGGTCGGCGGCATTGCCCCGTCGGAACTGGCGCCGGACTTTTCCCTGAAGAGGTACGCCTCTTCACCGTTGGCGAAATGGTGGACTGGGATGCACCAACGGGCGGTTTCCTCTTGCAAGGCTGCTATTCCATGGGATGGTACGCCGCGCATGCCATACTTGAACGCTGACCGGAGTCCTGCTGGTTCGTTTCATGCAATTCCGAACAGCGCGGCGTTCGCTTCTTGCTTCCGCACTTTCAACCCCGCTCGTAAGTTTGCGGCGCTCAACGCAACAGCATGGCTCGCCAAGGACTCTTCGGTTCCTCCCTCGTCAAGAAGTATTGGATGGCCCTCACGGGCCTTTTCCTTATCACCTTCCTCGTGGTGCATGCCGGGGTGAACGCGATGATCTTCTGGAACGACGGCGGTGTCACCTTCAACATGGTGGCCCACTTCTTCGGTACCAACATCTTCATCCGCACCATGGAGATCGTGCTTTTCCTGGGGCTTATCGCCCATGTGGTGGACGGCCTGATGCTCTGGCGCCAGAACCGCGCGGCGCGTCCGGTGAAGTACGCGATGGAGAAGGGCAGTGCGAGCCGCAGTTGGTACAGTGCGAGCATGGGCATACTCGGAACGCTCATCCTTCTCTTCCTGATCGTACACCTCTGGCATTTCTGGGTGAAGAGCCGCGGCATCGTCGGAAGTCTCGACGAGTTACCCCTTGATCCGGAAGGGCAAGAGAACCTCTTCGCGTTGATGGTGCAGACCTTCGAGAACCCGATCGTGGTGGTGATCTACGTGCTAGGTTGCTTCAGTTTGTTCTGGCATTTGCTCCACGGTTTCAAGAGCGCGTTCCAATCGCTCGGCTTGAACCACAAGCGGTACAATCCGATCATCGCCGCGTTCGGTGTCGTCTTCAGCATCATCGTTCCAACGCTCTTCGCACTGATGCCGGTGAGCATGTACTTCGGATGGATCCAATGAAGCCCTCCACCCACAAGCCTGCCGCTCGTTGCGTGTTGACGGGTTACGTGTTGCGCGTTGAATGCGCACCAACACGGAACACGAAACACGCTAACTCGTAACGCATTTGCATTCCATGAGCACCCTCGACAGCAAGATCCCTCCCGGCCCCATCGATAAGAAGTGGACCGATCACAAGGGACACATCCGCATCGTAGCACCGTCCAACAAGCGCCGCATCGACATCATCGTGGTGGGCACGGGTCTGGCCGGAGGAGCTGCCGCTGCTTCCCTTGCGGAGATGGGCTACAACGTAAAAGCCTTCTGCTTCCAGGACAGCGCTCGTCGTGCGCACAGCATCGCCGCGCAAGGTGGGATCAACGCCGCGAAGAACTACCAGAACGACGGCGACAGCACCTACCGCCTGTTCTATGACACCGTGAAGGGCGGCGATTACCGCTCCCGCGAAGCGAACGTCTATCGCCTTGCGGAAGTGAGCGCGAACATCATCGACCAGTGCGTGGCGCAAGGCGTTCCCTTCGCCCGTGATTACGGTGGGCTGCTCGATAACCGTTCGTTCGGTGGCGTGCAGGTGAGCCGCACCTTCTATGCGCGTGGGCAAACAGGTCAGCAGTTGTTGCTCGGGGCGTACAGCGCGCTGATGCGCCAAGTGGGCAAAGGCACCGTGCAGATGTTCGACCGCCACGAGATGCTTGATGTGGTCGTGGTCGATGGCAAGGCACGTGGCATCATTGCACGCAACCTGATCACCGGCGAGATCGAACGCCACGGTGCGCACGCGGTATTGCTTTGCACCGGTGGCTACGGCAACGTGTTCTTCCTGAGCACGAACGCCATGGGCAGCAATGTGACGGCGGCGTGGAAGGCACACAAGCGCGGCGCTTACTTCGGCAATCCGTGCTACACGCAGATCCACCCGACGTGCATCCCCGTGAGCGGCACGCACCAGAGCAAGCTCACGCTGATGAGCGAATCGCTCCGAAACGACGGCCGCATTTGGGTGCCGAAGAACATCGAGGACGCGAAAGCGATCCGCGAAGGCAAGAAGAAAGGAAGCGACATCCCGGAAGCGGATCGTGACTATTACTTGGAACGCCGTTACCCGGCCTTTGGGAACCTTGTTCCGCGCGATGTGGCGAGCCGTGCTGCGAAGGAGCGTTGCGATGCAGGCTTCGGCGTGAACAAGACCGGTGAAGCAGTGTACCTCGACTTCAGCGCCGCGATCCAGCGCTACGGCAAGCAGCAAGCGAACATGCAGAAGGTCGAGAATGCCTCGCCGGAGCAGATCCGCGAGTTGGGCACGGCGGTCGTGAGCGAGAAGTACGGCAACCTATTCGACATGTACGAGAACATCGTCGGCGAGGACCCCTACAAGCACGCGATGAAGATCTATCCGGCCGTACACTACACCATGGGCGGCCTGTGGGTGGACTACAACCTGCAGACCACCGTGCCCGGCCTCTTCTGCTTGGGTGAAGCCAACTTCAGCGATCACGGCGCGAACCGTCTCGGTGCATCCGCACTGATGCAAGGCTTGGCCGATGGCTACTTCGTGATCCCGTACACCGTGGGCGATTACCTCGCTGATGACATCCGCACAGGACCGATCGACACGATGCGTCCTGAATTCGATGCCGCCGAGAAGGAACAGAAGGACCGCATCCACCACTTCTTGAACAACAAAGGCACGAAGCCTGTCGATGACTTCCACCGTCGCCTAGGAAAGGTGATGTGGGACAAGTGCGGCATGGCGCGCAACGCTCAAGGTTTGCAGGAAGCGATCGTAGAGATCCGCCGGATCCGCGAAGAGTTCTGGAAGGATGTGCGTGTACCTGGCACGGCGAACGAGTTCAATCAGGAACTGGAGAAAGCAGGGCGAGTAGCGGACTTCATCGAGCTAGGCGAACTGATGTGCATGGACGCCCTGAATCGCAACGAAAGCTGCGGCGGCCACTTCCGGGAGGAATCCCAGGAGTTGGATGGCCCGCAGCAGGGCGAAGCAAAACGCGACGACGAGAACTACGCGTACGTGGCGGCTTGGGAGTGGTTAGGTGAAGCCGGCAAAGCGAATCTGCACAAGGAGCATTTGGAATTCAACGAAGTGAAGCTGACGCAACGCAGCTACAAATAGGCGCACCCACGATCGATCAATGCACCCGTACCGTCGTACCCTCCTGGTCGACATACAATAGCAAGGCAGATGGGCAACATGAAATTGAACCTGAAGATCTGGAGACAGAACGGCTCGAATGACAAGGGCAGCATCAAGGATTATCCGGTGAATGACGTCTCCGAGGATATGTCGTTCCTCGAGATGCTCGATGTGCTGAACGACGATCTCGTGCGCAAGGGAGAGGACCCGATCGCGTTCGATCACGATTGCCGCGAAGGCATCTGCGGCATGTGCAGCCTCTTCATCAACGGTGAACCGCACGGCCCGGGCCGGGGCATCACCACCTGCCAATTGCACATGCGCATGTTCAAGGATGGGGACACGATCCATGTGGAGCCATGGCGGAGCGCGGCCTTCCCGGTGATCAAGGACCTCGCCACCAACCGTAGTGCCCTCGATCGCATCCAAGCCGCCGGTGGTTTCGTGAGCGTGAACACCAGCGGGAATCTTGTGGATGGCAATGCCTTGCCCATCCCGAAGGACGATGCCGATACGGCCTTCGATGCCGCCACCTGCATCGGTTGCGGTGCGTGCGTGGCCACCTGTCCGAACGGATCCGCCATGTTGTTCACCGCAGCGAAAGTCTCGCAGCTCTCCTTGCTACCGCAAGGCAAACCCGAGCGCAAGCGCCGTGCGCTGGCCATGGTGGAGCAGATGGACAAGGAGGGCTTTGGCAACTGCAGCAACACCGGTGCGTGTGAGGTGGAGTGCCCCAAGGGCATCAGCATCTCGCATATCGCTCGCCTGCACCGCGAGTACCTGGTGGCGACGGTGACGAAGGAGTAAGCGAAACGCCGCAGCCTTGAACATGAGAATATGATCAGGGCTGAATTCGCCGAAACGTACAGTATTCTTCCTTTCTTCGGGGCTCAAACCCCAATGCCATGCGCTTCAAAGCTGCGTTTTTCTCTGCTCTTTTCGTCGCCTTCGCAAATGCTCAGGTGCCCAACTACGTTCCGACCAACGGCATGTTGGCCTGGTGGCCTTTCAACGGAAACGCGAATGATGTGAGTGGCAATGGAAACAATGGCATTTCGAACAACGCAGTACTCACCGTGGACCGGTTCGGCGATCCCAACAGTGCATACAACTTCAATGGGATCGACCAGCTCATCACCGGGAACATAGACGCCATATCGAACACGTCCGAAACAACTGTTACTGCATGGATGCGATATACCGGGAATGCGGGAGGACAACCGTATGACACATACTTCCAGTTTGGCACCTATGGCTCTCACACGTTGGCGTATGCGTGGAACTACGGTGCATTACAGTTCGATCTGTACTCGCATTGCATTCAGGGTACGCAATACTATCCACCCAGTAACATCAATGGCAGCTGGCATTTCGTCGCCGTCGTCGATTCTGAAACGGAGACTCGTGTCTATGTGGATGGAACGCTACTGAGTTTGTTGCCAGGAGGTCCAACCGGGAATTGCTATCAAGGCACGTCCACGTTTAGTATTGGTTCGGTCAATTCTGCCACGGACAATCAATGGGTCACCGGCGACTTGGACGATATCGGTTTTTGGAACCGTGCGCTCACCCAGGCCGAGGTTGAGGCCTTGTACAGTGCTGCTGTCACTCTACCATGTGTGTCTGCAGAAGCCGTGAGCTTGTCCGGACTGAATGCCGGCTACCAAACAACAGATGCACCAAGTTCATTGATGGGCACACCGGATGGTGGTCTATTCTTCGGGCCAGGAGTGTCCGGGGCCATCTTCGATCCCGCTGTTGCAGGCCCGGGCTCGCACACCGTTGTGTACACCCATGTTGACGCAGACGGCTGTGTGAACTCAATAGGTCTTTGCACGACGGTGTCCCTTGGAATCGGCATCAATGATCCCGATAACGTAGGCTTGAGTGGAGTGCGCGTGTACCCGAACCCCACTGAGGGGGTCTTTACACTGGAATTGGAACTTCATGGTCTCGTCTCCCTCACGGTCCACGATGGTAAGGGAAGGCAAGTGTTGAACCAGACCTTCATGGCGCAAGGCGCAAAGTCAACAAGAATCATTGACCTTTCACGAGAGGCGGCGGGGGCATATGCGATGTGCTCAGCACGCCAGAAGGTTCGAATCGCCAGCAATTGGTCAAACACTAAACGATGGCAACCCCAAAACAACTAGGCCCCGAGGGATACCTTAAGGGGTTGCTTGATGAATTGTTATCCGGTCGCGTGGATTGGTCGGAGCCGAAGCCGCCATTTGAATTGGGTGGTCATCGCATCATTCCGGATGGTCGTTTCGGCAAGGAATGGGTAGTTGAACTGGAAGCGCGGACGTTGAAGCAGGTTCGAGGTGCGCTGGTGGATCTCACGATCAGTGATCGTCCAAAGAAGTTGCTCGTTGTATTGTTCAAGCCAACGGATTCGATGAGCGCGTCAAGCGTCGAGCAGCACTTGAACGAGGTTGTTGAACGAATGAAGGGTCCGAAGCGGACTTGGTGCATCATCGCGTTGACCAAAGAAGGGAGCCGGGAAAAGCACCTTGAGAGCATCAAGAAGGCGTTGCTGCCTCATGGGCTTGTAGTTGCCAAGAGCTAAGGGGGATGAACTGACAATGTAGTTTCTACCTGTTGCGGAGATAGGGAGCACACTCCCCCACGTCGGCACCACCATCTTCACGGTGATGAGTATGCTGTTCAGCGGAGCACAGGAACCCGGCGCCAACAACCTGAGCCAGCGCGCTACATTTGAACATGCGCCTCTACTTGGACACCTCGGTCTTCGGCGGCTACTTCGAGCCTGAGTTCGAGAAGTGGACCAAGCGCATGTTCGAGACCATCATCGAACGAGGCGATACCATTCTTGTCTCCACCATTGTCTTGGCCGAATTGGAGAACGCGCCACCGCGCGTGAGAGACCTCTTCGTGCGTGAAGTAGCGCGGAGGATGGAAATGATCGAGCGCAGTACTGAAGCGATCGCCTTGGCTGAGCGTTATGTGGTGGAGAAGGTGATCGGTCGCAGCAGCATGGCCGATTGCCAGCATATCGCCATTGCCACACTCGCCAATGCCGACGCCTTGGTAAGCTGGAACTTCAAGCACATCGTGAACGTGCCGAGGATCCGTGGCTACAACTCCGTCAACATGCGGATGGGGCACAGGCTGTTGGAGATCCGTACGCCCTTTGAACTCATGAGCCATGGCGAATAGAACGAAACCCTTCCCGGTCCTTGCCGAACTGCGCGCCATCCGGGATCGCATGAGCAAGGCATTGAACACGATGACGCCAGCGGAACAAGAAGCCTTTCTGGAAAGGGGCTCTGCCTGGTTCCGCAAGGCATTGCCTGCGCGCCGAACGGTTGGATCAAAGAAGCCTCCAGGTGTAGCAAAGAAGTCGCCCGCCAAGCGCCGCTCAACGACCAAGCAGCGCGCATGATCCGTACCGCCCTCGCCCGGCCGACCAGCAAACTCCCCCGCGCCGGCACCACCATCTTCACGGTGATGAGCAAGTTGGCACAGGAGTGCGGCGCCATCAATCTGAGCCAGGGTTTCCCGGACTTCCCGATCGACCCCAAACTGAGCGACTTGGTGAACGCGGCCATGAAGGCCGGTCACAACCAATACGCGCCGATGCCGGGTCTTCCTGCTCTGCGTGAGGCGATCGCAAGTAAAGTGGAACGACTCTACGGCTTCAACTATGATCCGGACACCGAGGTAACTGTGACGGCTGGCGGAACGCAGGCCATCTTCACTGCGCTCGGAGCCGTGGTTCAGTCGGGTGATGAAGTGATCATCGTCGATCCCGCGTACGATTGCTATGCACCGACGGTGGAACTCTTCGGCGGCGTACCGGTGCATGTGCGCCTTGGCAACGACATGAAGTTCGATACGGACGCGGTGAAGGCGGCGATCAACCCGCGCACACGCATGCTCATGATCAACACGCCACACAATCCGGCGGGGACTATCCTTCGCGATGCGGACATGCGGCGGATCGCCGAAATGCTGCGCGGCACCGACATCATCCTGTTGAGCGATGAGGTGTACGAGCACCTTGTCTTCGATGGCGAGCGGCACGCCTCGGCGATCAACTATCCGGAATTGCGCGAACGTGCTTTTGTGATCTTCAGTTTCGGCAAGGTCTTCCACGCCACCGGTTGGAAGATGGGCTACGCGCTTGCGCCGAAGGAGCTCATGGCCGAGTTCCGCAAAGTGCATCAGTTCAACGTGTTCAGCGTGAACACGCCGATCCAGCACGCACTGGCAGCGTACATGAGGGAACCGACGAACTACGAGGACGTACCGGCGTTCTACCAAGCCAAGCGCGATCGGTTCGCGGCTGGCATGATGAACTCGCGTTTCAACCTGTTGCTCTGCGAGGGTTCCTATTTCCAAACCGCGGATTACAGCGCCATCAGCAACGAAGGTGATCTCGACTTCGCCACACGCGTGACGAAGGAGTTCGGCGTGGCCACGATCCCGCTTTCACCCTTCTACAAGGATCCGCCAACGGATCTGCGTTTGTTGCGCTTCTGCTTCGCGAAGCAGGACGCTACCTTGGATGCGGCCATCGAGAAGCTATGTCGGATCTAAGAGTGACCCTTGTACAGAGCATGCTCCATTGGGAGGATGCCGTCGCGAACCGTGCGATGTTCGAAGAGAAGATCGTCGGCTTGAAAGGCTCGACCGATCTCATCGTGCTTCCGGAGATGTTCACCACGGGCTTCAGCATGCGCAGTGCGGAGCTGGCCGAGACGATGGATGGCGCTACCGTTGCGTGGATGCGTGAGCAAGCGAGAACGGTGAACGCTGCGATCTATGGAAGTGCGATCATCACAGAAGGGGGAAAGCAGTTCAACCGTGGGCTCTTCGTCAAACCGGATGGCAAGGTCACGATCTACGACAAGCGCCACCTCTTCCGCTTTGCCAACGAAACGGATCATTACAGTCCGGGCAAGGATCGCGTGGTAGTGGAATGGCGCGGATGGCGTCTCTTGTTGCAGGTGTGCTTCGATCTGCGTTTCCCGGTATTCAGCCGTAACCGTGGCGACTACGATGCGATCCTATACGTGGCGAACTGGCCGGAAGCGCGGCGCTTTCCGTGGAGCCAACTGTTGATCGCACGTGCCATCGAGAACCAGTGCTACGTGGCCGGGGTGAACCGCGTGGGCATGGACGGCAAGGGCATCCACTACAGCGGCGACTCGGTAATGATCGATCCGCGCGGCGCGGTGATCGGAGAGGTGGAACCATCGCAAGAAGGTGTTGCGAAGACCATCTTCGGTCGGGAAGCGTTGGACGACTTTCGTGAGAAATTCCCGGCGGGAATGGAAGCGGACAACTTCGATCCGCGCTTCTAGCGCAGCACTTGCACGTTGCCCATCTGGCGCTGTTCGAATCCAGTGCCGCCGTCCTTGTCGGTGAAGAAGGTGTAGGTCATGTGCCAGACGTACATATCGTTCTTCACGAATTCACCTCGATAGGTGCCATCCCATCCGCTTTCGAGATCCCGGGTCTCGAAGAGCATTTCGCCCCATCGATCGAAGACCATCAAGTGAACACTTGCGATGCTCTTGCCCACGGGCATGAAGTAGTCATTCACACCGTCGCCGTTCGGGGTGAAGGTGTTCGGAATGAAGATAGTGGCCGGACAATGTTCGATCACACGCGCTGAATCCATCCCCGAACAATCGTAGGCGTTCATGATGTGGACATAGTACCAGCCATACGCGCCTGCCATGATCATTGGTGTGCTCTCGCCTGTGCTCCAATCGAAGCGCGCACCGGGATTCCCGGCGTCGATCACCACATAGCGAGGGTCATCATCGAGGCAGGCGTGGAATTCACGAACGGCCATCCGCTGAGGCGAAGGGTTGAAATGCACACTGATCGCATCGTTGCGTGAACAGTACCCATTGTTCACATTCACGGAGTAGATCCCGGATCGCTGAACGGCGATCGTGCGGCTTGTTGATCCGTTGCTCCACGCATAGGTCGATCCTTGGTTGCCTGCATCCAGGACCAGATGTTGTCCTTCGCACAGGATCGTGTCCGCCCCGAGGAACACCGTCGGTGGTGGGATGAAGAGCACATCGGAGTCGAAGGTGGCTGCGCAACCAGTGCTGTTGGTCACCGTGACACTGTATGTAGCACTTGTGGACACGGAGATGGATTGACCGGTCGCACTGGTGCTCCACAGGTAGGTGCTGCCGACGTTACCTGCATCGAGGGTCACAGATCCTCCGATGCATTGCGTACTGTTTGCCAGTACGTCGCCAGGGGCGTTGTTCACCGAGATGCTGATCGCATCCGTGGCCGAGCAGGATGCGTTGCTAACGGTCACACTATAAGTTCCACTTGCACTGGCCGGGATGGATTGCGTTGTTGCGCCAGTGGACCACAGGTGCGAGGCACCTGGTGTTCCGGCATCGAGCAGAATGCTCTGACCTTGGCAGATGCTCGTGTCGTTCCCGAGGGAAACCGTAACGACCGGAGCGAGGGTCACGATCGCATCGAAGGTCGCGCTGCATTGCTGTGGCGTGGTCACGGTAACACTGTACGTGCCGCTTGCACTCGGAGTGATGCTTTGCGTGGTCGCGCCGCCGTTCCACAGGAAAGTACTTCCCGTGTTGCCGGCGTTCAACATCGGCGGTGAACTGATGCAAGCGCTCACATCCTGCAGGACATCAACAGGCATGGCGTTGAACTGGATGTTCATCGCATCACTCGCACTGCAATTGTTCGCATTGGTCACCGTCACGGAATAGGTTCCGCTGGTCGTGGCGTTGATCGTCTGTGTTGCAGCGTTCGTATTCCAGAGGAAGGTGCTGCCCGCATTCCCCGCGTTCAGGAGTTGGCTCGACACTCCGCATAGGAAAAGATCAGGCCCGAGGTTGACAACGGGCAATGGGTTCAACGTCACGTTGAAGGTGCTGATGGCCTGGCATCCTTGTGCGTCGGTGATGGTCACGGTATGCGGGCCACTCGTCACGGGTACGATGCTTGGCGTCACTGCGCCGGTGCTCCACGAATAGCTTACGCCCGTGGCAGGAGCGTTGAGCACCGGAGCCGCGTTCGCGCAGGCGACCACGTTCTGTGCAGTAGTCACATTCGTGAATGCACTTGTTACGATGATCTGATCGGTGGCTGAACAGCCGAACGGATCCACCACGGTCACCGTGTACGTCGCGGTGCTGTTCACCATGATCGTGGGCGATTGGATGTTCGATGCATTCAGGTTCGCAGCAGGCGTCCAACTATAGATGGCGTTGGGAACATTGTGCTGCACAGTGAGTTGATGACCGAGTGTCGAGCACAGTGTGACATCGGCACCGGCATCCGCGGTCAGACCGGTATTCACGGTAATGATGATGCTCGCGCTCATGGAGCAACCCGTCGCGGTGTGCGTGACCGTGCATGTGTAGGTGGTGGTCTGGGTCGGTGTTGCCATCGGTGCCGCGATGTTGGAGAAGTTCAAACCTGCACCCGACCATGCGTACGTAAGACCACTGCCACCATTCACGACCGCGTTGAGTTGTGTATTCTGCCCTGGACAAAGCGTCGTGGCCGCCGCCGTAACATTCAACGAGAAGAGTTGGCCAACGGTGATGGTGGTCGAACCTGACGCCGCACATCCGACATCATTCACCGCGTTCACCGTGTAGGTAGTGGTCTGGGTCGGTGTGGCTACTGGGTTGGCGATATCCGTCGCACTCAACGTACCGTTGTTCGGCGTCCATGCATAGATGATCCCGGTACCGGAGCTGGGCGTGGCATTGAGCTGCAAACCCGAGTTGGAGCAGAGGGTCGTGTTCGGCGTTACGTTGAGGCTGAATGCAGGTGCAATGGTGATGTACACCGAATCGCGATAGACACAACCTGCTGAAGGATCCGTTGCACTGAGCACGTACCAGCCACTGGCCGCTGGTGTTGCGATCGGCTGGTAGCTGTTGGGGTTATTGAGCGTGGAACCTTGCGACCAGGAATAGGAAGCGAAGGTGTCGTCCCAGCGCGTCAGGGTGAAGGCATCAATGGACCAATTGTCCTGGCCTGTTCCGGAATTCGCCAACTGGCGAATGCGGAACATGGTATTCGCGGTCTGCGCAACAGGAGGGATCACCAGATCCACCAAGGTGAAGGAAGGATATGAATCCTCGTTAAGCGTGGCTAGGCCGGACCAATTGATCCCGTTGTTGGTGGAGTACTCCACGATCACATCCTCTCCTGCTTCGGCATCGTCACAAGGAGCCGACCCCGTGGCGATCTTCAGCTGGAAACGGATGAAGCCGCCTCCGACCGTGTTGTACGCCAAGGTCTGCGCTGCGCGGATCCCGTTCCCATTGAAGTAGAGTGCGCTACCCGTGAAGCTGCCGCACGCGGAACTGATGGCCCCGCCTTGGACTGCGGTCCAGATAGGCCCCGGAGGTGCATCGAAGTCATCCCTGGCGATGGTGCGCAACACGCGACTGCTCAATTGGGTGCTGTTCCCAGCGCATACCGTGGTGGTCTGTGCCGATACCTGCAGATCCGCGATCACACCGGGTTGAACGGTCACCAGGATGCTGTCGATCAACTCCCCGCAACCGGTCGGACTGGAAACGTGAACCTTATACCATGTGGTTGCCAGCGGTGTCGCGATGGGTGCTGTGGAGTTCGGATCATCGAGCGACGAAGCCGGACCCCATTCAACATCGAACCAGGCGGGTGAGGGTGGTGGCACAAGTCCTAGTTGAACGCCCTCGTACTGGCACACATTGATCGTGGGTGATCCGTTCGCGGTGAGCAGCGTCGGAATGGTCAACGGCATGCCTACATGGTAGGTGAACGAACGGGGGCAGCCGCTCACAGGTAATTGACCGATCACGGTGTAGCTCTCACTTTGGGTCGGCGAAATGGTGATGGAGTTGCCCGCAGCGATGGAAACGCCAGGCGCGCTGACCGTGTACCAGAGTGCATTGCTCAATGGCTCAGGACTGTTCAACGTGATAGGTCCCCCGCCGCACACAACGGAATCCTGCGAAGACGTTGCCACCCCGATGTCATGCACGGAAGCCGCGTAACTCTCGCCGAAGCCCAGACCGAACATATAGGCTTGGAATCCGGCGCTGCATTGAAGTCTATGTACTCCTTGCGTCACCGGGATCTTCGCGTACTTCCGATCCGTGCATCCCACATAGGACTGGAAAAGCGCACTGTTCACCGCAACGCCGTCCAATTGCAATTGGGCCACCGCTGCGGTCGGCACCACCACACTGATGCTATGGCTGTTGATCTGTGCACTGCTCGGGGTGTGGAACGAAGCTTGGTGGAGGTCCGTTGGACCGGTGAGAGCAGGAAGAGCGAAGGATCCCCATTGCCAGCACAACTGAAGCCTTCGAGGATCTGCGCCACACTCACCGGCAAGTTGGCATCAATGCATACCGGGGTGGTCGCTCCATTCACCTCGTAGCGCTGCCCGGCATTGAGCAGGATCGGCGCACCACCACCAATGGTGACCTGTGTACCGTCCTGGTGTGCGAGTACGCGATAGGTTCCACTCGTGGTCCCGTTCACCGGTACCGTGAAATAGCGCGTTCCCCATGTGTTCACCGGAATGCATTGCTCGAAGATGTGATCACAGGCAGAGCAGGCCCCCGGTGCGGTTGCACACATGCTTCCTCCGAAAACCGCGAACGGTCGGCAAGGCCCACTGGTACTGGTTGCTTGCACCAGCGTGCCGGTGAGGTCGAGCGCATCCGTTGCCGCCTGTACTTGATAGGTCTGCCCGGCATCCAGGTTCACCGTGAATGGCGTTCCTGCCGGAAATCCACCTGCCGCGTTCACCGAAGGGGTGATCTGCACTTGCGTTCCATCCGCAGTGGCCACCACCATCAATTCGCTTTTGTGCAGGTTGTTGAAGTTCGGAAGTCCTTGGTAAGCATCTACCCGATACACAGTACCCAAACTGTATTCGGGCAGGACCTGGGACAGGTCATGCGTGTAGTTCTGGAAGCTGCTGATGAAGACGTTCACACTATCCTGGCTCTGCACCAGAAAGCCTTTGTTCTGGACCGAACCGCTACCACTATTCTCCGCAGAAAGCGGCAGGTCGATCACGGTCACGCCATTGGCCGCAACGCTGAAGGAGAAGCTCCAGCCCGTGAGCGGAATGCTCACCGTACCGTTCGTCGCGGTGGTGGAAACCACATGGACCTTCAGGGTCTGTGCGCCGAAGCCATTCTGCATGAAGCTGGCCCAGAAACGCTTGCCACGTGTGGGAAGCACGGTCGGATCCTGCGCGATCACTGTGCATGAGAACGCCGCTAGGAACAACGCGAAGGCGATGCGGTATGGCGACGTGTTGAGCGGCCGGTATGGGCTATGACACATTCATCGGTCCACCGAAGAGCGGGGCGGTGGCGGGCCTTGTACGCTTGCGCGACCTCAAGGTTCTGGTATCGCCAAAGCCCGGATCGCTGCGTCAACGACCGGGGAGATCCCAATCGATCCCGAGGTCCCAAGCGGCGCGCACGTTCACCGTCTCCGGGTACCACCAAACACGTTCCGGCTGCCGCAGAGCGCTCCATTGACCGGCGTCCCAGCGACCGCTCCGATCCACATCCTCAATGATGCGCACGTCATGGTTCCCCGGTGCGAGTTGCTCCCAGACGATCGGGTCCCAGGAGTCGTTCATGGTCGCACTTCGGACCACACGGCCTTGCTGATCCATCAACTCGACGATCAATTGCCCTTGTACCGGGGCTACGGTGTGAACCTTGACGCGTAAAGTACCGGTTGCCTGTTCAGCAGCGCGCCCCAGCCCGATACGGAGCGTATCGTTCCATGCGTTATTGCGATCGCGAACGGATCTGGGCAGAAGGGTGAGCACTGCGCTCCTTCCCGGTTGCAGGTCGGTAACCAGGAGTAGCTGGCGATCATGATCGGGATCGCGCGTCAATTGGAACGGTAACAAGAGCGAGTCGGACCGGAGCGTCATCCTTGTCGAGTCGAAGGAGACCAAGGGGCGTGACGCTTCCAACACGACCCTTGTGGTCGCTGCGTACTCCAGCTGCGCAACACTTACGTTCACATTGAATGGCATGGGTTTCAGCGGGCGGTAGCGCAACGTGTCCAACGCGCCCTCCTCGGTCATCAATTCGTAACGGCCGTCCCTTAATGTGGTGGTATCCGAAGGCCAGCACAGCACGGTATCACGTAGTGTGCCCCACTCCAAGGTCCAGTGGAGGCTTCCTCCGGACCGTTGGATATCACGCAAGCGGAATTCCTTTGCCGGACGGGCGAGTACGATCCGCCATCCGCCATCGGCCAATACCGCTGCTTCGCGAATTGCTTGGACCGGACTGACCTCCTTGAATAAGCGCAGAACGCTGGCTATTGCGGAACTATCACCGGGCACATGCGGATGAACCGTGTTTCCCGAGAAGGCGATCTCCTCATCGGGCAGGTCATACCGGTAGTTCGCATTCAGGTCCCGCAGCGCCACAAGATCGAAGGCCGCATCCCGCAGATTCCGGAGGTGGAATGCACCTGAGGCGTCGGTCCGTGTGGCGTGCGCAGGTCGGCTGTTCAGGAAATTGCTCGTATCCGCTGCATCATACAACATGACCAATACACCTTTCTCCGGCTTGGCACTGAAGGCGTTCATGACCATACCTGACAACTCCAGACTATCCAATGTGGATCCCGTGCTGATCACATAGGCCGATCCGACCGCGAAATTTCCTTCTGTAAGATCCTTCACCACCTCGCCGATCGAGAACGTGTAGGTGGTATTCGGATGAAGCGGCGCATTCAGTCGGACCCCAAGGAATATCCACCAATGATGCTGAGGGTAGGCGGGGCGTCCAACGGCGGCGATACGAGCATGCCATCGCGCACGCGCTCCAATTGGATCCGCTCATCGAACCGGATCGTGAAACGATCCGCAGTGAAACCGGTGGTGCGATCCGGAGGATCAGCGTTCAGAAGGACCGGACCGCTCTCGTCCTTGTCGCCTCCGCTGATCTCCCGCACTTGTGCACAGCCGAGGGCAAGCGAGCAGGCCAGCGCACCTACCATCCATGCCTTCATGCGAAGAGGGGGATCAGTGCTTCACACAGCGTCTCCAACATTCTCGCGTCAAGGGAGGTGAAATCATCCAATTCGCTGCTGTCAACATCGAGTACGGCAACGACCACCCCGCTGCGGCCACAACATGGCACCACGATCTCCGACCGCGAATGCGGACTACAGGCGATGTGTCCCGGGAAGAGGTCCACATCGGGCACCACCACGGTGCGGTCCTCGGCCCAGGCCGTGCCACAGACGCCCTTCCCCTTACCTATCCGCACACAAGCCACCGGCCCTTGGAACGGACCGAGCACGAGTTCTTCACCCAGAACGCGATAGAATCCCACCCAATGCCAGTTGAAGGTGTGTTTCAGCAACGCGCTGAAATTGGCCATCGCCGCAATGGCGTCCGTTTCATCCTGCAACAGTGCCTTCCATTGCGCAGCGATCGTGGCGTAACCGGTAGCCCGATCGGTCGTCGGAATAATGGGAGGCAATTGCATGGGCCGCGAAATTACCCGCTAGGCGCAGGCCGCAGTGAAAAGGCTGACATGAGTACCGGGCACCACACTCAGGGCTTTCACGCATCCTTCAATGGTCGCGCCGGTGGTCACCACATCATCCACCAGTAGAATGTGTCGGTCGCGCAGCATCTCCTCGTGCTTCACCTCGAACGCCTCCTTCACGTTGCTCCATCGATCAAGACGTCCGCGTCGTGTCTGTGAGTCGGTCCAGTTCACCCGTTGAAGCGCACGCTTCGGGTTCTCCTTCGGCCAAGCCGTACAAAGTCCTTCGACCAGAAGCTGGCTCTGGTTATACCCGCGCTGTCGCTGCTTTCGAGGGTGGAGCGGAACGGCAAGAACAGTATCCACATCGTTGAACCGCGAACTTTCCTTCAGTGCTTCACCCATCATGCACCCGAGGTACCGGCCGACCTCGTGATCCTGCGCGTACTTCATCCGGTGCAGGATGTGCTGGACCATACCGGTAGGCGAAAAATGGAGCAACGCACTGGCAGCGGTAAGGGGGGCCTTGCCCCAGAAGAGTTGCTCCACGCGGTTCCTCGGGTCGTCATGGAAGCGGGTCAAGGGCAGGTCCGCGATACAAATGGTACACATGCACTGTTCGTGGCGCAGCAAGGTGGTTTCACACCCGGCGCACCGTCGCGGTACGAAAAGCGCGGTGAGGTCGGCGAACCATAACGCTGCTATGGAGGGGCGCGGGTTCAATACTTTGTTGAAAAGCGGGTCGTTATTAGAAAAGGGTCCTTAGGCACGGGAGTAATTTAGCGCACTGGGCCGAAGGCCTGCTTTCAACATGGACCAGCCAACGACCGAAACGAAGAAGAACCGATCCAACACCGGCCTGCTCTTGCTGGTGGTGCTCCTGCTGATCAGCAACGTGGTGATGCTGTGGATGCTCATGCAGCGTGGCAAGGAAGTGGAACACGGGGTGCAGCAGGTAACCGAGCTCACTACCCGGAACGAGGATGTGCTGGGTATGTTGGAACGCACGCTGGATAGCTACGACAGCCTGCAAACGGAGAACGACACGATCCGCCAGGAACTGGAGTTCCGCCGCCAGGAGATCCAGGACCTCATGGCCAAGGTGAAGAGCGGATCCTACAGTTTGGCGAAAGCACGCAAGGAGGCCGAGACGCTTCGCGCGATCATGAAAGGCTATGTGGCCACCATCGATTCCTTGAACCAGGCCAATCAGGCGTTGACCGCACAGAATGTCGGGCTGACCCAGGAACTCGGTGAGGTACAAGGGCAAAAAGAGGCGCTATCCACCGAGAAGGAAGCGCTACAAGGCAAACTCGCGAAGGGCGCCGTGCTGCACACAACGACCATCACGGCAGGGGCCTTGTTCATGCGGAACAATGGCAAACAAGTGGATACCGATCGTGCGAAGAAGGCCGAGATGGTGAAGTGCTGTTTCACACTTGGGGAGAACAAGGTCACCGAACCCGGAGACAAGACCCTGTACATGCGTGTGATCAGCCCGGATGGAAAAGTGCTGCCGACAAGCGAAGGTGCGAACCGCTTCCGCTTCAACGGCGTGGAAGGCGAGTACAGCGCGAAGCGCGAGGTGAACTACCAAGGCCAGCCCGTGGATGCCTGCGTTTTCTGGACCGGAGGATCCGAACTGGCCACCGGACAGTACATCGTGGAGATCTACGAGAACGGCTCCCTGGTCTCCAAGTCGTCCTTCGACCTGAAGTGAACACACGCTAGAAGAAGGCGCGCACTTGAGCTCCGCCCACGTGTATGACGGGCACTCCTTCGCTACGCCGTCCGTTGTAGGTCAGGTCCACCTGCAAATTGCTGCTGAGGTTGCGTTGCAATGCCACGCTCCAGGTCCCGTTCGTGCCGGGCTTCAAGCCGCCAAGCATTTCATTTCCCAAGGAGGCATTCACCTCGCCATCATAGGTGATGTCCACAAGGTTCGCGGTGAGCAGGATGCTGCCCTTGCCGGCCGTGTTATAGCGGAACTCCATTCCTAGATCCTGTACACGCGCTTGTTGGCCGCCGAACTCCTCCAGATTGTGCTTCTCGGTGTATTTGAACGAGAGGATCGCGCGCAATGAGGTGTTCGGTTGCCAGGTCACACGCGGCTTCACGCTTTGCTGGTCAATGGCCCAGGTGCGGCCGGAGAGCAGGTCCGATGCGCTGGTGGAACGTCCACGCTCACCCTCAAGGTCCACCGTCCATTGGCGGGTGGTGTTCCACCGGATGCGGACCGCGTTCGAGGTGCGCGAACGCGATTCGAAACCGTTCAACAGCAGAGAACGCGAACGATCGTTCTGCCACGTATGGTCCATGCTCCAAGTGCGGCTGGTGCGGTCGTAGAAGAAGGTGTTCCGGGTGGAGGACGTGTAGGCGGTGAGGTTACTGTCCAAACGCTCCGGGCGGAAGGGATCCAATGCGACGAGGACGTCGGACGTGCCGGTCTTGTGGTCCACGCGCATGGAGGCGAGGTTGGATAATTTCCCGACGAAGCCGCGCATGCCTTTCGCATCGGCCCAACGCACCCCGGGCCGCAGATCCACCGAGGCACTGGTCTGGTTGCTGTAGCTGCGCACGTAGTTGTTGCTCGGAACGAACACGCGCAAGTGATCCGCCTCGTAGCCGAAGTTGGCAAGCTCGAACTCGTTGAGTTCCTTGATGCCGTTGCCGTTGTAATCGTTCCAGATGTACAGCCCTTGGCCCGCAGGCACCTGCACATAGAGATACTCTCTGCGTTGCTCCAAGCCGGAACCGAATTCGTTGAACACGTCCACCACAGCCAGTCCTTTCCAAAGAGTGAGGTCGTAATCGACCCGGGCCAGATAGGTGTCTTGCGGGCGTTGCACGGTGAGTGTGCTATCAAGCACTTGCAGGCGCCGGTAGGTGGCGGTGGTGTTCAAATGGTTCCTCGGGTTCCGCGCCAGGTCCAGGTTGAAGGAGTACGCCGTCGCGAGCGTGCTGGTGGCGAGGTCATTGTTGCGCAGTGCGCGATCCCGGCGCTGGCCTCCGGAGATCCGCCACTTGTTGCGGAAGGTGTCCGGGCTTTGGACGAAGGCTTCCCAATCATGGAACTCATAGCTGCCGAGCTGTAACCCGGGCACGGTGTCCAAGCGGAACAGGTTGCGCTCATGTTCGTCGCGGAGGCCGATGGAGAAAGGCTTCAAACGATAGCGGGTCAGCCCCTTGTGCCGGATGAAATCGCTGTTCCGCGTTCCGTTGGCTTGAAGAAGGCTTGCGGTCCCGGTCAGGTCCACGCGACCCATGTGCAGGTCACTGAAGAGTTCCGGCTTCCATCCTTGGTATTGACCCCGTGCCTGGAACGTGGTGATGCCGAGCGATGCCTTGCCGATCCGTTTTCCTTCGATCCCGGTATGCACACCAGCGAGGAGTTGATCCGCCTTAAGAACAGTTCCCAACAGGTTCCAGTTCCGTTCGAATTCAACGGCCCGGTAGCGTTCCACGTAGTGGAAGTCGCGTCCGATCACCTCGGCATCACCGGCGATCACCAACTGCATGGTGCTGTCCTTTTCACTGATCGGGATCGCATGCGTAAGGCGCGTCATCAAACCCAGACCGACGTCATCGGATGCATCCTTGCTGCTGAAGGTGTTCCCATCCAGGTTGCTCAACGCTGCTTCAACGGTCGCCGAACTACGCTTACTGATCCGATGGTCGAAGCCGAGGGTGATCAATTGTTGTGCGCGCGGTGCCACCAGCAAACGCACAGGGGCGTGGGTGCCTCTCTCCACCACCACGCCATTCACGGTGTCCGGTGCGACCCATCGGAATACCCTGCCGTTCGGCGTGAATTCCTGCTGCACGTAGCTTCCCTTTCCTTGGCCCACCTCCGTGAATGTGACCCTATACACCGCGCTGTCCGCGTTCGTATTGTACACGAAGACCGGATCATACCCCAATGAATCCCTGCGCCAATAGAGCACTTGGTCGGTGGCGAACCCGGTGCTATCCACCCCGCTGATGGTCGCCGCCAACGGGTCATCACCGGCTTCGCGAAGAACCTCGCGTTCGGCATCCCCCAATTGTTGCTGAAGCGTTTGGTTCCGGTGGTCCTGCTCACTGTACACATGCAGCCGGATCGTATTCCTGCCGACCTCGTACGTGTTGTCCAACCGGGCCAATGACCGCGCATAGTTCTTGTCCGAGTATTGGAACTCGACCACGATGCGACGATCCTTCGTGATCAGTTGGCGAGCGGTGAACGTGAGTTCGGCCGTGTTGTAGTCGATCACATATTCGTTCTCCTGTCCACGGGTGAGTTGCTGCCCATCAATGAACACGCGCTCGCTCCCGGAGAGGATGATGATCACCGAACCGGCATCGTTCCCGCGCAAGCGATAAGGCCCCTGCACCCCTTCCACACCTTGGATGATGTTGCGCGCGAACTTGCCTTTGCTGATGGCCGCACTGAAACCGGTGTTCATCCGTCCGTGATCGCCAAGTCGCATACGTGTATCGTAGCTCAGGCCTTTCGTCTTCTTCAGGTAGGTGAGGAAATGGCTGTTCGGACGTTGCAGCACGAAATCGCCGGCGATCAGTTCCCACTTGTTGCCCGGCGCGGTCTCGTCCTCTTCGAAGAGCTTGATGAACACCTGGTCGAAATCCTGGAGCTCGGCCGTATTGCCGCCGGCCTGGATCGGTATGGTGTTGTCGGTGATCGATGCCAACACTCCGATGCGGTCCGAGATCCTTCCGCCCAATTCCAGGTTCAAAGTGGAGTTGACCGAGAGGTCCTGGTTGTTCCCGAAGAGCACGCCGCGCGATATGCTTCCGCTCCGCTGCAATCCGCGCAGGCCGATCAGATCCGTCTCCTGCCGTGGAGGCACATACTTGAAGGGGTCCACACGATCGGCCGACGTACTGATCCGGGAGGGGTCCTTATGGCGAAAAGTCCCACCGAGCAGAACAGGAAGAACGCGATAGCTGATCAGGACCGAATCAGGAGCGTCCTTCCAAACGACACGTCCGGAGTACGGCAGTTCGAGGTACCGATCGGATGGAACCGCCACACTATCCACAAGGAAATGGACGCTTCCCGGTACCAGGCTCAGGCTATCCATTTGGATGGTATCCCCAACAACCTTGATCCACCGCGAACGCAGATTCGAAATGGACTGCGCGGAAACGGATGAGGGTGCGAGCAAACAGAAAAGCACGAGCCATTGGAACGCACGGTCAGCCGAACGGCCGGAGCGTTCCCGGGTATGGATCATGGTTGGCTTCGAGCCGATGCGATCGCGCACGCCGAAAAGTACCCTTCACCCTCCGCTCCATTGCGCGGCGTCATCACCAAAGGACTGTTGATGCTACAAGTGCATCCCGGGGATCATCCCCAACACCCCCGGATACTTTTACCGGCAAGAGTATGTGCATGCGTTGGCTCCTGGTGTTGTTCATGATCGTGGTCGTTGCGTGTTCCGGACCTGCCGGGACCCGAGAACGCAGAACCCCATCCGGCAAGTATTACGGCGGTGTCTTCAATGCGAACGAGACCGAAGAGCTGAGTAGCCTTTTCCCGCTGAGTCTCGTGCAGGCCGCGGCCCACCGGATCGGGGCACAGATGTACGATGGGTTGGTGCGTTTGGATCAGAACGACCTATCGGTGATCCCCTCATTGGCCACCTCTTGGGAGGTGGATGCCAGCGGGACGGAGTACGTATTCCACCTACAGAAGGGAGTGATGTTCCACCCGGACGCATGTTTGCCCGACGGGAAGGGGAGGGAGCTGAAGGCCCAGGATGTGGTCGCTTGCTTCAACCTGCTTTGTACGAATGATCCGCGGAACAAAATGAACTGGTTGTTCCAGGATCGCGTGGTCGGCGCCAACGCGCATTTCGCGGCTACTTCCGGTGGTGTACGAACAACCGATTTGGAAGGGATCACAGCGGTGGATGCCCATACCGTGAAGTTCACCCTTACAAGGCCATGGCCCGGTTTTCTACAGGTGCTTGCGCATCAAGGATGCTGGATCTTCGCGCCCGAGTCCTATTCATTCTATGGAGAGGATGTGCGCTGGCACCCGGTCGGTACGGGTCCCTTCAGGCTGAAGCGATTCGACCGCGGCACGGTGCTGATCCTGGAGCGGTCGCCGGATTTCTGGGGAACGGACACCGATGGATCCCGGCTTCCTTATCTCGATGCGATCCGCTACACCTTCGAATCGGACAAGGGGAAGGAATTGGATGCCTTCCTGGATGATCGCCTGTCCGCTGTGTACGAGCTTCCGATCGAGCGTACCGATGCGATGAACGGGAACGGGCGGTACGTGGTGCAGAGCATACCTGCATTGTCCATCCAGTTCTATGGGTTCAATTCACGCAAGCCACCCTTCACTGATGTGCGCGTGCGCAAAGCGTTCTCACTTGCGATCGATCGGCGTTTCCTGGTGGATAGCGTGCTTGACGGACTTGCGGTGATGCCGCAACACGGCGTGGTGGCACCAGGCCTTGCGGACTACCCCTATGATGATGTGCCCGGCCCCGTGTATGATCCCGAGCAAGCGCGAAAGCTATTGGCAGAGGCGGGCTACCCGGCGGGCAGAGGACTGCCCACGGTCCACCTTCAAGTGAACAACAACGGATTCGGTTATGTGGAGGTGGCGGGTGAAGTGCAGGGGATGCTGGAACGCGAATTGGGAGCGCGCGTGATCTCCACCGTATTACCCGCACAGCAACATTTCGAACGGGTGGAGCGTGGAGAAGCGCAATTCTGGCGTGAGGGTTGGATCGTGGACCATCCGGACCCGGAGAATTTTCTGGCGCTGTTCTATGGCCGGAACGCGCCAGCGGACACGACGGAACCATCCTTCCTGAACAGTACGCGGCATCGCGATCCGGAGTACGATTCCTTGTTCGGCGCTGCGGCGCGGGATACGGATGTGAAGGAACGCATGGCGTTACTGGCACGTGCGGAGACGCGGCTCATGTCAGAGTACATCGTCATCCCGCTTTACTACGAGCGTTCCGTTCGCCTGCTGCGGAACCAGGTGCGCGATCTTCCCATCAACGGCATGGAGTATCGCGACTTGCGCGCGGTATGGATGGATCCGGAACAGAAGACTCACTGAGCGGACTTGCCCACCACTTCATATACCAATTGCTTGGCAAGAGGTATGAAGGTCTCCACATGCGGTAGGGAAAGATCGGTGTGGAAGGCGAAGACCGCTGGGTTCGGCAACATCCGATGCGCCGCGACCAGATCGGCCTTTACCCATTCATAGTTCTTCAGAAGGCCGGTGGAATAGGTGGTCACGAATCGTGTGCGTACATCTTCGAGACCGCTAGCGGGTTCACGCGAACGCACAAGCGCCACTTCATAGTTGTACACGCGGATACCGGTCGGGGTGTGCAACAGCAACCATCCTTCGCGCGCATGCAGCGGAAGCACACCTACCGGTGAGAAATGGATGTGACCTGCGATCTCCGCACTGAGCCCCTGGCCATCGGCCAGGACATCCCGCAAATTCGGCAACGCCAGTTCGATCAGCTCATCGACCACGCCGAGGAATGGATCTTTCGGAAGCGCTTCATTCATTACCCCGCCGGTGCGTAGGTCGAAACCGATCAACTCCCCGGGAAAGCCGCCTTCCAATTTGCGCATCCGATCCCTCAACGCGATCAGCTCATCAATGTGCCATTGAAGTTCCTGAAGGTGCGGGTACAACTTGCGTTCATCGAAGCGCCGTTTCACGCGCTGGAGGTACGCCAGCAACGTGTACTGCTTCAGCTCCAGATCGAGCGCTGGGCTATATGCCCAATCAACGGGGAGTGCGGTCGGTTTCATCGGTCTGTAACGAGTGCAACGCGTTGTTCAAAAATAATGTTGCTTATCAAGGTTCTCCCGGGGGTTACGCCATCACCTTTGAACACCACTATGGAAACAACGAGAATGAGTTTCACCCGCCTCCTTCGCACCGCCTTCCCGCTTTGCCTCATCACACTTGTGGCCTGTGTGCCTTCGCGCAAGTACGAGGAAGCGAATACCCGTGCGAAGACGCTGCAAGCTGAAGCGGATGCAGCGAACGCCAAAGCACGGGACGCGCAAGCCGCATTCGATGGGATGAAGTCCGCATCGGAGGAGGCGCAGCGCAGGCTGGTGCGTCTTCAGCAGGATACCACCATGCTCGGAACATCGTTGCGCTCCATGACCTCGCAGTACGACAAGATCAACGGACTGAACAACGAGTTGCTGGACAAGTACAACAAGTTGCTCGCAGGAACGGGGAGTGAGAACCGGAAGCTGTTGAGCGATCTGGAAGCGTTGCGCTTGGACCTGATGAACCGGGAGGACAGTGTGAACGCAATGGGCAAACGCATCACTGAAAAGCAATCCGCACTAGCGGATCGGGAAGCGCAACTTCAGGCGCTGCAAGCCGAGCTGGCGGCGAAGGATGCGGCGATGAAAGGGTTGAAGGATCGGGTGAGTGCAGCGCTGACAGGATTTGAAGGCAAGGGGTTGACCGTGGAGCAACGGAACGGCCGTGTGTATGTGAGCATGGAGAACAAGTTGCTCTTCCCCAGTGGCAGCTACGCGGTTGACACGAAGGGGCGCGAGTTGATCATCAAGCTTGCCAAGGCGATCGAATCCGAGAAGGACCTCAACGTCCTGGTGGAAGGGCACACCGACACGGACAAGGTCACCGGCGGTGGAGCACTGAAGGATAACTGGGACCTGAGCGTACTGCGGGCCACCAGCGTGGTGCGCATCATGCAGGAGAATAGCCAGCTGGCGCCTGTGCGGGTAACCGCTGCGGGTCGTGGGGAATATGTTCCGGTGGATCCTGCCGACAAGGCGAAGAACCGTCGGATCGAGATCATCCTCTCGCCGGATCTTCAGGAGTTGATGAAGATCGTGAACGACTGACATGGCGGAAGCGAAGGCTTCATAAACATTGTCCGCGTCCGTTTGCCGGATGCAAGCGCTCATTTGGAATGATCCCCGCCTCGTGCATGGCAACGGGTCGTCTAGAAGCGCTCATCATTGGCCCGGTTCCGTTCAGCAGCGATCCAATCGATTTTCACATTCGTTCGGAAGCCTCATCTGTGGGAGGATTCCTTTTTCTTCGCGTATTCAACGAACGTGACAGGCTATTGGTAGAAATCTCCCACACCCGACGAATGGGACGAAGGGGGGAGCGAGACGGGAGCTGCGCCGGATGAATCAGGGGATATGCCCGCCGAGCCATGTGCCAAGGCTTCTTAAGGGCTTCGGCAGCGCGAGTTCCCACTGCTAGATTCGGCACTGTCGTTCAAGCGGGTGCATGCATCCGTGATCAGTCCGATGAGATCGCGAAGCTCCGCGCGATGGCAGAGGGCCGGGGGCCGGGCAAGGGACCCAGGGCGGCGAACCGGTCCACGCACCAGGGGCGTTTTGACGGACGATGATCAGTAATCGGATCCTTGGCGCGCGCGCAGCCACGCTTCTTGCAAGTTTCATCTTACTCGCTTCTGGGCTATTGGCGCAGACCATGTCCCAGCAGGCAGCGGTGCCGCTTAGCGCCACGGTCCAATCCTCGCCCGCGCGGATCACCTTGGCGTGGACCACGCTGCCGAGTACCACCTCGATCACCATCTACCGCAAATCCATTTCGGCAACTTCATGGGGATCCGTGATCGCCACCCCTGCCGCCACGGACCTGAGCTATGCGGATAACGCGGTAGCCATAGCGACAGCCTACGAATACAAAGTGGTCCGAGTGGCTGGAGGAGTAACGGGTACTGGATACCTCAGCACGGGCATCGCGGTTCCCCCGGTCGACTACCGCGGGCGAATGATCCTCCTTGTCGACAACGCGTTCACCGGACCATTGGCGACCGAGCTTGCCGAATTGAAGAACGATCTGCGCATGGATGGCTGGTCCGTGGTGCGCGTGGACCTGTCGCGTTCCGCATCTGTTGCTACTGTGAAGAGCGCGGTCGTGGCACAATACAATGCGGATCCGACGAACACGAAGGCGCTATACATCGTTGGCCATTTGGCAGTACCCTATTCAGGCAACATCAACCCGGATGGTCACGGCGAACACCTCGGCGCATGGCCATGTGATGGCTATTACGGCGAGTTGAACGGTACATGGACGGATGCTTCGGTGAACAACAACGCTTCGCAGCGGCCGCAGAACCGCAATGTGCCGGGTGATGGCAAGTTCGATCAGAACAATTTCCCGTCCGATGTTGAGCTACAGGTCGGGCGCGTGGACTTTTTTGATCTACCAGCATTCTCCACAAGCGAAACGGAACTGATGCGCAACTACCTGGTCAAAGCGCATGGGTTCAAGATGAAGTTCTGGACACCGACACCTCGCGGCCTGGTGTTCGACAACCTTCAATGGATAAACAACCCGATAGCGGCTACCGCGTGGCGGACCATGGCGGCAATGGTCGGGGCCGCGAACGTCACCGCTGCGAACCAGTACGCGCAACCGTTCTATCAGCTGGTGAACAACCAGAGCTACTTATGGACCTATTCCAGTGGCGGTGGGACGATCGAGGTCATTGGAAGCACCGTGACCTACAACGGCTTGGACCTCGTGGGAACGACTCAGGATTTCGCGACGACCTCCTCGCACTGGGGGGTCTTCAACATGTGCTTCGGGAGTAACGTGGGTGATTGGGATAACACGAACAACTTCATGCGGGCCCCGCTTGCCAGCGGTTACGCGTTGACGAATTGCTGGGCGGGGATACCGGCGTGGTACGTCCACCATATGGGTATGGGCGCCAACATCGGACAGAGCACGTTGGTGAGCATGAACAACAGCGGCCTCTATACTCCGCTCACGGATGGCTGGCAGTCGTCGATCGGACGCTCGCACCTTGGACTCATGGGTGATCCATCGCTCCGCCAGAAGATGTTGTTGGGGCCGTCGAACCTGAGCGCCACGAACGCAGCCGGCAACGTGTCCTTCAGTTGGTCACCGAGTACGGAGACCGTGGATGGTTACCACATCTATGCGATCGACGGGACGACCGGAGTGATCACGCGGATCACTTCCTCGGTGATCACCGGGACGACTTTCGCAAGCGCGATACCGTTCGCTGCGGGTAAGGAGTACATGGTGCGGGCTGTTCGCCTGATCACCGAACCCAGCGGATCATATCACAATCTCTCGCTCGGTGCTTCGGTGATCACCTCCGGCTCGGCAGCATTGGATTGTGCTGGCGTGGCTGGTGGCCCTGCGCAACCCGGGACCCCATGCAATGATGGGGTCGCGTGTACGACGAATGACACATGGAGCACTAGCTGCCAATGCGCTGGTGTATCGTCCACTCCCGTTGCGACGATCACCGCAGGCGGATCCACGACGTTCTGCAATGGCGGAAGCGTGACCTTGACCGCAAGCAGCGGTACGGGCTACACCTATCAATGGCGCAACAATGGGTCGAACATCGGTGGCGCGACCGGTAGCGGTTACACCTCGACAGCGAGTGGTTCCTACTCGGTGGTGGTGAGCAACGGTGGATGCAGCACGACCTCCTCGAGTACGACGGTAACGGTGAACACCGCGCCGACAGCAACGATCTCTGCAAGTGGGCCCACAACTTTCTGTAGCGGTGGAAGCGTGACTTTGACCGCGAACAGCGGAACGGGGTACACTTACCAGTGGCGCAACAACGGCGCGAACATCAGCGGAGCGACGAGCAGCAGCTACGCGGCGACGGCGAGTGGTTCCTACTCGGTGATCGTGACAAACGGCGGATGCAGCACGACCTCTTCAACCACGACCGTGACGGTGAGCAGTTCGCCCTCAGCGAACGTGACAGCGAGCGGGTCGACCTCCTTCTGCACCGGGGGCAATGTGGTCCTGAGTGCTTCCACCGGAAGCGGGTACACCTACCAATGGAAGAAGAATGGAACGAACATCAGCGGCGCCACCAGCAGCGCGTACACGGCAACGACCAGCGGAGCGTATAGTTTGGTGATCACTGCTGGAGCATGCAGCAGTACGTCTGCGAGTACGACGGTAACGGTGAACACCGCGCCGACGGCAACGATCTCGGCAAGTGGGGTCACAACTTTCTGTAGCGGAGGAAGCGTGACTTTGACCGCGAACAGCGGAACGGGGTACACCTATCAATGGCGCAACAACGGCGCGAACATCAGCGGAGCGACGAGCAGCAGCTACACGGCGACGGCGAGTGGTTCCTACTCGGTGATCGTGACAAACGGCGGATGCAGCACGACCTCCTCACCCACGACCGTGACGGTGAGCAGTTCGCCCTCAGCGACCGTGACAGCGGGCGGGTCGACCTCCTTCTGCACCGGGGGCAATGTGGTCCTGAATGCTTCCACGGGAAGCGGGTACACCTACCAATGGAAGAAGAATGGAACGAACATCAGCGGCGCCACAAGTAGCGCATACACAGCGACAACGAGCGGTACCTACAGTGTGGTGATCACTGCTGGAGCATGTAGCAGTACGTCTGCGAGTACGACGGTAACGGTGAACACCGCGCCGACAGCAACGATCTCTGCAAGTGGGGCCACAACTTTCTGTAGCGGTGGAAGCGTGACTTTGACCGCGAACAGTGGTACAGGCTACACCTACCAATGGCGCAACAACGGCACGAACATCAATGGAGCGACAAGTAGTTCGTACACCACCAGCACATCCGGTAGTTATTCGGCAGTGGTGAGTATTGGAGGTTGTAGCGCAACGTCCTCCGCATTGAACACAACTGCCCTGAACGGGCCCTCCCTCAATTGCTCGGCTTCACCCGCCAATGGGACCGTGTCCGTATCGGTGACCGGCGGAACCGCACCATTCTCCTATTCATGGAACACCAGTCCTGCCCAGTTCACAGCCACGGCATCGGTTACTGGTTCGGGTACCTATACGGTCATGGTCAGTGATGCGAACGGCTGCACGAGTACCTGCACATCCACCTTGACCATGGTTACTTCATCCGGACCATGCACCGGATTCGTCACGGCTGCGCAGGGTACTTGGGGAGCGCCAGCCACCGCGTACAACGTTTCCGGGTACATGACGAATGGATTTACAACGGCCTTCCCCCCGCCCAACGGTCTGACCATTGGTTGCGGTTCGCGGTTCATGCGATTCACTACTTCAGCAGCGATCATCACTGCGCTGCCGAGCTATGGCACGCCGAACATCCTTCCGAATGGCACCACGGTGAACCCGAGCGCTCCCGGAAATTCATTGGTCGGACAGTTGGTCGCGGCCAAACTGAATGCGCGGTATGATGAGATCGACCCGGACTTCGCACCCTACCAAGGGCTGATCAGGGATCTGGTGATCACCACGGGCACTTTCGCGGGTTGGACCTTCCAACAGCTGATCAATGAAGCCGACTTGAAGGTCGGTGGTTGTGCCTCGAACTATTCCTATGCGGCGTTGAGCAGTGCGCTTACCACGATCAACAACGGCTACGACGCTCCGGGAGAGGATGTCGGATACTTGACATGCGCTGCCTCGATATCAGGTCCTGCGGAAGTATCCTGTACCGGTTTCGTGCTTGCCGCCCAAGGGACATGGGGCGCAACAGCGACCGCGTACAACGTGGCTGGATACATGGTCGCTGGCTTCGGTTCCGCCCTCCCTGGCGCCGACGGGTTGACCATCGGATGCGGTTCGCGGTCCATGCGCTTCACCTCTTCGTCAGCGATCATAGCAGCGCTGCCCTCCTATGGCACACCGGCGATCCTTCCCAGCGGGATCACTGTGAACCCCATCTCTCCGGGAAACACACTGGTCGGACAGTTGGTGGCGGCCAAGTTGAATGTGCGCTATGATGAGATGGATCCCGACTTCGCGCCTTATGAAGGCTTGATCAAGGACCTGGTGATCACTTCCGGCACCTTCGTCGGAATGACCGTGCAGCAATTGATCGACCTCGCGGACCAGATCATCGGCGGATGCTCATCCACGTATTCCTATGCAACGGTCAGCAGTGCATTGACCACCCTGAACAACGGTTACGACGAACCCGGTGAGGATGTCGGCTTCCTGGCTTGCGCGACCACGGCCGGCATGATCCTTCAAGATCAACCAGTGGAGATTGCATCGATCCTGGAGCCCATGGAAGTAGTCGTCTACCCGGTGCCGACGCGAGGCCAAACCACAGTCCTGCTCTCCGGCATCGAAGTGGACGGCGACATCGTGGTGGAACTGCTCTCCGTGCTCGGTGTTACGGAACGGGTGCTGTTCAATGGAAGTGCTGAAGCAGGTGTCCAGAAGAGCATTGCGTTCGATGCAAGCGGTCTGGCACCAGGCCCCTACCTCTGCCGTGTGATCATGGGCGATCGTGTGACCAGCCGCCGGATCATCGTTCAATAGCGCATTCGTGAACAGACCCGACAGGGTGATCCTGTCAAAGGGTTCCTACCTTCATGGTATGAACACCACTTCCCATTTTCTTGTCGGTCTGGGCGTTGTCTCATCCGCCGTCGCCCCATCGTGCGCATTCAATGGTGGAGTGAAGGGGACGGGCCCCGTCGTCCATCGCACGGTCACGCTGGAGCCGATCAAGGGGTTCGTACTCGAAGGATCCATGGAGGTTCAGCTATCGCGGTCCGCGACACAGGACATTGATATCGAGGCGCAGGAGAACATCGCTGCCTTGATCACCACGGAAGTACGCGATGGCATTTGGCACATCAGCACATCGAAGAGCTACTCCACGAGTGCTCCGTTCATCATTCACATCGACGTCCCATCCATCGAGGTCGTCAAGGTGGATGGCTCCGGTGATGTGATCGGGAATGGAGAATTCGAACAGGACCGAGCGATGTTCGATGTCTCGGGAAGTGGGAGCATCACCCTTGCGATGTTCGCAGAGAGGATCGATGCGCGGATCGATGGATCGGGTGATGTTCGGCTGACGGGTCAGTGCGATCTGCTCGACGTGAAAGTGCATGGCAGTGGTGATGTGAGTGCAAGCGATCTTGAACTCACGGACCTGAATGCGATGATCGATGGGAGCGGGAACATCACCGCGAATGCAAGCGGCAAGGTGGACGCGCGGATCTCGGGAAGCGGTGATGTGGTACTGCTACGGCAACCTACGGACATCGCCCAGCACGTGGATGGTTCCGGCGCTGTGCGCGTGAAGTAGCACGAATGGAAACCTCCGGAAATGCAAAGGGGCCCGGCGAACCGGACCCCTTCGTGCGTTGGCGGACCAACACTACTTCTTCTTCTTCGCGGCCTTCTTTGTCGCCTTCTTAGGGGCGGCTTTCTTGGTCGCTTTCTTCGCTGCTTTCTTCTTTGCTGCTTTCTTAGCCATGGTGAAATGGGTTTGATGCCAAACGTAATGTGTGGCATGATGTGAAACGCAACATCGCGTAATAATGTTCCCACCATCTTTTGTTCATATCGTTGAACGTCGATCACCATCGATCGATCAACACGATGGTCGATCACTGTGTTGGATGATGCGTTGATGTGTTGATCGCAACATCGCATCGTTGATCATCATCATGATGATCACACATGATGCGATGTGCGGAGAACCGCGCGCACACGGCGTTCAACAGCACTTCATCATTGATCGACGCGTACGTGTGATGTGTTCATCACGTCACGGAACGCTTCACGAATTCCGTCCATGCTTGAAGCATTTCAGGATGCGATCGCAGGGCGTTGATGTACCGATCTTCTTTGGCGTGTCCCTTCAGTCGAAGGGCAGAAATAATTCGAGCCTTGTCGCGCCGCGACCATTTGTGGAGGTCCGGAATGAACGCAAGCGATGGAGCGAGATCGGTGAACGCGCGTCGCTCTTCGGATGTCCAACTGTTCATTGGACCAACTCCGAGATCTCTCTTCACCTTGTTCAAACACCTTCGTTCGGCGATGCGTCTATCACCATCACCGATCGCCGCGAGGTGCTGAAGCACGGCTTCGCTCAGATCGATCGGTTCGAGGTCGATGCTTGGAGCGGAGCTCGCGTTCAACCGCATTGGTAAGGAGGCGAGCTTGCGAAGGATGGCGGGTGCGGTGCGATGCTTCGCGTCGCGCTGACGGAGTTCTTCTTCTCGATCCTGCATCACCTCAAGATCCGCATCGGTGGTGCGGAACCCCAAGCGATGGTAGAACCAGAACACACCGGACCGGATCCCATCCGGATTGCCATGCCCGAGCTGGTAGCTGTCCGCTTCGAAGCACTCCACACCAAAGCGCTGCACATAGCAGCGAAGGATCTGCGCGAACAAGAAGGAGGATGGTCCACCCCGGAACGCGGGGAACACATTGATCCCCACTTTGCTCTTGCCGGGGAAGATCCAAGCACCGCCGTATGCGACCGGCACTGCGTTGGAGAACGCCACGTAGCCGATGTAGCTATCGAACAAGGTGCGCCGACCAGGAGGTAGCGTGAGGAGCGCGATGCCGACCCCGGAACCCAAATCGAAGTACTCGATCGCCTTCGGATCGCAGAACGTCGCCGTATCCGTTTCGCGCAAGTGGCCGACCAGGATACCGCGCACCGCCCTGACCAATTGGTCACGTTCGGTGGAAGTGAGCTTCTTGGGTTCACCGATCGGTTGTTGAAGGATCCGTTCCGGCGGAACATCCGGACGAAGACCCTTCGACCAGGAATGGAACGGATGCTTCACTCCCCGGCAATAGGTGCGCGACACCGCCGACCGTTCGCAGGTGATGGTGACGTAAGGACGGATCGCGGTCCATATGGTATGATATAGGGTGTTGGATGCACCGGATCCATCGAGCGCACCCAGCAACCATGGAAGGGAGCGGTTCCCACTCGCCGTTCTTATCCGATCCATGACCCCATAGCCGGGATCGTCCATGGCTTCTCGTTCTGCGGGCAGGCTGAGGTCTTGGAGCATTGCGCGCACCACGTCCTCTTCCCCCTCGAAGGAATCCAATGTGACAGCGGCCTCCTGCGAAAGGACCAACCATTGCAACAGCAGCTTACTGAAGTGAGCGCAGATGGTCGTACCCGCGATCCCGGAATTCTCCAAGGACCTTTTGCCTGAGGCGTTCTGATCGTACATCAGCGCGGCGATCTCCGCAACGCGTTCCAATTCATGTGTTGCACGAACGTGATCCGCCTTGCTGCGTGGGAAGGCCAACAGGAAGAGCAACAGGTCGTGATAGTCCTTCAGCGCGCGCGGCGAACCGATGGGCCGATCGATCATCGACATCCATAGGTCGTCCGTTCGATCAGCGGCACCAGCGGCCGCGAACCGTTTGCGGATCCATGCGATCTCTTCCGTGCGAAGCTGGGGAGGTTTGGCCATGCACCACCAAGGACGCAAGGGTGCGGTGATGGACAACTGGCATTCGTCAGCTTCTTACAGTCGCCCGATCACATTCAGGCGATCGTATCCTTGTCATTGAACGATCACCCATGACCCAACGCATCGCACAGTTCGCATTGCTCGTCGACGACTATGATCGCGCGATCGAGTGGTACACCACACGACTCGATTTCGAGCTTGTCGAGGACACCGTGTTGTCGGACACGAAGCGGTGGGTGAGGATCGCGCCGATGGGTTCCACCGGATGCAATATCCTTCTTGCGAAAGCCGCCGCCCCCGAACAGGTCGCGCGGATCGGTGATCAATGCGGCGGTCGGGTCTTCCTCTTCCTGCATACCGATGACCTCGTGCGCGACCATGTCGCCATGAACGCGAAAGGGGTGGAGTTCGTCCGTGAACCGGAACAGCAACCTTGGGGTATGGTAGCCGTGTTCCGCGATCTCTATGGAAACCTCTGGGATCTGGTGCAACCCTAACGGGTGGTTGGCCGGAACAGAAGGAGAAGGTGTCCGCCTATCTTCGTACATCACGCCTTCGCCATGAGTACCATGCCTTCCGCCAAGACTGCTACCAGCGCTCCACCTTCGGCTCGCCAACAGTCCGCACCTGCATCCTCCAACGCGGTGAATCCGCCGTCCGGCGGAGAACTCGCCTATATAGATGGTGTCGCCTATCCTATTCGTAAAGGAGAGACGATGCTCAGCTTCATGCGTCGCCACATCGGACCCAACCCGGTGCCGACGCTTTGCGATGCACCCAACCTCGAGCCCTTCGGAAGTTGCCGCGTGTGTTCGGTGGAGGTCGCTCTTCAAGAGGACGGCCCGTCGAAGGTGATGGCCTCTTGCCACAGTCCCGTTGGCAAGGGCCAGTACATCACCACCAACAGTCCGCGCATGGAGCGGCTGCGGAAGAACATCGTGGAACTGGTGCTCACCGATTACGACACCGAGCGCCTGAAGACCGAGGACCACGGGCGGAACGAACTGTACAACGTCGTCCAGCAGATCGGCTTTGATATCGATAGCGTGCGCTACCCCGCTGGGAAAACGCACCAGCACCTGAAGATGGACACGAGCCATCCTTATATGGTGAGTGACCTCAGCGCGTGCATCAGTTGCTACCGCTGCGTGCGCGCGTGCGATGAAGTGCAGGGCGAAATGGTACTGAGCATGGTGGGTCGCGGCTTCGACAGCCACATCGCCAAAGGCCTGGACAGCACCTTCATGGACAGCGATTGCGTGAGCTGCGGTGCCTGTGCGCAGGCCTGCCCCACGAGCGCGATCACCGATGTGTTCAAGAGCAAGGAGAATGTGCCCGACCGCGTGGAGCGCACGGTGTGTACGTATTGCGGCGTGGGTTGCAATCTGGAGGTGAACGTGAAGGACAACAAGGTGGTGAGCATCCGCGCGCCGTACGATGCCGAAGCGAACCAAGGGCATACCTGCCTGAAGGGCCGCTACGCCTTCAGCTTCTACGACCACCCGGATCGCATTCGCACACCGCTCATTAAGAAGGATGGCGAGTTCGTGCCCGCTTCATGGGACGAGGCCTACGACTTCATCGTGAGCAAATTCACGCAGTTGAAGAAGGACTTCGGTCCGGACAGCATCGCGGGGATCAGCAGTGCGCGCTGCCCGAACGAGGAGAACTACCTCATGCAGAAATTCATGCGGGCGGTGATCGGCACCAACAACATCGACTGCTGCGCGCGCGTGTGCCACAGTCCCACGGCCTTGGGCATGCAGCACACCTACGGCACGGGTGCGGCCACCAACAGCATCGACGACCTGAACGATACCGACTGCATGATGGTGATCGGTGCCAACCCCACCGATGCGCACCCCGTGACCGGTGCCAAGATCAAGCAGCAGGCCATGAAGGGCAAGACGCTGATCGTGATCGATCCACGGCGCATCCACCTGGCCAAGTACGCGCAACACCACCTGCAGCTGAAGCCCGGCACCAACGTGGCACTGCTGAACATGATGATGCACTACATCATCACCGAAGACCTCGTGGACCAGAACTTCGTGAAGAGCCGTACGGAAGGCTACGCCGAGTTCCGCGATCACTTGCTGAAGCTGGACATCGACCGAATGGAACAAGTGACCGGCGTACCGCGCGAACAAGTGCGGGCCGCTGCCATCGCCTACGCGAAGAGCCCCGCCGCCATGAGCTTCCACGGCCTGGGCGTTACCGAACATTCGCAGGGCACCTTCACCGTGATGCAGATCGCCGACCTCGCCATGATGACCGGCAACATCGGTCGCCGCGGTGTGGGCGTGAACCCCTTGCGCGGACAGAACAACGTGCAAGGAGCGGCCGACATGGGTGCGCAACCGCACCAAGGCGCCGGCTACCACGAGGTGGATGACAGCGCGGTGAACAAACTGTATGAGGCCCACTACGGTGTGCCCGTGCCCAGCCACATCGGCTACAAGATCCCCGAGATGTTCAACGCCGCCATCGATGGCAAATTGAAAGCGCTTTGGCTGATCGGTGAAGATGTGGTGCAGACGGACCCGAACACCAACAAGGTGATCAAGGCCATGGAAAGCCTGGAGCTGTTGGTGGTGCAAGAGCTCTTCATGACCGAGACGGCCCAGTACGCCGATGTGATCCTGCCCGGCGCCAGCTTTTTGGAGAAGAGCGGCACCTTCACCAATGGCGAGCGCCGCGTGCAACGTGTACACGCCGTGGTGGAACCGCTGTCCGGCACCAAAGCCGATGGCCAGATCATCGTGGACATCATGAACCGCATGGGCGCCAAGCAGCCGGACTACCACCCGAGCTGGGTGCTGGAGGAGATCAGCCGCATCGTGCCCTTCTTCAAAGGCATCCGCTGGGAGAACCTCGGCGAGAACGGCAAGCAGTGGCCCGTGGCCGCCGATGGTACCGACACGCAGATCCTGCACGGCACCAGTTTCAAACGCGGCCTGGGAAAATTCTACGCGCCGGACTGGATCGAAAGCAAGGAGGTGAGCGAGCACGGGAAGGATTACCCCTACATCATCACCACCAACCGCGAGTTGGAGCACTACAACTGCGGCACCATGACGCGCCGCACGCGCAACAACGACATCCTTACCGAGGATGTGCTGATGATCCACCCGGACGATGCCGCGAAGAACAACATCGCCGAGGGCGACATGGTCTGCGTGGAAAG
This sequence comes from Flavobacteriales bacterium, assembly GCA_016705955.1. GTDB lineage: Bacteria > Bacteroidota > Bacteroidia > Flavobacteriales_F > PHOS-HE28 > PHOS-HE28. Next base: position 281,634 of record JADJKO010000006.1, read on the forward strand.
CCCGCGCGGCAAAGTGGACATCAAGGCCAAGGTGACCGACGAGGTGAAGCCCGGCATCCTCAGCAGCACCTTCCACTTCCCGGAGATCATGCTCAACATCATCACCAGCGATGTACACGACAGCGAGGCGCTATGTCCGGAGTACAAGGTGGTGAGCTGCAGGATCCGGAAGGCGAAGAAGGGGCATTTGAGGAAGGTGGGGGAGGTGGTGGAGAAGGCTTGACATAAGTGAAGCACATGGCAATAGGCATCAACACCACCATACTGCTTGGTGCATGTGCCGCGCTACTGCTCTCCGCTTCAAAGCCTCCGCCGACCTGGCCTAAGTACAAAGTCAACCGGAAGACAATGACGGTGCATGCGAAGCATGATCGTCTCGGTGACGTCGGACTCTACAAATGGGCAGGTCTTCTGCCGGACACAGTTACCGACACGTTGAGGTTCTTCGCGCGGCATGGCGCTGAGTTCATCAACGAGAATGCGTTGAACCGGCTTCACTGTGTAATGATCGAGAACGATCTGATCGAGCAGAATGCTGAGGAGTCCTCTGATATCACGCCAGAGCAAATGGTGCAGTGGCGCGATTCTTTGGAGCAGATCTACCGTGAGATACGCTACACCAAACTTGACCTTTTGTCGGATAGCGCAATGTTGTTCGACTCTGTGTCGACCAAGACATTTTCCCCTCGGCCACTCGCGGCCATCATGGAACCTGAACATTGGTACTTGTTCAACCTTTGGAGCGCGGGCGGCTCTCATCAACCCAACTACTTTTGGTTCGTGTCATTCTATCTGGATAAGGATGGTGCCGTTCAACACTGGCTGAACAGCAAGAAGACCTATCCAGCTTATGGAGGCAGCACCAAGAACCTGTAGTGAAGAGATCATGCTCAACATCATCACCAGTCCGCCGTACGGCGGATACACGACACCGAGGCGCTATGCCCGGAGTACAAGGTGGTGAGCTGTCGGATCCGGAAGGCAAGAAAGGCCCATAGACGCGAAGCGGGTGTGGTACAATAATGAGCAAGCTGAACGGCTCTGCGCGAAGTCGCGCCTTAGCGGGAAAGGGGCACTTGAGGAAGGTGGGGGTGATGAACTTGAACGTATAGCACATGAACCGTTCGAGCAATCAGTTTGTCATCATCGGCGCTCTACTGGTGATGGCGTTATCAGGATGCCGTAAGAACGGGTCTGATGACGAAGGCCCATACACGGAACGGATCCTCTTCTCGGAGCCCTTCGATCACTGGGGTAGTTGGAATGCACTCCCGGATGGAATGTTCGATCCGGACACTGAATTCGTGGCCATCGAAGAAGGACTGCTCAAGCTCAATTTCGATCCGATGGGCTACGGTGCGGCATGGTTGGGGTGTGAATTGGAAGCCCTAAGCATTCAGGAGGATTCCATACTCAGCCGATTGGGCATCCGGATCAACCTTGTACAAGGGCATTTCCAGAATTTGACACAGTGGCATGACACGGTGATCGCAGGACAAGCGAGCCAGATAGGTGCTGCCGCGAGCACATCGCGATTGAGGCTGTACTACAATGACATTGAGCTCTGGCTGCCGGATCCGAGCTACGGGCGAACCCATCGCGACTCAACGTTCGATGCAGATGCGTTCAAGATCGAGGGGAGTGAATTCGAATTGATCGCTGATCGAGGTATGAAGTTCTTCCGCGTGGATGGGGTGGAACATCCATTGAGCGAAGTGAACTTCAATGTGAACGGAATAAGTAACCACTCCCTGCTGATCGAATTCGATCTGGGGCACAACGTGGCGCAATACCCTCGCGTGGACCAACTATTCGTGGAGAAAGTGGAGATCTATACGTGGACCGGTGAGCGTCCGCGCTGATCGAGGGTGAAGCCCAGATCCTCCGCAGCACCTTCCACCTCCCCCCGCTCCCGCGGATCCCGCTAAGGCGGGACAGGTCCTGCTCTCCGCGCCTATCTCCCTTCACGCCAACACCTCCCCAACCCGCCCCCTGATCGCAGCCTCGAACTTGAAGCCTACGCAGGGTGTCCTCCCAACCTCCGCCGGGTCCGTCCGCTGCTTTTTAGCGGACGACCCTGCGGCCCGAAGCCGCGTATCTCAACTTCCTTTACTTCCCGGTCTTTTCCACGACCAGTCGCGGTCCTACCTGCTCGGCACAACTCGCCCCTTCATCCACGCCCGGATCCCATCCACGTCCAACTGCCCGGTGGCGACCAAGATGACCATGTCGTACTCTTCATCGTCTGAAGCACGCAGGTCGAGGTCGTAGGTCATGAGCGTCAAGCGCGCGAGGGTGTAGCCTGTGCGCTTGTTGCCATCCACAAAGGGGTGGTTCTTCACCACACTTTCGAGCACCGCTGCATCCTTGTCAATGGGCTTTGGATAGAGGTCCGCACCGCCGAAACTGGCGAACGGGCGGGCCAGTGCCGCTTCCAAACCGCCGCGGTCGCGTACACCTTGCGAGCCGCCGGTGGCTGTGATCAACTCCGTATGGATGGCGAGCGCCTCTGCCAGCGAGATCATTTCGCCAAGCGTAAGAGCAGGTCACGTTTCTCGTCCAGGATGCGCTTCAAACCGATCACGCGCTTTTGCTCTTCAGGTGTCTTGGCCTGGAAGCCTTTCAGGTAGTCCAGCACTTCGTGCAGGATACTGTCGGGAACCTCTTCCAATTTCTTTTGGATGGCGTCTTTCAGTTCCTTGGTGCTCATGGTATTCAAAGATAGGTAGCCCGCTTCTTCACATCAGCCGGTTCTCCAAGCCCCGCTACGGTGTAGTAGTACGTGCGGCAATACCTTCAGCGCCAGTAGTGGCCTTGCAATGCGGATACGGGGCCGAGGTTGAATACACAGCACGGATCATTGCACCGTGCTGGTGGGGACTACCCCGCAGGAATACATACGCTATGAAGAAGGAGAGCAAACTGGTTTTGGGAATGGCGATAGGTGTCGCCATAGGAACGGCCATTGGCGTGGGCACCGACAACCTGGCCGTGTGGATCGCAGTTGGCATCGGGGTAGGTACTGCCTTTGGGTCTGCGCTGCAGAAGAAGGGAAGTGGCAAGGACGATGGCGCTGCATCCGGTGGCGTTTAGCTGGATCACTTCACCAATACCCAAACGTTCGTGCGCAGCACGTACTCCATGCGCTCATCAACCTTGCTCTCCAGGTCCAACCCTCCTTCGTCCATGGCGCAGTCATCGGTGCGCAACAGCGTGAGGTGCCCGGGCGTGAAGCTGGCTTCATAGGTCTCGCATTCCGCATCGCCTTCCGAGGAGAGCATGGTGCGTTCTTCATAGGGCAACACGCCGGTACTGTCCTCGGCGAAGTAGTTCGTCCACTCCTCCAAGCTGCGACCGGTAACGAGGTGCAACACCGCGCAACGGGCTTCGATGTCCCATACCGTAACGGTCCACTCACGTTCGTGGATCGCGTGCTCCCAACCCGTGTGGCCGGCGTACCACATGGTTCGCAGCACTATTTGCAAGTGCCCGTCGCCGCGCACGTCGGCGGTGTTCACGTGGACCTCATCCACGCGATCGTCCCCGATGATGGGGTGCAAGTCGTAGCCGCTGATGGTGGCCACCGCAAGGACATACCGGCTGCCGTACCAGTCGCCGGTCGCCTCGATCAGTTGGGCATGCACTTCGGGCAATTCCGCAACCACGGTCCCGGTTCCCTCAAGCGTTACCACGTGTTGCACGGGAACCGGTGCTTCGCAGAAAAGGGAGTCCGGAAAGAAGTGCCCCTCCCGCGCGAAGAGCGGAGAGGTGATCAGTACCGGCAGAAGAAAGGCCGCAAAGAGCAGCCGGAGGATGCGCATGGGGTAAAGCTAGATGCGCCAGGATTCGTCCACTGCCGCGGGTTCCGGATCGGCGGATAAGTGCTGCGTGGTAGAAGTGCGCCTCCTTGCGCGGGGCTATTTCGCTAGGTGCAACAGAAGGTCCCGCTTCTCGTCGAGGATGCGCTTCAATCCGATCACGCGCTTTTGCTCCTCCGGTGTTTTGGCCTGGAAGCCTTTTAGATAGTCCAGCACTTCGTGCAGGATGCTGTCGGGCACATCTTCCCATCCACCATGTAACAGTAGCCGCCGAACATCTTCTTTCCGGACCATTCCACCTTCTTGCGGGTGAGGATCCGGTCGATGCGTTCGAGGAGGAATTCATCCAAGGCCATACGCTTGGCAATTCGGGGACGTGTCCTATTGGAAGGTCCAGCCCGCCATTCCCGAGGTGGTGTTCTTCTCATTGATCACCAGCACCGGGATCATCGCATCGTTGGTGATGATCTCCTGCTCGAAGCTCACACTGAACACCCCGAGGATGCTCTCGTTGGCTTCGTTCATGATGGCGATCAGGTCGGCGTTGATGGCCTTGGCGTAGTCCAGCAAGCCGACGTGGAACTTCGAAGCGCTCACATCGATCACCTCGGTCTTGCAGGGGATGTTGCGGTCGCCGAAATACTTGCGCGCGAACTGTAGGTTGTTGGCCAGGTGCCGGTGCAGGAATTCGTCCTTCTCCTTCGGGCTGATCACATGCACGGTGCTGTTGAAGGTCCTCGCCATGTCAGCCACCTCGGTCACCTTCTGCCGCGTTTCGCGCTGTAGGTCCATGGGCACCACGATGTGCTTGTAGCCATCGGGCCCGATCTTCTTCTCTTGCACCACCACGAAGGGTACTTGGCTTTCCGTGATCACGCGCAGGGCGCGGCTTCCGGTAAGGAACTGCATGCCGCGCAGGCCGTGGGTGCCCATGATGATCAGGTCCGCCCCGATCTCCTCGGCCACGGAACCGATGTCATCGTACACATTGCCCTTTCGCGCCATCGGCACCACGGTTACCTTCCCGCTGATGTCCTTCAGCCGGGCCACTTCCATGTCCATGCGTTTGTTGGTCACATCGACATGCTCGTCATGCACCAGGATGTGCAGCAGATGGATATCGCTGTTCGAAGCTTCGGCCACCTTCACAGCATGGTCCATGGCGTAGTCCACGACTTTGGTGAAGTCCGTGGGCACCAGAATGCGGTTCTTCTTGTTGCTCATGATATCAGAGGATATTTCGTTCCGGCATTGAAGGTACCACGCCCAACAACGTCCTCTGGATCAAGGCCGCCTATACTTGTTAATGCCTTGGACCATGCGTGCGGAGCGTTTGATCGGTTACCGCCATCAAACCGAGCGGTCCGTGGTCCATTGGTCGTGGATCACCACCTTGCGCAGAAGTGACCATGCACAAACGCGACCTGATCATACATCTCCGGGATCACCTCCTGGAAAAGGTGGCTGCCATCCAAGCGGACATCGCCTCCACGCTTGCTGCGCGCAACACGGACACCAAGAGCAGCGCAGGCGACAAGCATGAGGTGGGTCGCGCCATGATCCAGCAGGAGCTCGATCAGCAGGAGGCGCAGTTGGCGAAGCTTCAACTCTTGCAACAGGAACTGGATCGTGTGCCGTTGGACCGTGTGTATGCGCGTGTCGGCTTCGGCAGCCTTGTTACCACGGATCAGGGCAATTACTTCATCGCGATCGGGTTAGGACAAGTGGAGGTGGAAGGCCAACCGTGCTTCGTCATCTCACTGGCATCGCCCATCGGGCAGGCGCTGAAGGACAAGCAGATCGGGGATGCGGTTGCATTCAACAGCCGGATCATCAGGGTGATGTCCATCGCTTGACCGCTTCGCGCCATGTAAAGGGAACATTAAGATTTCCGCCGAAGTGAGAACGCTCCTTGGAAGGTTCCATCCGTCGCCGCACCTTGGTACTCAGAAACCGACCGATCATGATCACGCCCGCTACCAATTCCGTTCAGGAGCAGAGTGATGTCGATCTCCGGCACACGCATGCGCTCAATTCGGTTGGATCCATTGAAGTGATGCGGTTAACGAGACTCGTTAAGCGCGAAAGCGATGGGCTTCACTTCAAGGGCGAGCCAGCTTCTTCCCGTGGGCACTTGCGCAAGCTGAAGGTCACCTTCGTGGCTGGCGACGCACCGTCACCGGGCTTCGATGAAGCGAGCGGGTCGCTACACGTCTTCTATTCCGAACACGAGCGGAAGAAGGTGGAAGCCGTGCTCTTGAGCAAGAGGCAACGCTACTGCTACTTCTGGCATTCGCGGAACGGTGTTCAGCGCCACGCGTGGCTGCTCAGTTCACCGTAGTCCGTCCTCGTCCGCTCGTCAGGACCGCTGCAGTTTGGCGCGCCGCAGAACATCCATGACGAATCCGGTCTTCCCCAGCGTGTACGCGGCGCGGTCGTTCGGATGCGCGGAACTCAGCCGGTGTTTCAAGTCCTCATAGCGCGCTATCTCTTCAACGTTGATCCGTAGGAAGTCACGAAAGAGGATGCGGTCCGCGCTGGCTGCATCGGGTTCCACCATGTGGATGTGCGAGGTGCGCTCACCCTTCGTGTTGCGACCGATGAACCACGCATAGAAAGGCGCGGCTTCGCCCATGGTGGGCCGCCAGATGTATTCGAAGGCGAGGTCGCGCATGATCGGCACCACTTCACGCCGAACGCGATCCAAGCTGCTCACTTCCACTTGCACATCAATGATCGGTTTGGCACTCAGGCCGGGTACTGCGGTGCTGCCGATGTGCGCGATGCGCTGGATGAGATCGTCCGGAAGCGACCGCGACAATTTCGCTTCGAGTTCGGAATAGCGTTCCGACCACGACGGATCATGCGGAACGATGGCGATGCGCTCGCTCCGGAGTTCCTCGATCCTATGGTGCGGTACCGTGTCCATCAGTCGGCCAGCTTGCCTGCGTACACATTGAAACGATCACCGCGAAGAAAACCGATCAGCAGCAAACCACTATCCTGCGCCAGTTGCACCGCGAGCGACGACGGTGCACCGACCGCCGCCATCGCAGGGATCCCTGCGACCACGCACTTCTGTACCAGTTCGAAACCGGCGCGACCGCTGACGAGGAGAAGGAGGTTGTCCGTTGTTGGTTGTTGGTTGTCCGGCTTACTGGCCAGCAGCGCGCCGATCACTTTGTCCACGGCGTTGTGCCGACCGACATCCTCGCGCAGGATCAGCAGTTCACCGGCAGCATTGAACAGTGCTGCCGCGTGGATCCCGCCGGTGTGCTTGAACACGGTCTGGGCAGCGTGCATGCGTTCAGGCAAGGCGGTGATCGATGCGGATCCCATGGAAGGGGTCTTGCCCAAGGGTCGGTCACACTGCGCATGCACGGCATCGATGCTGCTCTTGCCGCACACCCCGCAACTGCTGGAGGTGTAGAAGTTGCGCTGCCATCGCGCGGGATCGAGTTCCACACTGGGGTGCAACTCCGCACGGACCACGTTGCCGCGTTCCTCGGCCTTCACGTTCTGGCACGGCACAACCCGCACCACTTCCGCAGGATCCTTCACGATCCCTTCGGTGTAGAGGAACCCGACCGCGAGCTCGGCATCGTTGCCCGGTGTGCGCATGGTCACGCTCAGGGGGATCTCCTTCCGGTCTTCCGTGGGTCCATAGCCCAAGCGGATCTCCAAAGGCTCTTCCACCACGATGATGTCATCCGCACCCGAGGATACATCCTCCTGCATTCGAATAACCTTCACCGGTGCTACCGAAGCGCGCATGGTACCAATGTAGGATACCAACTTGTCCTAATGTGTTCCGGTCCGCCGCCAGCAATCCACCAAGTGGTCGTCCACCATGCCGATGGCTTGCATGTAGGCGTACACGATGGTGCTGCCCACGAAGCTGAAGTCGGCCTTCTTCAGGTCCTTGCTCAACGCATCGCTCACGGCCGTGGTAGCGGGCACTTGCTTGCTGTGCTTCCACCTGTTCACGATGGTCTTGTGGTCCACATGCTGCCAGAGGAGGTCATTGAAGGAACCCTTGCCTTCTTCCATGATCCGCAGCCACGCCTGCGCGTTGGTGATCGCACTGGCCACCTTGGCGCGGTTGCGGATGATGCCGGGGTCGTTGAGCAAACGCGCCACGTCCTTCGGACCATAGCGCGCGATGCGTTCCACGTTCCAATCGTCGAAGGCCGTGCGGTAGCCCTCGCTGCGGTGCAGGATCGTCTTCCAACTCAAGCCGGCCTGCGCCCCATCGAGCACCAGCTTCGCGAAGAGCTTGCGGTCGTCGTGTTCGGGTGTGCCCCAGAGGGTGTCGTGGTAGTCGATCATGCGGGCATCATCGCCCGGCCATGTGCAGCGGATCCTGGTGGTGCTCATAGCGTCAGCTCCATATAGACCAGATCATTGCGAAGCTCATCGCGCACGGCATAGTACGGATCGACGTAGCGGAAACCCATGCTGGTGTAGAGCGCTTGCGACTCTACCATGAAGGTGCCGGTGTCCAGCACCATCTTCTTGTAACCGATCATACGTGCGTGGTCGATCAGCGCGAGGGACAGGATCCGCCCGATGCCCTTGCGCCGATGATCCCGGGGAACGAAGAGGCGTTTCATCTCACAGCGCTCCATGTCGAACCGCCGCAAGCAGACCACACCTGCCGGATCCTCGCCGTCCAAGGCGAGCAGCACGCACCCATCCGGTGGACCATAGTGCGCGTGCAGGTCCGCCAATTCACGATCATGCGCGGCCTCATCGAAGTAGCGCTCCACCGTGGCGATGTTCGCCGCGTAATGCGCGCGCTGGTGGGGCAGGAAGCCACGCAACACCTGTTCGGCGGCTTGCAGCCATTCACCATTCGCCTCCATCACACGGATCCCGCTCACCACCATCCCGGACGAAGTTCCTACTGCACCACGAATCGCTCCATCCATCGTTGTTCACCGGCGGTAACCTGTACCATATATACCCCGGCCGGGAATTGTTGCGCAATGCCGACCGCGCCCGACCAACCAATGTCGTTTATGGCGTGCGCCTCCTGGTGTGCGACCCTCCCGGTGGCATCCAGCACGGTGATGTTCAACTGTTGGGGGATCGGGTCCAGACCGACTATGCGCAGGTTGAGCACTTCACCATCATTCGGGTTCGGCCAAATGGCGATCCCGGATCCTTCGGCCGGTTCCTCGTCCTCCATCGCCATCCGTGGATCATTGCCTTGGACACAATTCGCAATGGTGAGCAGGCACACATCACCCCATGGGTCCAAAGCGGGTGGAATGAAATCACTGCACCATGTGGCGCCCCCATCGAAGCTCGCGCGCACATCCACCTGGTAGGTCTTGCTGCACTCCAATGGGTTGACGACCCAGTTCAAAAGCAGGAAGTAGTTGTTGCTATTGCGCGTAACGGAGAACGCCTCGGCGGGTATCCGGAAGCGGAACTGGTATTTGTTGGCACCGTTCACCGGCCTAGCGTGAACGTAGTTCCCCGGACCCCACGCGCGCGTCTGCCCACAACTGAAGAATTGGTTGTTGGGGATGTCCATCAACTTGGTGAGTGGACATTGCGCCCGCAACGCATCGATCTTGAACCGGTGCGCTGGCCCCCAAGCACCGGCCACGCCAAGGATCACCGGGCGGATGCGCACATTCATGAGCGTGTTGGCCGGGATGTGGTTCGCCACCGCCCAGTTGTTGATCTTCATGTGGCACGCGCGCGTGGGACTCGCCGGGCCGAAACCATCACTGCTGCTGTGGCGCCGTTGACGAACAAAGCTGTACCCGCCGTTGGGATCGAAGAACCAGAAGTCGTAACCCGTGTTGGCGCGCTCCGCTGATCCCGGACCATAGTCGGTCCAAACCTGCGACACCGCCGCCTTCTCCGACGAAACGAAGTACTCGTTGTCCACCCAATCGATCTTGTCGCGGCTCGTGAAGATGGGCTTGTGCGTTCCGATGGGCACACAGAACTTCACGGGTCCGCCTTGGCCTCCGCTGATCTGGCTCGCGCCACCAGAATCGAAATTGAGCGAGTCGTCGATGATCCGTTCCCCGTTCTGCGACTTCAACACATAACCCCCATCGGTGATCCCGTTCGTTCCCGAATCCGTAACGCGCAACTCGTAGCAACCCAAGGCGAGGCAACCGCCCACCGGCACCACCGCGTTGTCCGGAAGCCCCGATCCACTGTAGGCCGCGTATTGGTATCCGTCGGGAATGAGTTCCCATCCGGTCTCCGAACCTGCACCATCGGTGGTGATCACCAGGTCCACATCATCGGTGCATAGGGCCTTGAAACGCGAGATCCGGTTGCGCGAATTGCCGGCGATGGTCGTGAAGATGCCGCCCACGACCACACGCCCTTCCGGCATCCAGAGCAGGCAGTTGATGGCTTGGTTGGCGCCGGTGGTCCAGGTCGCATCCGTGGCACCAGTGGAGGTCACGCGGCAATGGCGGTTGTGCGTGTTGCCGTTCAACGTCGTGAAGTCGCCACCGATGATGATGGCACCATCGGATTGCTGCGCGAAGGCGAGCACCTGTCCGTTGAATCCGGTTCCCGGATCGAATCCCGTATCGAGACTTCCGTCCGTGTTGGTGCGCAGGACCCTGTTGCGCCCCGTACCGTTGTACGTGCTGAAGAGGCCGCCCACGAGCGCCTTGCCATCGGGTTGAAGGCTGATCACGTTCACCGAGTTGTTCAAGCCGGATCCGCCGCTGTTGTAACCCGTATCCAAAGATCCATCACTGTTCAGCCGGGCAAGCGCCACTGCGGTGGTACCGTTGATGTCGTTGAAGTATCCGCCAATGAGCACCTTCCCATCGGACTGGATCGCCACGGTGGCCACCAGGAAGTTCGCGCCGGTACCGGGATCGAAACTGGTATCCAACGTTCCGTCAGTGTTCAAGCGCGCTATGCGAACACGCCCCGTGCCGTTGAAGCTGGTGAAGTCACCCACCGCGATCACCTTGTCATCCGATTGCACGGCCACATTGGTCACCATGCCGTTGAAGCCCGTACCCGGATCGAAGCCGGTATCCAAGGTGCCGTCCGCGTTCAGCCGCGCGATCCTCTTCCGGCTGGTACCGTCGTAGGTGATGAACGTGCCGCCGATCACCGCTTGGCCCGTGCTGGTGAGCGCCACGGAATTCAATTGCTGATCAGCGCCCGAGATCGGTGCGAAGGTGCCGTCCAAGCTACCGTCCAGATTCAAGCGGGCCACATGGTTGGCCGTCGTGCCATTGTATGTGATGAAGACGCCGCCGATGATCACCTTCCCATTCAGTTGCAGTGCTGCGCAGGTCACCCGGTTGCTCGCACCGGTACCCACATTGAAATCAGGATCCACGGTGCCTTGGCTGAAACAAGTTGCCACAAGGCCGACAAGCGCGATCACGAATGATCCACGAAGTGGAACAAGGAAGCGGAGGGTATGATTGGTGTTCATGGGTAATGGTGGTTGGTTACCGTATTGAATTTCCTACTCAAATCTAGGACGGGGCCGATTGAGTTGGATGCCTTCGGCCCAAAATTGATCTTTCAACAGGATGCGTGGCCAGGGATCGCGGAGCCATGGCCCTGCCGCGCGCGTGACCATGGCCGGTGGGCTGCTGCGGTACGATCCGGGAACAGAGGACGAAGTGCTGCATGATCCGCGCGCAAGGCCTATGGTATGGATCAGTGGGTGAACGAGCCGACCCCTGCATGTCCGGGGTTCTAGTACATGTACCCGTCAAACGCGGAAGATCCTATTTTGTGAGCGCACCATGTCTCTCCGGTTCCGCATTGTCCTGTTCATTTCCTGCCAAGCACTGGTGTCGGCACGATCGTTCTGCCAGGATCTCGAACGGATCGGCAAGAAGGACCCGGTGTCACTTACGGGCGGACTTAGTAGCTACGCGGCCATCTATACCACGGATCTGGACGATCCGCGCATGGCCCCGATCACATGGGGCATCAGCGGCAGGCTCAACTTCAGCATCTACGACCTGCAAGTACCCTTTTCGTTCATCATCAGCGAGAAGGAGCGGGATTTCCGCCAGCCCTTCAACCAGTACGGCGTGAGTCCGCGCTACAAGTGGGCTACCGCGCACATCGGGCATCGCAGCATGCACTTCAGCGAACTCACCATGAGCGGCCAGCGCTTCTTCGGTGTCGGGCTGGAATTGAGCCCCGGCAAGTTCCGCTTCGCCGCCATGTACGGCCGTTTGCGCAAGGAGATCTTCGCCGATACCACCACTGATGTGATCGAGGAGGCGGCGTTCAAACGCAACGGCCTGGCCGCCAGGATCGGTGTGGGCACCCAGGCCAGCCACGTCGATCTGGCGTTCTTCCGTGCAAACGATGACTACGATGCCAGCGATCTGGCCAAGGGGCGGTATGGCAGCGCCTTGCCGGAGGAGAACCTGGTGCTCGGACTGAATGCCGCCGTACAGATCGCCAAGAGCCTACAGTTCCAAGCGGACATCGCAGGCAGTTTGCTCAACGTGGGCGAGGTGCCCGAAGAACGCACGGGCGACCTCGCCGATCTCGCGAACAACTACGACACGCCGCTGTTCAACGTGGATCCCCGAACGCGACGCGGCAGTGCGATCAAGAGCGGGTTGAGCTACAACGTGAAAGGCACCACGTTCAGCGTCAATTACGATCGCATCGATCCGCTGTTCCGAACACTTGGCAACTACTATTTCATGAGCGATGTGGAGAACTACCGCGCCAGCATGGGTACGGGTGTGTTCAAGCAGAAAGTGCGGTTCACCGTCTCGCTCGGCTTGCAGAGCAACGACCTCGCGCGGTCACTCGCTGCGCGCACACGGCGCACCATCGGCAGTGCGAACCTCAATTACAACAGCGGCAAGGTGCTCACCACGTCGTTGAGTTGGAGCAACTTCGAAGCGAACATGCGCAGTGCTTACGAAGCAGCGGGCACCGACACCATAGAGCTGCGGCAAGTGAGCGACAATATCACCTTCACCAACAGCTTGCGCTTCCGTGATGCCGACAAGGGCACGACACGCAACATGGACATCACCCTCGGCTATCAAGGATTCGTGAACGAAGGCTATCCATCACAACCCACACAGACCACGGTGACATGGACCGGAAGCGTGGGCTACCGTTCACAGGTGAAACCGCGCGCCTTCGGTTGGGGAGCGCGGCTCACCACCAGCGTATTCGAGAGCGCGGGTCTAGGTCGGATCAAATACGGCACCTCGCTCAACGCGCGCAAAGGGTTCAACAAGGACCGCACAGGCGTGAATGTCCGCGCGGCGTTCTACCTCAACCGGGGCGAGCAGTACGGTGGAAGCACCTCGGTCGTCGCCAACGCGGGCATCGACCAGAAGGTCGGCCGGGCCCATCGCTTCGGTCTGGGGGTGAACTACAATGGACGCAGCACCAACGAACGATTCGGGGACAGCCAGTATCAGATGCGCATGCAGGTGACCTATGCATTGGAGCTGCGCACACGCGAACGCAAGAAAACAACGTCATGAAGAACCACGCGACCATCCTGCGGAAGTTCCACAGTGCAATGCTGCTGCCCATGCTCCTGTGCGCAGCACGCGCAGTGGCCCAGTACCCCATATCCGTAAGTGCCACGGTGCCGTTGCCGCCGCCCACCACCTGGGCCGAATTGCAGGATCAGGCATCCGCCACCACGGTGACGATCACCTCCACGGCATCGGTCACCAGGTCTGCCACACCGTACGTGGTGATGCGCTGTGCGGAACGCGGTATCCGCATCAGCTCCATCCCTTCCTTCGGCGCGGGCCAGTGCATCGATATCGATCCTGGCACTGCGTTGTACACCGTGGACCAGCTCACCGATCGGTTCGAGGGTGGGTTCAACCAGAGCGACTTCGAGTTCACGGGCATCACCTTCAACGAGATCCGGGATCAGCAAATGCTTCCCGAAGGTTATTGGGAGATCTGCGTGCAGTTGCTTGAATGCCCCGATGGCGCCGAGCTGAGCGCGCCCATTCCGGCCGGTTGTTCCGGTTGGTCGGTGATCCATCCGCAGCCCCCCATGTTCACCAACATCTGCGGCACCACCTTCTCATTGCCCGATGGCCTGCTCAACATCGCGTGGGTCTATATGCCACCTCCGGGCATCGCCGAGCAGGTGCAGTACCGCCTGGACATCGTGCGCATCGATCCACCTGGTGATCGCGTGGGCGATGCGAACGACGCCATGTTGAGCGCCACGGTGCCGGAACTGTTCACGCATGTGTATGACGAGCAAGTAGCGCTGATCGAGATCCCTGATGAGTTGATGCTCGATGCGGGCTATTACTACGCCGTACGAGTCACCGCTTTCATCAACGACCCCATGAACCCTGAAGGGGAGCTTGCGCGCAGCGAGGTGTGCTCCTTCCTCTATGCGCCCGAAGGCGTGGATGGCAACGGTGTGCTCCGCGCCATGTGGCCGACCAACAACGATTGGGTGCCTTTCGACTACCTGAACGTGGTCACGAAGTTCGACCCGTACCGCGCCTACACGCGCTTCACCTACAACACCACCATGCGCATGATCGGTGGCGCGGCGCTACCGGACTACTCACGTACACTCAACTGGCCGGGCGGTCCTCCGGGATCCCAAAGCATGGTCACGTTCGCGGGTCTCAGCGCCTATGAATCACAGCACCTGAGCGTATACCATCCCAACGGTGCTTCAGGGATCAGCTACCAACGCGGCGAACGCTACCGCTGGCGCACGGTTGGTGACTTCACCCTCGGCGGAAGCCCGCCCTACCACGGAGATAGTGGGGAGGAACCTTTCGGGATCGGCATGGGACCCAGCCAACCGGAGTCTCCGGCGAACGGAACCATGGTCCCGGCAGGGCCCGTGGCATTGCAATGGCGCACAGCCGATGAGCCGAGCGAGTTGCTGCCACCCTTCGATGTGGTGCAGGCGACCGCCGCCGGAGGTACCACCTTCATCAACGGGTGGGTGAACGAAGAGTGGGAGTTGCAGGTGAGCAAGCAGAGCGACTTCAGCACCATTTGGCAACATACTTCGGGAACACTTGGTGGTGCCGGACTCGATATCAGTACGGGTCTCACCAACCGACCCGCGCTCGTGGCCGCGCTGTACAAGAGCCTAACGCATACGGTGAACGCCACTGATGAAGGCACCTATTACTGGCGCTTGAACTGGAAAACCACACCGGGCAATGCCAGTAGTGCCAACTACAATACCAGCGAAGTGTTCCGGTTCTGTGTAGGGCATTGCACCGAGGACCCAACCACCCCCACTTCGGAGGAAGTGCCACCGGGCGATTGCGTGAGCGTGTGTCTAGCGGACCCCATCACGAATACAACAGCGGTCGGAGACTTGGCCGTTGGCGGCACCGTTCGCGTGGGCAAATTCACCATGACCGTGCTCACGGTCACCGGCACCGGCACCACGTTCACCGGCACCGGCAAGATCCCTGTGCGGTTCCTGAACGATGCGAACATCATGGTGGAATTCACGGGGCTGCAATGGAACAGCGAAGGCCGCATGCTGAAAGGCAAGGTGGAGGCCCGGCACGATTGGAACCCGCCATCACTGACCACCCTCACCAGCGGGGTCACGCAGATACCCAGCATGAGCGAGGCCGACGTGGAGACGATGAACGGCCTGCTCCAGGACGGTACGCGGCTCGTGAGCTTGTTCAACAGCGGCAGCGATGTGGGCATGCCCATTGGGATCGATCGCGAAGTGGGCGACCGGCAAGTGACGCTCGGCATCATCAACATGCGCTTCGATTCGTTGCGCGCAAGCCTTGATATGGTCGCGGGGATCGATGTGATGGAGATCCGCACCATGCTGTCGTTCGGCATCGGTGATCTGTGCTTCACGCCGGATGGGCTCGGCGATGAAGGTCGCGCCTACCTGCCGTACGATCTGGTCGTGACCGGTGACCTTGGCACTGAATTCAAGTTCCGCGGTGGGGCCAGCACGGACGTAACGAACATCACGTACGTGGATTGGGACTGCAATGGCTTCAAGTGCCTGCAAGTGGCCTGCGCTGTGAAGTTCGATCGGGGAACCGTGTTGCCTGAAGGCGATCATGATGCGGCAGGAACCGAGAAGGTGGAGGCGCGGTTCAAATTCAGCGTATGTCGCGAGGTCAGCGGGGCGGGCAGCACCTCGACCGAGTCCTGGAACGTGATGGCGGCTTTCACTATGGATCCTTTCGAGGTTCCGGGCGCACCGGATTGGGTCTTCACCTTGGAGGAAGCGTGGCTGGACTGGAGCAGCATCGCCAACCCGGAAGGCATCTCCTTTCCCACAGGATATGATCATCCGGCCCTTGTTGGTGGAGGAACGGCCGAGCTCTGGAAAGGATTCTACATGAAGCGCCTGGCCATGCGGACCCCTGAGACGTGGGGCGATGGAACCGGAAGTCCGGTGGGCGGCAGCGTCAACAACTTCATTGTCGATGACCAATCCGAGCTCTCGTTCAATTTCGCGTTGGTCAATCTGGTCGCGATCAATCAGGGCCGCATCGATAGTTGGGCCTTCAGCGTGGACAGCGTGTACATGGACATGCTGCAGAACAATTTCCAGCGCGCCGGGCTGAAGGGGCGCATCGGATTGCCGATCAATGGGGAGCACGACTTCGTGAAGTACGTCGCGATCCTCGGGTACGACGCCGATAGCAGTGAATTCGCGTTCACGCTCGAAGCGCAGTTGGAAGACACGCTCACGGCGCCACTATGGATCGCGGAGATGTCGCTACGGCCGAACAGTTACGTGCGAGCAACCCTCAGCGATAACAGCAAAGTGCGCGCGGAGCTTCATGGCAGTATCAGCATCAGTACCGGGTTGAGCAGTGAATTGGGCATCGACCTGGGCAGCATCCCAAGCATCAACATGCCGGGAATGAACTTCGAAGGATTGGTGCTCGACAGCGAGGATGGCATCAGTTGCCGCAATTGCGCGTTCGCATACGCCAGTCCGCAGAAGGAATGCGGTGGGTTCCCCTTGAGCATCCGCAACCTCGCGCTTGAGTTCGACGACCCCACGCACCCGGCCTTGGTGGTGGAGCCGATGGTGAGCCTCAGCGGTGGTGAGGGCGAAAGCAGTTTCGCCGCGAGCGTGGCGCTCAAGTTCGTGACCGAGTTGGAGTTGGGTCCGAATGGTGTGAGCCGCTTCGATTTCAAGGACGTGCTCTTCACCGGCATGCACCTCGATGTGGACGTGAGCGCCATGCGCCTTGTCGGCGATCTACGGATCACCAAGACCGCGACCAAGGAAGAAGTGAAAGGCGCGCTCACCGTCGGCTTCCCCATGGGCATCCGCGGCGACCTACAGGCCATCTTCGGAACGATCAAGAACAACCCCGAGGTGGAGATCAACACCAGCGCGCAGCATTACAGCTACTGGATGGTGGATGGCATGCTCTACTTCAATCCCGGGTTGATGATCATGACCGGCGTGGGCATCTATGGCTTCGGCGGCGGCGCGTACCATCACATGCATTTCATCGATGGCTCGCTGCCCACCAACGCGCGCATGCAGAGCATGGCGCCGCGAACACCGCCCGGTGAGATCCCTCCGGCTGATACAAATGCCGACGATGACCCGCCCGATGATTTCACGAGCGGCCTTACAGCCGATGCCAGTGCCGTGGGCAGTGGCCCGGCGCCCAGCGGCGGACGCTATGAGGAGGACTTCAATACGTTCCTAGGAGTCCGCCTTGGCTTGGTCTTCGGCACTTACCCGAATCCGAAGGGCTGCAACATGGACCTCACCCTGCGCGCGGAGTTCTCACAAGCCGGTGGACTTACGTCGTTGATCGTGCGCGGTGACATCTATGGTCTGGTGGACATTCCTGAACGATCGGATGCACGCATCACCGGCAACATCCTGTTCAGCTACGCGAACCGCGAAGGCAACGAAGTGATCCACGCGAACCTGAGCGTGATGCTCGACTTCGTGGTGGCACGTGGCGCAGGAGCCGGCAACAAACTGGTGGATGCCAACTTCCACACCGAGAGCCAGAGCGGCAAGTGGTACTTCATCATGGGCACTCCGGATAACCCCGGTGGCATTGTCGTAGGCCCGCCCGGTGGTGATCCCATCCTGAGCATCACCAACTACATCATGGTGGGGAATGATAGCATCCCCTTCCAGCTGCCCGATCCGCCGCAACGCATCATGGAGATCCTCGGGTTGAACGATCCTTCGCGCGGATTGGGAACCGAGGCGGAGACCGCAGCGGCGATCGGTGGTGATCGTGACATGGGTCCCTTGGCGAATGGCGCTGGCTTCGCTTTCGGTGCTGCGCTTGAAGTGAACCTGGACATCAACCTCGCCGTGCTCTATGCCACTTTCGGCATGGCCATCGGGTTCGACCTTTTGCTCAGTGAGATCCCGGAGAGCATGGTGTGCGCGGAGACCGGCCGTAGGCCAGGCGACAAGGGCTGGTACGCGCAGGGCCAGTTCTACGCGGGCTTGTGGGGCGAACTCGGCGTGCAGCTCGATCTGCTCTTCATGCGCTTCCGCGCGCCCATACTGAGCATGAGCGCCGCCATGCTGCTTCGCGGGAACTTCCCCAACCCTTCCGGTTTCCGTGGTGATGCAGCGGTCCACTTCAGCGTGCTCAACGGCGCGATCACCGGCGATGCGAGCTTCCATGTGGAGGATGGGCAGCAATGCACACTGATGCCTGCGGGTGATCCACTCGCGGATTTCCAGTTCATCAAGGACCTGGGGCCGAAGGGCAACGACGTGAGCATCTTCGACATGCCCACGGCGAGCTACAACCTTCCGGTGCAGGAAGTATTGGAAGTGCCCAAGCTGATCGATCCGAATACAGGCGCTGTGACGATGTACCGTTTCCACCCGTATGTGAGCAGCTTCACACTGAAGGAGCTGCCAAGCAACCTCAACATCCCCGGAACCAATCGCTTCAATGATGATCGCGGGACCAGCAGCTACCTGAGCCGGAACGATGTGTTGAAGGCCTTGACGACCCACCAGACGCGGGTGGAAGTGCGTGTCCGCGAGGAGTACGCGCCGTTCATGTACCGCGAGTTCGTGATCCCCGGCACCAGCACGACATGGAACGAGGAGCGCACGCAGAACTTCCGGACCGGCACCGCGCCGGACCACATCCCGGAAAGCAATGTGGACTACACCTACCCGGTGAACCGCCAGCGCTACTTCCTGCAACAGGAATCGAACAACAAGGGTCGCGTACACCTCACCCTCGGCATGCCCTACCTGTTCGCGCCGACCGTGGAAGGACGGTCCTACATCTACCTCGCGAAATTCATCCCCTTGGGCGGTGGGTCCGCGCAGGAAACGCCGGTCGTGTACACCAGCGGCTTCGATGTGCCGCTTACTGTGCCGAACTTGGATCCGCAGCGGATCTACATTGTGCAGCTACTGCGCAGGCAGACCGCCACATCCGGCGGCATGCCGATGATCGGAGGTGGTGGCGCAGCAGGGGCCGCTGGATCCGTTGGCCCGGTCGGAGCCGCCTATGCCGCGCAGATCAGTGCGCCGCTCACGCAGACGTTCATCGCGGCGAACGGCGATGTGCAGCGTCTCAACCTCACCGGCGGCAATGTGCAACGCGCGGTCTCGCTCGCCGCGAACGACCATCTGCTCTACACCTTCCGATTCCGCTCAAGCAAGTTCAATACGCTGGTGGAGAAGTTCGCCGCGCTCAACCTCGATGGCCGGACACCCGCACGGTACGACGACGCGCGGAACGCCGATGCGCGCGCCACTGCTGAAGAGGTCTTCGATGAAGCCGACATCCATGGTGTCTGGAAGAACGGCGCGCGCAAATTGATGCCGTTGGTGTACTTCGCACCGGATTGGAACGACAGTTACTACAGCTACCTGCAGAACAACATGTACGTGCAGTTCCTACAGTACCGTTCCACGCGTGCATACACGTTCCCCGGTAACAGCGTGAACCTGCCCACCTTCCCTGTGGTACACTACATCCTCTGGGGATCGCAGCAACCGGAACCGATCGTGGGCTACAACGGATCCATTGAAGCACCGATCACGGACAACGAGAGTGAGATCGCGGCCTCGCCCACACCGATGCTTGGTGCGGGCGTTGCGGGTACGGTCATCGGCGGCTCTTGGGGAGCACTTCCCGGCACATTCCCCGGCATGTTCGCTGGAGTGGGCATTGGAGCCGGTGGGCAGATGAGCCCATGGCTCAACTTCGGATTCCTCTACCGCGCGGGCAAATTCGCATCGCAGGATCAGGCCACCATGCGCCTCGCGGCGATGAATGCGCTGAACACCGCTGGCGCGACCGGTGGCTACCTCAACACCTTGCTGCAAACGCACGGTCCGCAGGTGAACCGCACCAACATGCGCACCAACGCCTATCAACCTTACAACGGGGCGTTGCTCCGCCATACGGGCAACCTGCCAACGCCCAACCAGGAATTCCCGATCTACTACAACGCCACTTACCATATCCGGATGATGTTCCGCTCGCCGATCCCGCTTTCGCGGAACACCGTCTCCGTCAAACCCTTCACCCTGCGCTATGAAGAGCCTCCTCCTTACAACGGCGATACTGTGCTGTACTAGCCTGGTCGCCCAGGTACGTCCGCTGGGACCCGACTCGGCCGCACTGGTCCGCGAGGATTCGATCTACCGTGCCGAACGCGGGAAGTTCTACGCGCACATCGCGGTGAAGGCCCACTATGACGGCAGCGTGGTGCGCTTGCGCTGGGCACCCGATGCACCGGGCGGATGGATCAACGCGAACCAACTCGGCTTTACGGTTGAACGGGTGGATCTCGGCAGCGTGGCGGACACGAGTTCGCGCGAATCGAACGCCTTCATCAACCTCACCCCTACGAAGCTCCTGCCGCTTGGACAGCAGGGTTGGAAGGACCTGCACACACGTCTTCCTGACGATCTGTATGTGATGGTGGCGGGTGAGATGATCCACACCGCGTTGCTCCCGCAGAACATGGGTTTCAGCACCGATATCAAAGGCGCGAGCGACCGTTTGAAGGAGCGCTACGCGTTCGCATTGCTCGCCGCCGACCTCTCCTGGCCTGCTGCGGAAGGGAGCGCACTCGGCTTCACGGACAGCGGCGTGGTGCCCGGCCATCGCTACCTCTATCGGGTGAAAGTGGCCACGGCAAATGCCAGCTACCCCATCGGTGACGGTGCCGTGGCGGTGAGCACGGAGAAGGCCGACGTGACCAAGCAACCGATCATCACGCGGGTGAACGAGCAGGACAGCTTGATGATGATCAGCTGGCCGCGTGCGGCGCACGAAGCGTACTTCACGGCGTACGATGTGGAGCGCAGCGCGGATGCAGGCGCCACCTGGAAGCGGATCAATGCGCAACCCTTCGTGAGCTTCACCAACAACGATCTGCCCGGCACCAAGGATGTGATCGTGTACACCGATACGGTTGACGCCACGAAGCAGCAGTACAACTACCGCATCATCGGGCTCACGGCCTTCGGAACCCGCAGTGCGCCCAGCAAGCCCGTCCATGCAGCGTGGCGTGACCGCACGCCGCCGCCTTCGCCCACCAACGTGCGCGCCACCGAGAAGAAAGGAACCATCGAGGTCACATGGGACTACCCCAGCGGGGTGAAGGACCTCAAGGGTTTCCATGTCACACGGGGAACCAGTGTGGCCAGTGATGAACGTTCGCTCAACAGCGAGATCCTCGCACCGGGTACGCGCAGCTTCGTGGACCGCGCACCGGAAACACTGAAGCACAACTACTACCTCGTGATCGCCGTGGACACGGCCAACAACCCCGGACTGAGCATGACCGCCATGGGCAGTGTGGTGGATAGCATTCCGCCTGCACGGCCCGTCGGGCTGGAGGGCCGCGTGGATACCAACGGGGTGGTGACCTTGAAATGGCGCCTCGGCAAGGAACCCGACCTCTATGGTTACCATGTGTTCTGGCAGAACCAGCGCGATCACGTCGAGAGCCGCCTCACGGGCACTGCGATCCGGGATACGATGTACACCGACACCATCAGCATGCGCACCCTCACCGAGAAGGTGTACTACAAGGTGATGGCCGTGGACCTGAACCGGAACGGCAGCAAGCACAGCGAGCTCATCGAACTCAAGCGCCCCGATCTCCGCCCGCCGACTGCACCGGTGTTCAAGGACTACCGCGTGAGCGACGAGGGCATACGCTTGCGCTGGGCGCCGAGCAGTAGTGAGGATGTCACGCGGCATTGCCTATTGCGCCGCATGGTTGGTGAAGCGAATTGGGATACCCTGGCGCGTGTGCCGATCGCGGAACCGACGTTCGAGTATCTGGATAAGGACGGCGGCAAGCCAGCCTATTACGAATACGCGGTGGTCGCTTTCGATGATGGCGGCTGGAGCACCTTCAGCCAGCAAATGCCGAAACTGCGCATGAATTCCAAGGAGCGATTGCCGAAGGTGGAGATGCTCGATGCGGAAGCCTTCGCCGACAAGAAGTACGTGCAACTGAGCTGGGACTACGCGCCACGCGATGGTGTGAAGTTCATCCTGTACAAGAGCACCAACGGCGGCAAATGGCAGGAGTTCGAACTCCTGCCGGGAACAGCCCGCACGCACAAGGACCGACTGGCGAAACCCGGCGAGGAGATCGGCTACTTCATCCAAGTGGTCACCACCGCCGGACGGGACAGCGACTATTCGCCCAAGGTGAAGGTGAAGATGTGAACGGAAGGCGGCGGGGGTCAGCGCCCTTTGTACTTCTCCAGCGCTTCTTCCTTGCTCCCCACATGCAACTTCTTGTAGATGCTGTGGATGTGCTGCTTCACCGTGCTGATGGATATGCCTTCGCGCGCGGCGATCTCCTTGTAGAGCATTCCCTGTGAGAGCATATCGAGCACTTCATGTTCGCGCGGGGTCAGTGCATTGTGCTCGCTGGTGGCTGTTGTAGGATGCGGCCGTAAATGATCGACGAGCCGCCGCGCCACGCTGGCGCTCATGGGCGCACCGCCGGTGATCAGCTCGCGTACGCCCTCGAGCAGCGCGATCGGTGTGGAGCTCTTCAGCATGTACCCGTTCGCGCCAGCCTTCAACGCCTCGAACACCCGCAGGTCATCGTCATGCACGGTGAAGACCATGAACTGGGTGTGGGGCATGAAGGGCCGCAGCTTCTTCAGCAGGTCGATGCCGTTGGTCCCGGGCAGGCCGATATCACTGATCACCACATCGAGCTCCTGTTCAGTGATGGCGGGGAAGGCTTCCTCGGCGCTGCGGTACTCGCAGACCAGTTCCATGTCCTCGGCGCGCGCCAGTACGTTGCGCAAGTGTTGACGCATCTGCGGAAGATCCTCCACGATGCCGATCCGATGGGTCGAGTTCACTCGGAAAAGGTAGGTCGCCGTTGTTGGCCGGTGGGCCGTGTTCTAGAACACCGGAAGGGATGCCGGGATCCCGAGATCAAGCGAAGTACCCGTGGCGGCGGAGCTTTCAATGTGCAAGGTGCCGCCCAGTGCCCTGGCCCGCTCGCGCATGCTCAGCGTCCCTGTGCCTGTGCGTTCCATGCGGTCCGGATCGAATCCGCGCCCATTGTCCTGGATCCTCACGCGGATCTCCGCCGATGTCCGCACGATGGTCATGGACACCCTGCTGGCACCGGCATGCTTCACCACGTTGTGCAAGGCCTCCTTCGCGAATAGCACCAGATGCTTCCGCTGATCCACTGAAAGGATCGTGGTCGGTCGGGCAATGTCCTGTTCGAACTCCAGTTCCACTCCGCCGTGGTCGAGGATCTCCCCGGCGAGGCCACGGATGTAGGCGACAAGGTCACCAACGGTCTCCTGCCCGGAGCTCATCGCCCACACGATCCGGCGCATGTCATCGCCCACGTTCCGCGCACCCTCGCTCACTCGCTTCAACGCCTCACGAGCGACGGGATCCGCAGCTTCCATCCCCGCGAGGTCGCTGTCCATGCCGATGCTGGCCAAGCCACTGCCCAGATCGTCGTGCAGGTCATGCGCGATACGGATGCGCTCGAGCAGCACGGCTTGTTCACGCGTCACCCGCTCGCGTTCCTTCCTCAACCTGCTGCGCAATACGGATCGGAACATGAGGAACGCCAGGAGCAGCACGATGATGACGGCCAGGGAGATCGCCCACGAACTGCGGTACCACGGAGGGTGTATCACGAGATCGAGCACTGCGGATCGGCCATTGGGTTGCCGGTCTCGCCCGAGTGCGATCAACTCCACGCGGTACGTGCCCTCATGCAGATCGATCAAGTCCAAGGTCCTGGATCCTTTCAGATCGATCCACTTTCGGTCGGGACCAAGGCGATAGCGGAACTCCAGCTCCTCCGGCCGATCCGATCCCAAGGCGGTGAAGTGTATACGCAGCGTGCGTTGGGAGTACGGAACCTCCAATTCGCTGTGCAGCGGATGACAGGGCAGCGATCGGCCATCGCGTTCCAGCGCAGCGAAGACAGCTTGCAGGTTGTTGTCCGCTACATGGACCGGTGTGCGCACGGAAACCAATGCCTGTGAGCACGCGAGCAGCACACCATCCCGGTAAGGCGCGGCGATCGTCGTGGGTCGCCCCCAATGGTTGAAGAGTGGGATGCTCATCACCGCAGGCTCCCGAGCCGGATCGATGTGCGCGAGACCCGTTTCCGACATCATCCATAACCCGGTATGCGGTGCCGAACGCAGGGTATGTTGCGTTCCGGACGGAAGGCCGTCCTCATGGGTAAACGTTCTTAGGACTGCGCCATCCGGGCCGATCATGGAAAGGGATCCATCATCCGCAGCCGCCCAAAGCCCGCCACTATCCGTGGGGTGAACAGCGGTGATGGCTGCCATACGAGAGCCTTCCAACAAGCGGATGGTCCGGGTGATCCTCCCTTCTCCATCCAATTTCACGATGTAGCCTGAAGCCGTGCCGCACCATGGTCCTCCGTTCGGATCGATCGCCATGCACGTCAGGCGGCCGAGGGCAGTCGCGTCATCGCTGCCATCAATGGCCACGCGTTTCGCTTCCGTTCCCGGTGCGATACGCCAAATGCCATGATTGAAGGTCCGGACCCACACCACGCCTTTCGCATTCTTCCGCACTTGCTCCACGCTCCGCTCGCTGAGCAGGTGGATGGACGCGGTAGGAGGGTATGGCACGTGAACATGGCTGCTTCCATCAGGCCACCAACGGAGCCCAGCCCGTGTGCCGATCAGCCAGCCATCGCTCATCCGTAGGAGGTCCGTGATCATATCCTCCATCGCAGCCGGAGCGGATCCTCCCGTACCGGAAAGAAGTCCGCTGCGAATGGTGTCCGTTCGGCCTGTTCGCGGATCAAGGCGGATCATTCCTTCTCCGTTGCTCGCCAAGAGAAGCCCATTCGCATCGCTCTCGATCGCGTTCACCACGGAAGGGCTGTTCCAATTCGCGAGATGGATCTGCCCACTCCTTTCCGGTAGCAAGCGCACAAGCCCCTCTTCGGTGCCGAGCCATAGTGTCTTCTCACGGGTGAGCAGCAAGGCATTCACCGATGAACTGGGAAGCGACCAGGGTTTGTTCCGGTCCGGAACGATGGACCGCGCATCCTTCCCGTTCGCAGGTAGGACCCGCAATCGATCGTCGCCCGTGGCGATCCAAATGCGTTGCGTTGGATCGACCAGCATCGCTTTCCCGAGGTTATTGAAGAACCATTCCGATGGAAGCTTGACGCTGCGCACGACGCCGATATCCGGATGGATGTGCAGCATGGCGTTCAAGCGGAAGTCAAGAACGGCGATATCGTCGTGCAACCCCGCAGCGAGGCACATGGCGGAGGATGTTCCCTGCATCGGCTCCAGTCGTAGGGTATCCGTTGCCGTGCGGAGTCCCGTCTCGTCCAGTCGATACACACCGTATTTGGTTCCGGCCCACAATGCCTTGCGCCGCGCATCGTGGACCATGGTTCCCGGTAAGGGGCGCATGCGCGACCCCGGGAAGACCGCTTCCTCCACCAAAGGGTCGCGCCACTCCGATGCCACGGCGTCGTAGTTCAACAGACCTGCTGCGGTGGAAACCCATATCGATCCCTCGTGTCCGCAGACCACTTGCCAAATGGTGTTCACCAGCAACGGGTCCGTATCCGGCAAGTGACAAGGCACGCGCTTCACTGCACCGGTGATCGGATCAAGCCGACATAGTCCGCGCAGCGTGCCTACCCAGACAACGTCCGGCGAAGTGGCATCCACCGAAACGATATGGCTCGAACTCAATGAAAGGCTGTCATCGGCTTGCTGGCGCCAGACACGCACGTGATCCCCGAGTACACGGGCCAGTCCGCTCGAAGTGCCGACCCACAAGCCACCGATCGGGTCTTCGGACAAACTGAGGATCCGTGAACCTGGAAGTTCCCGTTCGAACGCGCGCTGGAAGTACAGTTCATCGGATTGCGCGGATGCGACCGATGCCACGATGAACACCATCGCCATGCAGGCAACAAGGGAACGGGTCGAACATGGGACGGCGCTCTTCACGGTAGGGGCGATGATCAAAGATCCCCCATGCCGGTGAATGTTCAACACGGAAGGATGCAATGCGGATCTATTTTCTGCTGTCGCGACCCCGCTGCATTCAACTCTCCTGATCGTAGTAGATCTTGTAGAATTTCCGTCCGCTCTCGTCCACGCCCTGTTCGATCTTGTTGCGATCGCCGTGGATGTAGATGTGGAAGTTCTTGTCCAGCTTCAGCACGCTCTTGAAGATGCGTGCTTGCTTCTTCACGGCATCGGGCGAGATGGCGAAGCTGTCATCGATCTCCACGTCGTGCGCGCTTTGGTAGCGGTCGCTGAACTGGTTGAACGACTGGATCGCGCGTTCCTCTTGGAAGACCTCTTGCGCGAACGCGCCCTTGTCGAATTCGGAATTCGTCTTGAAGTAGTTCACCGAGCGATTGAGCAGATCGATCTGGTCCGCTTTCGCGATCTCGAAGTCCTGCGGGAGTTGTTGCGTGATGAACGACTGGGTCAGCTCCAACAAATTGCTCGTGCTGTTCACGTTGTCGCGCTTGGGACGCAGGCCGATGAGATCCTTCTGCCAGAAATCCGCGGTGGCGTGGTCGTCGATTGTAAAGAGGGTGTAGGTCCCTTCGGTGAAGAGCACGAGGCAAGCGTTGTTCGGTTTCACCGTGCCGAGCCCGCGCTTCAACTTCATACCCACGGACTTCCCTGCCACCTTGCTCTCAATGAAGACCTCCTTGTCGTCGAACTTGTAGATGCCGATGGCCCTGTACGCCGCGCTGCCCAACTCCACGTTGTTGAACTTGGCCACGAAGAGATCGCCGCCCTTGATGCTGTGGTTCCGCGCCGCGTGGATCACGTGCTTCGCGATCGCGATGGACTGAAGAACGAGGTCCTCGCCCTCTTCCACTTTCGTACACAGGTCGTGCAGTACGTTCTTGCTCAGCTCATCAGGTATGAACTCGGACGTGTGCGCCATTGTCGCGAAGGGCTTCAGGAAGAGTTTCCTCAAGAACTCCTGTTCCTCCGGGCCTTCCAGGACTGCGCTGTAATCACTGAAGACGCTATCACTTGCGCTCTCCCCGATGCGGTGGAGCACGAACTCCTCTACGATCGCTTGCTTTCCGTTCACCATGATCGTGCTTCGTTCATCAAGTTGGAAGTATTGAATGCTGCGGATCCCATACCCGATGTCCTTCGGCATGTTCCTGCACCATGAATGGTTCCACCAACTTGGCGCGGATCCCGAAGTGCAATTCCCACATGTCTCAAAGATCGGCCGGACTATTCATGTTCTTGAAAAGATCCTTCGGCCATCCGTTGGTGCCCGGCTCCACGTCCATGTATGCCGTGCGCACCAGGCCCAAGGCGGTTGACATTCTCAACTCCTCCTTCAGCAGGCACCGGTCGAAGGTCTCGATGGCCCGGCGATGATAGGTCGCCACGAGCGGTTCGATGTGTCCGGAATGGCGCGGCACCACCGCGTCGAAGTCCTTTTCCATTTCGCGCTTCAACACATGGATCAGGCGATCGCTGATCAACGGAAGATCGCACGCCAACACGATCAGCCGCACGTACCGCGCATGCTTCAAGGCAGTTACGATACCGCCCAATGGCCCCTTGCCCGGCGCATCATCGGGGACTGTGGTAGCGTGCTCGGAAGCGTATTTGGCTGGATCACCGATCACCAGGATCTCCCGTGCGTGCGGTCGCAGAGATCGAACGGCGCGATCGAGCATCCGTTCACCATCCAGTTCCATCAGGGCCTTGTCCTGGCCCATGCGCGTGCTCTTCCCGCCCGCCAATACCACACCGGTCCATTGGCGGTCGGTCATCACGGCAGGTAATGGACTTCGATCGTCTCGCCTTCGCTCCATGCGCGCTTCGTGGCCGGCAGATAGGCCAGTGCATCCGCTTCCGTGAGCGAGTGCAACATGTGCGATCCCTCATCGGCAAGCAGGGTCACCTTGCCATTGCTTACGCGCGCTGAACGGAATTCGGATCGCTCTCCCTTGGTGGTCAATGAATGGGTGATCGGCAGTTCATCGGAGCGCAACCAAGGATGCCTCCAGCCTTGGATCGCGCGCAGGTATGGAAGGACATACTCCCAGAACAGGACGATGACCGCACGCGGGTTGCCCGGCAGGGCGAAGACCGGGACGTCATTCAGCGTGGCGAAGAGCATGGGTTTTCCGGGCTTCTGTGCGATGCCGTGGAAGTGGATCGTGGCGCCGAGTTCGGTGAGGACGGGCAGCAACAGGTCGTGATCCCCGACGGATACGCCACCTGTGGTGATCACCAGGTCCGATCCCTGCGAAGCGCGGAGCAGCGCGTCGCGGATCTCCTCGCGCACATCCTTCGCGCAGATCGGATCCGAAGCGGGGATGCCGGCCTGTTGAAGCGCAGCGGCCAACATGTGATCGTTGCTGGAGAAGATGCGCCCGGCTTCCGGAGGTGTCTCTGTGATGAACTCCCCGCCTGTACGCACGATCGTGATGCGCGGGCGCTTCGAGACCACCACGTGCTGGACGCCGCATGAGGCGAGGTGACCGATCACCGATGGACCCAGGATCGCTCCGGTGGCTGATAGCAGATCGCCGACCTTGCATTGCTCTGCGCGACGCCGGATGTTGGCACCGGGCCGGAGCGCTGTATTGCTCGTTCGAACGCCATCAGGCCCGACTTCGCAATGCTCCTGCATGATCACCGCGTACGTGTTCGCCGGGACCATTCCACCGGTGAAGATGCGCGCGCATTGGCCCTCTTTGAGCGCAGTGTCCGGGGCATCGCCCGCTGCGATATCCACCACCACCGACCATGGTCCGTCCGCGTTCCCCACGGCGTATCCATCCACCGCGCTCATATCGAACAACGGATGCGGATACGGCGCGTGGACATCGGCTGCCAATACACGAGCACGGGCATCCTTCAACGGCACCTCTTCATGCGCGAGGACACGCACGCGATCGCCCATGATCCGCTTTGCTTCTTCCACGCTGATCATGGCAGCAACAGTTTCAAGCTGGCGGAGAGCAGCACCACCCCGAGTATCCGGCGCAGCCAGCTGTTGTTGACACGATGCGCACCCACCCATGAACCGATCATGCCCCCGATCACCACCCCTGCGATCCACCACCACACATCGCCACTGATGGTCTCACCGATCCGTTGTGTGCCCAGCAAACCGGCCGCGCTGTTCACCAGGATGAAGGCCGCACTTACTGCGGCGGTCTGCTTGGCATCCGCCCAACGGAACAAGAGCAGGACGGGACTGAGCAGGATCCCGCCGCCGATCCCGATCATGCCGGAAACGAAGCCCAGCAACAGGCCGATGCCCAATGCCGGCACCACGGGGAGTACCCGTACTTCCTGGGCCGTGGTGCGGAAGGTCCATAGCAAGCGGACCCCGGCGATAATGAGGCACACGGCCAGGACGCGCTTGTACAACAGGGGATCCACCACCACTTGCGCACCAAGCCAGGCCATCGGCACGGAGGCCAAGGCGAAGGGGAGGAACAAGCGCCACCGGAAGTGCCCGGCACGCGCGAACTGGAACGTGGCCACCGCGCTCACGAAGAGGTTGAGCACGAGCGCCGACGGACGTACTTCGGCCTGTCCATAACCAAGGAGCGTGAGCAGGGCGATATAGCCGCTTGCACCACCATGCCCGACGAGTGCGTACAGGAAAGCGATGACCGCTAGCGCGGCAGGAAGTAGGACACTCATCGTGAGGTTGGTGGATGGAAGACCATTCAGTTGCTTGAAGCGGGGTCGAAGAACACCGTCGGCCCGATGCCCCCCGTGTCGGATGGAAACGATACGAACGCATGATCCCGGAAGGGTTTCACCGGTGGATATTGCAGCGTGCAAAGCACGGCCCCGGTGCTACCCACGGCGCTGACCGCATCACCGGAAGGAGTGCGCGGATCGGCGATCATGCGGCCGAAGGTACCGCGAGCGGGGGATCAGCATCCGGATCGGACAACGTCGTGTCGCAAAGAAGAACCCCCGCCCTCCAACCGGAGAGCGGGGGTTCCCAACAGGCTCTGCTTCCTACTTGATCACCACGCGGTGCATGCTGGTGCCTTTCGCGTGACGAACGCGTACCACGTACTCTCCAGCGGACAGGTCGTTCACACCGAAAGTGATCGTGGCACCTTGTTGCGCCGCCGTCACGGTCTTGGCTACGCGGCCGGTGATGTCGAGCATATCCACCGTGGCGTTCTGAACACCACCGAGCGAAACGGTCAACAGGTCGCTGGCCGGGTTCGGGAAGACACCGATGGTGTTGTTCGCGGCGAGATCGCCTACACCAACGGCCCCCACGGTCACCTCCACCGGCGTGCGCGTGCTTTCGCAGATGTTGCCATTGGCCTCCACTTCCCAATCGTAGAAGAAGTAGTAGAAGGCCAGTGCGTTCGCCCCTGCAACGCTGCTGCTGGTAATGGCGCCCACGGTACCGAGGGCGTATGGGAATGCAGGGTTGCTGCCGCTGCCATCACGCCAGAGTTGCGGGTTGCCGCCGACCACACGCAGGCCGTAGTTTCCTGCACCGGGTACGGCGTAATTCAATGTCACGCGGCTCTCACCATCCGGAATGTTGTATACACCAGTGGCAAGCGTTGCTCCGTTGCTGCGGTCGGTCAATGCGATCGTCCGGTTGCCCGCACCGTTCGCATACACCTTCACGGAAACGATGTTGAAGGCTTCGTAACCATCGAAGAAGAGGTAGTTGTCAGCGTTCGTGTGGTACTGGCCCGGGGTGGTCGTGTTCAACCTGTCCTGAGGACCACCATACCAATCGCCGCCGCCATACACGTTGCCGGCAGAAACATAATAGGTGGTGTTCGAGTTCAGGAAGGGGGTCGTGAAACCATTACCGGTACCGATCGGCGTACCACCGGTCGCCACGTCGTACCACTGGATGTTCGCACCGGTCGCGATCAGGTCCGCCGTTCCCGGAGAAGGGATATTCACGTCATCAGCAGCCGGTGCATCCGGTGCGTCGAGAACGGTCACCACCACATCCGCACTGGTGGCATCACCGCAAACACCTTGGATCGTTACGTGGTAGGTTCCGGATGTGGTCACCGTGATGCTCTGGTCCGTGCCGCCGTTGCTCCAGTCGTAGCTGGCTGCGGCCGAACTGGTGATCACCACCTGTCCGCCTTCGCAGAAGGACTCCTCACCGGCAAGGATCAAGGTCGGCGTCTCATCCGGGCTTTGCGTCACCGTGATGCTCGTGACGGCTTCGCAACCGCTGCCATCATCAATGGTCACCACGTAGTTGCCGGGCGTTGATACATCAATGCTCTGGGTGGTCGCACCCGTGCTCCAGACGTAGTTGAACCCCGGGTTCGCGGAAAGTGTGAGCATATCACCATTGCCACACACGATCGGAGCGGTCGGGGCGGTAATGGAAGCGGACGGGCTGAGGCATGTGCCTTCGATCGCACCGATCACCTGATCCACGGCAACATCGTTATAGGTGTCCACCTGCCCGCTGGGCCACGTGATGGTGAGCGTAGGTATGGAGGTGTAATTGCCCAATCCGAAGTGGAGGATGAAAGAGTTCACGATGCCATAGCTCTCGCCGGCATGCACCTCGCGGATCATGGTTCCCCAAGGGCCGGTGATGGTCACGCGTGCGCCGACCGCATCCCTGTTGCTCACCACACCTTTCAGTTTCACATTCAACCAGTGATTACCGTTCGGTGTGTTCAGCCAGAGACGATCAGGGAATGCGGCGTCGCCATCCACATAGCCATCGCCGTAACCGGCGTAGACATCCTGGAAACCATCACCGTTCATATCGCCGAAGGCGAAGCTGAGGATCTGTTTGCTGGCCGGGAAGAGGTTGCTGATCTCGGTGAAGGTGCCATCGCCATGGCCTTTGAAGAAGTGTTCCGCACTACCCGTGAGGATGTCGAGGAAGCCATCGTTGTCCATGTCCTCCATCTTCGCTTGCAGGAAGAAACCACTGATCTCCAAGCCGCTACCGGCGGTCACGTTGGTGAAGTGTCCGGTTCCATCGTTCTCGAACAGCATCAGCGTGCTGCTGTGCGTCGTGCTGAAGGCATCCAGGTCGCCGTCATTGTCGTAATCGCCGAAGTCGGTTGTCCATACCTGTTCGCGATTCTCCATGCCGTAGGAAGCGGCATCGTCCGTGTAGTTGCCATTGCCATCATTCACGAAAAGGCGATCCCAGCGGCGGCAATCGGTGGAGCTGTTCACTCCTTGACGGCAGTGGCTGATGTGCAGGTCGATGTCGCCATCATTGTCGAAGTCCGAGGCGGTACTACCGTAGTTCCCGCTCATGTCATTGCTCGGGCTGGTGGTGCAACTCGTGGCCCAAGGCATGTAGTTCGCATCATAGATCGGAGTCCCACTCGCGTTGGTGATCCAGATATTGCTCGGCCCTACATCGTTGCACGCGAACACATCCACACGGCCATCGTTGTTCCAATCGGCCATGGTCATGCATTGGGTGAAGAGCGTCGGGCCGTTGAGGTTGCTCAACGTGTACACGCCGCGTGCAGTGATGTGCAGGAAACGTGTGGTGGACACACCCGAGCAAATGTCCTTGTGCCCGTCGTTGTCCAGATCGGCGATCGCCCAACCCCATTGGCTGCTGCCATCCACCTGGCCATAGTCGTATGAAACGAAGGTGTGATCGGTATTCTGGTAAAGGATATAGACATGTGTGCTCATGTCGAGTTGGATGATGTCATCCAGGCCATCGCCATCCATGTCACACACTCCTACACATGCCCCGGCGTGACCGGCATGCGGAAGGACGACACTGGCATTGGTGAAGGCCAATTGCGCGGAGGCCGCAGACATCAATAGGACGCCACATAGCGTAAGGAATTGTCTCATGTAAGAAAGTTGGTTAAGGGTTGAACTGGTCCGGGACAGTTGCCAAGCCACTGTTGCAGGGCGGTTTCAAGGCGGACCAATGTAGGCAAGTGGTCGATCAGCCCTTTGGACCGATCTGCGGGTAGGATAGGGATCCTTTGGCTTCCATGTCCTCTGGGATCCCCGTCTGCCGCCGGATGCTTTCCCGGTGGATGGCATCCATGAACTCGCGCACGAAGTCCGGACTCAACCCGAGATGCTCGGCCAGGCGAAGTTGCCGTTGCATGATCCGTTCCCAACGTTCGGGTTGCATGATGGCCACATTGTGCGCCCGTTTGTGATCACCGATCCGCTCTGCGATGTCCATCCGGCTCCCGAGCTTTTGGGCGATCTCCTCGTCCAATTGGTCGATCAGGTCGCGCAGCTCCTCGAGCTGGTCGTGCATGTCGGCCGTGGGTGCTGCGGTGCGGAAGATCAGTTGTTCGAGAAGGGTATGGTAAGCTTCGGGTGTCAGCTGTTGATCCGCATCGCTTCGCGCCACACCGGGGTCATGGTGTACCTCCACCATCAATCCATCGAAGCCGAGATCGAGTGCGCGTTGGGCCACTGAGCCGATACCATCGGTGACTCCCGAAATATGGCTGGGATCGCAAAGCAAGGCCAGTCCGGGATGGGCGGCTTTCAGCCGGATGGGGAATTCCCACATGGGGCTATTGCGGTACGGAGTGCGTTCGAACCAGGAGAAGCCGCGGTGTACGGCGGCGAGCTTCATGATCCCGGAGCGATGCAATCGTTCCAAGGCTCCGATCCACAGTTGAAGGTCCGGGTTGATCGGGTTCTTCACCAGAACCGGGATGTCCACCCCTTGGATGGCATCCGCGATCGCTTGCACGCTGAACGGATTCGGCGTGGTACGCGCACCGATCCACAGCACATCGATCCCGGCGTTGAGGCAGGCTTCAGCGTGTTGTGGTGTGGCCACCTCCGTGGCTGTGAGGAGTCCGGTCTCCTCCTTCACGCGCCTCAACCAATTCAATCCGGCGTTCCCGGCTCCTTCGAATTGCCCCGGTCGTGTCCGTGGTTTCCATAGGCCTGCGCGGAATATCCTCGCGCGACCATCCTTCGCAAGGGCCCGAGCGGTGGTCATGATCTGATCCTCGCTTTCCGCACTGCACGGGCCAGCGATCAAGAGCGGCTCCGCAAGGCCCAGCCCCCATTGCGCTAGTGGCGGGGTGTCCAGTACGGGGTGTTGGCGTGCGGCCATGGCGATCAAAGGTAGACCGGTCCGATCGGGCGAAAGAGTTCTGGAGACTGAGAACTATGCAGGTCGATACTGCTCAAGCCATTCTCGGGCGGACGCTTCCTCCTTGAACACCCGTGCAGGGAAGTGGGGCGGGAAATAGCTGAAGTACAACTTCCCGATGGTCACACCCATGGCATCGCTCGCGATCAAGGCCAGAGCGATGAGCCCGCTGTGGCCCCGCTCCGGTTCGAAATGGTCCTTGCTGGTAACCGCAAGGTCGAAGTCGATGCCCTCTGGGAAGAAACTGAGCATGACGTAAGGTCCGTAGCCACCAAGTTCATGACGCACCAGCCGATTCTCTTCGAATCCCACCCTGTCCAAACTCACGCCGGGCTTGAATCGTTGCTCAATGAACCCGGGCGCGACCAAGGCCATGGTGGCGTTCCGGGTGTCGATCGTTCGTGCAGTGAATGACATGCGCGCAAGGGCAAGATATCAAACCTACGTCCGGATCCGGCCCATCGGGTTGCGATCGATCCATCCGATCATAGCGATCCGTAAACTCGCAGGTCCAAGTTCAACAAATACCCACCGACCATGAGAACACCTTACGCGATGGCATTCCTTTCCTGCTCGCTTGCCTTGACCGGATCCGCGCAATCCTACTGCAGCCCGACTTTCGCCAATGGCTGCTTCGATTGGCATAGCATCGAGATCATCGCGGGCAGCATCAACTGGACCCCCGGGGCTGATGACTGCGCGGTATCCGATTACACGTCGTTAAGCACCACTGTCATTGCCGGTTCCGCCATATCCATGCATGTCACCAACGGGGTGTGGTGCGGGTGCGCGGTCTGGATCGATCTGGACAATAGCTACAGCTTCGAGGATGGTGAGAACCTCTATTACAATTATGTGGGTGGTTCCCCCAGTTACCAGTACGACTTCGGGGTGACCATCCCCAACGGAACGCCCACCGGGAGCTACCGCATGCGGATCGTTTCGCCGTGGGGAAGCGATGGATTCCAGACGAGCAATGGGAACGGCTTCGGTTCATGCGGCAGTTTCCAGTACGGCAACTACAACGACTTCACCGTGAACGTGAATGGATCATTGGGTGTGGAGGATGCTGCACATGAAGTCTTCACACTTTCACCGAACCCCACCTCGGCGGGTATTACGATTTCCGGAGTCGGGCCGCTTGGCCGGATCACGGTCATGGATTTCCAAGGCCGTGTGGTTGAACAGCGGCAAGTGCAAAGTGATCGCTTGGTCCTGGATGCTTCGGCGTGGACCAGTGGTGTGTACATGATCCGCGTGAGCAACGCGGAAGGCACACGAATGGAACGCTTGGTGGTCCAATAGCGCTACCACTTCACCACCACCTTTCCCATCGTTCGCCCACTGGCGAGCGCTAGCTGTGCTTCAGGTAATTCACTTGCGGCATAGGTGGCATGCACATGCGGACGAAGGACGCCGGTCCGGTGCGCCGCGATCACCGCGTGCAAGCATTCGGCAATGACCTCCGGCTTGTGTTCGCTGATGCGGAGCATATTGATTCCGAGCAAACTCCTGCTGTGGATCATGAGGAAGATCGGCAGCAGGATACCCATGCGCCAAACGAAGCGCAACGTGCCGAACAAGCCGATGCCCCCGCGTTCCGCACCGCCGAACAGGACCAGGCGCCCTCCGCTTCCGATCAATGAAAGATCCTGCTTGAAGCTGGTACCACCCACCGCATTGAAGCTGACATCGAGGCGATCATCTCCAAGAACGGAACGGATGGTCTGCGCATAGTCCTCAGCACTGCGGTCGATCACGTGCGCTGCACCCATGGCTTTCACAACGGACACTTTCTCCTTATTGCCCACAACGGCGAAGACCTCACAGCCGGAGTGGACCGCCAACTGCACCAGCAATTGCCCAACGCCACCGGCCGCGCTGTGTACCAGCACGCGTTCTCCTTTCCGCAATGGACAAAGGATCCGCGCTGCGTACCACGCCGTGCATCCTTGCGTGGCCAACGCAGCGGCCTCGCCCAAAGGCATCCCGTCCGGGATGATCGCACACGCGCGATGGTCCGTGATCGCGAGTTCCGCGTAGCCACCGAAACGCGTCATCGCCACGACTCGTTTGCCGAGGAATTCATTCGGTGTTCCTTCTCCACATTGTTCCACGCGACCGACGACTTCATACCCGAGGATGCTCGGCAGCGGAGGTGCTTCGCGGTACAGGCCGCGCGCTGCCATCACGTCGGCGTAATTCAAGCCGAAGCCTTCGCAGCGGATCAGTAGTTGTCCTGGACCCGGCTGCGGATCAGGATGATCGCGCAACGCGAAGGCGGCCTTTGGCTCGCCATGTTTGATAAGGGTCCAAGCGCGCATGGAGCTTCGTTGTTCGTAGTGAGTGTTGTGCGTTGTTCGGCGGACTCTTCGTTGATATCGACCTTGGTGTTGCCCTTCAAGTATTCCGAACAACGTTCGACACGAACAACCACGTTACTCGGAACCACCAATGACCACCACGAATTCCCCGCGCGGTTCGTGCGTCGTGAAATGTGTGACGAGTTCCGTCAATGTTCCGCGCACCGTCTCTTCATGCAACTTGCTCAACTCACGAGAAACACTTGCGCGACGTTCTCCGCTGAAGACCTCCACGAATTCCTTCAATGCTCGCAGGATCCGGTGCGGACTCTCGTAGAAGACCATTGTTCGCTCTTCCGATCGCAACGCTTCCAAGCGCGTCCTTCGCCCTTTCTTCGGTGGAAGGAATCCTTCGAAGGTGAAGCGATCACATGGAAGTCCGCTCACCACCAACGCGGGAACGAAAGCGGTTGCGCCGGGAAGACATTCCACGGCGATGCCGGCCTGCAACGCAGCGCGCACGAGAAGGAATCCGGGGTCGCTCACGCCGGGTGTGCCCGCATCCGTCACCAGCGCAAAGCGCTCGCCGTTGGTGAGACGCTGAACCAGCTGATCCACCATGCGGTGCTCGTTGTTCGTGTGGAAGCTGATCATCGGTCTGCTGATCCCCAAGTGCTGCAACAGTCGGCCGCTCACGCGCGTGTCCTCGGCGATCACCGCATCCATTTCACCAAGCACTTTCACCGCCCGGAGGGTAATGTCGTCCAAGTTCCCGACCGGAGTGGGTACAAGGACCAACGGAGCCTTGGAGGAACCGCTCACTTCCACGTCGTGATGAAGTCGCGCAACAACGCGTGAAGGTCCGCGAACTCCGTCAACGGCAAGGTCGCGCTGCGATCCAGCACATCGTGGTAATACGCCACGCCGCCAAGTGTGTAGATGAAGATCGCGGGCACACCACGCTGCACGAACGGACAGTGATCGCTGTTGCACGATGGACCTCTCGCCTTCACTTCCTTCAAGTAGCCCTTCGTTGCATTGATCGCCACCAGCTGGTCGTACGCCTTCTGTTGCGCGGTCGCGTTCACCACCATGATGCCGTCATCGCCGGTGCCGAGGATGTCGAGGTTCACCATCATGCGCACATCCTTCCACGCGATCGGCCGATCCGTCACGCACCATTCACTGCCCACCAATCCGGCTTCCTCTCCCGCAAAGGCGACGAAGAGCAGATTGTGTTTCGGTGTGTTCTTCTTCTGCCCGAAATATTCCGCGAGGCTTAACAGCATGGCCGTGCCGCTGGCGTTGTCGTTGGCTCCGGGGAACAGGGCATCCGGCCCCATCTCGCCGAGGTGATCGTAGTGTGCACCTACTACGATCCACTTCTTGCTCTTGCCCTTCACCATGCCCATCACATTGCGTGCGGGATGCCGGGAAAGCAATTTGTTGCGCACCTCCAGATCCACGGTGAGAGAGCTGTCGGTGAGCGCATCACCGGTCACTTCGATCAACGGGAAGGGCTCCGCGTCCTGTGCTACGCTCCATGTCAACTTGCCGGTCGACTTCAACACCGGTCCGTAGTGCATGAGGTCGCGCTCCCAATCTTGGTACAAGCGAAGGGTGTCGGCGCTCTTTGTTGTGGTCCAATGCACGCATGCGGCTTTCCCGCTGATCACACCCATGGTCATGCGCTTGCGTTCCGGCGAGGCGAGATCCGCCGGGGTGATGTGTACGATGCCGTACGTGCCGCTCGCCTTTCCGCTGGCTGGATCCACGAGGAAGTCGATCCCCGGCACCAAGCGTCTGCCATCGATCCGGACGGTCACGCTATCCGGAAAGCTGTTCACATTGAACTGGAAGGGTTCGAAGAAATCCTGCTTCATCGGTTTCAAGCCGAACGCTTCGAACTTCTTCGCAAGCCATGCGCTGGCGATCATGTCGCCATCCTTCACATAACCGCGACCGTGGAAAGCGGGGGAGGTGAGCGTATCCAACCAGCCGCGTGCGCGGGATGTGATGATCGCTGGGTCTTGCGCACATGTGCTTGCCGCGAGTATCAGCGCGATCGATCCAAGAACCACTCGCCTCATGCGAAACGGCGTTGGAGCAATTCTGAAAAGCTGGTCAACGCATCGCCATCCGCTGGCTTCTTCAGTTTGGACAACACCTCGCCGTCGAGGTAGGTGCGCGCATCCTCCATGCTGTCGGCGCTGTTCAATAGAGCAATGCTTTGCTCGTACGCGCCCTTGTCGCCACTGAAGAGTTCCTTGGTGAACCAGAACTTGTCGCTCAAGGAGATCGCCTTGGCCAGGTCGCTGATCCGGGAGTGTTCCATCTTCTCCGCGATGGACGGTACAGCCTTCGCTGCGGCCGCTTCCTTCAAATATTCACTGGCCGTCTTCGCCATCGGGGTGTCATCCTTCTCATTGTCCTCGATCGCCTCGATCAAGGTCGTTTGCCGTGGAGCTTCACTGGGTCGCGTGTCCAAGCGGATCACCGGTTGGTCCGGCGCAGGTGCCGGCGGTGGGGCAGGAGCTGGTGTTGGCACGGACGCTTTCGGCTGTTCGACCTCCTTCGGCTTCTCGGCCTTTACGGGTGGTGCGGAAGGTTCTTTCGCCACCGAACCCTCGCGTGCTTTGTGGCGGAGCACCACGAGGCGTTCGTAGAATTCACGGGCATTCTCGCAGGCGGTGTCGAGGTCGCCTTTGACCAGATTGCCGGACCGCAGATCTTCTTCGGCCTTCTGTAGTGCGGACACCAGATCTTGCATGGTGAGGTATGCCTTGTCGTTGCTCATGGGCGGTGGAACGTTGCCGATGGTCCCGCACGAAGATCCCTATTTTCGCCGCACCTGCAAAACGGCGCCCTCGGCTGCTCTTGCTTCCACCACCGTACCATGTTCCTGGAGCACACCGGCAGCCGCAGTTCCCGCAAGGGTTGGATCGAAGTGGTCTGCGGCAGCATGTTCTCCGGAAAGACCGAGGAATTGATCCGAAGATTGCGTCGTGCCGAGTTCGCGAAACAGAAGGTGGAGATCTTCAAACCCGGAGTGGATACACGCTATGATGAAGCGAACGTGGTGAGCCACGAAGGCAACACCATCCGCAGTACACCTGTGCCCAACAGTAGCAACTTGCTTCTGCTCGCGGGCGATATCGAAGTGGTCGGTGTGGATGAGGCACAGTTCTTCGACGATGGCCTGCCGCACGTGTGCGTGCAACTCGCACGGCAAGGTGTGCGCGTGATCGTGGCGGGACTCGACATGGATTTCCTCGGTCGGCCATTCGGACCCATGCCGCAACTGATGGCGATCGCGGAGTACGTGACGAAGGTGCATGCCATCTGCATGCGGTGTGGTGAACTCGCCACCTTCAGCCACAGGATCAGCGCAAGCGAGGTATTGGTCCAGCTCGGCGAGAAGGACGCCTACGAACCCTTGTGTCGCACGTGCTTTGAACGTGCGCGTGGAACCATGGAACCTACCAGCCGATGAGCCATCCGCTCAGTGCCATTGCAAAGGCCGTTGGTGGTGTGCTGTCCGGCAGTGATGCCGATATCGCGCACCTCTCCATTGATTCGCGCCAAGCCTTTTCACCGGATGACACCTTGTTCATCGCGCTGCATGGTGATCGGCATGATGGCCATCATTACATCGCTGATCTCGTGGCGCGGGGCATGCGCAACTTCCTCGTGTCGAAGGATCCGGATCCCGTGCTGGTCGGCCGGGCGAACTTCATTCGCGTATCCGACACGCTCGCGGCCTTGCAACAACTCGCCGCGTGGCATCGCTCGCATTTCAACTATCCCGTCATCGGCATCACCGGCAGCAACGGCAAGACCATTGTAAAGGAGTGGCTTGCCCGGATGCTCGGCCACGAGGAGCGCATTGTGCGCAGCCCCGGCAGTTGGAACAGCCAAGTGGGCGTTCCTCTCAGCGTGTGGCAAATGGGTCCGGAGCACACGCTCGGGATCTTCGAGGCAGGCATCAGCAAGCCCGGCGAGATGGTGAAGCTGGAGCGGATCATCGCGCCGACCATCGGTGTGCTCACCCATCTTGGTGATGCGCACGACGAAGGCTTCGCCGGGGACCGCGCCGTGAAAGCCAAGGAGAAGGCCGTGCTCTTCCGCCGCGCCAATGTGTTGATCCATCACGCGGATGATGACGCGCCGGGGACCCCCGACGCTGATCGACACACGATCGCCACGGATGATCCGAAGGCGTTCATCAATGTCTTCGCGAAACATGTGGCGGGCGATCCGTGCGCATTGGAGCTGATCCATGGCGGCGCGAAGAAGTCCTTCCTCATTCCGTTCAGTGATAGTGCCAGTATCGAGAACGCGCTGACCTGTATCGCGGTCCTGCTCCACTTCGGTCGCTCTGCGGAATGGATCAACGAACGCCTCGCCCTGCTCACGCCGGTGGACATGCGCTTGCGCACCATGCAAGGTGTCCATGGCACCACCCTGATCGACGATAGCTATAGCAACGACCAGACATCGCTCACCGCTGCGCTCGACCATTTGCACCGCATAGCGCACGGTCGGGAGCAGGTGGTGGTGCTGAGTGATATCACCGAGAGCGGCAAGCCCACAGGGATCCTCTATGCGGAAGTCGCTCAGGCCCTTGCGCGCGCCGGTGTCACGCGGATCATCGGCGTGGGGTCTGCCATCGGTGCGCAGCGCGCGCTCTTCCCCCAAGGGTCCTGCTTTCACGCGGATACTTCAACGGTGTTGAAGGAGGAGGATCCAAAGGAGTTCGCAGGTGCGGTGGTGCTGATCAAAGGCGCGCGCACATTCGCACTTGAACGCGTGGTGGAACGTTGGCAGCAACAAGTGCATGGCACCGAACTGGAGATCGATCTGGACGCGATCCGCCATAATCTGAATCACTACCGTGCGCTGGTAGGGAGTGGTGTACGGACGATGGCCATGATCAAAGCCTTCGGTTACGGCACCGGGGCGATCGAACTCGCCCGTCTCTTCGCGCATGAGCAGGTGCATTACTTGGGTGTGGCCTATGCCGATGAAGGCATCGAACTCCGGCAGCACGGGATCACCACTCCGATCATGGTCATGAACCCGGAGCCGGTGGCCATCGGCACCTTGCATCGCTTCGATCTCGAACCCGAGGTCTTCGATCAGGCATCGCTTCGAGCGATCATCGACTACCATGCATCCGCAGGAAGTTCCCCGCCCATTCATCTCAAGCTGGACACCGGCATGCACCGCTTGGGCTTCACCGAGGAGGAGCTTCCGGAATTACTTGCTACACTGCGTAGTGAGCCGGATATCACGGTCGCATCGATCCTTTCACACCTCGTGGCCGGCGGCGCGCCACACCACGACGAATTCACCCGCGTGCAGATCGCCTCGTTCGAACGCATGGCCTTCGCTATTTCTGAAGTCCTTGGCCATCGTCCGTTGTGGCACATGGCCAACTCCGCCGCCATCACGCGTTGGCCATCGGCGCACTTCGATATGGTGCGTCTCGGTATCGGCATGCACGGCATCGGCGTGGATGCGCTGGAGACCGCTGCGCTGCGCCCATCGACAGCATTGCGAACAGTGCTCGCGCAAGTGAAGACCGTTCGTGCTGGATCCACGATCGGATACGATCGCGCGGGCAAGGTCGAAGGCGATCGCATCATCGCCACGCTCCCCATTGGTTACGCCGATGGTCTCTCACGCCGACTCGGCAACGGAGTCGGCCGCGTATGGATCGGGGACAACCCCGCACCCATCATCGGCAACGTGTGCATGGACATGTGCATGGTGGATGTCACCGGCATCGCATGCAAAGTGGGCGATGTCGCCGTGCTCTTCAACGGCACGTACGCCATCACTGAACTCGCTCGCGACATGGGCACCATTCCATACGAGGTACTCACCAGCATTTCACAACGTGTAAAGAGGGTGTACGTGCAGGGAGGTTGAACGTCCTTGGACGGTCGGTTCCGGTTAATTTCGCTCCATGGCCGAACGCACGTTGTTGCTCGCTCCATTGCGCAAGGCATTGGCATCCCTTGATGCCGCGCTCGCCGTTACGCACCCGAATGATCTAACACGCAATGGTGCCATCCAACGCTTCGAGTACACCTATGAGTTCTGCTGGAAGCTCATGAAGCGTCACTTGGAATGGACCGGCACGCTCGACAGCTATCGCCTCAGCAAGAAGGACATCTTTCGTCAAGCGGTACGCGGCGGGTTGATCTCCGATCCTGAGCGGTGGTTCCTGCATCACGAGGCACGGAACGAGAGCACGCACGCTTACGACGAGAACGTCGCCGCCAAGGTCTTCGGCAACATCGGCGCTTTCGCCAAGGACGCACATGAGTTGTTGGAGAACCTTACACGCTACCATGCTTGATCTGGAACCCCGTCACTTGGCGATCGTCCGCGCGATCCTGCATCGCAATCTGCCAGGGGCGCAGAGCTTCGCATTTGGATCACGTGCAATTGGTCATGCAAAGCGGTTCAGCGATCTTGACATCGCTGTTCGGGCTGACGCTCCGCTCGATCTGCGTCAGCTTGGCGATCTGCGCGAGGAGTTCTCTGAGAGCGATATGCCTATGCTCGTGGACGTGATCGACCTCCGTAGCATTTCAACGGAATTCGCGGAATCGATCAGCGCGAGTCTCGTCCCGTTGGGTTGATCCGATCCGGCCTCCGACCGGTTGCCTGTCCACGTTCATCCTCGCCTTGCGAGGCCTTGCGAAGCGATGCGGCTGGCATTCCCCTCACCACTGCACCCGCGCGCTCACCACAAAATTCCTCCCCGGCGCGCTCACCCCACTCGCGAAAGTCCGGTAGTACGTATCCAGGATGTTCTCCAACCCGGCTTGCACCGAGAATAACGGTGTGAAGGCATAGGACGCGCGCACGTTCACCGTCTGCCACGCAGGCGTGCCCTTCACCGTGGCGTATTGGATATTATCCTCGCTGCCGTCGCTGAGGTCGTAGTCGCCCAGTCGCTTCCACCCGTTGTACACGAGGTAGCATTCCGCGCGCACCTTCTTCGCGCGCCACTCCAACGACGTGCGACCGTACACCGGCGGGATGTGGTCCAATGCGCGCTCCGGTGCATCCGCCGTAGCATGCACGCGCCCCATGGTATAGGTGAGTGAACTGCGCAGGGTGAAGTGCGGATCGAGCACTACGATCACTTGGCCTTGTGCACCTTGGATCGTCGCTTCGCGGGCGTTGGTCAATGCGGTCACCTTGCTCAAGGTGCCGTCGTAGTCGATGCTGTCGCTGCCGTTCACGGTGTGGTTGCCAACGATCAGCGCGTTGGCGTATAGTGTGTGGAAAGCGCTCACATCGATCGTGAAACGGCCATCGATCGTCTTGCTCAGGCCGAGTTCGAAGTTGGTCGTTGTCTCCGGCTTCAACCCGGTGTTCGGAACGATCACCGTGCCCGGGGTGGAGTCGAAGACCTTGCCCATGTCGTCCACGTTCGGTGCGCGGAAACCGGTGCTCGCCAACGCCGTAAAGCGCCAGTCGTGCCCGGGTAGATAAACACCGCCAAGCCTCCAGTTCACCGCGCTGTTGCGTTGGGTGTAGGTGCCGTTCAGGAATTGGAAGTCCTGCTCGTCATTGAAACGGCTCTCCAATTCAACCTGTGAAAAACGCAGGCCTTCGCTCACGATGAAGTGTTCGT
Organism: Flavobacteriales bacterium; assembly: GCA_016705955.1. Lineage (GTDB taxonomy): Bacteria > Bacteroidota > Bacteroidia > Flavobacteriales_F > PHOS-HE28 > PHOS-HE28. Next base: position 326,005 of record JADJKO010000006.1, read on the forward strand.
TCACCTCGAAGGTGTGCGAGAGGTACGCTGCCAACGTGTTCATCGTGGAACCACCGTTCGCGTAGCGCGTGCCGAGGTAGCTGATCGCTCCGCTGTGGATGTCCTCGCGCTGCGCTTCCGATGCCACCGTGTTCGCATAGTACTCCGCACCGTAGCGCAGTTCGTGTTTACCGATGCGCTTCTCGAAGTCGGCGCTCAGGCCCAGCACGTTCACCGTTTCCGTGCGGTGGTTCAGCCGGCTACTCCCAAAGCCACGGTTGTGACGGCTCTGCTCGATATGCTGATAGCTTGGGGTGATGCGCGCCTTGGAGTAGATGCAATGTGTGCGTTCCAATTCCAGCGTGTACGCCAGTAGCACGCGCCGCTGCGGACCGTAATACCATTCGGCTTGTGCGGGCAAATAGGCACCGGTGCTATCCACGGAGTATTCACCAAGCCGGTCGTAGCGCGGCACATCGGTGCTCGTGCTCAGCTGCGCGTTCAGCTGGTGAATGGTATGTGCGCCACTGCGGAATCGCAACTTCTGCAATACGTCCACCTGCTTATAGCCGGAGGGGTCCTGCACGTTCGCATCTGCGTTCGCTACTGCGGTATCCGTGCCGTTCACAGTGTGAACCACAAAAGGCTTCAGGCCCCAGTCTCCAAGGAAGGGATCGCGCGTGGCACCCATGCGCAGATCACCGAAGTCGCTTGCTGTGATGCTCGTCAGGCTCGCCAACCGCCGACCGCGTAATTCCACCGTCGCGCTCGCCGTCTTCTCCTGGTTCGCAGTGCTTGTGCGCAGGGTCGCGCCACCAGCCACCACCACACCGCTGCTGTCCGCGAAACGCGGACTGCGCGTGATCAAATGCACCACGCCGCCCAGCGCATCGCTGCCATACACCACCGAACCGGGGCCGTTGATCACCTCGATGCGTTCGATCGCGTTCTGGTCCACCGTCATCAGGTCCTGCAAATGGCCCGCGCGGTAGATCGCGTTGTTCATCCGCACGCCATCCACCACCAGCAGCACGCGGCTCGCCTCAAACCCACGGATCACCGGACTGCCACCGCCCATCTGGCTGCGTTGCACATACAGCGCACCGCTGTTCTGCAAAAGGTCCGGTGTGGTCTGCTGGTCCAGAAAACCGATATCGCGCCGCGCCAAAACGTCGATCCGCTCCGGCACATCGCGCCGCTTCTCCTGGAAACGGCTCGCTGAGATCACCAGCTCGTTCAGGTCGAAGGCTTGTTGCTCCATGAGCAGTGTTCCGCCCGCGAGCGCAACAGCGGTGGTGCGCACACTGCGGTGGCCCAAGTGCGCCACCGTGATCGTTCCCCGGTTCTTGAAAGGGGTGATGTCCACTCGGCCGCGCGTATCCGTCACCGCGAAGGCGTTCGCTCCGAGCGTATCCGCGAAGAGGGTTGCACCCTCCAAGGGTAGCTGCGTCACCTTGTCCCGGATGGTGAGGGTTTGGGCCGTGGCCTCGAAGCAACACGCAGTAAGAAGAACAAGGCCAAGGGTATGCAAGTACCTGTACATAGGTGGGAGGATCAGCGGGGAATTCGGAAATGTGGTTGAACCTGCGGCGCGAAGTAAGGACGGGATGAGGGTTCAATACAAGACAACACGCCGCTGGATCGTTCCGGTTCGATCCCCACAATCCTCATCAGCCTTCCAATACCCTTCGTCACCCTTGTGCAAACCTCTGTCCACTTGGGCCGGAAGCGAACCACTGGCCCGTTATGTTTGTCGGGAATCCCTCGGAACCGGAACATGAAGAAGCTCGTTACCCTCGTCCTTGCGGCTGTGGCCGTGTGCGGCCCCCTCCGCGCACAGCTCAGCGGCCCTGAATACCTCCCCGGAGAGATCCTGCTCATGCTCCAGCCCGGAGCCGATGCGAATACGATCGTTACCGATCTTGCCGTGCTCGATGGCCACACCACCGGCCTGCGGATCGATCACGAAGTGAGCGCACCCATGCGGGCGTGGTTGCTGCGTTTCGATGCCGATGCCCTGCCCCAGTGGAACATGCTGCGCGCGGTGCTGTACCATCCTGCAGTCCTCCTTGCCCAGAACAACCACGTGGTGAAGGAGCGCGTGGTGCCCAATGACACCCAGTACGGCCAGCAGTGGCACCACCAGAACATCGATAGCGAGGCAGCGTGGGACATCAGCACGGGTGGCGTCACGGCTACCGGCGACACCATCGTGGTGGCGATCATCGAGAACGCCGATCTCGGTCACGCCGATCTCGCGGCGAACGCATGGCTGAACGCCGGTGAGATCCCCGGCAATGGCATCGACGACGATGGCAACGGCTACGTGGATGATCGTCGCGGATGGAACACACCGAGCAACAATGACAACGTGTACGGCGGCAGCCACGGTACGCAATGCGCAGGTATGATGGGAGCGGTCGGGAACAACGGTGCCGGTGTGGTGGGCGCGAATTGGAATGTGAGGATCATGCCCGTGAACTACGGCGGCACCAGCGAAGCGCAAGTGGTCGCAGCGTACACCTATCCATTGGTGATGCGTCGTCGCTACAATGCGAGCAACGGACAGACGGGCGCCTTTGTGGTAGCCACCAGCGCGAGCTGGGGCATCGACGGCGGACAACCTGCGAACTCACCGATGTGGTGCGCGATGTACGATACGTTGGGCACTGCGGGGATCCTGAACTGCGGCGCCACCGCGAACAACGCGGTGGATGTGGACAACGTGGGTGACCTTCCCACGGCCTGCCCGAGCGATTTCATGATCAGCGTCACCGCCACGAACACTACGGATCAGCGCACCTTCTCGGCTTGGGGCCTTACCACCATTGATGTGGGCGCACCCGGCGAGAACGTTCTTACCACCAGTATCGGTGGTGGCTTCGGCACCACCAGTGGCACCAGCTTCGCGTGTCCGCTTACGGCTGGCGTCATCGGCCTCTTGTACAGCGCACCGTGTTCCAGTTTGATGGGACTCGTTCACGCTGATCCAGTGGAAGGTGCATTGTATGTGCGCCAAAAACTCTTCGAAGGCGTGGAACAAGTAGGCAACCTGCCGGGCAACATCGTGACCGGTGGCCGGATCAGTTCCGGCAACAGTATGCAGTTGATCATGGCCGCATGCGGTACGTGTCCTTCACCCTTTGGCGGCAATGTGGTGCGCAATGGTACCAGCGCCACCTTCGGCTGGACGGCCACGAGTGCAGGTCCGTTCAATGCACGCTACCGCGCGGTCGGTTCAACGGATTGGATCGAAACGATGGGGATCGCCGTGAACGAACTTCTCGTATCGGGGATCGATCCATGCGTGGCGTACGAGTTCCAAGTGCAAGTGGAATGCGTAGGCGAGACCAGCGATTACTCCAACAGCACGATCCTGAACCCGCCGATCGAAGCCGCACCGATCATCACGTCAAGTGCCTACCCGATCGTTTGCGCCGGATCACCCTTCACGCTCACCTCGAACGTGGCGCAGAACATTGAATGGAGCAGTGGCCAAACGACCGCGAGCATCAGCCCTGCACAGAGCGGATCCTACAGCGTCACCTTCACCGGTGTGTGCGGCACGTACACTTCCGCTGCGGTGGATGTCACGGTGCTTGATGCGCCGGTACCGCCGACGGCGAACAACGTGCAACTGCCCGGACCCGGAACGGCTACGCTCGACGCAACAGGAACGGACATCAACTGGTACGCGACCGCGTCCGGTGGCATGGCTGTTGGCTCCGGGAACAGTTGGGTCACGCCCTTCCTGAATGCGACGACCAGCTTCTGGTGTGCCACTTCGATCACGCATACACCCACCCCTGTGTACGGCGGTAAGACGAACAATAGTACGGGCAACGGCCAGTACCACCCCAACGCGACCAACTACCAGCTCTTCACCGCGAGCCAACCGTTTATTATCCAATCGGTGAAGGTGTATGCGAATGGCGCGGGTAGTCGATCGATCGGGATCATCACGGCCGCAGGCGCTACCGTGGTGCAAGGGACCTTCAACCTGCCTGACGGCGAAAGCCGCGTGGACCTGAACTTCCTTGTTCCATCGGCAGGTAGCTACGGGCTGCGCGTCATGGCGGGTGATCCGCAACTGTGGCGGGATGGTACCGGAAGCAACCTTGCTTATCCGTACGCGCTCGGCACCTTCGGCAGTATGACCAGCAGTAGCGCCACCGGCGGCAACGCCACGGTGTACTACTACTTCTTCTACGATTGGGAGGTGAGCGAACCTTTCGTGGTTTGCGAAAGCCCGCGTGTGGAAGTGGTGGTGGAAATGCCGACGGGGATCGCCGACGCCGAAGCAGGTGCAGCGGTACATGCCTTCCCGAATCCTGCGGATCGTGACTTCTTCATCGACCTCACCGGAGTGGATCCGCTCGGACGGAGTAGCATCGAATTGATGGACCCGACCGGACGGATCGTGGCGCGCAAGGCAGTGTCGAGTGGTCGCGCGACGATCACGACGGCCTTCCTCGCGAACGGTCTTTACGCATACCGCGTATTGCATGAAGAGCGTGTGATCCTCACCGGACGCGTGGTGGTGGAGCACTTGTAGGCTCGTCGGCCCGGAGCGATCGTGGTTCGCTGCGGAAGCAGGGCATTAGCTTGCGGCTCCCGTTCGCATCGGGGTCATGCACATGCGTCCGCTATCGGTCGTTATCATCACCTTCAATGAGGAGCGCAACATCGGTCGTTGCCTGGAAAGCGTGAAGGGCGTGGCTGATGAGGTCGTGGTGGTGGACTCCTTCAGCACCGACCGCACTGAAGTGATCGTACGCGAACATGGCGCACGGTTCATTCAACATGCATTCGATGGCCACATCGAACAGAAGAACCGGGCGATCACACAAGCCACGCATCCCTTCATCCTGTCCTTGGATGCGGACGAAGCGCTGGACGACCGCTTGCGTGCCAGCATCCTCGCGGCGCGAAGCGGAAGTGCCGATGGCTTTACCATGAACCGGCTGACGAACTATTGCGGCAGTTGGATCCGTCACGGTGGCTGGTACCCGGATCGCAAGCTGCGCTTATGGGATAGTCGCAAGGGCCGTTGGGCGGGAACGAACCCGCACGACCGGTACGAGATGGATGCGGATGCGCGCATCGAACACCTGGAAGGCGACCTCCTACATTACAGTTACTACTCCGTTGCCGACCACGAGAAGCAGGTCGAGTACTTCACCACCATCGCCGCGAAAGCGCTTGCTGCGCAAGGCAAGCGGGCAAGTGCGTTAAAGTTGTGGTTGTCGCCGATCGCGAAGTTCATCGGCTCGTACATCATCCAGTTGGGCTTCCTGGATGGTCGTCACGGGTTCACCATCGCGCGGATCAGCGCACGCGCCACACGGATGAAGTACACGAAGCTCAACGCGATCCAACACCGCGCATGAAGATCCCGGGTACTGTGATACTCAGTCGCCCCGATGCCTTGGGCGATGCGGTGGTGACGCTGACCACGGCGGGTTGGATCAAGGCGCACGCACAGGACACACGGATCATCGTGCTGTGCAAGGAGTACGCGCGTGCGGTGTGGAAGCACGGTGATCATGTGGATGGGATCATCACGTTGGAGGAATTGCAAGCAGGTGATGCGCCTTTGATGCTCGCCGCGACGAAGGCGGATGCGATCGTACACGTGTTCCCGCATCGCGATGTAGCGCTCTGGGCAAAGAAGGCGGGGATCCCACTTCGCATCGGGACGAGCCACCGTTTGTTCAATTGGACCACCTGCAACAGGTTGGTCCATTTCACGCGCAAGCGCAGCCTCCTGCACGAAGCGCAGTTGAACATCAAATTGCTGGAACCGTTCGGTCTTCCGATGCCCACGAATGTGCAGGCGCTGGTTCCGCACATGGGTCTGCGTGCGCCGACGCCGACCGATGAGGTGCGCTCCTTGTTGCGGATGGATCGAAGGCGCGTGATCCTTCATCCACTGTTGGGGAGTGGAGTAGGTTGGGGCTTGAACAACTATGCAACCCTCATTCGTTCGCTCGACCCCACGAAGTGGCAGGTGATCATCACCGGCACTTCCAAGGAAGCGGGGATCTACCGGAAGGAATTGCCGATGGATCTACCGCATGTCGCCGATGCCGGTGGTCGCTTCGATCTGGAAGAATTGATGATGCTGATCGGTTCGTGCAACGCGATGGTGGCGGCGAGCACCGGGCCGTTGCACATAGCTGCTGCCTTGGGACTGCGCACCGTTGGCTTGTTCTCCATGCGCCGTCCGATCTTCCCTGCGCGTTGGGCACCACTGGGGATCGATGCGCACGCGTTGACCTTCGACCCTCTATGTACAGCGTGTGCAGCGGAACGGCAGTGCGACTGCATCACGCGGATCCCGGTCCAGCGGGTGATGGACCTCCTGGAGCGCGATTGAGCGGAGCGGCGAAGACAAAGAGTGCGTAGTAGAGTGCGAAGAAGGTCGCGCCGGCTTGCGTTTCGATGGTGTCGTCCGTGAGGCACGAGATCCCGAACGCGATCGCCCAAGCGATGAATAGCGGGTTGTTCCAAGCGCCCAGTCGGTATGCGGGCCACCACCACGAGAACAAACTCCACAGCAGACCGAACACGCCGAAGGAGATCCAGAGCGTGAGGTATTCGTTGTGTGCGCGCAAGCGCCACTGCGCTTCGAGCGCACTGCGCGTTGCGGCGTAGTATGCGTCGAACGCACGTTGCGTATCCCCTGTTCCGACACCGTGGATCCAGTTCTTCTTGGCGATCGCCCAACCCGCCTTTTGGAATTCGATCCGCATAGCCACCGAGTGCCCGCTTGCTAATCCGACATCCCGATAGAGGTCGAGTTCGAAGAGCACCTCCTCCACGCGTTCGCGGATGGGACCGCGCTGTCCATGTTGCACGTTGGTGATGCCTTGCTCGATCGCACGTACGTCGGCATCGCTCAGGCTCATGACGCTCACGCTGTCCTTGCGAAGTCCTTTCGACGCGAGGTAACGCACCATGGTACTCCATAGCGGATGATCGCGGTCGTCGGGATCATCAAGCGTTCGGTTGCTGCGAAGCTTCCAGGTCCGGTGGAGTTCATTCCACGCGAGGTAGGACCACACATGCGTGCCGTTCTCGGTCTGGGTGTTCGTGGTGTCGTGGTAGTAGCGTTCGCCACCGGCGGTGTACTCCTCCAACGTGGAGATCCCTTTCGGCAGGGGTGCATGACGCGCTTCGATCAAGAGGGCGACCAACGTGAGCATCGCGACCGGCACCATGATCAGTAGCGCTCGTGTCCATGTGCGAATGCGCAGGCTTCGATCCTTCACCCAACGCCAGATCATCACAGCAGCGATGAGGGCGAGGACCACCAAGCCTTGGATGCTGCTCAATCGAGTGATCAGATACGCGGCCGTCAATGATGCCATCAAGTGGATCACGTTCAACCACCATTGATCGGAGCGGTAGTACAGGAAGATGACCACTGCCATGCAGAGCAGCAGCGCGAGACGGATGTGACTGATGAACACAGAAAGCGCGCGATAATCTCCGGACGCGGCACCGCTGAACACAAGGCCGAATAGACCGCATGCGACCGCGCTCCATGCACCCAGCCGTAACACGAGTCGCAATTCAGCTGCACTCAGTCGTTCCGAGCCGGAGAGGATCACGCCGAAGACGAGGATCGGAAAGAGGATACGGCCAAGATCAAGACCCCAAGCAAGGTCCTCCGTCCAGAGCAGTCCCACGAGATGAAGGATCAGAAAGGAGAGGAAGACCAGATTCGGGATCGAGGTGAATGCTTTGCGGAAGCGATCCTTCAACGTGCTAGTGGCCAAACCTTCAGCGATCCAGTTCGCCGCAAGGAGCATCTGCGCCATGCTGAGGAAAGCGGTGCTCCATGGAAGAAGGATGACGCAGAGCGCCAACGCACCTACATGCACTTGGCGGAAGACGCAATGGCTTCGCGGAAGGGTCATGCGAAGCGCCCGGAACTATTTCCGTGTTCCCGCAAGGATCGGAGCGTAGCCTTTCGTGGCGAACAGTTCGATGGCCTTCTTCACATAGGGGTCGGACCCCATGGCGGCTTGGGCGCGCCCGGTCTGGAAGTGATAGCGTGCCACGATCTCGTTCTTCAACGCCTCTTCGATGTCGGTGCGGAAACGAACAAGTTCCTCCGTGCGGTCGGGTGCGAGAGCGGCACGAAGTGCGGCGATCTGCGCTTGGGCATGTTCGTAGTAGCGTTCCTTCTTGGCTTTCTCCTCCAGGTCCTTCAATGCGGCCATGCTTTCGGTGTCGTAATCGAATCGTTTGTCCTTCACGAAGTCCACGAAGGCGCGGTAGATCTCATCCGTCACCACGAAGTCCGCGGCGGCACCGATCTCCGGATGCGTCAACCGGAAGTTCGTCGCGAAATCGAAGAAGAGATCCTCTTGGTAAAGGCCTCCGACCACCTTGGCCAACTCGGGCTCCACCACTTCCACATCAGGCAGGATCCCGCGCCCATCGAAAACGGGCCGTCCGTTGCGCGTCTTGAATTCCGCAATGCTCTTTTCTTCCATCTCCACAGCCTTGCCGCTGCTATCCCGGTGGGCGTAGTCGAGTTTCTGGATGCATCGGCCGCTGGGGATGTAGTACTTGGCCACGGTGACCTTCAGTTTGCTGTTGTACAACAGGTCCTTGGTCTGTTGCACGAGCCCCTTGCCATAGGTGCGCTCACCGAGGATCACCGCGCGATCGAGATCCTGTAATGCACCGCTCACGATCTCGCTCGCGCTCGCGCTCTGGCCATCCACCAGGACCACGAGCGGGATCTCATCGTCAAAAGGTTCGCTCAGGGTCTTGTAGGTCTTGTCCCATTCAGCGATACGACCCTTGGTCTCCACCACGGGTTCGTTCCGGGCAACGAAAAGGTTCACGATGTTCACGGCTTCGCGCAAGAGACCGCCACCATTGCCGCGAAGGTCCACCACCATGTACGTCGCGCCCTGCTCCTTCAATTCCTTAAGCGCATTGCGCACTTCCTGGCTGGCGGTCTGTGTAAAGCTCGTGAGCCGCAGGTATCCCACATGGTTCGTCACATCGATGATGCCTTTGTAGGGCACATCAGGGATCTTGATCTCCTCCCGGGTGAGGTCATAATGGGTGGGTTCAGCGCCCGCCCGTTTGGTGATCACGGAAACCGAGGTGCCGCTCTGGCCCTTGAGCAACTTGCTCACTTCGTCGGTGTTCATGCCGCCGATCTTCCGGCCGTCCACCTCTACGATCTCATCACCGGCCCAGATGCCGGCCTTCATCGCGGGGAAGTTCTCGTACGGTTCGCTCACTACCACTTTGTCGCCTTTGCGTTTGATCAACGCGCCGATGCCGCCGTACTGACCTGTGGTCATGAAGCGGTAATCCTCCATGTCGCTTTCCGGGATGTACTGCGTGTACGGATCCAGCGAGGCGAGCATCGCATCGATCCCCGTCTTCATGAGCTGTCCGGGCTGCGTGTCGTCCACGTAGTACACGTTCAACTCCTTGTAGAGGTCCGTGAAGATCTCCAGGTTCTTGCTGATCTCGAAGAAGTTGTCCCCGGCAGCGATGGTGATCGCACCACCACCGGCGATCACACCGGCGAACAACAGGTTCCTCCACATTTTCACGGAGCGTAGCTTGGACATGTTCATGACTTGGAAGGTGCTTCGGGAACGGGATCATGACCATGACCGCCCCATGGGTGACAAGATAGAAAGCGCTTGAGGGTGAGCCAGCCGCCGCGCAAGGCACCGTGCCTGCGAAGAGCGAGCAGACCGTATTCGGAGCAGGTGGGTGTGTAACGGCACGAACCGGGCAGCAATGGCGAGATCGCATATCGGTACATCTGCACCAACCCGATCAACGGCCACGCTAAGATCCTACCCATGCTGTTGCATCCAACGTTCCAATGCCCGTGTTATTTTCATTTCAGTCTCGGCGAGGGTGATGGGGGCCTTGCCGCGGAAGATGAACAGCCACGCACATTGCTTGCCGGTAGTGGTGAGTTGGGCGTGGAAGCGATGCTTGTTGTGACGGTATGCTTCACGCATCAATCGTTTCATCCGATTGCGATGTACGGCCAGCGGCATATTCCGCTTCGGCACCGCGAAGGCGATCTGTGCCGGAACGGCTGCGGGAAGCGGCAATGATCTTGCCGGTCAGTTTGAACGGGGCTTCATGAACAGTGCGTCCGGTGGTCACGACCTCCTGTACACGCAAGCGACCGCGAAGACGTTCTTCTTTGCTGAAGGTATGGCGCTCCACGTCCGGCGGTGGTTTGGTCGTCATGATCGGTTCGCCGGATCGACGTACCGTGATCACTTCTTCTTCGCCTCGCGCTTGATGAAGAGCTCCATGGCCCCGGTCATGCTCGGCGCTTCGGGCAACGGTGCTTCCAGATCCAAACGGAAACCATTGTCACGCACGGACTTCGCGGTGGTGGGTCCGAAAGCGGCGATGATGATCCCGTTCTGCTTGAACTTCGGGAAGTTCTTCTTCAAACTCTCGATCCCGCCAGGGCTGAAGAAGACCAGCATATCATAGCTGAGGTTCTTCAAGCTGCTGAGGTCGCTTGCCACGGTGCGATAGAACACCGCGTTGGTGTATTTCACACCAGCCCTGTCCAAGAGGTTGGGTATCTCCCTTTTCTGGATGTCGCTGCACGGCACAAGGAAGCGTTCGTCCTTGTGCTTCTTGATCACATCCATCAGGTCCAGGAAGGTCTGCTTGCCGATGAAGACCTTCCGTTTTCGATAGACGATGTACTTCTGCACGTAGTACGCCACTGACTCCGATACGCAGAAGTACTTCATGCTCTCCGGCACCGTGAGCCGCAACTCCTTGCACATCCGGAAGAAGTGATCCACGGCATTCCGGCTCGTGAGCACGATCGCCGAATGATCCATGATGTTGATCCGCTCCTGCCGGAAATCCTGCCCGGGCACCGCTTCCACATTGATGAATGCGTGGAAGTCGATCTTCAGGTTGTACTTCCGGGCCAACTCATGATAGGGCGACTTCTCGTCCGTGGGAGCTGGCTGCGACACGAGGATGGTCTTGATCTTCAAGGCCGGTCGGCTTAAGTGGGAGAGGTCGGGTGGATCGTGAACCAGAGACCGTTGATCGCGAGTAACAACGGCGCGATCTCGGAGGCGCAAAGGTAAATGATTATGTAGCCCAGCGGGACCCCCTGACCCACCCCGATCCAAGCGCCTCGCAGCCAACGGTAGAGAAGTTGCAGGCCAACGATGATCGTTCCGGCGAGCAGCAGACCCGCGCGCCATTCGGGTTTGTACGCGATCAACGCCACGATCGGGAAGAGTGCGATGCCCAGAGAGGTGAACAGCAGGGTGCCCGAATAGAGGTACTCATTCGTTCCGCCATCACTCCGGGTCAACAGGGAAACGATGCCCAGGAGCACGCCTTGTGCAGCAAGGAGTAACACGATACCGATCAAGAGGATGTAGTACGACGGGGGATGCTGTATGCCCTGCCATTTCGCAGCCTGCCAGAGGAAAAGGGAGACCACAATAGCCGACACCGCCAATAACCCAAGGACACTCCGGTCGCGCAGATCCACCTCCTCGCGCAAGGTCTGCTTGCCGATGCGCATGCGAAATACGGATTGTCGGAGTACACGCCATTTACGTGGTGACCCCACGTTGATCGTGGCCAGCACGAGCAGGCATCCGATCAATACCCAGGTGATCCAATCCGCGGACAATGGATCGCTTGCGCGTGGCAATCCCTCCATGGCCGCGAAAATAGCCGTGTGGGAAGCACCCGGGCCGGGTATTCTAATTTCGCCGCCCCGGAACAGCCGGACGAACCTATGAGCACCAGCACTGCCGCCCCGAAGAAAGCCGCCACGGACCTGTTCCAAAGCCATGACCACTACTTGATGGACGAACTGCTCACGGAGGAGCATAAGCTGATCCGCGATACAGCGCGGAAGTATGTGAGCAAACACTTGAAGCCGATCATCGAGGAGAGCTTCGAGAAGGCCGAGTTCCATCCGGAGATCATTCCTGGTCTTGCGGAGATCGGTGCGTTCGGGCCGATGGTGCCGACCGAATACGGGGGTATGGGTCTGGACCAGATCAGCTATGGGCTGATCATGCAGGAGATCGAGCGCGTGGATAGTGGACTGCGTAGTCTGTGTAGCGTACAAGGCTCGCTGGTGATGTACCCGATCTGGAAGTACGGCAGCGAGGAACAGAAGAAGAAGTGGTTGCCACTACTTGCCCAAGGGAAGAAGATCGGTTGTTTCGGATTGACCGAACCCGATCACGGAAGCAACCCAAGCGGCATGGTGACGACCTTCCAGGACAAGGGCGACCACTATCTCCTGAACGGCGCCAAGATGTGGATCAGCAACAGCCCGATCGCGGACATCGCGGTGGTGTGGGCGAAGGCGGAGAACACGGAAGGCAGGATCCATGGATTGATCGTGGAGCGCGGAATGGAAGGATTCACCACACCCACCACGCACGGCAAACTATCCCTGCGTGCCAGCCCGACCGGTGAATTGGTCTTTGACAATGTGAAGGTTCCGAAAGCCAACCTCTTGCCGAACAAGAGCGGGCTTGGTGCGCCGCTCGGCTGCTTGGACAGCGCGCGTTATGGCATCGCTTGGGGTACGCTCGGCGTGGCCATGGAGTGTTACGATACCGCACTTCGGTACTCCAAACAACGCATCCAGTTCGGCAAACCGATCGGCGGCTTTCAATTAACGCAGAAGAAGCTTGCCGAGATGATCACCGAGATCACCAAAGCACAACTGCTCACATGGCGCTTGGGTGTGTTGCGCAATGAAGGCCGTGCGACTACGGCGCAGATCAGCATGGCGAAGCGGAACAACGTACACCTGGCGTTGACCGTGGCTCGCGAGGCACGGCAGATCCTTGGCGGCATGGGGATCACGAACGAATACCCGATCATGCGCCATATGATGAACCTGGAAAGTGTGGTGACCTACGAAGGCACGCACGATATCCACCTGTTGATCACCGGTGCCGAGGTGACCGGCATCCCGGCGTTCAAATAGGATTCACACTTCCGTTACCCGCTCCGTCAAGGATGCCTTGAGCCACTTCAGCGCTTCAGGGGTCGCATCGAATACGCACACGGGAAAGATCTGAGGGTACCAGTTGAAGTAGAACTTCGACACACTGTGCATTTGCGCGCCCTCCGCCACGATCGCCAACGCGTGGATCAGGCGCTTATTCCGTTGCCCGGTGAAGTGATCGACGTTCGTAGCGGATGGATCCACCGGGACCTCAAAGGGGATCACCACCATGACCGCGCAGGGTTCCTTTCCGCACAATTTGTCGCGCACCTTGGTCACATCGCGGAGTGTGGAGATGTTGAACCTCGCGGTGGAGTGGAAGCGTTGTTCCAATAACCGTGGTGCTAGGAAGGTGAACGTACAATGGTCGATGGTGGTCGTGACGGGTTGCTCCATTCGGTCGCCTTGTTGTCCTTCCACAGAGTGGTTCCCATCCACCCGGAACACGACGCAGGTTGGTGTCGATGACCGGTTGGGTCAATGACGTGACCGACCGAAAATGGTTGGCTCATCGAACCGATCCCTCAACCGAAGAGACGCGCGAGAACGTCCTCGACGCGCGCAACACTAACCACCTCAATCCCCTTCGTCGGCGCGAGGCCTTTTGTTCCCGCAGGAAGAATGATCCGCGCGAAACCCAATTTGGCAGCTTCTGCGATCCGTTGATCCGTGCGTGCCACCGGACGCACTTCGCCGGTAAGTCCCACTTCACCACACAAGGCGGTATCCATCGGGACAGCGATATCCACGTTGCTGCTGAGTACGGCACACACCACCGCAAGGTCCATAGCTGGTTCCTCCACACGAAAGCCACCCGCGAGATTGAGGAAGACATCCTTCTGGCCCAACCGGAAGCCGCATCGTTTTTCGAGGACGGCGAGCAACATGTTCAATCGCCGCAGATCGAAACCGGTGGAACTGCGCTGGGGCGTTCCATACACCGCGCTGCTCACCAACGCCTGTACTTCCACCAGAAGTGGGCGCATGCCTTCGAGCGTGGCGGCCACCACCACACCACTGGGTCGTTCACGTCGATCACCGAGCAGGACCTGGCTCGGGTCCTCCACGATGTCCAATCCGCTCCCGCGCATTTCGTAGATGCCCAACTCGTTGGTACTCCCGAAACGGTTCTTCAATGGCCGTAACAAGCGGTAGGCATGATCGCGATCGCCTTCGAACTGCAACACGCAATCCACCATGTGCTCCAACACCTTGGGGCCTGCGATCGCACCATCCTTGGTGATGTGCCCGATGAGCACCATGGGGATCCCGGTGGCCTTGGCATAGCGCATCAGTTCAGCGGTGCATTCGCGCACTTGCCCTACGCTGCCAGGACTGGCTTCCAGTGAAGCGGTATGCAGGGTTTGCACACTATCGATCACCACTAGCGCAGGACGCAGCGCTTCGATATGCTTGAGGATGTTCTGCGTATTCGTCTCTGTGAGGATGAAGCAATCGCTGCCGCCCAAGAGTCCTTCACCGGCGCTCTTCTGTAAACGCTCCGCCCGCATGCGCACTTGGTGTTCACTTTCCTCACCGGAAACATACAGCGTCTTGAAGTGCGGGTTCCGCAATGCGGTTTGCAGCAACAAGGTGCTCTTGCCGATACCTGGTTCACCGCCGATCAGCGTGATGCTGCCCGGTACAAGGCCACCGCCAAGAACCCGGGAAAGCTCGCTGTCGGTCAGTGGGATCCTCGGATCGTCCTGCTCAGGGATATCCGAAATGGCGACGGGTGAGGGGGTCTTGGAGCGGGTGCTTGATGGCGCGCCTCGTTTCTCCACCACGCGATCCAACACCTCCTCGACCAAGGTGTTCCACGCATGGCATTGTTTGCATTGCCCGAGCCATTGCGGATGGCTGGTGCCGCACTGCTGACAAACGAAATGGGAGCGGACCTTAGCCACGGCGGATCCTCTCCACGAGTGCTGTTGTGGAGAAACCATCCACGGTCTTCAGGCTGCGGACATCGCCACCGTTCGCGCGCACAACCTTGGCGCCCACGATCCGATCCTCGGTCCAGTCACCACCTTTCACGAGCACGTCGGGTGCAAGTGCGGTGATCAACTCAAGCGGGGTATCCTCCTCGAAGATCACCACGGCATCCACGAAGCGCATTGCGGACAGGACCTTCGCCCGGCTGTCCTGGTCATTCAACGGGCGGTCTGCACCCTTCTCCAATCGCTTCACACTGGCATCGCTGTTCACGCCGATCACGAGGCGATCTCCTAAGGCCGCGGCCTCTTGGAGGTATTCCACATGACCGCGATGCAGAATGTCGAAGCATCCGTTGGTGAACACGATCCGGTCGCCCTTCATACGCCAGATGTTGCACAACCGCTCGGCGTTCACTCGATCCACGACACGTTTGTCCGTTACTATGGGTGCTTCAGCGGTACTCATGTGGAAGGAGTTCGTTTCAAGGCTGTCAAAAGTAACGAGACGCCACCCAGCACGATGATCATCACCATCTGCGCAGCCCACAGAAGCCAACCCATGGCGAGCGCATCAGGTCGGAGCAAGTCCACCACCATCCGGAGCAGGCATGTACACCCCAACGATGAGTGCGACGAAAGCCGGGTATACCCCGATCCCGCCCTGTACCAGGATGATCCCGATCGCGCCGGCGATGAAGCCCGCTAGGATCCCTGCGAATGGTACGTCCACCATGCTCGGGAGGCAATAGAAGCCGACCTGGAACATCCCGAGGTAGGAAGCCCAGATCAGTAGGGTGTGCAGGATGAACAGTCCTTTCTTCCGGGTCAGGAAGACGGTGCGCAGGCCTTCCATGAAACCACGGATCAGATCCATGACCCTTGATCGCAGTGCCGGCCGGGTGACCAGGAGATAGACCCCTGCGAGAAGAGCCAACGCCACGCCCAAAGCGATCCACAGACCCCAACCACCGCTGCTCTCCGCGCTCACTGTCTGTTCCGAGCGGAACTGTTCGATCCGCGTCCGGAAGAGGTCGAGTTTGTCCAACTGCATGAGCATAGCGAGGACGCCCAGAAGTCCAAGCACGACCATGTCCACCACACGTTCCGCCATGATCGTTCCGAAGCCTTTGTCGAAGGGCACCTGCTCCACCCTGTAAAGTGATGCAGCGCGGCTTGCTTCCCCGGCCCGTGGAATGAACATGTTCACGAAGTAGCCGATCATCACAGCGTGGTAACAGCTCCAGAAACCCGGCTTGTACCCAAGGGGGTCCAGCAGGTAGCGCCACCGCCAACCACGACTGACGTGCGCGAACCATCCGATCACAATTGCAAGAGCCAGCCAGCCGAGATCAGCAGCACGGAACGCGGTGAACAGTTCAACCCGCTGTGCTGTGCTCAGATCGCTGTATTGCTTGTGGATCAACCAGACACCGATCGCCAGTGGCACCAGGATCTTCAGCGCATTGACCAGTGCCTTCTTCATGCTGGCCGGGTCAGGGTGATGTTGTCGATCAATCGCACCGGTCCTACTTGGGCTGCCACCAAAGCGATGGCTTCGGATAGGTCACCCCAGTCGGAAAGTGGGGCCAATGTTTCCGGATGCGCGATGCCGAAGTAGTCCGGTATCACCCCGGAGGTATTCCTAAGCACGGCGGCCCCGACGTCGATGGTTGCGCTTACAGAGTTGGTCCACGCGGTGTCCGCCGCTGAACGGAGCGCACGGACCAACGCTAAAGCGGAGGAGCGATCGGAAGCATTCAGTCGCAAGTTTCTGGAACTCAGCGCCAATCCATCGGATTCTCGAACCGTTTGGCAAGCGATGATCCGCTCGGCCCACCGGTAGCGGTCGGCGACGGAGTGGAGGATGTGAAGCTGTTGACGGTCCTTTTCCCCGAAATAGGCGGAATCGGGACGAACGAAATGAAAAAGCCTTTCCACCACATTCACTACACCTTGAAAATGACCTGGCCTGGACGGCCCTTCCCAGAACTCATCAAGACCACCCAGATCATATTGCGACGGGCTGAAACCCGCGAACAACTCCTCCTTGCGCGGAGAGAACAAGGCATCGCAACCGGCCTTCTCCAGCATGGACCGGTCCTCCGTGGTTCGAACGGGGTAACGAGCCAGATCCGCAGCATCATTGAATTGTAGCGGGTTGATGAATATGCTACAGACCACGACACCGTTCTCCGTACGCGCTCGACGAACCAGGTCCAAGTGGCCTTCATGCAAGGCGCCCATGGTCGGCACGAAGCCTATGGATCGACCAGCTAAGCGCGACTGGGCGGACCATTCCACAGCGTGTTCCGGGGTGGTGAGGATCTTCACGGAATAAGCCCTGTTGACGCGGCTTGAGCCGCCGAAACTAGGCGCCCGCGTTGATGTTCCCCTGAAAAGTCTATATTTTTGTACCCGAATTCCCCCCGCCCCATATGAGCTTGAAGAATGTGAAGGTGTTAACCATCTCCCAGTCCATTTCCCCTTTCATGGACATTCCGGAGGAGATGGCCAAGGTGTCGCGTAACCTACCCCAGGGTATCCTGGATCGAGGCAATGAGATCCGGGTGTTCATGCCGAAATTCGGCTGCATCAACGAGCGCAGGCACCAATTGCACGAGGTCATCCGGCTGAGTGGGATGAACCTGATCATCAACGATACGGATCATGCCCTGCTGATCAAGGTGGCTAGTGTCCCTAGCGCCCGGATGCAGGTCTACTTCATCGACAACGAGGAGTACTTCAAGCGAAAAGCCTCTACATACACTCCGGACGGCGACTTCTACCCCGACAACGACGAACGGGCGCTCTTCTTCGGTCGCGGGGTCCTGGAAACCGTAAGGAAATTGGGCTGGGTTCCGGATATCATCCATTGCCACGGCTGGATGACCGCGTTCGTTCCCCTGTACATCCGGCACTATTTCGCGGATGACCCGCACTTCGAGAATGCCAAGTTGGTGTTCAGCGTATACGACCAGAAGTCGGAACCGCTGGACAAGGACATGGTGAAGAAGTTGGCCATGGAGGGCTTTGACAAGAACATCTTGAAGAACCTCGCCAAACCGACCACGGACGACCTGTACAAGTTCGGTATGGGCCTGAGCGATGCGGTCGTGAAGGCATCCCCCAAATTGAGCAAGGGATTGGAGTCGGCTGTGAAGTCGGTCGACAAGCCCACCTTGGCCTATCCAGGAGATGACCTGCTGGATGCACACGCGGACTTCTACCACAGTGTGCTGGAAGCGGCCTTGGTGTGATCCCACAACGCCAACCGTCCATGAAGGACCTTGTTCCGAAAGGAGTTTGGGCGCTAGCGGCTTTGCTGGTCGTGACCGGATGCCGCAAACCAGAAGAGGAATTGGGTTTGGATCTTCTACCCGGAGACCGGCTGGAGGTGAGTGTTGATACAGCACGGATCCATGCGTTCACCATCGCCGACTCGTCCATACGGACCAATGGCCTTTCCCGGCAATTGCTGGGAACCTATCTCGACCCGCAGTTCGGGGTCGTGAACGCGGGATCATCACCCGATCCTCCTTCCGGGGGCACCAACATCGGTATAGATACGGATACCAGCGGCCTCGTTGCCGACAGCCTGGTATTGGCCTTTGCTTTCGACGGATTCAATAATGCATACGGGAACCTGGACCCGCAGGTCTTCGAAGCCTTTGAGCTCAGCGAATCCATTACGGTTGATTCCAGCTATCGATCGGATCGCATTCCAAGTTTCGTGAATGATGACTTGGTGGCTACCCGTGGCGGTAGCATCACACCGAAACCGACGACACGACCGGTCATCGGAGGGGTTCGCTGGCTCCACAGATCCGGATCCGGCTCTCTATGGCTCTAGCCGAGCGTTTCGTGAATGCCATCGGCACGTCGAACATGGCGGATAATGACCAGTTCCTACAGTTCTTCAAAGGGTTCTATGTGCGGGCGAACCCGACGGGGCTGCTTCCGAACCAAGGCGGCATTCTCTACTTCGACCTGATCGCCTCCGCATCGAAGGCCACCCTCTACTACCGGGACACGAATGCGGATCCGGTCGTATCCCGAACACTCGATCTGCCGATCAATTCGAACAGCGCGCGCTACACGGTGGTCGAACACCAATTCGATCGGGCCATCGACGGCGGACTTCAACTCGCGCTTGCCGACACGATCAACATGCAACCGACCACCTACATCCAAGCGTTGGCAGGGATGCGTACAGCTATCCGATTCCCGGATATCATGGCATTCGGTGGTGAAGGACGGATCCTTGCGAAGGCCGAACTCGTTCTACCCGTTCACGGAACCTACTATCCGTACTACGTACCACCCACTCAACTCTTCCTCTTCCGGAAGGATGCGAATGGTGCGGATGCGTTCCTTCCTGATCAGTTGAATGGGATCGGCGCTATCGATGGTTTCTATCGACCAGAGGAGCGCGCGTACCGGTTCAATATCACCCGTTACATCCAACAGTTGCTCAACGGGACCCTTGAGAACACCGGGGTCGAAGTGATCCCCGGTAGCGGAGGGGTGAGCGCGAACCGGGTGATCCTGAGCGGCCCCGGGGCAACGGAAACCCCGATGCGGCTGAAACTTACATTTACCGATTACTGATCAGTGATCATGTGCGGCATTGTAGCCTATATCGGAGACAAGGATGCGTACCCCATCCTGCTGAATGGGCTGAAGCGCTTGGAATACCGGGGCTACGACAGCGCTGGGGTCGCTCTTCTCGAACAAGGTGTGCTGAGCATTCATAAGTGCCAAGGGAAGGTCAGTGATCTGGAAAGCCATGTGAACGGTCGTTCCATGAAGGGCTCGCTCGGTATCGGGCATACCCGCTGGGCCACACACGGCCCGCCGAATGATGTGAATGCACACCCGCATCAGTCGACCAGCGGTGACCTGGCATTGATCCACAATGGGATCATCGAGAATTACGCGGCGATCAAGGAGGAACTCACCCATCGCGGGCACACGTTCCACAGCGATACGGACACCGAGGTATTGGTACACCTGATAGACGATGTGCAGCGCACGGAAGGCGTGGATCTCGTGGAGGCCGTGCGGCTTGCATTGGACAGCGTCGTAGGCGCCTATGCCATCGTCGTGATCGACCGGAAGGCCCCGGACTCCCTGGTGGCTGCCAGAAAGAGTTCACCGCTCGTGATCGGCATTGGGGAGAACGGTTCGGAGCACTTCATTGCGAGTGATGCCACACCGATCGTCGAGCACACACGGAACGTGGTTTACCTGGAGGATGGGGAGATCGCGGTGATCGATCGGACACACGGCTTGCGCATCAGGAACATCAAGAACCAGGACAAGACACCCTTCATCCAAGAGCTGGAAATGCACTTGGAAGCCTTGGAGAAGGGTGGTTACGATCACTTCATGCTCAAGGAGATCCATGAGCAACCACGGAGCATTCGGGACAGTATGCGTGGCCGGTTGAACTTGGCGAAAGGTGAAGTTGTTCTGGGAGGTATCCTGGACTTCGAGCAGAAACTCATCAATGCGAAACGGATCCTCATCGTGGGCTGCGGCACCAGCTGGCACGCCGGTTTGGTGGGAGAGTACCTGATCGAGGACTTCGCACGGATCCCGGTCGAAGTGGAGTATGCGAGCGAGTTCCGGTACAGGAACCCGATCGTGAACGAGGAGGACATCATCATTGCCATCAGTCAAAGCGGGGAGACCGCTGATACCATGGCAGCGATCGAACTTGCCAAGGGCCGTGGCGCCACCATTTTCGGCATCTGCAATGTCGTTGGAAGTAGCATCGCCCGGATCACCCACGCAGGGTCCTACACCCACGCCGGTCCGGAGATCGGGGTGGCCAGCACCAAGGCCTTCACGGCACAGGTAACGGTGCTTACCCTTCTCGCGTTGATGATCGGCCAGAAGAAGGGCGCCCTTGGTGGCAGCTCATTCAACCGGTTGCTGAACGAGTTGGAAGCGATCCCGGACAAGGTGCAGCGGGTATTGGCCAAAGAGCCACAGATCAAATACATCGCGGATATCTACAAGAACGCGGCGAACGCGCTGTACCTCGGACGCGGGTCCAGCTTCCCCGTCGCATTGGAAGGCGCCCTGAAACTGAAGGAGATCAGCTACATCCACGCGGAGGGCTATCCGGCCGCGGAGATGAAGCACGGCCCGATCGCCTTGATCGATGAGGAGATGCCTGTGATCGTGATCGCCACCAAAGGGGCGAGTTACGAGAAGGTGGTCAGCAATATCCAGGAGGTGAAAGCCCGCAAAGGGAAGATCATCGCCATTGTGACCGAAGGCGATACCGTGGTGAAGGGCTTGGCCGACCATGTGATCGAGATCCCCGATACCGCGGACCAGTTGGTGCCGCTTCTAAGCGTGGTGCCGCTGCAACTGCTGAGTTATCACATCGCTGTGATGCGTGGTTGCAACGTGGATCAGCCCCGCAACCTGGCCAAGAGCGTTACGGTGGAGTAGGCTCGCGTTCGCGTGTCCACATGAACACCCGGTCGTTGTTCCGGAACCGGTCCAGGTCCTTCGAGAACAGGAGGTGACCCAGGTCGATCAGCGCCAGCACCCCGAAGCCGCCGAAGGTCAGGCCGTAGACCACCGCCACCGTGGTGTTCGTACCCAAGTACAGCCGGTGGGCTCCGAAGGGACCTAGAAGTACCGCGAGAGCACTCGCCATCAACCGGGTGTTCTCCGGCTTTGTGGGATCCGCAGTGTCCACCTCGATGACCACGCTGATAATGGCTGGGTCAACGAGGGTTTGATAGGGTCCACCGGCCACTGCGGAGCTGCTCTTCAGCACCAACGATAAGGCAATGATCAACCCGTAAGCCGCGTCTTTCATGCGCCCAAAGCTAGGCTGCTCCACCACCTGTTCAATGGCTACCAAGGACCTATCGTCCGGCGGCATAGCGCCTGCCCACTTCGGTCCAGTCCACCACGTTCCAGAAAGCCGCGATGTAATCCGGGCGACGGTTCTGATAATGTAAGTAGTAGGCATGCTCCCATACATCCAATCCAAGGATGGGGGTGCCTCCGCAACCGGTGCCGGGCATGAGCGGATTGTCCTGGTTCGGGGTGGAGCAAACCTCCAGCTTCCCGCCTTTCTGCACACACAACCACGCCCAACCGCTTCCGAAGCGGGTAGCACCGGCTGAACCGAATTTCTCCTTGAATGCACCGAACCCGCCAAGGTCCTTCTCGATCGCTGCGGCGAGATCACCGGCTGGGTCCCCGCCACCCTTGGGGCTCATCACCGTCCAGAACAGGCTGTGGTTGTAATGGCCGCCACCGTTGTTGCGGACCGCCATGTTCGCCATATCCAGCCCTTTCATGATCTCCTCGATGGACTGACCATCCCAAGGGGTTCCTTCAATAGCCTTGTTCAGGTTGTTCACGTAGGCCTGGTGGTGTTTGCCATGGTGGATCTCCATGGTTCTGGCGTCGATATGAGGCTCTAGAGCGTTGAACGCGTATGGCAATGCAGGAAGTTGGAAGGGCATGGTCCGAGGTGTTTTGGTAGGTGGATTCCAGTGATCCGGCTAAGATACTTGCACATGGATGCAATACTTCTTGCAGGTGAACGGGGAACGTCTACATTTGCGGCCACTTTCACCAAACGTACCAAACACAATGTTCAAGAAGATCGCGCTTTTGGCCAGCATGGCAGCCTTCGTAGTTGCCTGCGGTCCTTCACAGGCCGAAATGGAGGCCCAAGCCAAGGCTGTGGCTGACAGTATCTCCGCTGTTCTGCGTGCAGATAGCATGCGCATGGCCGATGAGGCCGCTGCTGCTGCCGCTGCTGCTCAGGTACAGGCTGATAGCATCGCTGCTGCCGCTGCCGCTGTTGTGGCTCCGGCGAAGTGAGAACGGGTCCTAACAGACCGGTTGTTCACAACAAGAACACGCACGCATCAAATGGAATAGGGACCTCGGGTCCCTTTTTCATTTTCCGACGCACTACTTCTTGTGAAGAACCACCGTTGGGTGGGCCAGTTCACCCTGTGCCCGCTTGAAGGCCGGATCCGACCGGAGCAGGACCTCATAGAACCCTTCATCGCCCCAGATGTTCCGGGCAATTCCAGCCTTTAGACGTGAGATGATCGTGCCGCGAGAGCGTTCCAGTTCCCCGGGCGCATCTTTAACGCCTTGTCCCCGTGCGAAGGCCCGCAGGTCCTCCAACACGAGGTTGGGGACTTCATAACGATCGGCAAAGGCCTTCGGGGATCCCATGGCCTTCAATCGAGTGCGGTCCTTATCCGCAAGATCGAATGTGAATTGGTTGAGGACACCCGTGAAGAACAAGTCCGTCAGGAACCTGGACCCGTCCGCGGTATCGGCGGGAACGAAGAGATCCGGCATGATACCGCCACCGCCATAGACCTTCCGACCGGAAAGCGTGCGGTACACATGGGTCGTGTCCATGTGGATACTGTCCGCGGAGAGGAGTTCACCATGTGCGAAACGACCGTCGAATTCGGCATTGTAATCCACCCCTACACCGTAGGCCTTCTGGATGGAACGACCGCTGGCGGTGTAGTAACGGGCGGTGGTCAAACGGATGGCGCTGCTGTCCGGAAGGTCCACATGCTCCTGTACAAGCCCCTTACCGAAGGACCTTCGACCGATGATCACGCCTCGATCGTTGTCCTGGATCGCGCCTGCGATGATCTCGCTCGCGCTGGCGGAACCTTCATCGATCAGCACGGCCAAGGGAATATCCTCGAAGGACCCACGATCAGTAGCGATCAAATCCCTGCGTGGCGAGTGAAGCCCCATCGTGTACACGATCACCTGACCATTGGAGAGGAACTCATCGGCAAGGTCCACTGCGGCGGTGAGGTATCCACCCCCGTTCCCGCGTAGATCCAGCACCAACTTGGTCATGCCTTGGTTCCGCAAGGAGTTGGCGGCCTCCAGGAATTCCGCGTGCGTGTTCTTCGCGAAGCGGGAGAGCTTGATGTAGCCCACACCATCCGGCCAGATCAATGCGGCCGCCAAGCTGTTGATCGGGATCTTCCCACGCGTAATGGTCACTTCGAACGGAAGCTTTCGTTCTCGCCGCGATAGCAGCACCGTCACCTTACTTCCTTGCGGACCGCGCAACAGTTTCATCACCCCTTCATTGGTGATGCTCACTCCGGATATCGCGGTGCTATCCGCCCGAAGGATCCGATCACCGGCGCGAATGCCCAAGGCAGCACTGGGACCTCCTTCAACTGGCGAGACCACCACCACGGTGTCCCGTTGGATCGCGAATTCAACCCCGATACCATCAAAGCTTCCCTCCAAGGGCTCGGTCGCCGCGCGGAGCTCTTTCGCGCTCAGGTAGTAGCTGTGCGGATCCAATCGTTGTAGCAGATCCTGTATGACCTCTTCCACCAGCGCGCCCTTCTCCACGCTATCCACGTACTGCCGGTCGATCAGGTCCAGCACCTGCCCCACCTTCTCCGCCGCGGTGGGTGCCCGCAGATGGAATATCCTCATCGGTCCCTCATCGGCCTGCATGCCACGACCGAGGAGCAAGCCGGCCACCAAGGCAAGCGCGATCATCAAGGGGACGAAGGGGGAGATCCGGTGCCGTTGCGGGTCCATGCGCTACACCTTGTCGAGCTTGCTGACCAACAAACCGCCGTTCTGCAACAACTCCAACCCCGATGGATCCTTGTAGGCGTCGAGGTAGACCAGTCGCTTGATCCCTGCTTGGAGGATCAATTTGCTGCATTCGCGGCAAGGTGAATGCGTGAGGTAGAGCGTGGCGCCCCGCGCATTGTTCGTGCTGCGCGCCACCTTCATGATCGCATTCGCTTCGGCATGCAGGACATACCAGTGGGTAATCCCTCCGTCGTCCTCACAATCATTCGGGAAACCGGTCGGGGTACCGTTGTACCCATCGCTGATGATCATGCCCTCTTTCACGATGAGGGCGCCCACTTTCTTACGCGTGCAGTGGCTCAGGCGCGCCCACTCCACCGCCATACGCATGTAGGCGTGATCGTAGCGCCCCTGCTTCTTCGGGTCGATGTAAACGAGCGAATCCTGTTGCATCCGGGGCTCCATGTGCCCGTGTGTCCATGTGCTCATGCCTTCATGAACGCACACTGGTAGGCCGATCCGCCATGCGCACATGGTCACATGTCCACATGAGCACATGCTCTGGTACCCAGGGCGGGACTCGAACCCGCACGAATTGCTTCACTGGTGTTTGAGACCAGCGCGTCTACCGATTCCGCCACCTGGGTAGGTATTGGGGCGCCGAAGATAGCCGCTCAAGCTCGCTCGGAAAGCGATCGAGCAATGGTCCTTCACTCCGCACACCGTAGGAAACCATATCCCAAGGCTTCGTATCGGACTTTCGCTCCCGAGGGAAGGCCATCACGGTACGATGCAGCAACTGAAGTGTGGAACATCATCGCGATGGGATCAGAGCAGTATTCGACCACTGTCCGTTCCGGAACATTCATCAGGGTTTGGGGAATCGTGTAGCGCGGTGCTACGATCTCCAATGGGCGGGTGCGGTCGAGCGAAAAGCGCAACGGAAGCAGGACAAGTGCAAGGGCGCCGATCCGACTCATCGATCGAAAAGTGCGCGTGGGAGAATGGAGTGAAGACCATTCGACAATGGCCGAACCCAATATGATGCATATCGCCGGGACCGAGATCGCGGTGTACCCGGGCATCTTCGTTCGTGCGAACGAGAACACAATGAAGGGCACAAGCCACCACAACAGCAATGCTGCGTGTTTCCTAGGCTCTTTCCGGAATGGAAGGAAGAAGAACCAGAGCAATGCGAGCGGTGCCAACTCGCCATTGATCATCGGCAATTGGACCCAGAAATAAGTCCATGGTCGACCATGGTCCTCGAGGCCCTCGGTGAAATGCCGCCAGTGAGCACTGGCGGTGATGGCAGCTTCTTCCGGAAAATGCGTCGTGGTGTACCACGTCCAAGGCAAGGCGATCAGCATCGCTGCCAGAAGCCCAACGATGAGGCACTGCATCGCTCGATTTCGTTGAGACTGCTGCACGCGGAGGAGGAACGCGGAAGCGACCGGGACAACGATCAGCGCAGGCCAAGACTTGCTGAGGAAGGCAAGTCCGGTAAGCACACCGAAGGTGAGTGCCCATCGCATCGTTTGGTCCTTGGCCATCCGGAGTGCTGCGTAAATGGATGCGAGGACGAACACCACAAGAAAGGTGTCCGGATGGTCGTTCGACGTTCGTCCGGATGCCAGTTCGATCAAATGACCCTGTACGGCGAAGAGGAGCGCCGACCAGAAGGCGATCCTCCGGTCGGACAACATCGCGGCGAGCGCATACAGGATCAACACCCCGACCATGGACAACAACACCGAGGGTATTCGGACCGCCCACGGCTCTGGTCCGAAGGTCTTTAGCGAGAGCGCGATCGCCCAGAGGGAAAGAGGAGGTTTGTTCAACCAGATCCGCGTGTTCGACCAGGTTCCATCACCGTGCGGAAGAACGGCATCGTCATACAAGGTCGGCGTGAGCGGATGAGCGATCAGGTGCTTGGCCACAAGCGCATGATATTGTTCGTCCCATTCGTGCAAGCAAGGGTCCATTGAAGGACCAAACCGCAACAGGCCGGTACAAAGGGCAAGCACCGCAATGCACCTGCGGATCTTTCCGTGTTGATGGAGCCACCAAGCGCACGGCAAGAACGCGTAGCCGACCAAAGTCAACCAGCCTCCTGCGGGAATGCCAAGAACACCATCGTCCATCCGAACGAAGATGCGACGAAGAATGTCAGAGAAGCTTGAGCAACC
>JADJKO010000007.1 GCA_016705955.1 Flavobacteriales bacterium
ACTATCTGGCGCAGACCTACGGCGTGGCTGTGCGGATGCGAAGCGGTCCACACCGTTTCGTCAAGGTGGAGAATTGCCACTTCCGGGACCTCACACATGGCATCGTAGAGTACAATGAATATCCGACAGGCCTTCCGCGCGATTGCTTTTACCGTGCTAATCTATTCGAGCGGATCCATGGCATGGGCATCGCCACGGAGTCAGGCGGGTAACTATCGATGAGAACATATTCCGCGACGTGAATCTGGAACCTGGGCATACAGGCCCTGGTTTCGCCGATGCCACCGCGATCGTTTCGAGTGGTAATGATGCGATCGTGCGGAACAACCTTATACAGCGCGCAGGGGGGAGCGGGATCACCGTGGGTGGTGAGGATGACCCCGACCTGGTCGGAGAACTCGTTGTGGAGAACAACAGGGTCATTGATTACAGTCGGATCCTGAACGACCATGCTGGCATCACCTTCGATCGCGTCGATGGCCTTCAGGTCAGGAACAACATCGTCACCGACGCAGTGGGTAGCGTAACCAGCAGTGCTACCAACGGGGGCTTCCAGGACGACAAGACCGTGGGCATCTACTTCGGCAATACCCGTATCCGCAATACGACGGTGACATCCAATACGATCACGGGAGTGGGTAACGGTATAGCCGTGGATCACGAGCCGCTCGGCATCGATACCACCGACCCTAATAACCAGTTTCCAGTGGGCATGCAAGGCAATAGGATCACGGACAATACGGTGTTCGGCACCAGGGGTGCCCAATTGAGCATGCTAAGTAGAGGGTGTTTCACCAGTGTGTACCAGTAGAATTTCGATGATCTTGTGTCGGGCAACATCCTTTACTCCTTGCGTCGGGACCAGTGGCCACTGTGGTTGTTCCAGATAGAAGCCACCTCATGGAACGGCACGTCCAGGCCGCGCGTTGATTTCGGGACTTACTCCGGCAACTACTGCTTCAACCCGTTCAACCCGGTAACGCACTACATGGAGTTCAATAGCGACGCGTACCAAACGACGGGGCTCTATCTCACTGACGTGGAGCGGCCCCGGATCATTCCCTTTACCATGGCCGGGTGGAATTCGCTGGTCGAGCCCAGCGATGTGTCGTTCACAAGCCCGCTGCACCTGAAGGATTATGAAGTGACCAGTAGTGCGCCGGTGGCATTCCATAGCACGGATTGCACAGCCGCGGACAACACTTGGTCCAATGCCGCAGCCGGCACCGGTCAAGGCGCATCGGACGGTCACTTCAAACGATTCACCGATCAGCTCTATTGTGAGCGCTGGGCACTGGCCGCCTCTTCTGCCACCGTCATCGACCCTGGGTCCGCCCCGACACCCGCAAGCACGACCTACCGCTTCACCCTCCGGGCTCGATCCAATACCGCCGATGCGATACGCATAGCACCTCTGGTCAATACGGCCTCCGCAGTGGTGGACCCCTCGTATTACATCCAGCTCAAAGAGGATTGGCTGGAGCAGGAGGTCATTCTTTTCGTACCCGATGCACCAGAGGTTGATCGCTTTGCCATTTCCTTAGGCAATGCGCAATATGGCATGGCGGCCTTGCCTGTGGGCGGTGGCAATCTGGTGGATATCGATCACGTGCGTACCGACATCGTGACCCTGGACCCCGCTTACTACACCAATGAGGTGTTGCCCAATCACATCCTCCGCTACAACTGTCCTTTGCAGGAACCCGGTGATCAGAACATCCACGATCCCTCGGTTGGGGAAGGCGAGCCATCGGAGTTCATCATTACCGGCCCCACCACCGATTGCTGGAGCGATGTGTACGGCAACTTTTACCAAGGGGGCACCGGGGGTGACCCCATCACATTGGACGAATGGGCCAGCATCGTCCTCTTCAAATTCAATGTCGCCGATGCCAACCTGGCCTTGAATGGGAGCGGCGAGTATCGCATCACCCAAGGCAACGACGAACTCTGGACCGAGAACCACAACGTTGCGGGCAGCATCGTGGTGGAGAATGGTGCCACCCTCACCATTGATGGTGCCCACATCGGTTTCGCGGAAAGCACACCCTCGCTCACCACCAACTTGGTCGTTGAACCCGGCGGCACGCTCATCGTCCGCAACGGAGGCACCCTCCGCAATTGGATGGGCTGCGGTGCGGCCGCTGGCATGTGGGATGGCGTAAAAGCCTTCGGCGTGGACTACGCCTACGACATGGATCCCGCACAAGGCCGGGTATTCCTGGAAAGCGGTGCACGTATCACCAACGCCCACTGCGGCATACTGGCCGGGTTCGGCGACCCCACCAACCCCGGCTTCGTCGGCTTCGATGACGTGAACTTCTGGGTGGGCGGTAGCGTGGTGGCGCACAACGCTGCCTTCGAGAATAACGTCTATGATGTGGTGATGCACCCCGGCGGCTGGCCCGCTGTGGTACCTTATGATCCGCTGGAGATGGATAACTACCAAGGGCTTACGCGTTTCAAGGACTGCACCTTCCGCACTACGCGCGAACTGAACGATCCAGCACTATACCCCAAGGCGCATGTGCGCCTCACGGACCGTGATGCTTCCGCCTTCATGGGCTGCACCTTCGTTAATGAACGTACCGACATTCCCAGCCTCACCAGCGCCCAATTGGGCCATGGTGTGGAACTGTTCAACA
This sequence comes from Flavobacteriales bacterium, assembly GCA_016705955.1. Lineage (GTDB taxonomy): Bacteria > Bacteroidota > Bacteroidia > Flavobacteriales_F > PHOS-HE28 > PHOS-HE28. Next base: position 2,646 of record JADJKO010000007.1, read on the forward strand.
GCGGGTTCACGGTGACCACCAACCTGCCGTACGGCACAGGCACCAACACGGCGCCCAACGTGTTCCGTAACTTGGATCACGGTGTGCATAGCACCACCAGCAACGGCAACGTCTATAGCATCGTGAGCAACTGCACTTTCACCGATAACGTCTGCGCCGTGTTCATCAGTGGCGAGGCAGGGCTGGCCATCACCGACAACGACATCAAATTGGGGCGTTGGTCGGGGATCACCATGGATGGTGACGAGGACGAATCGTTTGATGACCACCAGCGCGGCATCTTCACCACCAAGTCCTGGGGCCTGGCCATCCAGAACAACCGTTTGGCGGCTTCTCCCGATGCACCAGCCAGCGCACCAACGGAGGGCATTGTAGTGGGCTATACCGCGGACCATAACGATGTGGTGAGCGAGAACCGCTGCACCGGTCTGGAGCGTGGCTTCATTGGCGAGGGTATTTGTGCCGACGTCGATGGCGCGAACGAGAACATCATAGGCCTGCAGTTGCTCTGCAACCTCAACACCGGCAACGCTACGAACCTGATGAGCAGAAAAGCCCAAGGTGATGTTACCTACGCAGCCTGGCACACCATCCGTGGCATCCAGGGGCGATCCGACCTCCACGCCAACAACCACCAGCGCTGGGAATCGTTTCGACCAGAGCACTACGTACGACTATTACACCAATACTACTCGGGTGCCACAGATCGTGTACTTGTACGACCCGAGCGGCGATCAAGAGGAGCCCGTGAACTTGTCCACGCTACCGGGGAGTGAAGTGGTGCCAGCCACCAGCGGTGGGGCTGCTTGTGAGGGCGGCGCGCCGGGCATCATCGGCGGTGGGCACACCATAAGCAGTTTGAAACCCCTGCTGCAAAGCAACAAGTACGCCTACGGCACCATCCGCTACCTCTATGAGCAGCTCATCGATGGTGGCAATACGGACGAGGTGGTGCAGGAAATCATCACCACCTGGCCGCAGGACGTGTGGCAGTTGCGCACCTACCTGCTCAACCTAAGCCCCTACCTGAGCGTGGAGGCCTTGCAGCAACTGGTGGACAAGGAGGGCGTACCTGTAGCCATCAAGGCGGAGATCTGCGTGGCCAACCCGGAGGCCACACAAAAGGACGGTTTCATCAAGTGGGCGGAGTACGATGCCAACTATCCATTGCCTGCCTACGCCATTGCCAGCATCAGGGCGAGCTGGGATGTGAAGACCTACCGTTTCACCCTGGAAGCGCAGATGGCCGAGAAGCATACCAACATGACGCAGGCCGTGAACCACCTGCTCTACCTGTACCGCACCGATAGCGCCCATGCCGACCCGGACAGCTTGCGCTGGGTATGGCAGCAACTGCGCACCAATGCCGCGCGTTACGCCGAAGCCGGGCTGCTGATGGGTCAGGGCAGACTCAGCGAGGCACGCGCGGTGCTGGTGGCCATGCCTTCGGAGAAGGGCCAGATGCCCGCCGAGGAAGTGGAACGGCAGCGCATGCTGGACTATGTGGACCTTTTCATCGTGGCCAAGAACGACGGACGCAATGCCTACCGTCTGGTAGGACAAGAAGTGGACGATCTGGAAACTTTGGTGGGGGTTGAATACGATCGCCCGGCCGTATGGGGGAGCAACTTGCTCTGCGCCATCTATGGCAGATGCCGCGCGCCTTACACCGGTGGCATTGTGGAACCCAAGAGCTTGCGTGCCACGTCCGACGAACCCATTCCCTCCGGTACTGTCACCGGATTGCAGGTGCAGCCAAACCCTGCCAGTACTTGGGTGGCCTTCAATTACCAAGTGCCGGACAACACCGGCTTGCTGCAGTTGCGCGTGCGCGATGCAGGCGGTCGTGTAGTACACAGCCTGCAAGCGGCGGGCACCGTGGGCCAGCAGGTTTGGGATACCCGCAATGCTGCACCCGGAGTATACAGCGTGGAACTCTTGCGCGAGGGCCGTTCGATTCACACCGAACGACTGGTGATCCAACCTTGATGAGAACAGTGCTTCGCATAACCCTGCACACAGTGGCCGCCTTCTTGGCGGCCACCGTGGCATGCGGGCAATGGAACTTCACGGTGGATCCCAGCTTCCAAACCCAGGTCGAGTACCAGAGCACGGGTTCTATCCTGCTTAACGAGGACGGAACATTGATCGCATCAGGGATCATGCACTTCCCCGGCGAGTTCAGCGATAAACGCTTGGTGCGACTATTACCGGATGGCACCCGCGACGAGACCTTCTACAACAGCGGCCTGGGGGGCGGGCGACTCACCACCTGGCAGGATCGGTTCTATGTGGGAACACAAACCGTGCGACGCATTCTGCCCACGGGTTACCAGGACCCCACTTTCATTGGCCTGAACTTGGGGCCATACTTCAGTTCCTTACAGGGCGGCGACTATCATGTGTACCCCGATGGCCGGATCCTGCTGAGCGGCGCGCACATCTTAAGCGATAGCATCCGTGGTTTCGAGGGCCTGTACAACCTGATCTGGTTCAGCAACACGGGTTACCTCGATACCACCCGCACGCATCGCAAGGGCGCCAACAATTGCGCGGTCTATCGGTTCAAGGAACTGCCCAACGGGCAGTTCATCTGCACCAGCACCTGCACGCAATTCGAGGGCAAGGAAGTGGATTGGATCTTCAAGGTGAATGCGGATGGCACGCCGGACACCACCTTCCGCACCGGGGTTTTCGTTGGTGAAGCGCTCGATTTTCTACCATTGAGCGATGGCCGTGTTTATGTGGGAGGCAACTTCCAGCGCACCGCTGCACCACAGGATACCCTGCGCTTGGTACGCTTCCTGCCCGATGGTTCGCTCGATCCCAGCTTCACCATTCCGCAGTTCACGGCAGGGGAAGGTTTGAGCACACCCTTCGGGGCAAACGTCCATGCGATCATGGCTTGGCGGAACGGATCCATTATTGCATTGGGTCATTTCAAACGGGTGAACGGCCAGGTGCGCAAGGGGATCTGCATGATCGACTCGACCGGCCAATTGCTCAACACCTTCGCCAACGCAGGCGTAGGGCCTTACACCAACCAAGGGCTTACGGCTGCGGCTGTTTTGCAAATGGCCTTCAACGCTGATACCACGCAGGCCTATATCTGCGGGGAGTACAACGGCTACAACGATGGCACCACCAACGCCACCGGCCAGCGTTTTGTGACACGCCTGAACGTTGTGGACCTGAGCACCGGTGTGGACGAACCGGTTGCACAGATGGCTCCTATGTTGAGCATACAACCCAATCCCGCCAGTACTTGGGTGGCCTTCAATTACCAAGTCCCGGACAACACCGGCTTGCTGCAGTTGCGCGTGCGCGATGCAGGCGGTCGTGTGGTACACAGCCTGCAAGCGGCGGGCACCGTGGGCCAGCAGGTTTGGGATACCCGCAATGCTGCACCCGGCGTATACAGCGTGGAACTCTTGCGCGAGGGCCGTTCGATTCACACCGAACGACTGGTGATCCAACCTTGATGAGAACAGTGCTTCGCATAACTCTGTACACGGTGGCCGCCTTCCTGGCGGCCACCGTGACATGCGGGCAGTGGAACTTCACGGTGGATCCCAGCTTCCAAACGCAGATCACCCAGCAGAATGTGGGCTCCTTGTTGCTTAACGAGGACGGGACCTTGATCGCATCTGGGATCATGCGGTTTTCGGGTGAGATGAGCGATAAGCGCCTTGCGCGATTCAACTTGGACGGCGCACGGGATGAGACTTATTACAATAGCGGGCTGGGTGGGGCGAAACTTGTTCAGTGGCAAGACCGCTACTACGTCGGTGCGTCGCAGACCATACGCCGTATACAACCGTCAGGCCAGCAGGATATGTCGTTCATCGAGATGAACCTCGGCCCCTACTTCAGTTCCCTCCAAGGCGGCGACTACCATGTCTACCCCGATGGCCGGGTGTTGATGAGCGGCACCCATACCCTCAGTGACGTTGCCCGTGGCTTCGTGGGCAACTACAACCTGGTCTGGTTCAGCAATACGGGCTACCTGGATACCACACGGGTACACAAGCGAGGCAATGGGCCGATCTACCGCTTCGGCCAATATGCCGATGGCGGGTTCTTGTGCAGCGGCAACGCCAGCATGTACGAGGGGCAACCGGTGGACAAGATCTTTCGCGTGGATTCCCTTGGGGTCCTCGATACCAACTTCCAAAGCGATGTTTACTTGGGCAGGGCCGTCGCTTTCCTACCATTACCGGATGGCCGCATGTATGCAGCGGGCACCTTCTGGCGCACGGACGCGCCACCGGAATCGCTCTGGCTGGTGCGCTTCATGCCCGACGGTTCCCTTGATCCCACCTGGACCGCTCCGCAGTTGACCGTGCCGCAATACCTGCTGGACCAAGACTCCAACGCCGCAACGATCGCCTTCCTCCAACAATGGGGAACCGATGGTTCCGTTGTAGCCTGCGGTCAGTTCAATGGCGTGAACGGACAGGAGCGCTGGGGCATTTGCGTGTTGGACAGCACCGGCGCGGTACTACCGCCGTTCAACAATTGCGAGATCGGCCCCCTTCCATCCGGCAGCACGACCAACCTAGCCGTGTATGGCTTGGCGTTTACCCTGGACAGCCAGTACGTGTATGTACATGGTTCGTACATGGGCTTCAGCGATGGTTCGATCGATGATCCTGCACAGGCCTTCATCAGCCGCTTGCATGTGGGGGACATCAGCACCAGCATACCCCTCCAGCCCCCATCGCCCATGCCTTCGTTCCGGTTGCAGCCCAACCCGGCAAGCACTTCGGTAGCATTCAACTATGCGCTGAACAGCAATGTGGATCAAGGCCGCATCATCGTACGCGACCTTTCGGGCCGCACGTTGGAGACCATTCGCTTTAGCGGCCAGGAAGGCCAACGCGTTTGGGACACGCGCGACCTGGTTGCAGGTGTTTACACTGTCGAGTTCTTCAACGGTAGCGATCTGCTGCATACTGAGAAGCTCATCATACAGCCCTGATGGGAATGATACGTGGAATACTACTGAGCATGGCCGCGCCTGCGGCCATGCTCGGCTATTCTCAAGTGCCGTTCACCTTGGACACCACCTTCAGGACCGAACTAACCCAACGCAATATGAACTCGATCCTGATCCGAGAGGATAGCAAGGTGATCGCATCAGGGATCATGCGTTTCCCCGGTGACATGAGCGACCGCGCGGGTGCGCTTTTTCAGGAAGACGGATCGCGCGACCTGAGCTTTGCAAACGTTGCCCCCATGGGTGGCAAGATCACGCCTTGGGCCGATCGCATGTACGTAGGGAACGGACAAGGGATGAGAAGGCTTTGGTTGGATGGAACACTCGACGCCTCCTTCAACATGGTTTCGGCTCCTTACTTCTCACCGATCCAAGGCGGAGATCATCATGTTTATCCCGATGGCCGTGTCTTGTTCAGCGGCACGCACCAACTCAGTGATGCAGCACATGGCTTCGTGGGCAACTACAACCTTGTCTGGTTCAGTAACCAAGGCTACTTGGATACCACGCGTGTACATAAGCAAGGCAATGGGCCCATCTACCGGTTCGGTCAATACTTGGATGGGGGTTTCCTCTGTAGCAGCAACGCATCGGTGTATGAAGGGCAGCCTGTAGACAAGATCTTCCGTGTGGATTCCCTTGGGGTGCTGGACACGGCCTTCCATAGCCATGTGTATTTGGGCCGTGCCTATGCCTTCCTGCCATTGCCCGATGGCCGCATGTATGCTGCCGGCACCTTCTGGCGTACCGATTCACCACCAGAATCGCTTTGGCTGGTACGCTTCATGCCCGATGGGAGTGACTCGTCCTGATCCGGGTTTACGCAAAAGCGAACCTCATGAAGGACGGAACGGACAAGGAAAAAGGAAGGCCACGCAAATACGATGTGGCGTTCAAACGAATGGTGATCGGCGAGTACCGGAGCGGTCGCTGGACCATGGAGCAATTGCGTCGGCGATACGCCTTGGCGGGCAAGAGCTGTATTGCAGAATGGATGACGCAGATGGACCTTGGTGCGCGGCCACAGCCCTGTGCCGAAGTTTGGGCGATCAACCCCAAGGAGATGCCCCAGCGCAAGAAGAGCGAACGCAGCGCGGACCTGCGCAACCGGATCAGGGAACTGGAACGGCAACTGGAGGATGAACAGCTCAAGAGCGAAGCCTATTCCAAGCTGATCGACCTGGCGGAGAGCGAGCACCGGATCGCGATCCGAAAAAAGGCCAATACCAAGTGATCCGTGAGATGAAGGACAGCTATCCGCACATCAGCTTGGTGCGGCTCTGTCGATCATTTGGTGTTACACGACAAGCCTTCTATCAGCACTTTTGGACGACCCAAGCCTATTGCATGGAACATGAACTGGTGCTGGTGCGCGTGCAGGAGATCCGCCAGGACCATCGGCGCTTGGGTACGCGTAAGTTGATGGACAAGCTCCAGCCCTTCCTCCTGGAGCACCACATCAAGATGGGCCGCGACGCGCTCTTCGATCTGCTCGCCGATCACGGTCTGCTGGTACGACGGCTCCGCAAGTACATCCACACCACACGCTCATCGCACTGGTTACGCAAGTGGCCCAACCTGATCAAGGACAGGAAGCTCACCGGACCTGGGCAGCTCTGGGTAAGCGATATCACCTACTTCAAGACCGGGAAGGAAGGCTACACTTACATCAGCTTGATCACCGACGCTTGGTCGCACCGCATCATGGGCCACCACTTGGCCACGGACCTTGAAGCAGCCAGCACATTGGAAGCCTTGCGCATGGCCATCGCACAGGCGGTCACCGTTCAAGGGGCTCGATCCATCACAGCGATCGTGGCGTGCAGTACTGTTCGCAAGCGTACGTGGATGTGCTGCAAGCCAATGGCATCGGCATAAGCATGACCGAGAAGGGCGATCCTTGGAGAACGCCGTGGCCGAACGCATCAACGGATCATCAAACAGGAATACCTCGATACATGGTGCATCGATACGGTTGCACAAGCGCGTGCCGCTCTGGAACGTGCCGTGTTCCTCTACAACTCCGATCGGCCGCACAACAGCATCAGCAATCTCACACCTGACCAAGCGCACACCGGTACCATGAAGATCAAACGGCTTTGGAAGAACTACTACCTCAAGCGAACACCTGTCAACGCAGTTCAGGACGTTCTCTCAACTGTAAACCTATCTTCGGACATCAACCAAAACCTGTAAACCTTTTTCAGGACGGGTCAGAGCTTGGACCCGACTTGGTCCCCCCCCCAACTCACTGTACCGCAGTACTTGCTCGACCAAGACTCGAATGCGGCATCCATCTTCTTTCTCCAGCAATGGGGCAATGAAGGTTCAGTTGTGGCTTGCGGCCGATTCAACGGCGTGAATGGACACGAGCGTTGGGGCTCATGTGTGTTGGACAGCAGCGGGGAGGTACTACCGCCATTTGAGAATTGCCGCATCGACTCAACCATTTCCAATAGCCTGATCTACTGCTCTATCCTAGGCCTTGCGTTCACACCCGATAGCCAATATGTATATGTGCATGGCTCGTACAACGGCTTCAGCGATGGAGTGGTCAACGACACAGCCCAAGCCTTCATCAGCCGTTTACATGTGGGGGATATCACCATGGCCGTTCCTGCGCAAAGCACGGCGTCCTTGTTGATCATCGCTCCGAATCCAACCAGCGGCAATGCCACGCTCACCTTGGAGCAGCTACCGCAGCACGCCGCGATCGTGGTGCGCGATGCGCTGGGCCGCGAGGTGCATCGTCAACGCGTCAGCGATCATTGCACCACGCTCTCGCTTGCACACAGTGGCGTGTACGTGGTGGAGTTGTGGAGCGGCGACACCCGTATATCAACGCACCGCGTGGTAGTGGAGTAGCTGAGCAACGGCCTCAGCTACCTCATCGACAAGGCCAAGGGCGATCCGCTCTTCGCGCATATCACATTGGAGAAAGGCGAGCGTAACCCGCTGGCGGATCTGGCGAACGACCTGCTCTGATCGATCGGGTTTTCGGTGCCCGGTCCGGCGGCCGCTAAGTGATAGTCAAGGAAGAGACCGAGTTCTTGATCCGGATCCGCGACCACTTACAGCCGGGCATGGATACCGGTATCACCAGTCACGCTTCCGTGTTGGTGCTGATGAGCGACTTCGACATGAAACCGATCCGCTTTCAGCAAGGCAATTTTGACATGCGCACAGAATTCGATCCGTGGTTCGCACTGACGGCCCATTTCAAGAATTGGCCATTGCACAAGCATCGAGCGACGAGTACCGCGTTCATTCGGAACGTTCCGATGCTCGATGAAGAAGTGAAAGCCATCAATAGAACAGGACTCAGTACTACACTGTTTCCGTTGCTCTGATCGACGCGGCGTTTCGCTACGGACCCCCGCCCGCACACCAAGCAGCAGGTCCCACGAACCGGCATGCATCCACACCCGGAAGGGATTTCGGATACGATGGAGCGGGTCCCGGACCCACGGTCCGATCATGCGGCTATTTTTGGCGCCGCGGCAAGACCCCCGGAGATCCTGATGACCACCCAACGCATGGCCCGTTTCCACACCCTCGAAGTAGAAGAAGTCCACCAGGAAACGCCGGATTGCATCGTGGTCGGGTTGAAAGTACCCGCTGCCGAGCAAGCGGATTTCCTGTTCGTACACGGACAATACCTCACCCTGAAGCTCACCGTGAACGGCGAGGAACTGCGCCGGTCGTACAGCATATGCAGCAGTCCGCTTGATGTCGGCCACCTCCGGATCGCCGTGAAGAAGGTGGAGAAGGGGCGGGCCAGCACCCAACTGGTGGACAAGCTGAAGGCCGGCATGCGCATCGAGGTGATGACCCCGATGGGCAGCTTCACCACCGCGCTGGACGCCACGAAGGAGCGCCATTTCGTGGCCTTCGCCGCCGGGAGTGGGATCACACCCATCCTCAGCATCCTGAAGACCGTCCTGCGCACTGAACCCAAGAGCCGCTTCACCTTGTTCTATGGCAACACGGACCAGGACCGCATCATCTTCCGCCAGCGGCTGGAGGAATTGAAGCAACAGCACGGCGAACGGCTTTTCGTGCATCACATCCTTTCAAAGGGCATGGATGAGGACAAGCTCTTCAACGGCCGGATCAGCACCGAGAAGTCGGTGGAGCTGCTGAAGCGCTTCGTGAACGACCCCATGGACAAGGAGTTCTTCATCTGCGGACCTGAGCAGATGATGGTGAACGTGAGTGAGGCCCTGGAGAAGCAGGGAGTGGATAAGAAGCACATCCACATCGAACTCTTCAACACGCCGGTCTCCACGGAAGTGAAGAAGGAGAAGGACCACGCACATGGAAGTGGAGGAGACTTCACAGGGACCGCTGATGTGAAAGTGATCCTGGATGGTCGCGAAACCGAACTGAAGATCCCTGCCAAGGGCGATCCGGTACTGGATGTCGCACTGGACGCCGGACTCGATGTGCCCTTCGCATGCAAAGGCGCGGTGTGCTGCACGTGCAAAGCCCGTGTGCTGGAAGGGCAGGTGGAAATGGAAATGAACTACGCCCTCACGGATGAGGAGGTCGCCGACGGCTACGTGCTCACCTGCCAGACCCATCCGCGTTCACAGCGTGTGGTCATCGACTACGATCAGCACTGAGGAAGATCCACTTCGTGAAAAAGGTCAAGGCGGGCTTACGGGCCCGCCTTGCTTGATCTCCAGCCTTGGTTGGTTCGTTTTGTAAGGCGGAGAGAAGAGGTTCGTGGATCAGAACGTCGCGCTGGCAATACCGGCCAAGCGGGTCTGGATGTGCGAGAGGTAGTGCTCGCTGTGATAGAAGCCACCTTGCTCCTGATCGAAATGCACGATCGCCGAAGGGAAGTCCGTGTAAAATGGGTCGACACCTTGAGCGTTCGACGGAAGCAGGTTCACGTAGCACTCATAGTCCGGGTACTTCACCAACTCCTTGGGTAAGGCGGTATCGATGTACAGCATCTTTTCCTGATACCCCTTCTTGACGATGCGGATGGTGTAGAATTGATCGATGTCCAGTTCGAGTTCGAAGCGGCCTTTCTTGTCGCCAGCGAACTTGGCCATCTCCACATTGTCCTTGTACACGATCAACTCGAAATCGTTCGCTTTTCCGCCATCCACCATGACCTGGCCATGCACGGGCAGGTACCATCCTTCGGCTTGCTCGCGCTTATCCACCAAGCGGCCTTGGGCGCAAAGCACACCGGCGTTCAATACGAACACGGTGAGCAGCGCATTCTTCAGGGAGGAGGTGGAGGCGATCATGACGAACGGATTTGGCCTTGGTACGGGAGCTACGGAGAGCGGGTTACATCAGGCCACCTTGGCGAAGGGGATCAACATCGCAGGGACCGTCGTGGTCGGCAGATCGATGAAGATCGTGGTGCCTTGGCCGATCGCACTTTCGGCACGCACGGTTCCTCCATGTTTGAACACGACCCGCTGAACGATCGCGAGGCCCACACCGGTTCCTTCGAACTGCTCGGCCTGATGCATGCGTTTGAACACCCCGAAGGCCTGATCACTTTGTTTCGGATCGAAGCCAACACCATTATCCCGCACCGTGATCCGATCCACATCACCGACCCGTTCATGGCCGACGATGATGGACGGACGGTCCATGGTGCGTGTGAATTTCAGTGCGTTGGACAAGAGGTTGTGGAGGACCACTTTGAGCATGGGCGCGTCCACATGCACGAGCGCTCCGGGCACCAGTTCCAGGGAGACCTGGTGCCTGCGTTCCTCGGGGACGATATCCTCGATGGCACTATGCGCGATGTCCTCGAAGAGCACTGAGCGCCGCTCGAGTTCGCGGGTGTTGGTCTGTGAGAACCGGAGGAGGTCATCCACCAATTGGATCATGCGCTTGGTGCCTCCTTCGATGCGTTCGGCGTATGGGAGGCATTCCTGCAACGCCGGGTCACCCGCTGCGGTGGATCGGAGCATCTCACTGAGCGCGGCGATGTTCTTCAGCGGCGACCGCAGGTCGTGGGCCACACTGTAGGAGAAGGAACCCAGGTCCTCCAACGCTTCCAGGAGTTGGGAGGTGCGAACGGCCACGCGTTTGTCCAGGTCGGCGTTCAACTTGTGCAATCGTTTCTCCTACTGCTTGCGGTCGGTCACATCCTTGATGATGGCCTGGAACACATCCCGATGTCCGCCATGTGATCCGAGGTAGGTGGCCGTCATCAAACAGTCGATCACCTGCCCGGTCGTCGTGCGCACGGTGAGGTCCACGTTCACGAAATCCTTCCCGGAGCGATGGCGCCTCAAGCTGCTCACCAGTTCACGGGCGTCCTCCAGGTAGTCCGTGAAGCGTCCCTGTTGCAATTCATCACGGCTTGTACCGAGCAATCGGCAACAGGCGTTGTTCACTTCCAACACTTCGCCGCGGTGATCCACGATCACGATCGGGTCGGCGCTGACCTCGAACACTTGCGTGTAGCGATCCAGCAGGCGGTCCTTCTCGCCCCGCAGTTGTTGGATCTCGAAGGCTTGATGGATGCGCAGCTTCAAGTCGTTCTCGTCCCAAGGCTTCGTGGCGTAAGCGTAGATCCCCCCTTGGTTCACCGCGCTGATCACGGCCTCCAGGTCGGAATAACCGGTGAGCAGCATCCGCATGACATGCGGGTGGCGCTCCCGTGCGATCGCCAGGAACTCGCTACCGGACATGCCCGGCATCCGCTGGTCGGATACGATCACGTGGATCTCCTCCTTTTCCAAAAGCTCAAGAGCCTGCGGACCGGAGCTTGCCAGCAGGACGTCCATCTCCCGCCGGAAGCTCGCTCGGAAGGCTTTCAAGTTGCCTTCCTCGTCATCCACGAAGAGTACTCGCACACGTTCGCTTTGCATGTCCTAGGCGCGTTTTTGATCGCGGTTGATCTGGTGTACCGGAAGGCTGATCCGGAAGGTGGAGCCCACTCCGGGTTCGCTTTCCACGAACACCTCTCCGCCCAGATCATTGATGATGCCGTACACGATGGCGAGACCAAGGCCGGTGCCTTCACCGACCGGTTTGGTGGTGAAGAAGGGATCGAAGATCCGTGCCTTCACCTCTTCGGTCATGCCCACGCCGGTATCGCGGATCTGCACATGCACCTGGTCCACTTCCGCCACCGTCGTCACCTCCACCACACGCGGCCTTCCATCGGCGCGCGCCAAGGTGGCCTGCGCGGCATTGTTCAGGATGTTCATGAACACCTGGTTCACCTTGCCGGGGAAGCATTCCACGTTGGGCAATTCACCAAGCACCAGCTTCAGTTCCACCTTGTCCCGGTACTGCGGCGCCAGCACGGCCATGGTGCTGCGCAGGCCATCATTCAGGTCCGCTGGTTTCAGATCGTCCTCATCCAAGCGGGAGAAGTTCCGCAGGCCGCGCACGATCTCGGCTGTGCGTGTAGCACCCTCCGACATGCTTCCGATGATCTCATCGAGTTCGGTGATGGTCTCATCCAGCCCCATACGATCCTCCAAAGAGCGGATCACCGGGATCCTCTCCGTGGCATTGCTGCTGTCCAGCTCGCGGTACGCCTTGATCACCTCCACCACTTCGCCGATGTTCCGGCGCAGCGGTGCGATGTTGCTGGTGATGAAGTTCACCGGGTTGTTGATCTCATGCGCAATACCCGCGGTGAGCTGACCCAGCGAAGCCATCTTCTCCGCGTTGACCAGCTGCACCTGCGTGCGCTTCAACGAATCATTCGTCTCCTGCAACGCGTGGGTGCGTTCGGTCACTTTCTGCTCCAGGACCACGTTCTGCTCCCGGATCAGGCGTTCGTTCTCATGCGCCATGCTCAGCGCTTCCGCTTGCGAGGATTCCTTTTCCCGGCGCAGGATGTTTATCCGATCGGCAAGACCGAAGGAGAGGAACACGCCCTCGATCACGGACCCGAAAGGCATGGCAAATACCGTGAATGCGGTATAGGGGATGACGCGTTCATCCTTGAGAACGAAGAGGATCACCCCGACCAAAAAGGCGAACCATGCCAGAAGGAAGAAACCGGCCTGACGGGAACCCTTGCGAAAGGATACGATCCCCATAGCAAGCAGGTAGAACGCGGCAATTCCGGAAAGCGCGTTACCCATCTCCTGTCCCCTCCAAGGATCGCCGAACATGTAAAGCCCGCAGCCAACGGCAGCAATTGCGGTAGACTACGGGGCGCACCGGTCCATCCTGGGCGCGTACCGCTTGGTGTTGATGAACCGCCTTGCGAATTCAAAGCCGAAAGGAATGCAGCGAGATTGGAGAAAAGCAGAGCGGCACGAGGCGGTAAGCCAGCCGCTTACCGGTAGATAGTTGAACGGGCCTTGGCCTTGCAGCGATAGCTGTGTGCAAGTCACCGCGAGAATGGACAGGACGTAGTACAAGTAGTTCCTATCCCGCGTAGAGGCAAAGACGAATATGTTGTACAGGAACAGCACCAACATGATCCCGATGTATGCACCCATTCCGATCCTACGCGCGGATAAAGAATGGAATACGGCGCCTGCCGAGGCCCCTGACCGGACCGATGCATGCATGGGCTTGGAACCCCGGATCCGGATGAGAACACGAGCAGCCTTTCCCCCTGAGGGCATGGATAGGCTGACGTCGAATTCCTTCCGTAAGCAGATGTCGGTCCCTGGCAAGGCCCGCATGGACGATCTTCCTGAACCCTTGGCCAGCATCCATGAAGATGTCCAGTTCATCAATGCCCGGATAAGGAATGGAGATCATCACCGATGGTTCCATGGTTCCATTGCGCAGATCGAACCGCAGCCAATGCGCGTCCCTGCCCAATCCGAATCCCGGAACATCAGCTGTGCATGGGCGATAATCCACCGAGGTGCTAGCCTCGGAAACGGACATCATTCCCGAGGAATCGGTCAATTGCTCCATTGAAGTTCCAATGAGCGGGGAGATCCCATTGGACACGATGACGATCTCGTTGCCCGAACGCGCTAGCGTGGCCACGTGCCCTATCAGGAGGGATACAACCAGAAGGAAGCTTTTGAACACAACTTCGGTGCCTCCTACGATGACAACGGGCTGTGGTTACCGATGGCAATGCAGCGGTGAGAAGAACGTTGCGCATGCCTCGCTTCGGCGTGCAATACATCACAATGTGTCCACCTCGATCGCACCCTTCCTAGCGCGTCTCCGGAAGGCTACCCAGCGGTCAGGCCTTGGGCCTTGTTCGGAACCGGCAAAGGTTCAAGTAGGTCGTATTGTACCACCAGGTCCGCATGCTTCGGGCGCTCGGTCCTGCATTGATGCGGACGCAACCGCAAGCTCAGGATCCGGTGCCGTTCAGTAAGGATCGCAGCAGAAAGGACCAAGGGGTCTTGGAGGATCATAGCATGGGTTCGTATCCCCGCAACCGGATACTCGAAGATGCCTTGTCGCTGGTAAGCGCACGCCATGGACTCCAACCGGCGTAGCTGCATACGGCGCAACATATTCAGCAATGAAGGTCACCATGGAGGCAACTCCGATCCTGCTCGCTACGGCGACACAGGCTTCCATGAGCAGCATAGGCACACCTCTGCCAGCGAAGCGATGCGCATTCCACAGTCCTACGATCTCCGCGTTGCCATTTCCACGCAGGTTCGCGAGGATACCGACTGCGCCCCATCGATCGATGGTGCGAAGAGAGCGTTACATCGGCAGCGTCCCATCGACCGCAACGTGCAAGCGGATACCCGCCACCATGCCCAAGGTGGGATGTTCAGCCACGAACACCACCACATTCGGATCCGAACTCCAGCTCGTATCCGGCTTCAAGGCGTTGAACACGCCGATGTCCTCCAGCACCTTGGTGTGCTCCCTCACAAAGCTCTCGCACCGTTGGGGATCGTCCACCGCGCGGAATGCCCTGATCACGATCCGATCCGGCCCCATGGATGGGGGAGGGATCGGCGTATTGAGCATGGTCGAGCTTGGGTCCATCATGGCTATGCGGTTATTGCGGTAGTGGATGTGAAGACCGTGGAAAGGGGCAGGCGTAGGCTCCGTGCGGTGGGTTCGCCCGCCCTGCCCAAGCGCATCATGAAGAAGGGTTCGGAACCGGTTGAACCGATCACCTTCTTGAATTCAGTGAGTATGCTTTGGGCTTCCTGGTGCTCTTCCTTGGAGAGGATGCCCTTCGTGTCCCACAGCCCATGAATGCCCATGAAGATGGGTGCGCCGACAGGGTGGGCGATGATCCCCAAGGCGGCCGCTTTCAACCAGAGCCGTTGCATGGCCCGGCCACCGGCATAAGCGCTGGGAATTGAGAAGTCGGGAATGGAGATGATGACCACCGCACTGGAAGCCCGGATGGATTTCGCGCCCATCTTCTCCATGGCATTGCCGGCACCCCAGTGACGGATGAGGGACATGGCGCCTGGATCGGCAGCGACCCGCAGTCCGGTGCGATCCGTGATGCTGAGTTCGAGGTGGCCAGATCGATACCGTCCCTGGTCCGGTTGACCTCCTTATTGGTCCAGCGCATCTCGCGGATGAACATATCCCGATGGCAGGTCGTGTTCAAGAACCTGATCCGCTCCGCCTCGCCGCACAGCAAGGCGATCTTTTCGAGGCGTGCGCGATCCCGGACCACGGTGATCGGGCACAGCGGATAGCGCTCGCTGACCGCCGTGATCAGGGCTTTCTCCTCGGCATCCTCCATGACCTCGGTCTCGGAATTCTTCCGGTTCGTACAACGGACGTTGATGAACTCCGCCAATCCGAGATCCTCCGCATTGCGATTGTCGCTGTCCTTGGATCCGGATCGGCTCAATACCGCGACCAGATGGGGCTCATCCGGTAGGGGAGCGAACGCGTGTTCCAATTGGAAGTCGAGTCGAACGGCTTCGAGCATCATGTTCTCCAAGCACGCGCCCATCCCGAGCATGGCATAGCGCAGGCCCGGGTCCAATGCGCCATGGGCGCGCTCGCCATCCATGAAGAGGAAAAGGCGCCCATGGTGATGCAGGAATTTCCACGGTTGGCAATTCCCGCCGGAAGGCGCCGTACTGCCTGCGGATGCCAGCTGTTCAGCTTCCTCCGCAGTCATCTTTCGAAGGACGGATGATCCCGGAACCTTTTCCGCGATGGCGATCATTTCATCCATGGTCAATGGGCTCGGAGGACACAATTCATCCGTGGCCTCCAGCGCCGTGTGGCTTCCGTTCAGGGGTTGCTCACCCACACCCATGAGCTCGTCCAGATCAAGCCACCATCGGCCGCTCGGGCGTTCCTCCCCGAGCAGGATCCGCCGGGAGGTATGCGTGACCGCAGCACCGCCCAAGACCACGGAACTGGCCAACTGGGGCCACGTGGTCACCGTGCTCTCGATCTCCAGCATGCTCGCTTTCATGCGTGTGCTCATGGTGTCCAAACCGATGATCGGCACCACGAAGGGCAACTTCTCCTCGTTGGTCCTCGCCTTGGCAGCAAGGGCAAGGTCCAAGTGATCGACCAACCCGTGCAGGATCGGACGGTCCGGTTCCAGATCGAAGCGCTCCACATCGATGAGGCCCCGGTCGCTGGTGTCCATCACGACGGGAATGCGCAATGCCTTGGCACGTTGGCGCGCGATGACCTTCACCGCCACGCTGTCGCACTCCTCGATCAACAGGTCCAGGTTCCCACCCTCAGTGAGGAAGGCGTCGATGTTCTCCGTGGTGATCCCCTCCGGGTAGCAGACCACCTTGAGGAAGGGGTCCAACTCCGCGATCTCACGCGCGGTGTTCACCACTTTCTCCTGCCCCAGTTGATGGACTCCGCTGCGGATCCGATTGAGGTTGCTCAACTCCAGGATGTCGAAATCGGCCAATCGCAATTCACCGAATCCGCGCTCCTGGGCCAATGTGAGGCTGACGCTCTGGCCCACGCTCAACCCGATCACGCCGATCTTCTTCGTGGCCAGAGTGGCCTGCTCCGCAGCGGTGATCTTGTTCCTGTTGCGGTCCGTGCGCACGAAAGCGAACTCCTTCTCGTCCAGCAGGTGTACCAAGCGGTTGTTCCACGGGTAATGCACCCACACGCCGTACAGTTCCGAAGGGGTTCCGCCCAAATGCCCGGTCGCTGCGCGGTCCAGGTCCGCAGGGGTGTATTTGACCGACGGGTTCAACGCCTTCACCAATTCGGTCAACTGGCCATGAAGCTGATCCAACACGATCACATGAGGGTCGCGCTTCAGGAGTTCCTCCATGGCGATCCTGTCCACAGCGTTCGCGGGACGATAGAAATTCGGCGTGGTCAATGCCCTGTCGCCTGTGGTGGCACGTTGCAGTGCAGCGAACAATGAGTCCATCAGCAAGTCTGATTGTGGGGCGAAGATCCCCGAGTGGGGCGAAATCTAACGAAGGAAAAGTTATTAACAAATTATCAACGATCAGGGTGCCGAACCCATCGTCCGGATCGCGCGTAGGAAGGGCTCAATTCCGCGCCCCTATGAACGCATTGGCCCGTGACCTTCAGCCGGTTGAACTGCCCACCGTCCTTTTCGTGGATGACGATGCGGGGAACCGGCAGGCTTTCCACGCCGCCTTCCGGCATCAGATGAATGTCCTTCTGGCCGCAGACCTGTCCGAGGCGTGGGAGCATCTCGGCTCGAAGACCGTACACGTGGTGATCGCCGACCAGCGAATGCCCCGGACCACCGGGAGCGAGCTACTGACCATGGTGAAGGAGCGGCACCCGACCGTCCGACGGATGCTCGTGACGGCGTATTCCGATCTGGAAGCGATCATCGATGCCGTGAACAACGGCGGCGTGACCAAGTATTTCGCGAAGCCGTGGGTGAGCGATCAATTGGTGAAGGCGGTACAGGAAGCCTATGTGGAGATCACCAACGAAGCGGAGCGCGCCAACTACCTCACGCGATTGGAGGAGTCCAATCGGCAGCTCGAATTCGCCTTGCGTCAGCGTTTGCTCTCCTGATCGCCATTCGCCTCCGTCCGGTTGCCGTTGCTTTGCGGCATGCACTTCATTTCGCGCGTCGCGCTACTGCCGTTCGCTGTTCTTGGTTCCCTGCTGGCTGATGCGCAATGCGATCGCTGGCAGCAACGGGTGAAGTACGACATGCGCGTGGAACTCGATGTCCATTCGCACCGGTTCACCGGATCATCGCAACTCACCTACACGAACAACAGCCCGGACACGTTGCACGAGGTGTTCTTCCATCTCTATTTCAACGCCTTCCGGCCGGGAAGCGAAATGGATGTCCGGTCGCGGACCATCACCGATCCGGATAGCCGGGTCGGCGATCGCATCGTTCACTTGACGAAGTCCGAGATGGGCGGATCGGCGGTCGATCACATGACCCAGAAAGGGAAAGCGGTGGTGTTGACGCCATTGGGCACGGTGCTGAGAGCCGTTCTAGCGGATCCTTTGCTTCCCGGAAGGACCACCACACTCGCGTATGGTTTCTATGGCCAAGTGCCCGTGCAGATCCGCCGGAGCGGGCGCGACAATGCGGAAGGCGTGGCTTACACCATGACCCAATGGTATCCGAAGCTCGCCGAGTACGACGCGCGCGGATGGCACGCCGACCCCTATGTGGCGCGCGAGTTCTTCGGGGTGTGGGGTGATTTCGATGTGACCTTGACCTTGGACAGTTCCTTTACCGTGGCTGCGACCGGTGTGCTACAGAACCCGGAACAGATCGGGCACGGCTATCCGGTCGGGCGCAAGGGATTGAAGCCCGACAAGGATGCTGGCGACAAACTCACCTGGCACTTCCACGCGAAGAACGTTCACGATTTCGCATGGGCGGCGGACAAGGACTTCGTGCATACCATGGAACAGGTCCCGGATGGGCCGATGCTCCACTTCTTCCGCAAGAACGATCCTGCATTGAAGGAGGCTTGGGAGCAATTCCCAGCGTACATGGTGAAGAGCTTCCTCTTCATGAACGAACATTTCGGAACGTATCCATGGCCGCAGTTCAGCTTCGTGCAAGGAGGGGATGGCGGCATGGAGTATCCCATGCTCACCATGATCACCGGCAAGCGGCGACTGGGCAGTTTGGTGGGCGTGAGCGTTCACGAGAGCGTACACAGTTGGTACTATGGCCTGCTCGCCAGCAATGAAGGACGCTATGCCTGGATGGACGAAGGCTTCACCGAGTATGCGGGAGCACAGGTGATGAAGCACTTGTTCAACAACGACGCCGATCCTTATGCAGGAGCGATCTCCGGGTACAAGGCTTTGGTGGAAAGCGGGAAGTACGAACCACCGAGCATCCACGCGGACCACTTCAGGACCAATGCAGCATACAGCACCGCAGCGTACTCATTCGGTGAATTGTTCGTGTTCCAGCTGGGCGCGGTGATCGGGGAGAAGACCTTGGCGAAGGGCATGCTCCGCTACTTCGATGCGTGCAAGTTCAAGCACCCCGAGCCGATCGATTTCGAGCGCGTGATGGAAAAGCAGAGCGGCGTGGAACTGGATTGGTACTTCGATGAGTGGATCAACACCACGCGCAAGCTGGACTACGCGATCACCGAGGTGTTGCAGGTCGGGGAGAAGTTGCGGATCACGTTGGCGAACAAGGGCGACCAGCTGATGCCGGTGGACCTGCGGATCACACAGCGTGATGGGCGGACCATCCAATACCACATTCCACTATCCCTGATGCGCGGTGGCAAACCAGCCGGAAGCGAGGCCAATGCCTTCAGCACGTTGGCCACTTGGCAATGGACGGATCCCACGTACACGTTCACCATGGATGGCTCATTGAAGGACATCGCGGAGATCACCATTGATCCGCTCCAGCGCACAGCGGATCTCGATCGTGAGAATGACCGTGTGGAACTTCCGGAAGGTGCCGGAGGCTTTGTGCGTCCCTAAGGCCGGGTAAGGATCTCCTTCAGCACCCGCACGAATTCCTTCGGCCGTTCGATGTTGGCCACATGCCCTGTTCGCGGGATCACGATCCAATGATCCTCCGGGATCCCATTCCGCGCGAGGACCGCGCGACCTGTCGCGTTCGGGATCAACTCATCGCGTTCGCCCCAGATCAGGTACACGGGCATGTGCCAGTGGTAGCGTTTGGTGACCATCGCGTCCTCGTGCGCCATCAGATCGGTGATCAAGGTGATCTGTGCCGGTCGGTATGGTTCGGCGAATTCGCGGTAGATCTGGTTCAGGATGAAGCCCGGAAGGATCGGATCCTTGTAGAGTGCGAGCTTGATCCCGAACCGGAGATCCTGCGGAGTTGGTGTGCGCATCACAGCAAGCATGCCTTCCGCGCCATGCGCGATCGCGATGCTGTCCGCGAGTGCTTTGGAGTAATCGCTCACGAGTCCATCGTAGATCACCAACCGCTTTATGCGTTCGGGATGCAACTCCGCCAAGCGCGCGGCCACACCACCGCCGTAGCTGTTACCCACCACCGCGATCGGTTGCTTGACCCCAAGGCTGTCCAGGATCAGGATCACATGCGCAACTTGGTCATCGATACTGCGACCAATGTGCATGGTATCCCACTTCGCACTGCGACCGTGGCTCAACAGATCGGGCACGATGCAGTCGTAATCGTCATTCAGCAGCTTCGCGGTCCTGCTCCATTGCAACGCACCGGTGCCGGTATAGCCGTGCAGTAACAGCAGTTTCTCCTTTCCGGTATCGCGGTACCAGGAGAAGTGCGGACCGCTTGCGTCCGCGACGAGGTGCGCTTGATACTCGTTCCGGAGCAGTCGCTTATCACACGCACGACCATGCATGCGCGCGAGATTGCAGGAGGCGAAAAGCAACAAGAGCGAAACGAACGTGAGTAGGGGGCGCATCAGGTTGAACGCTTTCTGACGAGCCGTGCAGCATCGATGAAGTAAAGGACCTTCAGCGAGAAACTGTTGATGCCGGGTGCTCTCCATGTGTCATTCAGGTTGCTGAAGTAGTTCTGCGCCACCACGTTCTCGCGTGTGAAGATGTTGTCCTTCCATCCCAGGGTGAGTTCGCTTCCGGGTGCGAAGTTCCAACGCAACCAGAGATCCACGGTGAACGCATCGAAGTCCACGTCATGGATCGAACCACCGTCGTCATTCAACCCGTCGTAGTCGGTCTCCGCGAGTTTGCCATCCGGCAGGAGCACGTGGTAATCCACGTAATGCGCACGACTCCAATAGTGGCGCACGCGCGTAGAGAGGGAGATCTTCCTGGTGAACGCATAGCTGCCTTGCAAACCGATCGAGGTGGTCCGGAGATCTCGTCGCCCGAGGATGATGTCGTCGTTGTAGAACGCCACCCAGCCCACACCCTCATTCTGGAACATGTGCTCCATCGGAACGATGAAGAAGACCTTGTCGCTTGGGCGGAATCGTGGCTCGAAACTCAGGGCCATGGTCTTGCGGTCGCGGTCGTTGAACGTCCGATAGCTTCCGTTCACGTCCAGCGCGAACGGTTTGTTGTAGTTGCTGCTGATCCAGGCGGTGTACTGGATGTTGGTGGGGAATTCATACAACCGACCGGGAACACGCGCCTCGAAGGGGTCATAGGTAACCACCGGTTCGGCGCGCACGCTTCCGCCGAAGGCGTTGAACCCTTTCAGTACCCGGAACGTGTTCAACTCCACCGCGAAATTGAAGAAGTGATCGGGCTGGACCACGCGCAGGTATTCGCTTTGCAATCCCACGCCCCACCGCTGCCACGGCGCCTTCGGCTTGTACTTGGTGTAGTTGAGGTTGGTCTCCACGCCGCGGTAGTTGGTGTACAACCAGAAGCCGAGATCGTTGGGGTCGAAGTCCGGTGACACTTCGTTGTATTCCGCGTTGTAGGTCCACGCGCCACCGGTTTTCGCAAGACCTGCGGTGTATGAATAGCCGGGATCCGTGGGTTGTCCTTCCCCGAACTTCTGCGAGATGCGCAGATCGCCACCGCCTTGGATCGTGCGCGCCTTGTTGTTCAACAGGAAGTCCAAGGCCGTACAGTTCGCATCGTACACATCGCCATCGCGCGTCACGTTGGTGTTGATCACGCTCACGTAACCGTTGTTCGGCAATTGCTGATCGGCGACGAAGACGTTGTAATTCGTGAGCGGATCGGTGAGCACTTCGCGCGTATTCCCGAAGCTATCGGTGATCGTTCCGTACGTGTCGCGCGTGATCGCGTTCAGCACTCCGAAGCCCAGACCATTTGCTCCGCGTCCACTCACCTTGGTGGCGTTGATCAACTTGCTCACGCCGGGATCCTTCGTCACGGTCTCGCCATCGCCGAGCGCGTCGTACAGCGCGCCGCGCAAGAGCGGCGCGCCGCCGATCCGTCTACTGTAGAAGATGCCGCCGCGTTGGAACAGTTCCGTGCCTTCGGTGAAGAACTGCCGGTTCTCATTGTACTGTACTTCGAACGGAGAGAGATTGAGCACCACGTTGTCGCTCACCACTTGCCCGAAGTCGGGGATCAACGTCATGTCCAGCGTGTAGGCGTCGTTCAGTCCCACTTTCACATCCATGCCGCCGTTGAAGGTGCTGCTCCAATCATTCACTGCGGGGTCGTTCTGCGGAAAGTGTTGCGCATACCCCGACACATAGGGGTAGAGCATCAAGCGCAGCGGAGCCTTCACATCCTTGATCCCCGTGAGCACTCCGCATTGCCTCAACCATCCTTCCTTCAATGGATCGATCGGATTCCAGAAGGTCTTCTCACGCGTGCGGCCAACGAGACGCAGGAACTGCACACTCCACACGTGCTCCTCGTTCTTCGGAAAACGGAAAGCGGAGTAGGGGATGCTCATCTCGGCGACCCAGCCATCCGCCGTCATCGTCGCGGCGCTGCGCCACACGGCATTCCAGTTCTCGTCCTCTTCCTCGTTCGCCACGATCGCATCGAATTGCACACCGGCCGTGGTGACGATGAACTCGAACCCATTGCGACCGCTCTGATACGGATCCAAGGTGATCCCGAACCAATCCGTGATGCCGATATCATCACGCCCGCTCAAGCGTTGCATCACACTGTCGGGATTAGGATCGTAGAGGATCGCACCGACATGGATCGCCACATCATCATACACCACACGCACGGTGCTGCGGAAAGTGGCAGGCTCGTTCGGGCGTGGTTCGTTCTGCACGAACTCATCGCCGATCGGTGCGATGGCCCAGATCGCTTCATCCAATACACCATCCACTACGATGCGCTCGGTGGTGCGCACGGCCGTGAGGTTCTTGCACAGGAGCTTGTCGTCCTGGGAGAAGAGGGAGAGAGGAAGGAGCAGTCCCGCGAGGAAAAGCGCGCGCATGGGGCGCGAAGGTCGGGACGCCGCCTGACGTGATCCTTCGGATCGCACACCGTCCACCATGTGATGAGCCGTTCAACACAAACGCGCCGCAGTT
Organism: Flavobacteriales bacterium; assembly: GCA_016705955.1. Lineage (GTDB taxonomy): Bacteria > Bacteroidota > Bacteroidia > Flavobacteriales_F > PHOS-HE28 > PHOS-HE28. The sequence continues at coordinate 25,941 of JADJKO010000007.1, forward strand.
TCCAGCAGAGCGCTCACACTTGCTGTGAGAACTACGCTGCTTTCCAACCCCTTTTCAATTCCCTCAGGTATTTCGGATGTCGGCGCATATCGAACAATCCGATGACGGCGATGGCTTTCGGGTCGATGCGATAGAGGTGGTTACCGCGTGCAGTTGTGCCGTTTATTTCTCATCCGTGTTGAGAGAACGAGGCAGGCAATACCTTCGGCATGCGTTCTTTTTCATGCACACCAATTCCCACCGTCGGCCATGGAACAGACATCACGCTTCCTGCTAGTCGTTTGCGCGTTAGCGCCGCTATTTTCCCAAGCACAACCCGGCATACCGGACCGTTGGGGCCAACCTTACACCAATAACGTTGCGCTCACCGAGAACCTTGGGCAAGTGCGCGGTACGGATGGCCAACCCGTGCCGCAGGTACAGTACTACACGCGCGGTGGCCAATTGCGGGCCTACGTGCAGAAGCACGCCTTGGTCTCCTTGGTGCTGGCTGCGCTGGATACGGACGCCACTACATTGGATACGCTTCGCAGGCTGGACTTCCAGCCGACCGGCGAAGTGGCAGCATACCCGGATGCGACGGCCTACGTGGTAAAGGATTATATCCAGAACTTCTACCTGCCTTGGTGCGGGCCGAACGGCGTTACCGATGTGCACAGTTACAGCGGTATCAAATACGAGAACATGTGGCCGAACATCGACATGCTCATCTACGGCACACCAAGCGGGGAGCAGATCAGCTTCGTGGTGCGGCCGGGTGGCCATCCGTTCAATTTGCAACTGCTCTTCAGCGGGCAGGACTGGCTTGGGCTGGATGTATACGGCAATTTGAAGATGATACTGAGCGGCAAGGAGATCCGCCTGCCACAAGCAGTGGCCTACCAAGTGAACACGGACAACACCGTGGTGCCCATGAGCTGGACCGCCAACTACACGGCGGATAACGGCAGCGGCGTAGTGGGGTTTCAGTTCTCGAGTTACGATGCGAGCAAAGTGTTGGTTTTCCAGATCGGTCATGGGCCGCTGGGCGGACCCATTACAACTCCGGGCGTGTGCTGGCGCACCTACTTCGGGGGCGATGGCACTGACCAAATAACGGCAAGTACTGCCGGGGTCTTTGGAGACCATTTTGTTACGGGGTACACCAATTCTTCATTCACACTGTTTCCACATGACGGGGGGCAGGTTATCTTTCAAGGTACTCCTTCCGTCTATGCTTCAAGGTTCGATGCGAACGACAAGGTATGGTGGTCCGATTATTTCGGCGGCTCCGGTGCCTCCCAGCGAAGTACCGCCATGGTGGTGAACCATGCCACCACCCCAATGCTCTATGTGGTAGGCCAGACCTCCACCACCAACTTCTTTTCGGCGGACCCGAACCTAGGGAATGACTACTACGACCCGAACACGAGCGGCGGTGTGAACGGCTTCATCACCCGCTTCAATGCACAGAACGGTGCACTTCTATGGTCCACTTACTTCGGCAACAATACGGTCACCGTGCAGGATGTAACGGTGGATGATGCGGACCGGCTGATCGTGGTGGGCACCACCAGTGGAGACCTGCCAGCGCACCAAGTGCCCTTGCCCCCAAATGCGGAAACGTGGACCTACGCTGGGAACACGGATGGCTTCGTAGCCTTATTCACATCGGAAGAAAAGGTATTGTGGAGCGCCTACATCGGCGGCCCCACCGATGAAAGCGCGATCACGGTGCGCACAAGCCCAACGAAGATCGTGGTGGTGGGCATTACCACGAGCAACATGCATCATTTAGCCGGAGGGTCCAACGCACATAACGACACCTACTCCGGCGGGGCGGAGGATGTATTCATCCAAGAGTTTGACCTCAACGGCGATCAGCAGTGGGGAACTTGCGTTGGTGGCAATGGGCAAGACCTGCCAGGCAATCATGGGCTGGCCATTGATCAAGGCACGGGTGATGTTTACATCACCGGCTACACGCGCAGTTCCGATCTACAATTGGTTCACCCAACAGACTGGTATGATGATACCTTCCAAGGTGAGCACAGCAATGGCTTCATTGCGGAATTCTCCGGGGTGGACCGCAGCGACCGTTGGATAACCTACGTGAGCGGAACGAACGGGGATGATGTCCTGAACAGCATCGCACTGGGTGATCATGGCCAAGTGTACGTGGCCGGTTACACCACCAGTTCGGACTTCCCGACGCTGCCGCTCACGGGGATCTATTCCGAACAGGCGCGACGAGGCTCTTCGGATGGCGTGGTCATGAGCTCTACCGGCACCCACTGGCGGGCGTGGTCCACCTATTTCGGAGGGGACAACGGGAATACAGGTTTGGACTGGATCACCACCATGACGGTGAACGACCAGTACGGCAAGCTCTACGTGGCCGGGAATACCACCACAAATTACGTTGCGAACACGGTGTTTTTCCCACTCACCAACCCACAGACCACCGCGTGGTTCGATCCCGTTTACAACCCTGTCTTCGATGGATTCATAGCCGGGTTCTGCACCGCTGGCGTACTCACCGGAATCGAAGGGAGTGAACCCAATCCGGTTGGTGCGACTATTCGCACCAGCGGACCGGATCAATTCGCCATAGATGGCTTGCCAAGAGGTACGCAAACTATTCGCGTATTCGATGCGAGCGGTCGACTGGTGTTGGAGCAAGTGACATTGACCGATGGCACCACCGCTGCTATATTCACGCTACCCCATTGTGCTTCCGGGGTATATGCCGTGCATGTGTTGGGCTGGTTGAATGCCAAAGTGCTGGTGCAGCGCTGAGCCATGTGCTTTCATGGAGTTTTGTGCCGAGCCTTGTTGCTCGCGACCATACAGTGTGTGTGTGCTATGGCCCATGCGCAAGTGACATGGGTTACCGCAGGGTTGCCAGGGTTTCCCTACAACATTCAACAAGTAGTAGGCAATACCGCGCATGATGCTGTGTACTACGGCGGATCGGTAGCGCTTGGTGGCAATTGGCAACAAACGAACGCGGTGTTGCGCTATTCCGCTGGCCAATGGGATACGCTGGGTACCGTGAACGATATGATCAACACCATGATCGAATATCACGACACATTGCTGGTGAGCGGCGTTATTTTCTACGTGAACGGCACGGTACCCGTGGAAGGCATCGCTTACCATGACGCCCAAGGTTGGCATCCCTATGGCTCCCTCGCTCCATACGGTGCGCGCCGCCTGCGAATACTTGATGATACCTTGTATGCCGTGGGAACTTTCGATCATTGCGATGGAGTATCATGCACGGGTGTAGCCAAACGCACTGGTGGGCACTGGGAACCTGTTGGCCAGATATCCGGCGGCTATATCGTGATCGACATTGTCCGGTATAATGACGAATTGGTGATCATCGGTGGTTTGGACATCAACGGCGTTGGTGGCATTGCACACTTGGTGAACGGCCAATGGCAGGGCCTTGGGCAAGGCATTCTTGGCGGCCTCTCAGGACCACATTCAGTGGCCGTATTTCAGGGCGATCTATATGTGGGCGGGCAGATCAGTTTGGGCGCGGGTAATCCGGGGCAGGATATCATGCGGTGGGATGGAAGTTCATTCCATCCACTGGGTCTCGGTCTCCAACGTGAGTTGGGCAACTTTTCTTCCTTCAGCGATGCGAGTGTGATGCAGGTGCATGATGGGCGCCTTTTCGTGGGTGGTGGATTCAACTATGCCGGGGGCGTTGAGGCGCATGGTGTCGCCTCATGGGATGGAACACGCTGGTGCGGCGTGGCGGGTGATCTGGTCTCTGTGTATAACGGGGGTGTTTACGGAATGGACTTCTACGGTGACACGCTATTTGTAACGTGCGGCGATTCGGTTGATGGGGTCTTTGTAAACAAGGCCGCCAAATTCATCGGCACCAGTTATGAGGATACGTGCAGCGCTCCAGTGGGTATTGCGGAGCACGAACCCAGCACAGGTGGTGCGGTCATTCACATGATCGGGCCGGATCAATTCGTCATGGATGGCTTGCCAATGGGCAAGCAAACCGTTCGCGTGTTCGATGCGAGCGGACGCCTGGTGTTGGAGCAAGTGAAAATGACCGATGGCACCACCGATGCTACATTCGCACTGCCCCATTGTGCTTCCGGGGTATATGCTGTGCAGGTGCCGGGGTGGTTGAATGCCAAAGTGCTGGTACAACACTGATCCATTGGTTTCCGCAGGTCAATGTGCCGGACCGCGCTCTGGAAACCTTCAGGACGCATGGCGATGTATCGGATAGTGTGTTCCACTTCATCCACAAAGCGTTGCTCTTCGCGCTTCGTCCAACGCTTGCACAGGAATTCCAGCGCCGAGATGTAGGTGGCCACAGCCGTGGGCGTCCACCTTACCGCTTTCGCCATGCTGCAACACGCTTCATGGCTTCTGAGTGGCTCAACGTATCGCCCTCATCGGCCTCGGAAAGGCTGCGTTCAACAGTTGTCTTGAGGGCCTTCGGTAGCTTCTCCCACCAGTCCTTCTGGTTCTTGGCGAGCACGGCCTTCACTTCATCAAGTACCGCATCGTCGTTGGTCTCCAACACTTGCTTGGCGATGCTCGCTTGCTTGATCTCGATGCGGCTCATGATCGTTCGCTCTGTCCAAATGTAGGGTCGATGCACGCGCCCCACGGATCTCCGCGGGGCGCGTTCTCATTTTCTGATCCTCTGATCGGTCAAGCCTCCACCTCTTCTTCCTTGTGGCTGTTCACCAACTTGTGCTGCAGATCCGTTGGCACTTGCTGGTAGGCATGGAATTTCTCCGTGTAGGTACCGCGTCCTTGGGTAAGACTGCGCAGCGTGGTGCTGTAACGGTCCAACTCGGCGAGCGGCGTCAGGGTCTTGATGATCTGATAGCGGCCGCTGCTGTCCACACCCATCACGATACTGCGACGCCCTTGCAGATCGGTCATCACATCGCCCATGAGATCCGTGGGCACGCGCACCTCCAGTTCCTGGATCGGTTCCATCAGTTGCGGGTCGGCGTTGTTGAACGCTTCGCGGAACGCTTGCAGTCCGGCGATCTTGAAGCTGATATCGTTGCTGTCCACCGCGTGCATCTTGCCATCGTGGATGATCACGCGGATGTCGCGCGCCGGTGATCCGGTGAGCGGACCGCGGTCCATCTTCTCCATCACGCCCTTGAGGATGCTCGGCATGAACTTGTTGTCGATCACACCGCCGACGATGCAGTTGTAGAAGACCAGCTTGCCGCCGGTGGGAAGGTCGTGTTCCTCCTTTCCTCTTAGGCTGTGGCCGGTTGGCTCGGGCATGCCCTCGTACCACGGATCGATCTTCAAATGCACTTCACCGAACTGTCCACTGCCGCCCGTCTGCTTCTTGTGCCGGTACATCGCCGCTGCACTCTTGCGGATCGTTTCGCGATACGGAATGCGCGGACTGCTGAACTCGCAGTCCACCTTGTAGTGGTGGCTCAACTTCCACTTGAGCAGGTTGAGGTGCAGTTCACCCTGCGCACCCACCAGTTGTTGCGCGGTCTCCCGGCTGTACGAAAGCACGATGGTGGGGTCCTCCTTTTGGATCTCCAGCAACGCGGCGTGGAGTTTCTCCTCTTGCTTGTTGTCCGTGGCCTTGATCACTTGGCGCAAGCGCGGCTCGGGGAAAGCGATGGGTTGCAACTTGATCGCTTTACCCGGCGCGTGTAACGTGTGCGCAGTGGCGGTGCCTTTCAGTTTGATGGTGCCGCCGATATCACCAGCCACCAGTTTCTCCACGTGATCGCGCTCCTTGCCATCGATGATGAAGATCTGGTTCACGCGCTCCGTGCCGCCGGTATTATCGTTCACCAGATCGGTGCCTTCCTTGACTTCGCCGCTCATCACCTTGAAAAGGGTGATGTGCCCCGCGCGCGGATCGATCACGGTCTTGAACGTGAATAGCACGGCCGGACCTTCCGCAGCACACTTCAATTCACCTCCGTCCACGAGTTCTTCCGCAGGCATTTCGATCGCGCTCGGCGCCACGTTGTCGATGAAGCCCATCAAGCGGCCGCTGCCCATGTTGCGCAACGCGCTCAGGCAGAAGACCGGGAAGCAGGTGCGCTTCATCATGCCATGCTTCAGGCCGAGGCGCATCTCGTCCTCATTCAATTCACCCTGCGCGAAGTAGTGCTCCATCAGGGTCTCATCGTTCTCCGCCGCCTTCTCCACCAATTCCTTGTGCAGGGCTTCCGCACGTTCCTTCTCGCTGTCCGGGATCGGTTGCTTCTCCGGCTTTCCACCGGCATCCTTGAACACGTACATCGTCATCTTCAACAGGTCGATGATGCGGTGGAAGCCATCGCCCTGTTCCACGGGGTACTGCATCACGGTCACCGCGCTGCCGAAGTGCTCCTTCGCTTGTGCGACCGTGGCGTCGAAATCCGCGTTGGCGTGATCCAATTGGTTCACACCGATGATCACCGGACGCTCGTAGCGCTGCATGTGGTCCCACACCAGGTCGGTGCCCACTTCCACGCCGTGGTGTGCGTTCAGCAACAGCACGCAGGTATCCGCCACGCGAAGGGCGGGGATCGTTTCGCCCACGAGGTCATCAAGGCCGGGCGTATCAATGATGTTGATCTTGTAGTTGCGCCACTCGGTGTGCAGCACGGTACTGTACACGCTGCTTCCGCGCTCGTGCTCCAGCGGGTGGTGATCGCTTACGGTGTTCTTGTCCTCGACACGGCCGCGGCGTTGCAAGAGACCCGCTTCGAAGAGCATTGTTTCGGCCAGCGTGGTCTTGCCGCATCCGTGGGAGCCGAGGAGGACGATGTTCTTGATGTGTTTCGCATCGAAGACTTTCATGGCGGGGATGGGGTTTGGTTGAACGGATGTGTCTTCCTTCCGTGGAGGTCCGAGGGCGACCGGCGCGTGAGGGGTATGAAATTAGGAAGACTGCCGCCGCAATTCCAAGGGCTTTGGTCAGGAGGGCCTTAACGGGATTCCGGGTCAAGCCCGGAATGACAGCCCAGAGTATCGGGACTACGGGTCAAGCCCGCAGTGACAGCGTAGAGAAGCCGGAACGGGCGCGGAGGCCGCGCCCGTTCCGCGCTTCGGGTAAATCGTCATTCCGGGCTTGACCCGGAATCTCGACTATGATCCACCGATACAAGCGAGCACGAAACGAAGAAGCCCCGGCAATGTCGGGGCTCCCAATAGGTCGAACGGTTCGTGGTCAGTTCAGCGATTCCATTGCGCGGCTGCCTTGCAGGCGCTTGAAGCGCGAGACCACTTCATCATAGCTGCCGGGGAGGTTCAACTCCTTCATCGGGTCGAAGCCAAGCTCGCCGCCCTGCACGTACATGGCGTATGTGCGTTCCTTCACTTGGGACTGCTCCGCCGGGGTTGCCTCGCCATCGGCGGGGCTGCTGTTCTTCTTCTCCATCGGTTCGCTCTCGGTGCCGGAAGCAACACATCCACATGGACGATCGCTATCAGCGGGGGACGAATGTAGGACGAGGCTGGACCGATGTAAACCCCGTGTGACCTCCATCGGCCTCATCCTTGGGATCCATTCGACGGCTGAAGGCACCATCTTTGGAACGCATCCCAACCCAAACCCTTCCATCATGCGCGTGCTCAGTGCTCTTCTCATCGGTATCCTGCCAACCCTCACCGCCTTTGCTCAATACAACCAGAAAGGCATGGTACACCTGGCCATCGGCGGTGCCATCGGCGGGCACGGTACGGTGCTGGACCAACGCTTCACCATCTTCGGACTCACCATTTCCAATACCGAGACCGATGCGGCTGCCACCACCACGGTACCCATTGAACTGGGCTTCGCGCTCGGCAACAAATTCACCCTCGGCGCGCTGATCGAACCCGGTCGCTATGTGCCGGACACCGCCAATTCCGACCAGAACAATTCGCTGGCCGTCGTGGCGATCCAACCGCGTTTCTACCTCGTGAACAAGGATCGTTTCGCGTGGACCGCATCGGCACAGCTAGGAGCAGCGGCCTTGCATATCCAGGACGACACGCCCGGTGAGAAAGTGGATGAACGCTATTCCGGACCGGCGTTCGGACTAGGGAGCGGTGTGGCCTTCGGCCTAGGTGATCATGTCGGATTGGAATTCCATGTGCGCTACTTCGCTACCAACCTGGAATTGCGCGCGCGTGAGTTCAATGACCACAGCACCATGGACTTCTACAAGGCCACCTTGCATACTGGTGGCGTGGTCGCGCAACTCTCGCTCGCTTTCCGTTTCGGCGGAAGCTGACCGCGCAATACATTCGGCCCCGCGTAGTGGTACCGATCCTGTCCGCAAGGAGGGGGGAGGTGGAAAGAGGGAATCCCGTGTGATCCGGGAGCTGTTCCCGCAGCTGTGAACCGCTGACGCCGTGTGCTAAAGCCACTGTTCAACTCCGGGATGCTTTGCCATCCTCAGCGGAGCCGAAGGACGGGAAGGTGTACGCGGCAAGGGTGGTGAGTCAGAAGACCTGCCTCTACGCAAGACAACGGCCACGGGACCATGGTCGGATCGCTTGCGGTAGGCGTCCATCATCCCTGTGGTTTCACCTCATGAACGCTGCGCGGTGAACGCAGCACACCTAAACCCAATAGCATGTACCGTTCATTCCTCTCTTCTCTCGCTCTTGGTGTGGCACTGTTCGCAGGCGCGCAACAGCAGGTACACCAGGTCTTCGCGCTGAGCGAAGGCTACTACGACTACATCAATGGCGGTGGCCAGTTGGTGCCCGTGACCTTGGGTAGCTATGATCCCGTTGCCGGGACCTACACCACAGTGGTCACCATCAGCGGTCCGCGCTTCGGCAGCGATGTGCTCGTGGATGGCGGTTCCGTCTACGTGGCTGCGGATGATCGCATTCTGCGCTACGATGCCGACACCTATACCGAGACCGGCATGACCATGGTGCAAGGGGTGCGCAAACTCGCAGTGTGGGGTGATCGCCTCCTGCTCACGCGCGGCGAACTCGGCGGCCTGGACCACTACTTCGAGGTGCGCGACAAGCAATCGTTCGACCTGCTCTGGACGCTCGATCCGGCCGATGGCCTGACGATGAGCGCCGAGGATGTGGTGGTGGTGGGCGACATGGCCTACCTCGCGGTGAACAACGCCTTCGATTGGACCAACCTCGTGGGCAAAGTGGGCGTGGTGGACCTGCTCGCGCAGACCTATGCGGATGAGATCGACCTCGGTCCGAACGGCCTCAACCCGGAGAAGCTCTTCGTGGTGGACGGCGCGTTGCACAGCTTCAACAACACCGACTTCTCCGGCAGCAGCATCAGCGCCATCGACCTAGGCGGCGCGGGGTTGACCTACACGCACGACGTGGCTTTGAACAGCGGCTGCTCCGCATCGGCCTATGCCGAAGGGAAGATCTACTTCATGGAATACAGCCAGAACGAACTGGCGCGATACGCGCTCAGCACCGCCAGCGTGCTGGATACGCTCACCGGCAGTCCGGCCGTGTATGGCTTGATCGAGGATCCGATCAACCACGTGCTCTACGCCACCACCACCGATTTCTTCAGCACCGGCGATCTGCTGGTGTTGAATGCCGATGGCAGCACGATCAGTTCCGTACCCGCCGCCATGAGCGCGGGCAACCTCGCACTGGACATCCGCCTCAGCACCGGGGTAGTGGAACCCACTAAGGACCGCATCGTCCTCTACCCGAATCCGGCCACGGAGGAGCTCACCCTCAGCTTCACCGGCACGTCAGTGGTGAGCGTGGTGATCTTGGATGCCGCGGGTCGTGTGGTGAAGCGGATCGGAACGAACAACACGGTGACGCAGCGCATCGCCGTGGCGGATCTCGCACCCGGTTCCTACACCGTGCAAGCGCTCGGGCATGCGCCGGTGCGCTTCGTGAAGCGCTGACGCTGCATAGCGCATAGTTGGATACATTTGGCGCCCCGCTACCCGGAACCTTCCGGGTGGTGGGGGACAAGCCTCCTTAGCTCAGCGGTAGAGCAGCTCATTCGTAATGAGCAGGTCTTCGGTTCAAATCCGAAAGGAGGCTCACGTAAGGGATCGCGATAGCATCTGAGACGTCACGGCGGCGCACGCCGCGATCCCGCCCCTCGGAGCCGTCATTGCGGCCCGAAGGGGGCACGTCATTGCGGCGAACGCCGCAATTCCGTAACCCCTAGCCGAAATTACCCTCTGCAGCCAGGTCCTTCCACTCCGGGTTCTCCTTCGTGATCAACGCGTCCTTCCATTCGCGCTTCCAGTCCTTCAATTGTTTTTCGCGTGCGATGGCGGCAATGATGCTCTCGTGCGCCTCGTACCACACCAGCTTCTCCACGTTGTACCGTGCCGTGAATGAACGGGGATCCTTGTGCGCTTTGTGCTCTTTCACGCGCCGTTCAATGTCATTCGTGACGCCCGCGTAGAGTGTGGTGTTGCGGGCGTTGGCCATGAAATAGACCCAGTAGAATTTCACGTCATGAAGGTATCGAGACTGCGGCGTCCACCGCGGTGACGGCTACGGGGGAGACGATCGCGGCCGAGGAACGGAACGACGTCCATCGGAGGGCACTGCGGCCAGAAAGAAGAAGGGGCTACCCCTTTCGAGATGGCCCCTTCCAATTGCAGGATGGATCCTCTAGTGCTGGACCACTACGCGCTGCGTAGTACGCTTGCCCGCCTGCGCCACGCTGATCATGTACAAGCCATCTTGAAGATCGCTGGAATTGAAATCAATGATGCGACGGGTCACCTCACTGAATCGCTGACGCGCGACCACCTTGCCCGAAGCGTCCGTGATCGTGACCTCCGCTGGGCCTGTCATCGCATTGAATGAAAGCGTGATCCTGGTGGTGGCCGGATTGGGATAGACCTGGATACCGGAAAGCGCATCGTTCTCGAAGAGACCAGCGATGATCGTTCCATCCACTTCCAGGGCGATGTCATCCGCTAGGATGTTGAACACAGCACCGCCGTTCTCCTTGGCCTCCAACCTGACGTTGTGGACCGCACCATCCGCATAGGCATCGATCGGTACGCTCCAGAGGGTGTAGTCGGCATAAGTCGTGGAATCAGCGGCGGTGAGCATTCCCATCTCGGTACCGTCGATCATGGCTTTCAGGTAATTGCCCATGGTACCGTCCCCCACGGCCGGGATCTTGACATACACGAGCAGGTTCGCCGTTGTGCCACTGGTGATGTTGGCATCCTGGTCCACCGAGCCGATCTCCGTGGCAGCGCCGCTGCCGCCGAACCACGCGTAAACGTCGCCGGTACGGGGGATCGCGCCGCCGCCACCGGTACCGCATGTGGCGATCGTGCATAGCGGGGTGCCATACGTGACCGAAGCTTCATTCCAGGTCCCTACCCCGATGCCTGCTTCAAAGCTGCCATCGGTTATCTGGGCGGTCGCTCCGAAGGAAACGACCATCGCGGCCAACAGTGTAATGTGTTTCATGTGTTTTGGGTTAAGCCGCCAAGGTAATAAGCATGTTCAATAAGGGTCCATTCCACGGTTGATCGTGTGCCCGATGGATCGTGGAGATCAATGGCCGACCCCCGCTGGTGGGAGTTTGTAACTCCCCATAAGCACGGATGTTCGCTGGTCCTTCAAAACCTCCGAAGGCTCCATGCTTGCACGCGCGACGCTTGTGCGCAAGCGGTGCGTACCCTGCGACCTCGAACCCGCCCGTAACACCGCCGCCGCCGCTCCCTTCCCCCATCCCCGGAATTTCCCGCACCTTGTCCTCGATGCGGGCCTTCACCACCCAGACCGATCCCGGGTTCGTGCGCCCGGCGCAGTACTCCACCCTCGATCGCGTCTTCCTGTCGCTCATCCGGGATGAGCGCGACCTACCATTCGTGTACAAGACCGTGCTGGTCACCTTCACGCTGATCCCCTTGGCGGTAGCGTTGTACATGCCTTTCGTGCCGACATGGCTCTGGTGGATCATCGCGGTGGTCTACCTCTACATCAACAACATCACCTACAAAGGGCCCTTCGGCCTTATGCTGCATTGCACCACGCACCGTGCGTTCTTCAAGCGGGAATGGATGAACCACTACCTGCCGTGGGTGCTCGCGCCCTTCTTCGGGCAGAGTCCGCAGACCTACCACGCGCACCACGTGGGCATGCACCACACGGAGAACAACCTGGAGCCGGACGAGAGCAGCACCATGCCTTACCAGCGCGATAGCGGCAAAGGCTTCCTGCGCTACTTCTTCGTGTTCTTCTTCACCGGCATCTACACATTGGCGGCGTATTTCTTCCGCCGCAAGCGCAACCGCTTGTTCATGCGTGTGGTGCGTGGCGAGTTGTTGTTCCTTGTGTTCTGCGCAGCACTGTGCTTCGTGAATTGGCAAGCGACGTTGGTGGCCTTCATCCTGCCCTTCGCGATCTTCCGTTTGGTGGCAATGGCTGGCAACTGGGTGCAGCACGCCTTCGTGAGCCAGGAGGATCCCGGCAATCCGTTCCAGAACAGCGTGACGTGCATCAACGTGAAGTTCAACCACAAGTGCTGGAATGATGGCTACCACATCAGCCACCACATCGATCCCACTCTGCACTGGACGGATCACCCGCGCTACTTCCGCGAGCACCTCGCTGACTTCGCACGCGAACGCGCCGTGGTCTTCGAAGGGCTGAACTACCTCGACATCTTCGCCTTGTTGCTGCGCGACAAGTACGATGTGCTGGCACAGCACTTCGTGAACGTGGGCGATGTGTACAAGAACGACGAGGAGGTGATCGCCTTCCTGCGCAGTCGCACGGCGCCGGTGCCGTTCACCGGGCAGGTGGATCGGACGTTCGCGATGGCGTAGGTCGCCGTCAACGACCGTTCGATCACGTTCACTCCATCCGCAACGGCGTCGCATGCTTCAGCGCCTCATCCGTCACGCCATCGCTGTTGTCGGCGTCGAGGAATATTTTCCAACGGCCCTCCGCTTTCCCGAGGATCGTACTGAAGTGCCCAACGAACTGGCGACCGTTGCCATCATCGCGCATGATCACCACGCGGTAGTAGCCGATATCGAATTCGAACGAATCGGTGTGACTGCGATGTGTGAAGTAGAGTTCGATGAAGTGGACCTCGCCCTGCGGTACTGGCAAACTCCAGTTGCGCGCGGACTGCACGCGCAGGGAGTCGGCCGTCTGCGGCAGTCCCCAACCCAAGGGCCAACGGATCACGGGCTTCGCGTGCAAGGCCATGAAGGCTTCCGCATCGCGCATGTTGAATGCGTTCACGAAGGGTCGCCACACTTCCGCATCGATGGCTTGTGTGGTGCTGTCGGATAGCACGGGCGGCGCTTGGGCGGATGCGAACAGGGTTGAGCACGCGACGGTCGAGAGGAGAAAGGAGCGCAGCGTGGTCATAGATCCCGGAAGGTCCATAGCGTGTTGGAGCAACAATAGTACACGTACCAACGGTGGATCTTTGCGCGACCTCCGTGTCCGTGGAAGACCGGGTACCTTTCCGTTCTTGAACGTCCAACATCACGACAGCAACATGCAACTCTCCAATAACAAGATCCTCATCACCGGCGGCGCAAGCGGGATCGGTTTCGCCATGGCCGAACGCTTTGTCGCGGAAGGCAACACCGTCATCATCTGCGGTAGACGCGCGGACGCACTGGCAGATGCGGCCAAAGCGGTGCCTTCGTTGATCACCCGGCAGTGCGACCTCAGCAAGAGCGAAGAACGGGTTGCACTGTTTGCATGGGTCGCCGCGGAGCATGGCGACACGAATGTGTTGGTGAGCAACGCGGGCATTCAGCAGTGGATGTCGGTGGAGGACGACGACTTCTTCCAGCGTGCCATGGACGAGATCAACATCAACGTGACCGCACCGCTGCACCTGACCTCGTTGTTCCTGAAGCTGAAGTCGCTGACCACCATCATCAACGTGACCTCGGGTCTTTCGTTCGTGCCGATGGTCAAAACGCCCGTGTACCCGGCCACGAAAGCGTTTTTCCATTCGTTCACCGTGGCGCTACGTGAACTGGTTCATGCACGCAATATCGAAGTGATCGAAGCGATCCCGCCCGCGTTGAACACAGACCTCGGTGGCAAGGGCCTGCACGACTTCGCTCCGCCGGTGAGCGAGTTCATCGCGTCCATCTTTGCCCAGCTGAAAGAAGGAAAGATTGCACTCACCTTCGGCTTCACGGAAGCGCTGAGCCAAGCCGGGCAGGAGGTGATCGGTCCGATCTTCAAGCGATTGAACCAACTCAATTAGGGCACTTCCGGCTGCTGGATCATGACCTCTACAGGAGCGGGTCGGGGAAACCCCATTCGCCTACCTTTCACCATGCGGATCCTTCTTCCCATTGCTGGTTTGTTCTGTGTGGTCGGTTGCACTTCCCCGACGGTGCCAACGACATCCTTCCGTTTTCCCGGTGAATTCGAACCCCAGGAAGCCGTCTGGCTCGGGTGGGGCGATAGTGATGACTTTCACGAAATGAATCTGGCGATGATCCGCGCGCTCATGCCGCATGTGCATGTTCGTTTGGCGGTCGGCAGTGACAGCGCCCGGCAGGAAAGTGAACACTACCTCGATAGTGCACACGTCGACCTCACAGCGCTGGAGATCCACGTGATCCCCGGTGCGGATTTCTGGATGCGCGATTGCGCGCCCGCGTACGTGCTTCAGGACACCGCGATGCGCGCGGTCGACTTCACATGGGCGGATTATGGTTTGCGCGATTGGCTCGTGAACCTCTTCGATGGGGACACATTGAAAGCCGATACCATGAGCGCATCGGATGGTGGTCCGAGCCGTGGGACCGCGGATAGCCTATGCGCGATCGCGGACCGCACGCCGATGATCAGGTCCTGGCTCCGTCTCGAAGGCGGCGCCATCGAAAGCAACGGACAGGGTACCTTGGTCGTTACCGGACCGCTCATCATGCAGCGCAACCCCGGCCGATCGAAGGAGGAGATCGAGAAGGAGTTCGAAAATGTTCTCGGTATCAAGCATGTGATCTGGTTACCCACCGGGTTGGCGGAGGATCCGCATTTGTGGCGGACCATCGCACCGGGCTACTACGGTATCGGTTGCGGTGGGCATACGGATGAGTATGTACGTTTCTCGGATCCACATACGGTCCTGCTCGCATGGCTGCCGGAAAAGGATAAGGACGCGAACCCGATCAACCGGATGAACCATGAACGCTTGGTGGCGGATCTCGAGGTGCTGACGAAAGCCAAGGATCACGACGGTAAACCCTTGCGCATCATCAAGGTCCCTTTGCCGGAACTGCATGTACGGCCGACCGTGATGCTCGACCGGGAACATTGGAACGATGGCTACAACATTTCCGTGAGCGCATTCAGCAAGCACGATGGTTGGGCACCGGGCGATACCGCGATGCGCGTTGCTGCCGCCACGTACATGAACTTCTTCGTCACCAACAAGGCTGTGCTGATCCCCACGTACCCTTCAGCGGACCATACCATTGAGGAAGAAGCAAGGCGCGCGTTCGCCGAAGCTTTTCCGGGTCGCGAGTTGATCTTTCTGGATGCGATGGCCGCGAACTGGGATGGCGGCGGATTGCATTGTGGCACGCAACAAGTGCCGAAACGCAGGCGGTAGTCCGGGGTGCGTTCGCTGCAACTTGTTGTACTCCTTGGGACAGTACCCACTCAAGGCCCCACTTCGAAGTCGCGATACGGACCGATGCCCAGGACCGGCGTACTGCCTTCCGGCGGCGGGCCGAGTACAATGCGGTATTTCCCTTGTGGCAGTGGTGGCAGAGGCACCGCGCGCCCCATCGGGACGATGTCTTCGCAATTGATCCCGACCAACCCGATGCCCACCATGATCACCGTGTACCGCGCGCCAGGCATCACAGGCATCACCCTCACACTTTGCAGGTAGTGTCCGCAAGAGCCGTCGTACCAGCGGAAGTCGAGGGACGCGGACTTGCCTGCGTTCGAGGATCGTCCTTCACCTTGCCGCTACCTTCGCGCTTCAATCAGTTGCGATGTTCGAGAATTTGAATGACAAGCTGGAGCGGGCCTTCAAAGTGCTGAAGGGCCAAGGCCAGATCACGGAGATCAATGTGGCGGAGACCACCAAGGAGATCCGCCGCGCGCTGCTGGATGCCGACGTGAATTTCAAGACCGCCAAGGATTTCACCGATCGCGTGAAAGCCAAGGCGTTGGGCCAGAACGTGCTCACCAGCGTGAGCCCCGGCCAGTTGCTCACCAAGATCACGCACGACGAGCTCGCCGAGCTGATGGGCGGGCAGAGCGCGGGCCTGAACATGGGCGGCAACCCCACGGTGGTGCTCATGAGCGGCTTGCAGGGCTCTGGTAAGACCACCTTCAGCGGGAAGTTGGCCAACTACATCCGCAAGAAGGGCAAGCGTCCGCTGCTCGTTGCGTGCGACGTATACCGTCCTGCGGCCATCGACCAGTTGGAGACCCTTGGCAAGCAATTGGAGATCGAGGTCTTCAGCGAGCGCGAGAACAAGGATCCTGTTTCCATCGCGAAGAATGCGATCGCGTATGCGAAGACGCACGGCTTCACCGCCGTGATCGTGGACACCGCCGGTCGCCTCGCGATCGACGAGAAGATGATGGACGAGATCGCCGCCGTGAAGAAGGCGATCCAGCCGCAGGAGACGCTCTTCGTGGTGGATGCCATGACCGGTCAGGATGCGGTGAACACCGCCAAAGCCTTCAACGAGCGCCTGAACATCGATGGTGTGGTGCTGACAAAGCTCGACGGTGATGCACGCGGTGGTGCGGCGCTTTCCATCCGCAGTGTGGTGAACAAGCCGATCAAGTTCATCGGCACGGGCGAGAAGATGGATGCGCTGGACGAGTTCCACCCGGACCGTATGGCGGGGCGCATCCTCGGCATGGGCGACGTGGTCTCGCTCGTGGAGAAGGCGCAGGAGCAGTTCGACGAGAAGGCCGCGCGCGAGCTGAACAAGAAGATCGCGAAGGATCAGTTCGGATTCGACGATTTCCTGGAGCAGATCGGGCAGATCAAGAAGATGGGGAACATGAAGGACCTCATGGGCATGATCCCCGGCGTGGGCAAGGCGATGAAGAACATGGACATCCCCGACGATGCGTTCAAGGGCATCGAGGCCATCATCAACAGCATGACGGTGGAGGAGCGCAAGAACCCGTCAGTGATCAACGGAAGCCGTCGTGCGCGACTAGCCAAGGGCAGCGGCACCACGATCGAAGTGGTGAACAAGCTGATGAAGCAGTTCGAGGAGACGCGGAAGATGATGAAAATGATGGGGGACAAGACCAAGATGAAGGCGATGATGCAGCAGATGCAGACCGCGCAGGGGATGAGGAGGTGAGCGCGATTAGCTGATGGATTGATTAGCGGATTAGCAAATGGGTAGCGCCATACATCCGATGGTTTGGGTGAAGCAAGTGCTGAACCGGCTGATCATCCTGTGCATTCCGGTCGGTCTGTTCTTCGCCTGGGGCAAGGCGAATAATCAGATCAGCTACAAGTACGAAGTGCAGGGCCCGGACTATCAGGAGAAGCTGGCTTCTGGCAATTGGACCGAGAACGACCGAAGGATCATGGACAACATCACATTCCACCAGAGGGCAGCACGAGTGACCTTCTATGTGTTCATCGCATTGATCGTTGTTCGCATTGGTCTAAGCGTGGTCAAGATCCATTCTACTGAGAGGGTGGTGTAAGCATCAGTCGCCACCGATAGCGCAGTGCTCGGGTTCCGACATGACGATCTGGGTGGTTCATACGTATCATGCTCATATATTTGCCGTACAAACCTCCATCCCCATGGACACCAAACTCACCCTCAGCTTCGATCAAGGCGTGGCCGAGCGGGCCAAGGCCTTCGCCGAGGCGAACAACATCAGCCTCTCGCGGCTCATCGAGTTCATGCTGAGCAAGGTGACCGACAAGCGCTACCGCAGTCTGGATGAATTGCCCGTGAGCGATTGGGTGAGCCAAGTGGCCGAAGGCGAAGCGACCTACGTGCGCAAGAACGCCGCCGAGCGGAACGTGAAGAAGGACTACCTGAAGAGGAGGCGGAAGAATTGAAGCCTTTACCGCAAAGGACACGAAGGGCGCAAAGGGGAGGCGGAAATTTCTTTGTGTGCTTTGTGCTCTTTGCGGTATGACCTGAACCATGCCTCCTAAGCGCATCTTTCTCGACGCCAACGTGCTGGTGACGGTCCTCTGCAACGAGTACCCCCGCTTCTCGGCTTGCGCACGTGTGCTCAGCCTAGCGGACGACAAACGCTTCGAGGTCTACACCTCACCACTCTGCCTAGCGATTGGTGCCTACTTCGCCGAGAAGAAGAACGGAAAGAAGCTGGCGCGGAAGAAGATCGCCTTGCTGGCGGAGAAGCTGAAGGTCACCACACTTGATGCACACGTCACTGAACGGACCATGGCCAATGTGAAGATCACGGACATTGAAGATGGCTTCGAGTACTACTCGGCCTTGGATGCGAAGTGCGTGGCGATCCTGACCTACGACAGGCGCGACTTCCATTTCTCCGATCTCCCGATCATGGATCCAGCCGACTTCCTGCTGGAGCATGTTGCTAAGAAGTGATCAGGGTCTCGTCGATCATCGTGATCATTCCTCCAGTCCCCACCTTTGCGTACATGAAGAAGCTCCTGTTCATCCTGTTCATCGCACTTGGGCCGTTGGTCTCCGCCCAAACCCTGCACGATTTCGCCACGGTGGAATTCTCACCGGCCATTCGCAAGCTCGGTGTTTTCTCCAGTGCCATGCCTTCCAAAGTGGTGGACCTGAAAGTGGTACACATGGACAAGAGCCAGATGGATATTCTGAGCTTCTTCCAAGAGGTGCAGGACATGGAGAAGTTGGGTTGGGAAGTAACGAGCCAGGACGTGGTATCCTTGGATAAGGGCGTACACATGTACATCTGGAGCATGCGCAAAGCCAAGCCATGAACGACGATCAACTGGAACGGTTGAAGTATCCGACGGGCAAGTTCGTCCGAGGTACCAAAGTGTCCTCACCGGAACGCATGGTGGTGGCCGTTGAAGCCATTGCAGTCTTCCCCGCCTTGTTGCAGGTGGAAGTGGAGGACCTCACCGATGCGCAACTGGACACGCCATACCGTCCCGGCGGATGGACCGTGCGGCAGACCGTTCACCACATCGCCGACAGTCACGGCCAGACCTTGCACCGCTTCAAACTGGCGCTCACCGAGGACAAGCCGGTGATCAAGCCGTATAAGGAAGCGCTGTGGGCGGAGCACGTGGATGCGCGAACGATGCCGTTGGAGCCATCGATGCAGATCATCACCGGTTCGCACGCGCGGTGGGTGGTGCTCATGCGCGCCATGTCCGCTGCGGACTTCGATCGGGTCTTCTTCCACCCGGAGCAGAACCGGGAGATCACGCTCAGCGAAGCACTTGAACTGTATGTGTGGCATTCGGCACACCATCTTGCGCACATCACGGGGTTGAAGGAGCGGAAAGGTTGGTAGGGTTGGATAGTAGGCAGTTCGCAGTAGGCAATAAGCAGTTGGCAGCTGCCGAGCAACGAACAACTTTCACCACGAACAACGCCTCTTCCCACCAATTCCGTAAGCTTGGACAATGGAGACGGCCATGACCACCACCTATCAGTTACTGGACGGCAAGCGATGCAGCGAGGCACTCAAGCTCGAGATCGCGACGGCGGCGGCAAAAGTGAAAGCCGCGCGAGGCCGGGCACCGCACTTGGCCGCGATCCTTGTCGGCGATGATGGCGCGAGCCGGACCTACGTGGAGGCGAAAGTGAAGGCATGCGAGGAGGTCGGTTTCCGCAGCTCGCTTATCCGTTTGCCGGAGACGATCGCGGAAGATGAATTGCTCGATCGCATCAGCGGACTGAACACCGATGCGGATCTCGATGGGTTCATCGTGCAACTACCATTGCCTTCACACATCGATCCGGAGCGTGTCACACTCGCCATCGATGCGAAAAAGGACGTGGATGGCTTTCACCCGGTGAACGTTGGCAACATGGTGCTCGGCCTGCCGTGCTTCCTGCCCGCCACGCCCAGCGGCATCTGCGAACTGCTCAAGCACTACAGCATCGAGACCGCAGGCAAGCAATGCGTGGTCGTTGGCCGCAGCAACATCGTGGGCACACCCATGGCGATCCTCATGAGCCGCAACGCGTACCCCGGCAATTGCACGGTCACGGTTGCGCATAGCCGCACCAAGGATCTGGCAAGCATTACGCGCCAAGCGGATATCCTTATCGTCGCCATCGGCCGTCCGGAGTTCATCACCGGAGATATGGTGAAGGATGGCGCGGTGGTCGTCGATGTCGGCATCCATCGCATTCCGGACAGCAGCAAGAAGCGCGGCTTCCGCTTGGTGGGCGATGTACACTTCGAGGAGGTCGCACCGAAGAGCAGTTGGATCACGCCCGTTCCCGGTGGCGTGGGGCCGATGACGATCACGAGTTTGTTGCTGAATACCCTCAAGGCGGCGAGTAACTGATCCACCGGTCACCATCCTACATCGTTGAGCCATGTCCAAGCGGTACGTCCTCTCATTCGTCTGTGCGATAGCGGCGATCCTCACGATCGTTGCTCAACCCAAGACCAATCGTGCGTCGGTGGAATGGGGGCCGGATCTGAGCGAGCGCGAGACCGGTGAATTCGGTCGCGTCTTCGGCCACAGCGAGGAAGCTGTATACATGACCATGAGCCGCAAGAAGGATATGCTCGTGCAGAAGATGAACGGAGCGTTGGTCAGCCTGTACAGCGTGGTGCTTCAACTGGAGATGAACAAGAAGGACCTTGAACTGGAGGACCTCATGGTGGTGGAGGACCGGATCCTCGCCTTCGCCAGCATCTACGATAAGAAGGCCGACCTGAAGATCCTCTACATGCGCACCTTCGATGAGAGCAACATGAAGCCTTTGAGCGAATGGACACAGCTGGCCGCCTTCAATTCGGAGCGCGCCTCCGGTGGATCCTTCGGTGTGGAGATCGCACCGAACAGAAAGCATGTGCTCGTGTACGTCATTGTGCCCTATGAGAAGGATGCCGCGGAGAAGTTCCAACTGCGTGTGTACAGTACGGCGATGGTCCCCGAATGGGACCGTGAGGTGGTGATGCCATACACCGACAAGGAGTTCAGCTTGGGCCGTTTCCGGGTGGAGAACGATGGGGATGTCATCGGCGTCGGGATGAAGTATGCGCAGAAGCGGGAAGCCCGGGCCTTGAAGCGCGCGGGCAAGGTCCCGTACGACTACCACTTGCTCACGTACGGCCACACCGGCGAAGACCAGGACCACACCATCGATGTGGGCGATAAGTTCCTACAGGACCTCACGTTAAGTATCGATACCGGCAAGGCCGACATCCTCTGTGGTGGCTTCTTCGGCAACAAGGGGAGTTCAACGGTGCGCGGCTCCTTCTTTCTCCGCCTGGATCCCGTGACAAAGAAGATCCCGCACGAGAGCTACAAGGACTTCACCGATGCCTTCATCACCCAGTACATGACAGCGAGGGAGGAGGTGAAGGCGAAGAAGCGCGCGGACCGCAAGGACGAAGAGTTGGAATTGTATGAGTACGACCTGCAGGACATCGTTCGTCGCGATGATGGCGGCGCTGTGCTCGTGGGCGAACAGTACTACTGGTACACCACGCAGACCTGCTACACCACACAAGGCGGTGGGCAGCAGTGTACGACCACGTACCACTACATCTACAACGACATCATCGTGGTGAACATCGATCCGGATGGCAACATCGCATGGGCCACCACGATCCCGAAGCGCCAGCACACCACGAACGATGGCGGTTACTTCAGCAGTTTCGCGCTGGAGGTGAAGGGCAGCAACATCTACTTCGTGTACAACGACAACGGGCAGAACCTCTTCCTCGCCGCTGGCGACAAGTTCAAGAACACCGACTTCATTGGGAAGGGCTCCATCGTCACGCTCGCGACGGTGAGCATCGATGGACACGTAACGCGCGAGGCGTTATTCGATCTCGAGAAACGCGACCTGATCCTACGTCCGAAGAGCTGCCGCCAACTCGAGGACGACCGGCTGTTCATGTACGCCACGCGGAAGAAGGACTACCGCTTCGGGATGGTCACGTTCCAGTGATCGCTATTCCTCGAAGGTCTCGACCGTCCCTGGGCGCTCCACCAATTTGGTGAACTTGCCATCGTAGCGCGTGGTGCGTACGATGTGGTTATCGATCCAGTGGTAGTTGCCGCCGCGCGGTTTGCCGAAGAGGATCGCATGATACTTGAAACCGTGATCGTCCAGCCACTTCGTGGTTACTGCGCGGTGTTCCTCCAAACGACTGGTGAAGAAGGTGATGATGTGCCCTTCATCGAACCATCCATTGCAGATGTCCAGTGCGCCGAGATAGATGGCCGCAGTCGCCATGCGCTCGGGTTCCTCGTTGGGGATGTCCTCGCAGATGGTGCCGTCGATGTCGATGAGGAAGTTCTTCTTCCCCTCCGGCAGTTTCGGGCTGATCTTCTTGCCGTTCTCGAAGGCGTCTTGGAGCTGGGCCATGGAGTAAAGATCGGCTAAAGCCTCCCTGCCTTGATCTCCTCCACCACTGCTGGATCCAGCAACGTGCTCGTATCGCCTAAACTCCCCAACTCATTCTCCGCCACTTTTCGCAGGATGCGCCGCATGATCTTGCCGCTGCGCGTCTTGGGCAGGCCGCTCACGAATTGGATCTTGTCGGGCTTCGCGATGGGGCCGATAACCTTCACCACCGATGCGATGATGTCCTTCCGCGCGATCTCCGCATCGGTGATCTCTTTTTCCGCGATCACATACGCGTAGATCCCTTGGCCCTTGATGTCGTGCGGGTAGCCCACCACGGCGCTTTCCACCACCCACTCGCTCTCGTTGATCGCACTTTCGATCTCCGCCGTGCCGAAGCGGTGGCCGCTCACGTTGATCACATCATCCACGCGACCGATGATGCGGTAGCGACCGTCGGCATCGCGCTTGGCGCCATCACCGGTGAAGTAGTAACCGGGATAACTGCTGAAGTAGGTCTGGCGGCAGCGCTCGTGATCGCCCCATGTGGTGCGCAGGATGCTGGGCCACGGGAACTTGATGCAGAGCAGTCCTTCCACTTCGTTCTCCAGGATCTCCTTTCCATCAGCAGTGAGCAGCGCCGGCTGGATGCCGGGTAGGGGATAGGCCGCATGGCTCGGCTTCTCATCGGTGACACCCGCCAACGAGCTGATAAGGATCCCGCCGGTCTCCGTTTGCCACCACGTATCCACGATCGGACATTTCCCCTTTGCCGATGTGCTTCTTGTACCACTGCCACGCTTCCTCGTTGATCGGTTCGCCCACGGTACCCAGCACGCGCAACGACGATAAGGAGTGCGGCGCCACATGCTCAAGTCCGTGAGCCATCAAGCTGCGAATGGCCGTGGGCGCCGTATAGAAGATGTTCACCTTGTGCTTGTCCACGATGCTCCAGAAGCGACCGGCATCCGGGTACGTCGGCACGCCCTCGAACATTACTTGCGTGGCGCCAGCGAGAAGCGGCCCGTACGCCATGTAGCTGTGCCCGGTGATCCAGCCCACATCGGCGGTGCAGAAGAAGACCTCGTCCTTCTTGTACTGGAACACATTCCGGAAGCTGTACTCCGCAAAGACCATGTACCCACCGCTGCTGTGTACCACGCCTTTCGGCATGCCCGTGCTTCCGCTCGTGTACAGTATGAAGAGCGGATCCTCGCCATCCATCGCTTCAGCCGGACAGTTGGCATCCACATGCTTCAACTCCGCGTGGAGCCACACATCACGCCCGACCGTCATCGGAACGGCATCGCCGGTGCGCTGTGTCACGATGCAATGCTTCACGCTCGGACAATGCGTAAGCGCTTCATCCACCACAGCCTTCACGGACATCGCCTTCGCGCCGCGGTGCATGCCATCGCTGCACAGCACGGCCACGGCCTCGGCATCGATGATGCGATCGGCAAGGCTTCTTGCGCTGAACCCGCAGAACACCACGCTGTGGATGGCCCCTATCCGTGCGCAAGCAAGAACGCCGACCACCAGATCGGGGATCATCGGCATGTAGATCGCCACACGGTCGCCCTTCTTCACCCCGTTGCGCTTGAGGACATTGGCATAGCGGCAGACGCGTTCGTGCAATTCACGATAGGTGATTCGTATGACCTCCTCCTTCGGTTCGTTCGGCTCCCAGATCAGCGCCGTACGATCCCCGTTCTTCTCCAAATGCCGATCGAGGCAGTTCTCCGTGATGTTGAGCTCCCCGCCGATGAACCATTTCACCTCCGGCTTCTTGAAGTCCCACTCAAGAACCCTGTTCCACTTCCTCTTCCATGTGAACCGATCCGCCTCCGCCGCCCAGAAGGCTTCCGGATCCGCGATGCTCAACTGATAGGCTCGTTGGTATTCGCTCCAAGACCCGATCCGACCTGATGTGCTCATGGGAGCGAAGTTGCGGCTTCGTTCGGAGTAATCATCGTCGGCGTGTCAAGTCCTTTCGTCGAAGTTATTTACACATTCGTCTTGACTTTCGGAGCGGATACCTGAAATCTTGCGCCACTCCAACGCTGACGGAACCCCAAACAACCCCCAACAACTTATGTGGCCCGTACAGACTCTCACACTCCTGCTCTGCCTCACGGATGAAGAACAACTCTTCGCGCAATCCATCCCCCCGGCACCTCAGGTGCAGTGCATCGAGGCGACCTGCCCGGAACCTGAGGTGGACCAGACAACGACCCTGTTGATCGAGATCTTCTCGTAACCGAACGGGTTCGCTCCTTCGGGAGCGGATCACAGACCCCGGCGCCACCTGCCCAGGTGCCGGGGTCGCCTTTTTCGCCACCACGCCCACCTGAATTCCTTGGGTGCCAGCAGACCGTGGCGGACCGTTTACCAGCACCTGCTTTTCGGCCCGGACTTCAGCACGCGGTTGCGGAGGAGTGAAAGGGAAATGATGACATGGTAGGGGTGGGGCTTGGGAGCCACCGGTCATGATCGGCCCGCACTCAGCGAGTTCCCCGCAAGGCCGTCGAGCTTTTCATTGATCGTTTTCAACAGGGCGTTCTGCTTGTCCTGGACGGCGTACAGTCCGCGGATCTCCTCCTGTAACAGCAGGTCCATTTTCTGGTGCAGGCTTCGCACTTCGAGTTCGGCCTTGAGGTTGATCAGGTAGTCGTTCTCGGCCCGCTTGCGATCCTTTTCCTCCTGCCGGTTCTGGCTCATCATGATGATCGGTGCCTGCAATGCGGCGACACAGGAAAGGATCAGGTTCATGAGGATGAACGGATACGGATCGAAATCATCCTTGATCGGGGAAAGCGTGTTGAAGATGATCCATACCGCGAGCAGGACGAGGAAGAAGATGATGAACACCCACGACCCGCCGAACATCGCCACGCGGTCGGAGAGTTTCTGGCCACGGGTAAGCATCTCTTGCGGAGGATTCAAGAGGTTGCTGATGATCAGCTCCTGCTCCTGGATCGAATCCGCGACGATGCGTTGCAACTTCTTGATCTGTTCGCTCCGGTCGGTGAGCAACTCTTCGATGGGCCTGTGCTTTTTCATGGTCGGGTGCTGTTCATGGTTCATGCTCCACCAGACGCTTCAACGCCATGGGGATGAAGAAGAGGTCGAAGTCGTGGTCGAAGACAAGGTATT
The DNA here is from genome assembly GCA_016705955.1 of Flavobacteriales bacterium. Lineage (GTDB taxonomy): Bacteria > Bacteroidota > Bacteroidia > Flavobacteriales_F > PHOS-HE28 > PHOS-HE28. Next base: position 51,533 of record JADJKO010000007.1, read on the forward strand.
TGTTGCGCCAACCGGGCGCGAATTTCTCCTTGAACGCACGAAGTCCTTTGTAATGGCCGGAGGCGGAGATCCGTTCGTAGGCGAATTTCAATGCACGTCCGGATAATTCGGCCGGGCGTTCGATACCGGACATGGGTGCAAGGCCCATGTTCACCGACTTGTAGCCGAGTGCTTTTACGGTCTCGAAGTACTTCACTACAAGGAGGTCGATGGCGTAACGCGGCGCATCCGTAGCGGCGCGGATCAGGTCATAGGTCGATCCGCCCGGAGTGTGGTCCGGGATCATGTTCAAAAAGGCCAGTACACGTTCGCCCTTGTTCTCCATTGGCCAGGATCGGAAGTTCACAACTCCGGCTTGGCACAATGGATAGAACAGTCTTGACATGCTCCCCTAGTGTACGTCCACCTGATAGTACTTCGCCCAGCCATTGTTCAACGAGAACACGATCTGCTTGCCGATGATACGCTCCAGCCACAGCGGGACCAGGAACTTCCGATCCGGCCGGAAGTAGTGATAGCACTTCTCATCCATCGGCCCCGATCTTCCCGTGGTTTGCCGGGCTACGAGATCACCGCAGAAAGTAGCCCATGGAAGACCTACACAGCCCAGCACGAAGTGGATCCAAGGTGTCCTCTCTTCATTGATCACCGTGGGGATCAGGTCGCGGGTGGTATCGATCCGCCCCGGCCAGTATTGGATGAAACGGAGGCCCCGCAGTTGCGGGAAGTTCTTCTTGAAGCCGCTGATCACCTGATCGATGACCCGCGAGGAATTGACATCATTCTTGGCGAACGTAGTGAGCATGTCCCCGCCACCGAGCAGCAGGCGACCATCACCCGTCATGCGGAAGTACGAATAGACCAGGTCCGAATCCCAGCACTGGAACCGTTCCGATGGGAACAGCGCACGCGCGGCATCGTCCCCCAACGGCTCGCTGATGGAGAGGAAGGTTTGTGCATGGAAGATGTTCTCCGCATGCAGGCTCAACTGTGGCGAGAGCTTGTCCGCGCAGAAGATGATCCGATCCGCATTGACCGAACCCAGGTGTGTCCGGACCGTGTGTTCCTTCCATCCGATCACCTCCGATGCTTCGTGGATCACCACGCCATGCTCCTTCAACACCTTCTTCATGCCTTGGCAGTAGAGCAATGCGTTGATGCCATAGGTCCCCTTATACCGCACTGCGCCGGAATAGGCGCTGGACCCGATGAGCGATCGCACGGCTTGTGCATCCAGTTGCTCCTGCTCGAAGCCCAGCGCCTCTCGCGAGCGGACCTCGTCCTGCACCGCTTCCCATCCGCTCTTGCCGTTGCCGAGGAACAGGCTGTCCTGCACCTGTAGATCGCACGGGATGTGGTGCTCGCGCACGCGCTCGGCCATCATTTCCACACCGCGTGTGGCCACGTTCCAGAGCTCGGCCGCGCCCGCATTGCCGAACCGACGTTCCAATTGCGCCAATTCCAACTCGCTGTCCGGCGTAAGGAATCCCGCGCTCTTGCCCGAGGAGCTGCCCCCGCAAATGTTGCGCTCCAGCACGACCACCTTCACACCGGAATTCATCAAGGCGTAAGCCGAAGAAAGCCCGGCTGCACCGGCACCGATGATGACCACATCGGCCTTCCGGTCGCCCACCAACGGCGGTTCGATCGGGTCTTCGATACCGAGCAAGGTGGTGAACCACCAGTTCTGTAGGATCATCGAGTGCTGTGTGTCGTTACAAAGCTGGACGTTTTTCGATCGGGCCTACATCCGCGTGCGGCGCGATGATGATGGGATCGTCCCGAACATCCGGCCGATCGTGCCGGTACCAACGAACGAACGCCCCGGGGGACAGGGCGTTCGCTGTGACGTTGGAGGTGGGGCCTACTTGGCCGTTGCGGTCTTCCGCTCGGTGGCGGGTGCCATCGGCCTTGCCGCTGGAGCAGCCATGTCCGCATGCTGTTCCTTCATCCAACGGGAATACTGGTCCGCTGTGAGCACCTCCTTCACCCCGGCGTGGCACTGTTCCATCGACGCGGCATCCATCTTCGCGCATTCCTCCTTGCTCGGCTTGGGCTCTTTCGCCATCAAGGTCTTGTGCTCCGTGGTGTTCTTCATGGCAATGGCCTCGAGGCGCTTGGTCTGCTCGGCGGTGAGCCCGAGGTCCTTGGTCATCTTGGCCACGTTGAGCGGCTGCCAAGTGGGCATCGCCGCTTCGTTGTGTTCTGGAGTGGTCCGCGCGGATATGCTCGTGGTACTCGCGGTCCGTGTGGTGGTGCCCTTGCTCGTAGTGGTCGCGTTCTGGGCCATGGTTGCACCGGCCATCGACATGCCGCAGATCAGTGCGGCCAACTTCAGTGAGGTTTTCATTGGGCTGTCGGTTTTTATCGACGATCAAATCTTCCGTCAACTTTCAGCCGATCGTCCGGGATCAACAGATCTTCGCATTTCGTGTTAACGGCCTTAACGATCCGGACCGTCGCAAGCGCTCTCGGTTGTCAAGCTCCGGTGAGCAACGATAGGGTGAAGTCGCTCTCCCTCGCTCACCTGGACTTGACCCGGGCCATCAGGATCGCGTGCGGATCCTTTTACCGGCTCAGCAGTGAGCGAACCACCCATGAAACGTGAACGGCCCCTCTCGGGGCCGCTCACTTCTGATCTAAGTCGTTCTTACTCCGTCGGCGGCGCTTCCTTGCTTTCGCTGGCATCACCCTTCGCCATCTTCTTCTTCCCCTTCGTCACCTTGATGGCCACGTCGCTCTTCTCCTTGTTCAGGCCGATCACGATCTTATCACCTTCCTCGATCCCTTGGTTGATGATCTCCTCTGCCATCGGGTCCTCGATGAACTTCTGGATCGCGCGCTTCAGCGGACGGGCACCGAACTTCTCGTCGTAGCCTTTCTCGCTGAGGAAGTCCTTCGCCTCGTCGTTCAGCTTCAGGTCGTAGCCCAGCTCGGCCACTCGCTTGTACAAGTGATCCAGTTCGATGTCGATGATCTTGTGGATGTCGCCGCGCGTAAGGCTGTTGAAGATCACGATGTCATCGATCCGGTTCAGGAACTCCGGAGCGAAAGCCTTCTTCAACGCCTTCTCGATCACCCCGCGGTTGCTGTCGTCCTGGCCAGAGGTCTTGGCTTGCGTACCGAAGCCGACGCCTTTTCCGAAATCGCTCAGGTCACGCGCCCCGATGTTCGAGGTCATGATGATGATGGAGTTCTTGAAGTCGATGTGCCGACCGAGGCTGTCGGTCATCTTGCCATCATCCAGCGCCTGCAGCAACAGGTTGAACACGTCCGGGTGTGCCTTCTCGATCTCGTCCAGCAGGATGATGGAGTAGGGGCGACGGCGCACTTTCTCGGTGAGTTGTCCGCCTTCCTCATACCCCACGTAGCCCGGAGGCGCACCGATCAAGCGGCTCACGGAGAACTTCTCCATGTACTCGCTCATGTCAATGCGGATCAACGCCTCATCGGTATCGAAGAGGTAACGCGCGAGTTCCTTGGCGAGTTGCGTCTTGCCCACACCGGTAGGACCGAGGAAGATGAACGAACCGATCGGACGGTTCGGATCCTTCAGGCCCGCACGGTTGCGCTGGATGGCCTTCACCACCTTGGCCACCGCCTCGTCCTGGCCGATCACCTTGCCCACCATCTCCTCCTTCATCCGCTTCAACTTGCCGCTTTCCTTCTCGGCGATGCGCGTCACAGGGATGCCGCTCATCATTGCGACCACTTCAGCCACGTTCTCATCGGTCACGGTGGTGCGGTTGCTCTTGCTCTCTTCCTCCCACGCCTTCTTGGCCTTGTCGAGTTCCTCCAGCAACTGGCGTTCGCGATCACGGAGCTTGGCGGCCTCCTCGTAGCGTTGGCTGCGCACCACCTTGTTCTTCTCCTCCTTGATCTGCTCGATCTTCTCCTCCACATCCAGGATGCTCTTCGGCACCACGATGTTGCTGATGTGTACGCGGCTACCGGCCTCGTCCAAGGCATCAATGGCCTTGTCCGGGAGGTGACGGTCCGTGATGTACCTGTTGGTGAGTTTCACGCAAGCTGCGATCGCGTCCTCGGTGTAGAGGACATTGTGGTGGTCCTCGTACTTCTCCTTGATGTTGTTCAGGATCTGGATGGTCTCCGCAACGCTGTTGGGTTCCACCAACACCTTCTGGAAGCGACGTTCCAAGGCGCCGTCCTTCTCGATGTACTGCCGGTACTCATCCAAGGTGGTGGCACCGATGCACTGGATCTCGCCGCGCGCCAATGCGGGCTTGAACATGTTGCTCGCGTCCAGCGAGCCACTGGCGCCACCGGCACCCACGATCGTATGGACCTCGTCGATGAAGAGGATCACGTCCGGACTGTTCTCCAGTTCGTTCATCACCGCCTTCATGCGCTCCTCGAATTGGCCACGGTACTTCGTGCCTGCCACAAGTGAAGCGATGTCCAAGGCGACGATCCGCTTGTTGAAGAGCACGCGGCTCACTTTCCGTTGGATGATGCGCAAGGCCAAACCTTCCGCGATCGCGCTCTTGCCTACGCCGGGCTCACCGATCAGCACCGGGTTGTTCTTCTTGCGTCGGCTCAGGATCTGGCTCACGCGTTCGATCTCTTTCTCGCGTCCCACGATCGGGTCCAACTTGCCGTCCTCGGCCATCTTGGTCAGATCCCTGCCGAAGTTGTCCAGCACCGGGGTCTTGCTCTTGCTGTCGCCCTGCTTACGCTGGCCACCGCCGCCACCGCCGCTGAAGGAACCACCTTCCTCCTCATCGTCATCGGCGCTCTGCGGTCCTTGTGCCTTCGGCTTGGTAGGGGAGTGGCGGGTCGTTCCGCCATCAGCCAGGATCGTTTCCACTTCCTGCTTCACAGCTTCATAGTCCACATGGAACTTATGCAAGGTGCGTGTAGCGAGGTTGTCCTCGTCCTTCAGGATGCTCAATAGCAAGTGCTCGGTGTCGATCGTCTGGCTCTTGAACAGCTTCGCCTCGAGGTAGGTGATCTTCAACATCTTCTCCGCCTGCTTCACCAGATTGATCTTCTCCTTGTCGGCCGGACGCTTCGCGCTGGCGGGTTCCATGGATCCCTCCACACTGCGGCGCAGTTCGTCCAGATCCACCTCCAATCGTTGGAGCACCCGCACGGCGTTGCACTCGTTGGCACGGATCAGCCCGAGCAGGATATGCTCGATACCGATGAAATCATGGCCCAAGCGAAGTGCCTCTTCACGACTGTACGTGATGACATCGCGGACCCGGGGGGTGAATTTGGCGTCCATCTAGCTGGTTCCAAAGGTGGGGGTAAATCGAAGAATGTTCCGTTCAACGGAATTAACAACTTAAGGATCGGGCCTCGGCGAGCAAGCTATCGCGCCGTGTTCCAGCGGACTTTGAACAAGCAAGGGCAATTATCCACAGCATTCTGTGGGGTTGTGGAAAAATACAGCACCTCTTCATCCGTGCGATCGGGATACTTTCGGGCTCCCTTTCAAAAAGCCTGTTCAACAAGGAGCAGGCCAGTGACAGCACCCGAACAGAATGGCAGAAGGAGAGAAGATCATCCCGATCAACATCGAGAACGAAATGCGCACCGCCTACATCGATTATTCGATGTCGGTGATCGTCAGCCGGGCCTTGCCCGATGTGCGCGATGGATTGAAACCCGTACACCGCCGTGTGCTCTATGGCATGCAGGACCTCGGCGTCCTCAGCAACCGCCCGTACAAGAAGAGCGCACGTATCGTGGGTGAGGTACTCGGTAAGTACCACCCGCACGGCGACAGCAGTGTATATGACGCCATGGTGCGTATGGCGCAGGAGTGGAGCCTTCGTTATCCGTTGGTGGACGGCCAAGGGAACTTCGGCAGCATCGACGGGGACAGCCCTGCGGCGATGCGGTACACCGAGGCACGCTTGAAGAAGATCGCAGAGGAAGTGCTCGCCGATCTCGATAAGGAGACGGTGGACATGCGTCCGAACTTCGATGACACGCTGGAAGAGCCCAGTGTAATGCCGACGCGGATCCCCAACCTGTTGATCAATGGAGCCTCAGGGATCGCCGTAGGGATGGCCACCAACATGCCACCGCACAACCTCAGTGAGGTCTGCGATGGCATCATGGCCTACATCGACAACAAGGACATCGACACGGAAGGCTTGATGCAGTTCGTGAAGGGTCCCGATTTCCCCACAGGTGGCGTGATCTACGGCACCGAAGGGATCAAGGAAGCCTACGAGACCGGCCGCGGTCGCATCGTGCTTCGCGCCAAGTGCCACATCGAGGAGGACCAGAAGACCGGTCGTGAAACGATCATCTGCACGGAGATCCCCTTCCAGACCAACAAGGCGGTTCAACTCTACAAAGGCATCGCCGACCTGGTGAACGAGAAGCGCGTGGAGGGCCTGAGCGGTGTGAACGACTACAGCGATCGCACCGGGATCCGTCTAGCGTATGAAGTGAAGCGTGAGGCCATGGGCACCGTGGTGCTCAACCAGTTGTACAAGTACAGCGCGTTGCAGACCAGCTTCAGTTTCAACAACATCGCATTGGTCGGCGGTCGGCCGATGCTGTTGGGCTTGAAGGCCATGATCGTACACTTCGTGGACCATCGCCACGATGTGGTGGTGCGCCGTACCAAGTTCGATCTGCGCAAGGCTGAGGAGCGTGCACACATCCTGGAAGGATTGCTGATCGCACTGGACCACCTCGATGAAGTGATCAAGCTGATCCGCGCCAGCCAGACCCCTGACGAAGCCCGAGAGGGATTGATGAGCCAGTTCGCGCTCAGCGAGATCCAGTCGAAGGCCATCCTCGACATGCGCTTGCAGCGTCTGACCGGCTTGGAGCGCGACAAGATCCGTGACGAGCACGCCGAGTTGATGAAGCTGATCGCCTACCTGCGTTCAGTGCTGGCCGACGAAGGCCTGCGGATGCAGATCATCAAGGACGAGACCTTGGAGATCAAGGAGAAGTACGGCGACAAGCGCCGCACCGAGATCGTCCAATCAAGCGGAGACATGCGCATGGAGGACCTCATCGCCGACGAGGCGGTGGTGGTGACGATCAGCCACTTGGGCTACATCAAGCGGACCTCACTCACCGAGTTCCGCATGCAAGGCCGCGGTGGCCAAGGAGCGCGTGGTTCCACTACGCGTGATGAGGACTTCCTCGAGCACCTGTTCGTGGCCACCAACCACAACTACATGCTCATCTTCACCCAGAAGGGCAAGTGCTACTGGATGCGGGTCTTCGATATTCCGGAAGGCACTCGCCAGAGCAAGGGCCGCGCGATCATCAACCTCGTGCAAATGGATGGGGATGACAAGGTGGTCGCATACCTGAACGTCACCGACCTCACCAGCGAGGGGTACCTGAACAACCACTTCGTGGTCCTGTGTACCAAGAAAGGGATCATCAAGAAGACCACGCTCGAAGCATACAGCCGTCCGCGTGTGAACGGGATCATTGCCGTGGGCATCCGGGAAGGGGATGAATTGCTAGAAGCCAAATTGACCAACGGCAACCACCACGTGATCCTCGCCAGCCATGATGGCCGCGCCGTACACTTCGAGGAGAGCCAGGTCCGTCCGATGGGCCGTAACGCCAGCGGTGTACGCGGCATGAACCTGACCGGCGGCAGCAAGAAGAACGAGGTGATCGGGATGATCACCGTGGATAAGGAGGAATTGACCACGCGCCAGGTGTTGGTGGTGAGCGAGAACGGCTACGGCAAGCGTTCAATGATCGCCGAGGAAGTGGAGGGCAGGATCGATTACGCCTATCGCATGGTGAAACGTGGCGGCAAGGGTGTCAAGACCCTACAGGTCACCGACAAGACCGGCGAGCTCATCGCGATCAAGAGCGTGATGGATCAGGATCACTTGATGATCATCACCCGCCAAGGCATCACGATCCGCATGGGCCTGGATGAAATGCGCGTTCTCGGCCGCGCTACACAAGGCGTGCGCTTGATCGAATTGCGCAAGGGCGACCAGATCGCGGCCGTCGCCAAAGTGGACAGCGACCTGCACGAAGAAGAGGAGGCCGCACCGGAAGGCGAGGAAGGCACAGCGACTGATGAGCAGACCGATGGCACCGTAGTTGATACCGACGAGCCCGAAGCCTGAACCTAACGGATGAACCAAGTGATGAAGACCCTACTGACTTCTGCAAGCCTGCTGGCAGCCCTCGCGTTGAACGCCCAGAACGCCAACGTGGTGAATGCCTACAACTACATGCAGGACGGCGACCTAGCCAAAGCTGCTGAATACATCGAACCTGCGATCTCCGATGCCAAGACCGGACTTTCTGAAAAGACCTGGCGTTACCGCGGTGATATTTACCGCATGATCGCACTAGGAACCGACGAAGCGCTGAAGCAGCAGTTCCCGACCGCGCATCGATCGGCAGCGGAGAGCTACATGAAGGCGAACGAGCTCGATACCAAAGGATCCTACAAGCGGAGAACACGATCGCGCTTGGGGCCTTGCAAGGCGCTTCGCTGAATGCGGGTAATGATGCATTCGGTAAGAAGGACTATGACAGCGCGATCGCGCGCTATGCCCGAGCCGAGCAGATCGCCAAGAGCTTCGGTATGGTGGACACCAACGCGGTGTTCAATTCAGCCTTGGCGTACGAGTCAAAGGGTGATGCGGCCAATGCCATACGGCGCTATCGTGAATCCATCGCGATCGGCTACAATAAGCCTGAGGTGTACCGCTACATCGCCAGCCTTCAGCGGAAAGGCGAGGATCTGAACGGCGCGATCGTCACCATTCAGGAAGGCCTGAAGCGTTTCCCTGGTGAGAAGGACCTGATGCTGGACGAGATGACCTTCCTGCTTGCCGCTGATCGTAGCGAAGAGGCCGAAGCGAGTGTGATAGCAGCGCTGGGCAAGGATCCAGAAAATGCGGTACTGTGGTCGGTCCTTGGTGGCCTCCACGACAAGAAGGCCAGCGAGGCCAAGGATGAAGCAGCGATCATGGCAGCCTATGCCAAAGCGGAAGAGGCCTACAAGAAGAGCATCTCCATCGACCCGAAGTTCTTCGACGCCTACTTCAACATCGGTGTGCTGTATAACAACCGTACGAGAAGTGCAACAAGCTGAAGGCGGACGCGGAGTACATGGCTTGCAAGAAAGTGGCCGATGAGATCTACTTGAAGGCGGTCCCGTACTTCGAGCAGGCGCACGCACTCAATGAGAAGGACGTACAGACCATGCAGCAACTCGTCAAGCTATACGGCAAGACGAATGACCAAGCGAAGTACGACGTGATGAAGGCGAAGCTGGAGAAGAGCCAGTAGGTCGAAAGCTCAAGTCGGATCGTAGAAGCCGGAGTGATCCGGCTTCTGCTGTTTGATGGATGTGGGGTAGGTTGGTAGGCTTGCGAAGCCCTCGGATCCAGGTCAATCCAACTTATCATAATATAAATTATGCGCCAATCGGGACGAAGCTCAGATCAACGGTCAATGTCACACCCAGGCCAGGCTGCTGCGGTATGATCATCCGTCCGTTCTCCATCTTCAATCCCAAGAACGGATCGTTCCGGATCAACCAAGGACCATCCAGATCCACCAGATCCGCCGCGCATCCCAAATGAGCCATGGCGGTACAACCCAAGGAACTTTCGCTCATGCTTCCCAACATGACGTGCAAACCCTTGGTCCTTGCCGTCCGGATCATCTCCGCAGCCCGATCGAGTCCACCGCACTTCATCAGCTTCACATTCACTCCTTGGAACAAATGGCCGACTTCGAGGATATCGCCCAGCGACTGGATGGATTCGTCGCCGTAAACCGGGATTCCTGTTGCGCGGGCCAGTGCCGGATTGGATCCATCCATCTCCGCAGTGAACGGCTGCTCGATCCCGAAAATCCGATCAGTGCCAATTCCTTCAACCACCTCGACGACCTCCTTAACAGAGGAATATCCCTGATTGCCGTCGAGGAACAACATTCTATTGTCCAGCCATTTAACCGTCTTTACTCTGTCCATGGCATCGGGGTCTCCGATCTTCAATTTCAGTGCGCCGCTATCAGGCAATTCGACCAACCGCGATGGAACTTCCTGGTGATCACAGATCCCGATGGTCATCAAGGTGATCGGCGTCTGCTCCGCATCTATTTGAAGCAAGTTCTTGATCAGGACCCGATCCCGCTGTCCCATCAAGTCCAACAGGGCCATGTGCAGTCCCGCCCGGCTTCCGTTCGTGTTCAGTCCGAACTCAGGAAGTCGATCCAATCCTGCCAATAGACCATCCGCTGACCAAGGGCCCTTACCCGCGATGCTGGTGATCCGATCAATAGCACCCGGGATCGTTTCCTTCAGGTACGGCGGCAACGTCACCTCTCCATAACCCGTGAACCCGCGTTCCTCGACCCGGATGAACAGCGCGTCCGTGCCGTTCCTGAGCCCATGCGCAGTACCGAAGGGTCGCTTGAATAGCAACCGGTATTCACACAACGAGATCCGCAATGCCACGCTACGAAGTTGAGCCAAAGAAAGAGCCCGGGATGGCCCGGGCTCTTTCTGGTCATGGAAACGATCCTACTTGATCAAATAGATAATGTTGGTCTTCCACTTCGAACTATCCGGTTCTGAACCGGGACCCGTCAGGTATTCCTCGACGACATTCACGTTGAACTCGAGCTTGTTGGCCTTCATGTACCCATCCATGGCCTCGTGCGCACCACCAATGCCATTGTAGCCGCCGTAGTACTCGATCACCAAGGCCCGTCCAGCAGGTGTTTCATACAAACTCAGGTCCTTCAATTTCTTCTTCGCCTCCATCGGAACCGGGATACCAGCCAGCAGGTCTGCGGTCTTCTTTTCCTCATTCCATTCGAAATACACGCCTGATGGCGCTCCGGCCGGGGCCACCCCTGCTTTTCCGATCGCCGCCATTCCCTCGCCGAACTGGGTTCCGAAGAACTCCTTCATATCTGCCCAACCGACGACTTTGCGCTTTCCCACATAGAGCATCGCGGGGCGATCGATGGTCTTGATCTCATATTCCGGAGTTCCTACCGCAAACTCGGACTCGGTTACGGACTTCAGGTTCGCGAGGCCTTTCTCGAGCATTGGTCCCACGGCTTTGTCCATATCCATGAACAAGGCCACCACCCGACCCATGTAGTCGTTCTCGCCTTGGATCCCCCAGGTCACTTTCGTGCTATCGCCCATGGCCACGAGGTCGAAGGTCCCTTCGTTGTTCGCCTTCCACGGCGAAATGAACCTGAGCTTCGTGCGCATGCGTTCGTTCGGCACCAACTCGGCGAGTTCCTGTTCGCCTTCGCTTTCATCGCTCTTCCAATGGCTGATCGCGCCCACTTCGCCATCCGGTGAGCCGGACATCGTGGCGGTCATGTTATGCTCCATTTCCTTCCATGGTCCCCATTTGTCCATGGCTTCAAGGGAACTGATGTTCGCATAAACGGCCGCAGCAGGGGCAGCCACCACGATCGTGCGCTCCACACGGAACCTGCTGTCGCCGAACATCGCCAGAACAGCGATCAGGACGACCAAGGCCACTACGATGATCAGAATGGTCTTCAATGCTCTCATGTCCTGTTCGATTTGATAGCCGAAGATGCACGATCGAATCCGGAATCCAACCCTCGCGGCACGAATTTTTCAGACCTTGGACCTGCGCCATCACTCTGATGGCCGATCATTCACAAGCCCATGACCAACCTTAGAAACTCCATTCCCATCCTGCTCACCGCGCTGTTCTGGGTGGGTTGCGCGCCCAAGACCGGACCCGCAGGCACCAAGGTGAAGCAACCGTTCTCCGGAAGCAAGTACGAGAGTAATGCCTCCTGGTTCCGCGGAACCGGGCAAGGGGCCAGTGTGAAGCAGAACATCGCGCGGGGCAAGGCGGACATCGATGCGAAGAACCAAGTGGCGGCTCAAGTTGGAACGAATATCCGCGCGGTCACGGACCAGTATCTGGGGCAAACAGAGAACGCCAACGCTGCCGATGTGGCGGACAAGTTCCAGACGTTGGTGCGCGAGGTGATGAACACCGAACTGGCCGACCTACGGAAGAGCGGAGAAGAAACCTTCTTCAATGATGAGACCAAGGAATTCACCGTGTATGTAGCGTATGAGATCAAGAAGAACGCGATGTTCCGCTTCATGAAGAAGCAAGCACGGGTGGAGCGCAAGTTGAATGAGCAGGAGCTGAAGATCCTGGACGACATGCTGGATCAGGAGATCCGCCGAGCGGAAGCAGCCGGTGAGTGACCTGTGAATGATGAAAGGATGCAGCGGGAAGTGCGGGCTTCCCGCTGTCTTTTTGTCGGGATCGGGAGGAACGGCAGTGAAATTGTTGATGGCCATCCGAACAAGAAAAAGGTCATGGGAACTAGTCCGATGATGGGTGCTTATGTGATCGGCGTTGTGATGATGCTGGTGAGTTGGCTGGTGAGCCAGCGCATGAAAAGCCGGTTTGAGAAATACAGCCGTACCTCACTGAGCAACGGTATGAGTGGCCAGGAGATCGCGGAACGGATGCTCGCGGATCACGGCATCACCAATGTCAAAGTGATCAGTGTAAAAGGCCAGCTCACGGACCACTACAACCCGGCCACCCATACGGTGAACCTTAGCGAACCGGTGTACCACGCCCGCAATGCTGCTGCTGCTGCGGTCGCTGCGCACGAGGTGGGACACGCCGTACAGCATGCGACCGCATACCAGTGGCTGAATATGCGCAGCAAGTTGGTGCCGGTGGTGAGCCTTGCCTCTCAATGGATGCAGTGGATCCTGCTGGGCGGGATCCTCCTGCTGAACCAATTCCCGCAACTCTTGGCGGCTGGCATCGTGCTGTTCGCCATGACCACGCTCTTTTCCTTCATCACCCTGCCGGTGGAATACGATGCCAGTAACCGGGCCATGGCCTGGATGAAGCGGACCGGTATCGTGACCTCCGGGGAGTTGGCCATGAGCGCGGATGCCTTGAAATGGGCGGCACGCACGTACGTGGTCGCAGCGATCGGCTCACTCGCTACGCTGCTGTACTATGTGATGGTGTTCACCGGCCGACGCCGCTGATCCGCACTTGATTACCGGCTGCTTCTCCGGCGCGTGCTGCCGATCCCCAGTACGCCCAGCAACCCACGCGTTAGTTCGCGCATCAGCGTGTTGCCCACTTGGCGTACCATGGTGTTCTTGGATACTTTCTCCAAAGTGCTCGGCTCCGGCTTACTGGTCGGGTGCCGCTCAACCTTCTCATCCACTACTTCTTCCTGACCCTTCATACGCTTCTCGAGCAATTCGAACGCGCTCTCGCGATCGATCACCTCATTGTAGTTGCGGACCAAGGCGCTGCGCGCGACCAGCCCGTCGATCTCCAAGGGGCTGAGGATATCCATCCGGCTCAGCGGTGCGCGCAGCAACGTATGCGCCAAGGGGGTCGGTGTTCCTTTCTCGCTCAAGGCGGTCACCAGTGCTTCCCCGATCCCTAGCTCAGTGATCAGTTGTTCGGTGTCATAGAAATCGGTGAGCGGATAGTTCTGTGCGGTCTTCTTGATGGTCGTGCGATCCTTCGCGGTGAAGGCCCGCAGCGCATGCTGAACTTTCAACCCCAATTGGCCCAACACGCTTTCCGGCACATCACTCGGGTCCTGCGTACAGAAGTAGATGCCCACTCCTTTCGAGCGGATCAATTTGATGATCGTCTCGATCTGTTCCAACAACGCCTTCGTAGCGGTATTGAAGATCAGGTGTGCCTCATCGATGAAGAGGACCAGTTTCGGTTTCTCGTCGTCGCCGACCTCCGGAAAGGTGGAATAGATCTCCGCCAACAGGCAGAGCATGAAGGTGCTGAAGAGACGTGGCCGATCCTGTATGTCGGTGAGCCGCACGATATGGACCACGCCCTTGCCATCGCGCAGTTCCAGCAGATCGTTCACATCGAAGGAACGCTCGCCGAAGAAGTCCTCGGCGCCTTGTTGTTCGATCTCGATGAGCTTCCGCAGGATGATGTTCACCGTGGACGAACTCACTTGGCCGTACACCTTCTTGATGTCCTCCTTCCCTTCGTCCATTACGAACTGAAGTACCCGCCGCAGGTCCTTGAGATCAAGGAGCGGCAGGCCATGATCGTCGCAGTATTTGAACACGAGTGCGAGAACGCTCTGCTGCGTGTCGTTCAGTTCCAGGATCCGGCCAAGAAGTACTGGTCCGAACTCGCTCACGGTCGCACGCAACCGCGCACCGGGTTCCTTGCTCAAGCTGAGCAATTCAACGGGCAGGCTTTGTGGTGCGTACGCGAAGCCCAACTTGGAATGTCGCGCTTCGATCTTTTCATTGGTTGATCCAGGAGCCGCGAGTCCGCTCAGATCACCCTTCACATCCATTAGAAGCGATGGCACGCCTTTCAGCGAAAGCTGCTCCGCAAGGATCTGCAACGTCTTGGTCTTTCCACTGCCGGTGGCGCCACAGATCAGGCCGTGACGGTTCATGGTGCGCAAGGGCACCTTCACCATGCAACCTGCTGGCACCTCTCCATTGAAGAGGGCGCCGCCGAGATCGATGGCGTCCCCTTTGAATGTATTTCCGGCGATGATCGCCGCGCAGAAATCCTCGGTCTTGCCCATGTGTTCAATTCAACGACGAAAGTAGCCCGGTGCATATGAACAGCTTGCCGACAATTTCCTCCGAACGTGGTATGCGTTGTTCGATCATGATCTTGGAACGATCCGGATCGATCACTTCCCGAAACACGAACGCCCCTTCGGCGATGCGAAGGGGCGTTCGAGGAGATCGGTATCCTTCTACCGGACGATAAGGAGATCGCGGACCGAGTTGTGGGTTCCTGCGACCTGCACGGAGTAAGCACCCACTGCTAGTGTGGATACGTCCATGGCGATCGAACCATTCGTAGCGGCGGTTACCGGCTTACCGGCGACACGACCCTGCGCATCGATGATCGTCACGCGATCTCCGGCGTGAACGCCATCAATGCGAGCGGAGTTCGATGCCGGGTTCGGGAACACATTCAATTCCGTTGAAACCGCTTCGTTCACACCCACATTGCCGATGAAGACGGTCGCCGGGTCGCGTGGGCTCGGGCATTCCATCAACGATGTGCGCACCTTCCAGTCGTAGAAGTAATAGTAGTAGCTCGTGCCGAAGCCGGAGTTGGTCAACTGACCGAGGGTTCCGATGGCATACGGATAAGCTACGCCCGCGTTGTTGCGGAAGAGGTTGTGCTGCGGGCAGCGGATCGAGAGATCCACACCAACAGGAACATTGAAGTTGAGTGTGATCACCTGTTCACCATCCACGAGATCGAACACGGCACTTTGAAGGACCGTTCCGTTCACGTCGCACAATTGCACTGTTCGTTGGCCAGCCCCGATCGCATATACCCTCACGGTCTCCACGGTGAACGGCTCCCAAGACGTGAAAAAGCTGTGCGATCCACTGGAAGGCAGTCCTCCCCCACCCAAGCTATCGGGCTTGCCACCATCCTGCAGATCGCCGCCGTAGTTGGCGTTGGCTTCCGCCCAGAAGGTGGTGGTGGTGTTCACGAAGGGCGTGGTCCATGCATTCCCCACGCCTAGCTGGGTTCCACTGAACTCGGCATCGTACCATTTCACGTTCGTGCTGCTGGCCAACAGGTCGGCAGTGCCCGGGACCGGGATCGTGACATCGTCCGCCACGGCCACGGCAGCGGCCGGGTTCACAGTGATCGTCACTGGTTCACTGGTCGCAGGCCCGCAGGCACCGTCGGCGGTCACGGTGTATTCACCGGAAATACCGACCATGGCAGAGGCTCCGGTCGCGCCGTTGCTCCAGATCGCGTTGGTGCCGACGTTCGAGATGAGTTCAACAGTGCTTCCCTGGCAGATCACTTCATCACCGTTGATCGTGATCAATGGAGCTTCGGAGGTGATCAAACTCACCACGATGGAATTGGAAAGTGCCGCACAACCATTGATGTCGAACGCTGCCAAGGAATAATTCCCACTGCTGTTCACGGTGATGGAATTGGTGCTCGACCCGTTGCTCCACTGGTAGCTCTCGAATCCATCCGGTGCATTCAATTGAACGCTTCCTCCGGCGCAGATGGTCGTGCTTCCCACGGCTTCGATCACGATCGGCCCCAACGTGCAGGACGCTTCGGGCACCACATGCAATTGATCGATCCCGGGGTTCTCGATCACCGTGCGCACGCCACTCGGCCATGCGATCACCACGGAGTCGATGGCCGTTGCCGCGCCTAGGCCGAAGTGGGCCTGCAAGCTGCTCATGTGGGAAAAGCCGTTGCCGCTTCGGATCTCCCGCGTTTGCACGCCCCAAGGGCCGTAGAGTTTCAAGCGGGCACCGATGCCGTTCTTGTTGCTGAAGATCCCCTGCAGTTCGAATTTGACGTAATGGTTCGTGCCTCCATTGTTGTAATAGATGTTCTGCCCCAGGTGCAGATCCAACCATCCGTCGTTGTTCAGGTCGCCGATGCCTGCTTCGGTCACAGGACTGCTCACCAGTGAGAAGGTTCCGTTGCCGTTGTTGCGCCAGATCCCGCCCCCGGCCTCTGTGAAGATGTCCACCCAACCGTCGTTGTCGAAATCGCCACCATTCGCTTCCCAAGCACCCAAGGCTCCGGGATCGATCCTGGTGGTTGCGATGATGTCCGTGAACGTGCCGTTACCGTTATTGCGGTAGAAGCGGTTCGCATCACTGTGGTTGCCCACGAAGATGTCGAAGTCCCCATCGTTGTCGAAGTCCTCGAACACGCTGATCCAGCTCTGGGCGCCATCATTGATCCCGGCAGCCGCACCGGCCTCCGTCCACGTGCCGTTCCCGTTGTTGCGATAAAGCAGGTTGATCCGTTGGGGATCTCCATCCGGTGCACCGCCTCGGCATTTGCTGAAATACAGGTCGAGATCGCCATCCTCGTCGTAATCCGTGAACACGGTTGCGTAATTCCCTCCGACCGTTACCGTCTGTTGGATCATGCTCTGGTCCTCCATCATCACACCGCCACCGGTGTTGCGGTAAGGCTTGCTCAAACCCACGTCGTGGCAGCTCCAGGCATCGAGCATCCCGTCGTTGTTGATGTCCGCCATGTTGGTACGCTGGCTGAAGATGTATGGGGTGAAGTATTGTTCGGTGTACGCCGTTCCATCGCTGTTCGCGCGCAAGAATGAATTCGCACTGCCGTTCCCGATCAGGATGTCATTGAATCCGTTGCCATCCAGATCGCCCGCACAGATGCTCCAGTTGGGGCTTACCGTGGCCATGATCAGATCGGATTGCACGAAGCCTCCGCCGGGTTGCTGGTAGGCAATGGTGAGTTGGTTCCCGTTGAAGCGGACGATATCGTCCAAATGGTCTCCGTTCATATCGACCACGCAACTCGGGTTGCCATAGGTGCCAGTGAGTTGGCTGCTGTTGGCCGTGAAGCCGATCTGCGCACTCAATGGCACGGAGAGAACAACCGCAGAAAGAAGGGAAAGGAATGAGGGTAACCGTTGGGCCATAGCGAGCAGGTTTGGATTTGCGCCGCTGAATGTAGCAACATGCGTTCTAGCGGGAGCGCCACCCACCCCCCATTCTGTGAACCCTGAGCGAAGGCAAGGTTCGCACCCACGTCCTTACTTGAAGGAGATCCGGTCCACCGAGAAGCGGCCGCTGCCTGTGAAGAGCAATACCACGTACGCGAACAGATAGACCAAGGAAAGTTCCTTATCACCGAAGTCCGAACCGCTCTTCAGCATGAACGCGATCACCGCCATGCCAAGGATCAACGGGATCAGTGCCACGCGCGTCCATAAGCCGAGGATCACCATCGCGCTGCACACCACTTCGGCGAACACGATCAGGATCAGGGAGAAGGTGCCCCCCAAGCCGAACGGATCCGGGAAATGGTCCATCCGCTCGGCGAAACTCATGAGTTTGGGCCAACCGTGCTGCCAGAACATGGTGCCGCCGAAGGTGAGCCGAAGCGTGAGGTAGCCGAGGTCCTCGGAGATGGGTTCGCTGTTCAGGAGCATGGGCGTTCGTTTCGGGGGTGAAACTTATCCCAGCGCCGACCTGCGGCACATCACCCCATCTGATGACTTATCCACCAGCGATCGGGAACTTTTGATCCAGGCTTGCCGTTGCAAAGCCCGCCATGAAAACCACGACCCTCTCCCTCATGTTTGTGATCAGCGCGCCCGTGCTGGCACAGGACGCCGGATCGGACATGCTCGCCGGCATGTCCGCTTTGCGCAGCCAAGAGCACGCCAAGGCTGAAGAAGCCTTTACACGCGCCGTCACTTTGGAACCGCAGAACGCCAAGACCTGGTATTACCGCGGCGTCAATCGCCTGGGGCAGGAGGATCTGAGCGGCGCCTTGCAGGATTTCGACAAGGCCATCGCGTTGGAACCGGAGGATGTACACAGCTTGTTACGTCGCGCGGAGGTACGCGCACGCCTCGGTGCGGAGAATTCAGCCACGGCCGACCTGCTTCGCATCCTGACGATCCAGCCGAACGGCCCCGCCGCCGAGCACGCCTTGTTGCACCTCGGACATTTCGCCATGGCCAAGAATGATCTGGTCGGCGCGAAGTCCTGCTACGACCGGTTGATCCTGATCGCCCCACAGAATGCCTTTGGTTGGTGTGATCGTGGGATCGTACTGGCCGCCATGCACCAGGACGATGACGCCATCGTGGATCTGGATCGTGCGATCGAACTGGACCCCACCTTGGATCAAGCCTACGTACACAAAGCCATCATCCTGTTCCGGATGGACCGCAAACAGGACGGCTGCGAGGCACTGCACCAAGCACATGACCTCGGGGACCACTCCGTGGAAGAGATGATGGTGGTCTATTGCGACTAAGCCCAACCACTTTCCTATCCGCAACGGGATCCCGTCGGGGTCCCGTTGCTTTTTCAGCGTACTCCTTCACCTGTTCGCAAGGCGGGCCTATTTTCGCGCCCCGCTCACGAGCCGCTCGTATGGCCCGGTGCGATAACCCATGACGATCAAGGTGACCCTGCCGGATGGAAGCATCCGGGAATTCGAGCAAGGAGCAACGGCCATGGATGTGGCCCGCAACATCAGCGAAGGCCTTGCACGCAACGTCCTTAGTGCGAAAGTGAACGGCGAAGTGCGCGACGCCAACCGCCCACTGCCCGGCGATTGCACACTCGCGCTGCTCACGTGGAATGATCCGGAAGGAAAGGCCACCATGTGGCACTCAAGTGCGCACTTGCTCGCCGAAGCTGTTGAAGCGCTCTACCCCGGAACCAAATTCGGGATCGGGCCACCTATTGAGAACGGGTTCTACTACGACATCGACCTCGGTGACAAGACCATCGGCGACGGTGATTTCGCGGCCATCGAGGCCAAGATGAAGGAACTGGCCGGTCGCAAGGTCAAGTTCGAAAGGAAGGAGGTTCCCAAAGCCGAGGCCATCGCCTACTTCAAAGAGAAGGGTGATGAGTACAAGTTGGAACTCCTTGAGGGTTTGACCGATGGCGAGATCACCTTCTATACCCAAGGCAATTTCACCGACCTCTGCCGTGGTCCGCACATTCCGGATACAGGCTTCATCAAAGCCACCAAGGTGATGAGTGTGGCCGGTGCGTATTGGCGTGGGGACGAGAAGCGGAAGCAACTCACCCGCCTTTACGCCATCACCTTCCCGAAGCAGAAAGAACTGGACGAATACCTCGTTCTTCTGGAGGAGGCCAAGAAGCGTGATCACCGGAAGCTGGGCAAGGAATTGGACCTCTTCACCTTCAGCGAGCGTGTAGGCGCAGGCCTTCCACTCTGGTTGCCGAAGGGTGCCGCGTTACGCGAGCGCCTGATCAACTTCATGAAGACGGCCCAGGAAAAGGCCGGCTATGTGCAGGTCGCCACGCCGCATATTGGCAGTAAGGCACTTTACGAGACCAGCGGACACTGGGAGAAATACGGCAAGGACAGCTTCCAGCCGATCAGCACGCCGCAGGAAGGCGAACTGTTCATGCTGAAACCCATGAACTGCCCGCACCATTGCGAGATCTTCGCCAGTCGGCCGCGGAGCTACAAGGACCTCCCCTTGCGCTTGGCCGAATTCGGCACCGTTTACCGTTACGAACAGAGCGGCGAGTTGCACGGACTTGCGCGTGTGCGTGGCTTCACGCAGGATGATGCCCACCTCTTCTGCCGACCCGATCAGGTGAAGGAAGAATTCATGAAGGTGATCGACCTCGTGCTTCTGGTCCTCAACGCGTTGAGCTTCGAGAACTATGAGGTGCAGGTGAGCCTTCGCGACAAGGAGGACCGTAGCAAATACATCGGCAGCGAGGAGAATTGGGAGAAGGCTGAACAAGCTATCATCGACGCCGCTGCTGCGAGTGGATTGAAGACCGTGGTGGAGTATGGCGAGGCCGCGTTCTATGGCCCGAAGCTGGACTTCATGGTGAAGGACGCCTTGGGTCGCCGTTGGCAGTTGGGCACCATTCAAGTGGACTATAACCTGCCGGAGCGTTTCGAACTGGAATACGTGGGGAGCGATAACGCGCGCCATCGGCCGGTGATGATCCATCGGGCACCCTTCGGGAGCCTGGAGCGCTTCCTCGCGGTGATCATCGAGCACACCGCTGGTCGTTTCCCGCTATGGCTCACGCCGGAGCAAGCGATCGTGCTGCCCATCAGCGACAAGTTCGTGGATGCCGCCAAGGAAGCAAGTGCTGCCCTTCGCCAATTGGACATCCGAACGGAGTTGGATGACCGCAACGAGAAGATCGGCCGGAAGATCCGCGACGCCGAACTGGCCAAGACGCCCTTCATGCTCATCCTCGGCGAAAAGGAGGCGGCCGAAGGGACCGTCTCCGTGCGGGAACACGGCAAGGGCGACATCGGCGCGATGACCATCGAAGCGTTCGCCGCATTGGTGAACGGCCGGATCGCGGAACAACTCCACCGGAAGGCATGAATCCCCCGTCAAACGGGCGTCGTGCGTTCGTACTGGAAAGTTGCCGATATTCGCGCCCTCTAAGCCGGAAAGGCACAAGAACCAAACAAGCGTAAGTGGCAGGTCCTCCCTATCGTCCCAGCGGCCCACGTCCCAGTGGTGGTCGCCGTCCGTATCGTGGTCGCGTTATCAAAGAGGATCCACACCGGATCAATAACAAGATCTATGGTGTGAACGAGGTGCGCCTTGTTGGCGAGAACGTGGAGCAAGGTGTCTTCCCGTTCGGCGAAGCGCTGCGCATGGCAGAGGAGTTGGGTCTGGATCTGGTGGAGATCAGCGCGAGCGCGGTCCCTATCGTATGCCGGATCACGGACTACAAGAAGTTCCTCTACGACCTCAAGAAGAAGCAGAAGGAGATCAAGGCGAAGCAGAACACCGTCGAGGTGAAGGAGATCCGTTTCGGGCCCAACACCGACGAGCACGATGTGAACTTCAAGCTGAAGCACGCCCGCAACTTCCTGGATGAAGGTCACAAGGTGAAGGCCTTCGTGTTCTTCCGCGGAAGGAGCATCGTCTTCAAGGAGCGCGGAGAGATCCTGTTGCTGAAGTTCGCACAGGATCTGGAGGACATCGGATTGGTGGAGAGCATGCCGAAGCTGGAAGGCAAGCGGATGATCATGTACCTGATCCCGAAGAAGAAAAAGTAGGGGCGGAAGATCTTCTGCCCGCGAAAGCGAAAGGAAGATATGTGCCCTTGAGATCGAAGAAGGAAAACCACGAGACCCCGGGTCGAGCCCGGGGTGACAGACCAAACAAGACGACAGGCCATGCCCAAGATGAAGACCAAGTCCGGCGCCAAGAAGCGATTCAAGCTGACCGGCACCGGCGAGATCAAGCACAAGCACGCTTTCAAACGCCACATCCTCACCAAGAAGGAGACGAAGCGCAAACGCGCCCTCACCAGGACGGGTATCGTTAGCGCTGTGGACAAGAAGGCGATCCGTGATCTCCTGAAATAGAAACCCCCCAACCGCTCCGGGATCAATAGGTAGCGTTAACCAGGTCGTGTAGCACCAAAGACCATCCACCGTCCGGCGGATGACGCTCACGTCCAAAAACCCAAGTGGAACATGCCACGCAGTCAGAACAAAGTCGCAAGTAAGGCCAGGAGGAAGAAGGTCCTGGCAATGGCCAAAGGCAGCTATGGCCGCCGCAAGAACATCCTCACCGTGGCGAAGAACTCGGTGGAGAAAGGCCTCACCCACGCCTATGATGGCCGCCGGTTGAAGAAGCGCGATTTCCGCGCGCTCTGGATCCAGCGCATCAATGCTGCAGCCCGTGTGAACGGGATCAGCTACAGCGTGTTGATGAACAAACTGAAGATCGCCAACATCGATCTGGACCGCAAGGCCCTGGCCGAGATCGCCTACAGCGATGCCGCTGCCTTCGCAGCCATCGTGAGCAAGGTGAAATAAGAGAGTACCGGTTCTGTGGAAAGGGGCCCATCGCGGCCCCTTTCTCTTTTTGGGATCGTGACGAACCGGTGTGATCCGTATGGCGCTCCGGAACCCGGCCGTTACATTGTGGGCATGATCCCGAACACTACCTCGCTCCGTCACATCCTCTTCCTTCTCACTCTCGGTTCCAGCACCACGGCGCTGCTGGCACAGGATACGATCCGCGTGCAAACGCTCACTTTCAGCGATATCACGCAACGGCGTGGCTGGTATGTGTTCCCGGATAGCACGCACACCTTCCGCAAGGTGCTGATGCACCACACGCTGAAGTGCGACGCGCAGACCACGCAGGACCAGTATGCCTGCGGAGAGTGGGACTACCTCACCTACAACCAGGTCCACGAACACACCGGCGTGTTGGACAGTACGGCACAGACCCACCCGTACTTCAAGGTCGCGGCGCAGGTTCCGCCTAGTGTTGAGCGTGCTTCGGCCTTGCAGCACAATGCGCGGCAAACAGCGCTAGCAAGGCGAACGATCGGATCGATCAACAGTGAGTCGGTGTATGGTGTCGGGGATGCGAGCACGTTGGAGACCGGGGTGCTTTCATCCGCTTCGGGAACCAATCGCGGGCAGTACTTGTTGACCGCTGCTGAACTGACCACTGCTGGGCTTCAACCCGGACCGATCCATGAACTCGGCTTGTTCTCCGATGGTACGGGCGCTGGATCGATCGATCGATTCGTGATCCGACTGAAGCAGACCAGCGCTTTCACCCTATCCGCGTTCGATGGCACCGGCCTCACCACGGTTTACGACCTACCCACTTCGGACCTCGTCACCACCGCAGGCGAACAGCGATTCGTGTTCATCGAGCCATTCGATTGGGATGGTACCTCGAACCTGATCGTGGATCTTGCGGTTGAAGCAACCGGCGGCAGTGGTGCTGGATTGATCGCATCCGATGCTCCGACGGGCACAGCACTCACCGAGAACGGTCGCGATGGTTTCCTTGAAGTGAACGACGACTTCGTCGGTGTGGATGCAGCGGGGTTCTCCACGCTGGGCACCGCGATCACGATCACCTTCCGGGCTTGGGGTGATGCCATCATCCCCGCGGTGAACACCTCTGTGCTGGAGGCTGTGGACGATCAAGGACGGCGGCTATTGAACATCCACCTGCCGTGGAGCGATGGCCATGTGTACTGGGATGCGGGCAATGATGGCGGCGGATACGATCGCATCGACAAGGTGACCGTACCGGCGAATGTGGAAGGACAATGGAACCACTGGGCCTTCGTGAAGAACACCGCGACCGGGAACATGCGCATCTACCTGAACGGAACGCTGTGGCACTCCGGCACCGGCAAGACCAAGCCGCTCACGGGGATCACACGCATGAAACTGGCCAGCGGGATCGATGGGAATGTTCCTTATCCGGGCCTGCTCGATGAGGTCAACGTGTTCGCGGCCGAGGTCAGTGCAGCGAACATCGCCGCATGGAAGGACAAGGCGATCGATGCCACGCACCCCAACGCGGCCGACCTGCTCTACTCCTTCCACTGCGATGGCGCGGCCGACGTGCATCATTTGGTGAATAGCGCTGATCCTGCACATGGTTCGGTGGCGATGGGCACTGTTCGTCGCGCGGATCGACGCGCCACCGAACTGTTCCAGAACGCGGTGGTAGCCACGGTCCGGCCGGACATGACCTTGGTACAGGCCGATCTCGTTTCCACCTTGGATACCCTCATCATCACCGAAGCGGAGACCAAGCCATTGCTCACCGAAGAACACTTCGCGGTGAACGGCAACGTGATCGTCCCGACCGATACGCTGTATGCATGGTTGGGTGGGATGAACTACACCTTCGATCCAACCGGTGCGATGATCGATTCGATCCCTTCCGCATCGGTGACGGACCTGAACGACACGCTGGAGTATTACGCAACGCCCTTCGAGGTGGTGAACGATTGGGAGATCGGCCGCTACATCACGCCCTATGGCATCAACCTTTCCCTCGGAACCGCAGGATTCCGTTGGACCTACGATGTCACGGATTACCAATGGATGTTGCGCGACAGCGTGGACCTGAGCGCGGGCAACCAGCAGGAGCTGATCGATCTGGAATTCGAGATGATCGAAGGAGTTCCGCCACGTCCGTTGGTGGGCCATCAGCGCCCGTGGGGAGGACTTACCAGTCGCAGCTATGCGGATCTCAGCGGCGATATCGCACTACCTCCCGTGGCTGTCCAGTTGAGCCCCGAGGCCACGCAATGGTCGTTGCGTACACGACTGACCGGTCACGGCCACAACAGCAACACCGGCGCGTACCCGCATTGCTGCGAGTGGAAGGACAACACGCATTCCGTTCGGTTGAACGGGACCCAGATCGATGCATGGCACATCTGGCAGGAAAATGATTGCGCATTGAATCCGGTTTACCCGCAAGGAGGTACCTGGCTCGGAAGCCGCGAGGGATGGTGCCCCGGCGATGTGGTGAAGGATCATGAAGTGACCTTGCCGGGCTTGACTTCCGGAGGCACGGCGACCTTGGATTATTCCATCACACCTGTGCCATCCAACAACCTCGGCATGGGTGGCGGCAACTATGTGATCAACATGGACCTGATGGAATTCGGACCGGCCGCACACCAAGTGGACGCGGAGATCTATGAAGTGAAGCGTCCGAGCAGGACGGACCAATGGCGTCGTGAGAACCCGATCTGCCGCGCGCCGATGGTCGTGTTGCGCAATGCTGGCGCGTTGGACCTGACGAGCGCCACCTTCACCTACCAAGTGAGCGGCGGCACATCGGTCACGTACAATTGGACGGGACTCTTGAAACACATGCAACACGTCGATGTGGAACTGCCGATCCCGAGCGAGTCCTTTTGGGCCGGTGATGCCGACCGGGAATTCACCGTGACCGTGAGCCAACCGAACGGGGTGGCGGATCAGTACGCGGATAACGACAGCTACACCGCCGAATTCGTCTTGCCGGTGGTGTACACGCACGACGTGTTGCTGCATTACAAGACCAACAATCGTCCGTACGAGACATCGGTGCGCGTGCTCGACCTCGCGGGCAATGTGCTCCTGAGCCGCAACGTCCACACCGCGAACACGCAATACATCGACACCCTGCACCTGGCCAACGGCTGCTACACCTTCGAGATGATCGACAGCGGCAACGACGGCCTGAGCTACTGGGCCGATCCGGACGCCGGTTCCGGCTTCGCACGGTTGAAGAAGCCCAACGGCGTGATCGTGGAATACTTCCCGAATGAATTCGGACGTGCCCTGCACAAGGCGTTCACCGTTGCGATCGGTGTCGGGCTGGATGAGATCAGTGCGCCTTCTGAGGTGTCCATCCAACCCAATCCATCGAACGGGAACACGACGCTGGTGGTGAGCGGACTGCTGGGTGATGCGGACATGGACGTACTGGACATCAACGGCCGCATGCTGCACACGCAACGGGTCGCGCTGCGCGGCACGGATCGGATCCCCGTGGATCTGGCTGCGTTCCCATCCGGGCTGTACATGGTGCGCTTGAAACTCGATGACCGCGTGGTGATGGTGCGTGCCATGAAGGAGTGATCGACCGCGATACCTTACCCATTCTGTCCCATGCATATCGTCATCATCTCCGGCAGTATCCGTGAAGGCCGCAAGAGCCATCGCGCGGCGATCTTTCTGTTGAACAGCATCACGCAGACCGCCAACACCGCGGAGATCCTCGACCTGAAGGAATACGCCTTCCCGCTCTTCCATGAACGCCTTCGCTACCAGAAGGACCCGGACGCACGCGTAGTGGACTTCGCGGAACGTGTGCGCCGTGCGGATGGCGTGATCCTGGTCACGCCTGAATACAACGGCGGCTACCCCGCGAGCGTGAAGAACATCGTGGACCTGCTCACCGATGAGTGGAAGCGCAAGCCTTTGGCGATCTGCACGTGTTCCGATGGATCCTTCGGCGGCACGCAAGTGATCACCTCCCTCCTCTTCTCCTTGTGGAAGATCAAGGCGTGGGTGGTCGCGCACATGCCGGTTCCGAAAGTGGGTGATGCGTTCGCCGCGGATGGCACACCGGCAGAACCCGAAGCGTGGGCGAAACGCGCACATCATCTTATGGATGAATTAGGCTGGGCGATGGAAGCCCGGCGGCGCATGGAAGCGTGAACCCTTTCGCGTCGCTCAGGCCTTGTGCGGCACCAACTGGAAGATCCGCTTCAACACGCTCACCGCATGCTCCACTTCCGCAGCGGTGGAGTACCGGCTGAAGGAGAAGCGGATGTTCGCACCGAGGCGCTCGGGATACAAGGCACCGAGCACATGGCTGCCAGTATTGCTCCCGCTGCTGCATGCGCTACCTCCGCTCACGGCCACCCCTTCGATGTCCAGGTTGTACAGCAGCATCTCGCCCTTGCCATCGTCCGGGAAGTGTACGCTCAACACCGTATAGAGGCTCCCCGGTCCGGGATCGCCGTTGAAGCCCACACCGGGGATCTCCTCCACCAAGCGCTTCTTCAGCAGGTCCTTCAAGCCTTGGATGTGCGCTTGGTGTTGCTCCAGGTCATGGTAGGCCAATTCCATCGCCTTGGCCAACCCTACGATGCCCGCGATGTTCTCCGTGCCCGCCCGCATGTTGCGCTCCTGTGATCCGCCGAGGATCATCGGCTTCAGACCGGCTCCGCTGCGCATGTACAAAAAGCCCACCCCCTTGGGTCCGTGGAATTTGTGCGCGGCACAGGCCAGGAAGTCGATCGGCGTGTTCTCCAGGTCGAAGCGGTAATGCCCCATGGTCTGCACGGTGTCGCTATGGAAAAGCGCGCCGTACTGCCGACAAAGCCCGCCGACCGCATGCAGGTCGGTGCGCGTACCGATCTCGTTGTTGGCGTGCATGAGCGATACCAACACGCCTTGTCCATTGGTCGCTTTCAACAGTTCCTCCAAGTGTGTGA
Source organism: Flavobacteriales bacterium (assembly GCA_016705955.1). Taxonomy (GTDB): domain Bacteria; phylum Bacteroidota; class Bacteroidia; order Flavobacteriales_F; family PHOS-HE28; genus PHOS-HE28. Next base: position 78,831 of record JADJKO010000007.1, read on the forward strand.
GGTCCGGCCTGCCATCGGCCTCCACGCGCAACCAGTGGACCTGCGTCCCATGGTGCGCTAGGGCGTGCGCAGGGAGTTCCACCGCATGGTGCTCGACCGGTGAGGTGATGAGATGCTTCACACCTAGGTCCCGCACGGCACCGTTCAACACCATGTTGTCGGCCTCGGTGCCACCACTGGTGAAGATGATCTCGCCGGGAGCGCAGTTCAACAAACCAGCCACTGTGCGTCGTGCCTGCTCCACCGCCGCGCGTGTCTTTCTTCCGAAGGCATGTATCGCGGACGGGTTTCCGAAGTGCTCCTTCAAGTACGGAAGCATCGCGTCGAATACTTCCGGCGCGAGAGGTGTGGTAGCGGCGTTGTCGAGGTAGATCCGGTTCATAACGTTCGTTGTCCGTATTGAAGGTTGTTGGTTGTTCGGCGGGACGAGGCGCCGTCAAAGGTCGGCATCCAAGGGGTTTGATAGGGAGGGCGGTTCGACCACCTGGTCATTCCCGGATCCATACGCCGCAGCCGGTTCGGACAACGCTGATCCGGAGGCTTTCAAGCCATTGAGGTACCGAACGTATCCATTCAGCACGGTGATGGCACGCGTGATCCGATCAAATAGCTCCTTGAATTGATCCTCGGTGATGTACCCTTCGTCCCACGCAGTGACCAAATGGTCCTGCGTCTCGTAGAGCGAACCCTTTGCCATGCGGCAGAACCGGATGTTGTCCCGCTCATAGAAACGACCATAGCCCTCCGAGATATTCGCCGTGCTGCTCCTGCTCGATCGAATGATCTGGTCCACAAGCCGATACTTCTCATCAGTCGGCCATCCTCGTACCATCTGCCGAACAGCAATTCTGATCTCGCGGCATTGCTTCCAGGCGTGAAGGTCCATGAAGTGCGTAATGGTCGCCATTGGATCGAAGATGTTGATGTGCTCCCACGAAAATAGCCAAGCCGGATATCCACTGGATCCTACCCCACAACGCCGAACAACCAACAACCTTCAATACGAACAACACTTCATACCACCACCTCTGCCAATTCACCCATCATTCACCCCACCCTACCGAACAACCAACAACCTTCACCACGAACACCCCCCTAACCCTCCACCACCGCCAATTCATCCATCATTCACCCCTCCACGCCGAACAACGACCAACCTTCACCACGAACAACGTCTTGCGCCACGTACAACGCCCTACACCACCACCTCCGCCAACTCCCCCATGATCCTCCTCGCCAGCGCATCCGCCTCCTCCTTCGTTCCCGCCTCCGCGTAGATGCGAATGATCGGCTCCGTATTGCTCTTCCGCAGATGCACCCACGTGTTCCCGAATTCGATGCGCAGGCCGTCCACCGTGCTGTGCGGTTGTGATCCATGCTTCTTCTCCATGGCATCCACGATCGCTTGCACATCCATACCGGCTTGCAATTCGATCTTGTTCTTGCTGATGAAGTAATCCGGGTAGCTCTTGCGCAACGCCGTGCAGGACTTCCCGCTCTTCGCCAGCAACGTGAGGAAGAGCGCGATCCCCACCAGCGCATCGCGACCGTAGTGCAGTTCACCGAGGATCACGCCTCCGTTGCCCTCGCCACCGATCGCCGCACCGACGGCCTTCATCGTCTCCACCACATGTACCTCTCCTACTGCACATGCGTGCCGTTTACGACCGTGCTTGGCAGCGACATCATCCAAGGCGCGCGTGCTGCTGAGGTTGCTCACGGTATCGCCCGGCCGATGCGCCAGTACATGGTCCGCGCACGCCACCAAGGTGTATTCCTCGCCGAAGAGGCTGCCGTCCTCGCAGACCAACGCCAAGCGATCCACGTCCGGATCCACCGCGATGCCGAAGTGCGCCTTGCTCTTCACCACCGCTTCACACAGATCCACCAAGTGTTCCGGCAGCGGTTCCGGGTTGTGCGGGAACCGTCCGTTCGGTTCGCAATGGATCCTTACCGTTTCCACGCCCAAGGCGTCGAGCAGCTGCGGTACCACCACACCACCCACGCTGTTCACGGCATCCACCACCACTTTGAAGTTCGCTGCGCGGATCGCTATTCCATCCACCAGGTCCAACGCGAGGATGGCATCGATGTGCTTCTTCGTCCAACTGTTGTCACTACGCACGGTGCCCAATCCTTCCACCGGCGCGAAATCCATCGCACCGCTCTCCGCAATGCGCAGGACTTCGGCGCCATCCGCCGCGCTGATGAATTCACCGGTGGCGTTGAGCAGCTTCAAGGCGTTCCATTGCGCGGGGTTGTGGCTGGCGGTAAGGATGATGCCTCCCGCCGCCTTCTCGCCCGGCACGGCCATCTCCATTGTGGGCGTGGTGGCCAGTCTGAGATCGATCACATCGAAGCCCATGCCCACCAAGGTGCCGCGCACCAGATCGGCCACCATGGGTCCGCTGATCCGCGCATCGCGCCCCAACACGATGGCCGGACGTACCCCCTTCCCGTTGGAAGCACGCTTGCGCATCAACGCCGCGAACGCGGAGGTGTAAAGCACGACATCCAACGGTGTAAGGCCTTCGCCCGGCGCACCGCCGATGGTGCCACGGATGCCGGAGATGGATCGGATCAGGGTCATGAGGAACGAATTCGATGGGCCGCAAAACTAGCCTTGCTAGAAGCTTGCGGTGCAAAGGGGAAGCCGCGCCGGGGATGGTGGAGATGCTGCGGGGGTTCAAGTACTGAACTCGTGGCACCTTAACCAATCAATCGCGGCAGGTAGATCAAGGTTCAAACTAGCGTAGCTCGCCCGCAATAGATGATCAGGTAACGCCCAATCCCACTTCTCACGACGGAGTGCTTTGGCATCCACTAGCAGATCGTCAATGCTCGGCGGCCCGGTTTCTTTCAAACGATTGAGGATATCCAGGACCGAGTTGGTGGACAGAGCACCCTTAAGTATGGACACGCAAGGCCCATCGGCTTGGGCCTGCAGGGTGCCGTATCTGAAAAACGTGGCAAGCGCTTCGTTCACATCATCGCCGAGCCAAGTCCAAATAATTAGTTCTGAGCCGTGCTCAGTCCAGCAGCGGTCGGATAACTCCATGCGTGCGTATGCCGCACGACCCTGCGAGATATGTTTGTTCGCGGTAGTGTCCAGGAAGTCCACCGGCGCATTGCCGTCGTACAACAGACGCATACGTTGTCGCACGGCGCTATGAACCTTTCCCGTACCTGAATCGAAAGGTGGTGGCACGCCTCCACCTGCGTGCGTCACATGGATAGCTCGCGCATCGTCGTCAACAGCTTCAATGCGCCAAGTTCGACCCGCGAAGAGAATGAACTGACCCGGAACAAGCATCATGGAGATCGGGATGGATCCCAATACTTTCTGCCCGGCGATGATGCGATACTCTTCATCCGTCGCAAACGCGGCGTAGAAAGAGTAGTGATTTACAATCTTCTCGCCGGTCGAGCCGTGGAGAAGCAGGCCAGCGCTATCTTGAATAACCAGCTTCTTATTGCCAAGATGCCTCAAGAGGTCCGTAAACTCCTTTGGAGCGATACCTGCGAACGGCGCACCCGCAGAACAAAACAAATAGTAGCACTGCGAGGCAGTGGCACCACCGTTCTGTGCGATGAATGAGAGCAGTTGCTGGATGAATGTTGAGAAGTGCTTACCATTCGCTGATGGCGGCTCGAACCATTTGTCGGCCAGTAATGAGACCATTGCCGTGGTTTGGAATGTCCTCTGTCGCAACTGCGTGTGTACGGGACTGGAAGGCCCGATCTCGTCTTCCACCAGATACCCGCGAAGGATCGCGGACTCGCCTTTCCTGCGACCAGAACGCCCCAAACGTTGCCGTAAACTGGCCACGGAAGGAGGGCAGCCGACCTGCACGACGCATTTCACAGAACCGATGTCAATGCCAAGCTCTAGCGTGTTCGTGCAGACCCCGGTTGCAGGTACTTCGCCGGACTTCAGCGCGGCTTCGGCCTCGGTCCGGATCTCCTTCGACAAGCTACCATGGTGCGGCCAAAACTCATTGGGGACACCGCGCTCTTCGCACATGCGTGATAGCCGATGCGTGTACAACTCAACATTCTTTCGACTATTCGGGAAGACTAGATTATTCGAACCTCTGAGTACATCATACATGTGTTCAGCGATCAGGCCGGGTCCGATCTCGCTGACTGGTTCTTCGCTCTCATCCTCGGCAATTTGCTTGACCAGCGGTTCTTCATATCCTTTTATTAGGACCTTCAGTTCACGGCCTGTCCCCTCACTCACGATCAGTTGCACGGGTGTCTTGGTAAGCGGCCTTAGGTAATGGCCAGCCGCATTCATGTCACCCAGTGTGGCCGACAAACCGATGCGCGGAACCTGGCGACCTACCACGGCTTCAATGCGATGAAGTTGCGACCGCAGCTGCATACCGCGCTCAGTACCTATGAATGCATGCAACTCGTCGATAATGAAGAACGACGCACGCTGGAAGATGAGACCGACCGAAGAACCTCTGTTGCACAATGTAGCTTCCAAGGATTCCGGCGTAATGAGAAGCACGCCTTCAGGTCTTTTCAGAAAGCGCGTCTTGATGGTGCCACCTATGTCGCCGTGCCACGGGTGGACCGGGATATCCAAGCGTTCGCAAAGCAGAGCGAGCCGTTGGAACTGATCGTTGATCAGCGCTTTCAACGGACCGATGTACATGATAAGCGGCAACTCCAATTGAGCGAGAGCATGAGTTAACGCAGGATAGAATGCTGCTTCGGTCTTGCCTTCGGCCGTCGCAGCAGCTATGATCACATCGTTCGTGCCCGATACAATGGCCGGAATGGCGCGCTCTTGCGCATCGCGCAGGTCCGTCCATCCCGCTTCCCATATGAAGCGTTGGATCCGTTCATCGAGTAAATGGAACGCGTGGCTCTGCTGTTCCAAACGATCACATCTTAAAAGACGCCAACTCGTCGTCAATCTCCACATCAAGGTCCGCAGCAGCTCCGCTATCCGCGTCAATCTCCATCGCCCCAAGTAGTTCACGCCATTGGGCTTGTGGATTCTGCTCCAAAACGGCGAGCAGGTTCACGTAGGATGTGATCGTTGTCCGAGGTGTACGGAAATAGCTGTCACCGATACGTCCTGAACAATGCTCCATGAATGCAGCCAAGCCTTCATCTGGCAACAAGTATCGATCCACCTCACCCATCGCGAAGACATGCCTCACTTTCTGTAGGAGAACGAAGAGGTCCTCTTGGGTCAAGCTTGTGAGCCGGATCACCGGGCCGCTGAGGTCGACTAGCCCCCCGGTCGCAAAAGCGTTCTGTGATAGACGGCTTTGCAACGCTGAATAGCTGTACAGCCCACGTCGAGTATCAAGGAGGAACTCCGGCGTGCCTCCCAGCATGAAGCCCAGCCCGACAGCCGCACCTTGAAACGAGTCGTTCAGGATGCGAAGGATCTGTTCGTAGTTGGCGTTACGCGCTTGGGTGTTTGCCAGCTTATACAGGTTCACCATTTCATCCAAGCCCACCAGCAATCCGCTGTACCCGGCGAGTCGTACGAATCGACCAAGGAGTTTTAGCTGGTCATAAACTGAAGCGTCGTCTATGATGGAACGTACACCTAATGCTGCGCGGGCATCCGTCTTCGTCGTGAACTCACCACGCAGCCACTTCACTGCGTCGGAACGTAGTTGCTCATTGCCCTCTTCATATCCACGGCAATAAGCTGCAATCACGTCAGCGAAATCATAGCCATTTACCAGTTCGGTTAGTTCGCTGAGCTTCGCGCGAAGCAAGGTTTCTGTGCTTTGGCCATTTTGTTTCGCCTCATCCTTAGCATTGGCCACGAACTTCTCTACTACAGCGGGCAGAGCGCCGCCGTCCGGCTTTGAACGAGTGGCCATATTGCGCATCAACTCAGCATAGAGTGAACGAGCCTGTCCTCCAGAAGCTTGCAAACGGCGATCGGGGTTGAGATCTGCGGAAACCACCACCAACTTCTTTTCCATGGCTATGGCGCGTACAAGGTTGAGGAAGAAGGTCTTCCCGGCCCCATACTCGCCAATGACCAATCTGAATGACGAACTGCCATCGGCGATGCGTTCGAGATCGCTCACCAAGGTGGTGATCTCCTGATTGCGTCCTACTTGAATGAGGTGCTGGCCCACTCGCGGGACCACACCGGCGCGGAGGGATTGGATCACACTGTCTCGTTCACGCGGGCGTATGGGCTGGTTCATGGCGTATGCGGTCTATCATAGTTAGGTCCACTTCCAAGGGATCATTGCCCTCGAACAGCGGTTGGTCGTACAAGTCGAAAGATGCTTCGTTGATCCGTTCTAAAGCACCGTCGAGCATGAGGCCAAGATCCGCCGCTGCATCGGCAACTTCATTGCGGTTCCAAACGGGCCTTGACAGTAAGAGGTGAGCGAGGGCAGCATGTTCGTGATCCAAGTCAAATATGCGGGTGGTTGAAGTTTCTTCACCCTCTATTGGAGCGATTATCGGCGCGACCGCGCTCGCTTCATCCGTGAAGATGTTGGCAAGCAACTGCGATACCTGTTGTGTTTCATTCTGCAACTCTCGCACCCGATTATGATCCAGATGGAAGCCCGATGTAGATGGCTTGCGTGCTGGAGAAGGTTGCGTCGGACTCATGGCGTGCAGGTCGCCGAACACGCTAGCAGCCTCCAATCCCAGTGCTTTGTATGCCTTTTCCAGAACGCGGATCTCATCTGGTGTGATCACGCCGTCCATACTCACAAGGCTCACCATGTATCTCGCGATCGCGTCCCACTCTCCTTTACTCAGCACTTAGATCTTCTTCTTCAAAGACACCATAGTGACCAATTCGATAACCATCAATCTCATGTGAGCGTGTAGCCGCGTGCGGTCGGCATCGGTCAGTCCTTCCCAATCCGCGATCTGCTGCTCTATGAATCGCTGTTCCGGTTCATTGAATTCACCATCGGCCATAGCCACCATCGCCGATAGTTGTAGCGTGAGCTGGGCGGTCCTATAGTGCACTTGGTCCGGATCGGACCCGACCGTGGTGGGCTTAACGAACAGTACGACATGGTCTTCCGGTTTCGGAGTGCGCGCCCCGGCTTCGATATCGGGCTCCATCGCAATGCCCTTTGAATCCAAGTGTTTGGTGAGCTGCAACAATACCTTACGCTCGGTTGCAATGGCAAGGTCCAGGGTGATCAGAAGAGCGCTCAACTTCATTTCTACCAAGGAAACTCTGACCTTGTTGAGCAATTCCTCGAATCGTTGCGCGCCAGCCTCAGGCCACAAAGGCAATGGCAACAGCATACGCGCAGCCGCCGTTTCCTTCGCATCGGGTGATTTACCGAGCAGGCGGCTATAAGGATCCAACTCCTCTGTTGTCTGCTTGACCAGTTCAGCTAATGCATCAATCGGCCCCGACACCGCGGTCAAGTCGGGGAGATCGTTTGAAGGCAGCCTTAGTTCAGCCTGTCCACGGAAGCCGGAAGATGCCGGTTGATAAAGGCACTTCAGCTTCGTCCGGTTTTGCGGAAGGATCATGCCGTCTCCATACTTCTCTTGATAACGGATACGGAACAGTTGATCGAACTCGGTCGCGCAACGCTGCGCTGCGGTCCTGAAGTAGATACCCGGCTGGCGTTGCGCCCAAGCCAGTGCGAGGTTGGCGGGCACCGGCGCCTTATCTCTGCTCGCCTGGCCCAGCGCCAGTTTCAAATAGTGCGGCAGTTCATATGTTTCAGGTAAGTCGGGTATCGGCTGCGCGTACAACTTGTCGCCAGCACTAGCAGAACGAATCACATCGAGAAGGCCAAAGGCGTAACGCTGGAAGGAGTACGATTCAGCCCCATATAGGGTCAATAACCGTTCAATCTCGGTCGCGATAGTTGCAAGTTCGGACCGTGATTCGTCATCTCCAGATGCATCGACAAGTACTCTGCGTTCAAGTCCATAAAAGAAAAGGAAGACGTACCCGATGTCTATGCCCCTTTCCTTTCGTCCTTCCGCAAGCCAATTCAGATATTGCGATCGGGCCGCTTCAAGGATCCTTGTATAGGACGGCCAATAACCCATGCTATCCGCACGCGTCCTTGACGCGGCGATCGAAAGTCTCGGGTTAATAAGACAGGGGTCGTTCTCATTGTTTCCGGCCGGGAGCCAGGATCCGACATACATCATACCGCCAGAGATGATCTTTCCCTGAATGGAAACCGATTCGCCAGCCCTGATCCATTTGGCATCCGGGGTTCGTCGCGGGGCCGAATTAGGAATACTGTAAGAGCCGCCGCCGCTGGTCGTTCCAACAGTAACTGGGGTATCCGATGCCCTAGTGGAAATCGTAACCCGGATCTTCAAGCCCTCGCGGACTAATCCGCTCAGCTGCTCTTGCACCTCACTCGCTGAGCGTTCTTCGTCGGCGTTCGCTGCCGCACTGGAGTCATTTCGTGAGCTCTGTTCGCTCTTCATAATTGCGCCCATTCCCGTTTCTGTACGGATCGAAGAAGCGGAGGCAATAACAGGAGCATGATTCGTATCGGTAATCGGCTCTGAGGGTGCTTGATTATCACTTCTTTGCTTCTTCACGACAGCAACGGTCAACCAGATTACACCGCCAATACCAAGCAGAATCCAGACCTCTTTCGGAAGAGCGGCGACAATGACTACCACTATTCCAACGATAATTAACAACAACTGCGCTCCTGCGTTGCCTTTGCTTGCCATGCAGCGCCAAGATTGCAATTATAGGCGTTGGTCAAACGCTCCGGGCCCAACTCCCTCCGCTCCTGCGGATCCCGTTGCGCTCCCAAACAAGTACCGTGCTCCCCATCCAGCTTATGTAATACTGTACTACCTCACGTCGGCCATGTGGAGTGGTACATCCCCGTGTTCATCGGTGCGGCGCAGGTGACAAATCACGCTGCTGGCCATTTCCAACTTCCACAGCGCGGCCTTGCGCCACACCCCACCTACCCCACCCCCCACTTCATCCACACATGCACCAAGCTCGTGCGGCAGTGCAGCTCCAGCTTTTTGAAGACGTGCGCGAGGTGCGAGTTCAAGGTGCCGCGTGCTATGTGGAGGTCGTCGGCAATATGATCGTAGATCTCGCCTTCCTCGGCGCACACGGCGTGCATCACCTCCCGCTCGCGGCGGGTGAGTTCATCCAGTCCTTTGGGTCGGAGGCCGGGGGGCGGCGCGGGCGTTCCGTTGCGTTGGGCCAGGAGTTGTTCGGCACGCTCCAGTTGTGCGCGGGCCTCTTGTAGGGCCTTGCGCAATTCAGCGTCCGGATCGGAGGAGGGCAGTTTGGGAGGCTCGGTGGCCATGGCGGGGTCTGTGTTATAAGCGCACGACCCGCGGACTTATTGTGTCCACGGGCCGTGAAAGGATCAACTCCTCGTTTCCGCTCAACGCATCAGAGTGGTTGTGCGGCGGCGATATCGCTGGCGGGGCCGGGCCCTGCGGCGCCCTCGGCCACCACGCGGAAGGTGTAGGTCTTGCGGCTGTCCAGCCCTTTGACCGTATAGAAGTTCTTGCTGGACATGGTGAGCAGTTTCCAGTTCTCCTCCACCAAGGGATCGCCCATGCAGTACCAGATCACGTAGATCATGCGGCCGAAGACCCTGCCCCAGCGCAGGTCGATCTCGCCGAGCATGTCCGTGATGCGCGCACGCAGGTTGGGCGGTGCCGTCATGGCGCCCACGGGCTCGGGCAGTTTGCGCGTGCCGAAGCCGGCGCTGGCGATCTTCTCCGGATCGCCCTTGCTTATGGCCTGCACGTAGCCGCCCAATTCCTTCAGCAGGTCCTTGAGCTCCTTCATGCGCTCCTTCCGCGCCAGATAGTCCAGCTTGCCGCCGTTCTGCTGCACGGCGATGTCGGCCGCTTCCAGCGCATCGGCTGCGGCGGTGATAGTGCCCAACGCAGGCACCGGCGTGGCGTAGGTGAGGTTGCCGGTGAGGGCGATGACGTGTGCGCGGGCACGTTCCACGAGTTCAGCGGGGCTGAGACCGTCGAGACCGAGCTTCACTGTGTACTTGATGATGATGGTCATGGGGGGCGGGCCTTACGAGTATGCCCAACGTTTGGTTGATGGGTATAAAGCGCAAGTACCGGGGGATCATTGTGTGTCTCATACCACCTTATGAGGGCGCATCATACAGCGGTATGAGGGGGCAAGGCGGGCGTGCGTAGAACTGGCGTCATCGTATACGACGGCGACGACATCGGATTTGGTCGCGACGGCATCGTATACGACGGCGACGACGTCGGATATGGTAGCGGCGGCGTCGTAAATGGTCACGACGGCATCGTATACGACGGCGACGACGTCGGATATGGTCACGGCGGCATCGTATACGATGGCGGCGACATCGGATATGGTAGCGACGGCGTCGTAAATGGTCACGACGGCATCGTATACGACGGCGACGACGGCGGATATGGTATCGGCGGCGTCGTAAATGGTCACGACGGCATCGTATACGGCGACGACGACGGCGGATATGGTCGCAACGACATCGTATGCAGCGGTGACGGCATCGGATAGGGTCGCAACGACATCGTATACAACGGCGACGGCACCATGGACCCCACCCGGTCCGCTGCCGTTCACCGCCCCCCGGTCATTCCACCACCAGGACCATGAGCCGCTCCGGTTCCGCGTGCGAGAGGTGCCAAGGCGGATCCGGATACCGCGCGCAATAGAAGCGGAGCCAGTGCCGGGTGGAGAACGCATCGAGCGGACCCAGGGCCTGCTGCAGGATCATGACCTCGCGCGTGTGGACGGCCTCCGGAATGGACGGCGATGAGAAGTCCATCGGAACCACGATGAGATCTCCCGGCTTGGGGAGGCTGTCGGCTTCGGCGATATCGCGCAGACCGGCTGCTTTCGCGTACCAGCCCCAGCCGAAACTACCCGCGTACCATGTGGTGTGTCCGCTATTCGCAGTGGAAAGGGCGGCGGCCTGCTCCGCATAGAAGCCCGCGAAGTGCCGGTCCGAGATGCCGAGTGCGATGCCGATGGCGCCGGACACCACGATCAATGCGCCGCGTACCGGGCTGCTCATCCGGTCCAGGAGGTGGAGGGTGAGCAGCAGCACGAGGGGCAGTGCCAACACGAGGTGTCGCGTGGCGATCCAGGGTGCGTACAGCATGGTGAAGACCGCGATGGAGCCCAGTGCGATCCGGAGTATGGCGCGCGGTTCACGCGGGAGGTCCGATGGACCGATCAACGCGCCAAGGCCGAGGATCCCGTTCACAATGAAGAAGGCCATCAGCGCGGACTCGGTGGCCTCCGGATCCCAGAGCCGGGTCCACGCGCCGACCACGAAGAGGACGAGGACGGACAGCAGGCCGATCGCGATCGCCCTCCGCCGCACCGCGCTCATCCGGATGCGGTACACGAAAAGCAAAAAGAGGCCCGGGGCGATACTGCCGAGCGTCAAGGTCCAGGACAGCGCACGAATGCCAAGGGAGTCCGCACCGGGTGGTCCGGTATCCCGGTGGAACAGGTGGACGTACCCGAATTCACGCACATTCCAGAACGACCAGAGCCCGATCACCACCACCGGGATCAACACGGTCCATCCGGTGCGGCGGCCGACGAACCAACCCATCGCGAGCCAGGCCGGGACCACGGCCAACGCCGTGTACTTGGTGAGAATGGCCGCGGAAAGGAAGAGCGCCGAATACACGGCGTGGTTGCCCTCCTTCCGCATGGATGCGCAACAGGCGTGGTAAAGCGAGCCCAGGATCAAACTCAACAAGGGGATGTCCAGGAAGACGTTCTGGTTCACGATGAAACCCGGAGAGAGCGCCAGCAACGCCGTGGCGAACAGCGCCACGCGCGGAGCGAAGAGCCGGGCCAGGCGGTGGAACATGACGAGGGCCAACGCGGTGAACAGGGAAAGAAGCGCGTGCATGGAGACCTCGGAGAACCCGAGGACCGCTCCCCATGCGGCCATGCCATAGAAGAAGAGCGGCGGATGATTTCCGTGATGGAAGGGTTCCTCCACCCCACCCCAGTTGATCATTCCGCTCATGGGCTTCAGCGGTTCCTCAAGGATCCACTGCGCCACAGCCAGGTGGAACGGATCATCCACATGGAAGGACTTGGTCAGGTTGATCGTGGTGGCGATAAGCCATAGCGCAACCAGGGCGATCACCTGCGCATACCGTGGATCCCTGATCCGCGTGGACCATGCTGCCGGAAGCATGGGCCAAAGATGCGCGGATCGCGCCAGCCCGGACCGGGGCCTACCGGTGTGCCGGGCCATGCGGACCGTGACTTTCACCGCGCGCTGTTCATAAGCGATCACGGCATCCTTCGTCCCCGGATGCGTTCCCCTACTTTTGTGCAACACGGCCCGAGGCCACCTGCATGAACGACGGATACCACCCCATGCCCGACCGGGACCACCAGCAAGGCTGCGTGCAGCGGTACGAGGCGATGCACCAACGGAACGGTAAGGCGTTCTTCGATGTGGAGGAGTTCGAACTGATCATTGACCACTACCTGGAACAGAACGATCCGCGCAAGGCGAAGGAGGTCCTGGAGCAGGCACAGTTGCAGCACCCCGGTTCCTTGGACATCATGTTCAGCGAGGCCATCGTGCTGATGAACCTCGGGCGGCTGAACAAGGCGCTGGAAGTGCTGGACGCGATCGGGAAGTTGGAGCCCTTCAATGAGGAAGTGCATTTGCACAAGGCCGGGATCTACAGCCAGCTGCGCAACTACCGCCGCGCGGTGGAGCATTACAAGCGCGCGCTGGATCTGGCCGAGGAAGCCAAGGACGAGATCCTGTTGGACCTCGCCTTCGAGTACGAGAACCTCGAAGCCTATGAGCAGGCCATCGAACACTTACGGCAAGCGCTGGAGATCAACCCGGAGAACGAAGCGGTGCTCTATGAACTGGCCTATTGCTATGATCTGGCCGGATCGCACCAGGCCTCCATCAGCTTCTTCAAGGACTTCACCAACGAGCATCCGTACAGCTTCGTGGCGTGGTACAACCTGGGCAATGCCTTGGCGCGCATCGACAAGCTGGACGATAGCAACGAGGCGTTGGATCTCTGCATCGTGATCGCGGAGAAGTTCAGTTCAGCCTACTTCAGCAAGGCGCGCAACCTGCTGATGATGGGCAAGTACCAGGAGGCGATCGACTGCTATCAGGAGACCGTGACGAACGACGGTCCGCAGGCGATCACCTTCTCCTACATCGGTGAGTGCTACGAGAAGATGGAGCGCTACGAGCAGGCTTTGATCCACTACGACCAGGCCTTGGCATTGGATCCGAACTGGGTGGACGCATGGATCGGGCGCGGCGTGGTGAAGGATCTACAAGGCAACCTCGCGCCCGGCGTGAAGGACCTGGAGATGGCCGTGAAACTGGCGCCGGAGAATGGCGACGCGTGGTTCTACTACGCCAACGCACTCGGTCGCTGCGAGCGTTACGAGGATGCCATGGCAGCGTACACGCGCCTGAACACCATTGAACCCGAGAGCCTCGATGGCTGGCTGGATCACGCCGAACTCCTGTTCGGGTTGAAAGGTCCCGAAGTGGCGCTGAAGAAGTTGCGCGAAGGCGAACAAGTACACCGCTTGAACGCGCGCTACCGCTACCGCATGGCGAGCTATTTCCTGCGCAGTGGTCTCGAACAACAGGGCCTGCTTGAACTGGAGGAAGCGTTGATGACCGACCACGCCGCACACGTACAATGGCTGGAGCACTATCCCGAGGCGGCCAGCATGCCACAGGTCATCCACCTGCTGGAACTGTACAAGCAATGAACTATCGCTTATCGCACATTCCCGAGCGGACCAAGAAGCCGCGCGAGGAAGGCCTGACCATGGTGATGGACAAGGGCCTGAGCATGCGCCAGGCCGAGGACCTGATCGATGCGAGTGGGCCGTTGGTGGACCTGCTCAAACTCGGATTCGGCACTTCCTTCGTCACACCGAAGCTCAAGGAGAAGATCAAGCTCTACCAGAAGGCGGACATCCGGGTCTATCTCGGTGGAACGCTCTTCGAGGCCTTCGTGGCGCGTGGGCAATTCAAGGATTACCGCAAACTGCTGGACCAATTGGGCTTGGACATGGCGGAGGTCTCCGATGGATCCATCAACCTGCCCAATAAGGAGAAGTGCAAGTACATCACCGAACTGGCGAAGACCATCACGGTGTTGAGCGAAGTGGGCAGCAAGGAGACCGGCATCCTGATCAGTCCGGCCAGGTGGGTGAGCATGATGCGCATGGAACTCGATTCCGGCAGTTGGAAGGTGATCGCGGAAGCGCGCGAGAGTGGTACGGTAGGCATCTACCGTCCCAGTGGTCACGCGCACACCACCCTGGTGAACCGCATCCTGGCGAAGGTGGCCGCGCAGGACATCCTCTGGGAGGCCCCGCAGAAATCACAGCAGATCTGGTTCTTGAAACAACTCGGTGCCAACGTGAACCTCGGCAACATCGCACAGGATGATGTGATCCCGCTGGAGACGCTGCGCCTCGGATTGCGCGGCGATACCTTCTTCCAATACCTGCCGGAGGAGATGGCGGAGAAATTGAGACAGGTGAAGAGTGAGTAGTCGTTGTTCGTGTTGCGCGTTGTTCGGAAGAGCGGAGCGCGACCAGGACCCCGAACAACGATCAACCTTCACCACGAACAACGATGAAAGATATCACCTCTGGTCGTTGTTCGTGTTGGACGTTGTTCGGGAGAACGGCAAGCGACCAGGACGCCGAACAACGATCAACCCTCGCCACGAACAACGATGAAAGACATCACCTCTGGTCGTTGTTCGTGTTGGACGTTGTTCGGGAGAACGGCAAGCGACCAGGACGCCGAACAACGATCAACCCTCGCCACGAACAACGAATGAAAGACATCACCCCACAGGAATTAGCACGCCTCCGCGAAAGCAGTGCACCGCACCAACTGATCGATGTGCGTGAGGCGTACGAGTCCGAAGCGTGTTCACTTGGTGGCACGCTGATCCCTATGGGCGACATCGTGGATCGGGTAAAGGAGATCCGGACCGATGTGCCGGTGATCTTCCATTGCCGGAGCGGGAACCGCTCGGCAGCCGTGGTGCATGCGTTGGAGTCCCGCTATGGATTCAGTGGGTTGATGAACCTGCGCGGCGGCATCGAAGCCTACGCCGTTGAAGTGGACCACGCCATACACTGCGAATGATCAATACGTGAACATGGAATTGCTTCAGGAGCTCTGGTACTTCATTACGCACCTCAACATCACGCTACCCGCCTTCATCGGCGAGCATGGCAACTGGGTGTACGCGCTGCTCTTCGCCATCATCTTCGTGGAGACCGGCTTCGTGGTCATGCCTTTCCTGCCTGGTGATTCGTTGCTGTTCGTGGCGGGATCGCTGGCTGCCGGGGCGAATGCTTCCTTGGACCTGTTCGTGCTCTTCGGACTGCTGTTCCTCGCTGCGGTGTTGGGCGATAACATCAACTATTGGGTGGGCCGCTTCTTCGGACCCCGCGTGGTGAAGTGGCGGATCGGCGGCCGTGACCTCGTGCAGCAGAAGTACCTCGACAAGACGCACGCCTACTTCGAGAAGTACGGCGGCAAGACGATCATCATCGCGCGCTTCGTCCCCATCGTGCGCACCATCACCCCGTTCGTGGCCGGCATCGGCGCCATGGACTACAAGCGCAAGTTCCTGCCCTTCGATATTGCGGGTGGTGCCTTGTGGATCGGCCTGCTGCTTACGGCGGGCTACGTCTTCGGTACGCATCCCTTCGTGCAGAAGCATTACGAGGCCGTGATCCTCGGCATCGTCTTCATCAGCGTGCTGCCGATGATCGTGGAGTTCATCCGCCACCGGAGCAATACCGCGAAGGCTTGAGCGTTGATCGTCCGGTGTCACGTTACGGCCTCATCGGGAAGCCCCTCTCCCACTCCTTCAGTCAAGCGTACTTCACCGCGAAGTTCAAACGCGAACGGCTCATCGGTCATCGGTACGATCCGTATCCGCTGGCTGCGGTGACGGACCTGCACGACCTTGTGCGCGATACGCCGGGACTGCGCGGATTGAACGTGACCATTCCCTACAAGCAAAGTGTGATGCCCTTGCTGGATGCGGTGGATCCGTTGGCAGCAAGCGTCGGTGCGGTGAACACGATCAAGATCGAGGACGGACGACTTATCGGCTTCAACACCGACGTGGAAGGCTTCCGGCGCACGCTCCATCCGCTGTTGAAGGGATCCAAACCGCGCGCGTTGGTGCTCGGGTCCGGTGGTGCAAGTCGTGCCGTGGCGTTCGTGTTGCGCGAGGCGGGGATCAGGTTCCGTGTGGTGAGCCGGAGCCGTGAGCGCGGCGACCTGACCTACGACCTCCTGGAGCCGATCATCGCGCAGGTGAGCACCTTGATCATCAACACCACGCCGCTGGGCATGCATCCGGAGGAGGACACCTTCCCCCCTATCCCGTACGAGGCCATCGGTCCGCAGCACATCCTCATCGACCTGGTGTACAACCCGGAGATCACGCGTTTCCTGGCCGCCGGGAAAGCGTGCGGTGCCACCACGGTGAACGGCAGGGCCATGCTGGAAGCACAAGCAGAGGCGAGCTGGGCGATCTGGAATTCCGAGGGTTAGCCGCGAAGGCGCAAAGTCGCGAAGAACGGAGCCGACGGCAGGAAATGCCGCAAGGTCCGAATGGATGGACATGCCGTGCGATCAAACGGCTACCGCCCACACGCGCGCACCACCATCACCACCACGCAGAACAGGAACCCGAAAAAGCTGATGCGGTTCACGCCGTGCATGAAGCGCAAGCTGGAGTCCGGGTTGCTGCGGCCGAAGAGCGTCATCGGATTGAGGTAGTGCAGCACGCGCTTCAGGAACATGGGGTGAAGGTAGCTCCGGTCCCGTGTGTGGGTCCGATCCCTTCCTCCTTCATGCGCTCTTGCGTGGAGGAACAGCGATCCGGAACAGGCGTGACCTCATTATTAGACAAGACTAATCTATTTTCTACCTTCGTCGCATTGTTCCATGCCGACCCGCAGCGAGGAGGATCATATCAAGGCCGTGTATTCCCTTCTCCAGGAAGGGGACAGCGCGTTCACGAAGGACATCGCGGAACGCCTCCAGAACAAGGCCAGTAGTGTGACGGTGATGTTGAAGAAGCTCGCGGAGAAAGGCTTCCTCAAGCACGAGCCTTATTACGGTGCGAAGCTCACGGTCAAGGGACGGGCGTTCGCGTTGCAGTTGGTGCGGCGCCACCGCCTTTGGGAGACCTTCCTGGTGGAGCGGCTCGGCTTCGGCTGGGATGAAGTACACGAGGTGGCCGAGCAGTTGGAGCACGTGAAGAGTGAGAAGCTCATCGACAAGCTGGATGCCTATCTGGGCAAGCCGCACTTCGATCCGCACGGTGATCCGATCCCGGACAAGAAGGGTGTGATCCGCGAACGCAAGACCCGACGACTCGATTCCTGCGCTGTGGGTGATCACGTCCGCATCGCTGCGGTGAGCGGGACGACGGACGGTCTGTTGCGTCTGCTCGATTCCAAGGGACTTCGGATCGGTACCGCGCTCATGGTGCAGGAAGTGCATCCCTTCGATGGGAGCATGGACGTGAAGCCGAAGAGCGGATCCGCCTTCAGCCTGAGCAAGGATGTGAGCCATCACCTGCAAGTGGAGAAGGGAAAGCCATGAGCAGCACCGACCATCGTTCGCTGAGCGAGGTGCATGGAACCGTCGCCGTTCCTGTAGCGAAGGGTTGGCGCCGCCTACTCGCCTTCATCGGCCCGGCCTATCTGGTGAGCGTGGGGTACATGGATCCCGGCAACTGGGCCACGGACATCGCCGGTGGAAGTGCATTCGGGTACAAACTCCTTTGGGTGTTGCTGATGAGCAACCTCATGGCCTTGCTCCTGCAAAGCCTCAGTGCGCGTTTGGGCATCGTGCGCGGATTGGATCTCGCACAGGCCAGCCGCCACACCTATCCGCCGTGGGTGAACCTTCCGCTTTACGTCCTCGCCGAGATCGCCATCGCTGCGTGCGATCTCGCGGAAGTGATCGGCATGGCCATCGGGTTGAACCTGCTCTTCGGTGTGCCGCTGCTCACCGGCGTGCTCATCACTGCGGCCGATGCGTTGATCATTCTGTTCCTGATGAATCGCGGCATGCGCGTACTGGAGGTCTTCATCATCAGCTTGGTGGCCATGATCGGACTCTCCTTCCTTGCCGAGATGTTCATCGTCCGGCCGGAGTTGTCCCCACTGCTGCAAGGCTTCAAACCATCAATGCTGGAAGGCAAAGCGCTTTACATCGCCATCGGGATCATCGGCGCCACGGTGATGCCCCACAACCTCTACTTGCATTCCTCGCTCGTGCAGACCCGCATGCACGGCCGTGATGGCAAGGGGATCCGTGAAGCCTTGCGCTTCAACTTCATCGATACCACCGTCGCGCTGAACATCGCCTTCCTGGTGAATGCCGCGATCCTGATCCTGGCCGCCGCCGCTTTCCACCGCACGGGCCACACCGATGTCGCGGAGATCGATCAAGCGCATGCCTTGTTGCGCGATCTCTTCGGCGACCTGGCTCCCATGCTCTTCGCCGTGGCGCTCATCGGCAGTGGGCAGAGCAGCACGATCACCGGCACACTGGCGGGCCAGATTGTTATGGAAGGCTACCTCGATCTGCGCATCCGTCCATGGCTACGCCGTTTGATCACGCGGGTGATCGCCATCGTTCCGGCCGTGGCCTGCATCGTCTGGTACGGCGAGGATTCACTCGGTGAATTGCTCGTCTTCAGCCAAGTGGTGTTGAGCCTGCAGTTGGGCTTCGCCGTGATCCCCTTGATCCACTTCTGCTCGGACAAGCAACGCATGGGCGAATACGTGATCAAGCCCTGGGTGAAGGTGCTGGCATGGATCACGGCGTCGATCATCGTGGTCCTCAACGCGCGTTTAGTGGTGGACGAGATCGTCGGCTGGATCGGTCCGGATGGCGGGATCACCCTGTTGCAAGGCCTCGTGATGCTGGTGGTCGCCGCGGCATTCGCACTCTTGCTGTACGTCACCTTCAAACCCTTCATCCGGCCGGACCGGAAGGGCGAAGGACACCTGCATGAAACGGTTCCCGAACTACGCGCACCGACAGGCCGACGCTACAAGCGCATCAGCATCGCGGTGGATTTCAGTGCGATAGACCAACGCAGCATCGACGCGGCCGTGGCGCAGGGCGGCACCGAAGCGGAGTACATCCTGATCCACGTGACCGAATCCGCAGCTGCACGCTACGCAGGCCCTTTGAGCATGGACCATGAAACGGTGGGTGATGCCGCGAACCTGCAACGCTACGTGGACCGGATGATCGAACTCGGCTATCGCGCTGTGGCCCGCACCGGACAAGGTCACTCCGTGCGCGTGATCGCCGAGATCGTGAACGCCAGCGAATGCGACCTACTGGTCATGGGTGGTCACGGGCATCGAGGGTTGAAGGACATTTTGCTTGGGGCTACGGTTGATGCGGTTCGTCACAGAGTGACCGTACCCGTGTTGATCGTGCGTTAGTACGGAGACGCCTCACGCGGGACGCTAGAACGCTGCACGCGGCGAGCGACGACACGAGCTTCAAGGTGTTTCGGATCATTCCTTTCCTCAACTTCGAGGAAACCTTATCCCATGAAGGACTTCAAGAAATTATTGATGTGGCAGAACGCCATGCAGATCACGGATGGGATCTTCGATCTGTACGAGGACCTGCCAGATCAAAAAGTTGCTGAGTTGAAAGGCCAATCCACGCGAGCGGCGATCTCCATCGCAAGCAACATCGCGGAAGGGAGTAGCCGACGAAGTGAGAAGGAGAAGTACCGGTACATGGAGATCGCGCTAGGTTCAGCGTTCGAGTTGGAGACACAATCCCTCGCGCTCCAGGCACGCCCGTGGTCACCCAAGGAGCGGATCAACGATCTCCAAGCAGCAGGGCATGCTCGTCAACTTCATGGCGAAACTCCGAACCTGAGGCCGATCAAGCGTGAGGCGTTCTTGCGTCCTGCGTGCAGCGTTCCTGCCCCATCTTCGCGCCGTGGCTTCCACGACCATCGACGTAAAGAACAAGCGCGCGGGCTTCGAGTATCATTTGCTCGATACCTACGTGTGCGGCATGGTGCTCATGGGCTCCGAGATCAAGAGCATTCGCGCGGGCGGTGCCACCATGGGCGATGCCTTCTGCACCTTCCTGGGCCATGACCTCGTGGTGCGCAACATGCAGATCAATCCATACGGTTCGAACCCGCACTTCGTGCATGACCCGAAACGTGATCGGAAGCTGCTCCTGCACAGCAAGGAATTGGAGAAGCTGAAGAAGAAGATCCGCGATGTGGGCATGACCATCGTCCCGACGCGCCTCTTCATCGCATCGAATGGTTTCGCCAAGTTGGAGATCGCCCTGGCGAAGGGCAAGAAGACCTACGACAAGCGCGAGAGTTTGAAGGAGAAGGACGTGCAACGCGACATCGACCGCGAACGCTGATGACGTGGAAGGAGACCATCGGACGCTACGGACCGGTCCTCCTGCCCGGCGAACGGTGGATGCGCAAGGCGTTCATTGCGCTGTTCATTCTAGCTGCGGTCCTACGCTTCTGGGATCTGCCACACCTCCCCTACACACACGACGAACTGAGCGCTTTGGTGCGCATCTACCCCACCCTTGGCGAAACGATACAGAAAGGCGTGATCGAATTGGACACGCACCCGCCCGGCGTGCAGGTCTTCGAATGGTTCTGGACGAAGGTGTTCACGAAGGAGGAAGCGGATGTGAAGCTCCCTTTCATCCTCATGGATCTGCTGGCACTCCTCTTCCTCTATCGCTTCGCCCTCGCGTGGACCGGCGCAGGTCCGGCGTTGGCGCTCACCACGTTGATGGCCACGATCCAGTACAGTGTGCTCTACGGGCAGATCGCGCGGCCATACGCTGCGGGGCTTTTCACGACCGCCTTGCTCGCTGATCAACTCACACGTTACCTCGCCTTCGGTGAAAGGCGCATGCTGATAGGTGTAGGCACCGCCGCATTGCTCAGCGCGTACACGCACCACTTCGCCCTGTTGCTCGCCGCGTTGATGGTCGCCACGGGTTGGTTCCTGGTCTCGCGTGAACAACGCCGCGCATATGCGATCATGTGCGGCATTGCCATCGTGCTCTACCTGCCGAACATCCCGATCTTCTTGAAGCAACTCGGACAAGGCGGCCTTTCGGAATGGCTGCCCGCGCCGGATGGTGCTTGGTTCCCGAAGTACGCTTGGTTCGTCGCGAATGACAATGTCTTCCTAGCGGGGATCCTGATCGTTTGCGTGATCGCTTCGGTGATCCTGACGATCCGCTCCGGTCGCGTGGGTGGTCCTTCGCGTTGGTTCCTCTTGGCATGGGGCGTTATCCCGTTAGCCATCGGTTTCGCCTACTCGGTGTGGCGCGCGCCCGTGCTGCAATACTCGGTCGTGCTCTTCTCCTTTCCCTACATCGTCCTCTTCCTCCTCCAAGGCCTCGTGCAGGTGCAGCGGAAAGCGGTACTGGTCGGCTGTGCGATACTCGCGTGTGTGAGCGTGTACTCCTTGGTGAACACGCGCTTGCACTACGAGTTGTTCTACCGCTCGAAGTACGAGGTGATGGCGCGGGAAGCGATCGAAGCGAACACGGCACTCGGAACGGACAAGGTGCTGGTGCTCATCGATGCACCGGACCACATGATCCGCTTCTATTACGATCTGTGGAGGGTTTCTGTGAACGACTTTCCCTTTGTGCAGTTGAAGGACCGTTTCATGATCGGACAGGTGGACAGCATCCTGCAAGCCAACGCTGGTCGCACGCTGATCTTCGGCCAGAGCAATGGATCTGTGCCGGAGCACCTCGCACTGATCCAACAGCGGTTCCCGGAACTCGTACAGAGACAGGACCTCCTCGATGGGCAGGTCTTCCGCTTCACCGCTGACCCAGTGGATCTGCAATGGTTCGATCGCGACACCATCGCCAGCATCACACCGGAGCAGCGGGCCGGTCCTTGGCGGGTGGCGGATGACCTGTCGATGTACACCGACACGGTACCCAACGGAGCATTCTGGGAATTCGCTTACAGGGAGTTCGGCCTGGGCATCGACCTACCCTTGGACAGCATCGTGTTCGATGCACAGGACCAGATCGAAGTGATCGCGACGGTGATCGGTTGGAGCGCGAACAGCGAGGCCAGTGTGGTGGCGGATGTCAAGCAGGGCGACAGCACGGTCTTCTATCGCACAGGACGCCTCGAACCCGCGCACCGTCCGATCGGGATCGCGCCGATGATCGTGACGATCAGCCCTGTGGATATCAAGGGCGACTCCTTGCACTTGCTCACGTACATCTACAACCCGAACAAGGAAGCGCTTCGCGTAAGCCGCGTGGATATCCTGCGCCGCAGCGCGAACCCAGTACGTTACGGCACATTGGGACCCGTGCCTTGGCACGGACGCTTCCCCGCGAAATGAACAAGGCCGCTCGCGCGGCCTCGTTCATGGGTTTGGTTTGATCAGAGCTTCAGCGTGAGGCCGATGCCCAGCGTTTGCTTGAACTGCGTAACGGGACCGGAGTAAGCCACTCCTTCGCTGTTCTTCTTCGGCAGGTCGGTGTCGTCGTCATAGATCAACAACGTGTTGAAAGTGGCCGCGAACCAATCGTTCACCTTGAAGGTCCAGAGCGTTTCCCAGTTCACATCCATGTTCTGCGGGTTGCGCAGGTAATTGGCGAACACATCGCCACGCGTCATGAAGGTGATGTTCTTGGCAAGCTCCGTGGTGTACATCACACGGATGTATCCACCCGCTTCCAGTTCGGAGGTGTTGCCGTTCTTCACGCCGAACACACGGAGGTCGGGATCCTCGCTGCCTCCGAAGAGCGTCTTATCGGTGACGATGACCATCCGCGCGGTCGCTGGTGAGATGAAGGCCGTGAACTTCGCGTTCGACTTGTAGTCCATACCGATACCGAGCAAGGCGTAGCCCGGTGAAAGCAGGTTGGAGATCCGCTGCCCATTGGTGTTGAAGCCCTCCGTGAATTGGGTCTTGAACTGGGCCACTCCGGCCAGGTACCACTTCTCCGTAAGGCCGTAACCGTACTTGCTGTTCAGTTCGATGCGGTCATCGGTCTTGGTGGGATCGGCGTCCTCGACCTGCTGGCCGCCGAAGGCGAGCACGAGGCTGTTGTCCCACGCGCGCTTGCCCTTCTTCCAATTCGCCGCACCGTTGAACATGGCGATCCCGCTCACCGTGTTGAATCCACCGGCCGCCCAGTTGGTCAGGCTCACCTGGCTCATGTTCAGCGAGATCACGCCACTGCGTTGCCAGAGGCCGTCCAGTGAATCACTGGTGTGGCGGGTTTGGGCGGCGGCGGCTGCCGCATCACGGGACTTGGCGTCGATGTCCTCCTGGGCGTGGAGGATGGCTGGGAGTGTGAGAAGCAGCGAAAGGAGAAGGGTTGAGGCTATGCGCATAGGGAGTGGTTCGTTGTTCGTCCTTCGACTTCGCTCAGGACAGGTGTTGATGGTTGTTCGTTGTTCGTAAGGACGGGATAGGCTCCTCAGTGGGTTTCAATTACCGGACTGGGAACGCCCCGAATGCTACTTGGTCACAGGAGCGAAATACTGGTCCGGGAAAGCGGCTGCTTCCGGCTCCTTGATCCGGATGTACATGTGCTCGGTAGCGATGTGGCAGTTGTTGCAGCCTTCCACCAGGATCCCGCCATTCGCGTGCATGGCCCCGACACCTTCCTTTTCGAGCAGATCCTCCAGCTTCCCGATCGCCGGCAGACCATGGGTTTCCATCGCAGCGCTCACGTTCACACCTTCCTCCACCACGTGCCCATCCGCGATCGCCTCCATGGTCTCCTCCATCTCATGCAGATAGAACTTCGCGAGTTCCGCATTGCCGACATTGCCGGCCAGCCACAACTTCTGGTGGAACCTTTGCAAGCGGCCCATGTACACGGCCACTTCCATGTGCTCGGGCTTCCCGTTCGGTTCCTCAGCCGCGCGCGGTGCGGATCCCTGCTCATTGCGCGCCTGCTCCATCCTGGAAACTTGGAAGAACACAACCCCCACACCGAGGAGGGCGACCAAGGAGAATACCAAGGACAGACGATGCATGGGATGAAGAAGTCCCGGCTTGTGGACCGGGACCTTGTGGGCGTTACTGGATTCGAACCAGTGACCCCTACCTTGTCGAGGTAGTGCTCTGAACCAGCTGAGCTAAACGCCCTTGCGGGGCGCGAATGTAGGGATGGGGCGAGATATTGACCGGGTGAAGATCAACCGCTTTTCTCCGTGGCCTCTGCCCCTCTGCGGTTCATGCATTCCCCTTCCTTCTGCGTTGAATGCATTCCTCGCGACTAGATTCGCGGTGCGTAAGCACCATGAGCGGAACGAATGTGAACGATAGTGGACGGATGTTCAAGAGTCCGTTCCTGGAGGCGATGACCAGGACGCATATCGCCATCCCCTTGACGCTCTTTTACGGTACCGGGATCGGTGCGATGTGTTGGTCCATGGCCGTTCTGGATCTGGGGATCACCGCCTGCATATCACTCTTCCTGGTCGGCATCATCTTCTTCACCTGGGTGGAGTACATGGTACACCGGTACTTCTACCACATGGCCACGGACAGCCCGCGCAAGGCCCGCATACAGTACTTGTTCCATGGAGTACACCACGACCATCCACGGGATAAGAAACGCTTGGCGTTACCCCCGGCGATGACCCTGCTCGTGGCCGCCGTTTTCATCGGACTGTTCCGGTTGGTGCTGGGCGAATACGGCTTCGCGTTCGGTGGTGGCTTCCTCACCGGCTATGCCACCTACTTGCTGATCCATTACGCGATCCACATCCATCACCCACCGAAGAACTTCCTGCGGATCATCTGGAAGCACCACAACATCCACCACTTCGTGGGTGATACGGGTGCCTTCGGGGTGAGCACACCGCTGTGGGACCACATTTTCGGCACCATGCCAGCTGATCCCCGGGCGAAGAAGCACGTGGCGGGATAGTTGATCACTGAGGAGCGAGAATTCTACGCTGGCCCTGTCCCTTGGTTCTCCGATCCTGCGATCGGGTAGGCCCAACTCTTTGCATCCCTTAACAGGCGCGGCTTTCACACGGGGCAACCTTCCCGGAGTCCTGCCGTCTTCCGGTTGTAACAGCCCTCTTACCATGTCCTCCATAATCCGTAGAACCCCACCCAGTGCCCTGGTGATCGGCGTGTACGCCCTCCTGGTGCTCTTCGCGCTGCTGGCCATCTGCAACCCGGTCTGAACCCAGGCTGATCCGCGACCGCAGGCCTACCTCCGCTATGTGGCGGCTGGCATCGGCGCCTCCTTCCTCTTCTTCATGTGGCCTCCACCGGTTCCTGTAGCACCTTCAGGTCCACCTCGCTGTGCCGCATGATGGACAGGCAGCTCTTGCCAATGCTGTGCGAGGTGCGCCGGTTCGGGCCTCCTCCGTCTCGAGTTCGGCTTTGGCGATGATGGTGGCAACTGATCGCCAACGCACCACCGCGCGGATCCACGATCGGGCTATTGCTCTTCGATGAGCAGCTTGATCACCACCGGTATGGCGCTGGCGCGCGTCCGCATGCGCAACGCGTAGGTCCCTGCGGCCCATTCGCTGGTGAGCAGGGTGATCCGGTCCGAAGTGGTTCCGACGGGTATGGCGAACACTCGGCCTTGCATGTCGATCCGTTCCACCGAGGTGATGTTCGATGCGGCTGTGATCGTGACACGGTTCGTTGCGGGGTTCGGCGCCAGTGCGATCGGCTCATGATCGGTGGTGCTCGCGTTCACGCCCATGCTCAAGCACAGCGACGGTAGCGGATCCAGTTCGATCCCGGCGCCCGGCGTGAGGTCGTGACCGACGAATCCGGGAAAGTCCTCCGCGTAGTGTTGACAGCGGAACACAGAGTTGGCTTGGATAGCGGTTCCTTGCGCCACCGGGCCTGTACTAGTGACCGGGTTGATGTATTCCCACACTTGCTCTTCCGTGGCATCGATGTAAATGAACCGGCCCTCACGCCCGTTGGTCGCGAGGAAACCATCGCCAGCAGGTAGCACGCCGCTGATGTTCGTGCCGTAGAAGTCCGCGGGCACCGGTGCGGTCCAGCTCCATTCCGCAGCGGCCGGCGCGAATGCGGTGGTCGCGGGCAATCCGTAGTTGCCGTTCGCATCCACCGGTGGCGCAATGATGTCCAAGCTGGAATAGTCCCCTTGCGGCCGCCCAGTGCCGTTGTTGAAGACCAGGATCTTCCCGGCATCGGGGTGGCCCGGCGGCAACCACGTGGTGTGGTGTTGCCCGAACAAGCGCTGATCGGCCACCGTGCCGCGGCCGTAGCTGCGCGGGTTGCCCCAGCGGTAGAGCAGATCGCCTCCCTTGCCGCTGTTGCCTCCGGTTGATCCTGCCGCCTCGGCCATGGTGGTGCTGTGATCCACGATCCAGAACTCATCCAACGCATGGCTGCTTACCATGATCTGGTCCAACGCAGGGTTGTAAGCGATGGCATTGAGGTGGATCCAATCGAAATTCAATGGTGGACCTTGCACGAAATTGATGTCCACCTTCTCCGGATGCTCCGCCACCACACCGGAATGTGGCAGCCCGGTATTGAAGGATTGGATGAGGTGGTCCCACAAGCGCCATTGCCAGACCACCAAGGCGCCATTGTTCCCCTGTGGTTGAAGCTCGATGATCCGCTCACTCCAGAGCTCCGTGGCTGTTGCCGCCGGGTTCTTCCCATTGGCGATGGCATCGGCCGACGTGTGTTTCTCCCATGCGATCACGAGCACGTTCCCATTCGGCAGCACGGTGAAGTCGTGGTGTTGGCACACGGAATCGGTGCTGATGGCGTAGCTCCAGAGCAGGGTCCCGTCCCACGACCATCGCTCGATCAAGCCACCGCGCCCGCCCCCATTGAATGCGGCGTTGTTCATGATCCCCGACCGGTACAAGCTGCCATCGGTAGCCAATTGGGCACCCAACCCCGGGTTGTAAGCGCTGCTCCACTGGTGGACCTCCCGCCCACAGGCATCGATCAGGTACGTACTGGTATACGGCATTGGCGCGAAGAGCATATAGCCTTCCGGTGCGCCGTCGTTCTGCAACAGGCCCACGGTGCGTTGTGCCCGTGCGTTGAACACAACGAAGCACGCGACCGCGAGCATGATCGTTCGTGAACCACTACCGCGTGCTCTCGAAAGGTCCATTTGCGTGGGGATCATCAGGGTCCAGGGATCTCCGGACCCGTCGAATGTAATCCGATGGACACGTCCGGTCCGGATGATCAGCTTGGGTTCCAACGTCCCACTGCGTAAGTTGTGAGCAATATGGCGGCCACGCATTCGCGATCCCTCCTCCTGCTGCACCTTCTGGCGTGCATGCCCTGCGTGGCACAAACGGACCAGGATGCGTTGTGGCGCACTTGGCGGAATGAACAATTGCACGATACTGTCCGCGTGCGAGCTCTCAGCAACTACGCGTGGCACGGATTCCTGTTCTCACTACCCGATAGCGCGGAATACTACGGGCAGATGATGTACGACTTCGCGGACCGCCGCGGATTGGAGAAGTACAAGGCTTACGCACTGCGCGGCCTTGGTGTGGTCTACAAGGTGCGCGGCGCTGATGCCAAGGCCTTGGACCTTTGGTTGCGGAGCATGCGCATGAGCGAGGCCATCAATGATCTGGCCGGTGTGGCCGGTTCGGTCAACAACATCGGGATCATGTATGAGGAGCAGGGCGATGTGCCGCGCGCCCTGGAGTACCACCGGCGAAGCCTGGCTTTGCGTGAGCAGTGCAACGATTCCATTGGTGTGGGCGCCTCGTTGGCGAGCATCGGCCGCATGCACCGCTTAGAAGGGAACTTGGATAGCGCCATGCTTTACGGCCAACGCAGCCTGGCACAGTACGAGCGGATCGGTTATTTGCTGGGTGTCGGATTGACCCGTGGCGACATCGGTGATGTGTATGCCGCTCAAAAGGAGTACGTCGAAGCCGTGGATCATTACGAGCGGTCGTTGCAGGTCCTCACCGCGATGAACAACCCAATGGCCATCGCCGAACGCCTCGCACGAATGGGCGTCGTTCGTTCGGCAATGGGCCTGCCCCACGATGCGGAGAAAGCCTGCGCGAAGAGTCTCTCTTTGGCCACTGCAGTCGCCAACCCGTACCTGCAACAAGAAGCCTGCGACTGTCTCTACGCCGCCCATAAGGCCATGGGCCACCGGGATCAGGCGTTGTACTACTTGGAACGCTCCCAAGCCCTCGATGACACCTTACAAATGGATGACCTGGCCAAACGGCTCCAGCGGATGGAATTCACGAAGGAGTTGTATGCTGATAGTGTACTTCAAGCGGAGCGTGATCAACGGGAGGCCGTGGTGGTCGCCGCCGATCTGTCCAGGGAGAAGAACCGCAAGCACATCTACCAGATCACGGGGGTCGCCATCCTGTTGCTCGTCGCTGGCCTCCTGCATCGCCTGCGTTTCATCCGTCGGTCGCATGCCGACATCGAGCGGGAGAAGAACCTCAACGAGGAATTGCTCCACAACATCCTTCCGGAGGAAGTGGCCGAGGAATTGCGGATGAAGGGTTTCGCTGCGGCCAGGAATTTCGAACATGCCTCCGTCCTCTTCTCCGATTTCGAGGGCTTCACCCAATTGAGCGAACGCATGACCGCAGCCGAACTCGTGGCCGAGATCGCGGCGTGCTTCGAGGCCTTCGATGCGATCATGGACCTGCACGGCATCGAGAAGATCAAGACCATCGGCGATGCGTACATGGCCGCCGGTGGCCTACCCATCCCCACCGATGGATCGGTGCGGGACACGGTGCTCGCCGGTCTGGATATGCAGGATTTCATCACGCGGCGCAATGTGGAGCGCAGTGCCACGGGCAAACCTGCATTCCAAATGCGGTTGGGTATCCACACCGGCCCGGTGGTCGCCGGTATTGTTGGCGTCCGCAAGTTCCAGTATGATATCTGGGGCGATACGGTGAACACGGCCAACCGCATGGAGAGTTGTGGCGAGGTGGGCCGCGTGAACATCAGCGGGGCCACCTATGCATTGGTGAACAACGAACCCGGGCTTTCCTTCACGCCGCGCGGAAAAGTGCAAGCGAAGGGCAAGGGCGAGATGGAGATGTATTTCGTTGGCCGTAGCGGCGCAGTTGCGTAGGTGGGATCTGTCTGCCGAAGCACCGAAGGAGCGTATGAGAACTTAGCGCAACGTCAGGCAATAAGTTCAACGCCCATGGGCGGCTGCTGCTACGTTCGATCGGCACCAACCGACTTGTCCGGATCAGGCCCTCCCGCCGCACGGCAACCTCCCCTACGCAGCAAGACTTGCGCAGCAACGGGGCAGAGCACACCGGTGGCGCTTGAAAGTGGAATGCACCGGAACGAACCAAGGCTGCATGGCCCGAAGATCCGGCCAGGGATCGCGCAACTTCAGGTGGACCCGCATTGGAACCACGGCGGAGGACAGGATCGGAGGCATTCAGGTATCATGACTTATGTCATGCTTCATTCTCCACGGATCCCGGAAGCTTGATGTTCAGAACAGGAACCCATGATGAACCGGAACACTTTGTCCATTGCATGCTTCATACTTGCGGCGGCCCATGCACGCGCGCAGAATCCATTGGCCATTCCCCCGGCCCTCGAACTGGACACCTTCGATCTGGTGATCGACGAGCACACCCATGAATTCTACCCCGGGGTGGTCACGGATACCTACGGCATCAACGCGCCGTACCTCGGCCCCACTCTGATCCTGCACAAAGGGGACACCGCCCATTTCAGGGTACACAACGAGTTGGCGGAGATCTCCGGCATGCACTGGAACGGCATGAACGTGCCACCGGTGTTCGACGGCAGCCCGCCGCGCGTGATCGAGCCGGGTGACATGTGGAGCGTGAAGTACAAAGTGATCGACAAGGCGAGCGTGTACCTGTACCATCCGCACACCATGGACCTGATCGGGGCGCAAGTGGGCAAGGGAGCGGCCGGACTGATCATTGTACGTGATGATGAAGAAGCCCAACTCGCACTGCCGCGCGATTATGGTGTTGATGACTTCCCCCTAGCGGTGCAGGACAAGAAATTCTCACCCACCGGGCAGTTCGTCACTTCACCCTATGGCGATTCGATCCTGGTGAACGGCACCGCGCACCCCTACTTGGATTGCCCGGCACAGGTGGTGCGGCTCCGGCTGCTCAACGCTTCCCCCTCCCGGTATTATCCGTTCGGCTTCGAAGGGGATGTTCCCTTCCAAGTGATCGCCAGTGAAGGAGGCCTGTTGGCCGCCCCGGCGCCCATGACCCGGATCAAGTTGGGCAGTGGCGAACGGGTGGAACTTCTGGTGGACCTCACCGGTATGGAAGGCGACAGTCTGCTGTTGATGAGCTATGGCAGCGAACTGCCCATGACGGATCCCGGCTCGAACAATATTCTCTGGGAAAGCAGTTCCCTCAACGGCATCGACTTCCCGATCCTGCGGATCCGTGTGGGGCCACAAACGAGCAACCCGATCACCACCATCCCCACCACGTTGGCTGATGTACAACCCTACCCCGAGGCTTCGGCCGCGCGCACGCGAGTCAAAGAGATCACCGGCAACGGCATGGTCGGCATGGGCATGTTCATGTTGAACGGTGAAGGGTGGGACATGGACGTGATCAATGACACCATCACACTGGGTAACACGGAGATCTGGTCATACATCAACCACTCCAACATGGCCCACCCGATGACCATGCATGCGGGTTCGTTCTATATCCTGGATCGCAACGGCGAGCCGCCTGCGGAATGGGAACGGGGGCCGAAGTCCGTCGTCAACGTGGATGTGGGTGATACGGTGCGCGTGATCATGCGCTTCGCGGACTACACCACCGACGGCTGGCCGCTGATGTACCACTGCCACAACCTGATGCACATCAACCACATGATGTGGCAGTTCATCATCGTGGATCCGACCATGACCACTGCGAGCACCACGGCGCAGGAACGTCCGCTCGTGTACCCGGTGCCTTCCTCATCACAGGTCCGGTTCAACACCACATTCCCGGTGCTGCAACTGCGCGTACTTGACCTCTCCGGCCGTGAGGTGCTGCGCGCCGCTGGCCCGAAGGGGACCACCGGTGTGATCGACATTGCGCGGCTCGCACCAGGGAAGTACATCGCCCGGTTCGAAGGTGCGGAAAGACATGCCGAGACCATGATCGTAAGGGAGTAGCGGGGGGAGTGCCGCAGCGCACTCGGTGCTGGGCTGCAAGCCCGGACACTCGTTCTCGGCATCAGGGACCTATTGTATCAGGACCCGCGAGAGCGTGTCCGGTATGACCATCCGATGTCATGTGCGCAGTTACATTCTGCCCTCGCTGTTCTTGGTACGCCTATTTAGCAAAGGCTCTACGCGATCGTTTGGATCCTTCAGGTCCATGGTCGTGCAACGCTCGCTAGGGATGCTGAACAACACCAGCCCGGTCAATCCAAACACCTCCGCGCCACCTTCTATATTTGACGCAGATGTTCACACAAGGTGCTCTTCCCGGTGAAGCCATGAGCAGGATGCTTGGCTTAGGTTGGACCTTGGTGCTGGCCCTCAGCGCCTCCGCCCAGTTGGATGTGCCCGCGCGCGTGGTCATGGTTGGCACAGCGCCCGAAGACCGCCAAGTGATCGGACTATCCGCTCCGCTAAGCAACGGTTCTGCGGTATCGGTGGATGCCGCACGGAACTCGGCGGTCTCTTTCACGCCTGTCACGGGAGGTGCGGTGTTGGCCGGGATTCTCACGCCTGCGCCGACCGCCTACGTCGTGGGCATGGTGGTATCCGTGGTGCCTTCCACGGCCAATGCGGACTCCGCACAATTGGACCTTAACGGGCTGGGTCCACGCCCCATCCACAAAGCGGGCGACCTACCGCTGGACAGCGCGGATCTGTGGCCCGGTGTGCCGGCGCGGATGGTGTATGACGGCACTGCCTTCCGCATGTTATCCACCACCTACCTGCCGTGCCCGGCGGGCTACCATGCCGGAGGCCGCGAATTCTGCATCGAGGACAGTGTGCGGGCGGACACCACTTTTCTGGTCGCTGTGCATGAATGCCGGACTCTGGATTCGCGCCTCTGTAGCTATGCGGAATGGGTGCATGCTTGCCGCAGCGAACCTTCCTTCCTGGGCACGGTGCTCGATGCGGAATGGGTGGATAGCGCGGCGAACGATCAGGATGGTGCCAAGCGCGTGGGTTACGGAGGTGACGGCTCGACGTTGGATCCGGAATTCGGTTGCAACCGCGGGAGTTGGGCCCACATCGCTACTGGGAAAGCGCGTTATAGATGCTGTAGGAACCGATGAACACCTACCTGAACCTTGTTTCGCTCTTGCTCTTGTGCGGAACGGCCGTGCATGGCCAAGTGAATGTGGATGTCCCGGTGCGATTCATCGGCCCGGATGATACCCGTGTGCTGGATGGACTGGCCGATCCGGTTTCCGGCGATGCAGCCATTACCGTGGAAGGCTCGTTGCGCAGCCAATGGGCATGGGCGGACGCAACCTTGCAGGACACCACCATCACCTTGGCCGTGACCCCGCCGGTGAGTGCTTACACGGATGGGTTGTTGGTCCGCTTCATAGCGCCAGTGAACTTGGCCGGGAAGTTCACCTTGCGTCTGGAGGGCTTACAGCCCTTGCCTTTGGTACGCACTGATGGCATACCTATCGCCCTTGGCCAGCTAGGACAAGGCAGAGTGGCCGAGGTGATGCTGGCGGGCGGGAATTTCGTGCTGCTTGGCGCATTGGAATCCGGCTGCCCCCAAGGCTTTCTTTCCGTGAATACGAACTATTGTATCGAGACGGCCCCACCCTTCCCCGCAAACACTTGGCACTGGGCAGTGGATCATTGCGCCGACCTCGGTGGCCGATTATGCACATGGGGCGAATACGCCGCCGCATGCACCATACTCACAGGCCAGCTCAACGGGATGTTCGTGAATTGGGAATGGATCGATGACACAAGCAACCATACCCATGGGGCCGACCAAGCGGGCCGCACCACATGTAACAGCCAGCGCACCACCCTGGCAAGCCAACCTGGAAGGGCCCGATGCTGTTACCACTTGCGATGACCCTCCTACGGACGCTCCATACCATCCCGGCTTGGATCCTCGCCATGATCCTCATGGGACAGGTCCATGTGGACAAGCCCATCATACTCACTGGCGACACGCCCGCGTCGCGCCAGATCGAGGGGATCAGCCCGACAACGAACTCTGCCGAGGCGCAATCCGCTGCCGTGGAACAATCGAATGCGCACCGCGTAACGGTGGCTGGTGTCGGCCCTGCTTGGTCCGTGGTCATTTCCGGCCTCGATGGCGCGCCCACCGCAGGCACGAACATCGTGGTGGTACCACCCGATGCACCGGGATCCGGCGCGGTGAGTTTGAGCGTGAATGGCGCAGGGCCGTATGCGGTCCTCACCGGACCGGGTGCGCCACTTCTGGCCGAGGCACTTAGCGGTATGGCACCGCTCTCCTTGGTGTACGATGGCGCCGACTTCCACCTGATGAATGGCGGCGCGCACCTGCTGCGCGACTGCCCACCCGGCATGCTCGCAGTGACGAGCCAGTTCTGCGTGGAGCAGGACGAGCGCCCACCAGTGAGCTTTTACGAGGCCGCCCGTATCTGCACGTTGGACAATAAGCGGCTTTGCAGCTGGGGAGAGTGGTACGATGCCTGCCAACGGCGGGTGGAACTGGGCCTGCTGAACATGAACAACAACTGGGAGTATGTCGATGACACCTCCAACGAGGACCTGTCCGTTCGCGTCGTTGGCCCCTCATGCGCGCAATGCGGTTCCTGGTACGTGAGCAATGCATACCAGTCGTACCGGTGCTGTAGCACGCGGTGACTGGCGCTAAAGGTGACACGCACGGCTGCGAACTGAAGGATGCTGTTCAACTCCATTGATTTCGCGGTCTTCCTGCCCTTGGTATTCGCAGGCTATTGGTTCCTGTGCCGCAGCCTACGGGCGCGCAACATCTTCCTGCTGGCGGCCAGCTATGTGTTCTACGGCTGGTGGGATGCACGCTTCCTGCTGCTGGTAGCCCTGAGCTCGTTCATCGACTACGGCGTGGGCCGGGCGCTGGGGATCACCGATCACACGCCCCGACGCCGTGCGCTGCTGTGGGTGAGCATCGTGGCGAATCTGGGCATGCTCGGCTTCTTCAAGTACTTCAACTTCTTCGTGGGCAATATCGAGCACGCCTTCAGCTTCCTCGGCGAACCGCTCACGCTGCACCACCTCGACATCGTCCTCCCGGTAGGCATCAGCTTCTACACGTTCCAAACGATGAGCTACACCATCGACGTGTACCGCAGGAAGCTGGCGCCGGAGCGCGACCTGGTGGCCTTCTTGGCCTACGTGAGCTTCTTTCCGCAACTGGTGGCAGGTCCCATCGAGCGCGCCACCAACCTGTTGCCGCAATTCGCTGCGCCGCGCTCTTTCGATCGTGCCAAGGCGGTGGATGGGCTGCGCCAGATGCTCTGGGGCCTGTTCAAGAAGGTGGTGATCGCGGACAACTGCGCCTCCTTCGTCAGTGTGGTCTTCGACACCCAAGGGCACAGCGGTAGCACCCTGCTGTTGGGCGCCGTACTCTTCAGCTTCCAGATCTACTGCGATTTCAGCGGGTACAGCGACATCGCCATCGGCTGCGCGCGGCTCTTCGGCTTCGACCTGATGCGCAATTTCGCTACGCCGTACTTCGCCCGCGATATCGCCGAGTTCTGGCGGCGCTGGCACATCAGCCTGAGTACTTGGTTCCGTGATTATGTGTACATCCCGCTGGGCGGAAGCCGTGGTTCCACCTGGTCCATGATCAGGAACACGCTGGTGATCTTCATCGTGAGCGGGTTCTGGCACGGTGCCAACTGGACCTTCATTAGCTGGGGCGCCTTCCATGCGATCTGCTTCATCCCGCTGCTGCTCGCCAAGCGCAACCGACAGCACCTGGAAGTGGTGGCTGCGCATACCTGGTTGCCTTCACTGCGTGAATTCCGGGGCATGGTCACCACCAATCTTCTGGTGGTGCTGGCGTGGGTCTTTTTCCGTTCTGCGGACATGGGCTCCGCGCTCCAGTACCTCGGCGGCATCTTCAGCCCCTCGCTCTTCACAGTGCCCACGGTGCGCCCATTGGATGTGCTGCTGCTCATCCTAGGCCTAGTGCTGGCGGAATGGGCCGGGCGACGCCTACAACACCCGCTACAGCTGCTGGACCGTGTGCCTTGGCGCCCTGTGCGGTGGCTCGTCTATTATGTGTTCATCGCCGTGGTGATCGGTCTGGGTGGAAAGGAGCAGGACTTCATCTACTTCCAGTTCTGAGATGCGGTCCTTCCTCACCATACTCATGGGGTTCTGCGTACCACCGCTCATCTGGTGTACCGCCATGGCCCTGTGGAATGTGCATGCCATGCGGCAGGAGACTGTGCGCCTCCATACCCGTACCGTGGCCATGGGCGACTCACATATCGCCAGTGACATCGACCCCAGCGTGTTGGCCGGTTCCCAGAACATTTCCCTCGCGGCCGAACCGTACCTGCTTTCCTGGTACAAGCTCAACCGGATCACCACGCATTATCGCATCGACACCCTCATCCTCGGCTTCAGCCCGAACAACCTGAGCGATAAGGATCATGAGTTGTTCCGGGATGGGGCATGGGCCACCGAGCGACTCATAGTGCGGATCTATCCCCTGGTCACTTTCAGTGAGGCGCTGCGCCTGCCCTTGCACCGCAGGACCTACCTGCGCACACTTTTCATGCGCCTATGTACATGGCCGCGTACCGCCCATGCGGAGTACATCGGTTCCTTCGAGCGCTTGAAGGTCCCGTACCATCCGGATGCCGCAACCGCGTTGAAGCGCCATTTCGTGGACAAGGCCGGGCAGGTCGCACCGGTGTCCAATGTGGGCATCGCCTACCTCGATTCCATCGTGCTCCGATGCCGCCGGGACAGCATGGTCCTGTACCTCGTGGGAACGCCCTTGCACCCCACCTACCGCAGGGGCATCCCCCCGGCCCTCATGGCCGAATACGATGCGCTGAAGCACAAGTATGTTGCGTGGGGCGTGCAGGTGCTCGATCATATCAACCTGTACAACACCGATAGCCTCTTCGCCAATAGCGATCACTTGAATGCCGCAGGTGCGCACAGCTTTACCCGCTTGGTCAGCGCGGAGATGGGCAGGCCGCCGATTGCACCCGGGCCACCACGCCCGGTGCGCTAGTGCATTCGGTGCGGCGCTGGCCGTTCCGGTGCGGAATGACGGAACACCCGGATGCATCACACCGAGGGAGGTGCCGCCCGTGATGGTGCAGTCGATGAACGCGCGTGCGTCCGATCGTTGGAAAACAGTCACGCCCGCTCAGGGGGCCATGGCAGAGGGAATGCAAAGGTTGCCGCAGATGGCGCGGATAACGCAGATGGAATACAAAGGCAGCAGCGGGATGGAATGCAAATACATCCGCAGCGGGCTTGCCTACCGACAGGCTGAATACCAATGACGACCGGAAGCGCTTGAACACAACAACCCCCGCTCTTGCGCGCGGGGGCTGCCGTCTTGGACGCGCGGCCAGACCATGCGTAATTGGAGACTGTCCATCTCATCAACGCCGAAAGGATCGTCCGTGTTGCCCGCGTCGCTCACGCCGCGCGGTGCAGCCGCCCCAAGCACAAAGGGAAACACTGCTGTGGTCCTACGCGTCGCTCAGGAGAAACGCAAGGTGTCGTCGAAAAAGCCTTTGAGCAGGAAGTCGTTGTGCGATGCCTCGAACTCCACCTCGACGATATGGCCGTCGTCATCGAGGGTGAAGTTGAAGTCGGCCACCTCCCCCAGCGCACCTCTATAGCCGATGGCAAGGAAAACGAAGTGATCGGTGCCCAGGGATACATTGAACTCGAGAAATCCATCGTATTGCAGGGCGTTCAACCCATCGAATCCGTCGCCGAAGATCCCGAGGAGATCGAAGCCCTGATCAAGCCCCTTGTTCACACCATCGATGGTGGCGTTGCGATCGGGGTGGTGCCGCAGCGCGCGCATCATGCCTACCAGTTCGTTCTCATCCACCAGCGACAAGGCCTTCCAGACAAGCTGTTGCTCCTGGTTCAAGGGAGGTAGGTCGCGGCGGGGCATTGTATGAGGCCTGGAACGAATGTAATGGCTGCGCAGTATGCCGCCCAAAAGGACGCGGTCGGCATGAATGGCAAAGTGTGAGGGCGGTTGTAGCAGGGTCCGTGGTTCGGTCCGGAACGCCTCGGATAACAAGCCGCCGGAGCGTACGTTTATCGGACCAATAGGAATACACCATGGCTACTACCCCTCGCTTTCGCACCATTGGGCCGATGAACTGGTCCCAACAGGTGCTCCACAAGATCCTATCGGTCATCACGGAACCCGGCCTCATCGCCATCCTCCGCGCTGTACGCCACCATCCATCGCGCCCGTTGCTTGTTGATGCCATCAACGCAGAACTCGACAAAGGCACTTCCCTCATGGCCTTTTTCAGCGATAATGGCTACGCCGAACGCGTGCTCAAGGAGAACCTTTTCATCATGGAAGTGGCATGGGCGGAGGATGGGGAACAGCATTGCGACTTCAAATTCGGCATGACCGGGGATGACGAGGAAGGAGCTGTATGGGGTATCAAGATCGATGCTCAAGGCAAGGTGCATGTGGAGGAAGAAGCGCTCATCGTGTGGTCACCCGAGGATCCATTGTAGCAGCGCTAGCTGACTACGGGGTTCCCGAAGACGGGAGACCCAACATTCATACAGGGCGGGGGAGGTTCGGGTTGGTCCGGATCGCAGATCCGAACCAACAACATCCGCGTGAGCGGGGGGCCATCTTCCACATGAAGCAAGCCTACCTCTTCCCGGGTAAGCCCTGGATCGATGGGGCGGATAGCACGCGCATCGAAGCACTGAACACACGGGACAGCCTCTTCACCGAATACGTGAACGGACTCTCACCGAGCATGGCTGGCAAGAGCATGCATGAACGCTGCTTTGCCCTGATGGGTAGCGAAGGCGCGAAAGCGGTGCAAACGGAGATCGAAGCGGCGCGCAAGGAGCATGTGATGCAGTTGCTTCTGAGCGAAGGCCTACCGGCGGCACGCGTGCGCTTCCGCGAGGGCACGGCGGAAGAACTGGCCGGACAACGCGGTGTGCCGGGGTACCGGTTCGTGTACGGGGTGGAGTGAGGCGAGGATGTGCGGAGATGGCTTTGGAAGCGCACACTGACCCCTTCACTTCACCGATAAGGCCTGATCATTCATCCTTGGCCGAGCGTGCCTTCAATACCTCTTCCGCAACGTGGAGATAGATCGGATCCTTACTGGCGATCAAGTACTCGCGAATGAACCAGTCAGGGATATCCTTATCGCTCCATGCCCAAGCCCGACCGATGGCCGTCTTCTTCATTTCCGCGAACATCAGCGGCTTCTCGCCTGAATTATCGAAAACGAAGGCGTGGTAACAGAGGTCGATGCCGGGAAGAAGTTGCTGCAACGACCGACCATAGCGTTCAATGATCTTCATGCGCGGCACATCATGTCCTCCACGTTCCACTCGTGTTCGTATTCGATCGATGTTCAGTTCGGATGAATTCGTCGCGACGAAATACAGGTAGACCTTGTATCCGGCCTTCCCGGCTTTGCGCATGAGGTCCAGCTTGCTCGAATGGCTGAAGACGGTCTCGAACGAGAATTTCCTCTTGGCCTTGAGCAGTTGGTCGCATAGGAAGGCCGCCAAGAGTTGGGCGAAGTGTTCGGCGTACTCCTTGGACTTCAGTTCGAAGGTGTTCTTGTGGTACCGTTGTCCGGTCCTGAAGCGGTGCTGCGTGAATTGCGCATTCAACAATCCTGTAGTGGTCGCGAACCTGGCAAGCGTCGAACGACTTGCGACCACTTGATACGTGTCCAACGATAAGGTACCCTTCTCGCGCAGGGTCCTCGCAATTTCATCGGCATTCACGTACGTACCAACGTCAACAGGTCTTCCGCCCACCTTGGTTTCACGGACCTGCTTCAGCATGATGCTCTTTCCGGAACCGTTGGGACCGGCGAACACACGCAAGCGAAGTGTCCCTGGCATGCGTCACTACTTCTGCAAGCGAATGAGTTCCAAGCGCTTCACACGGCGCTTCACGATGCCATTCTTGTCCACCATCACCAGCCAACCATCCTTCTCCACCATGATGGTCTTGCGTACCTTGAAGGCTTCTTCTGCCGCACGCTTCGTGGCTTTCTTGAACGCCGCGTTCATGGCCTCACCTTCTGCACTTGGCTTCTTCCGGATGGTGACTTTCTCTCGTTTCGCTGCCATGATCTCAAAGGTAACGCAGGCGTGGATCGGATCCGATCTTCCCCTCCCCTGCATTCCCGACCTTCGCGCCCCGCCACCGGCGAAGCCCTATGAACGTCCTCTCTGTCGAACGCGTCGCGAAGCGCTACGGTCCACGCCAACTTTTCTCGGACATCTCCTTCGGTCTGGAGAAGGGCCAGAAGACGGCCATCGTCGCGCGCAACGGCACGGGCAAGAGCACCTTGTTGAAGTGCATCGCAGGCTTGGAGACGCCCGATGAGGGGATCATCTCCTTCAACAAAGGCATCCGCGTGGGCTACCTGGACCAGAACGTACACATGACGGCCACGCATAGCCTGGTGGACGAGATGCTGGACCAGGACGATCCGATCACGAATGCGGTCCGCGCCTATGAGCACGCCGTGGCCCGCCACGCCGATGGGAAGGTGATGCAGGATGCCATCCACCGGATGACGGAACTGAACGCGTGGGACTACGAGGCGCACGTGCAAGTGCTGCTACACCGTTTCGGGTTGCGCGACATGGAGCAGCCGGTGAACTCCTTGAGCGGCGGCCAGCAGAAGCGCCTCGCCATGGCCAAGGTCCTCATCCACGCGCCCGATGTGCTGATCCTGGACGAGCCGACCAACCACCTCGACATGAACATGATCGAGCAGTTGGAGGAGGAATTGAGCGTACCCAACCTCACCCTCCTGCTCGTGACCCACGATCGCTACTTCCTCGACAACGTCTGCGACGAGATCATCGAGATGGAGTTCGGCGACTTCACGCGCTTCAAAGGCAACTACAGCTATTACGTGGAGAAGAAGGCGGCGCTGGACGAGGTGCGCGATGCCACGCAGCAACACTTGCGCGGATTGATGCGCAGCGAATTGGAGTGGGTGCGCAAGATGCCGCGCGCGCGGGGCACCAAGAGCAAGAGCCGCTTGGACAAGTTCGAAGTGATCAAGGCGGACGCCACGCGGAACTTCGATCGCGATCAGGTGAAGATCGAGGTGAAGACCGACCGCCTCGGTGGCAAAGTGATCGAGACGCGCAACCTCACCAAGGGCTTCGGCGACCCCAACGATCCGGACAAGTACAAGCCCATCGTCTCGCACTTCTCCTATTCACTCAAGCGCGGCGACCGCATCGGCATCGTCGGCCCGAACGGTATCGGCAAGAGCACCTTCCTTGATCTGCTTACGCAGAAGATGGAACCCGATGCAGGAACAGTGAGCATCGGCGCCACCGTGATCCTCGGCACCTTCGGGCAACAGGGCCTGCACCTGAAAGAGGACAAACGCATCATCGATGTGGTGCGCGACATCGCCGAGATCATCCCGCTGAACAAAGGGAAAACGCTAACGGCATCGGGCCTGCTCGAACGCTTCCTCTTCGACAAGGAGCAACAGTGGCAATACGTGAGCACGTTGAGCGGTGGTGAGAAACGTCGCCTCTACCTGTGTACCGTGCTGATGCAGAACCCGAACGTCCTCGTCCTCGATGAGCCCACGAACGACCTCGACATCCCAACGCTGAACGCGCTGGAGGAATTCCTGAAGGACCTTGACGTGTGCCTCCTCATCGTGAGCCACGACCGC
The DNA here is from genome assembly GCA_016705955.1 of Flavobacteriales bacterium. Taxonomy (GTDB): domain Bacteria; phylum Bacteroidota; class Bacteroidia; order Flavobacteriales_F; family PHOS-HE28; genus PHOS-HE28. The sequence goes on from JADJKO010000007.1 coordinate 119,791, forward strand.
TTCTTCATGGACAAGATGTGTACGAAGCTGCTCGTCTTCCAGGGTGAAGGGAAGATCAAAGAGTGGGTGGGCAGCTACACGGAGTTGCGGGATGTGCAGCGCGCGGAGGCAGCGCGAAGCAAGGCCAAGCCTAGCAAGGCGGCGGCAGTTGAGAGCGTGAAGGAAGAGCCCAACGAGATCGCGGCCAAGGGTGGCAAGACCGCTTCGGCTGGCCAAGAGGCCAACCTCGCGGTGACGGAAGCAGGGGCCGGGTCCGCGAAGAAGAAGTTGACCTACGCGGAGAAGTTGGAGTTGCAGAAGATCGACAAGGAGATGCCGAAGCTGGAGAAGAAGAAGGAGGAGATCCTGTTGGAGATGGCCAAGGGTGGCACGGACCACCACAAACTGATGGAGCATTCCATCGCGCTGGAGAAAGCCACCAAGGAACTGGACCGGATCACGGACCGGTGGCTGGAGTTGAGCGAGCGGGGGTGAAGTGAATACATCCACAGATTTCGCAGATGGGCCTGCCTACCGGCGGCCTCGAGCGTGGATAGCTCAGAAGGAATCCGCAGGACCTGCCCCGTTCACGAGATTTCGCAGATGGGCCTGCCTACCGGCAGGCAGGCAGACAATGCAAGTTGCGGGCAAAGCTTACTTACTATTGGGAATGGACCAGCGGGATCCGGAAACCTATGCGATCATTGGCGCGGCAATGGAGGTCCATGCCCAATTGGGACATGGCTTTCTTGAGAATGTGTACCACGACGCATTGTGTGCTGAACTGACGCTGCGCGGCATTCCTTTCCAGCGAGAGGTTCAATTCCAAGTGTTGTACAAAGGAGTACCACTCTCAGTGAAGTACCGGTCCGATCTGGTTTGCCTTGGTTCGATCATCTTTGAACTCAAGGCCATACACAGGATCAGCAGCGTTGACCAAGCCCAACTCTTGAACTATTTGAAAGCATCCGGCCTTAACCGTGGCCTGCTCTTGAATTTCGGAAGCCCTAGCCTGCAGCACGAGCGCATGGTCTGGAACTACGAAGAAGAATAGCGTCACCATCACTAAGAAGACCATCGGTAGGTGGTCCGATCTGCGTAATCTGCGGATAACCCTTTCCATCCACCCATCGCCGGTAGGCGATCCATCTGCGCAATCTGCGGATGTATTCTGCGGATCAGAATTTCGGGCAGGGCACGATACGCCGCTTGCTCATTGCGCGCTTCTTGCTCTGTTGTGCGAACGCGTAGCCCAGGGTGATCTCGTGCGCGCCTGCGGATTGTCCGGCCAGGCGTGAGATGGTGATGTCGTAGCTGTACCCGATGCGGACGCCGTTCACGATCGTACCGACGAGGAGGCTTAACGCATCGCGGTTACTGAATCCCGCTTCGTAGTGCTTCAACAGTGGAATGCCACGGTACCAGATACCGGCGTAGAACGGATCGCGTTCGAAGTAACCGCCGACATCCAACTGGTCGTACTTGCCTTGTGAACGGTAATTGTACGCGAGCACGATGCTCTGCTCATGGTCGCGGATCACGGGTGTGCGCAAGGTGGTGCGCCATCCGCCGTGCATGCTGAACTTCACCGGCATGCGGGTCTCGTTACCGATCAACGATTGGTTCGGGCGATTGAGGTGGTGGAAAGAGATCCCTGTCCAGTAGCGCGGCGTGAAGAGCATGAGTCCACCACCGAAGTCAGCGTAGCTGATCCCGGTGCCGCGCAGGTATTCATACGTGCCCACGTCGCCGCCGCGTGCGAGTTGGTCGCCGAAGATCAGTTTGGAGTAATCCACCGAATGATTCACCCAACCAAGTTGCAGTGCAGGACGCAGAAAGACCTTCCGCTTCAACTCGATCTCATAGGCATATTGCCCGGCCACGCTTGTGTAGCTCAACGCACCACTACCGGCCTTGTCATGCGTCACCAGCAGGCCGATGCCGCTGTTGATGTCCGGCATGTAGTGGTCCACGGCGAGGTTGGTGGTAACGAACGCGCCGGGGAAGGCGGGCCATTGATCGCGGACCGCGAGGCCCATGCGCGTTTGCAAGCCCGTGCCTGCGAACGCAGGACTGATATAGGTGGGTACGGCGTAGAACTGCGCGAACTGTGCGTCCTGCGCGGTCAACGGACCGAACGCAAGCACACCCAGGACCAGCTGCCATACCCGCTTCTCATTCATGTGCGTTCACGCGCGCCGTTGCGGGGTCGCGCTGCATGAGGATGTCCATGCCGAGTTCTCGTCCGTCCAGATCATTGGCCTTCGCGAGCAGTTCGCTCTGTTGCATCAGGAAGCCTTGCGCCTCCACCGTCATGTGGTAACGCTGGCCAGGTGTAAGCACCAACAGGTAGCGGCCGGTCTTCTCGTTGCTGTTGTACACGCCCACCACTTCCTCACCGGTATCATCGGTGAGCAGGATGCGTGCCTTCACCGGCTCATCGCTGGCATCGGCCACCACACCACGCACCACCATGTAGTTCAACTGGCTCCCGGGGAAGACGACCTGGTAGATGTCCTGCATCCCCAGACCGCCCGGACGTTCGCTGCTGAAGTAGCCGGTGTAGCCGTCCTCGCTCAAACAGAAGTAGATGTCGTCGTTCACGGTGTTCAGTGGGTAGCCCATGTTCTCGGGCAGGGTCCATCCATTCATGTCCGCATCCACGAGCGTGGTCTTGAAGATGTCGTAACCACCCATCGTGTTGTGGCCCTTGCTGCTGAAGAAGAGCGTGATGCCATCGCTGTGCATGAAGGGCGCGTCCTCATCGAAGGCGGTATTCACCTTTGGTCCAAGGTTCAGCGGCAAGCTCCACTCCCCGTTCGGCAAGCGACGGATGCGGTAGAGGTCACGACCACCGAATCCGCCCGGACGATCGCTGGTGAAATAGATCTCATCACCACCCGGAGCGATGCTCGCACTGGGCTCGTGGTCCTTGCTGTTGATGCGGGCCGTCATCAGTTGTGGAACCTGCCATTTCCCGGCGTGCATGCGCGTCTCGTACAGATCACCGGATACCAGGTCCGCGCTGGTGTGGTACACGATCATGCTGCTGCCATCGGGATCCAAACCCACGGTGGCGTCGTGTGTATTCGTATTCAACGGAGCGCCTGCGTTCACCGCATTGGACCAGACGTCATCGATACGTTTCGCCACATAGATATCCTCCAGCCATTGGCCGGTGGGGTCCTTGATGCGGCCGGTGGTCCCTTCGCGACGGGAAGTGAAGTACATCGTATTGCCATCGGCGGTCACCAACGGGCAGTAATCATGTGCAGCGGAGTTCACCATGGCGCCCATGTTGCGGATGGTCACATCCACCGGTGCCTTCACCAGTTCCTTGGCCGTAACGGCCATGGCGATCCGGCGATCCACCTCAGCGTCCTTCACCACGCGATAATTCAATTGCTTGTAGTGGGTGAACAATTCAGCAGCCTCCTCGAAGCGCTGTTGGCGATGACGGGCCATGGCGAGTTCATAGTATGCTTCAGTATGTCCACCGCGCACCGCACGTTCCAGGTAAGGCAACGCCTTGTCACGCTGCGTGGGCAGGTTGACGAGGCAGAGGCCATACTCGTAGTACACCTCCACGAAGGAGGTGTCCACCGGTAGCAAGCGCTTGTACAGCTTTGCCGCTTCGGCGTAGTCCTCGGCGGCGAGGTAGGCCTTCGCTTGGTCCAACAGCTGGTTGTGCGGACGCTTGTAGTTCATCTGCGCGGAGAGCGCCGTGCCGATGAATAGGAAGAGGAAAGTGTTCAGTATTCGTTGCATGGTCCTAGCGTAAAAGAGTGACGTCACCTTTCAATGTGGTTTCACGACCATCACTGAATGTGGCTTGGCATTTCCAGACATAGACATCCTGTTTGGCGGGAGCGCCCTTGTACCAGCCGTCCCAACCGATCCGCACATCGGTGCTCACGAACATCAGTTCGCCCCACCGATTGAAGACATCTCCAAGTGATAATTCTCCACTCCTTCATAAGTCGGGAAGAAATGGTCGTTGTCATAGCTCATGGCGTCGTACACGCCATCGGTCGGTCCGCTGCTGTTCGGCGTGAACGCGTTCGGGAATTCGAGATCACCGCTCACTTCACCTGTGGTGGCACCGACAACCGTGAAGGTGTCGGGACAGTTCCATTGGTTGTTCGCGATCAGCGACACATCGAAGGTGCCCGCTTGCGTGTAGTAGTGGATCGGGTTGAAGGCCGTGCTGCTGGTGCCGTCACCGAGATCCCAGCTATAGCTCGACGCATTCGCGCTGAGGTTGTACGTGAAGACCGGTTGGCTTGGCACGATCACGTGATCGGGTTGTAGCACGAAATAGGCGTTGGCGCGTGGATGCACGACCACACTGTCCACCTTGATGGCAGTGTTCACTCCTCCTCCTATGCCAAATGCTGTCAGGCTCACGGTATAGACCCCTGCTACGTTGTACACGTAGGTGGGGTTATCCGCGGTGCTGGTTCCGCCATCGCCGAAGTTCCATTGGTAGCTCAGGCCACCGAGGCTTGTATTGGTGAAGGCCACCGTCAATGGTGCACACCCTTCACCCTGTCCGATGAAGCTCGCCGTTGGGAAAGGCGGATCGATGGTCACCACTTGCGAGGCGACATCCGAACATCCGTTGCCCGTCACCACCAGCGTGATGGTGTAGCTGCCCCAGGTGGCGTAGGTGTGCGTGCCGGGTTGCTGTAGCGTACTACTTTGCGAATCGCCGAAGCCCCATGCGTAGGTCCAATTGCCGGGTGCGCTGGTGTTGTTCAAGGTCACTGTGGCATTCGGGAACTGCTGCCCAAAGGGCGTGGCTTGAAAGGCCGCACTCGGCACCGGATGAATGGTCACCGCTTGGGTGAAGACGGAAACACATCCCCACGGAGAGGTCGCCGTGAGTGTGATCGTGCGGATCTGGTCCGCTGCGGTCGTGTTCACATACGTGTGTGTGGGCGTGGCACCGGCGAGGATGTTTCCATCGCCCATGTCCCACAAATAGCTGTTCGCACCGGAGCTGTTGTTCACCGGGTTCACGGTGAGCGGAGAGCACCCATCGCCGATCACCGTGAAGGACGCTACGACAGCCGGGTACACTTGGATCGGCACCATCATGGTGTCCGAGCAACCGAATGGAGTGCTGCCGATCAACGTGGCGTTGAAGGTCATCGGCGACAGACTCGTGTGCTGGTACGTATGGCTGGTGTTCCCCGGTATAGTGGCAAGTGATTGTCCGTCGCCGAAGAGCCACAACACGGAGTCCGCACCGATGGTGAGATCCTGGAAAGGAACCGTGAGCGGTTGGCATCCGGTGAGCACTCCCGGGATGAACTGCGCCACGGGTTGGGGATTCACGACGATCGGCGCATTCGCCGTGTCCGTGCATCCAAAAGCGTTCTGCCCGATGAGCGTGACGTTGAACGTCTGGTCGGTCAGCGTGGAATTGAAGTAGGTATGTATGGGTGCGATGCCGTTGCCGGTGGTGCCGTCACCGAAGGCCCATTGATAGCTCACGGCACCGGCAAGGCTCGGGAAGGTCACGGAAAGTGGACTACACCCGTTGTCCGGTTGGGCAATGAAGGTGAAGTCCGGTGTGGGGTACACCATGATCGTTTGCTGCATCGTGCTTTCACAACCGGCTGCGGAATATGCGGTAAGCGTCACGGTATGCATGCCCAGGAAGAGCGTGTTGTTCACATACACATGCTGCGGATCGGTCGCGGTGCTGGTGCTCCCATCATCGAAGTCCCACAGGTAGGAGGATGCGCCCGTGCTCGTGTTCGTGAAACCGACGTTCATCGGTGCGCAGCCCGGCTGTGCGTTGTGCGTGAATCCGGCCACGACCGGCGGTGCTACCGTGATATCGACGCGCGCCGTATCCGAACACCCGAAGGCCGAACCCGCGATCAGCATGACGGTGTAGATCGAATCCGCCGTTCCGAAGTTGGTGTAGGTGTGGCTCGGCGATATCGCTGTATCCGACTGTCCATCGCCGAAGAGCCAGAGGAATTGGGTGGCCCCGGTCGTGTTGTTCGTGAAGTCCACATCCACCGGGGAACAGGCGAGCACCGCACTCGGTGTGAAGGCCGCTTGCGGTGGCGCTTGCACGTTCACCCATTGCATGCCTGATCCTCCGCAGTACGGGGTGGTCACGTTCAAGGTGATCACATACGGGCCGGCAGCAGCGAACTGGTGCGTGGGAAATTCATCGCTCGAAGTAGTGCCATCACCAAGATCCCAATCCCACACGGTCACCGGGTTTCCGGGATCGGTGCCGATGACCGGAGTGAACAGCGCCGTTTGCCCCAGACACAGGTTGGCGATCTGGATCGCGACCGTCGGAGGTGCATAGACATTGACCGTGTGATCGTGTGTGTCGGTGCAACCCAGCGAGTTCGTCACGGTGAGGCTGAGCACATAAGCGCCGGCTGTCGTATAGGTATGTGGTGGTGGCGCGGCACTCGTGTTCGTGGTGCCATCCCCGAAGTCCCAGAGGTATTGCACCGCACTTATCGATTGATCGGTGATCGCTACCGTGATCGAATCGCAGGCGGCGTCCTGGTCCAACAGGAAATCCGCAGTCGGGACCGGTAGGACCGTCACTTGCACACCGGCTGTGTCGGCACAGCCCGCTGTGGCCCCTTGGATGCTCGCGGTGTACTGTACCAAAAAGGTCCCGGCTTGCGCATAGGTGTGTGCTTGGTCCCCTGCGCCCGTCCATTCGAAACCGGCACCCGCACCGAAATTCCATTGGAAGTAGTTCGCACCACCAGCCGTGGTCTGATCGAAATTCATGGTCTCTCCGATACAGATCGTGTCGGGATCCACCGTGAGGGTCACCTGCGGCGGCGGCACAATGGGTGATCTGGATCGTGGCGGTATCGACACCGCAATAGTTGCTGTCCAACAGCATCACTTCGTACGTGCCGATACCGGGGTATTGGATGACGCGCGGAAAAGTGGGTGGCCACGGCGTCCAGTCGATGATCGAGTCCTGGCCCGCGCCCCAGTAGTCGCCGAAGTTCCAGTACTCATACCGCTGGAAGATGTTGCCCTGCTGAAGACAGTTCCGGTTCGTGGTGTTCGCGAAGGTGACCGTGCGATCCGGCCAACAAAGGAGCGTGGCACTCGCGGCGATGCTCGCGTCATCAATGTCCCAGATCCGGATAGGATTGAAGGTGGCCAAGCTGGCGCCCCCTTGAAGGGTGTTGCAACTGTTCTCCGCTGTGAGGCGCACCGTGGTCTCGCAATCCACCGTGCCTTGCAGGTAGGTGTGCGTGATGGTCTGTCCCAAGTTGGTGGAATTCATGGTGATGATCGGCGAACCATCACCGAAGTCCCATTGGAAGACCGTGTTCGGGGAAACGTTCGTGCTGCTGTTCACGAAATCCACCGGATGCGGCGCACACACTTGTGTAAGACCGCCGATCGGGATCTGGATGGAAGCGCTTGAACTCTGCTCGATCGTTAACGTGCCGGTGACCGTGCAGCCCGTTCCGATCTCGGTGAAGGTGATCGTGTACGTCGCTACAGTGGCCGGGTAGGTATGTGGTACCGACATCGGTGGTGCGAGCGATGCACCGTTGTACACGGCAGTGCCATCGCCCCAATCCACATGAAAGCGCCAATGCTTTGCGGGGTGGCGATGAGCAGGTTGAAGTTGCTGCCGGAGCAACTGAACCATTCCGGACTTGCGGACGGGACCCCGTAGTAGTCGTACAGCTGTGGGCATTGCGCATCCGCAGTGAATGCGGAAAGCACGGCGCAGCAAACGACGGAATGACGGAATGGACTCACGCGAGCGGTTCTAGTTGGACCTTCCTACGCCTGAATACCGCTTCGGGATACGCCGGATCAAAAGCACGCGTGATCCCCGACGAGTCCACGTGCGTCAGCAACCAAGCTTGTGGATCACCGTATGAAGGGCCGATCACTTCACCTCATCCCGTCGCCATCGCGAACATGGAACATTACGATCTCTGCGTTATTGGTGGCGGACCTGCCGGGTATGCGGCCGCCATGCGCGGCATCGACATGGGTCAACGCGTGATCCTGGTCGAGCGGGATCGCATCGGTGGAACGGGCATCTATAACGGTGCCCTCACCTCCAAGACGCTTTGGGAGATCGCACAGCGTGTCTCCAGTGCGAACGAACTCATGCGCACCCGTGGCCGCGAACCTTTCCGGTTGGAGTGGAATGAGGTGATGCGTTCATTGAACGAGGCGGCGTTCGAACGGAAGTACCTCTATGCGTGCCACATGCAATTGCTCGCCGCCCGGCCCGACACAGGTGAAGGAAGCTTCCACCACGAACGAGGCGAAGCCCACTTCCTTGATCCGATGACCCTGCGGATCCAACGCCCCGGCTTCATCCACGACATCAAGGCATCGCACGTGGTCATCGCCACCGGTAGCCGTCCGAGGACACTGCCGGGGATCGAAGTGGACGAGAAGGCCATCCTCACCAGCGATGGCCTGCTTCAATTGGAGGACTATCCGAAGAGCATTGTCATTATCGGTGCGGGTGTGATCGGTTGCGAATTCGCTGCGATCTTCTCCCTCTTCGGGAACACGAAGGTCCACCTGATCGATCGCGCCGATCGGATCCTGCCGTTCGAGGATATGGATATCAGTGATCTGATCGCGCGCAACCTTGAGAAGCAAGGCGTGGTCATCCATCGCCAAGCACAACTGGAACGGATCGCGAACGTGGATGGCGAAGTGGAGTACCACCTCTCCTACCCCGATGGCCATACCGAGACCGTGCGCGTGGAAAAGGCGCTCATCTCGGTGGGCCGAGTCGCGAACACAGGTAGCCTGGATCTCGCGGCTGCAGGTGTGCGGACCGATCCGAAGACAGGCAACATCGTCGTGACCGATACACGCACCACCATGCCGCATATCCATGCGGTTGGCGATGCCACTGGCAAGAACATGCTGGTGAACCTCGGCGAAATGGAAGGCCGCCACGCCGTGGAGTTGATGAACGATCCGAACATCCCGGCACTGAACTACGCCAACATCAGCACCATCATGTTCCTGGATCCGGAGGTGGCCGGTGTTGGCTTGAATGAACAGGAATGCCGCAAGCATGGTATCGCTTATCGCGTAGCACGCGTTGATTATTCCTGTCTGGCCCGGGCCATCGCCATGCGCAGGACCAAAGGCTTCTTCAAGGTACTGGTGAGCAATGATGACACGATGCGTGTGCTCGGCATGCGTGCCGTGGGTGAACATGCCTCCAGCGCTATCGAAGCGGTGTCACTGATGATGCGTCTCGGGACGCCCATCAGCGAATTGGCGGATCTGGTGCATCCGCATCCGAGCATCACCGAAGGCGTGCAGGAATGCGCGCGGTTGCTCCTGGGCAAGAGCATCTTCAAACCCGAAGTGTTCGCGGACAAGATGCAGTGCTACACATGGCTGCCCGATGCGCAACAAAGCGCGGCAGCTTGAACCGCCCCGACCGCTGACGTTCGATCAAGGAGGACCCGGATCCTGGAACGCCGGGTTGTTCAGGAACTCATCGTCCGTGAGCGTGTGCAGGAAGGCTAGCAACTGGGCTTTCTTCTCCGGGGTCAAGCTCAATCCTCCCTGCGTGAACTTCATGAATGGAGAAATGGTAGGCGATGGATGACCACCACTGTTGTAATGTTCGATCACCTCTTCCAGGTTCTCGAAACGTCCGTCATGCATGTACGGAGCGCTTACTGCCACATTGCGCAATGATGGCACTTTGAAGAGACCCATGTCCTGGGGAAGTCCGGTTACACCGCCGCGGCCAAGATGGGTGAATATGCTGTCCAATCCGTTGTTGCGCATGGAGCCATCCGTGAACCGGGCGCCGCCATGTGGGTGGCAATGGAAACAATCCGCACCCCACTGTCCGCCCAAGCCCAAGGAGGGATCGCCACCTTCCTGTTGCGTCAGTAGGAAGCCGAGTTGCTCCTCCGGTGTCAATTGCTCTTCACCACGCATGAACTTGTCGAAGCGTGAGTTCCGCTGATCATCGTCCGCACGAATTGCGCGATCGCCTTCGCGGTCTTGTACTTATCGATCGTCGTGCTTCCGAAGGCAGCTTGATAGAGCGCCACGTACGCGGGATCCGCCTGCAACTTGGCCACGGCGTTCGGCCAGGTCTCGTGCATCTCGATCACGTTCTCCACCGGCCCCAGGATCTGGTCCTCCAAGCGCGGGGCACGGCCATCCCAGAAGAATTGGTGCTCCCACCCGAGGTTCTGCAGCACCATGCTGTTGCGGTTTCCTTGGATCCCGTCGATCCCCGTACTGAACCGGGAGCCGTGATCGCTGAACGCAAAGACCTGTGCATGGCAGTCAGCGCAACTCTGCGTATTGTTCCCGCTTAGTCTTTCCTCATAGAAGAGGAAGCGCCCCAACGTCACCCCTTCCACGGTCATCGGGTTGTCCGCCGGGATCGTCATCGGCGGGAAGTTGGCAGGAATGACCAATGCATAGGGCGTCGTCACCACTCCGTTGTCCTCCTCCTCCTGCTGCTTGTCAGGCTTGCATGTCACGAAAAGCCCGGTGATCAACAGGCCCAGGAACAATGGATGTCGGACGTGGAACTTCATGGTACTTGATCAATGGTTCGTTCGTCGGTGAGCGCGTTCAGGAAGGCGATGAGATCCAACTTCTGCTCTGGACTCAAGTCAAAGGTCCGCATTTCAGGATCGCGGTTCACGTGTGGCAGCCCGCCACTTGCAAAATGGTCGATGACCTGCTCCATGGTGCTCATACTTCCGTCGTGCATATACGGGCCGGTGCGTGCGATGTTCCGCAAGGTCGGGGTCTTGAAGCGGCCGTTGTCCGCTGGGTCCAGTGTGATGCGTTCGCGACCAACATCCGCGTAGGTCAGGTACAGCCCGATATTGTGGTAATCATGGTCGCTGAGGTCATGTCCATTGTGGCACGCCGTATAATTCAATTCATCATTGTTGAAGAGGACCATGCCCCTGATCTCGCTATCGGAAAGTGCGGTCTGCTCTCCTTGCATGTAGCGGTCATACCGCGACCAACCACTGATCAAGGTGCGCTCATAGCAAGCGATCGCCCGCGAAAGGTTCCACGCGTTCAAGGGTTCACCGAACGCCTTCATGGCAAGTGTGTTGTATGGCTCTTGGTATCGGAGTGCCGTGGCCACTTGATTGATGTTGTGATCCATCTCCACCTCATCGTGGATCGGCGCGATCACCTGCTGCTCCAAGGTCGGCACACCGCCATCACGGAAGAAGGCACGGTGGTAGGCGACATTCGCCAGCGAAGGCGCGTTGCGCATACCCAATTGACCATCCACGCCGCCGCTCAATGCGGTGGTGTCGCTGAACGCGTGATCGGGGAAGTGACACGAAGCGCAACTGATCGATCCATCACGCGACAACCGTGGATCGAAGAAGAGTGCCTTGCCCAACGCCGTGGATGCCACAGTGAGTGGATTATCCGCTGGAACATCGGGTGCCGGAAATCCAACAGGCAACACCAGCGCGAATGGCGCATCGCTTTCCGTGGGATCCGGATCGGACTCGCGCCGACATCCGCCGAGAACGAGCATCACCGCTATCGGCACCAACCACTTCATAGAACCTCCAGGGCCATGCTGCGTCGCACGTTGCGCGTAAGCTTGAGCGCCAATGGATAATTCCCTCCGTGTGATTGGTTCTCCGTGGTCACATTGATCGTGTCCTGCGGTGTGGCCAGGAAATGATCCACCGCGATGCGCAGGACCAATTTCGTCGTGACATCCTTCTCCGTACCAAAAGGCAACGCCGGGAACAATTCCGCCGTGGTGAAGCAGGTGTCCATACCGGTGTGGACCGAGAAGGTCGACAAGAGCGGACCAGTGCCATTCGGATCCGGATCGTAGCGACCATCGAACAACACGAATTTGTAACCGGTGGCCCAGCTCCAGTACATCCCGTTGTTCACGCTCATCGGGTGTTCATCACCATACAACGCAGCATTGGTGTAGTTCAGGTCATGCGGCAATCCGATCCCCGCACGCATGCCGAGCCAATTCCCGACAGGCACTTGGAGGTCGAACTGGAATGGGCCGTTCCCCAGATCGAGCAGACGCACTTGTTCCATGGTCGACTCTCCGGTCGCGCTCACCAGACGCAGATCGCTCAAGTACATCTTGAGGAACTCCACTTGGAACCGGTAGCCATGCGGGGCGATATAAGGCGTGTACCGCTGCAAGGGTTGGCCGTTCCACTCCGGGCGCACTTCGATCCGCAAGGTGGAAGCCGCCGTACGCGGCTTTACCGGTTCGTCGGTGCGGCAGGCCATCAACAAAGCTGCACAGACGAAGAAGAAGAGGGATCGGGTCATTTCATCTTGATGCTCACCGATAAGGACCCGGCAAGCGTCCCAAAACTAAGCCCACACCCGTCGGGCACAGGTTGATACCGATCAGGTCATTGGTGCAACTCGTGGAAAGCCAAGGAGCGCTTGCCGATGCCCGGTTATCTTCCCGGCCATGTTCACCGTGCTCAGGAGCAGCGCCGGCGCAGGCAAGACCCATGCCCTGGTAAAGAATTACCTGCGCCTATGTCTGGCCACGGACAATGCCACCGCGTACCGGCACGTACTCGCACTCACCTTCACCAACAAAGCGGCCAGCGAGATGAAGGAGCGCGTGGTGCGCTATATGGAACAGCTCGCCGCTGGCGACCATGCATCGGCACCCATCCAGGATGTCCTGAGCGATCTACAACGAACGGCTCATCTGGATCAAGCGTCCACGTCCGACCGCGCGAAAAAGGTCCTGCACCACATGCTTCATCATTGGGATGAAGTGGCCATCAGCACCATCGATGCGTTCACGCGCAGGGTGGTCCGTCCGTTCTCACGGGATCTGCAATTGGATCAGGATCTGCGCATGACCACCGAGCACGAGTGGTACAGGGAAAGTGCAGTGAAAGCCGTGATCGCCGAGGCGGGGATCAACGCACCGCTCACCGAACTGCTCACAGCGGCATGCGAACAACTCTTGGATGACGAGGCGCGTTGGGATCCTGCGCTTCCCCTCTCTGAACTCGGAAAGGAACTGGACAAGGAATCGTCCATCGCTCCACTGGCCGCTTTGCACGGCATGGATGCGGAAACGGTGATGGCCTTGACCGAGGGCCTTCGAAAGGAAACAGGAGCCTATGAGCGCGCGGCGCAAAGCCTTGGCAAGCGCATTGTTGAAGGGATCCAAGCAGCAGGGATCACTCCCGAGGAACTTGCTGGCGGAAAGAACGGCTACCATTCCTTCTTCCGGAAGTTGGCCGCCTTCGGCGATGAATGGCTGGAACCATCCGCGACCGCACGCAAGGCGTTCGACAATGACAAATTGGGAAGTGGCAAGATCAAAGGTGCTGCCGTAGCCGCGCTGGAGGAACTTGGTCCGCACCTGCACGCGTGGTTCGCAGAGGCGAACGAACTGCTCGCCTTGGGCCAGCGGGATCATTTCGTCCGGGCTGCTGTACTGCGCGAATTGCCCTCCGCATTCGCGTTGATCGAACTGGATCGAAGTCTGCGCATGTTGAAGGAAGCGGATGGCGTGGCCTTCTTCAGTGATCTCACACGTCTGGTCGCCCAAGTGGTCCGCGATGAACCCGCACCATTCATCTTCGAACGGTTGGGTGAACGCTACCGGCATTTCCTGTTGGATGAATTCCAGGACACGTCCTTGCTCCAATGGCACACCTTGCTTCCGTTGATCCACAACGCGCTTTCCAGCGGCGGAAGTGCATTGCTCGTAGGCGATGCGAAGCAGGCGATCTATCGCTGGCGGAATGGTGAGGTCCGGTTGTTCACCACACTGCCAGGTCTCTTCCCTCCGGCCAGGACACCGGTTGAACGCGAATACGAACAAGCACTTCGATCGAACGATCACCCGATCGAACCACTGGCGATCAATCACCGATCGGCCTCGACCATCATCGAATTCAATAACGGCGTTTTTGGTGCATTGGCTGCGACACTTCCGGAGAGCTTGCGCCCGGTATACACCGCGCACGAACAAATAGTACGACGCAGTGAACCGGGGCGCGTGCGAATGGAACGCCCATCCGATAGCGAACCAACCGAGGAGCGGGCTGCCACCATGGACGAGTTCGTGCTTCGGAGCGTTCGTGATGCGGAGGACGATGGCTTCGCACCAGGGGATATCGCGGTGCTGGTGCGCACTGCGGCGATCGGGCAAACAATATCGCGTGTCCTCACGGAAGCGGGCTACTCGGTCACTTCACCGGACGGTTTGAGATTGGAGGGTGATGATCTTGCCGAATGCCTCATCGATCTGCTTCGTGTAGTTCACACGAGTGATCCCGCTGCTGCAACGCGCGTAGTACAATACCGCGTACGCATCAGAGCGTCAGCGAGCGACGAACAAGTCGATCCGTTCGGAACAGCCACGAAAGGCTTCGACCCAGTGGCTGTGGTAAGGACCTTGTTGGCGGATCACGGATCACTCACGCTACGCACCACGATCAACGAGTTGATCGGGCGTTTGGCACAAGCGATCGACGCTTCGCCCGATCCACACCTGCTCACGCTCATGGATGAAGCACACGCCTTCGGCATTGCGCATGGCCAGGACATCGGTGCCTTCCTGGAACATTGGGACCGCAGCGGCAAACGGCGGAACACCGCAGCGCCAGTGAATGCACAGAGCATCCAAGTGATGACCGTACACAAGGCGAAGGGGTTGGAATTCCCTGTCGTGATCATCCCCAGCACGCGAATGGCCGCAGGCGGCACACAGCGTGAGCGCTTGTGGATCCAACCCGGAACGGCTGTCCCGGAACTCGAACATGCCTTGGTGGCGAAGAGTGCGATCCTCCGCGATGCAGCGCTGCCGGAGATCCGCGAGGAGGACGATCTGCGAAAACTCGATGAGCTCGACCTCCTCTACGTGGCCTTCACACGCGCCGTGCAGCAACTTCACGTGTTCCTTCCTAATTCCAAACCGGACGAACTGACCAAAGGCCTTCAGAAGTACATGGAAGATCACGGACATCCCGACGTGCTCGATACCGGTGAACGGACCGGGCCATGGACGGCGCGAACCGCTGATCCCACCGGATCGATCACTATCGCCATGGGCACACCACCCGGTCTTGCCATTCGTTTCGAAGCGACCGAGCACTGGGACCCGGCCGATCCGGATCCGTACCGCCGATATGGCAATGCGGTCCATGCGATCCTTAGCAGGGTCGATCATCCGGAGGACCTGGAGCGAGCGATCTCCACGACGATCCTGGAAGGGCTGATCCCTGAAACGGATGCGATGGTTCTGCGCGATCGGCTTGACCCGCTGCTACGTTCGGAAGAGCTTATTCCTTGGTTCGGTAGCGGAGTGAAGGTGCGCACGGAGAGCGCGATCATCGATGCGAGCGGAAGAACACACCGCCCCGACCGCGTCGTCTTCGATGGAGATACGGTTCGCGTCCTCGATATCAAGACCGGTGCCTCTGATGAACGACATCAGGATCAGGTGCGCCGGTACATGCGCTTGCTCGGTGATCTCGGATACGCGCATGTGGAAGGAGCCCTGTTGTACATAACCGATGGAACCCTGATCCCCGTAGCCGCATGAAACCGGAGTTGACCGTGAAGCATTTCGATGAACTTACTGTTCGTGAATTGCACGACATCCTTCGGCTGCGCGTCGATGTCTTCGTAGTGGAACAGGCGTGCGCATATGCGGAAGTGGACGGCAAGGATCCATCCGCGATCCATGTGATGGGTTGGTCCGATGATGAGCTGATCGCCTGCGCTCGGATCCTTCCCCCTGAAGAGGATGGGCTACCTCACGTTGGCCGGATAGTGGTCGCAGCAAGTCATCGCGGCAAGGGTCTCGCACAGCGGTTGATGGATCGGATCATGATGACCTTGAACGACACTTATGGATCGAAGCGGTCGGAACTCGCAGCCCAAGCGCACTTGCAGAAATTCTACGAACGCTGTGGTTACGTGCGTGTCAGCGAGGAATATCCGTGGGATGGAATACCGCACGTGGACATGCGGCATGACGCCGAGTGACGACTAGCGCAAGAGCGAGAAATGTCCGGTGTACTCCTTGGCGAAAGAACCCCACTCCTTGATGCGTGCGGTGTACACGAAGATGCTTTGCGGTGATCCATCACCACTCCATCCTTCTTGCGGATCCGTGGTGCGGAAGACCAAGTGCCCCCAGCGATCCACGATCACGAGCTCGTATTCGCGCGCACCGGTCACAATGGGTCGCCATACTTCATTGTGTCCGTCACCATCCGGGGTGAAGGCCGTCGGGGCGTAGAACAAGTGGTCGCTCACGATCACCAGTCGTGTGGTGCTGTCCGCACAACCATGTTCCGTGGCCACCCATTGCTTGATCACATACTGACCGGCCTCCGGGAATTCGTATTCGAACCGTGGTTCGTTCACCACCGCTTCACCGATGCTGTACTCCCACTCCACTGCCAGCGACGAGTAATCCTCCACCGTGATCCGCGGATCAAGCAAGCTGACCTCCTCAGGCAATGCGGTGAACGCGGCCACCGGCATGGGATAGACCTCCACCGCGCCTGGATCGGTGTGCGTGATGCTCGCTATGCAACCGGTCGTTGTGGTAGCGGTCAGTGACACTGTGTATGTTCCTGCTTGGGAATAGGTGTGTACCAACGCACTATCCATACTGGTCGTTCCATCACCCAAGTTCCATTCAAGACTCATCGGAGT
This sequence comes from Flavobacteriales bacterium, assembly GCA_016705955.1. Taxonomy (GTDB): domain Bacteria; phylum Bacteroidota; class Bacteroidia; order Flavobacteriales_F; family PHOS-HE28; genus PHOS-HE28. The sequence goes on from JADJKO010000007.1 coordinate 136,480, forward strand.
CCATGCGGTCGCAAGGCTGGCGAACGGGAACTCCGCACCAACGCACGCCAACGAACCGTTGATGAAGTCCACCTCGGGATATGGGTACACGACCAGGGAATCCGTGTAGCTCGCTGTGCAGCCGAACTCGGTCATCGTTACTGTGACCGGATACACACCGGGCGACGGATAGGCACTGTGGGATTGTATGCTACCGGACGCACTTGGAGAACCCACCGCACCGAAATCCCACAACACACTCACACCGCCTGTTGCCGCACCGAGCGCCGTGAAGAGCGCGATCTCTCCTGGGCATCGGATCGGTGGTCGGTAGAAGAACGCATTCGGCGCGGCATGGACATCGAAGATGCGCGATGTGGTATCGGTACACACCGGGCCATTGGTCGCGATCATCGTGATCGTAAAGAATCCTTGGGCGCCATAGGTCCATGAGGGAGACTCCTCCACACTCTGGTCCAAGCTCGTTGAGGGATCACCGAAGTGCCATTCGTAGCCCGTGGCATCAGTACTCTCGTTCACGAATGCATGCGTCAATGAAACGCAGTATTCGGCTTGCTCAGCGAAGGCCGCTTCCGGTTGCGGATACACCTGCACATTCGCGGTGAAACTGTCCGTGCAACCGAAGTCACTTACTGTGAGCGTGACCGGCATCACGCCATTCGCCACGAAATCCGCAGTGACCTGCATGCCCGATGCGCTACTCGGTGTGGCGCCGATCCCCAGATCCCAAGTGACCGTTGCGGTGTTCAGGTTGAACGGCCCGGTGGCCACAAGCGTCACCGTTTGCGGGTCGCAGAGGATCGGCGGCGGAAGGAAGGCCGGATCAAGCGGTGGTGCCACGAGATAATCCGCGATCGTGGTGTCCGCGCAAGGCGCGCCTGGATTCGCGATCAGCGTAACGGTGTAGGTTCCCGGAGCCGGGTAGGTGTAGGATGGTTCCGCCTGCGTGGATACATCCGCTGTGGTCGTGGTGTCGCCGAAATCCCAGGAGTAGCTCTGCGCACCAATGCTCTGGTTCGTGAAGTCCTGCGTAAGGCCGGAGCAGGCCTGCGTTCCGGATTGAGCGGCGATCACCGCTGTGACCGAGGCATCACACAACACCACGCGGAACATGAAATCCCGGCGTGCGGTCCCGATCAGGACACCATTACGGTACTCCGATACACAGACCCCGACGGTGAAAGTGCCTTGCACCGTGGGGTGGACCGTAAGCAGGCCCGTCACTGGATCGATGGCCAACGGCGGGTTGCTATCCATCGGGTAGGTTCCCGAATATCCGGGTGCATAGTTCACCTCCATGTACGGCGGCGCTGGTGCAAGTGGTGCTGGCTGAATGGCGTCCGCACCTTGGTACGGCGCACACAAACCATACACGAGTTGATCACCATCCGGATCCGATGCACTGTGATCGAAGCTCATGTCCTGTCCCATGCACAGGGCGATGGGCGGATAGTCATTGAACCGTGGTGACCCATTGATCGCATTCGGCGGGCCAGGGATCCAAACCGTGCATGTGATGCCTTGTTGCCCATTCAGGTTCACCATGGCCGGTGTCCTGCAGCACCGTTGGTAACTGATGGTGTACCCACCGGCGATGGGCGGCAAGGTCATGACCTGCACATACTCGGTGCTGGCCACGCACACCGTCGGTGGCGCAGAGAGGCACGGGTCATTCAGTTCAACCGGCACGGTGGTCTCACCGGGAAAGTTCACGGAGAAGCTATTGATCAACGATCCCGCTGAGTTGTACACCGCCAACTGCGCTTGGCTGTCGAAGACGGTCCCGTTCACATTGTCCGGTCCACAATCACGGTAGAGCCGTAGCGTGACGCGATACTGGTTCCCGCCCAGATGATCGTAGAACATGTCCCCACCGATGATGTGCGTCGCGAAGGATCCCAGCGCGAACGCCAAACCGGCGAGGCAGAGGATCGTGCGCTGCAGGTGGTTCATCAGACCTTGTCGTTGTATCCTGTTCGGTGTTGCTATCGCAGGATGGTGAGATGACCGGAATACTCCCTTCCATCATCCATCTGGAGCACATAGAAGTAGGTCCCATCCGGAAGGCCAGCACCATCCCATTGGTTCTTGTAGTTGGTCACTTCGTACACCTTGTTCCCCCAACGACTGTAGATGGTGAGTTGGTTGTGATAGAACTCAACGTTTGTGATGTGGAAGGTCTCGTTCGTGCCGTCGCTGTTCGGGCTGAAGACGTTCGGGATCACGATATCGCCGCCCAATACCTGATAGTCCTGACTTGTCGCATCGGTGCATCCATCGGCCGTGGTCACTTGCAGGGTGATGGTGTAGGTACCCGGCCAGGAAGTATTCCAAGTGATGAAGGGCGCGGAGGCGCCGAGGGGATCACTATCCAATGTCCAATCCCATGTGACGAATGTTCCACCGTTGCCATTGCTCGCATCCGTCAGGTCGACCACGGTGCCCACGTACTGCGGGGAGATCGGGTTCGCATTGAACGCCGCGACAGGCAACGCGTAGTTCGTGACGAAGTCGGTGTACGAATTCGTGCAGCCATTCTCAGCCACCAATAAGGAGAACTCGTGAACGCCCGGCCCCGCGAACTGTGCGGTGACGATGCTATCGGAGGAACTCTGCGGGACGCTGCCGGCCCCGAGGATCCATTGCAGCGATGCACCCGCCCCGAACATCCCCTCCGCCACCAAGGTCACGGGGTCATTGCCACAGAATGGCTCCGGCGGCACCACGAATGGTTCCGGTGTCAAGTACACTTGGTAGGGGGTCTGCACCGTATCCGCACAGGTCGTTCCGGGATTCGCGATCTGCGTGATCACATAGGTCCCTTGGTTCTGGTACGTCCAGGTCGGGTTCTGCTCCGAGCTGACATCATCCACCACATCGGGATCCCCGAAATCCCACGCCCAGGTCTGCGCTCCGAAGCTGGTGTTCACGAAGGGCATGGTCAGACCAGAACACAGCAGACTTGGAGGTTGTGGTTGTATCCCTGCGACCACCGAAGCATCGCATGGCACCACTTTGAAAAGGAAATCACGACGCGTTTCCGTCAGAAGAACCCCATCGCGATACTCCTTCACGCAAACACCCACGGTGAAGCTGCCTTGCAAGGTGGGTGTCAGCGTGAGTTGCCCGGTCACAGGATCGATCGCGATGGCAGGATCGGAATCGATGGGATACGTCTCGGAATATCCAGCTGCCCATGGTAAGAATGAATAAGGCGGGGCCGATGGAGGATTCGGTTGCGGATCGAGCGAGGTGCCACCATTGTATGGTGTACACAGTTCGTAGGTCAAGGAGTCGCCGTCGGGATCAAAAGCACTGTGGTCGAAGATCAATGGGGCATTCAAGCACAGCGCGACAGGCGGCAACTCGTTGAACCGCGCAGAACTGTTGGAAACGATACCTGAACCGGGGATCCGCATGGTCACAGTAAGACCCAGATCTCCCGGGGTGATCAGGTTACTGATGATCGCGGTCCGGCAACAGCGCTGGTAGGTGAGTTGATAACCATCAGCCGTAGGAGGCAGGTCGAAGATGCCTGTATAGGAGGTGGTCTCCACACACACATCGGGTGGAAGCGTGAGGCAGGGTGAATCCAACGTGATCGGGATGAACGACCCACCGGGAAAGCTGAGCGATTGGGTGTAGAGCAGGCCGCCTTGGCCGTCGAACACGCCGATGACCGCGCTCGCGTCGAACGCGATACCAGTACAGTCCCGATAGAGCTTCAGGGTGACCTGGTACTGGCTTCCGCCCAAGTGATCGTAGTAGAATTCTCCGCCGATGATGTGGGTGGCGTTCAACTGGGACGCACCCAAGAGTGTGGTAACCAACAAGGTCAAGCGCGACATCATGTTCCTTCGACCGGTTCGGGGGGATGGAAGTTGCCTGTATGTCATGGACCCGGGTCGAGTGTGAAAGTAGCGGTTCACGGACATATGGTTTCCCACTCACCGACCGAAATAGGAAGATAGCGGCCTTGGTCGCCATCGATCATCTGAGCCACCCGGAGTTGTTCCGGGTACGCCTTTGCCAGGACCTCGTGGATCACGGAACGCCCACCGACCACTTGGACCTCGGTGAATCGGCCCGGTCCGTCGATCCGGTAGTAATGCGGTGCTCCGTTCAATCGGCGGTAGACCGGAAACCCTTCCCGGGATCCTGCAACGGCGTGCGAATTATCTTCCCCCTCTTCCATGGCGCGCTTCCTGAAACAATTGGCCGACACCCTGTTGGCGCGCCATCGCGACGAATTGGAGCATGTCGCGGTAGTGCTACCCGGTCGGAGGGCCGGCTTGTACCTGCGAAAGTATCTGGCAGAAGCTTCCGGCACCGCGTTGTGGAGTCCGGAGATCATGGATCCCGGCGAATTCCTCTTGCGCATTGCGGGGCTTCGAGAGGCGGATCCAATTGAGATCCTTGTGCTCCTGCACCGCGCACACTGCGATCTGTCCGGTGCCGATGCGGAGTCCTTGGCCGAATTCCTGCGGTGGGCGCCGACCACGTTGCGCGATATGAGCGAGATCGATGCGCACCTGCTTGATCTCGATGACGTGTACCGGGACCTGCTGGCGTACCACGAACTGGACGACTGGAGTTTTCTGGCGAGCAAGGAACTCAGTCCATCGCAACGATCGGCACGGGAGCAATGGGTGCGCCTAGGGCAATTGCATCGCAGGATGAACGAGCTGATGACCGAAAGAGGCATCGGCACATCCGGTTCGATCGCGCGCTTGGCTGCGGAACGCGCTGCGAATGCGGATCTTCAGCTCCCGTGGCGGCATGTGTGGGCGGCTGGCCTGAACGCACTGGAACCCGCTGCGGTAGCGACCTTCCGGTCACTCTCCGGGAAAGGCCTTGCCAACTTCGCATGGGATGTGGATTCCTATTACCTCGCTGACCAGGAGCACGAGGCTGGGAAATTCGTCCGACCATCCATGCATGTCCTTGGCGCTGGATCGATACCGGTGCGAAATGACATTCTTGAGCACCAGCGAGAGATCGACGTCGTGACCGTAGCGCATGACATGGCGGCGGTGCATGTGGCTGCCGCGTGGATCAAGGACCTGACCGACGCACAACGAAAGGATGCGGTCCTGATCCTGGCGGATGAGAACCTCATTCTGCCATTGCTGAACGCGCTACCCGAGGACTCCGGAACGGTGAATGTGACCATGGGTATCCGGTTGGATACGCTACCGGTCCATGGCCTGGTGGAGCGTTTTCTTCAACTGGCCATTGTAGCTCGTGGGATGGGCGCCGTTCCGCTAAGGGAACTCGCTTCGTTGGTGATGCATCCGCTGCTGAACCGCGGGGCTGCTACCGATAGCGTGGTGGAGATCCTGAACGGGATCACCGACGCATCGATCTCCATTCCGCGGTTGGAACAATTCCTGAGCGACGCATCCATTGATGATCGTGGGCACATCATGAATGTGGTGCAGGCTGCCTTGCACGAAGAGCCTTCGCTCGGGGTCCAAGCGGTGATCGCATGGGCCGCATCCGTCCAACGCGGTGATCGCCTCGGAACCGAACAACTGTATCAACTCGCCAAGGCGGAACAGGAACTTTCCCGATCGCTGGTGGTCAATGGCCGGAACTCCGTGGATCCCGCGACCTATGCCGCGATCCGGGAACGTGCGCTGCGCGGTCGTCGCTTGGCGCTCTTTGGCGAACCCTTGGCAGGCTTGCAGATCATGGGACTGCTCGAGACACGTGCACTCGACCACGCGCATGTATTCATACTCGGTGCCAATGAAGGCGTGCTGGGCGGAAGCGAGCCGCCACAGAGTTGGATCCCCTTCGAACTTCGCAGGCATTATCATCTTCCGCTTCGGGCGGATGGTGAGGCCATCACGAGTTATCACGTTCACCGGCTGCTTCATTGTGCAGAACGGGTTTGCCTGGTCCACTCCACCGGTGCCGATGGATCCGCAGCACCCACGCGCTTCATCGCCCAATGGGAACATGACCTTGTTCCGATCGGTCACACGGTGATCGGCCATCGATCGCTTCATGTTCCGCCTTCCGATCGGAGAAGTCCATCGATCAGTGTACGGAAGAGTGATCCGGTAGTGGAGCGCTTGGACGTATTGCGGAAGAAAGGCCTTTCACCTTCTGCCATCGGAACCTGGTTGCAATGTCCGCTGGACTTCTACTTCAAGTATGTTCTTGGCTTGAAGGACACGAACAAGCAAACGACCGAACTGGGGAGTGACGTTCTCGGGAGCGCGGTCCATGCCGTTCTGGAACGCGCGTACAAGCCAGCCTTGGGAAAGGTGCTGCGCGCGGAGGATCTGCTTGCAGCGAGTAGCAGGATCAAGGCGGAACTCCTGTTGGAATTGAGCAAGGAGATCCCTCCTTCGATGCTCCGCACCGGCGATCATCACTTACGGATGGGTATGGCAACCGACGCCTTGAACCGGTATCTGCGGACCGAAGCGGTACGTGTGGACCAAGAGGTCAGCGTTCCGGTAGGCCTTGAAAAAGTACTGAACGGTGTTCTTCCCGATGGCACATGCATCAATGGCAAGTGCGACCGTATGGAAACGCGTAATGGCGTACTACACCTGCTGGACCTGAAGACGGGCAGTGTTCGACAAGCGGATCTGAAGCTAGCAGAATTGGATCGGGGATCGATCCAACGGAAACACCGGTACGCGCTGCAACTCTTGATGTACGCATACATGGTCTTCCAAGAGAACGCCGACCTACGCTCCCTTCGGACCGGGATCATCCCTTTGCGGACTCCTTCCGGATCGTCCGGGATCTGGTTGACCGTGGAAGGCTCGAACCTGCTCCTGCGCGAACAGCTCGACCGGATCGGCGAAGTGATCCAGCAATTGGTCGCAGAGATCATGGATCCGGCAACGGCTTTCCAGCACGACCCGGAGAGCGAGTGGTGTACCTATTGTGTGCCCTGAAAAGAGAAAGGGGGCCGAAGCCCCCTTTCAACGATCATTCGATCCCGATCAACGGAACGCGATCTTGTAGGAGGTCGTTTCGCCGTTCCGCTTCAGCTTGAGGTAGTACACCCCGCTGCCCATGGAGGTGAGATCCATCTCCTTTCGGTAGGTGCCTTGGAAGTCACGGACTGTCTCATTGAACACCGCCTGACCAAGTGTATTGATGATCTCGACGGTCACATCGGTCGGGGTGCTGTTCGAGAACTGGAAGGTGAAGACCCCGTTGTTCGGGTTCGGCTGGATGATCACGCTACCATCCTCTTCTGCGGTAGCAAGACCCTTGAAGATGATACCGGTGCGATCAAGGCCGCCGAGCGATACGTAGTAGTTGCCGTTGTTGGCCGTCTGGTTCGTCCACGCATCGTTCATCAATTCGAATTCACCCTTACCCGTCACCGGGATCGAGGCGATCACCACTTCCTTACCGGCCTCCATGCGCGCATCCAGATCCACCAATGGGGTGATCCCGAAACCGGCGTACACCTGATAATTGAATGCGCCATCCACGTGAACACCACCGGAGCGGACAACAGGAATGCCGGTGGCCATGGCACCTTCTTGAGCTATCGTGCCCAAGTTGGCTCCCGAGGAGCGATCCCAACGCACAGTGAAGACCAAGCTGGAGAAAATACCATTGAAGTTGGCCGCTGGCCGGGCCCGTACTTCCAACTGGTCGCCATTGCGGTACAATCCAACATCCACTTGATCCTGTGCCGACACGGCCGCAGGTACCAACATGGCGCTCGTGATGAGCAATGATCCGAGTGTATTCGAAGGTTTCATGGTGTTCTTGTTTTATGCCTGACCACAAACTTCCATGATCGAGCCGCCGCAAGATAGACCTACCTAATGGTAAAGTGCAACACCCTTTATCCACCGGGTTCCGTGCGTTACAAACCACCCGGAAACCGAACAGGGGCCCCGGATGGGACCCCTGCGCGGTAAACCTGCAAGGAATGATTGGAACCAGCCCAAGACCAGGAAGAGGGCCTTGGTTGAGGGAAAGACGGCAGGGTGGGAAATGGGTTGCCAGTCACCCGAAAAAATTCATGGAACGAACTTATACCCCACGCCACGAATGCTGAGAAAGTGCCTAGGCGACCGGGGATCCCGTTCAAAATACTTCCGGAAGGCCACAATGAAATTATCCACCGTCCGGGTGGTCGGGAACACGTTGTAGCCCCACACTTTCTGTAGGATCTCCTCCCGGGAGACCACTTGCCCGGACTTCTCCACGAGCAGCCTCAAGAGCATGGCTTCACGCTGGCTCAACGCATGCGTTCTTCCGTTCCAACCGATGGCCTCGAAGCGTCCGAAGTCCAGCCTGTTCTCTTGAAAGGTGAATATCAATTGCTCTTCCGCATGACCCGGATCCACGATCCGGCGTTGGATGAGTTTTCCCACCCGTAGCCGCAATTCGTCCAGTTCAAAGGGTTTCCCGAGGTGATCATCACCAGCGGTGAGGCTGCGGACGCGATCGGACGGGGCATTCCGGGCGGTGAGGAAGAGCACGGGGGTAGTGTCCCCTTCCAACCGAACGGTCTCCACCACTGCATAGCCATCCAGACCGGGAAGCATCACATCCATCACCACTAGATCGAATCGCGCACCGCGCATGCGTTCAAGCGCCTCGGGGCCTGTGGATGCCGTGGTCACGGCGTAGTCATCCATCTCGAAGTTCAGCTTCAACGTGCTGCGCAACGAGGATTCATCCTCCACCAACAGGATACGCCTCTTTTCCATGGTCGGTGCAAAGATGGCCTGCGGCTACTTTTGGCGGCATAGCCTCCTTATGTCCTTCATCTCTTCCCAAGCCGACCAAGCCAATGCCATGTGCCCACGCACCCTGGTCGAACATATCGGAATCCGGTTCCACGTGGATGACAAGGGTCGATTCTGCGGAACGATGCCGGTGGACGAGCGCACTCACCAAGCTGCAGGGCTGTTGCATGGCGGGGCCACTGCCGTGCTGGCCGAGTCGCTGGGAAGCATGGGCTCTGCATTGCTCACCGACCTTGCAACGTGCACAGTGGTAGGGATCGAAGTACACGTGAACCATTTGAAGGGAGTGCGTTCCGGAACGGTAGTCGCCACGGGTGAACTGGTCCACACGGGACGTACCATGCATGTGTGGGATATCCGGGTACACAATGATGCAGGCGAATTGTGTGCGGTCTGTCGGCTCACGAACCTGATCATCGAGCGAAAGTGAGTGCCGCTGAGTTGCTGGGACACTGTCTGGAGCGCAACCTGACGTTCGCGGCCTATCGTTCGCCCGGTCAAGCGAGCACCGTCCTTATCCAACGTGATCCAGAGACTTCGGAACATCGCGGTGGAAGTGGAAAGGCATTCGTGGTATCCCCGTTCGATCGATCCAAAGGTCCGGTGATCGCCATTCGGCCGGATCTGGTCTGGAAGGAGGACGGGATCGATCGCTTCGATCCACTCGCTTTGGCTCTGTTCACCGGGAACGCGCCGGTGGAAACCGATGATGTGGACCATGAATGGGATCGGCCGGGGTTCGCGTATGCTGTCGAACGAGCGAAAGAAGCTTTTACCAAGGGCACATTGGAAAAAGTGGTCCTGTCGCGGAAGGTCCTTCGGGCTTTAGGATCCGGCGCCATCCCCGCCTTGTTCAAGTCCGCGACCGAGGCCTTTCCGAAAGCAATGGTCGCACTGGTGAATTGTCCGTTGTACGGTTGTTGGATCGGTGCGAGTCCGGAAGGAATGCTCTCCAGCAACAACGGAGTGGTCCGGATCGATTCGCTGGCAGGAACGCAGCCAAGTGATGATGCTCAGGAGAACCTCTCTGATTGGGGAGAAAAGGAACGGGAGGAACAAGCGATCGTGACCCGCAGCATCCTTCGCTCACTGGAGCGCCCGGATGTGCGGAATGTGCGTTCCGAAGAACCCGAAGTGATCCACGCCGGAGGCGTTGCGCACTTGCGCACTGTTATCACCGCGGAGATCGGATCCACGGATCCGATCTCCTTGGCGAATGCGCTCCACCCGACACCAGCCGTTTGTGGAGAACCACGCCACGAAGCGATGGAATTCATTCGTGGGCACGAACCTTCTTCCCGTTCACTGTACGCCGGCTATTGGGGACCGGTGGATACGGACGGTTCCGCCGACCTTTTCGTGAACATCCGTTGCATGCGGATCAGTGGTAACCGCGGCGTGATCCACGCTGGAGCAGGGATCACCTCCGGATCGGATGCCGAGGCCGAGTGGAACGAAACGGTATTGAAGGCTCGCACATGGTCCGACCTGATCGAAGCGCAACGCACGGTCCGATAGATTTGGCCTCCCATTCATGAAGACATCCGATCATTTCGCCGCAGCTGAACTCGCACGACTCTGTTCGGCCAAGGGAATTCGCTTTGCAGTGATCAGTCCGGGGTCACGGAATGCGCCGCTCGTGATCGCCTTCAACGCGCAACCCGCCATTCAGTGCCTGCAAGTCATTGATGAGCGCAGTGCTGCATTCTTCGCGTTGGGCATGGCGCAACAACTGCATGCGCCGGTGGCCCTGATCTGCACCAGCGGCAGCGCGGTGTTGAACTACGGGCCGGCCATTGCTGAAGCGTTCTATCAACGGGTCCCTTTGTTGGTGATCTCCGCGGATCGGCCGGAAGAATGGTTGGACCAAGGTGAAGGACAAGCGATCCGGCAGCAGGGCGTGCTCGATCCGCATATGAAGCGAAGCGTGCAGCTTCCACGTGATCCGCACGACGACCTTTCGCGATGGCATTGCGGAAGGCTGATCAATGAAGCGATCGACGCCACGCTGCTTCCTGTTCCCGGACCCGTGCAGGTGAACGTGCCGTTCGCTGAGCCGCTCTATGGAACCACCGATACGATCGGCGCCTCCAACCTGATCGCCCCGGTGATGACCGAATCCTTCATCCTTCCGGAACACGCGCGCTGGCTGATCGGACAATTGAGCGCATGCAAGAAAGTGATGATCCTTGCCGGGCAGGGACTCTGGAGTGAAGGATTGAAGAAGCAACTCGTGCATATCGCATCACTCCCGCAAGTGACGGTGATGACCGAGGCCACGAGCAACCTTGATGACCCGGCTTTCATCACCACCATCGACCGCACGATCGAAGGCGTCGGGGACAGCAATGAGAACGATCTGAAGCCCGACCTGCTCATCACCTTCGGTGGGGCGATCGTCAGCAAACGGATCAAAGGACTCCTGCGGAAGTGGAAGCCCAGCCAGCAGTGGAACGTGGACCTGGGCCAACGGCACTACGACACCTTCCAAAGCCTCACGCACGACATTGCGGTTTCGCCGGAGATCTTCTTCGCGCAACTGTCCTCATCGGTGATCGGCAATGACAGTATCTACGGAGAAGCGTGGCGCATGATCGATGATCGCATCGCGCGAAAGCACGCGGAGTTGATCGCGTCGGCGCCGTTCTGTGACCTCACGGTCTTCGACACCCTCCTTAACGGCATTCCTTCCGGCAGTGATGTACACCTCGCGAACAGCACGCCCGCGCGCTATGCGCAACTGCTCAACCGGACGCGTGAACACCGTTGGCACAGCAACCGGGGCACCAGCGGTATTGATGGTTGCACAAGCACCGCGATCGGTGCAGCCTTCGCGACGCAGCGGCCTACCACGTTGATCACTGGCGATACCGCCTTCCTGTACGACAGCAACGCGTTCTGGAACGAGCACCTCTCCCCTCACCTGCGCGTCATCGTCTTTGATAACGGTGGCGGTAACATCTTCCGCTTCATTGAAGGGCCGGACAAGGATCCCGCTCTGCTCAAGTGGTTCGAAGCACCGCACGGGCGGGATCCGCTGGCGCTCTCACGCTCGTTCGACCTACCGTGCTACGAGGCGAAGGATATGGCTTCCCTGAAGAGCGGGATCGAGCAACTCTATCGCGATCACGAGAAACCTGCCGTGCTGGTGGTGCGCACAAGTGCGGAGGTGAGCCCGAAAGTGTTGCGGGAGTACTTCAAGAACTTGAAGGCGTGAAGCACTGGCTTTCCGCCTTTCGTTTGCGCACGTTGCCACTCGCAGTGAGCAGCATCCTGGTCGGTAGCGCAATGGCCGCACATGTGCAGAAGCAGTCATCCTATGACCTCTTCAGTCCTGCTGTGCTCGCTCTAGCGTTGCTCACAGCAGTACTTCTCCAGATCCTCAGCAACCTCGCCAACGACCTCGGCGATCACCAACACGGCACCGACAACAAGGATCGCGTTGGTCCGCAGCGTGCCGTCCAAAGCGGAGCGATCCCGGTAGCTGCAATGAAACGCGCCATGACCGCTTGTGGCACACTCGCTTTCCTAAGTGGATGCGCGTTGATCACTGTTGCGCTCGGGTTCTCCGCGATCACTTTGGTCTTCCTGATCCTTGGCCTCCTTGCCATCGGCGCCGCCGTGAAGTACACCTTCGGAAAGAACCCTTACGGTTACGCCGGTCTTGGAGACGTCAGCGTCTTCCTTTTCTTCGGCATCGTCGGCGTGTGCGGCACGTTCTACCTGCACACTCGATTCTTCGAGTGGCCGTTGCTACTCCCCGCTGCTGGATCCGGCTTTCTGAGTGCAGGGGTGCTCAACGTGAACAACATGCGCGACATCATGAACGACGCGGCGAGCGGCAAGCGAACGTTGGTGGTGCGCATGGGTAGCACGAACGCCAAAGTCTATCATGTGGCGCTCGTCCTCGGAGGTGTGTTGTGCCTCACCTCCTTCATCCTGTTGGCCAATGAAAGCGCGTGGCATTGGATCTTCCTCCTCACCCTGCCCGCCTTCTTCATCCATCTGAAGCGCGTGCTCTCCAACACCGAACCGCGCCTCCTCGATCCACAGCTGAAGACACTCGCACTCACCACCTTCCTCACCGCGATCCTCTTCTCGCTGGGTCTTATCCTTGCGTGATGCTGCACGCGCGCTGGATCGAACGAACCCTGCAACCCCGCTTCGAACTCGGCACCTCGAAGGGACCGATCACTGCGCGCACCGTCTGGTATCTGATCGCGTGGAACGATGATGCGCCCGGGATCCATGGCATCGGTGAAGCCGCGCTCTTCCCCGGTCACAGCAAGGAGTTCCCGACAGATGTGAAGGTGAAGCTGATCGAACTCTGCGCGCGCACCGACAACTGGATCGAGCGCTTGACCACCGATCTCGTGGATGTGCCCAGCGTGCGTTTCGCGGTGGAGCAATGCATGCGTGATCTCGAGGCGGGTGGAACGAAGACGCTCTTCCCATCGGAGTTCACGCTCGGACGGAAACCGATCCCGATCAACGGCTTGGTCTGGATGGGTGACAAGGCCACGATGAAGCAGCGGATCCACGAGCAGATCGATTCGGGTTACACCACGGTGAAGATGAAGATCGGCGCCATCGGCTTCACCGATGAACTGGAACTGATCCAATCCATCCGCTTGGAGCACCCTGCATCCGAACTTTGTTTGCGTGTGGATGCGAACGGCGCCTTCAACGTGCAAAGCGCACCCGATGTATTGAAGCGTCTCGCCGATGCAGATGTCCATAGTATCGAGCAACCTGTTCCAGCGGGCTTGTATGAAGTGATGGCGGATCTCTGTGCGACCACACCGATCCCGATCGCCCTCGACGAGGACCTCATCGGCATTCACACGCGCGATGCGAAACAGGACCTTCTGAAGAACGTGAAGCCGCAGTACATCGTGATCAAGCCCAGTCTTGTGGGCGGATGGGCGGCTGCGCAGGAATGGATCGATCTTGCGCAAGCGATGGACATCGGTTGGTGGATCACCTCCGCGCTGGAAAGCAGCATCGGGCTCAACGCGATCGCACAATTCACGGCGACGCTCGACGTGAACATGGCGCAAGGCCTCGGCACCGGAAAGGTGTATGCGAACAACATCCCTTCGCCCCTCGTTGCCGAAAGCGGCTACCTGTCCTACCGTCCCGAGGAGAGTTGGGATCTGACCTCGATCCTCGGTTGATCCGCGACCAAATGTGGAAGCAATGAACTTCGATCGCATCACGGTGGATGGTCGCACACTCCTGGGTGCGGAGATCATTGGCTACTTCGATGATCTGATCGCATCGCAACGCATGGATGCCGCATGGGTGGACCGTTTGCGATCCACTGCGCGCGACTTGATGGCCGCCCAAGGACTTTCCGCGAAGACCAGCGGCACCACCGGGCCACCGAAGCTGTTCACCATTCCGCACTCGGATCTTCTCGCCAGCGCGGAACTCACCGGACTCGCCTTCAACCTACGGCCCGGTGATCGCGTGCTGCATTGCCTGCCCTGCGAGTACGTGGCGGGCAAGCTGATGCTCGCCCGTGCTTTCGCACTTGGACTTGACATCCATTTCGCCGATCCTCGAAGCCGATCGCTGGATGGCCTGGATCGTACGGATCGATCCGCATTCGCAGCCATGATCCCCATGCAATTGCACCGGATGTTGCAAGAGGATCGTGCGCGTGTGGAGCAGCAGTTCGCCACGATATTGCTCGGCGGCGGCCCGGTGAGCACCCTGCTCGCAGAAGCGTTGATCGACCTGCGAACGAACGTGGTGTTGGGTTACGGAAGCACGGAGACCGTGACCCATGTGGCACTTCGCCAGTTGAACGGACCACAACGGAGCGATCACTTCACGGCCATCGGCGACATCCATTTCTCACGGGATCCGCGTGGCTGCCTTGTGGTCTACACACCGCATCTCACGACAACACAGCACGTCACCAACGACCTTGTCGAATTGGTCGATGACACGCACTTCCGATGGCTCGGGCGCTATGACAACGTGATCCTGAGCGGCGGCAAGAAGATCTTCCCCGAGCAACTGGAAGCACGCACGGACGGAGTGATCCCCTACCCTCACTTCTTCGGCCGTACGGATGATCCCGTTCTCGGTCAAGCGGTGGTCCTCACCGTGGAGACCGGCCGCCCGCAACAGGAGGTCGTGCCGGAGGTCATGGACTTGCTGCTGCACACGCTGAACCTCCACGAAATGCCGCGACGGATCATCGTTCTCCCGCGCATCGAACGAACTGGAAGCGGTAAGATCAAGCGCGTCTGATAATGATATAACTCCTGGTCCTGCTCATCCTCTACGCCTTCATCTTCCTGATCGTGGCGTGGCCGATCCATTGGATCTGGCATTCGCGCACACAGGACGGACCGTACGATCCCCGGTTCTACGCGCAACCCTCGTTCTGGCGGATCTATGCCATCGTGTTCGGAGGCGCGTTGATCGCGACCATCCTTTCGAACTTCCTCCGTGGAGCGTTGTGATCGCTGCGGCGGCGACTACTTCATATTGTTCACCGCCTCCTTGTCCAGGTCCTCACCCGGCTCATCGTCCATCGGCTTGGACGCGGTGTACACGCGCCAACGGGCCAGCACGGCTTCCATATCGGCAGGTAGTGCGCTTTCGAATTGCATGCGCTTACCGGTGATCGGGTGATCGAAAGCAAGCGTGCGCGCGTGCAGCGCTTGACGCGGCAAAAGCTTGAAGCAATTCTCCACGAACTGCTTGTACTTGGTGAATGTCGTTCCCTTCAACACACGATCGCCTCCATAGTTGGCATCATTGAACACCGGGTGACCGGTGTACTGCATGTGTACCCGGATCTGGTGCGTGCGTCCCGTTTCCAGTTTGCACTCGACGAGTGAGATGTAGCGGAAGCGCTCCAGCACCTTCCACCGCGTGACCGCAGGTTTGCCTTGATCGCCTTCCGGGAAAACGAATTGCACGGTGCGGTCCTTCACACTGCGACCGATGTGCCCTTCGATCACGCCTTCCTCCTCCTCCAAATCGCCCCACACGATCGCGGAATAACGTCGGTCGCTGGTGCGATCGAAGAACTGCCGCGCGAGGTGCGTCAACGCTTCCTCGGTCTTGCCGACCACCATCACACCGCTGGTGTCCTTATCAAGACGATGTACAAGGCCCGGACGCGGGATATCGGCGCCGGGCGTGGAGGGCAACTTGCCGAAGTGGAAGAGCAGCGCGTTCACCAATGTCCCCGTCCAGTTGCCATGACCCGGATGTACCACCAGCCCTGCTGGCTTGTCGATCACCAACACGTGCTCGTCCTCGTAGATCACCGACAGCGGAATGTCCTCCGGCAGCAATTCCACTTCGCGCTGCGGATAAGGCAACACGATGCTGATCACATCACCGGGCTTCACCTTCTGGCTTGGCTTGGCCGCCTTGTCGTTCACCAGCACGTTGCCCGCCTTCGCTGCCACTTGGATGCGATTGCGCGAGGTGTGCGCTAACCGCACGAAAAGGAACTTGTCCAGCCGGATCAGCGATTGCTTCGGATCGCAGACGATGCGGTGATGCTCGTACAGTTCATCCTCCGAAGAATTGTCCGAAGGAGGTCCCGAATGACTGAGTGCTTCGGTGGCCATCAGCGTTGAATGAGCAAGCGTTCCTGCGCGATGGATGAACCATCAGGCCCCACCACCCGAACGACGTACATGCCCGGTTGCAGATCGCTGACCATCATGGTCGCAGGTTCCCGCCACAGCTGCTGTTGGATCAACCGGCCGGTGGCATCGAGGCACTGGACCATGGAACCGTGCGTGGCACGATCGCACCGGATCATCACGGCATCGTTCGCCGGATTCGGAAAAAGGATCATGGCACGATCCGGATCCACCGAAAGGCCTTCCTCCACAGATGCGAAAGGATCCGTGGCGGAGACGAATACCGGGCGCATCATCAGGGAACCCTCGAAACCGCTGTTCGTGAACGACCCGCTGGTGCGATAGAAGATCTTGTTCTGGTTGTTGCGGTTGCGATCGAAGCCGAGGTTCATCCGCACGCCGTTCGTCTGCACCCAGCCCACATAGAAGGTACCCTCCACATGGATCGTGGAGTCCAATGGATATTCCACGAAGTGGTTGGCGCCGTCCAACCGGTATTGCGGATTGGAGAAGGTGTAGTTCTGGTGCAGGATCACCTCCGGGTTCAAACTGGTCCACACCGTGATCAGGAAGGAGCCGGTCGCCGGGTTCGGTGAGGATTGCGGATCGTTCGCCTGCGGGTTGAAGTACATCCGCACCGCGCGCAGCGAATCCTCCCCCACGATATCGTAGCGGTACGCGAGAGAGGCGCCAGCGGTGTTCAGTCCATAGCTCGATTCCGCGCTTCCATCATCGTAGGCCATGTAGTTGCTCAACTCCTGGATGAAGGTGATGGTGTCATTGCACGCACAGAGATCCGGCTCGGTGTGTGTCCAGAATTTCACGCGCCAGAACGCCGCATCCGTGGAAAGTCCGGGGTCATATTCGAAGTTGTTCGGTGCCGCAGCGATCGGGTGCTGGCTATCGAAGATCATCAACGCATTGCCGCTCGCATTCAATCCGTTGGTGAATTGGAAGACAGGGGCGGCATTCTCCTCCTTCGCCACCATGCCGTACTGGATGAACCGATCCACATTGTCCAGGTTGCGCTGCTTCGCGGTGATGCTCTGCGCCATGTAGGACGAAGGCGACTGCGCGAACTTGGCGAAGGGTACGCTGGTGTAGGTGTTCAGCAAACTGGACTCCGGATACATGTACGCCACTTCGATGAGGCGCGTGTCATCGAAGGTCCGTTGGTCACCTAACCGCACATAGTCCAAGTGCCACTGATCGAACGCACCACTCAGCGTGGCATAGTTCAGGAAGCGCATGCGGAAGCCATCCTTCAGGAAGCGGCTTTGCGTCACGGGGACCAACACCTGCTCGAATGGCTGAAGCGGGATGTACGGTGTACGCCAGACGCGGTACCAGAGATCCTCATCCGGCGCGTAGAATTCCAGGACAAGGCTATCAATGGGTTGCACATTCACATCGCCGCTAAGGCCTTGTGGCTGGAAGAAGAAGCTGAGGTAGATGGAATCACTTGCTGGACGGAACAGGTCGATGGGCACGGAAGTGAGGTGGTCGGCGATACCGTGCGCCGTGTACTGCGCGAAATTGTACGGGTAGCCCGTGCGCGCCAATCCATCGAAGGTGGCCACACCGATGGTGGGCGGTTCGATGGGATAGGTGCCATTGATGTACACGTCATCGTCCTCCCAAAGGATCAACGGGACGACCGAGTTGTCCGCCTGGGTGTATGTGCGAGGATCCGGCGCCACCGTGTAGATGAGAAGGGAATCCTGCAAGAGCTCCGGCGGAACGATGTGCAGCGTGTCCGGCGAAGGGCTCTGGATCGTATCGAAGATGTTGTAGGGCGGCCAGGCTTGCACCACTTCCGACGTGACCGGATACATGAGGACATTGCGCACGAGCACGGTTACATCCACGAGAGCAGTACGTGTCGTGGTCGACGGGTCGGTGAGGTCGGTGATGTACCGGAAGGTGGTATCGTCACTGAAGGCCATGTCCGGTGTCGATACTCCAGCGATCTCCAGAGCGTAGATCGTTTCCGTCAGCGTCACGTTCGCATCCGTGGACTGTGCCCATCGGCTGCGTGTGCGATCAATGGAGAAGTCATCGGCCACAGGGATCGGTTGGGTGGCGTTCTGGTAGATGAAGTACTCGTTCAACCCTACGGCTTTGCGCATGGCTGCTTGTGCCTCGGGCACCACGCGCATGCCCAGTGGCGTGAGCACTTCATCCTGTGCAAGCACAACGGACCCGATCAACAGGAACGGAACGAATAGCAGAACGTGATCAAGGCGCATCGGCGGTATCTGTTTTGGAATAACGACCGGGATCGTTCCAGCCGGGTTCGGGGCGCAGGCCGGTGGTATCGGCGGTAAGCCAGATGTCGATGGCACTGCCCATGGCGACCCGGTTGTTCACATCCGCCGACGGTGATTGTCGGCGCACCCGTGCGAACGAGGAATCCGCCTTCGTATTGCATGCGCGGCACTCCACCACCACACCCACGTTCAGCGACGCCATGCTCAGTACCATGCCCACTTCGGCATTGGAAAGTCCGATCACATCCGGCACCGGTACACGTTCACCACGATCGCCACTACCAAGGACCAACGTGATCGCTTCTCCCCTGCGGATGCGTTCATCCGGCGCGATGGGTTGGCCCTTGTACAGTTGCGCGATCACGCAATCCACACAGCGGTCCGGCTTGTATTGGAGTTCCTTCACCTTCAACCCGATGATCTCCAGCACGGAGATGGCCTGCCGCTTGGAGAGGTCCACCAGCTTGGGCATGTCGATCATCTTCGGCTGGCTGGCATTGATCACCAAGTACACCTTCCGGCCCGGCTTCACTTCCTTGCCTCCCTCGGGATCCTGCTCCACGATGCTGCCCTTCGGCAGTTCCTCGGTGTACACCGAATCCACCACCACCGCGAAGAGATCGCGCTTCTCCAGGACCGAGTTCGCCTCATCAATGCTCCTTCCGCGCAGGTCCGGTACCAAGGCACGCACCCCGTGCCGCGTGTAGTTGCGCAACCACGCCCAGCCTCCCAGCAGCAGCAAGGCGGCCACCAGCAAAGGAGCCAGCGTAGGGAGGTAGCGTTTCATCGGGGTGCGCGAAGATAGAAGGACGGTGTGGCCGAGAAGTCCACACTGCACCGTGTGTACTTCGCCGGAGAACCTGCGTTGGTCCATACTTGTGGACGGATCTTTACATCCTTGGCACATCCATCCATGTCACGTCCGCTCATTGCCGTGGTCCGCGGCGGTTACTCCGGTGAATCGGTGATCAGCATGCAGAGCGCTGCACGCATGATGTCCGCCATCGACACCGATCGCTTCGATCCATACTACGTCACCATCACCCCACAACAATGGAGTTGCGAAGGTCCGGATGATGTGCCATTGCCCTTCGATCGAGGCGTGTTCGCAGTGGACCGTGGTCGCGGACCGGAACGATTCGGTGCAGCACTCATCGCCATCCACGGCACACCTGGTGAGGACGGATTGCTCCAAGGATACTTGGACCTGTTGCACGTTCCCTACCAGACCGGCGGCGTGCTGAACATGTCGCTCACGTTCAGCAAGTATTCCACCACCGCGTACCTGCGCCAGTTCGGTTTCACGGTCGCTCCTTCCGTACTGGTACAACACCAAGGGGAGGATCATGCAGCACGCGTGGCACCGCTGGGCCTTCCCTGCTTCGTGAAGCCGGATCGAAGTGGCAGCAGTTTGGGCATCAGCAAGGTGAAGCACTTGGATGAATTGTCGGCCGCACTCGAACTCGCTTTTGCAGAGGGACCGCATGTGATGGTGGAGGCCGGTATTGTCGGACGAGAGCTCACCTGCGGCGTGATCGACCTGGGTGGCAAGGCGCAGGCGTTGCCGGTTTGTGAAGTTCGCCACACGCACGAGTTCTTCGATTACCAAGCGAAGTACCATGCAGCGGATACGGAGGAGATCTTACCGGCACCGCTGACTGAGGAAGTGACCCGGCTGGTGAAAGAGCGCTCCGAAGCGATCTACACCGCGCTGGACTGCCATGGTATGGTGCGCGTGGATCACTTCTGGACCGGACATGAATTGGTGACCATCGAAGTGAACGCCACACCTGGGTTCAGCGCTGCGAGCATTTTCCCGAAGATGTTGGAGATCGCAGGGATCGGTGTGCCTGCGGCGATCAATGGTCTGTTGGAACGGTGTCTGGGGAATATCAGAACAGTGACGCACTGATCCGACCACGACGATGAGCGATACGATCAGGGACCACTTCTATCGGATCCGCAAGCACATCCTGTTCGACCCGGTGAACACGGGCCGGCGGCTGCACTACCTATGGAACTACCTGCGCTGGCAGACGCGAGGGAAATACGGCAAGGACCGTTGGTTGATCACCTTTGACAACGGGTTGCGCTCTTACGTTCATCCGTTCCCGGACCACGATGCCGGAGAGATGAACATCTGGACGCGGAATGTGGATTTCCACGACACGCAGTTGGTCCGGAAGGTGTTGAGGAAGGGCGACCGCATTGTGGACGCAGGATGTAACGTGGGCAATCGCACTTGGGCGCTTGCCGATCTTATCGGCGGCGCGTTGATGATCGATGCGGGTACTGCGGCCATCGCGCGGGTGCAAGAGAATCGCGACTTGAACGGCTTATCGGCGAACGACTTCGTGACCATCCACAAAGCCGTTGGCGAGCGACCGGGAATGGTGCGCTTCACGGATGAAGGAGGAGCGTACACGCGGAACATGGTCGTGGATGCGGATGATCCGACGTCGAAGCCGATCGTGGAAGTGGAAATGACCACCATCGATATCGAAGTGGCACGGATGGGTTGGCGGCCGACGTACTTGAAGATCGATGTGGAAGGCCAGGACCTACCGGCGTTGAAAGGCGCGATCGGCGTGCTGCGATCGGGCGATGTGCGTCTGGTGAAGTTCGAGCACAACGCATCCGAGCCGCTCGCCCCATTGATCACCTTCTTCAATGAACTGGGCTGGACGGTCTTCACCCTGTTCAAGGGCCGCATCACGCAGGAGAAGCGCCACATGGAGAAAGAGATGAACCTCTTCGCTGCGCCACCCGCGATCTTCGCGATGTTGACGGGTCACTGAGGATCAGTCCCCGATCTGCTCGGTTCGGATCCAGTCAAGAAATTTCTCCATCGCCAGAGCGCGGTGGCTGATCCGGTTCTTCGCCTCCGCATCCATTTCGGCGAACGTGCGCGAAGAACCCTGCGGTAAGAAGATCGGATCGTATCCGAATCCGCCCTTCCCTATCGGCTTCTCACCGATCCTTCCATGTACGCTTCCTTCAAAGAGTTGCTCACCCTCAGGGCCGACGAGCGCGAGCACCGTGCGGAACGCAGCCGATCGATCCTTGACCCCTTCCAATTCGCGCAGCAAGCGATCCATGTTCGCATCCGCGTCCCTAGCGGTTCCCGCGTAGCGTGCTGAATGCACACCTGGAGCGCCACCCAAGGCCTCCACCGCCAGCCCGGTGTCGTCCGACAAGCAAGGAAGACCGCATCGTTCAAAGACATACCGCGCTTTTTGAAGGGCATTCTCCTCAAGCGTTTCTCCGCTCTCGGGAAGATCACCCGGGATGCCAAGCTCCCCTAGGGTTACCAGCTCGATCCGCACGGGAAGCAGTGCGCGCAATTCGGCGACCTTCCCGGGATTCCCTGTACACAACACAATGCGCATGACGCGAAGATGCGGACCTGAATGCGCACCGCATGCCAATGGTACATTGGCCGCCCAAGACCGATCCGTGCTACGCAACATCCTGGAGCACCTCCGCAATGACCTGAAGCGGATCCGGACGAAGGACTCCTTCGCTCGGAACGTGTTCACCGTATTCAGCGGGAACTCCGTGGTGCTCTTGAGCCAGTTGGCGCTCACACCGCTGATCGCCCGCGTGTACGGCCCGGAGGCCTACGGGATCTACGGGCTCTTCTACGCCATCCTGCTGAACATGGCGGCATTCACTGATCTCGGCTACGGATCGGCCTATGTGCTGCCGAAGGAGGACAAGGATTATATGCACTTGCTGCGGCTGAACCTCACCCTGCTCGCTGTGGTCGTGGTGCTCGCATTGGGCATGGGTTTGTTGCGGGAGCCCTTGTACACACTCTTCCCGAACTGGAGGCCGATGGGAGCATACCTCCTCCTCCTTCCGATCGGATTGCTCGCGTTCGGGCTGATCTACTTCTTCACGAATTCCTTCACCCGTTTCCGGGCGTTCCGATTGAGCGTGATGCTGGGCAGCACCACCACCATCGCACTGCGTGGATTCAACCTGGGTTACGGCCTGGTCACCCGGGGTGCCATGTACGGTCTGATCGTGGGCGAAGTGGTCGTGAACGCCGCGGCAGCAGGAGCATACACGGTGGCCATGCGCCGTCACGGCCTGGGCACCTTGTTCAGCGAGTGGTCCTGGGCGAGCATACGCCGGATCGCGATGGAGTACAAACGCTATCCGTTGTTCACCTTCCCGGAACGCTGGATCGCGCAGCTGGGGTCACAGCTACCGATCTTCCTGCTCATCGCGGACCCGGTTGTCGTGGGCCATTTCGCCATCTCCACCGCATTGCTCCTTATTCCATTGCGCTTGCTCGGCTATTCGCTCAACACCGTGTACATCCAGAAAGCAGCCGAGACCGTGGATGCGGACCCGGCACTGCTCGGAAGGATCACACTTGGACTCTATCAGCGCCTCTTCTGGATCGGCCTTGTGCCGTTCACGGCCATGATGTTCTTCAGCGATGTGGTGTTCGGGTTCATCATGGGTGACGCATGGCGCGGTGCGGGCGTGATCACGGCGTACATGGGCCTCTTCTACTTCTTCCGGCTCACCTCCGAACCGATGTCCACTTTGTTCTACGCGCAACGCCGGGAACACCGGTTGATGATCTTCCAAGTGATCCTTGCCGCCGCGCGCCTCGTAGTGTTGCTGGTGATCCTTGCCACAGGAATGGGCGCGGCGAACGGGATACTCGGATTCTCCATCGTGAGTGCGCTGGGATACTTGATCCTCGGCCATCTTCTGCTCCAGTCCTCCGGACAGAACGCAGGAAAGCTGACCCTTCGTGCGATCGTGGTCACGACCGCCGCATGTGCCGTTTTCATGGGCCTTCGTTTCCTGATCATCGGTGATATCTGGCCCACGCTGTGATGAATGTCCTGCACATCGCGGCTTGGTATCCGAATACATGGCTCCCGCACGAAGCACCCTTCGTGAAGCGGCATGTGGAGTGCCTCGCGCCACGGGCACACAACCAAGTTTGGCACATCGACCTTCGCACTGGCGAGCGATGGCGATCCACGCGGAAGAGCCCGGTCGCGGACCGGACCTGGCTGGTGGCCACGCCGCTTCGCATCTGGTTCGTGATCGAATGGCTGGCGACCCTGATGATCATCTGGTCGTGGTGGACCCGTGATCGCCGCGAACCGGTTGATGTGGTGAACTTCCACATCGCTTATCCTAACTGCACCCGGATCCGATTGCTGCGTGTGCTCATGCGCCGTCCCATGGTGATCACCGAACATTACAGCGCGTACCGGATCGGGTACAACGTGAAGAGTAACGGCGCCAAGCGGATCCGCAGGATCTTCCACGCCGATGTGCCGGTGATCGCGGTTTCGAAGGCCCTTGCGCGGGACATCACCGCCTTTGCCGGCCCTCCGGCACCGATCATTCACATCGTGGACAACGCGGTCGAAACATCTCTCTTCCGTCCAGACCCGAACGTGATCCATGAGGAGGGTCGCTTTTTCGCGATAGCCGGTTGGCGTAGCCCGAAGCGACCCGATCTCTTGTTGGAGGCTCTTGCCCGCGTGCGCGCCGAAGGCCGCAACGCCCGGCTGCGGATGGCGGGGACAGGGCCGATGGACGCCGAAGTGCGGGAAATGATCGATCGTCTTGGGCTTTCCGCCCATGTCGATCTCTTGGGCCAGCTTTCTCCGGCCGAGGTTGCGGATGAAATGCGGCGGGCACATGCGTTGGTGCATGCGGCGGACTACGAGACGTACTCCGCGGTTTGTGCAGAGGCCTTGTGCAGTGGTACACCGGTGATCGCATCGGCGGTTGGCGGGATCACGGAGTACATGGATGCCACGCGCGGCGCGTTGGTGATGAATGCCACAGCAGAGGCTTGGGCGGATGTCTGGATCGGCGCATGGGACCACTGTCTTGGGATCGATCGCGTGGCATTGAGCGCTGGAATGATCGCGCGCGCCGGGACCGAAGCAGTGGGCGAGCGCTATGCCGCCGTGCTGCGCTCCCTCCTACCCGGTAGCCCGAATGGTTGATCATCTTTGGCGCGAGGTTCCTTGATCATGGAACACGAGCCTATGGAATTGCGAGGCAAGCGCATCCTGTTGTTCAGTCCTGAGCCCTGGGAAGGACTGCACATGAGTAAGCATCACCTGTCACAGGCGCTCGCAGCGCGAGGCAATTCAGTCTACTTCCTCGATCCCCCTCGACCGGGCAACACCGGCTTCTCCTCGGAGGAAAAGAACGGTGTTACCGTTCTCCGTTACAAACACTGGCTGCGTGGTGTGAACCGCTTGCCGACGGCGATCAACAGGTGGTACTACAAACGTCTCATCCGGTCCTTGGCCCAGCGGACCGGAGGTCCATTCGATATCATCTGGTGCTTCGACACGAGCCGGATGCAAGCCTTCCCAGAGGGAGTCGGGATGAAGCTCTTGCACTTGGCTGATTACGATATCCTGTACACCGGCCAAGGATTGATCCCGACAGCGGATCTGGTGTTGACCACCTGCCAAGTGGTGGCGGATGAGGTGGCACCACGCGCAACGGCGCAGGTGTTGAACGTGGGGCACGCGCTTGATGCACGCTGGTTGGTCGGCATCGACACCCTTGCGGAACGCGACGCGCGCCCGGTTCGCAACATGGTCTTTTCCGGCCAGCTCGCGAATTCATACAACGACTGGGAGGGTTTTCTTGAACTCGCTTCATCACATCCGGAACTGCAATTCACATTCATCGGTCCATTCGACCCCGGATTCCCGGAACCCGCTTTCCATGCCTTGCGGAAACTGGAGAATGTCCGGTTCGCGGGATTGGTGGGAAAGGATGAGTTGGTCCCATTGGTACGTGAAGCGGACATGCTGTTCTTCGGTTTCCGCAGCGCACAGCGGGCTAAGGAGCGCGCAAATCCGCACAAAGTCTTGGAGTACCTGAGCACAGGCAATGTCATCGTGGGGTCCTATACCATGGAGTACAAGGACGGGAACGATCTTTTCACCATGGCGCCTGAAGGTGGTAACCTGCGAGAAGCATTCGACCGTGCGTTGCATGATCATGCTGCATTGAACACCAAGGAACAGCGTGCGCATCGGATCGCCTTTGCCCGATCACGCACCATGAACGATCTGATCGGCCGGATCGAAAAGGCAGTGGCCCGCTAGCGGATGGAACCCCTCGTTTCGATCATCATGCCCGCCTACAATGCGGAGAAATACATCGGCGAGGCCATCCGATCCGTGCTGGCGCAGAAGTATTCGAATTGGGAATTGCTGATCGTGAACGATGGCAGTACGGACGGCACAGGCAAGGTGATCGCTTCATTCACCGATCCCCGCATCCGGTTGTTCAACAAAGCGAACGGGGGGATCGGCAGTGCGCGTAACGTAGCGCTGGATCACATGCAAGGTGAGTTCATGTGTGGGCTGGATGCCGACGATGTACTTCCCACCGCAAGCCTGTCTAGCCGGGTGCCACTGTTGGTCGCAGACCCCACCTTGGACATTGTGGATGGTACGGTGTTGTTCAAGGACGCGGATCTGGAGAGCATCATACGCACGTTCAAACCGCGGCTCCGCGGGGACCCGTTCCCTGAATTGCTCGCGTTGAACGAGAACTGTTTCATGGGCTTCAGCTGGCTGGTGCGTTGGCCGAAGGACCAGACCATTCGCTTTACCACGGATGTTACGCACGGAGAAGACCTGTGCTTCTACCTGGGCTACGCCCCCGGGAAGAAATACGCATTCGTGGACGACGACGTGTTGCATTACCGCCGCACTGGGCATACGGTGATGTCCAATCTTGATGGTCTGGCACGTTCCTACGGGTACATCCATGCATGGATCACCCACCAAGGCATTGCCACATCGGCTGAACTGTACCGGTTCCGCGAACACTCACGCATGGTGATGGTGCGCAGCTATTTACAGATCTTCCGATTCCGGCGCGCGTATCAGACATGGGCGGACAGAGGACCGTTCGGTGATCCCTATCCCCTTCTCTGAAGCGAACGCCATGTGCGCTCCAATCCGCTTCTGAGCGGAACCTTGGGAGTGATCCCCCATGACCGCTGGAGCAGTCCCGGATCGAGGACGTTCCATGGCAAGTCCGGTGAATTCTTCCCCGGTGAATGCACCGGGACCGTTACGCCGGTGATCTCGAACATATGCGACAACAACTCCGAAAGCGATGTGCCGATACCGGTTCCGACGTTGAATGTGGAGGCCTGGACCGGCTTCGACATGGCGGCTATAAGCACGTCCACAATGTCGTCGATGTGGAGATAGTCACGGGTTACGTCCAACCCATGCCATGCATCGATGGCCCGCCCCGCAGCGATGCTACCGAACCAATGCTCCACCACACCCTGTTGTTTGGTGGGTCCGCTCGGGTCGCCGTACAGATTCGATGGGCGAAGGATCACCTGCTCGAACCCGTGATACTCGGCGCGTTCACGGAGGTATTGCTCGAAGCAGACCTTCCCGCACGCGTAGGCATTCGTCGGGTCGACCGGAACATCCTCCGTAATGGGCGCCCCTGTCCGTGAACCGTACACCGTTCCCCCGGAGGAGAGGAATACGAACCGACGGACCCCTGCATTCGATATGCCATTGAGCAGGCGTAAACCTCCCTCCACGTTCTCGCGAACATCGCGTGCCGGATCCTGCGCGGCGATCCGCGGAACCGATGACCACGCCAGATGGAAGAAGACATCGGCACCAAGTACCATGCTCTCCAGTCCCAAATCGTCCCATCCATCCACACGGTGGACCTCCAGATCGGGATGGACCTCTTTCAACAGGACCAGTGAGGCGGGTTTGTGTACCAAGGCAACGATGGATACATCCGTTGGAACTTGATCGACAACTGGCGTTCCATCAGCCGCGCGGCCATGCAACAGGCGTTCCAAGAGCATCCGCCCAACGAATCCGCTCGCACCGCTGATCACTATGCGCATGGCAGCAAGGCTCTTATCCGTTCCACCATCAAACCTGAATCGCGATACCGGAAGGCGGTATCCATGCAGCGTCGTCGAAGGCCATCCCGGTCCTCATCCATCATCTTCTCCAGGTATGACGCGACGAACATGGCCTCTTCCGGCACCAGGTCCTTGACCACGATCCCGACGCCCTCGGCTGTTGCGATGGCATGATCATCCGAAACGCCATGAGGAATGAGGATCGGTAACCCTGCGGCCCAATAGTGTGCTGTTTTCACCGGTGTCCGATAGGCCTGCGAAGGTGTTGGAGGGATCGCCACTGCGCCGATATCCGCAGCGGACAAATGTGCATGAAGTGCATTCGACCCAACAGGGCCACGTACCGTGATCCGGTCCTGGTTCAACATCCGGATCGGGTGATCCATGATCAACTCCTTTTCCACTTGTCCTGTTATGATATAGGCCCGAACGCGGGTGTTCGCCGCGAACAGCGCATTGAGGAAGCGCAAATAGTCATCAATGGAATGATAGATGCCGCCGAACTTACCCACATAGGCCAGCACGATGGAATCTCCGAAGCCCAACTCCAGGCGCAAGCGTTCCCTTGCCTGCGGATCGAAGAGGTTGGTGTTCACATCGATGGTGATCGCCTGTTGCACCACACGGCCCATCGAACGTTCCGAACGCACGAGTTCCTTCACCGCCGATGTGGGCACCACCAGCGCATCGAGATCGCGCATCTGCCTGCGTTCGAGCCAACCGACCACCCGGGCTTTCAAGGATCCTTTCCCCCATGCGCCCAGTTCGATCATGTAACGGCTGTGAGGTTCGAAGCAGATCACCATCGCGCGGCCGAAGCCCAGCCATTGGGCCAACAATGCATAGGTGCCGCCGAAAGAAAGGAAACCGATCAAGCGGCAGATGCGCTTCCCGCGCACATACTTGCGCGTCCGGTTCAACATACGAAGGACATTGCGCACCTTCTGGACCCATTGAGCACCGCGCACATCGTAATACAGCGGACTCCATTGGATCCCCGACAACTGGAGATCTTCACGTATGCCGGATGGTATCGTTGCGTCAGGAGGCTCCTCAGTGAAAAAGAGACAGCTGCGGATATCGCCTGCTGCGATGGATCTCCGCACGTAGTCCAGGATGAGGGTTGCGACCAGAGGATCCGAAAGACCATGCTGGCAGAAGACCACTGTGTCCACGGCGCGTTCCTTGGCGTCGATCGCATTCATCGTGCCTGCACTGCCCGAGTCCCGTCTCATACACGAACGTTCCTTTCCGGTTGTGCCGATCGGTATCGTTCGCCTCCGGCTCCAGCTCGTGTCGTTCGTTCGAAAGAAGGGCCTTGTTGAGCGGCTCTTGGTTCGCCGTTGCGAAAGAGATGGAGGTCGAACGGTGCTCCACCGTGGATGCTCTTCAAGCGGTGTTTGTTCAACAGGTCGATCATGTAAAGGCAAGCCACGAACATGGGGACCAAGGGGATCTTGAATCGCACCAGAGCTCCGAAGTTCGGGGTGGAGATCCCGATGGAGAATCCGAACAGGATAACAAAGCCGAAGCACATGAGCACGATCGGGTTCCCGAGTACAGCGCGCAGGAAGAACGTCACCTGCGTTCGAAAGAGCAACACGAGGCTGAATCCCAGCAACCAAGCGTTCTCCAGTGCGCTGAGCACCATCACGATGGAATTACTTTCCCACAGATAAGGTCTGAACAGCGCCGCGTTTGTCGCCACCGGGAATTTGGCGAGCAATCCGCCGATGGTACCGTCGATCGTGCCCACGTCGAATCGATTACTGCCATATTGGTCCACACGCACCATATCCTGTTGGGTGATCTGGATCGTCTCGATGGCTGAATCCAGTGAGAACTTCCCCAGGTTATCCCCCAGCTTGGAAAGCAGGAACATGGAAGCTCCTCCCATGAGGACGACCGCCATCGGAACAAGCACGAACTTCACCATGGTGCTGCGTATGCGAGAGATCTGCGCATATAGCAGCCATAGGATCGACATCGGCAGCAAGGCCATGAAGATGTACGGCTTCATCATCAGCAGGAGATACATGCTCAGCAAAAGGCCAAGCACGTTGAATGGGATCCTTCTCCGTTTGAAGAAGACCTGATCCGTACAATGCACCCACCAACACGCAGCGCTCAGGGTCATCGTGTCCTTCATGATGGCGGAACCCCAGAAGATCACGGACGGCATGTACAGGAAAGCGATGGCGAGTTTGTTCGTCAATGAAGGGAAGTAACTCACGAACGTCCGGTAGCAGCGCCATATACCGATGTACGAGATACTTGCCAGGATCAGCGTGGTGAGCAAGTAACTGTGGAAGGTCAACATGACCAATGGGCTGATGATCCGGATCAGGAAGAACGACCGCGCATCATAATACACATGGCTGAACGGATAGCCGATGTTGTCATTGAAGACCGAAAGGTGTTGCCAGTCGTTATCACCGAACAATACCCAGAAATAAGTGCTGGGGTCCTGCTCCGCAAGCCGCGCCATGGAAACCGCTGAATAGAAATACGCGATCGTATCCCCACCTTCGTAGTAGTAGAAGTAGATGAGGCTGAAGGCCACCCCGCCCACCACCTTCGCTAGCAATCCCCACACGTAGTGCTTGTACTCCGGGTGTTGTTTGATCATCACGCTCTTCTCACGAGCGAAGACCGCGAAGAGTACCACTAGGCATACCAGTCCCATGGCCCATTCCCAATAGGCAATATCGACGTATCCGTGGTAATAGACCCAGAGTAGGGACATGGGGCCAAAGGTCGTTAACGAAGGTTCAGCCTTCTCTGTGATCACCACAAGGACAGCGATGTGAAGGCAGGGTTGCCCCAACTTCGCAGCCGATCGATCCGGTCAAGTTGTATTCCATGCTCAGGCGTTTCCTCTCAGGTGTTCGGTGGTACGTGGTGAATATGTGGCATTGGTGTGTCACGCATCGCCGCGTGGGATCAGCAGGATCCAAAGTGGTGTACCTGGATCTGCGTGAGAACCTGTGGCACCGGTATCTGCACATCCTGGTGTTGTTCCTGATGGACCAGGGATACACCGTCCACCTCCGGCATCGCTGGCGGTTCATCGCGTCGTGGGCATCCCACGACCTCTTCCGACGAAGTGGAAGTTTCCGGTTGTATTGCTTGCGAGAACCCGATCCGGGAGCTTGGCTTATCACGGACCGATGCACATCCCGGAACCACACGCTGATCGATGTGGACGCCTTCCGGATCCCGGGAGAGGATGGTCAAGGTCTGTATGTCCCCATGCCGATGGTGGATACGCGGTACATCCTTGGGTTACTTAAAATGCCATTGCCGGAAGCAGGACCGGACCGCCAACGAAAGGTCTTCTTCTTCGGGAACATGGATCGCCTCGCTTATACCCGCGAGGAACCGAGCACCGTGTTCGGGTGCTTCCGTCGCGCCGAGTTGATGGACATCATCCAGCGGCGCTTCGCTGATCACATCCACCGGCCGGACACCGTCGCAGCGATCATGGCGGATACGGAGCGTTATATCGTACTGATGGACCGGCACCGTGAGTACATCAGGCCGAAGGATCTGAATGGTGTCCTAGCGCGCTTCGACTTCTTCCTAGCGCCGAGCGGTGTGGTGATGCCCCTGTGCCACAACATGATCGAAGCGATGTTCGCTGGGTGCATTCCGATCCTGCAGCACGCACATCTCTTGGAGCCACCATTGCACGATGGCATCGAGTGCCTTTCATTCCGTGATGAAGAGGGTCTTGTCAGCACATTGGAACGGATCCGGTCGTTGGATCCCGCGACGATCAAGGCCATGCGCTCGGCGGTTCTTGAGTATTGCTCCAAGTACCTCACACCGACAGCGGTGATCGGCTCGCTCGAAAAATTGCGCGAGAACGCCGGCCCGATCCACTTGAACGGTGAGTTGGCCAGCGTCGAGCGGCTTCGTACGCGACTTGATGAACAGGGTATTGAAGGTCCTCTCCCCTTCCCGGCGCGGGGTCAATGATGATAGGGCAACCGGTTCAGCACCGTGAACGCCCGGTATAGTTGTTCCGCAAGGATCACACGGACCAGTTGATGCGGAAACGTCATGGACGATAGGCCAAGTACCAGATCAGCACGTTGTCGCACGGCGTCGTTGAGTCCATAAGCGCCTCCCACCAGGATAGCGAGTTGGCGAACACCTTGATCCCTCCACGTCCCGATCCTGTTCGCGAAGGCGACGGTGCTCAGTTGTACGCCGGTCTCATCCAGCACGATCACACGCTCGCCGGGTTGAAGAGCGGCGATCAGCCGTGTGCTCTCCGTCTCGCGCTGTCTGGATGGGTCAGCGCCGACCGCTTCCGGCACCACGACCAATTCAATGGTGGCGAAGCGCTGCGTGCGGTCCACGTACTCGGACAATAGATCGGCCACGGGTCCGCGTGCGGTCTTGCCTACGAACAGGATCCTGATCCTCATGTGTGCGATCGTGTTGGTAAGTCGGTGGCTTCCGATGGTTCCTGGTGGCCCGGTATTTGCCAAATTTCGGCACAAATGATCCGACCCATGATCCGCATCCTCCTGCCCATTACCGCCATGCTCTTCGCCACGGGCCTATTCAGTCAGGATGTCGTGAAGGACCAAGTGGTGGAAGCCCTGCGATCAGGGAATTCAAAAGACCTCTCCGCCTTGTTCATTGCGAACATCGACCTGACGGTGAAGGAAACGGCCGATGTGTACAGCAAGGCCCAAGCCGAGCAGATCCTCCGCAAGTTCTTCAACGATCATCCACCGGTCGGCATGGTGATCGAGCACAGCGGTGTGAGCAAGAGTGGCGACAAGTATTTCATCGGGATCCTGCGCACCACCACCGGATACTTCCGCACCACCTTCTTCCTGAAGCGTGTGGATGAGAGCTTCCAGGTGAAGCAGTTGCGGATCGAGACCAGCAAGAACGACTTCTGATCGTGCTGCCTGCCAGCACGGACGAATTGATCGATCGCGCCTTCCGCGAGGATGTGGGCGATGGTGATCATACCACGCTGGCAACCATCCCGGAAGGATCGAAAGGCGCCGCCCGGTTGTTGGTGAAGCAGGATGGCATCCTGGCCGGCGTTGAACTCGCGGAGCACATCGCGAAACGCTTTGACCCCGAACTTTCGTTGCGCGTGTACATCATCGATGGAGCGCGTGTATCGCCGCCTGACATCGCCTTCGATCTTCGTGGGCCGCAACGATCCATCTTGACCGTGGAACGCGTGATGCTCAACTTCATGCAGCGCCTTGGCGGGATCGCGACGCTGACGCGGCAATACGTGGACGCGGTGGAAGGCACCAAGTGCGAGATCCTCGATACGCGGAAGACCACGCCAGGACTTCGTGAGTTGGAGAAATGGGCCGTGCGTCTTGGCGGTGGCACCAATCATCGTCTCGGGCTGCACGACATGATCATGATCAAGGACAACCACGCCGATATGTGCGGCGGGATCCCGCAGGCGATCGCTGCTGCCAAGGAATACCTGCAACGCACAGGCAAGGATCTGCCGATCGAGGTGGAAACCCGGAACTTGGAAGAAGTGGAACTCGTGATGCGGACAGGCGGCGTACAACGGGTGATGCTGGACAACTTCACGCCCTACTTGTTGCGCAAGGCGATTGACCGGATCGAAGGGAAATACATCACTGAAGCGTCCGGCGGCATCACCTTGGAAACCATCCGATCCTACGCGGAAACCGGTGTCGATTCGATCTCCATCGGTGCGCTTACGCACAGCGCCCGTGCGTTGGACCTCAGTTTGAAAGCACACTGAGAGCATGATCAAACGTCTGCTGCGCCGACTGATGTTTTCCAGGACGTTCCGTCGGCTGATCGGGTGGAGCCAACGGATCATTCTCCCGGGCTGCGAAGGGTTCAACCTGTACCGGATCTCCCGCTTCTTCGTGTCAGCCCTGGCCAGGGCCGGATCGTTACGCGCGCATCCGCTATCGCATTCAAGTTGTTCCTGGCCTTCTTCCCTGCGGTCATCGTGCTGCTCACCCTCATCCCCTTTGTCCCGATCGAGGACTTCCAGACCAAGCTGCTGGTCACCTTCAAGGACATGATGCCGATGGAAGTCTTCAAGTTCATCCAAAGCACGTTGGAGGATCTGGTGGTGAAGAAGCACGGGACCTTGCTCTCGATCAGTTTCCTGGTCGGTATCTACCTCGCCAGCAACAGCATCGATGCGATCCTGGCCGGATTCAGCGGAAGCGCGAATCACACCACATGGCACAGTCCCTTCAAGCAGCGCCTGCTCAGCCTTGGTCTGCTGGTAGCGCTCACCGTGCTCATGGTCATTGCCATTCCGTTGCTCACCGTGAGCGGCACCGTGATCTACAAGTTGGACGGCCTTGGTTTCTTCACCAGTGAACTCCATGTACTGGCACTCTTCGCCGTGAAGTGGACGATCTCGGTATTGATCGTGGCCATGTCCGTTTCCTTGCTCTACAATGCGGGTGACCCGACCACGCGCCGGTTCAAGCTTTTCTCCCCCGGCGTTCTATTGGCCGTGTTCCTGATCCTCGTCGTCTCACAGGCCCTTGCATTCATGTTCGGGCACTTCACCAATTACAATGCGCTGTACGGGTCCATCGGTGCGATCCTGGCCGTGCAGCTGTGGATCTACTTCAACATGATCGCGATCCTCGTGGGCTACGAGTTGAACACGAGCATTGCCCGTGCGCGGATCCTGCACCGTTCACGGCTGGAGGTCTGATCCGATCCAACCTTTCCGGATACCTTCGGGCCCATGCCCGGATCAGGCACCTCCATGCGACCTATACTCCTACTCTGCGCCTTCTCATTGGCCCTTAGCCTACCAGCCCAACGGTATGATGACCAACATCCGCCGAACACCTATCGCAACGCGGACAACCCGTACTACTGGAAGAACCGCCCACCTTATGAAGGCTATTGGCAGCAGGACGTCCATTACCTGATCAAGGCGCGCATGGATGATGAGTTGGATGCGATCGATGGCGAACTCACCCTCTACTACAACAACAATTCACCCGACACGCTGCGGTATGTGTTCTTCCACCTCTACCAGGAAGCCTATGTGAATGGATCACACCTCGCGGAAAAGATGGCCGCAGAGGGCGAGGACATGCGGCGGTACCGGAAAATGGCCTACGCCGGCACGCGGATCAAGAGCCTGACCTCGGAAAGCGATACCCTGCGCACGGAACAGGACAACACCGTCCTGAAGGTCTGGTTGAATGAGCCATTGCCTCCCGGTGAACGCACGGTCTTCCGGATCTCCTTCAGCACGCATTGGGCGAATGGTCTGCCACGCCGGATGAAGCTCTTCAATTCATGGGGATCCAAACACTATGACGGTGTGCATTGGTATCCGCGCATCGCCGTCTATGATCGCAAGTTCGGCTGGGACACGCAGCAGCACTTGGGCAGCGAGTTCTACGGGGACTTCGGCACCTTCGACGTGGAACTGGATTTCCCGCACCAGTACGTACTCGATGCCACCGGCGTGTTGCAGAACCCGAGCGAGGTGATGCCTGCGGATCTGCGTGCGCGCTTGGACATCACCAACTTCAAGGACAAACCTTGGAACGAAGCGCCTTCGGTGATCACGCCTCCGGAACCCGGTAAACGGAAAGTGTGGAAGTTCCACAGCGAGAACACGCATGACTTCGCGTTCACGGCGGACCCCACCTACCGGATCGGTGAAGCCGAATGGAACGGCGTGAAGTGCATCGCACTGGTGCAGGAACCACACGCGAGCAAGTGGCAGAATGCGGCGGAGTATTGCGCGAAGGTCATCAAAGCGCATAGCACATCCTTCGGCATGTACGCCTACCCGAAGATGATCGTGGCCGACGCACGCGACGGCATGGAGTACCCCATGCTCACCTTGGATAGCGGCAACGAGCCGAACTACCGCGGATTGTTCGTGCATGAGATCGGGCACAACTGGTTCTTCGGCATGGTGGGCAGCAATGAGACCTATCGTGCATTCATGGACGAGGGCTTCACGCAATTCCTCACCGCCTGGGGATTGGAGAAGATCGACGGCGACACCGTGGTGGTGGAGGAACCGGCAACGAAGTACGAGCAGCGCTACACCAAACCCGAACTGGCCCGGGAGAGCGAGGTCTATTACAGCTACCAGCGCGATGCGGTGCGCGATCGCCTACCTCCGATCAACACGCACAGTGACGAGTTCGACTACTTGTCCGCGAAGGGTTTCGGTGGATACGGCCATGTGTACAGCAAGACGGCCGTCATGCTCTTCAACCTGCAGTACACCTTGGGGGATGATCTCTTCCTCGCTGCGATGCAGCACTATTTCGACCAATGGAAGATCTGTCACCCGTACCCGGAGGACTTCCGACAGAGCATGATCGATTTCACCAAGGTGGACCTGAACTGGTTCTTCGATCAGTGGATCGAAACGGACAAGCGGATCGACTACGCCGTGGGCAAGGTCACCGGGAAACGCAATGATGCCGGACAGACGATCGAGATCAAACGGAAGGGATCGTTGCAGATGCCGATCGATCTTCGCGTGACCGGCAATGATGGGAACATCCATGACTTCCACATTCCCAATACGTGGTTCGAGAAGAAGACCAATGCGACGGTGCTACCGCGATGGATCGGCCTGGGTGAATTGCAGCAGTCCTACACGGCCAAGGTGAACATCCCCACCGGGATCTCGCAAGTGGACATCGATCCCACGAACCGATTGGCGGATGCGAACAAATTGAATGATCACATGGCACTACCCGTGGAAGTGACCTTCGATCACCACATCCGCAACTACCCGGACCGACGGACCTACGAGGCCTTCGTGCGGCCGGACCTTTGGTGGAACGGCTATGACGGTGTGAAGGCCGGCTTCCACGTGAACGGTAGCTACATGAAGTACAAGCACCGCTTCTCGCTAAGCGCGTGGTTGAACACCGGCCTTGGACAATACCTCCCACCGGATACGAAGGACGTGCCGGCGGATTCCATTCCCGGCAATGCGAACACCGGCTTCGATCCGATCTCCTTCAACTTCCTTTACTCGAACGGTACGGAGAAACTGCTGAAGGGATCCAGCGTCTTTGCGCAAGCGCGAATGCTCGATGGCTTGAACCGGTTCAGCGCAGGATTCCAGTACTCCTTGCCCAACGGCCGAACGGATGCGCAAGTGGAAGCGCTGTACTTCTGGCGCAAGGACAGTACGGACCTCACCTACCTCATCAACCCGCAGGAGTGGGACTTGAATGCGTTGAACGCCTCCATCAACACCAGCGTCCGCCACCGGTACGACTACGCGATGGGCCGCGGAGATCTGCTCTTTGAGACCCGTTCCAGCGCGCCTGGATCCGCAGCGGGCTATGGGTGGCTCCGGCTCAAGGCGGTAAACACCACCAATGCCGCCGGACTCGAATTCCGGACGCGTGTATTCGCACAGTACGGCAGCGGATCAACGCCGCGTGAAAGTGCATTGTACCTCGCGGGAGCATCGCCCGAGGACCTGATGGAGAACAAGTACACGCGCAGTGTTGGCATGGTGCCCTATGATTGGTCAGGCTTCGGTGCGGGGGTGAACCATTTCCAACAGGGCGGTGGTCTTGGCTTGCGCGGGTATGCAGGTTACCTCGCGCCTGAACTCACGAGCGATGATGACCTCATCTACACCTACCTCGGCAACACGGGTGCATCCATGAGCGGCGAGATCGACCTCGACGGACTTGTGCCTTTCCGTCCCGGCAAACTCGCGCGCGTCCTTCACCTCGATGCGTACCTCTTCGGCGATGTGGGTGTGATGGGCTATCGCACGCGCCGATCAGGGAGCACCACGTTGACCATCGCTGATCCGCGCGCGGATGCCGGTGCCGGTTGTGCGCTCACGATCAAACGCTGGGGACCGCTCACGGACCTCAAGCCGCTCACGATCCGCTTCGATATGCCGCTGTTGCTCTCGGCACTACCGGCGGGCGAGTCGGATCATTTCGCTTTTAGGTACGTGGTAGCGATCGGGAGGAGTTTCTAACAGCGTCCACGATTGTTTGGGATGATCACCGACTAACCGTGATCCGACCGCTCATGAAGGTGGTACGGTCCGCGAGCAACCTCAGGGTATAGATGCCGGAGGCGACCCCGCTCAGGTCAACGGGTTCGCTTTCGATGAACGGTACTGATAGGACCTGCTGGCCGAGCGCATTGATCAGCTGCAACTCTACTCCGGAAGGAGGAACGCAGCACGTTGCAGTGATCCGAACATGATCCCCATTCGATGGATTGGGTGAAATGCGGAGTCGTCCGTCCCGCTCTTCCGGTTCCCGGACCCCATTGAGATCCACTTTGACCAATTCCCAGAGATCATTGTGGTAGGTCTCGCTCGGGAGCAAGTGCGAACCCAGCCCACCGAATGTGCGATCACCGATACCGAACGATGTACCACTCCAACCACTAGCTCCCGGGTAATCCGGGATCGGATTCCATGTGTTCGACGCAGGATGATACCGGTAAGCATCATAGAAAACATTGAGTCCGACATCCTTCCCTCCGGCAATGACCGCATCGTATTGAAAGGCCATCACCATGGTCCATGATCGACCCAAGCCCGGCATCGGCGGCTTGCTGGTCCACGTTTCCGCGATCGGATCGAACTCCCACAATTCATTGGTGAAGTCCAAGCTGGCATCCCTTCCACCATGGACATAACCCTTTCCGTTCAATGTAAAAGCCGTGGACCCATATCGTGCAAGTCCGGGGATCCCCGTCGCAGCGGTCCATGTATCGCTCACGGGATCATACCGCCACATGTCATCGAGGAACGGACCGGTGCCGGATCCGCTGTTCCCACCGCCGACATATCCAAACCCATTGATCGCGAAGCCGTGCGCGCCATAGCGCGGCGTGCCAGGCAGCGACGCTTTCGTTGCCCACGAATCGGAGATCGGGTCATAGGCATACAGTGTGGTGGTCCAACTGCTCGTCGTTGCTTGACCACAAGCCACATAGCCCATTCCACCCACGCTGAAGGATGCACCGTGCCTTCTTGGTGTTGGCAAACTTGCGACCTGGTTCCACGCATCGGCTACCGGGTCATATCGCCAGCATTCGGTCAGGGTGCCGCTGGCATTCCCCCCACCTGCTACATAACCGTACGCACCGATCACGAACGTGAATGGACCGTACCGGCCACTTGCGGGGAGCGACGCACGTTGTTCCCATTGGAATGAAGCCTGGGCGGAAACACCCTTCGCACTTGTGAGGGTCACGCAGAGCGCGATCAACAGTGGGGTCGATTTCATTTCACACCCAGATATGGATCCGAATGTACTGCGCCAAGGTCGCGAAGCACCGGGTCATCGCTCCGCTCGAGCGATCCCGGAAACAAGATCTGAAAAACGCTGACGCGCTGTGATCGGATATCGATCGGTGATCCGCTGACGGGCCATCGCTCCTTTCAACCCGGTGTCACACAACAAGGCTGCACCAATGATGGGTTGCAATTCGACCGCGTTCCGGTGCTCCACAACGAATCCCGTGTCCCCTACGATCTCCGGCAACGCGGCCACCTTACTCACGATCGGCACACAGCCGCAGAGCATCGCTTCACAGGGCGCGCTGGGGAATCCTTCCCAAATGCTCAGTTGCACGTAGAACTCGTGCCGCGCATACATCGCAGGCAACTCCTCGTAGGGAATGAAACCGATCAATTCCACGTTCGTGGGAACGTGATCGTATCGCATGGCCGTGGTGTTGCCGACCAAGGTGAAATGGCATTGCGGGAATTTCTCGGCCATAGCGAAGAACAGATCGATCCCCTTGCGTTGGAAGTTCGGCGCGTTCATTTGCGCGACGGTGAGAAAGGATCCGGGACGTCGCACGCCGACGGGTTTGAATCGCTCCGGATCGTAGCCGTACGCGATCACCGTGCAGGGTGTGCTGTTCCCGGGATCGAAAGCCTTGTAGCCTTGATGGATCGGATCACCCGCTGCCGTTGAGTAATGTTGATCGGAATGGATCAGGTTCTCGCTGCAAGGCACCAGGTGAGTTGCCATGCGCAATGACCTGCGCGTCATCCAACCCATGGGGAAACGGTGATGCGCACCGTAGCGGAACGATGGGAACGAAGCACAGTCATAACCACCAAGTGAAATGACGGCTGGAACCTTGAACATCCGACCAAGCAAGGCCGGCAGGAAGGAATGGAAACCACCGAACTGGGTGACGCTCACCGCAGCGGATGGAAGGTGGCGCAGCAGGAAGAAGAGTTGTCGGATCAAGGACCACGGTGTTAGCCACTTGCTCCTTGGTGCGAAGACGTGGATCACCACCTCGAATTCCTTGGAGAGCAAGGCCACATCATTCCGCGCGAATGATGCCATGATCGTGGTGCAGTAGATCAACTTGGGTTTGCGGATCTTGTTCACGGCGCAGCGAAACTAGGGTAGGCATCCTCTCCAAAACTCCAACAGGTTGCGCTATCTTCGGAAACATCCAACTTCCTCACAATGGGTTCTCGAACGGCTTTGTGTTTACTGATCCTGGTATCCGGAACGACTACAAGTGGACAGGCTGTCGTCCAGATCTACTCTGAAAAAGATGCGGTGATCGGATATCACTACAACCTGAATTCGGAGAATACCAATTACAATGGTGCGGACTGGTTTGGAGCGCTCTCCCAACCCGGAAATATGGGTGGAGAGAACAACTCTCGTTCCCTGATCCACTTCGACCTGAGCGACTTTCCGCCGGGCTCGCTGATCGATGAAGCGACGTTGGATCTATTCGGCCGAGGTGCCGTTGGTCTGGGCGATGCCGCTTCTGTGGGGAACATCGGCGCCAACGCCTGTTACCTCGAACAGATCACGGAGTTCTGGGAGGACAATACAGTGACTTGGAACACGCAGCCTTCTGTATCCTCGGTCAATGCTGTGAGCCTTGTGCAGAGCACACAGTTGATCCAGGACTACATGAACATCGAAATAACTGCTATGGTCCAAGCCATGATCAATGATCCGTCGCAAGCACAGGGCATTCTCTTGCGCGTACAGATCGAGGACCCTACCAGGGGCTTGTTCTTTTGTGGGAACGCATACGCCAACCCGGCCAAACGGCCCCGTTTGAATATCAAGCCGCATGGGCATGTCTCGGTGCCCACTTATTCGAGGATCACGGAACTTCATTTGGCACCAAATCCTGTTGCCCTATATGATCGGAGCCGATTGGAACTGCCTGATAATTTCCGTGCGGGTTGGATCAGTATCGTCGATCCCACCGGACGGCCGATCCAGGAAATTCCCATTGATGATCGCAGCCCACAGAAGGTGACCATTCAACCACCGGCACCGGGACGATTTCTAGTGATCCTTAAGGATAGGAACGGAGTGGTTCTCGGATATGCCGAGCTGGTCGGTCTCCTTGAATAGCTAATTGACGTTGCTATTGTCGGCCATGCCGACCTGACGGGATCGGCATTCGACGATCGGCAGGCTAGATTTGGCCCTCAAATCCGCAACGATCATCATCTAGCATGGCATGCGCTTGAGCGAACGTCTCTGCCTGTTGTTGAACCGGGCATTCCCGAAACGTGGGATCGAAGGTCGCGGATCACCAGGTGCCTATTCCGAAGCTCAGTTCCATTGGGCGGAAAAGAACTACAGCTTGTTCTCCTCGTCCATTGACCTGAAAGGCAAAGTGGTGTTGGATGCGGGGTGTGGGCCCGGAGGAAAGACCTTGTACTACGCAACCAAGGGATGC
This sequence comes from Flavobacteriales bacterium, assembly GCA_016705955.1. Taxonomy (GTDB): domain Bacteria; phylum Bacteroidota; class Bacteroidia; order Flavobacteriales_F; family PHOS-HE28; genus PHOS-HE28. Next base: position 177,773 of record JADJKO010000007.1, read on the forward strand.
CGCAGCATTGTCGGCGTTGATCTTGATCCTGTTCGGATAGGGCATGCTCAACAATTCCTTCGCGCGCATCCGGATGTCAAGGTGGAATTCATGGTCGGTGATCTTTCCAAACTGGATTTTCCTGCGGATTCATTCGACGTGATCTTCCTCAACGATGTCTTTGAGCATGTCGCTCGCCCTCTCCTCGAACAGGTGTTGCAAGAACTGAAGCGGGTATTGAGACCCGGAGGGAGCATCTGCATGGAATTCCCTCCATGGACAAGTTTCGATGCCGGTCATCTATACGACCACATATATATCCCTTGGTGCCAGTTGATCTTCTCGGACCGGACGCTGGTCAACGTTCTGGAACACATGCAGGCCAAAGGACCGGAGATCGGAAGCAGTTCGGTCATTGACCATTATCTTGAATTGAACCGGATCACCATCCCCGAGGCACGGTCTCTCTTTCATAAACTGGCTTTCAACATTCGAGTGTTCCGGCATGAGCGAGTCAAAGGCATCAAGCTATTCGCATGGTGGCCTTGGCTCGATTCGCTGCTTACTCGAAGGGTCGTCGCTGTTCTTGGGAAGTAGCCCCCTTTCGAATACTCCCCACTCCTGTGGCGCTGGTAGTGATGCCATGCATACCAAGACCAAGGTGAAGGCGGGAGGTATCATCGCTGGACACGATTACGTCACCGGGAATTGGGACGGTGGGGTTCGCTACGGCGTAGTGGAAGCCGTACACGAATTCTGTGTGAAGTACGATTGGGAGCTCATCCTCCTAACCCACGAAACCGACCGCCACTTGAGCTTCGCGATCCGCGCGATCAGCGAGTAGCCCTAACGCTGCGCCTTGCGCTGCACCGTCTTCAGGAAGTCCAGCAGATCGGGCATCAGCTTCAGCACATAGGCTGCCGGCCAGAAGATCACCGTGGCGATGAGCGCTCGCAGCGGCAGATCCACCCAGGGGTTGCCGGTAAGTGGCAGCCAAGGCAGAACAAGTGCGGGTACGATGATGAGTGCCGCGACGAGCACCGTGCGCCGATCGAAGGGCCACAATTTGTAGCGGTACCAGAGGAACCAGGTCCGATAGGCATTCACCACCACCAATGAGATCAGTGTGGCATACGCCGCTCCGATGATCCCCATGCTCCGGATGAGGAAGAAGTTCGCGATCAGATTGATCACCAGCATGCTGATGCTGCTCCACGCATCCAACCTGTAACTACGCGACATGCTGATGATACCCACGCTAAGTCCGATCGCGCTGGTGAGCAAGTACGCCAGTCCGATGACCAGCGCGACCTGCGAAGCACCCGCATACTCCGCTGGAAGCAGTTCAAAGAGATCATCGATGCTCGTCCACATCACGAGGAAGAGGAAGCCGCTCACGAGCACTTGCACCACGGCGGACTTCCGGTAGAGCACATCGATCATCGTGCGGTCGTTGCGCTTCCAAGCATCGGCGAGCAGCGGAGTGGCCGCTTGTAGCAACGCACGACCCGGCGCCGCGATCACCGATCCGAAGTAGAACGCAACAGCATAGTGCGCGACATAGGTGAGCGCATGTTGGCCGAGGAGCGCACCGATCATGAGTTGATCCATGTTCCCGAGAATGATCCCGGCCAGTCCAGCGGAAAGCGTGAAGCCACTGTACGTGAGCATGCTCTTTCGCAAGCGGTTCGGCAACCAGCGCTCCTGCCAACCGATATCGAAGTGCCCGGCGCGCCATAGATCGAACACCAATGACAGTGTACAGACGAGAAAGATCCCCGTGTACAACGTCATGAACTGCGAGAAGGGCATCGGGTGCCACGCCTGCAAGGCGATCAGCGCCGTTTGTAGGATGCGCAGGACGAACTCACGGATGAACGTGGGCTGCACCGTGCGCCGCAGTGAGCGGCTGTAGGAGCGCAACAGGATGAAGTAGATCTCCGCGAAGACCAACGGCAGAAGAAGCAATCCATGTGTACCATACAGTGCGTTGCGATCCGCGAAGATCCGCGTGAACGTGCCGTGCAACAGACCCAACACCAGCATGGATGCCAGCCCGACCACCAGACCGAAGAGCAGCAGCATCCCGAGCAGGCCACGATGCTTCCGTTCCGGATCGCGGAAGTAGGGGAAGTAACGGATCACGGTGTTCTCCGCGCCGAGTTGCGCCACCTGTGCAGCGATGGTGGCGATGGAAACAAGCAGGCGCGTGAGTCCGAACTCATCCGCAGCCAACACGCGTGGATAGAGCAACACCACATTCACGAAACCCAGGCCGATCCCGAGGTAGGCGAGCAAGGTGTTGAGGGTGGCCTGCCTGGCGATGATGCCCATGATGTCGGCGAAAGTAGGCGGCTAGGTTGCGGGATCGCCGATGATCGTATCCAGCAAGGTGGCCATGCTTCCTGCAAGTCGCTGACGATCGTAAGTGTCGATCCCCGCAACATCGACGGGACCGTTGCGCGTGAAGAGCTCGCGCACGCGATCACGATCCTCCCGAGTTGGGATACCGGAGATCAACAGGTGGTGGGCACCAAGGACACGAGCGACGTCACCCGAAGGACCCGCAGCCAGGATGGGACGACCGACGGACAGGTACTCGTACAATTTGCCGGGTAGAATACCCGCCGCATTCGGTGTGTTGTTGATCGGCAGCAACAACACGCGCGCACGTTGCATGTGTTGCATCGCCTCGGCGTGGCTCACGCGTCCGATGCGTTCCACGCGATCACCGAGACCAGCCTTGGTGATGCTTTCCATCACGCTATGATCAACAGGACCAACGAACCGCAACACGAAGCGCGCCGCGAATTCAGGATCGGTGCGGCATAACTCGGCGAGGATGTTCCAGAGCTCCGGCAGATCACGTGTCGCACTCATCGATCCGACCTGCACCAAGCTCCATGCTTCATCCTTCGGAATTGCTGGATCCGGAACATCCGTACGATCGAACCCGTTGGTGATCACCTCCACATCCTTCGCGCCCAGCGCTTCAAGGTCCTTCGCCCAGGTCCAGCTCACGGTCACCACGCGGTCGGCTTCGGTGAGCACCGTGCGTTCCTGCTTTCGATGTCGGCGATCGGCACGCGCCGAGAGCTTCAACTGCTGGTAGAAATCAATGTCGGTCCATGGGTCCCGGAAGTCGGCGATCCACTTCACACCAAGTGTGCGCTTCAACCCCAGCCCGATCATGTGCATGCTGTGCGGTGGTCCGGTGGTCACCACTACATCAACGGGATGTTTGCCCAAGTGATCCGTAAGGAATCGGACGGATGGCCGCACCCACCACACGCGCGCATCGGGGATGAAGAAGTTGCTGCGCACCCACAGGGCCAGATCCTCTTTCCAACCGCCGCTCCGCTTCTCGCTGAGGAATGCCGTCTGCACGCGTTCGTCTTTTCGGCGTCCAGTGAAGCGCTTGTATAAGGTGAAGGGCTCCGTGATCGGTCGCTTCAACACTTCAACCTGTGGCGACACCTCATTGAGTAACGCAGGATCATCGGCGACCATCTCCGGGTTCTCCGGCGTGTAGATCACCGGCTGCCAACCATACTCGGGCAGGTACTTGCTCATCTTCAACCAGCGGTACACCCCTGCCCCACCGTTCGGCGGCCAGTAGTAGCTGATGATGAGCACTCGCTTCATACCCCGACCTCCGCAGACCCACCGAGCTTCCGGCGCACCTCCATCCCGATCGCACCAAGCGCGATCAACAGGACCAGGATCGATCCCGCCAACATGATCGGCTGCGACTTGCTGTACGCTCCGCCTTCCACTTTGAAAACCACAGTGTGCTCTCCGGCCGGCACGCGCAGTGCACGAAGCACATAGTCGGCGCGCACATGTTCCACGGGTGTTCCATCGATGCTCGCCTTCCAATCCGGTCCGTACCAGATCTCGCTGAAGACCACGAGACCGCCCCCGTTGGAACGGACGGCGTATTTCAGCTCGTTCGTGTTGTAGCTGTCCAGTGTCACACTGGCCGTGGGATCGGGTGCGATCGCCCCATCACCGAGCGCAGCGTGATACCGTTCATCCACAAGCGCGGTACGCGCGGGATCGATGGTGCCGAGCGCGGTGATCTCCTCATTGGCATCCTTCACATAGTGCAGTTCATCCACGAACCACGCGCTGCCATATGTGTTCGTGTTCATGATCGGTGGGCGCTCCGGATCGTAGACGAGGTAGCGCGTGTTGAGCATGTTCAACACACCTTCACTCGCCAGCAAACTGTCCATCGCAGGAAGTGATGTCCCGCTGCGCAGCAGACCACCGATGCGCATGATCGCCGGGCCGAGGTGGAATTCGATCAACTCCTGGTAGCGCTCCAGCTTCGCGCCGTGGTACCCGCCAATGCTCTTGTGGAAGTAGCTCACGCGTGAATCGTTGAACGGGTTACCCAGGTTGAGCACGCGGTAATCGGTCGTTCGACGCAAACTGCCAAAGCGCGCGATCATCTCCTCGTCCTTCGCCACCAAACGATCCGCACCGCGCAGGTTGGAGCGTTGCTCCTTCATCTTCTCGATCACACCTTTCTGGTACGCTTCCGCCTGCGGTGTCCATTCGTTCTGCAGGATCGCCATGTCCGATCCATTCGGCTTGAATGGTAGCAGCGATGCCTTCTCATCCTCCCATGAGCGATAGCGGCCCTTGTCCTTTTCGTTGTTCACATAGCGCTTATCAATGGACCATTGATCCGCTAGCACAAGGATCGAAAGTCCAGCGACCAGCACGCCACGACCGACCGTGCGGCGACCGAACAGATACACCAACGCAGCGCCCAAGGCCACGAACAGGAAACTGCGCCACACGTCACCGGTGAACACACCGATGCGGTATTCCTTCAGGTTCGAAACGAAATCGACCACGGCCGCTTCCGGCGCACCACCCTCTATCTGCGCGTTGTACTTGGCGCGTTCCGCATCGCTGATGAACTCCATCAGGTTGCTCGGGATCAATGCAAAGAGCAACAACACCACGAGCAACGATCCGGACAGGATGAGGAAGCGCATCCGCTTCGCCTTATCCCACACCCCTTCGCGGCTCAAGCGATCGAGATAGAGTACAGCCAACACGGGCGCGGCCAATTCCACGATGACCAGGATGATGGTGACCGCGCGGAACTTGCTGTATCCGGGAACGTGATCAAGGAAAAGGTCGGTGAAGGGCATGAAGTGGTGCCCCCAACTGAGCATCAACGTGATCAGCAAACTGCTGAAGAGCGCGAAGACCAATGCGTCACGAACGAACCACAGGCCTGCTGCCAGATACGCGAGGAGGAGCATGCCCATGAGCGTGGCGCTTCGCATGCCGACTACGTATGCCACGCCGTCCACATTCTCCACGGACGCGTTGTTGATCGCCAACATGATCAGCAGGAAGGGGATGGATCCGAGGATCCACCATCGCCCCGCACCTTCCACGCTGCCAAGCATCAGCAGCAGGAGCAGCACCACCACTGCACCGATGTACACCGGACCCGAGGTGAAGCTTTGATCACCCCAATAGGAATTCACGTAGCCCCCGCTCTGGTACTCATCAATGATCGCCTTGCGGAACGTGGGATCACTGAACTGGTTGAAGTCCTCCTGTTTCTGGATGATGGATGCGGAGGCGCCCCCCTTCGCGTTCGGGATCAGTAGCGAGAAACTCTCCTGCTTGCCATAGCTCCATTGCGTCACGTAATCCCGATCCAATCCACTGGTCTGCACATCACCGGCGGAAGAACCATCGGACTTGATCGTCAATTCGCTCTTGCCGCGCGTGGTGTAGCTGCCATATTCCGCAGTGGTCCACAGCATGCCTGCGTTGCACGCAACAGCTAGGATCACGGCCACCGCACCGATGCCTGATCGTTTAGCGAAGTCCACGGCCTGTTTTTCGCGCACCACGCGCACGGCTTCGGCGAGCAGGAAAAGCACGAGGACGAAACCGAGGTAATAGGTGATCTGCACGTGGTTCATGGCGATCTCCAAGCCCATGAACAGGGCCAGCATCGCACCGCCGAAGAGCACGCGTCCGCGATAGAGCATGTACACGGCGCCCAGCACCATAGGCATATAGCCGATGGCGTTGGCCTTGCTGTTGTGCCCGGCTTCCAGGATCGCGAAGAAGTACGACGAGAACCCGAAGGCCAACGCGCCGACGAGGCTCAGCCACGGATCCACCCGCAAGCACAGGAACAGGATGTACATCCCCAAGAGATAGAGGAACAGGAAGCTGGCCGGTCGAGGCAGGAAACCATGAAATACATCATCCGCGAAACGCAACAGGTTCTTCGGCCACAGCACCATGATCTGATATGCGGGCATCCCACTGAACATGCTACCCGTCCAGAGCGGCTCCTCATCGAAGGCGGTGCGATGCTCCAGGATCTCCTGGGCCATGCCTTGCCAGTTCTTCAGGTCACCCTGCACCAGTTTCTTGCCTTCCAGCACCGGGCTGAAGTAGGCCAAACTGAGCGCGTAGAATGCCGCGATGGCCACTACCACCGGCAGCAGCTTCTTCCATGGGATCGTCTTCATGTGGGTGTCCTGGTGTACTCGGGCTGTTACTTGATCTCCTCGAAGTCCGCATCGATGATGTCCGGATCATTTGCGCCGCCGCGAGCATTCCCCTGAGCGGGTTCGATCCGCACATCACCTTTGGGTCGCTGTGGCGGTTGGGGTCCAACAGGACCTTTGGCATTCGACCGAAGGATCAGGCGGAGCACCCACCACAGGATCACGAGGACCGCGATGGTGCGCAATGTGCCGGTGAAGCTGGCTTCCGAAAAGGACATCGGCGGCGAAGATAGCCGGGGCCAGCGGGGCCGCTACCCCGTTCGCGCGCAACGCCGTACCTTGCCGGCCGTTCCGCGCGACGCCAGCGCATTCCACTCCCCTTTTCCCTACTGAGATGTCCTCCTTCGACGCGCTCGGTCTCCGCGCGGAGATCCTCCTTTCACTCAACGAATTGGGCTGGAAGGAACCCACCCCGGTCCAAGAACGGGCGATCCCCTTGCTGATGCAGTCCGAAAAGGACGTGGTTGTGCTGGCCCAGACCGGTACCGGCAAGACCGGTGCGTTCGGCCTTCCCTTGTTGGAGGACATCGATCCTTCGGTCCGCAATGTCCAGGCGTTGGTCCTCGCTCCTACCCGCGAACTGTGCGTGCAGATCACCAACGATCTAACGAAATTCGCCCAACACCTGAAGGGTGTGAAGCCCGTCGCGGTCTATGGCGGTGCCAGCATCCGCGACCAGATCCGTGATATCCAGCGCGGTGCGAACATCGTGGTGGCCACACCCGGCCGCTTGCTGGATCTGCTCGGACGTGACAGTATCAACCTGAGTGCAGTGCAGGTCGTAGTCCTCGATGAGGCTGACGAGATGCTGAACATGGGGTTCCAAGAGGACCTCACCGACATCCTTCAGAACACACCCGAGGACAAGCGCACGTGGCTTTTCAGCGCCACCATGGGCAGCGAGGTGCGGCATATCGCCAAGCGCTACATGCGCGAAGCGGAGGAACTGCAAGTGGGCGAGCGCAATGCGGCGGCTTCCACCATCCAACACCAATATTGCGTGGTGCATGCGCGTGATCGGTACGCTGCGCTTCGCCGCATCATCGATTCCGACCCGGACCTTTTCGCCATCGTCTTCTGCCGGACCAAGCACGAAACGCAGGAACTCGCCAGCGCGTTGATGAAGGACGGCCACTCGGCCGATGCCATCCACGGCGACCTGAGCCAAGCCCAGCGGGACCATGTGATGGGTCGTTACCGTGCGCGAAGTTTGCAATTGCTCATCGCAACCGATGTCGCAGCGCGTGGCATCGATGTCAGTGACATCACACACGTGATCCACTTCGACCTGCCGGGCGAGGCGGAGAACTACACGCACCGCAGCGGCCGCACGGCACGCGCAGGACGTACCGGGATCTCCATCAGCATCATCGGTGTGCGCGATGTAGGCAAGATCCGCCAGTTGGAGCGCGCCTTGAAAACGCACTTCACCTATGTCCGTGTGCCGGGTGCCGGTGATATCGGCAAGGCACAGGTGCTGGCCTACCTCACGAAACTGAAAGCCGTGGAGGTTGATCACGACGCCCTCGCTGCGATCCTGCCGACCGCGCAAGAGGAACTTGCGATCTTCAGCAAAGAGGAGTTGATCGAACGCTTCATGAGCGTCGCCTTCAATCGCTTGATCACACAGTTCCGCGAATTGCCGGACCTGAACGTGGACATGAGCCGGAAGGATCATACCGCCCGGGCGGAACGTCCATCCTCACGCGAACGCTTCAGTACCGGACGCCAGATGTTCATCAACCTCGGCAGTGCCGATGGCTTCGATAAGGGCAAGATGCTCGGCTATGTGTGTGGCATCAGCGGCGTGGAGGGCGATGTGATCGGCCGCATGATGATCAAGGATGTGTATTCGTTCGTGGACATCGAACCCGCCCACTTCGAGCAGGTCTTCAACGCATTCAAGAGCGCCAATTACAAAGGCCGCAAGATCCGTGTGGATGAGGCCCAGCAAGGTCAAGGACAAGGCGGTTCCGGTAGTGATGCACCCCGCGCACCACGAGACGGGGGTGGATATAAAGGTGGTGGTGGTGGATACAAGGGCGGCGGCGGCGGATACAAGGGTGGCGGTGGTGGATACAAGGGCGGTGGTGGTGGATACAAAGGTGGTGGTGGTTACAAGGGCGGAAGCGTTGGCCAGAAAAGTGATCGCCCGCACCAGACCAGCTATCGCGGCAAGGATGAGCGCGGATCAGTACCGCCTGAGAAAGGAGGGTACCAGAAAAAGGAAGGGTTCTACACCCCCAAGCCATTCCCGAAAAAGGAACGTGGCTGAGCGATCGCGGTTCACACCCCCTATTGAAATGAAAGAGCGCGGCCCGCACAAAGGGCCGCGCTCTTTTCCTGCTTGATCATCTCAAGTAGGGAACGATCCGGATCACACGTGGGCGATCCGCTCGTTGAGGATCTCCTGAGCGATGTCGAGGATGCGCGTATCGTCCAATGCGACGACTCCGCCATCGGGACCTGGCTCCAAGTGTACGCCCATGGTCCGGCCGTTCGGATGGGTGTATCCCCCGAAGTAATTCCACACGGTCTCCACGTTCAGGTCCAGTTGCCGTGCTATGCGGTGGATACTCCCATCGGGCAGATTGTCCTTGATCCGCCGCAACTCATTGAAGGTGATGTTCATGATGGGAAAGGTTTGGTTTGGATGCGACTGAAAGGTAAGATCACGACCGGGCGTTTTCCAAGTGCTTTCGGCATGCTCATTGGCGGGCGGCGCTATCTTTCCAACCATGCGATGCGCCCTTGGTCCGCCGTTGCTGGCCTTCCTTCTGGGGTCCCTCGCCACGGCCGCCCAACAGTACGACCTGCGGACCCTTTCCTTGGAGGAGGGTCTTCCCAGCGCTGCTGTGAACGCCCTGTGCGAGGATTCGGAAGGCTTCCTCTGGGTTGGGACCGCTCAGGGAGCGGCGCGCAGTGAAGGGTCTCATTTCGAATCCATCGGCGGAGCGGGTAGCGGTCCGGATCGCATCACCGCCATCCACGGTGCGCCGGACGGCCGCGTATGGATCGGAAGGGAGAATGGCACCACGGCGGTCTGGGAAGGTGGCGACCTGAGATCGATGCAACGTGCCGCTGATGGCCATCCGGTAACGGACTTTGTCATCACGGATGAATGGATCTGGTGGGCCACCGCGGGATCGGGCATCATGCGGTGCAAGCCGGATGGATCCGCAGCGCAAGAGTCCGGCGTGGGCTTGGCAACATTGCAGGTGAACGCGCTCGTGCGCAGCGTGCGCGGCGTGCTCATCGCAGGCACGGACAGTGGAGTGTACATCCTTCAGGGTGATCGGTGGAACCCGATCGCAACCAACGCACTACTACCGGACATCCGGGTAAGCGCACTGTTCGCGGACAGCCTCGGTCTTCTCGTCGGTACTTCGAATGGCTACATGGAACTCAACACCCACCTGGATCCCACTCCACTGGTCGATCGCATGTTGGGTATCTATCCGCTGGCGCGGCCGGATCCACGCATCACCGCGCTCATTCGCGCGCGCAACGGTGATCTATGGCTGGGCACGCCGACCGGCCTACAGCATCTTTCGCGTTCACGTGGCTTTCCACGCCTGCGCACGATCCGCGAGAAGAACGGGCTGGGCCACGATCATGTGCGCTGCCTGATGGAGGATCGCAGCGGCGCGGTCTGGGTGGGCACGGCATTCGGTGGGGTTGCGCGCTTCACCGGTGATGCGTTCATGCACTTCACCGACCGTGATGGACTGGCATCGCGCACCGTGACCGCGATCCACCGCACGCCGGACGACCTCCTCTACCTCGCTACGGCCGGAGGAGGTGTGGCCCGCTGGAATGGGGAGATCGTAACGGTGTTCGGCCCCGGTTCAGGATTGACGGATCCCACGGTGCAATGCCTCGGCGAGGATGTGCAAGGTTTCCTGCTAGCCGGAACAGAAGGTTCCGGTCTGTTCCGCGGCCGGGGTGATCGCTTCGAACGAATTCCGGCGAGCAAGGGGATCGATGCGTTGGACATCCGTTGCATCCAACTGGACCGCGAAGGGCGCTCGTGGGTGGGTACGGATCGCGGACTCTACGCCGATCCCGGAGATGGCAGGTACATGCACATCGCCGGTCTGGATCACCCGGTGAACAACGTTGAATGCAATGGCGACACGTTGTGGGCAACCACGGACCGCGGGCTCTTCCTGCTTCCAACCCGCACCTTGCCGTGGCGCTTCCGTCAACAGCTTCAGGTACCCACGGTAGGACTGACCGACCTCGCGCGCGACACGCCGGGCAATCTCTGGATCGGAACGGAAGGCCATGGCCTGTACCGGTTGCACCTCAACCACCTGGACAGTTTCAACGTGGGCCATGGACTGTCCAGCAATTCAGTGGAGCAGGTCCTGCTCGATGCGCTGGAGAACGTGTGGTTGGGTACGCGGCGCGGCATTGATATGCTTGAACTCGACGTGATGCAGGAGCAGGTCCTTGATCTCAAGCACTACGGTGCGGACGAAGGGTTCATCGGCATCGAGTGCGTTCGCAACGCATGCCTGCTCGACCGTGACAGCGCCATGTGGTTCGGTACGGTGCGCGGTGCTACACGCTATGATCCGCGGTGGTTGTTGGAGGATCCACGCGAACCACTCGTACACCTCACGGACCTGCGGTTGTTCTACGAACATCCCGATTGGAAACCGTGGTGCTCCGGGACCGATCGGCGCGGATTGCCCTCGGATCTCGCACTGCCGTACAACAAGAACCACCTCACCTTCGCATTCACCGGTATTTCCCTAGCGTACCCGGAGAAGGTGCGCTACCGGTACATCCTGGAGGGCTACGATCCGGATTGGTCCCCCATCACCGCCACGGATCGGGTCACGTACAGCAACATTCCGCCGGGTGAGTATGTGTTCAAGGTCCTGGCGCGGAACGGTAGCGGCATCTGGACGGAACAACCGGTGACCTATGCGTTCACCATCGCACCACCGTTCTGGCAAACGGGAACCTTCCGAGTGGCCAGTGGCAGCACCTTGCTCCTCGGCTTCTTCGGCTTCGTCCGGTTGCGCACGCGGCGACTGCGGCTGGATCGCGAGCGGCTTGAACGCACCGTGCGCGAACGCACACGCGAACTCGCTGCCGAGAAAGAGCGCAGCGATGGCCTTCTGCGGAATATCCTCCCCGCGAGCACGGCAGAGGAATTGAAGGAGCGCGGTGCCGCGAAAGCGCGCCGCTACGAACGATGCACGGTGCTCTTCAGCGACTTCAAGGGCTTCAGCACTTTCAGCAGTAACATGGACAGCGACCTGCTGGTGGCTGAACTGGACCACTACTTCCGCCTCTTCGATCGCTTGTGCGACGCACACCACATGGAGAAGATCAAGACCATCGGCGATGCGTACATGTGCGCATCGGGGATCCCGGAACCGAGTGCAACACATGCGTTGGATGCCGTGCGCATGGGCATGGCCATGTTGGAGGCCGTGGAGAAAAGCAACACGGAACGACGCGCCAAGGGTCTGCAGGAATGGCCCGTGCGGATCGGGATCCACAGCGGACCGGTGGTGGCCGGTGTGGTGGGTGAGAAGAAATTCGCGTACGACATCTGGGGCGATACCGTGAACCTGGCGAGTCGCATGGAAACCCATGGCGCTGCCGGGAGATTGAACATCAGCGGGCCGGTCTACGCCCAGGTCATGGACCATGTGGAAGTGGAACCACGTGGACCCATCAAGGTGAAGGGAAAGGGCGAAGTGCAGATGTACTTCGTGGTCGGGCTGAAGACCCCGGGACATGATCATGGCGTCGTGTAGGGACCATCGATCCCCATTCTATCCGATCCTTGCTGGATCCAATTTGCGCAGCTAGCTTTCGTCTTCATTCACCAAAACCCTTGTCCCATGAGAACCCGGAATTTCTTGATCCCGATCCCCTTGACGGCCATGCTGTTCATTGTCGGCTGTGGCGATGGCGGGCACGGCCACAATGATGGCATGATGGCCGATCACATGGCCATGATGAAGGCCGATAGCGCGAAACAGGCTCAGGCCAATGCGCAAATGGAAACCTTCCAAAAGGTCTTCGAGATGTTCAATACAGGAAACATGGAAGGCTTGGATGCATTGGTCGCCGCGGATATGATCGATCACAATCCGGATCCAATGGCCACCATGAAGGGGTTGGATGGATTGAAGGAGATGATGGGGATGTACAGGACAGCATTCCCTGACATTAAGGAGACCGTGGAGCGCATCACCTCCGATGGCGACATGGTCTATGCCCACTACCACATGACAGGAACCAATACCGGTCCGATGGGTCCGATGCCTGCCACAGGCAAGGCCATGGATGTCATGGGCATGGATATCGTACGGTTCGCCGACGGCAAGGCCGTGGAGCATTGGGGCTACATGGAAGAGAGCAAGATGATGCAGCAACTTGGGATGATGCCGCCACCGGACGGTGATCAAAAGGGAAAGAAGATGTAAGAGTTTGCTCATTGAAATTGAAAAGGCGGGGACGGGATCCCCGCTTTTCAATTTCAGATCGACAACAAGGAGTCTCAGGGATCACGTTTCCCGCTTCGGCAGGCGCTTCAGGTAGATGTTGCTGGCCACGCGTTCCACAAGTGCATCCGGGAACAACTTCATGAACCACGAAGTGGTCCGATCAAGAAAGCCGGGCACCACCTCCGCGCGCCCGGCCAGCAAGGCATCCACCGCAGCACGCGCGATCGGACCCGGTGGCTTCCCGAAACGCTTGGCGAGATCATCCATGGCCTGCATGTTCGCGCGTTGTGTGAATCCGGTGAGCACCGTTCCGGGGCAGACGCAACACACATTCACCCCTGTGTCCTTCAGTTCCAACCGGAGCGATCGTCCGAAGCGCAGCAGGAACGCTTTACTTCCGCTATAGGTCGCCAAGGTGGCTACGGCACTGTACGCGGTGAGGCTGCTCACCATCAGGATGTACGACTCGGGTCGGACGCGCAGCACCGGCAACAAGCGATGCGTCAATTCCAAGGGAACCTCCACGTTCAGGCGCATCAACTTCCTATGATCATCCATGGATACATCCTCGAAGCAACCCCAGAAGGCTTGGCCTGCATTGTTCACCAGCGCCGTGAGCGGCTCTGGAAGTGAACGCGTCGCATCAACCAACCGGTCCATGGCGTCCGCTTCGAAAAGATCAACTGCGATCGCGGTGGCGCGACCTCCATTCAGCGCACCGCATTCCATCACAACCTCTTTAAGCGAAGCTTGCGAACGCGCGGTCGCAAGAATGCCGAATCCTCTTAACGCCAATTCCAGCGCGATCGCCCGCCCGATCCCCTGCCCTGCCCCGGTGATCAGGGCATAGCCTTTCGATGTTGCGCCGGGTTCCGTCACTGACCCAGCCGCTGGAAGCGATGATACAACGGAGTGAAGGCACCGTCCGCACGCGACTGGTGTTTCCCGCTGATGATCGGGATGTACATCACCCGGCGACGGCTGGCCTCACCGATCAACCTGCTTTGTTCCACACGGTGCCAGATCCGACCGTCGTGCAAGGTGATATCACCCGCTTGGATAGCGAACCCGACCTCCCCGGGATCCGGGCGGTGATCCACGAAATAACGTTTGCGGAAGAGCATACCGCCAAGGTGTTGGCGATGTGTACCGGGCAGGAGTCGCAATCCACCATTCGCAGGATCCTGATCGTCCAAGTGGATCCCCAGGTTGATCATCGGCCGGATGCGCTGGCCCAGGAACACATCGCGCAATGAATCCGTGTGCCATCCCATGCGCGTGAAGGAACTGCCATCGACGTTCACGTAATGATTCACCACCAGGCCGTCCTTTTCATCCACCCCCAATCGTGCATCGCCACTGATGAGTTGCAGGAACGGCTCGAATCGCGGGTCACGTAACATCTCCGCCAGTACGGGATGATGAAGTGAAGCGAACGCGAACCGTTGGATGATCACGCGCCCATCCACATCCCTCCCGTACTTGATCGGCGTACCGTTCACCTCCTTCACTTCATCCCTTATCCAACGGTCCTCCAGTTCCCGGATCGCCGTCAACAACACATCCACTTGCCGGCGATCGAAGAAACCTTTCCTATGAAGGAATCCATTCCTCTCGAAGTCGGCCCGATCCGCAGGCGAAATTCCTGTACCATGGATGGCTGATGCATCCATCACCCCTTGCGGTGATCCGTGAACCGTACTGTTGGACATCACGATGCTCGAATTATTGATGGAAAGGTAGCGCGCGACCGGCTGACCCGATAGGTGGGATATACAATGGATGTTAACACCCCCTGCCTCTACGGATCGAGGTCAACCCATAGCGGCTGCCTTCCCGGCCAACCAGCCCGTACTCCACGCCGCCTGGAAGTTGAAGCCGCCCGTGACGCCGTCGATGTCCAACACTTCACCGGCGAAGTGTAGGCCGGGAAGCACTTTGCTTTCCAGCGTCGCGGGATCCACCTGTTGCAGGGCAATGCCGCCAGCTGTCACGAACTCCTCTTTGAAGGTCGTCTTGCCGTTCGCCTCGTAGCGATCGTTGGTGAGTACGGCAAGCAAGCGGTCCATCCCTTTCTTCCCAAGTTCGCCAACGGGCTTCTCCAAGGGGAGGTCCGCACGTTGCAGGAGATAGGACCAGAGTCGTGCAGGCAGGCCGAAGGGTGATGCATTCACCACTTTCCTCTTCGGGTGCTCGGACACTTCCTTCATCAGCGCTTCGCGTGCGGGTCCTTCGCCCGGTTCACCAAGCCAATCCACCCCTACCGTGTACGCGTATCCCATCCCATGTAGATCACGCGCACCGAACGCGCTCAAGCGAAGCACTGCGGGGCCGCTCAGTCCCCAGTGCGTGATCAGCAAAGGACCAGTGCTCTCCAACTTCGTTCCGGCAATGCGCAAACGCACGCGCGGAGCCACCACACCCATCAACTCACGGATCGGATCAGCCGGCAGGTTGAAGGTGAAGAGCGATGGAACGGCAGGGACCACTTCGTGACCGAGAGCGCGCAACCACGCGAACCCTTCATCCTTCGGGGATCCGCCGGTAGCGATGATCACGCGATCGGTATGGAGCACTTCGCTCGGTGTGGTCAGCAACCACGCATCACCATTGCGCTCCAGCTTCGTGACCGGCGTATGCACGCGCGTGACCACTCCGAGCGCATGCGCAGCGCCTAGCAACGCGTCAATGACGGTGCGCGAATCATTCGTGGTCGGGAACATGCGTCCGTCGGCCTCGGTCTTCAACGTCACACCCTGATCGGCGAACCAATTCACCGTTCCCGGCTGTCCCCATTCGGAAAGGAGCTTGCGCACGAAGGCTTCACCGCGCGGGTAGTTCCGCGCGAACTTCCGCGGTTCCATGAAGCGATGCGTGACATTGCATCGACCTCCCCCACTGATGCGCACCTTCGCCAGCCACTTGTCACTCTTCTCCAAAAGGAACACCTCCGCGTCCGGACGATGCGTCTTCGCACTGATGGCCGCCATGAAGCCCGAAGCGCCACCACCGATGATGACGATACGGTTGGCTGGAGCGGACATGGAGAGTTGATCAGTAGGCGCCAAAGATGCGTTCCAAGGGCGCGTGTGCAGCACTGCTTACATTGTGCGGCACACCATTCCGTGCATTCATAGCACGATCGAAACGACACTGATGCAGATCCTTATTCATACCGACAAGAACATTCCCGCTTCCGAAGGACTGAACGAACATGTGCGCACCTCCGTGGAAAAGGCCATGGCCCACTTCGCCGATCACGTGACACGCGTGGAGGTACACCTGAGTGATGAGAACGGGGAGAAGAGCGGGAAGCCCGACCAGAAATGTGTGATGGAAGCCCGACCTCGCGGCATGCAGCCCTTGGCCGTGACGCATCTGGATAGCAACCTCCACCAGGCGATCATCGGTGCGGCGGAAAAGCTGCACAACCTCGTTGCCAACCAGCGCGGGAAATTGGAGAGCCGTTGATCCGCGCGATCAATGGATCGGATCCCTTGCGAACGTTTTGATCCACCACGGTGCATTGATGGGTATCTCGACGACCTCGTTGCCCGTTAGGCAGTTCAGAACACCATGATCGCTTGGCGTTTCTCAGGAACGATCGTGCGGTCATGCGCCACTGCGAGACAACCTCCACCTGCATCGAAGGCGATGCTGCCGACCGGACCGCCATAGGTAAGACCGGCCATATGTCGTTCGAGGTTGAGGACCACGGCGAACTTGATGTGACGGATGCGCTGATCGGCGAACCCACCGTCGTTCACATTGCGGGTATCCACCGTCACTTCCTTAGGCAGGTGCCCGGGCTTCTCGAATCGCAAGAGCACCTCCGCGTCAGACGGTAGTACGATATCGAATCGACCGTTCTCCTTCACGGAACCTGTGCGTACTACGCCGTTCACTTCCACCGTCACCACCACATCGGCCATGGTGAGGTCCTCCACGTGCAACCAGCCGGTAAGGAACACCGCTTCCGGCGAAGGGCGTGTCGGAGGTGCCGCGATCGCGAGTTGGTTTGCACAGGCGACCGTGATCAGAAGACCAAGTGAGCGGGCGAGAGTGTTGCGGGTTTTCATGGGGGTTGTTTCGTTCGGTTCCGAGGACGGATACGCGAGCGGCAACGCATGGTTCCTTCAACAACCGGAGCATTTCGACGGGTGACGATCCGCGATCGGTAAGCAGCAAAGTGCTTGCGTTCAACCCCTCAAGAAAGTTCAAGCAGATCCAGCATCCACTTCGTCGCCCGTGTCCACAACCACGTTTGGGCCGACGCAGTGGATGGTCCGGGATCACCGCAGCAAGGTGATCGTTCCTTCGCGCCGCTGACCATTCCCGATGATCAAATAGACGTACGTGCCAGTGGGTGCTAGGGATCCATCCACAAGTCCATCCCACCCTTCCATACGGTCATCCTCGTGGATCAATCCGCCCCAGCGGTTGAAGATGAGCAGTATCAGGTCGAAGCACTCCGGAACCCCGCCGATCATGAACCGTTCGTTCACTCCATCCCCGTTCGGCGTGAAGCAATTCGGGACGAATAGCCCGGGCAGCACATCGCCATCGGCGGCGGCGATGGTCATATACGTTGTGTCGTTGCAATCATTAGCGCTGAACGCGATCAACTGCGTGATGAAGGTGCCCTGCGCCACGTAGACATGGGACGGCGATGGATCGATCGAACCGGTTCCATCGCCGAAGCTCCAGATGTATCCAGAAGCATTCACGGAGGCGTTGGTGAAGTTCCACCGCGCTGCGCAGATATCGTTTTGTGCTGTGAAGACGGCATGCACGTCCGGTGGCACATCGATCGACACGAGGACGGAATCCGCACAGCCGGCCGTATTCAACGCAACAAGCAGCACTTCATACTGGCCCGGGGCCGGGTAGGTGTGAACGACGATGGGATCGTCCGAGAAAGATCCGTCACCGAGCACCCAATGCACCAGGTCGGCACCCAGGCTTGCATCGGAGAACTGAACAGTGTGTTCGCATCCAATGGAATCCGTGAACGCGGCCAACGGTGCGCCGGAGACCGGGATGAGGATGTTGGTCGTATCCGCGCATGCGGTCCCGGGATCCACGATCAATGTGATGAGGTAGGTTCCCGGTGACGCGAAACCATGCAAGGGATCGAGGGTATCGTCCGTACCACCATCACCGAAGTCCCATGCAAGCACACTTCCACCAACACTGGTGTTCGTGAACGCTTGCTGTAAGGTGCATGGAGTGGTGAGCACATCGAAGGATGCGTTCAATGCGGCGATCGGGGTTACCGGGATCGATGCGGTATCCGTGCATCCAAGGCCGTCCGTGGCGATCAGTTGGACCACGAAGGGACCTGCGTCCGCATACGTATGCGATTCAAATGAAGAACTTCCGCCGGACCCATCGTCGAAGTCCCACAACAACGTTGAACCCGGTGTGCTGGCATCAGCGAACTCCACCACCAGATCGCACAACAGCGTAACGGCGAACGCCGCGCTCGGTCCGTTCCCCACGACAACCGATACCACTGCCGTATCCGCGCACGCGGTTCCGGGATCCACGATCAACGCAATGTTGAATGAACCGGGTTGCGCGTAGTCATGCACCGCAGCACTATCCGATGCGGTGGCACCATCGCCGAAGAGCCACTGAACGGAGCCTGCGCCCACGCTCCCACTGCTCACCTGCACCGTGAGTTGGCATGGATCGCTCACCACATCAGGTACTGCGGCGGTGCCAAGGACCGTGATCGGTACGAAGGCCGTGTCCGACCCACAAGCATTGCTTGCTACAAGTGTGACCATGTGCGTGCCGGCCGATGCATAGGCATGATCCGGTGGATCACCCGTTCCGGTCGTCCCGTCGCCAAGGTCCCAAGCAATGTCGGACGCGTTCGTGGAGGTGTTCGTGAACTGGACGGACCCTCCTACGCACACCTGATCCGGTTGCGCGTCCAACACTGCCGCAGCGGCCACGGTGCTGCTGGTGATGTATGCAGGTTTCGTAAGCGACAAGGTGTCGCCGCACGCGACCACACGCAACGTGATGTCATACACCCCCGGTGCGAATTGATGAATGGGCACCTGCGTGTTGGTGATGGTCCCGTCGCCGAGATCCCATTCCCACCATGTGCTTAGGCAGGTGCTATCCTGGAACTGGTAGGTGTCGCATCCGCCCACGGCCTGCGCCGAGAAAGCGATGTAACCCGGCGGAGCCTGCTCACCGGGTAGTTCACCTTCGATGGTATTGGGCAAGGCCGGGCGACAACCGCTCCCCGTACCAAGCAACAGGGCGTCATGGACATAGCCGATGCTGGCAACCGTTGGTGCGTCCGGCAAGGAGATCTCGGCCATGTATTGGCTGGAGAAGTTCTGTGATACGTACAGCCGTCCGTTCCCTGCAAGTTCCACCTGCGTGAGGTAGGACCCCATGTTCGCGTCTATGAGTTCAACGGTCAGATCGCTCAAGCGGACCCTTCCGAGATCCATATCGGAGGACGCACTGTTGCAGAGGAAATAGAGGTAGCCGCCCGCCGGGGAGAACTGGAGTCCCAGAACGGCATCATCGGAAACCGAAAGCGGAACGGGGTTGCTCACCGTGCCATTGGAAATGTCAAGGTCCCACAGCATGATGTCCGGATCCACAGGGTCGATGCTCCAGATGCTCACCGCCAACCTCGAGTTGTCCGGTGAGAGTTCCACCTCGTACGTGGAATTGAAAGAGGGGAGGTTGAACGTGGCCATGGTCTGCGGCGGGCCAATACCGCTCTCGCTGATCAGGCATTTGGAGAGTGCATACACCCCGTTGTCCTCGATCACGCAGAAGAGCCAGCGACACCCGTTCACCATGCGGTGCGAAATGGCCAAGGCCTCCGAGAACGACGCGCCGATAAGGATGTTCTTCTGGGTCACGTCGCCCAGTCCTCCATCCAGCGTCATGTCCACGATCGAGTAATAGAGCATGTTGGAAAGCGTCTCTTCATGCACGATGTAATACCGCTCCGGGTGGCACGGCACCGGACAGATGGCCGATTGCAGCGTGGAGGAATGGTCCAGCAAACCCGTCCCGTTCGGCATCGGAGCCATGGCCGCGTTCCATACTTCGGTGGAATTGCTCCCATTCACCGCCACGGTGAACAAGAGGTTATTGCTCCCATCGGTCATGAGGTTCACATGCTCCACACCTCCTGTACCCAGGCCCGGGATCAACGGACCGAAGGTCGGCACGGGTGTCGTCAGGTCCATCAGGTGAACGCCATTCACCTCGCGCACCAACCATGTGTTCAACTGTGCATGACCCGGGAACGCTCCAGCCGCACAGAGGATCACACATACGGCATGGAGGTATGAACGGGTCATCGGATCGAGCTGCGCTGGAAAGACGCCGAACGACAGGGAAAAGATGCCTTGATCGACAGGAAAGCGGGATCATCACGGAATGAGTGGTCCCCTATCGGAAGCGCACGGCGGAACAGGACCGATCGACCCCAGCGCCTAGTACGGGCCGGTTCCAACCCCTCTGGCCCCGTTCCCGCCGGCGCTCCCGGTATTGGTCACATCGCCGGAGCCTATGGACTGCCGGTTGAAGGTGCCGATGCAATTCACTACGACATCGCCGGATCCCACCACCCGTGCATCGCAGGCGCGCGCTTCGAAGCCACTCGCATCCACATCACCCGAACCGACCGCACTCACTTCCAAGAATTCGGTCCGGCCTTCCATGCGCACATCGCCGCTGCCGGCCAACGCGATCTTCGTACGCCCCGCGACCATCGCGCCTTCTGCTAGGATGTCGCCGGAGCCATCGAGGTTGATGTTGAATGCGGTCACCCCTTTGATCGACGTGAAATGGATATCGCCCGAGCCTTGTAGGCGAAGCTCCATCGCACCCACATCAGAGAAGCGCTCCACTTCGATATCGCCGGAGCCCATCAAGGCGATGCGGTGCATCTCGGGCAACGTGACGTGTATGGCGACCTGATCCCTACAAGTGCTGCTGCTCCGACTCTTGTTCTTGGCCGTTCCGATGTTCAGCGTTCCGGCGGTCACGGTGATCTCCAGGTTCTCGATACGCTCGGCGTTCCCCTCTGCTGAAACGGCGAAGGGTCCTTGCGCGATCACCACGTTCATGGAACCTGTGACGGAGACGCTGGTGAAACCGGAGAGGGCATAGTCCTTCGACATGGGATCGGACTTCAACGCGCTGCTGTTCATCCCCGGATCCGATATGGTGGAGGAGAGCGAGGCGGTCGGTCCGGGATCGTGTGTGATGGTGACCACAGCAAGCACCGGCGCGATCGGGCCGGGTACCGGATCCGGAACGATCACCGACAACGATGCGGGTGCGGCGACCTTCTCCCTGATCGGCGACGGCGCGAGTACCGGAACTGCCATGACCTCCGGCTCTACGGCCGATTCCGCCACCTGGACCGGCGTTGGCTTCGCGGGTACCACTTGTACAATGCGCGGCTTGGGTTCCGTGGGGCTGTAGAGGAATACACTCGCGGCAATGATGATGGCTCCTGCGGATGTCATGAGGGCTGGGTTGAAGTTGATGTGGCTGATCCATGAACCGGTGGGCGGCACCAGCGGGAAGGCGGCGACGAGCCGGCCCACGTCCTCCACGCTGAGCTCCGGGGGAAGCTCCCGCAGCAATTCGAAGGTCTTTTCCAATCCGTTCGGCCGGTTCATAAGAGAAAGGTCTTGAAGGCATGAAGTACTTCGGTGTGCGCGGACCGCGCGCGACCGGATAGGATCGCACGCACCCGCGCACGGGCACGGCTCACGGCGGTCTTCACCGAACCCTCGGAGCTCTTCTGGATGGCAGCGATGTCCGCCATGGGCAGGCCCGCGATCTCGAAGAGCACCAGCGCTTCGCGCTGTGTCGTGGGCAATTGTTCCAGCGCATCGTACACGATGCGGACATCCACGAGCATCTCGGCCGTGGCGCCCCGTGCGCGCAGTCGCGTGGCGTGTTTGTCACACAGCGCTTCCGAGCGACGCTTCACGCGCCATTCACTGATCGCCCTGTTGCGCGCGGCGCGCATCAGGTAGAACAGGAGGTCGTCCTTCTTCTCGATGCCTTCCCAATGGGTGAAGGCAGCGAGCAGGACATCCTGCACGAGGTCCTCCACTTCCATCTTCCCGTAGGCCAGCACCGAGCAGTACCGCAGGAAGGGCGCGTGGCACTTCGCGTACGCTTGCATGAACTCGGTCTGCTTCGTGGAGGACACAGGTGTGGTGGGTTCCGTGTTCAATAAGTCGCGGAAGTCCGATAAAGGTTACGATCCATTCTGCGGATGCGGTATTCTTCGGATGCCATCCTTCCTCGATGATCACAACTTCACACCACACGCATCACCGAAAGAACAGTCGCACTATTCCGAGGGCAGGCCGAAGAGGAATACGAGCAGGCACACGAGCGCAAGCAACGCGAAGCCCGCCATCCGCCAACGCCGCTTCGGAAGATCGACGCTGCCGCGGGCCACACTGCTTGCAACGACGCATTGCAGGGTGTAGTACAACGCAAAGGCACGCGACGCATACGCGATGATCGTGTTCACATCGGTCGCCCAGGTCAAGGCCACGGTGATCAAGAGGATCAAGAGATAGGCCCAACGGAGCGGCAGTTTCCGACGGCTGATCTCCTCGATCAACCCTCCAGCACCTTCGGTGTCGGCCACCGCAGCGCTGAACTGGCTACCGATCGCCGCGAGGGAGATCATGACCGGAAGCACGACGGCGAGCGGTGCGGTCATGCGTACGATCGCTGTCACATCGGAGCCCATGCCGTCCTGGAAGAGCACGGTGACGAGTCCGATGAAGACGAGATAGATCACCGCGGAGATGAGCTGTGCCCCGCGCATGGTGACGATGCGTTCCTCCGCACCGTGCTCGTCGCCCAGATAGCGCGAGGTTTCGAACCCCTGTACCACGATCAGCAAGCCCAACAGGACCCGCACGTCGTGCAGATCGATCGTGGAGGGCACCATCGGAAGGTTCCAGTCGCCCTTGGATACCAGCCCGATGTTGTGGATCGCCAGCGCGACGATGAGCGCCGTGATCATGCCCAGGTTGAGGGCAACGGCGAAGCGTTCGACGCCTTCAAGCAATTTCAGGCCGCGCCACATGCCGATGCCCGCGATCACCACCAACAGGCCCATGGTCATCCCGTGCAAGGCGGCTTCATCATGAACGCCCACCGCATGGCCGACGAATGCTGCGAGGAGTTGCAGGTAGTAGGTGACGGAGATGAAATAGGCCCCGGCAAGTACGATGCGCGAAAGGGAGCCGACCACTTGCGGCACACCGTGTCCGTCGTTCTCAATGGGTTCGAAGTGGCGGATGTTGAAGCGCACCGCCCCGCCTGCGGCATACGCCAGCACCAACAGGGCCGCCATGCAGAAGACGGCGAAATAGCCCACCGCACCAGCGAGCAACGGAGCGCTCACCAGGAAGCCGCTTCCCATGATGGAGGCCAGCGGCGTTACCGTGGCCCGCCAGCGCGCGGACCTCCTAAGCCGCGGAGCGAAAGCGAGGTAGCCCGCGATCGACAAGGCCACAACAATGATGATCGTGTTCATCACCATTCCGAGCGAAAGCTTCGTCCGACCATCGGTTGAAGGTCGCAGATCACCTTGGAACAGCTGCCGTGAAAAAGACGCCACGCCCAGCCCACATCGGGATCACCGGTGGCTCCTATCCTTCGGCGGAAGGTCCCTCGTTCACGAACGCGATGGCCTCGTTCAATTGCGAAACATCGAAGTAGTGCTCCAAGCGGCCTTCGCTGGCGCGTTGGAAGAACAGGTTGTCCAACGGCACCATGGCCTTCAGGACCTTGGAATGCGCGACGATGGCCAGATGCCCAAGATGGGTGTAGTTCCGCAACGCCCAGAGGATGTCCTCGAAGAAGGCTTTCACACTGGACGCGGAGAGCTTCATCTCGTCCAACTTCACCAATACGTTCACCTGTTCGGCTCCCGCGACACGTTTGGCTTCGAACCACTTCCGGCACAACTGCTCGTCCGTTCCGGTGAAGCCGTCGATCACTTCGATGGCCAGGACATTGTCGGGGAATGTCTTCAATTGTTCGATCATGGGATCATGGGGTTTTCGTGTGTTCAACAAGATATCATCCGACCATCCGTGCGAGCATGATCGACGTCATGCTCGCTCGGTACTCACATCACCTTTACGATGTGCCCGTACGTCCTGCGGATCACATCGTTCCACGCATTGCGCAGCGGAGTGTTGCGCCTATTTCCACCCGCCACCCAATGCGCGGTAGATGTCCACATGCGCGTTCAGCAATTGCTTGCGTGTCTCCACGAGTTCGAACTTCGATTCAAGCGCATCCCGTTGCGTGAGCAATACCTCCATGTAGTCCGCGCGAGCGGAGCGGAACAAATTGGTGGAGATCGTGATGGAGCTGGAGAGCGCGTCCACCTGTTGGGCACGCAGGTCGAAGCTGCTGCGCAGATTCTTGATGTTCGAGAGCTGGTTCACCACTTCCACGTACGCATTCAGCAGGGTGCGCTCATAATCATACACCACCTGCAATTGGTGGGCGTTGGCATTGGCATAGACCGCCTTGATCGCGTTCCGGTTGATCAATGGGGCCACGAGATCGCCCACCGCATTGTAGAGCAGCGACTGCGGTGTTTGCGTCAAATAGGTCGTGTTGATGGCATTCAAACCAACGCCCGCCGTGATGCGCAATGATGGATAGAAGTTCGCCTTCGCCGACTTCACATCCAGCTTCGCAGCTGCGATCTCCAGTTCAGCCTTCCGGATGTCCGGGCGATAGGCCAAGAGTTGGGATGGCAAGCCAGCGAACACGGTATCGGGCAAGAGGCTGGAGAAGGCTTGTGAGTTGCGCGGTATGGGTTGTGGATAGCGGCCCACCAGGAAGTTGATCCTGTTCTCCATCTCCACGACCTGCTGCTGGATCTCGAATTGCTTGCTGCGGTTCTTCAGCACCTCGGCCTCGAACCGACGCACGGCCAGCTCGGTGACCTTGGCCGCCTGCTTCTCCAATCGCACGATCTGAAGGGCATCCTGCTGGATGGCGATGTTGCTCTGGAGGATCTGCAGCTGGTTGTCCAGCGCCATCAACTCGTAGTACGAGCTGGCGATCTCCGCCACGAGATGCGTGATCATGAAGTTCCTGCCCTCCACTGAACCGAGGTAGCGCATCACAGCCGCCTGCTTGGCATTGCGCAGCTTCCTCCAGATGTCGATCTCCCAGGAGGCGCGTGCATTCAACAGGAAGTCGGGCAATGGTTCGGGGAACTCCTTGCCCTCATCCACTTCCACATTGTGCTCCACCGCACCGTTGCGTGTGAAGCGGCCCACCTTCTCCACACCTGCCGCGCCACCGATGTCCACGAAGGGCAGGTATTCCCCTTTACGTGCGCGCACCTCGTTCTGCGCCATGGTGATCTCCTGCAACATGATGTTCAACTCCTGGTTGCCCGATAGGGCAGTGTCGATGAGTACACGCAGGTACGGATCGGTGAAGAACTGCTTCAACGGGATGATGGCCGCGTCGGTGGTGTCCGTTGCATGGGCGTAAGTGGACGGTGTGTTCTTACGGGCTTCACGCACTTTCAGTGCGGGTATGCAGGACGACAGCGTCAGTACGGCCAACATGACCGCTATGGCCAACGGCTTTGTATTCGAGCGCATGGAGATCGCGGTGTTCATTCGTCCTTCTTGCGTTTCAATAGTTCCCGCATGCGCCCAGTGAGCATACGGACGGTCTCCCTGTACCGCATTCCTTCCTCGTCGCGCCGCATGAACTCTTCGGACACCGGCTCATCCGCCTCATCCTTGATGAGCTTGCGGCCCTTGATCATGGTGGCGAACACGTAGTAGAGGCCGGGGATCACCAACACGCCGACCAGCGTACCCACGAGCATGCCGCCCAATGCCGATGAGCCGATGGTGCGGTTGCCGATCGCGCCAGCACCGGTCGCGATCACCAGCGGGATAAGGCCGGCGATGAAGGCGAAGGAGGTCATGAGGATCGGACGGAACCGGGCCTTCGCACCTTCGATGGTCGCTTCGAGGATGGTGGCACCCGCACGTTGTTTCTGCACCGCGAACTCCACGATCAACACCGCGTTCTTGCCCAAGAGGCCGATGAGCATGATGATGCCGATCTGCGCGTACACGTCGTTCGCCAGGCCCATCAACTTCAACATCAGGAACGAGCCGAGCACACCGACCGGTAGGGACAGGATCACCACGAGCGGCAGCAGGAAGCTCTCGTACTGCGCGGCGAGCACGAGGTACACGAAGATGAGCACGACGAGGAAGATGTAGATGGCCTCGTTCCCGCGCCCGGCCTCATCATAGGAAAGGCCTTCCCAAGCGATGTCGTAGCCACGCGGCAGGTTCTCCTTGGCCACCTCCTTGATCGCGTTGATGGCATCGCCGCTCGTGAACCCGTTGGCGGGAAGCCCGCGGATCGCCGCCGAGTTGTACATGTTGTAGCGCGTGATCTCGTTCGGTCCAAGGCTCTTCTCGAAGCGCATGAAGGAGGAGTACGGCACCATTTCGCCTTCTTCGTTCTTCACGAAGAGCGCTTCCAGGTCGCTCGGATATCGGCGATACTCCGGCCCGGACTGCACGTACACCTTGAAGAAGCGCCCGAAGCGGATGAAGCCTTGTTCATAGGTGCTGCCGATGAGGATGTTCAGGTTCTCCATGGCCTTACCGATGGAAACGCCTTTCTGCATCGCCGCCTGGTTGTCGATCTTGATCTCGTACTGCGGGTAGTTGGCGGCATAGAAAGTGAACAGGCCGGTGAGTTCCTTGCGCTTGGCCAAAGCGGCTATGAACTCCTTGTTCACGCGGTCGAACTCGTGGTAGTCCGTGCCGTTCGTCTTGTCCAGCATCCGCAGCGAGAAGCCACCCGATGAACCGAAGCCCGGTACGGCAGGCGGCTCGAAGTATTCGATCACCGCGCCGAGGTTCTTGGTCTTCAGTTCCAGTTCCTCCATCACCTCGTGTACGTCCTTGTGCCGATCGTGCCAGGGCTTCAGGTCGATCAGGCACGTGCCGGCGTTGGAGCCGCGGCCTTCGGTCATGATCTCGTACCCCGCTAGGGAGGAAACGGACTCCACCTCGGGGATCTCCTCGCAGATCTGCGTCAGCTGGTGCGCCACCTTGTTCGTGGTCTCCAGGGTGGAGCCCGGAGGCGTTTGGATGATGGCGTAGATGGTGCCTTGGTCCTCACTCGGAATGAAGCCCGCGGGCAATACCCTGCCGGAGAGGTAGATGCCCCCGCAGAAGACGATCAGCGCGCCGAAGGTCAATGCGCGCCGGGCCACCACCCGATCGAGGACCTTCACGTACCCTCCGGTAAGGCGCTCGAAGCCCTTGTTGAACCAGGCGAGGAAGCGATCGAGCAGGTTCCGCTTCTTCACGTGGCCGTCCACATGCGGCTTCAGCATCATGGCGCACAACACCGGGGTGAGCGTGAGGGCCACCACGGCGCTGATGATGATACCGCCCGCCATGGTGATGGAGAACTGCCGGTAGAACACACCCACCGGCCCGGTCATGAACGCGATGGGAATGAACACCGAGACCATCATCAGCGTGATGGCGATGATGGCACCGCCGATCTCGCCCATCACGGCCTGTACCGCGTTGTAGGGCGCGAGGTGCTCCAGTTCCATCTTGGCATGCACCGCTTCCACCACCACAATGGCATTGTCCACCACGATACCGATGGACAGCACCAGGGCGAACAGCGTGATCAGGTTGATCGACAACCCGAACATCTGCATGATGAAGAAGGTGCCGATCATGGATACCGGTACGGCGATGATCGGGATCAACGTGGAGCGCCAGTCACCCAGGAAAATGAACACGACCAGCGCCACCAGGATGAAGGCATCGCGCAGGGTGTGCATCACCTGTTCCGTGGAGGCGTTCAGGAAGGTGGACACGTCGTAGCTCACTTTATAATCGATGCTGGGCGGCATCACCTCGGCGAGTTCCTTGAGCTTCTCCTTCACCTGTGCGATCACATCACTGGCATTGCTGCCCACGGTCTGTTTCAACACGATCGAAGCCGAGGGCTTGCCGTCCATGGTGGAGTAGATGTCGAAGAACTCGCTGCCGAGTTCCACCTCCGCGATGTCACGTATGCGGACCTGCTCGCCCTTCTCGTTCGAGCGGACGATGATGTTCTTGTACTGGTCCGGTTCACTGAACTGGCCCTGGTAGATCAGCACATACTCGAACGCCTGCGCGTCGATGCCGGAGCTCTGGCCCAAGCGCCCCGGGCGGGCAATGAGGCTTTGCTCCGCCAAGGCCTCCATCACCTCCTCTGCGGAGATCTTGTAGGCCCGCATACGGTCGGGCTTCAACCACACGCGCATGGCGTATTTGCGACTGCCGAGGATCTGCGCTTGTGCCACACCGGGGATCCGCTGGATCTCCGGGATCAATTGCGTGAAGGCGTAGTTGTACAGGAACAGCTCATCGGCGTCCTTGCCATCGCCGTAAAGGTTCACGTACATGAGCATGCTCGGCTGCACGGGTGTGATGATCACCCCTTCGCGTTGCACCAGCAGGGGCAGGTTGGGCATCACCTGATCCACACGCGTCTTCACGCGCACCACGGCCTGGTTGGGGTCGGTGCCCGGTTCGAAGATCACGCGGATGGTGGCCTCCCCGGCGCTCGTGGCGTCGGAGGCGATGTAACGCATGCCCTGTACGCCGTTGATCGCCGTTTCCAGCTGCACCAGGGTGGACCGGGTCAGCACGTCGGCGCTGGCACCCGGGTAGGCAACGAAGATGTTCACCGTCGTCGGCGCGATCTCCGGGAACTGAGCGGTGGGAAGCTGCTCGATCGCGAGCATCCCCATGAACACGGTGAGGACCGAGATCACGATGGCCAGTACAGGCCGTTTGATGAAATTCCTGAACATGGATCAGTGGTGTTGCCGCGCGATCACTCGGCGTACAGTTCGAGGTGCTTCATCACCGAATCAGGAACGAGATAGTCGAAGTCCACCTTCTCCTTGTCCTTCACCTTGCGCAGGCCCTCCAGCAGGATGCGATCATCGGACGCCAGCCCTTCGGTCACTACGAAGAGGTGTTGCAGTTCAGCACCCACCTCGATGCGCCTGGTGTGCAACACACCGTCCTTGTCGATCACATACACGTAGCGGTGGTCGAGCACCTCGAAGGTGGCCTTCTGCGGTATGAGCAGCACGTTCTTCAGGCGCGACTCCATCAGGATGTTGCCGGTCTGGCCGTGGCGTAGCAACCTGTCGGGATTGACGAAGGAGGCCCGAAAGGCGATGTTGCCCGTGGTGTTATCGAAGTCCGCCTCGATGGTGGTGATCTCCCCGATCCGATCGAAGATCTCGTTGTTGGCCATGCGCAACTTGACCTGTGTGCGGTTGCCGGTCAGTTCGTTCTTCTTGTAGTTCAGGTACTCGGCCTCGGGCACGTTGAAGTACACCCACATCTGGCTGTTGTCCGACAGTTCGCTCAACAGGTCCGACTCGTTCACCAAGCTGCCCTTCCTTACATGGAACCGGTCGATGATGCCATCAAAGGGTGCGCGGATCTCCGTGAAGCCCAGGTGCGCTTGCGCCACGCCCAGTTCGGCCTTGGCCATGGCGTAATGGGCCTTGGCCATCGCGAGCTCATTGGGCGAGACCACATTACTATCCGCCAGGGCCGCGGTATTGCGCAGCTCGATCTCGGCGTACTCCGCCTCGGCCTGGGCTTTCTGCACCTCGGCCTCATAAAGGATCGGCTTGATGCGGAACAGGAGCTGGCCTTCCTTCACGTGCGCCCCTTCATCCACCAGGATATCCTGTAGGTAGCCTTCTTCCAACGCCCGCAGTTCAATGTGCTGCATCGCGCGGATCTGGCATACGTAGTCGCGTACCACCGTGGTATCCTGGAACAAAGCGCTGGTGGCGGGATACTTCGGTGCCTCTTCCTTTTCCTCGGCGTGTGATCCGCAACCCGTTTGGAACAACAGGGCACCCAGGCCCAGGAGCAGCATACTTCCTCGCATCATTGGTCGGCTTTTGGATCGCATCGGTAATGGGGTGATCATCTTGGTGCGCTGCGCGCGGGGATCGGGAACCATCAGGCCTTGGGCCGATGGGTATTGAACGGTACGACAGGAAAAGGCAAAGGACCGGGGTGGGCGCAGCCAGGCGCCGACAGAACCTCCGGGGATCAGATCCGCAGCACCGCGAAATGCAGGTACCGCTTCGCCGGACCTGTGAGGTCCGGCGCATGCCCCATGAAGGGCGATCCGATCAGGGAGAAGAGCAAGGCACTGCTGCAAGTGCGATCCACGAACTCCGCGCTTGGATGGACCACGGAACCGAGGTCCTCGTGGACCGATGGCCATTCATCCTCCGGAATTTCGATCAACGGTTCGCTGTGCCGCACCACTCCTGTGGGGTGCGGCAAGGCCGGCACGAACGCTGGTGCGGGATCATGGTCACCGGCCGCATCATGCATGGCTGCGGTCGCATCGATCACCGGAGCCGCACCTGCGCTACCACTGTCCGCCGTCACCGCCATCGGGGCGGAGCCACCGATCAACAGGAGGCCGAACATCAGGGTATGCGGCAGGCGTGCAAGGGTCATCGGGCGGCGAAACTATTGCCGTGAATGACGCTTCTACGAAAGGTGCTGGGAAAAGATGTTAAGCCTCGCGGATCATTCGAGGAGACGATGCGTTGTTCGTGGTGGAGGTTGTTCGTTGGTCGTACCGGTCTTCCGAACAACGCCGGGTACGAACAACGTTCCCACCATGGTCTCCGCTCACGGCACTTGCTCCGCGCGTGTGTTCGTAGGAATGGTGCCGCCGATGTTCTGCAGGATGGGATCGCGGTCGTTGTCGGCGCCGATGTATTTCACTTCACCGTTCATGTCCACATCCTCCGTGTGGTACCCGGTGATGGTGTTGGTGGGGATCGATCCGCCCACGGCGAACAGGATCGGGTCACGGTCGTTGGCCGCGCCGACGTAGCGCAGGGTCCCGTCCGAAAGGGCGTTACCGGCCCAGAGCACCGCTGTCCCGCCCACGTTGGTGGTGGGTTCCGCACCATGGAGCGGCACGGTACCGTTGCCCATGTTCCACGCGCGGGCGGAGGGTCCGATGGGCAATAGCTCCGCGCTCATCACCCCCAAGTGGTTGCGGTGGTGTACGGCCACATGGTAGAGGCCCATGGGCACCGGGAAGGTGACGGGTGTAGTGGCGTCCGCGGATACCACATCGCCATCGCGTTGCAACAAGGCACTGCGTGTGGCGATCACCACGGTGGGGTCGTTCTTGTCGCGGAGTTCCACCACCACCCAATCCACAATGGCGTTGTTGCCGGTGGTGGCCAGTACGAGAGCCGTAGTGCTCTCTCCTCCCCCGCCGCCAACGTGTGCGTACCCCATTGCCGTGTACGGTTCCTGTAAGGGAATGAGTCCCTGCGCGCGGAGGTCATCGCGCATCAGGCCGGTACCCGCATCAAAGGGTCCTTGCAGGAACACGCGCAGGGGGATGCGGCTACTGAACTTCGGATGCACCACGAAGAGACCTCCTTCAATGCTGGAGATGATGACGTTGCCGCTGGTGAAGTAGGGATACACGCTCCATGCGCCGTTGAAGCTCGCGCTGTTGCTCCCCGGGTAGGTGTCGAAGTACGCGATCTCGTTCAGCGATACGGTGGATGGGTCCACCACATCCAGGATGCGCAGGCCCGCGCGGTAGTTGGATTCATAGATCAAGTTGGCGTGCGTGTACAGGTTGTGGTCGATGGCGGCGGTGGCACCGTCATAGTATCCGAGCAACTGCGGCGCGTCCAGGTCCGCGATGTTCCACACGCGCGTGCGGGTGTTATGGCCGAAGTTCTGCTCGTCCAGTTCATCATTCATGAACCAGAAGCGGTGATCCTCCGAGAGCCAGCCTTGGTGGGTGTAAGCGCTTCCGGGATAGGTGGTGCGGCTCACCTGCATCGGGTCGGTGGGGTCGTCCACATCCACAATGGTGAAGGTGTCGGCATTGGAGCAGAAGCATATGCGCTTGCCTTGGTATTGCACATCATCACCGCGATAGACCACGCACTGCGCATCATGGGTGTAGCCGTCCTGGGAGAAGCAACCCACATACACCGGTGCGGCCGGGTTGGCGAGGGAGAACATGGCCAGGCCGCCGCTACAGATGTTCGCGCCCACCACGTACGCCATGGCGCTTTCTTCATCGATGACGATGTTGTGCGCCTTGCTGAAGGTGGCGACGTACGCATTCTCGGTGAAGGTGACCGGCGGGTTCGTGACCGTATCCAAGCGCGCGAGGTTGAAGACCTGCATGCCGTGGCCGCTGGCTTCGCTCACGATGTACGCGTAGCCGTTGTACACCTTGATGTCGCGCCAGTCGCTGCTCACGGAGTGCGTGGGCAGGTTGCCGATGCGCACCGGTGCCACGGGGTTGGTGATGTCCACGAAGGCGGTGCCGTTCACCAGGCCTACCAAGGCATACTCGTGTCCGTTATCCGGATCGGTCCAGCCCCAACAGTCGTTGAGGGCGGTGGTGCCAAGGGCCGCTGCCGTCATGCGCGCCATCAGGTCCACGCCGCTGCATGGATAGGTTCCCGCAAGACCCGCCACACAAGGGGTCTGGGCGGTGGTACACAGGGGTGCGAAGAGAACGGCGAGGAAGAAGGAACGGACCATGAGGATGTACATTTTAGGACGCTCAAGGTAACCGATCCGGTGGGGCGTGAAGGGGAACGCGGAGGGGAAGGAAAAGTAAGAGGTTCACGCAGAGCCGCAGAGAACGCAGAGGAGAAGGAATGCAAGAGCCTCACGCGGTGGCGCGGGGAACGCGGAGGGGAAGGAAAAGTAAGAGGTTCACGCAGAGCCGCAGAGAACGCAGAGGAGAAGGGAATGCAAGAGCATCGCGCGGTGGGGAGGGGAACGCGGAGGGGAAGGAAATGCAAGAGGTTCACGCGGTGGCGCGGGGAACGCGGAGGAGAAGGAAATGCAAGAGCCTCACGCGGTGCTTCGCAAGAGCTCGCAGTGACAGGCGCGGGGAAAGCGGAGGGGAAGGAAAAGTAAGAGGTTCACGCAGAGCTGCAGAGAACGCAGAGGAGAAAGAAATGCAAGAGCCTCACGCGTTGCTTCGCAAGTGCTCGCAATGACAGGCGCGGGGAACGCGGAGAGGAAGGGAATGCAAGAGCCTCACGCGTTGCTTCGCAAGAGCTCGCAATGACAGGCGCGGGGAACGCGGAGGGGAAGGAAATGCAAGAGGTTCACGCGGTGGCGCGGGGAACGCGGAGGGGAAGGGAATGCAGGAGCATCGCGCGCTGCTTCGCAAGTGCTCGCAATGACAGGCGCGGGGAACGCGGAGGGGAAGGAAAAGTAAGAGGTTCACGCGGTGGCGCGGGGAACGCGGAGGGGAAGGAAAAGTAAGAGGTTCACGCAGAGCCGCAGAGAACGCGGAGGGGAAGGGACGAGTAAGAGTTTCACGCAGAGCCGCAGAGACCGCAGAGGAGAAGGAAATGCAGGAGCATCGCGCGCTGCTGCGCAACGCTTCGCAGTGACAGAACGCAGAAGCACCGTGAGCCACTACTCCACCATCAGGCGACCTTGGCCTTGTTTGATGCCGTGTGCATCGCTCACGGTGTAGAGGTAGGCACCGGGTGCGAGTTCTTCTTCGACCCTCGTACGCTCGCGGAAGCGGCGCGTGCATATCCGCACACCTCGTGCATCATACACTGCAAGCACATGATCGGCGGCGTCGTTCACGCGGAGTGTGAAGATGCCGTTGTTCGGTTGCGGCCAGACATCCACTTGCACGGCCGTTGCGGCGATCTCCGGCACACCCACGCCGAGCGGACTCACCAGCACGTCGTCGATGCCGGGTGTGAGCCAGTTCTGTGTGGCCTGGTAGTAGAAGGCGAGGCGCGTGCCGCCGGCCACACTCGGGATCTGCACCGGGGGTACCTGCACGTAGGTATTGCCGCTCGTCACCAGTGGAAGGAAGTCCGTGAGTTGTGTAACGATGGCGTTGTTCGGGTCGGCGCTGCCGGTGAGGAGCATCAGCGCGCAGCCATCACTGGGCATGGTGCTGCCGGTGATGGAGAAGAGGTTGATCCTACAGGTGAACCACGCGCCCATGGTGAGGTCGAGCACGGGTGAGACGAACCAATCGCGCACGGTATCGGCGGCGGAGCCGCCCACAGGATAGTCGTGATACAAAAGGTTGGGTGGGCTCACCGTGGATGCGCCGCTGTATCCCCAGGCATAGGTGCTCAGGTGGCCGGTGCGGTATTGTTGCCAGCCGATCTGCTGGGCGGCATTGTCGAAGCCCGTTGCGTAGGGCAACGGGAGTTGCGCGAAGGCGGCGAAGGGAAGGGCGAGGACAAGAAGTGTAGCGCGTCGCATCGGAAAGGGGTTGGGTCCGTCAAGCAGTATAAGGGTGACGGGTGCCGACGACGATGCGCTGCTTCGGCTAGGACGAAGAGTTCGGTGCGGGATGAACTCCACGCTACGATGATCCCACTTGATGGCCGGAGCCGGCCTGCTACTTCGCGTTGCGCTTCTGCTGCTTGCTGCTGCGCGCTTTGGGGTCCTTATTGCTGCGCGCCGCGCCTTGGTGGGGCACGGTGCTGTTGGGATGCCCGTGGCGCTCGCGCTCCAATTGCGATCCCTTGCGGTCGTGCGTGGGGCTCTTCGTATCGGGTTGCCCCGGATGGCCCGGCTTGGTGGTGGTGGTCTTCAGCACGCGCTTGGTGGCGGCGGGGCGCTTGGGCAGCAACGGGTTCGCTCTCGCGGCGGCCTTCTTCTTCGGTGCGGTCTTCTTCTTTGCACTCATGGGTTCATGGTTTCCGTTCGTGGATACGGGTAAGGTACGTCGTCGCGGATCGCTACCGACTGAAGCCCGTCAACTGGATCCGCCGCTCGTGTACGAACACTTCGGTCTTCGCGGGGTCTTCCGCCCTGCGGCGGAGATCCCTGCGATCGAACGCCTTGGTGGAATTGCGTTCGGGAGTTCCCGCTTTTCTCTTTCCTCCTTTTCCCCGCCTTTCAGCGGGGCTACGGCAACCCATCGTCGAGTGCGGGACGGACGTCCACCGCACGCTGCGCCTACAAGTTATCTGGTGGGCGAATGATCGCGGTGCGAACCGGATCACCGCCCCGCCCGGTGGTCACATCGACCGACGCCCTACGATGTGATGGTGGATCTTCAGCAGCGCATCCGTTGCCACGCTCATGCGGGTTCCACATGGAGGGTGATGCGCGCTGTGATGAACTCGGCCGGACGCAATGGGGCCAGACCGAATTCGATGTGCAGGAGGCCTTCCTGGATATCCCGGGCGGTCATGGTGGAGCCCAGGCCGACGCGTACGAAAAAGGCATTCTTCGGCGTGTTTCCGGCCAAGGCACCCTGCTTGAACAGAACGAGGAGGTAGGCGTTGACCATCAACTCCACCGTACCCCAGGTCTGTGCATTGTTCGGTTCGAAGACCACGAAGGCCATGGCCTGACGGATGGACTCCTCCACCATGATGAAGCGTCGCCGCACGGATATGTAGCGCCATTCGTTGTCATTTCCCGCGAGCGTGCGTGCGCCCCAGATCAGGATCCCCTTCCCTGGGAATGTCCGGATCGCGTTGATGGACCGGCCACCCACCGGATCCACGTTGAGGGTTTCCTGATCGGCGTCGCTGATGTGCTCCGACAGACCGACGACCCCGTTCAGGTTCTCGTTCGCGGGGGCCTTCCACACACCGCGTTGTCCATCCACCCGCGCAAACACACCGGCGACCGCGCCGCTGGCCGGCACCGCAACAGGCTCCACCCCTACGCGGGTCACCGGTAGGAGCCATGGGCCATGGACCGCACCGAAGGCGAGCCCTTCACCGGAGAGCCTGCTGCGGAATGCTTCAATGGCCGTTTGTGCGGATCCCCGCTCGGGACCCAGCAGCGCATCCGCGGCCGGGACATCCAGGATGCAAAAGCGGTTGCGCTCCGATGCACAATGGTCCAACGCGGCTTGCTGCACCTTGGCCAAGCGCTTTGCACCCAGCCCCACGGCATCCGGAAAGAGGATCAGTGACGGGCCACGCTCCTTCTTCAATGCATGCAAGGCAGCGGTGTAGGACCGCACGGTCGGTGGCTTTTGCGTCGCGCTGTTCCCCAAGGCGTACACGAACGCAGCGCCGCCTCCGTTCACGAAGAACAGAACCATGGAAGCGTGCAGATAGCCCCCTGCGACCGCACCACCGAAGGCACGCTCGAAATCCAAGAGCGACCCGACCCGATGAAAACGCGCTGGCCCTTCCGGCCGTACAGCGGTCAACCCGATGAACGCCGGGATCGCCGTGGCGATCGATGCGATACTTCGTGGCCCAACGGGGATCTCCTCCACGAAGACACCGGGCGTTTGATGATCGGGCATGGGTGGGTCAATGGTGGTCACGAACAAGGTAGATCGTATAGCGCATCGGAGCATCAACCACAACGGATGTCACCCCGGCTGTCATCCCGGCCCGTCATTGCGAGGCCGTCACCGCGAGGCTCTTCGACGCGGTGCGAAGCAACGGGACGGGGTCTCGCAAATGATCGAAGCCGACTACGATGGTATCGATCCGAATTTCCTCTTCCACCTTTTGTATGCCCAACCCCGCATCGGGGTGCGGGGCTTCCGCCAAAAGGCCACAACGATCTTGTGGCGGTCATGATCACCAACCACAACGGTTGTCACCCCGGCCTTGAGCCGGGGTCTCACAAATGTTCGAAGCCCTTTCATTCATGGTGATCCTTTACGAGACTCCGGATAGCTCTCCTTCGTCGAGCTTCCGGAGTGACGTGCGCGTGTAGAAGTGACGATCGTGATCACCAACCACAACGGTTGTCATACCGGAAAGCGGGCGCTGTGGCAACAGCGCGGACCCGCTTATCCCGCCCGGTCATCCCGCCTTTCAGTCGGTGCGGGCTGTATCTCGCAAATGATCGAAGCCGACTACGATGGTATCGATCCGTATTTCCTCTTCCACCTTTTGTAAGCTGTGCAGCAGGGCTTCGGCGATCCATCGCCGAGCCCGGGACGGACGCCCGCGCACTCTTCGCTGCGCTGGCGTCCGACCAAAGTGCTGGTGATCATCTTGCGACATGTTACCTGGTGACCTCACCCCTACCGACCACCTTCTTCTTCCTACCACATCCGGTGCGGTGGAGGTTCCTGTATGCCGACCAACCTTCCAACCGTGGCACGGCGCACCGGTACACACCTCCGGTGGCAAGGACCTCTTGGCTGTGGACGGCCGCCCGCAATTCGCGGAAGTGGCGATCCTGCGCCTCTTCGAGCAAGCCGGTTGGCAAGGCCGTTGGGTGGAGACCTACGGCAAGGGGAAGATGACGCCGGGCCTTTGGCGCGACTGGCACCCCGATGGGCCGCGCGCGCAAGTGCACCATCCGATCGAAGCGACGTGGGTACGCGAACGCTTGCACGCGATCGCGCTGGCCAATGGTAGCACGTTCAGCGGGTGCTGGGATGTGGTGGCATGGACGGATGACCGCCTCGTCTTTGCCGAAAGCAAGAAGGCGAAGCACGACCGCCTACGCAGCACGCAGGTGCGGTGGTTGGAGGCCGCGATGGAATGCGGGATGAAAGCGGAGGACTTTCTGGTGGTGGAGTGGAACGGCCTGCCATGAGCAAGGATCTGGTATTCCGTTTGAAATGAAACGCACGTTCATCTCACGGACCGGGCGCAGGGATGAAGACACGATCCCCGGTTGAAACCAGTTCAATTCCTGCATAACATGAGCAAGGGTGGAAACCAAGGTGGCGGTGGAAATAAGGGTGGCGGTTCGCCGCGCCCGGCACCTCCCGCCAACAGGCCAAGTACAACTGGCCGACCCTCCGGACCGGGCCGCAGCAATGCGCCGCCGAAGGGCAAGTAAGGTTAATGAATGATCAGAGCCCCGTATTTGCGCGGGGCTCTCGTTTACCGCTTGACGACTCACTCATCCTGACGAAAATTCGCGGAGATCATGCTATCGCGGGCTTTGAAAGAACTGCGTATGGGAGGTATTGCGTTCTGTTCTTTCCACCTTTTGGGCCCCGAACAGGATCCGGTGGACGTCCACCGCACGCTTCGCTGCGCTAACGAGTTTTCTGGTGGGCGAATGATCACGTTGCGAACCGGAGCATCAACCACAACGGACGTCACCCCGGCCTTGAGCCGGGGTCTCGCAAATGATCGAGGCCAAAGCCGGGCTAGGCCCCGATCACCGCACTTCCAACCACCCTTCCTCCACCACGCCGTTGAGTACGCGCGCTGCGCGCAGCACCGTCTTCTTCTTCGCGTTGAAGGTGACCACGATGCCCAAGAGCTCCGGGTAGGCGGTGGTGTACTCCTTCATCTTCTCGATGTCGTCCTGAAAGAAGGCGTCGCTATCGGCCTTCCATTCAATGATGGCGAGTGGTGCATGCACGGCCTTGTTGGGTCCGTCCCAGCAATTGGTGCCCGGCGCGGGCCAGATCACCAGGTCCTTGCACACTTGCTTCATGCTGTGGCTGCGCGTGCCGGGTATGCGGCCCTCGATGGCGAGTTGGCCGGGATTATAGAGGATGGTGCCGGGTGCGCAGGCTTTGACAAGAAAGCCGAAGGCGTAGTACGAGACGGCTTCGCGCTCTTTGCCGAACCACGGAGTATCCAGGATTGCGCGGCCGAAGGCGGTGAGGGTGGTGTGGAGGGTGCCCTCGAGATCCTTCTGGATGGTTCGCATTGGAATGAACAATGATCAGCGCCGCGTGAATTGAACACGGGGCAATACAACCTCGTAATTCTTGTCCTTCTCCTTGTCATACCAATGCACGATGTACTCAACCTTGGCGCTGGTGAGGTGGTACTGTTGGTTCTCGAATTTCGGGTTCACCTCGGTCAGAAACTTCCGTGCATAGAGAAGCACGTTGCCTTGCCGGGTACCCAACCCTAGCGCACTATTCTCCTTGAATTGCTTCGTGTGCGGGCTCAACGAAGATCCGGAGGACAGCTTGTCGATCAACGCAGCATTGAACGAGCAGGACCAAAGGTTCACTTCCTTCATACCCAGAACGTACTCGAGATGATGCGGAGGCGGATGCACCACTGCACTCTTCTCCCGCACCAAGGACTTCTCATTGTATTCCGGCAGGAATGGCGAGTTGGTATGGATCACAAGGTGTTCCATCGCCCGCGTACACGCCACATACAAGAGGCGCGTGTCCTTGTCTTCCTGCATCGGGTAATGGTCGAGGTGGACGAAAACATTCGTGAACTCCTTGCCTTTGCTCTTGTGCATGGTCGATACTTGGACCACTCCTTTCTCGGGCTTGACGGCATCACTGACGCGGATCTCCCGGATATAGTCCGACCATTCAGCAAGATCATGGCGACCCTTGTTGCCCTTTTTGAAGAAAGCCAAGAGGTCCGAGATGTCGGACTGCAACGGGTTTCCATTCAGGGTGGCCAGGAATTCAGTCACGGTTGTATCCCAAGTATTCTTCGGGATCAGCCCGATCCCGGAATGCTTAGCACGCAATAACCGTTCGAACATCCGGATCTCGCGCAACAGGCCCACGTGGAATTCGTCGGAGCCGCCGACGTACCAAAACCGCACCCCGTTCTGCTCGAGCATCGCGGCAGCCATCATCGCCTCACTATTCGTTTGGGTCAGGACACAGGTGGTTCCCTGCAGGTCCGCATTCTTCAGATCCTGAACAAGCCCAGCAAGGTGATATCCCTCGACGTACTGCACAACACGTTGCGTTCCTGGTCCGGTATCCTTTGCAATGAGTTCCTCACCCGTCTTGATCCTGTTCGTGATCAAGCTGGCCAAGTGATTGGTCATGCGCACGAGTGTTTCCTTGCTCCTATAATTGACCAGCAAACTGTGCGTACCGGCCTTGTAGCGGCCACGGAAGGCAGCCATGAATTCCGGCGATGCTCCCCGCCATTCATAGATGTTCTGATCGTCGTCACCCACAGCGATGATCCGTGGTTTCTCCGCGGTTTCCGCAAGCAATTGGATCAACTCCCACTGTTCACGGTCCACATCCTGGAATTCATCCAGAACGATCACACTCTTGTTCGCGATGGCCGTGACATCCACGTCGCCATTCCTGATGGCGGCCATGGTCTTCCCGATCACACTTTCAGATCTGTCCAGATCACCGAGCTGACCCATCAACTCGAAACACAGGCCGTGAAAGGTGGTGATGCGGATCAAGCCCCGGTACTCCGGGACCATGGCATGGATGCGATCACGGAACTCCATCGCAGCCGCCCGTGAAAAGGTGAGCATGAGGAACTGCTCCGGCTTCACATCCTCCATGAGCAGGAGGCTCGCCACTTTGTGGACCAACACACGGGTCTTCCCACTACCCGGACCTGCTGCGACAAGTATCTGGTCGGTGCTATCCTTGACGACGTTCAACTGCACTGAATCAAGATCACCGAAAAGTTCCGTGAAGCGCTCACGTGTGATGGGCCGGGTGATGTCCATTCCGCGTTTGGGGAAGTACTTCTGCACGAACGGATCATGCTCCAACCGGAAATAGTCGTCCACGAAAGAGAGCGCCGATTGAACACTTTCCAGGCGCCGTGCAGCGTATTCCCCGACCATATGGATCTGCTCCACACGGTTCTGGTAATGGTGTCGTAAGTGGCCGTAATCCTCCTTCGTGTATTGCTTCCGTGTGTTCTGCTCGACGCGCTCCACGTTCAAGCGCTGGTACATGACCATGAATCCGTCCTGGAGGCTCAGCACATTCGTACCGTGGAGAAAGAGTAACGCTTGCGCGATCGCATGGAGGTCAGCATCCTTGTTGAAGATGTCATTCGCGAAAGCCCGTTGCAGCTGCAACAGCGAGAATTCCACGCGACGCTCCCGCTTCGCCTCCTCCGTGAGATCGGGTGTATCAGGGACCAGAGTCTCCAGTGCCTTGAAGCACGCACTCGCAAGTTTGTGGCGCTCCGCCACCGCTGCGGCTATCTCAGTCGTGTCCTTCAGTAGCGTGATGTGGTAGCTGTTGGACTGCTGGTCGACACGTGTCGTCCTGACCAACTTCCATTTCTTCCACAGCCCCAGCAAGCTCTTCAACTCCTCCACCTTGGCATCCACCCCTTGGTCCAACAACCCTTGGTTCAGGGCGCGCAGGCTTACCGTAACCTCCTGTTCCGTGATCAACCCGACCAAGGCCCTTTCCGTGGCCAATACGCGTTGCATCCGCATTCGTGACCCTGCTCGTGGACGGGTGTCCATGTACGCGCTCAAGTCCTGTTCATCATTCAGGATATCCATGTTGCGCAGGTGCTGGACCGTTTCGATCACATCGCGCAGCTTCATCCCAAGCCGATCCGCTATGTCATCCACGCGCGCAATAGTGGCACCGAATTCATCCGGCTTCGATCATTCGTTGCAGGACCCGGATGCAATTCTCCTTTTGCTTATCCGTGCAAGCCGTGTTCGACCGAACCAATTTCAACGCACTTTCCAGATCCTTCACCTTCAGGCCCGTGGCGAAGACCTGCGGCGAATTCAACGTGCGCTTCAAATAGCCCCGGTCCTCCAATGCGGCGATCGATGCGGTCACCCGGTTCTGGATGTCCTTCATCTCTTCATCCCACCCGGCTGCCTTGGCCAGCTCGGAAGCCGATCGACTGATCTTGTCGCGGAACTTCGTAAGACCCTGGATCGCACGCCAGATCTGCTGGATCTCCTTCTGGTTGAGTTTGGTCCTTTGGAGCAACTGGAAGTGGCCGTTGAGGTCGCCTTCGTTGTAGAGGATGTAGCACTTGGCCTGTATGTCCTTGTTCCTACCTGCCCGCCCTGCTTCCTGCACGTAGCTCTCCAGTGAACTTGAAATGTTGTAGTGGATCACCGTCCGCACGTCCTCCTTGTCCACACCCATACCGAATGCGGACGTTGCCACCATCACCTCGACCTGGCCGTCCATGAACGCATCTTGATTGGCCTGCTTGGCCTCCCGCTGCATTTGCCCGTGAAATCCCCGCACGCTCAGGCCGATAGCCTCGACCATTTGCACCAACTCGTCCACGCGCTTCGTCCGGCTCGCATACACGATCGCCGGTTTCTCGCAGGTGTGCAAGAGGCCAAGGAGCGCGCGCTGGCGCGTCTCTGCTGTCGTGTCCTCCACCGGCACCACTTCGTATTCGAGGTTCTCCCGGCGAGCTTGACTGATGTAGTGTATCAGGTCGAGTCCAAGGCCTTCCTTGAAATAGTTCCGGATGTCCTCCACCACCTGAGGCTTGGCTGTTGCCGTGAAGCAGGAGATCGGAATGGGCGCCTTCCGGCCAAGATCCTCTTGTAGCTGCTTGATGAACGGAGCAATGAAGAGGTAATCCACCCGGAAATCATGGCCCCAACTCGAAAAGCAGTGCGCCTCGTCGATCACGAAACGGGCGATCTGCCTGTACCTCAGCAGTAGGGTAAGCGTAGGCGACCGCAACGTTTCGGGGGCGATGTACAGCAGGTGGATCCCGCCCTCTTCCACCTGCTTCAATACCGCTTGGCGTTCCAGTGGTGAAAGCAGGCCGCTTAAGTGGGCGGCATTGTAGTTCTGGTGCCGGTCCTCCAGCACCTCCACTTGATCCTTCATCAGCGACACCAACGGAGAGATGACCACGGTGAGCGCGCGCGTGAACTGGCCTTCCATCAAAGCGGGCAGCTGGAAGGTGAGCGACTTTCCTCCGCCGGTCGGGAAAACGGTCAGCAAGGAATCACCGGCCAGTGCGGAGCGCACAGCCTTCTCCTGGATCCCTGGGTCCGTTTCGCCATCGAACGTGCGGAACCTGTCGTACCCGAAGAAGTCCTTCAATCCACGATGCGGATCCAACCAACGCGTGCAATACGCACACGCTGGATCGGTGCATCGGGAAAAGCGCATTTTCTGCAACAACCCTTGTGTGGCAGGCAGACTGTGCACCACCCAACCGGGAAGGATGGATGCTTCATCCGTGGTCGAGATCAACGCCAACGCATGCGCCAACTCCACCGGGCGTTCAGCGGCGAACAGTGTGATCGGTGCGGACGAACAAATGCGACCTGAGAAATGCTGCTGGATCAATACGGCCGACCCCTCCGACGAAGGTGCGTGCTGTGCCAAGGAGAAGAAACCATCGTATCCTTCCTGTGCCCCCAACAGCGCGTGATACGCGGCACGCAAGCCGATCGGTAGCGCATTGAAGCAGCCGAGCAATTCCTCCAAAAGTGAACCACAGAGCTTGGCGTCACTGAGCGGGTTGTTGTCGGCATCCTCGTTCTGCAACTTGTAGCCCTTCACCAATTTGTGATAGGGCTTGTCGGCGTACAAAAGGGCGCTCCAACACAAGGTATCGATGAGTGGCTTGCCTGCGAGGATGTCCTGCCCCAAGTGCTGCCGGAGCGCAGGGGCATCGTGGCGCACGAGGTTATGTCCGGCAACGAACGTCGCCTTCTCGATCAATTCCTTCAGGCCATCCGGACTCCGTTTATGGTACTCGCTTGGCCCAAGCACCGCACCGACGTCTGTCAGCCTGTTGGTTCGCTGATCCAGCTCCAGATCGATGATGAGTGTATGCTGGAGCGACATGGGTTGCACCCGATTGAACTTGACCCTGAACTATGCTAATTCCTCAACTGGAGGTACTAGACCGGAATTGAAACGTACGCAACTCTGATACCATCATCGAATTGCAAGGAATGGTCATCTCGGCCATGGCCATGCGCTGCGCCGAACTTTCTCTAGACTACACGTTGAAGCAAGGCTACTGATCGACAAAAGCGAAACGACACAGCCAAGGATCGGTTCCATTTGCGGATCATCTTGACGCCTTCGATCTCTCGACCTTCACGATACCGAGATATTCGTTCAAACGCATTGCGATCAATTCCCGACGCTTCACAAGGAACTCCCTATATCCTTCAAGAGAGAGCAACTGGGGTTCCAGTGGGATGCACTGCGTTTCAAAACCAGCGCGACCATTCTTATCGAGCAGGACAGGTATGTACTTCGCCGGGGCCTTGTCACTGATCCCTTGGTTCGTCTTTCCTCCAATGAACGACAGGTTCGCGATATCGTTGATCTCACGATCGGTGTACTTACCCTTGATCGCTGCTTTGGGAAAGATGTGATGGAACTGAAGCTTGTGTTGCGAACCTGAATGGTTCAACGAGATCTTCAAGTTCGAACGCCAGTCCATGGCACCTGCCTTCTTAAAGGCCATGAACATGGTCTTGAACAAAGCGCTCCGTTGATTGCGACCCTCCAATTCCTCCGGTTCGATGGTGAATCGACCTACCTGTTGGATCAATCGTGCTTCCAGTTCGGCGGCACCACCGCCTTGTTTGATGATGTTGAGATCCTGGTCCAGGATCGACTCACTCGACCCACGGGAATAGCGGCCCTTGGCATTCGCGAGCATCGTCCAGAAACCAAGAAGGCTGGCCTCTACTTGGGGGATCTCGTACTTGCGGTGGTGTCCGTAAAAGCTCAGTGTTACCATCAAGAACGGGGAGGAAAGCAACGCCGGACTGTCGATCCCGGTATTGCTCCTCAGAAAGTTGATCGCGAACTCCATGCCCTCCCGGCTTTGCTTCCAAGCAGCCTGCAATTCGGATAACGACAAGTTGCTCGCCGTC
Source organism: Flavobacteriales bacterium (assembly GCA_016705955.1). GTDB lineage: Bacteria > Bacteroidota > Bacteroidia > Flavobacteriales_F > PHOS-HE28 > PHOS-HE28. Next base: position 222,455 of record JADJKO010000007.1, read on the forward strand.
TTGAAGCGCGACTGCCCGGTGGCTATCGCCATCATGTTCTTCAGGTAGATGCCTAGTTCCAGATCGAAGCCAGCTTGGGCGCATTCCTTCTGGAAACCTTGGAACACCTTCAAGGAATTGCGCCATTTCGCGGTGATCTGCGCAAGGGCCAGATCACTGCTTCGCAGCTTCGCCCCGAGCGAATTGACGCGCACGAAGATCTCCGTCACCTCATCATAAGACAGCGTACGCTCCAACACATCAAGGCGATACATGTACTTGCGGATGCCGCGCAATTGCGCCAACCGTTGGCTATAACGCTCGTAGCGCGGGTCATCCATGTCCTTGATCCCGGCATTTTTCAAGAATGGTTTATCGCTATCGCTCTTGAAGACCGCGGACACGCTGACCCATTGAGGCAGTAACGCGAGTTTCTTCGTGCTCACTACGAAGGCCATTCGGTCGAACCGCTTTTGCATTTCGTCCTCTGTGCTGTCCGCTTCATCCTCTCCCAGATCATCGTCCGCATCCTCGTTTACTTCGGTTACGAACGGCAACTGCTCCGGATGGTCCAGATTGAAGAGCAATTCGATGGGTTTCTTTCGACCCCGAACATGCACTGGTTCGCCACGGATCACTGCGGACAGGGAAGTCAATCGCTGTTGGCCGTCCAACAGCAGCTTGGTGCTTTGATAAGGATTCGTGCTTTGACTGATCGCGAAGTCCTGAAGCGGTACAGCTTCATCCGTCTGCCAAAGAAGGATGGCCCCGGATGGGTAGCCCCGATACAAAGAATCCAACAAGTCCCTCACCCGTGTTGAACGCCAAACGTACTGGCGTTGCATTTCGGGTAACCGGATCTCGCCGCGTTCGATCTGGCTGACGAGTTCTTCCACGGTCGCGTCTGCTTTGGCCATTCTCCTTCTGTGTTTATCGGATCATTTCCGATCATCGTACAAGACTCAAGTTCATTTCCCATTCCAGAACTCCGCAAGCAATTCCGCCTGGCTCAACACCGTCTCGGTAGCCAAGAGCTGAAGGTCCGGCGGATACCCGAACTGCTTCAATGTGCGCTTTACGATCACCTTCAGTTGGGCGCGCACCGATTCCTTCACCGTCCAATCGATCGTGGCGTTGGCGCGTACGCGTTGCACGAGCACTCGCGCCAGTTGAATGAGCGTGTCATCGCCAAGCACCTCCTTGGCGCTTTCGTTGGCGGCGACGGCGTCATAGAAGGCTTCCTCTTCCGGTGAGAGCTTGAGTCGGGCGCCGCGCTTGTCGCGCTCCTGAATGTCCTTCGCCAGCTTGATCAGCTCGTCGATGATCTGCGCGGCCGTGAGCAGATTGTTCTGGTACTTCTTGATGCTCTCGTCCAGCATATCCAACAAGGCCTTGCTCTGCACCGCGTTCATGCGCATGCGCACCTTGATCTCGTCGTTCAGGATCTTGCGCAAGAGCTCGATGGCGAGGTTGCGGTGCTTCATGTTGCGCACCTCTTCCAGGAACTCCGGGCTCAGGATGGATACGTCCGGCTTCTTGATGCCGGCCGCATCGAATATGTCGATCACCTTGTCCGATACGATGGCCTGGTCGACGGCTTGACGGATGGCGAGGTCGATGTCATCGGTGGACATGCCGTTGCCGCCGGTGGGCGCATCGAACTTGACCAATCGCGCTCGCACTGCTTGGTAGAAAGCCACCTCGTCCTTCACGGCCAAGGCTTCATCGTGCGGTAATGCGATGGCGAAGACCTTGGTGAGGATGGTGACCTCTTTCAAGAAGCGGCGCTTACCGTCGTGCAGTCCGAGGATGTGCTCCTCCGCTTCCAGGATGATACGGAGCTTGCCGCCGGTATCTGCGCGCAGGTATCGTTCCACCATGGGGCCGCTTACGATGGAAAGCCCAGGCGGATCAGCGGCCATCGAATAGTAGGTCTTCCATGCGGCGCCCACCGTTCCTTCATGCTGTGCTGGCTTCTCCTCCATCATATCGTCCAGCACCTCCAGCTTCTCCTTCACCATTTTCACGGCGGCCTCCTGTGGTATGGCCGGTTGGCCGTGCCCACCACCTTCGGCATAGAAGGCCAGCGCGTTCTTCATGTCGGCGGCCACGCCGAGGTAATCCACGATAAGCCCGCCCTCCTTCGCTTGGTACACGCGGTTCACGCGGCTGATCGCTTGTATCAGGCTGTGGCCCTGCATCGGCTTGTCGATGTAGAGCGTGTGCAAGCACGGCACATCGAAACCCGTGAGCCACATGTCACGCACGATCACCAATTGCAAGGGGTCGTCCGCGTTCTTGAAGCGGTCCGCGAGCGCTCGCCGGTCGTCCTTGCTCGTGTTGTGCTTGGCGATCTCCGGTCCGTCGTTGCTCACGCTGGTCATCACCACCTTGATGGCGCCCTTCTTCAGATCGGGGTCGTACCACTCGGGCTTCAGTGCCACGATCGCCTTGTGCAACTCGGCGGCGATGCGGCGGCTCATCGCCACCACCATGGCCTTGCCTTTCAGGTACTGGCGTTGCTCGAAGTGCCACACGATGTCCTTCGCCACGTTCTTGATGCGCTCCGGGTGCCCCACCAGCGCTTCCAACCGCGCCCACTTCGCCTTGGCGCGCTGGCTCTCGCTCACATCTTCTCTCTTCAGTTCCTCCTCCAGTTCCTTCAAGATCTGCCGCCCCTCTTCGGGCAGTTCGATCTTGGCCAGGCGGCTTTCGTAGTAGATGGGCACGGTGGCACCATCGGCCACGGCCATGGCGATATCGTACACGTCCACGTAGTCGCCGAAGATGGCGGCGGTGTTGCGATCCTCCTTCTCCACGGGCGTGCCGGTGAAGCCCACGTAGGTGGCGTTCGGCAGCGCATCGCGCATGTACTTGGCAAAACCGTAGACGGTCTGCTTACCTATGGTCTCCTTGGTCTTCGGGTCTTTGTGGTCCACAGTGCGGGCGGTAAGGCCGTATTGCGTGCGGTGCGCTTCATCCGCCAGCACCACGATGTTGCGGCGCTCGTTCAGTTGGTCGAAGCTGCCTTTGCGCAAGCCGGTGCGTTCGCCCTGCTCGTCCAGGACTTCATCGGGCAGGAACTTCTGCACGGTGGTGAACACGATGCCACCGGATGCCACGCGCAGCAATTCTTTCAGATGTTCGCGGCTGTCGGCCTGCTCCGGCTTCTGGCCCAACAACTGGTTGCACGCGGCGAAGGTGTCGAAGAGCTGGTCGTCCAGATCGTTGCGGTCGGTGAGGACAACGATGGTGGGGTTGTCCAAGTGCTCCACGAGCTTGGCGGCGAAGAAGACCATGCTCAGGCTCTTGCCGCTGCCGGTGGTGTGCCACACCACACCGCCGCGCTTGTCGCCGTGCATGCCCGCCGCAGTAGTGGTGCTGGCCAACGCCTTCAGCACGGCGAAGTATTGGTGGTAGCCCGCCACCTTCTTTTCGGTGCGCACTTGCACCAGTCCGGTCTGCGGGTCTTCGTGGCTGGTCTTCTCGAACACTGTGAAGTTGCGCACCACGTCCAGCAACACATCCGGGCGCAGCAGTCCTTTCATCAGCACTTCCAGTTGCGCGCTCTTGCAGTCCTCGCGCACGCCGTCGATGCTCTTCCACGCCATGAAGCGGTTCCACTCCGCCGTTAAACTGCCCATGCGCGCCTCCAGGCCATCGCTGGCCACCAGTAGCGCGTTGGTGGTGAAGAGCGGATGGATGGTGCTCTTGTAGGTCTGTAGTTGTTTGTAAGCGCTGAAGGCCGTGGCATTCTCATCGGCCGGGTTCTTCAGTTCCAGCACCACCAGCGGCAGGCCGTTCACGAAGAGGATGATGTCCGGACGGTAGTGCGCGAAGCCGCCCTGCACGCCTGGCGCGCGCTTGATGGTGAACTGGTTCACCGCCAGGTATTCGTTCTGGCTGGTGTTCGTGAAGTCGATGAGGCGGGCATGATGTCCGCGCTCGTTGCCGTCGCGCATCTCCACCACGGGCACGCCATGGGTGAGCAGTTTCTGGAAGGCTTCGTTGCTGGCCAGTAGGTCCGGACCGCCCACGGCCGTGACTTGTCGCACGGCATCCAATACGGCCTCATCCGGTAGTTGTGGGTTCAGACGGCGCACGGCCTTTTCCAATCGTGCTCTTAGGATCACCTCCGTGAAATCCGCGCGTTCGGCATAGAGGCTATCCGGTGCCAGCTCGTTGCCGTGCAAATAGCCCCAATCCAGCGCCTCCAGTTGCTCCAGCGCCCAAGCCTCGATCTCGCTTTCGGTGAGCTTCATGCGCTGTTCGTGCAATAGCTCATCGTGCATTAGCGGCATTGTGCCTCGAATGAGACACCAGGAACTTCGCGCGTGCTTCCATGGTCTCTTGGTTGCGTGGTCGTGTCAGGGTATTCACCCAATCGAACACCAGCGAATTCCGCGCACGACCGGCGTACAACCTGTCTTGAATAAGAGAGGAGCGATCCGTAAGCGTTGTGTCGTCCACCTGCTCACGGTTGGCCTTTTCCCACAAGCCTTCGACCTTGCCGTGCAATTCCTCCAAGGCTTTGATCGCGGTACCCTGCCGAATAATCTCTTTCGCTATCCATAGCACCGCTGGTGCGAGCGGGGCGTACAACTCCACGATCAGATCCCTGGAGCCCGTGTTGTTCACCAGCGCGATCGCGACGATGATACCAATGGTGACCAGCAGCACGACCCATAAGCCGTTCCTGTATGCCGTGCGGATGGTCTTGTCCCATGAGCAACTCGCGTCCTGACAAACAAGCCTGGCGTATGCGATGGGCAGCTTGTCCACTTCTGCTGAGTACCAGCCCTTCTTGCCCGTCATCTCAGGGTTATGGCGCCGGTACGCCTTTGCAGCGTGGACAACCACTTCATCACCCGGCTTCTTGGGTATGCCAAGCGCGTTCCAATCAAGCTTGAAGAGCTTGCGGTCGAAGCGCTCTTGCACGCGTGCCCCTAACGTGCGGTAGTGCGATTGCAGCCGGTCCAGAATAAGCGCGTCCAGGATTGGTATGGTGAGGGCGAGGCAGGTGGTCCAGACCTTCCAATCCTCATAGTGCCGTGCCACCCATGCAATAGCAATACTGCCAAGTACCGAGACACAGAACTGAATGCCGATGATGGTCTTCGCACGCCGGTAGTAGAAGCTCTTCGCCGCGATCAGGTCCAGCAATGGGTCGGTATCCTGCCGGATGGCAATGTCCGAAGGCTGCGTGGTCATGCTGGGAAGTCTTGGTTGAATACGATCTTCCATTGTCGTACGGCTTCGGGAATACTGGTGTACTCTGCGGCAACCGCACTCACAGCATGATCGCGGGAATAGGCCGCCGTGTTCCACGCGCTCGACCGCTGAGGTTCGGTCCTGCTGCATTGTATGACCCCGGATATGCCCACTGGGTCCTGTAGTCCACGGCATCCCCGCGCTGCGAGATCACGGAACACGTCGCGAAGGCAGGTGGCGTATCCCTTCACGCCATCACAATGTCCTCCGCTCGCCATAAGCAGCTCCGTGTGGAAGGATGACACGGGCACGGGAACCGTGCGGGTGTAGCGCCAATGCTTGATGAGTTGTGCCGTGTACTTCAGTTTGCCGCCGCAGCGTTTGTCGGCCTCGCTGATGTATGCATTGTGCCGCGATGGACTCGTCTCCTTCCAGCCTCCATACCCGTCCGGCATCATGAACAGGGGCCAGTTCTTCCCGCCGAGTACCGCGAAGCGTGAGAAGTATGCGGGCACCACATCCACCTTGGCATCGCGAAAGGTGATCGTGATACAATGCACGTCTTTACGGACTAGGGTCGCGGGGTCTGTATAGCGCCCCATTAAGTCCTGCCGGAACTGTTCAAGTATCGTATGCGAGGTCATGTGTCTTCGCCCCCAAAGCACATCCTCACGGGCGATGACTACAAAGAGGTCCGTGTCACTGTGACCATGGATGCTGGAGCCTCTTTCATAGCTGCCGGTGACCAGAAAGTTCTTGACGGTAAAGGACTTGTTCAACCGGGATGCGATGGCATCAAGGTGCCGTTTCACCGCGCGATGATCCGTGTCGGTTGGCTGTATGCGCGCCAGTAGTCGTTGGAAGCGATCGGGTACGCCCATTAGGATCGTTGGTTTTCCATGCGCTTGCGCCGACTATTCCGTTGTCAGGGATTGCTTGAAAACAATGTCTGCAAGCTGCTCCAACAGGTTGTGCTCTCCGCGAAGAATGTGCATCCGACGATCCAGCATGGCCAGCGTGAGGCCGATAGCCTTCTGCCGTTCTAAAGAAGGCAACATCACCGGTATCCCCTTCAGAATCTCAGTGTTGATCGAGGGCATTGTGCTGCCCACGGCAATGCGATTGATGTACTTGCGCACACCGGGTAGTCGCAGGTAGTAGGCGAGATAGGTTGCATCTACCTTGCTCGTATCTGGTCGAAAGCAAAGCATCCGGCTGGAAAAGAGCCATCCATCTTCATCGGCTGTGACCAACGCGCTTAGGTCTACCGAGCCCACACGGCTAAAGACAATGTCCCCCGCCTTCATGACATAACGCGACAGGCGCTTCTTGTCGGCGTCTGTAACTGAAGGGAAAGGTTGGTAGCTGATCCGGAAATCCTTGATATGCTCTACCGTGATGATCGGCGTACCGCCAGTCACATACTGCTCGTTGAGCAACTGACTACCGAAAGGTCCTGTTTGGACCTTTCCGATCGACCCTAGCTCCACCTCTTGTATTTCATCCATCATTGGTGCAGAGCGGTTTCTTGGAGCGCTGGGTAGTATCTCGTGCGGATCACCGCTGTAGCCTTCTCCAGTTCATCGTCGATGAAGTACTGCATGAAGCGTTCTTCGGCCAGTACCATTTCCTGCCACGCATCGCGGTCGTGTATCAATCCAATCTGCAATGCCTTGCGCACACTGTCGTCCGGGCCAAAGGCTGGCGTGCCGCACTCCACCAGTTCATCGCGCAATACTTGCCACGCCTGCCAATAAGCCAGGTCGTAGAACTTCACCAGCCCGACACGTTCCAAGCGCGATGTCATTGGGCGTTCCAAGGCGCGCTCCAAGCAAGCGAGGGCCTTGTGGAAATCAGTGGTGTGTTTGGTGCGATCAGCTGTCATGTTTGTCCTAGGCTTTTGGAACGGTGACGCCAAAGTGCTTCAGCCAGAATTGTGGCTTGCGCACCTCCATGGGCACCGCACCGTACTCGGCCTCGTAGGCCGCTTCCAAGGCATTGTTGTCCTTTTCGAGCAGCGCCTTGAGCGCGGACAGTTTGGAATGGATCGACCTGACGGTATGGTCATCATCATTCGGTTCAGCTTCGTCGGTCAGGGTCTCCTCGCGAACCGCTGCATCGATCTCCTGCTTGTGATCATCCCAAACGGGTTCGAAAGGCTTGTTGAAATAGCCACACAGTATGATGGCACAAACAACGTTGTCGATCTTATCGAATAGCTTCTTCAATCCAGCAACCAACTCCTTGAACTCTTCCAACGGCCCGGGCACATCGTGCGCCTTCAAGACCTCTTGGACTTGTTCCGCATCCTTCGTCAACTTGAAATCCTCCACTATCGCATTCAGCTTTGTTGTCAGTTCGATCTTTTCGGAGAGTGCTCGCTTAGCCGCTTCAAGTTCCCCTCCGATCCTGTCGAACTCGTCACGGGTGAACGCGGTCGGGAAGGGGTTCTTCTTGATGTGACCTTGAAGCTTGATCAGGAACTCACCTCGCTTCTGCGACCAGCGGTCAGTTTTCACCTGCCCGTGTGGTATCTCCAACACTGTTTCCAGCTGATCCTTCATTCGATCCAAAGAGGGGCCGTCACCGAGCTTCTCGATCTGGTTAGGCTCCTGAATGACACCTACGGTTGCATAGGTTACCGGCTCTGCGATGAGGGGGATCACCAAACCTTCCGCGACCCATGCAGCCCCCATCTCATTCTGACACACTTCGCTTTCCTTGTAATGGGGTGTAATAAGCAGGATCGTCACTTTGGCTTCTTGAAGAGCCAGTTGAATGCTATCCCTCCAGTCATGTCCGGACTTGATACGCGTGCCGTCTGTCGTTGAACAGAAGATCTCCCCTGCCTTGAACCCCAAGCAACCGATCAGCAGATCATCCATGAAATACTGAGCGATCTGCTTGTCTTTCGATGCGTGGCTGATGAAGACCAACGTGCCTGAAGCCTTCTTGTCCTGTTTCACAGTTGGATCCTTCTCAGGCTGAGAAGTTGACTGGGAGCGGATGCGCACAGTACTTTATAGATGGGATACTGATCGAAAAGTTCTTGTCGATATAGTCATAGTTTGAGATCCAAGATCTGCCGTTTCGTTTGAATTCCTTGGTCAGCGGGTCCGCTGGAACGAACTGTTCGAGTAGATCTAGTGCGTCAATGTTCCATTGCTTATACGTATCAATGGTGGAATCACTTTGACCAGCTCCAGAACCTAGTTTACGAGCTTCAAGAAGCTTCATGGCCATTGATTCCAATTTCTCAAGTCGGCTTTCAATGCTCATAGCTTGATGTCGATCTTGTTCAACTGCTCCTTGATCTCCTTGGCTGACTTGTCGCCCTCCGCCATCTGCTCGCGCAGCGCATCGGTAATGGTCTTCAGCTTCTGCTCGAAGGGGATGCCATCGTCCACTTCATCGGGTATGCCCACATAGCGGCCGGGCGTGAGCACGAATTTGTGCTTCGTGATGTCTTCCAAGGTGGCACTCTTGCAGAAGCCTTTCTCGTCCAAGTATCTTTCTCCGGTGCGCCACTGGTGATAAGTGCCCGCCACGCGGGCGATGTCGGCCTGTCTAAGTATGCGGTGGGTTCGGTCCTCCATGTAGCCCAGTTCGCTGGCATCGATGAAAAGCGTTTCGCCTTTGCGCTGGGTGCGGTTGCGGCGCAGGAACCAGAGGCAGGCGGGTATGCCAGTGTTGAAGAAGAGTTGCTTGGGCATCATCACGATGCAATCGACCATGTCCGCCTCGATGATGCTCTTGCGGATGTCGCCCTCGCCGCTTTGGTTGCTACTGAGGCTGCCATTGGAGAGCACGAAACCGGCAGCGCCACCGGGGGTGAGGTGATGCAGGAAGTGCTGCACCCAGCCGAAGTTGGCGTTGCCCTCGGGAGGTAAGCCGTGCTGTTTCCAGCGCGCATCGGTGCGCAGCTTGTCGCCGTCCCAATCGCTGTCGTTGAAGGGCGGGTTGGCCATGATGTAGTCGGCCTTCAACCCCGGGTGCGCATCATTGAGGAAGCTGCCCTCGTTGTTCCACTTGATGTTGCTGCTATCGATGTGGCGGATGGCGAGGTTCATCTTGCACAGGCGCCAGGTCTCGATGTTGCTCTCCTGCCCGTACACGCTGATGTGCTTGGCCACGTCGGTGCCGTTCGGCTTCTCGTTGTAGTGATCGGCATGCGCCCGCACGAACTTGGCGCTCTGCACGAACATGCCACCGCTGCCGCAGCAGGGATCGAACACGCGACCGTCGTAAGGCTCCAGCATTTCGGCCAACAGCGTCACCACGCTTTCCGGTGTGTAGAACTGTCCGCCCTTCTTGCCCTCGGCGTTGGCGAACTGCCCGAGGAAGTA
>JADJKO010000008.1 GCA_016705955.1 Flavobacteriales bacterium
GGATCTGAACAGCACCCACGCATAGGTGTCCTGGTAACTGGGTTGGCCCGGCGCCAATTCGTTCGAACGCTTGCTCATGCGTTCGGCCTTCTCCAATTGCTCTCCGCGCACGCTCAGGTAGTACGCGTAATTGTTCAGGGTGGTGGCATCGTCCGGGATCCGGGCCAACGCCTTGTCATAAGCTTGTCGCTCTTGTCGAATTGCTTGCGGGTTGCCCATGCTTCACCGAGGCTGCTCCAGAACTGCGCGGTCAATGGATGAGATCCACCACGAGGATCGCCCGATCACCAACGCCTCGATGCTTCATCATACCGTGCGAGTTGCGATAGGCCGATGCCCTTGAACAAGTACGGCCTCGGGGAGGTCGGAAAAAGTTCGGCCGCCGCATCCGCATCACGGACCAGGCCTTCATGATCACCAACTGAAGGTCGAGTTGAAGGACCTGTTGGTGGATCGGGTAGCGGTCCTTCTCCAAGGTGAGCGCTTTCTTGAACGCATCCCGAGCCTCGGCGATCTTGCCATCGCGCAGCAGGAAATCACCGCGTATGGTGAAGGGTTTTCCACTTTCGGATGTGCCTGTTCCAGCGCATCGATCAAGGCATACGGACCGCGGATGAGTTCGGGTCAACGGTCAGGTTTCTCCTCGTTCTCGGTCATCTCGAAGAAGCCGATCAACACCGCATCTTGGCATCGACATCGAGACCTGGATCCAGGAATGCCTCGCCGAGTTCGGTAGGCATCCTCCATCCGACCATTGGTGTAGTAGTGTTCAGCGAGGCCGATCCGCAACAAGCTGTTGCTCGGGTCGAGGGCCAACGCGCGTTGGTACTGTTCCAGCGCCTTTTCTTGCAGGCCTCGATGATCGTAGACCTCTGCGAGCATGCCCGCGTATTCGGATCGTCCGGTTCGTTCTTCAACGCACGCTGCAGCAATTGTTCAGCGCGGTCCAATTCCGCGCACCCATGTATGTGTTGAACGCGTGTGCGATGAGCCTCTTCACCCAACCCGAAGCGCTTCTCCACATCACCGTACACCTTCACGGACTCATCCGGCTTTCCGGCGAAGGCGTAGGCTGCACAGGGTCCAGATAGACCTCAAAGCGGTCGGGCCATTGCTGATGATCCCTTGTACACATCCACCGCATCGCCTGGGCGGTTGCTTTCACGATAGAGGTCGGCGAGCAGGAAGCGGTACCAGATGTTGGCCTTGTCCGAAGCAAACCGCTTGTCTGGCGTACTCCACCGCTTGGGATGGGTTCTGGCCGACGTGGTACAGCTTTCGCCAGTTCGAAGAGCACGGCGCCATTGCTGGGTTCGAGCTTCAAACAGCGCTGATATTTCTGGAGCGCTTCCGTCGGCCTACCCGTTAGCTGCGCCGGGGTCGCCTCCATGAAGAGGCGCATCATTTCCGCGCGATGATCACTGGTCTGCTCCGATCCCGGACGTGATCCGGGCTCAACAGGAACAGCGCCCTCCATGCCGCGCTTGGAGCCCGAGCAGGCGGACAGTGCCAATGTGATGACAAAGGCGGAAAGAAGTGGGGTCGTGCGCTTCATCGGTTCGCTGGTTCAGCCAGCCGTGCTATCGTCGCTCAAACTAAGGTCCATGGCCCGGCCGGTCACAACGGCGCGTTCGCCCACCATGCTGTTATTGATCACGGCATCCTGTACACGAACGCCACCGCGCAGGATCGAATTCCTCACAACGCTGTCCGTGATACTGGTGCCTTTCTCGATGGAAACGTTCGGACCCACCACGGAATTGGTCACCGTCACATCATCGCCGATGAAGCACGGCGGGATGATCACGCTGTTCACGGTCTTCAGCTTGAGCTCACAAGGCTCTTGTCGTCCCTTCAGGAAGCCGAGCACCTTGGTGTTGGTGTCCACCATCGCGTTCTTATTGCCGCAGTCCATCCACACATCCACTGCACCGGCCTTGAAGCGCGCGCCCTTCTGCTTCATGTTCTCCATGGCGTTGGTGAGTTGGTACTCCCCCTTGTCCATGATCTTGTTGTCGATGAGGAACTGCATCTCCTTGCGCAGCCGCTCGCCATCGGCGAAGTAGTAGATGCCGATGATGGCGAGGTCGCTCACGAAGGTCTGCGGCTTCTCCACGAACTCCGTGATGATGCCTTTGTCGTCCAGCTTCACCACACCGAAGGGTTTCGGGTCCTCCACCTTGTTCACCCAGATCACACCATCGCAGTCGGTGTCCAGCTTCAGGTCGGCACGGAAGAGCGTATCAGCGAACGCCACGATCACGCGGCCGCTCAACGCGCTCTCGGCGCAAAGGATCGCGTGCGCCGTACCGAGCGCCACTTCCTGGTAGTGAATGGATCCTTTCGCACCAACGCGCTTCGCGATCTCCAGCAGTTCGTTCTCAACCTTCACACCGAAAGCAGGGTTCACTACATAGGCGACTTCTTCCACGGCTTCACCGGCCACAGCGGCCAGGTCCTCCACAAGGCGTTGCACGATGGGCTTGCCCGCGATGGGCAGTAAAGGCTTGGCGGTGGTGTGGGTGTGCGGACGCATCCGCTTGCCCATGCCCGCCATGGGGACGATGATCTTCATTCCGTTGTGGTGTTCACCGCAGAGGCGCAGAGCCGCGGAGGGCGCAGGGTTCTCTCTTTGCGTTGCTCAGCGCCTCTGCGCCTCTGCGGTGAGTCGGTCGCGAAGGTCTTCAATTTGTTCCAGTGTGGCCGAAGCCGCCAGCACCACGTTCCGACGAGGCGAGGTCAACAACTTCCTCAAGGGTGACCCGCACGTAGCGCGCGATGACCAATTGAGCAATGCGTTCGCCATCCTTCACCTCGAAGGGTTCCTGCCCGTGGTTGATCAGCAGCACGCCCACTTCTCCGCGGTAGTCGGCATCGATGGTGCCCGGCGCGTTGAGGACCGTGACGCCATGCTTGAATGCCAGTCCACTGCGCGGACGCACTTGTGCCTCGGTGCCTTCGGGCAGTTCGAGGAAGAGGCCGGTGGGGATCAACTTGCGCTCGCCGGGTGCGAGGGTGATGGACGTATCGAGGTTGGCGCGGAGGTCCATGCCGGCGCTATGCTCGGTGACGTAGGAAGGCAATGGGTGGTGGCTCTTGTTGAGAATGCGGACCTCTACCTGATCAGTAACAACAGCGTTCATGCGGACAAAGGTCGCACCGCCCATTACATTTGGGACAGTGAGCGCCATGAACCACACACTACAAGTCGTCATCGAACACGACAAGGACGGCTACTTCGCCTTCGTTCCGGAACTCAAGGGTTGCCATACCCAAGGTGACAGCTTGGACGAGGTGATGAAGAACATCAAGGAAGCGATCGACTTGTATTGGAGCACGCTTCGTCCGGCGGAGATCAAGCGGATCGTAAAGCGCCGTGTCTTCACCACGTCCATGCCGGTGTCGATTGGCTAAGCAAGTCGTACTGACGGCCAAGGAGGCCGAGAAGCTCTTGCGGAAAGCGGGCTTCACATGGGTGCGCACCGCTGGCGGTCATCGCATTTACATGCAGGGCAATGTCCGGGTGGTCCTTCCATTCCATGCGGGGAAGAGTCTTCATCCGAAGATCGTCAAGCAGGTATTGGAAGCAATCGGATCATAGTTCGTTCAAAATGAACCTGAAGGCATTGAATCTTGTTGCGGGTATTCTTTCCTCGGCATCGCTGCTGGCCCAGAACACCGCTCTGCGAGGGATCATCAAGGACAAGGGCGATCTCCCACTGGCCGAGGCACATATCGTCCTCGAAGACAGTGTGGGAATTGTGAAATATGAAACCCGGTCCACTGGGGACGGACGATATGTGGTAGAACAAGTGGCTCCTTCGACATACGTGGTGGTGGTTCACAAGTCCGGTTTTCAAGCTTCCCGCCAGAACGGGATCTTGGTAGCGGACGGGAAGCAAAACCTTCGTTGATGTGAGGCTGAAACCAGAAGGCTGGAAGCCTCCGAAAAAAAGGAAAGAAGGAGACGCTAGGTGGAAATGGAGCGATGCTCCTTTCGCCAGACCACGGTGCAGTAACTAACGAGCAGCACACAGCGCACCGAATACTTCAGCGCCCCATCCAACGGAAGCTGTTCCGCAGCCCACCATAGGAACACACCGCAGGCCATGTACCCCCAACACCCGCCCCACGTTGTACGGCACCGGGTAGTGCTTCTGCCCCCACGTGTAGCTGATCACCGCCATGCTCGCGTAGCAGATCAAGGTGGTCCATGCCGCGCCCATGTAGCCCATGCGCGGGATCAACACGAAGAGCAGCACCAAGGTGATGCCCGCACCGATGAGCGAGATCGCACTTCCTGCCCGCGTGCGATCGGTGAGCTTGTACCACACGCTCTGGTTGTAGTAGATGCCGAGGAAGACGTTGGCGAGCATCAGGATCGGCACCACTTTCAATCCCGCGTGGAATTCCGGGTTGCGGATGAACCACTTGAACTGATCGAGGAAGAGCATCACCACCAGGAAGGCGCTCATGCACACCGCCACGAACACGTTCATGATGCGCGCGAACGTCTCCTTGCTGTTCTTCTCCTTCGCGTGGCTAAAAAAGAAAGGCTCAGCGCCCATGCGGAAGGCCTGGATGAAGAGCGTGATAAGCACCGCGAGTTTGTAGCACGCGCCGTAGATCCCGATCTCCGAGTCGGCGACATCGGGGGGCAAGAGGTATTTGAGCAGGATGCGATCGCCGGTCTCGTTCACCATGCCCGCGAGGCCTGCCACCATCAGCGGCGCGCCGAACACCAGTAGCGTGCGCAACAGCGCGCGATCGAAGAACGACGGTCGCGGCCACGAGGGAAGCAGGAACAACAACTTGATGCCACTGCTGATCAGGTTGATCAGGAAGACATAGCCCACGCCGAGGTCGGGGTTGTACACCGCGTCGATCAGCGCATTGGTCTCGCCCGCGTTGTACTTCGGCATGCAGTAAGCGAGGAAGAAGAGGCTGAGCCCGATGTTCACCAACACGCTCACGATGTTGATCGTCGCGAAACGCCACGGACGTTCCTGCAAGCGCAATTGCGCCATCGGGATCGTGGTGATCGCATCCATACCGATGATGATCACGAGCATCAACACAGAAGAGCCGAGGTCCGGGAAGCCGATGCCGCTGGCGATGGATCCCGAGAACACGGAACCAAGGAGCATGAACACCGAACTGCCGATGAGCAGAGCGTAGGCCGATGTGCCGTAGATGTGCGCCGCGCGGTCCTTGTGCAAATTGGCGTAGCGGAAGAAGCCCGTCTCCATGCCGAAGGTGAGCACCACGTTCAGGAAAGCGGTCCACGAAAGCAGCGAAGTGATCGCACCGTACTGCGCGGGATCGAACACGCCCTTGGTAGTGTACAGCGGAACGAGCAGGAAGTTGAGGAAGCGCGCAACAATGCTGCTCAGCCCGTAGATGGCTGTTTGACCGGCGAGTTTGCGGAGGGTGCTCAATGGAACGCCGATAACGCAGAAAGAATGGATCTCGCAGCCAGTACCATCAAGCAGCTGATCAGATCAGCGTTCATCAGCTCTTTCAGCGTCATCTGCGTTCTATCCGGCGTTCTATTCGCCTTTGAACACCGCCTTCCGTTTCTCCATGAACGCGCTCGTCCCTTCCTTGAAGTCCGCCGTGCCGAAGCACTTGCCGAACTCCTCGATCTCGCGTTGCATGCCATCGGCGCCGGGTTCGTAACCGGCGTTCACGGCACGGATCGCAGCGGCCAATGCGGTGGGTGAATTCTTCATGATGGCGGTGGCGAGTTCGTTGCACTTGGCGAGCAGATCGGCCTGCGATACAACGTGATTCACGAGGCCCCATTGCAGCGCTTCGTCGGCTTTGATCATTCCGGCGGTCATGATCATTTCCATCGCCTTGCCCTTGCCCACCAAGCGCGCGAGTCGCTGTGTACCGCCGTAGCCGGGGATCACGCCGAGCGATACTTCGGGAAGTCCCATGCGCGCGTTGTCGCTTGCCACGCGGAAGTGGCAGCTCATTGCCAGCTCCAACCCGCCGCCGAGCGCGAAGCCGTTCACAGCTGCGATCACCGGCTTGCTCATGTTCTCCACGTGATCGAAGAGTTTCTTCTGACCGTCCGCACTCAAGGCTTTGCCTTCGGGAATGCTGAAGTGCGCGAACTCCTTGATGTCGGCACCCGCGACGAAGGCTTTCGCGCCGCTGCCGGTGATGATGAGCACGCGCACGCTCTTGTTGGCATCTGCTTCGGTCAATGCGCTGTCGAGTTCACTGATCGTTTCCCGGTTCAACGCATTGAGCTGATCGGGTCGGTTGATGGTGATGGTGCGGATGCCACCGGCATCGGCGACGAGGAGGTTGTTATAGGACATCGTGCGTCGTGGGCTATTCGCGATCCAGGGTCAAGCCCGGAATGACAACCGCAAATGTATCCGCCTCCGGATGCAAAGGCAGGGTAACAACGAAGGTCGTCCCTCGATCCTCGGTGGTTTCGAAGCGAACGGTTCCGTGTGCTTGTTCCACCATCCGCTTCACCATGGCTAGCCCCAGCCCCATGCCGCTGCTCTTGGTGGTGAAGTTCGGCTCGAAGATGCTCTCTCGCACCTCCGCAGGAATGCCCGAACCATTGTCGCGCACCTCCGCGATCGCCGCGTTTTCTTGTGAACGAATGACCACCTCGACCTTTCCGTTCCGGCCATCAGGAATGGACTGAAGAGCGTTCTTCAACAGGTTGTTGAATATGCGCAGCAAGTGCTCCTTGTCCGCCATGACCATGACCGGATCCAGCGCAGGAGTGAATCGGATGTTGGCATCGCGCTCACCAGCGAACAGGTCCACGGCGCTTCGCGCGACCTCGTTCATGTCCACCACGGTTGCATTCGCTTCGCTCAGTTGCGCGAAGCGCGAGAAATCACCGGCCACCCGGCTCAGCGCATCGATCTGTTCCACCATGCTTGTGTTGAAGCGATCCAATCGCGCACGCGCGTCCGGCGCATCAGGATCCCAGGTGTTCTGAAAATGTTGGATACCCAGCTTCATCGGCGTTAACGGATTCTTGATCTCGTGTGCCACTTGTCGCGCCATCTCCTTCCACGCGTGTTCGCGTTCACTGCGAGCAAGCTTCTCCGCGCTCTCGCGCAATTCATCCACCTTCTGGTTGTATACCGATACCAACTCACCCACCTCATCCTTGCCACGGTATTGAATAGGGGCATTCGCACCTTGCAACGCCACCCCCGCCAATGATCGCTTCAGGATGTCGAGCGGGCGCGTAGTCCACTTGCTGATGAATACCGCGAGCATGATACTGATCGCGAACAAGAGCACGAAGAGGTTCACCACCGCCACCAGCAGTTCAGAGCGCTCCTCCTCCTGCAAGTGTTGGTCGGCGAAGCGCGGAAGTGCGATGTGTGCGAGTAACGCACCATGGCGGTCCAGCAGAGGAACGTACGCTGTGCGGAATGTTGCGCCGCCGATGTTCTCCTCATGGACGAATGAACTCGCTCCTTCGATGGCCAGACGTGCGAATGCGAGCGGGTCCATGCGATCACCGAGCAACCCGACGGAGAACATCTGGGGGCGCGAGGAAGCCAGCAAACGACCGTCCGGCGTATAGACCGTGATGTCCGTGAAAAAGGAATTGCCCAATCGGCCAAGCAGATGTTGGAGATAAGCCGCGTGTGTATCGCGGTCGAGCTTCTCATCGCCCAGTTGACGCATGAGTTCCTGCTGGACCGCATGGGCCTTCTCAAGGCTTTCCGTCGCGGAGCGTTGCGCGAATTGGCGTGTGAGCAATTGCTGAGAACCGATGCCGAAGAGGACGAGTCCGGTAATGGCGAAGAGCACCAATGCGACGCGGACCTTGGTGCCGATGCCGAGCGAGGGGATCGACCGTGTGAGGATCAAGCGGACGCCAAGTGCCAAAAGAGCAAGTAGGCCGAAGAAGGTGAAGAGGTAACTGAAGGTGGTCGCTTTGTCCACGAGGCCATGCGTTGGAATGCCCAACACCATGATGGTGTTCTTTCCGACAGCCTTCGCCAAGTAGTCGTACCCGTTCACCGAATACCAGCGTTCTCCGTTCTCATCCAAGGCGACGGACCAGTGCATCGGCTGGGAGGAACGCGCGCTGCTGTACATCAACAACCCGTTCACGTAACGTGCCTGCTCGTAACGTTCCGCACGAAGAGCAAGTGCATCATCGCCCGCGAGCAGGAGCTCCGGGAAGCCGAAGCCCGGAGCCGATGAACGAGGCTGGAGTTCCACCAACAGTTGCGCCGGAGGAAGACTGTCATTGGGCATGATGGCCACACGACCGTGGTAGAAGACATCGCCTTCGGACCACTCATCAATGAAGAGATCAGGCATGTCGCTCACGCCAACAGGGAATGCATCCTTCGGATCGTTCGTGCTTCGCGGCGGATCGAGATCGGTGGCGCAACGCGTGTCGCCTCGCGGACCCGACCCGAAGAGTCTGATGTCATACCGTTCCCAGTATCCCGAGAAGTACGGTTGACGGACCACCACCTCCAATTCCCCTGGACCGCAAACGGTTGTCCCGGTGAGCATCGCATAGACCGCCGGGTCACGCCTGATCTCAGGGGCCACCTCACGAAAGAGTTGCTCCACCACAGGATCCTCTCTGGCTGCGAGGCGCTCCGCCAATACCACGCGTTCGCGTTGTTCGCGACCGTGCGAGTATTTGGTGAGGATGTGTGTGCCGATCGCAGCGAGCAGGGCGATCAGGACAACGCCCATGAGGAAGGTGAACGTTTGACGGTGACCGATCGCGAGTAACACGATCACCGGTACAGGCCAGAGGAACATGATGGTATCCACGATGCCGTACCAATGATGCAAGACAATGGAGATCAAGAGGACACCGGCGATCGCGACCCACTGCGACCGACCGGCTTTTTCGGGCAACGCGATCGGCACAAGAGAGGCTGCCACCAAGCACCATGAGCCAAGCAGGATGGCAATGATGCACAGGGCGATCACACCGTACGCATCGATGCTCTGCACATGATAGAGGTCGAGATCGATACTGCTGTCGTTGATCAGGCCGATGCAAAGCCGGGTGATCCACACGGAAAGCGCCAGGATCACGCCTCCGAAGAGGAATACCGAACGCGCGTCTCCATTGCTGACGATCCGGTGACGACAAGCCCACAGGAACGAAGCGACGAATGCGAAGAGCAGGGCATTGATCAATAGATCGCCCAGGGATGGGAAGAATTTGGATGTCGCATAGATCGCAGGATCGAACAAGGGCCATCGGTCGAAAGGCGCGGTGTGACCCCAGGCCAAGGTCAACCAGCGAAGGAGCAATACGGTTGTACAGAACAGCACGACCCCGATCAGGACGCGGCCTTGGCCGACCAGGCGAAAGCAGCTCCTCCAAAGTGCGGCGAGGATGAAGAATGCGGACATAGCGAGAAGGAGCAGACGCCAGACCAGCCAGGTCCCCATCTCCAGTGCGCCCTCGTTCCACGCTAGTCGGAAAAGTTCCTTGCCTTGATCATTGGATATCACCGGCCCAACACCCTCTCCGGACACAGCACGCGCTCCTGGCGGCGCGTGAACGGCGGGATGGAAACCTTCGATCAAATACCGGTTCTGCACCGGCGGACAGACCCAGACAGGACGAAAGGCGCGGACGCGAAGCAAGCCAATGACCCGTTCGGCGTGTAAGAACACCGAACCATCAGTCCGGGGTTCGTGGCGAGCCGCCATGGATCTGGACCAACCCATGGCAGAGGTGCCCGACCAAGCGACCAAGCTGTCACCGATGAACGCGCACAACTCCATTCCGGTCCGGGCCTGAACCAATTCCATGGACTCGGCATGGTCTGCCATCCATGATCCGGACCCTGAACTCGCGATGGATCGTGTCTGGCTTTCGGTGAACTCTTGCAGCTCTCGATCCATTTTCAGGACCCGCGGGCCGATATCCGCAGCCGCTTTGGCAAGCTCATGCTCTGCATCGGGTTCCGTCACGAACAACGCCGCCGCCGCACAAAGAGCGCCCAGCAGGAGCAGGGGTAGGGGCGGAACATGGAGCGCGTCGGTCGCAAGGGCTGCGCCAAAGTACGGGGGTGGCGATCGGACCGTGTGCCAGTATCGCACTTGGCGCGACGACTCGCCCCCGAGGCGGAACGCCCGACCAATGGCCGACTTTTCTCGACGAACGAACCCAGTGCTCGATCCTGCGTAGAACGGACCCGGTCCACTACTCATGGACCGACTTGAACTTACTGGTATGAAAAAGGCACTCCTCTTGGTGCTTGCGGTGGTCCTGGCCGGGATCCTGCACGCACAGACCGGAACCGAGTTCTGGATGGCTCCGCCCGACGTGACGTATTACCATAATACGCCCGGGGATGAGCCGATCTACCTGAACGTCACTACTGGCAACGCGGCTGCGACCGTTACCGTATCGCAGCCGGCCAACGCAGCCTTCAACGGCGGCACCCCGATCGTGATCAACGTGTTGGCGAACTCGGCGGTCCGATACAATATGACCTTATTGAAGGCCCAGCTGGAGACGCGCCCGACGAACAGCATCCGCAATACGGGTCTTCGGATCCAATCCACGGCCAACATCACTTGCTACTACGAGAGCAGTAACACGAACAACCCCGACATCATGGCGCTGAAGGGCGCCAACGGACTTGGTACCGAGTTCTACATCCCGCTTCACAAGCACACCCCGTTCGCGAACCACAATTTTTCGCCGAACAACGCCGATCTCGCATTCGCGTCGTTCGACATCGTTGCCACCCAGAACAACACCACGGTGATGATCTATTCGCCGGTGGCGGTGGATGGTCACGGTGCGCTCACGCCGTGGACCATCACCTTGAACCAAGGCCAGACCTATTCCACAGCGAACACGGTGCCCGCAACGCACACCGACCCGCTGACGCACCCCTCGGGTGCGGTCGTGCTTTCGGATAAGCCCGTTGCAGTCTCCATCAAGGATGACAGCAACCATAATCCATCGGGCGGCTGCTATGACCTGATGCTCGATCAGATCGTTCCGGTGAACATTCTCGGCACCGAGTACGTGGCGGTGAAGGGTGCGCTGAACAATACCGGCGACGAATCTCTCTTCGTGATGGCCGTGCAGAACAACACGCAGGTCTACATCGATGGCAACCCTGTGCCAGTGGCCACACTATTCGCGGGCCAGTACTACCGCCACGACATGGACTATCTGGCTGGCGCGGCGAACAACGCCACGTTGGTCACCGGCTCCAAGCCGTTGTACGCCATACATGTCACCGGTTTCGGTTGCGAGCAGGGCATGGCGATCCTGCCTCCGCTGAATTGCGCGGGAAGCACGCAACTCAGCTTCACGCGAAGTACAAGCGAATCCTTCTTCCTGAATATCCTGGTCAGGAACGGATCACAGAACAATTTCGTGGTAACACCCGGTACGGCAACGATACCGGGTGCGGCGTTCCAAACGGTTCCTGGTACAGGGGGTGTGTGGATGGCCGCGCGGATCCAGTACAACACCACGCAGGTGCCGGTGAACCAGGCGTTCATCGTGAGCAACACCACGGATGTGTTCTCGCTCGCCATCATCAACGGCGGCGCAACGAGCGGATGCCGCTATGGCTTCTTCTCGGAGTTCGCCGGACAGATCAACGTCACCGCTGGTGCCGATCAAACGCGTTGTGCAGGTGATACCGTGCTTTTAACAGGAACGGTTTCCGGTGGAAGCACCACCGGTATCTGGACAACGACCGGCAGTGGAACATTCGCGCCGAGTGCAACAGCGCTGAACGCGACCTACCACCCGAGCATCGGTGATCTCGCGATCGGAAGCGTGACCTTGACCTTGACCTCAACGGGCCCATGTACGCCGGCCAGCGACGCGATGGTGGTCACCTTCAGTCCGAGGCCGATCCCGAACGCAGGTCCCGACCAGAGCGTGTGCCGCAACAACGCTGTTGTGCAATTGGCGGGAACCGTACTCAATGCCGTTGGTGGTGTGTGGACCGGCGGTGCGGGCGCCTTCCTGCCAAGCAACAGCAACCTCAACGCGACCTACACGCCGACCGCAGCCGAGCTGACCGCCGGACAAGTGTGGATCAAGCTGACATCCACCGGCAACGGTGTGTGCAACGCAGTTGTGGACAGCATGCTCGTGACCTTCGCGCCTTCGCCAACAGCGAATGCGGGTCCTGATCAAACGCGCTGCGCGAACAACGCCGTGGTGCAATTGAACGGCTCGTTCACGGTGGCGACTGGCGGTGTGTGGAGCGGCGGCGCCGGTTCCTTCGACCCGAGCACCACGAACATGTCGGCGCAATACACGCCTACCGCGGGGGAGATCTCCAGCGGCTCCGTGACCTTGACGATGACCACGACCGGCAACGGCAATTGCGTTGCGGTGAACGACCAGGTGCTGATCAACTTCACGGCAGCACCCGTGGTGAATGCGGGCGCGGCGGTTTCGCTTTGCGCGAACAACGCGCAAGTGACCCTGAGCGGTTCCGTGACAGGCGCGACCGGTGGTGCTTGGAGCGGCGGCGCTGGTTCCTACGCGCCGAACAACACGACGCTCAACGCGACCTACACGCCGACAGCTGCCGAGATCGCAGCGGGTACGTTGATGCTGACGCTGAGCAGCACGGGCAATGGCAATTGCTTGCCCGTCACGAGCAACAAGGTGATCAGCTTCACACCGGCACCTACGGTGAGTGCCGGAGCGAACGGAAGTGTCTGCGCGAACAACGCGAACATCACGTTGGCCGGTTCATTCACGCTTGCAACAGGCGCTGTTTGGAGTGGTGGTACGGGATCGTACAACCCGAACAACACCACGATGAACGCGGTGTACACGCCGAGCGCTGCTGAACTCACCGCAGGAACGGTGACGCTGACCCTCACCACGGCGGGCAACGGCAATTGCAACGCGGTGAGCGCGAGCGTGACCTACGCCATCACACCTGCTCCGACCGCGACCGCCGGTGCGGACCAAACGCTTTGCGCGAACAACGCCGTTGCGACACTGAACGGTTCGTTCACCGTTTCGACAGGCGGAGTATGGAGTGGCGGCGCAGGATCCTTCGATCCGAGCACCACGAACATGGGCGCGCAATACACGCCGACCGCGGGGGAGATCTCCAGCGGCTCCGTGACACTGACGTTGACCACGACCGGCAACGGTGGCTGCATAGCGGTGACCGATCAAGTGCAGTTGAACTTCACACCTGCGCCAGTTGTAAGCGCGGGTGCTGCTGTTTCGGTTTGTGCGAACAACGTTCAAGTCGCCTTGAATGGCAGCGTGACCGGTGCAACCGGTGGTGCATGGAGTGGCGGCACGGGTGCTTTCAACCCGAACGCGACGACGCTCAACGCGACCTACACGCCGAGTGCTGCGGAGATCGCCGCCGGTACAGTGACACTGACATTGACCTCCACCGGCAACGGCAATTGCAACGCGGTATCGAGCAGCAAGGTGATCACGATCACCCCGGCTCCGACCGTCGATGCGGGTCCTAACGCGACGGTATGCGCGAACAACTCGGCGATCACGCTTGCGGGCGCGATCACCGTTGCGACAGGTGCGACCTGGAGCGGCGGCACAGGTGCCTACGCCCCGAACAACACCACATTGAACGCGGTGTACACGCCGAGCGCTGCTGAACGCACTGCTGGCACGGTAACACTAACGCTCACCACGGTGGGCAACGGCAATTGCAATGCGGTGAACGACCAGGTGACGTTCACCATCACACCTGCTCCGACGGCGAACGCAGGTGTGGACCGCACGGTTTGCGCGAACAATGCAGTGGTCACCTTGAATGGTTCGTTCACCGTTGCGACGGGTGGTGTGTGGAGCGGTGGCGCAGGAGCCTTCGATCCGAGCACTACCAACATGGGTGCGCAGTACACGCCGACCGCTGGCGAGATCTCCAGCGGATCCGTGACGCTTACGATGACCACCACCGGCAACGGAGGTTGCGTCGCCGTGGCCGACCAGATGGTGATCGCCTTCACCGCGGCCCCTGTCGTGAATGCGGGTGTAGCGGTATCGCTCTGTGCGAACAATGCGCAAGTGAGCTTGAGCGGATCCGTTACCGGCGCGACCGGCGGTATCTGGAGCGGCGGCACGGGCACCTTCAACCCGAACAACACCTCGCTTACGGCGACCTACACACCAACTGCAGCGGAGATCGCGGCGGGCACATTGACGCTCACGTTGACGAGCACGGGCAACGGCACTTGCAACCCTGTTGCGAGCAACAAGGTGATCACCTTCACACCAGCTCCGATCGTGAGTGCTGGTGCGAACGGAAGTGTTTGCACGAACAACTCCTTGATCACTTTGAATGGTTCTGTGATCGGTGCGACCGGCGGGATCTGGAGCGGTGGCGCCGGCACGTATGCGCCGAACAACACCACGCTCAATGCGACCTACACACCGACCGCTGCCGAGCGCACGGCTGGAACCGTAACGCTGACCTTGACTTCCGCAGGCAACGGCAATTGCAATGCGGTAGCGAGCAACGTGACCTACACGATCACGCCCGCTCCGACGGCGAATGCAGGTGCTGATCAATCGTTGTGTACCAACAACCCTGTTGCTTCCTTGGGTGGAAGCGTGACGATCGCCACGGGCGGGATCTGGAGCGGCGGTGCGGGCACCTTCGCGCCGAGCACGACCAACTTGAACGCAACCTACACGCCGACCGCTGCGGAGATCGCAAGCGGTCTCGTGACCTTGACCTTGACCACGACCGGCAACGGCACTTGCATCGCTGTTATAGATCAAGTGCAATTGAACTTCACTCCAAGTCCGACCGCGAACGCCGGTGCGGACCTGTCGCTCTGCCGCAACAACGCGAGCGTTGCCCTCGGTGGATCGGTGACCGTGGCAACTGGCGGCATTTGGAGCGGCGGTGCGGGATCCTTCACGCCGAACAACACCACGCTGAACGCGACCTACACGCCGACACCGGCCGAACTCGCTGCAGGCACGTTGAACCTGACCCTGACGACAACAGGCAATGGGAACTGCAACGCTGTTGCGGATAGCCGTGTGATCACGTTCACGCCATCGCCAACAGTGAATGCAGGTCCGAACGCCACGGTCTGCGCGAACAACTCGAACATCACCTTGGCTGGGGCGTTCACCGTTTCGACTGGCGCAGTATGGAGCGGCGGTGCTGGCACGTACAACCCGAACAACACCACGATGAACGCGGTGTACACGCCCACCGCTGCCGAGCGGACGGCTGGTACGGTGACGCTCACACTGACCACCGTGGGCAATGGCAATTGTAATGCGGTGAATGACCAGGTGACCTTCACCATCACGCCTGCTCCGACCGTCAACGCCGGACTTGATCGCACGGTATGCGCGAACAACGCCGCCGTTGCATTGAACGGTTCCTTCACGATCGCGACCGGCGGTATCTGGAGCGGTGGTGCAGGCACTTTCGATCCGAGCACCACGAACATGGGCGCGGTCTACACGCCGAGCGCGGCGGAGATCACGGCGGGCATCGTCACACTGACGTTGACGACCTCGGGCAACGGTAGCTGTAACGCGGTGGCCGACCAGATGGTGATCAGCATCACGGATGCACCAACTGTGAACGCTGGTGCGCCGGTTTCGCTCTGCGCGAACAACGCACTAGTGAGTTTGAGCGGATCTGTGATCGGCGCGACCGGCGGCATTTGGAGCGGTGGCACGGGCACTTTCAACCCGAACAACACTTCGCTTACCGCGACCTACACGCCCACCGCTGCGGAGATCGCCGGTGGAACGCTGACGCTGACATTGACCAGCACGGGCAATGGCAATTGCAATCCGGTGATGAGCAACAAGGTGATCACCTTCACGCCATCGCCGATCGTGAGCGCTGGTGCGAACGGATCCGTATGCACGAACAACGCAACGATCAACTTGAACGGATCGGTGACCGGTGCGACCGGTGCGATCTGGAGCGGCGGTACGGGCACGTACACCCCGAACAACACCACGCTGAATGCGGCCTACACACCGAGCGCTGCTGAACGCACTGCCGGAACTGTAACACTGACGCTGACATCCGCAGGCAACGGCAATTGCAACGCGGTCAGCTCGAACGTGACCTATACGATCACGCCTGCTCCGACCACGAACGCGGGTCCGGACCAATCGCTTTGCAGCAACGATCCGGTCGCGACGTTGAGCGGCTCGTTCACGGTTGCGACCGGTGGTATCTGGAGCGGCGGCAATGGTTCCTTCAGCCCGAGCACCACGAACATGGGCGCGACCTACACGCCGACGGCGGTGGAGATCGCGAACGGCAACGTGACCTTGACCTTGACCACGACGGGCAACGGAACATGCATCGCCGTGACGGACCAGGTGCAATTGAACTTCACGCCAAGTCCGACCGCGAACGCTGGTCCTGACCTGACGCTCTGCCGCAACAACGCCAGTGTGGCGATGGGCGGGTCGGTGACGATCGCGACCGGCGGTATCTGGAGCGGTGGCGCGGGATCCTTCACGCCGAACAACACGACGCTCAACGCGACCTACACGCCGACCCCGGCTGAACTCGCTGCGGGCACCTTGACTTTGACCTTGACCACCACGGGCAACGGGAATTGCAACAGCGTTTCCGACAGCCGTGTGATCACCTTCACACCTGCACCTACCGTTGATGCAGGTCCTAACGCAACGGTGTGCGCGAACAACTCAGCGATCACCTTGGCGGGTGCCTTCACGGTTTCCACCGGTGTGATCTGGAGCGGCGGAACGGGAACGTACAACCCGAACAACACGACCACCAACGCGGTGTACACGCCGAGCGCTGCTGAACGCGCTGCCGGCACGGTAACGCTGACGCTCACCACGGTGGGCAACGGCAATTGCAATGCGGTGAACGATCAAGTGACATTCACCATCACACCTGCTCCGACGGCGAACGCCGGACTCGATCGCACCGTGTGTGCGAACAATCCAACGGTGGCGCTGAACGGTTCCTTCACGATCGCTACCGGTGGTATCTGGAGCGGTGGTGCAGGCACCTTCGATCCGAGCACCACGAACATGGGTGCGATCTACACGCCGAGCGCGGCGGAGATCACCGCAGGCATCGTGACCTTGACCTTGACGACCACGGGTAACGGCAGCTGCAACGCGGTGGCCGACCCGATGGTGATCAGCATCACCGATGCGCCAACGGTGAATGCCGGTGCGCCGATCTCGCTCTGCGCGAACAACGCCCAGGTGAGTTTGAACGGTAGTGTATTCGGCGCAACGGGCGGCGCATGGACCGGCGGTTCGGGCACCTTCGCGCCGAACAACACCACGCTCAATGCGACCTACACGCCGAGCGCTTCGGATCTCGCGGCAGGCACCGTTACGCTCACATTGACGAGCACGGGCAACGGCAATTGCAATCCGGTTTCCAGCAACCGTGTGATCACCTTCACGCCAGCACCGACCGTCAACGCCGGACCGGATGCGAGCGTGTGTTCCAACAACGCGAACATCACCCTGGCCGGTGCCTTCACTGGTGCCACGGGCGCGATCTGGAGCGGTGGCGCAGGCACGTACAGTCCGAACAACGCCACCATGAATGCGGTGTACACACCGACGGCGGCTGAGCGAACAGCGGGCACGGTGACACTCACGCTCACTACTGTGGGCAATGGAAACTGCAACGCGGTCAGCGATGCGGTGACCTTCCTGATCACGCCTTCTCCAACCGTGAACGCCGGTGTGGATCGCACCGTGTGCGCGAACAATGTGGCAGTGACGCTGGCCGGTTCGTTCACTGTGGCTACGGGCGGTGTGTGGAGCGGTGGCAATGGAACATTCGATCCCAGCACCACGAACGTGAGCGCGATCTACACGGCAAGTGCCGCTGAGATCGCGAACGGTTCCGTGACGCTCACCTTGACGACCACGGGCGTAGGTAGCTGCATCGCGGTAACGGATCAAATGACGATCAACTTCACCGCAGCGCCTGTGGTGAACGCAGGTGCGCCTGTTTCGCTCTGCGCGAACAACGCACTGGTGAGTTTGGGTGGCAGCGTTTCCGGTGCGACCGGTGGCGTGTGGAGCGGCGGAACCGGCACCTACAACCCGAACAACACCACGCTCAACGCGACCTATACGCCTACTGCTGGCGAGATCGCTGGCGGCACCTTGACATTGACGTTGACGAGCACCGGCAACGGTACGTGTAATGCGGTACAGAGCAGCCGCGTGATCACGTTCACCCCTGCACCTTCCGTTAGTGCGGGACCGAACGGAACGGTTTGCGCGAACAACTCCTCGATCACGTTGGCCGGTTCACAGAGCGGCGCTACGGGCGCTGTTTGGAGCGGCGGAACGGGGACGTACAGCCCGAACAACGCAACGCTGAATGCGATCTACACGCCGAGCGCCGCAGAACGCACTGCGGGCACGGTGACGCTTACGCTCACCACGGTGGGCAATGGCAATTGCAATGCGGTATCGAGCAACGTGACGTATTCGATCACGCCTGCTCCGACGGCGAACGCCGGTGCGGATCAATCGCGCTGTGCGAACAACGCTGTGGCGACGCTAGCTGGAGGTGTGACCGTTGCAACAGGTGGTATCTGGAGCGGTGGCGCAGGCACCTTTGCGCCGAGTACCACGAACTTGAATGCGACCTACACGCCAACGGCCGCGGAGATCGCGACCGGTTCAGTAACACTGACGCTGACGACGACCGGCAACAACAACTGTATTGCCGTTGTCGATCAGATCACGATCGACTTCACGCCAGCGCCTGTTGCGAATGCGGGAGCGCCGGTTTCGATCTGCGTGAACAATCCGCAAGTGACGATGACCGGCTCTGTCTCCGGCGCTACGGGTGGCATCTGGAGCGGCGGTTTGGGATCCTTCACGCCGAACAACACCACGTTGAATGCGGTGTACACGCCGACCCCCGCGGAACTCGCAGCGGGCACGTTGACGCTGACCTTGACGACGACGGGCAACGGCAATTGCAACGCGGTCACCAGCACACGCACGATCACCTTCACGCCAGCACCTGTAGTGGATGCCGGTGCGAACGGAACCGTCTGCTCGAACGCTTCATTGATCACCTTGAACGGATCGGTGAGCGGTGCGACCGGCGCGATCTGGAGCGGTGGCGCAGGTGTCTTCACGCCGAACAACACCACGCTCAACGCGACCTACCAACCGACCGTTGCCGAACGCAACGCCGGAACGGTAACGCTCACGCTGACCTCTGCTGGCAACGGCAACTGCAACGCGGTGAGCGATCAGGTGACCTTCAGCATCACGCCTGCACCGACAGCGAACGCGGGTGTGGATCAATCGCTTTGCGCGAACAATGCCGTGGCCACGATGAACGGATCGTTCACCGTAGCGACGGGCGGCACTTGGAGTGGTGGGTCGGGCACATTCAGCCCGAGCGCCACGCTGATGAACGCGACCTACACACCGACCGCATCGGAGATCTCGAACGGTTCGGTGACATTGACGCTAACGACCACGGGCAACAACAACTGCATGGCCGTTGCGGATCAAGTGGTGATCACTTTCACGCCGAGTCCTTCGGTGGACGCGGGTGTGGATGTCTCGGTTTGCCGCAACAATGCGAACGTTGCGCTGAATGGTAGTGTTGGTGTCGCCACGGGCGGGATCTGGAGCGGTGGCGCGGGATCCTTCACACCGAACAACACCACGCTGAACGCGACCTATGCGCCCACGGCTGCTGAACTCGCTTTGGGTACGCTGACGTTGACCTTGACCACCACGGGCAACGGCAACTGCAACGCGGTGTCGGACACGAAGGTGATCACCTTCACGCCTGCACCCACTGTGAGTGCCGGATCGAACGGCACGGTGTGCGCGAACAACGCGAACATCACGCTCG
This sequence comes from Flavobacteriales bacterium, assembly GCA_016705955.1. GTDB lineage: Bacteria > Bacteroidota > Bacteroidia > Flavobacteriales_F > PHOS-HE28 > PHOS-HE28. The sequence continues at coordinate 19,851 of JADJKO010000008.1, forward strand.
CTGGTGCGATCACCGGTGCAACGGGCGCGGCCTGGAGCGGTGGAACGGGCACCTACAATCCGAACAACGCCACGCTGAACGCGGTGTACACGCCGAGCGCTGCGGAGCGCACTGCCGGAACCGTGACACTGACCTTGACCACCACGGGCAACGGCAATTGCAATGCGGTGAGCGCTGCGGTGACGTACAGCATCACCCCTGCTCCGACGGCCAACGCCGGTGCGGACCGTGTGCTCTGCGCGAACAATGCGTCGACCGGATTGTCCGGTGCGTTCTCCATCGCCACCGGCGGTATCTGGAGCGGCGGCGCGGGCACCTTCGATCCGAGCACCACGAACATGAGCGCGATCTACACGCCGACGGCGGCCGAGATCGCAGCAGGCAGCTTGACGCTCACGCTCACCACCACCGGCAACGGTTTGTGCAATGCGGTGAGCGACCAAGTGCTCTTGACCTTCACTGATCCGCCTTCGGCGAACGCTGGCCCTAATGTGACACGCTGCGCGAACAATGCGGCAGTGGCACTCGGCGGTAGCGTGATCGTGGCCACTGGTGGAGTATGGAGCGGTGGAACCGGAACATTCACGCCGAACGCCAACACACTGAATGCGACCTACAACCCAGGTGCCGGTGATCTGGCCGCTGGCCAAGTCACGCTGACGCTCACCACGACGGGCAACGGCAATTGCGCTCCGGCCACGTCAACGAAGATCATCACCTACACACCTGCGCCGATCGTGAACGCCGGTGCGAATGGAAGTGTGTGTGCGAACGCTGCGACCATCGCCTTGAACGGCACCGTGACCGGTGCTGCTGGCGGCGTGTGGAGCGGTGGCGCTGGATCCTTCAGCCCGAACAACATCACGCTGAATGCGACCTACACGCCAACGGCTGCGGAGATCGCTGCCGGTACGGTGACACTGACCTTGACCTCCGCGGGCAATGGCCAGTGCAATGCGGTAACGAACAACGTGACCTACACGATCACGCCTGCACCGACGGTGAACGCCGGTGTGGATCAATCGGTCTGCGGCAACAACGCGACCGGCCACCTTGAACGCGGTGATCACAGTCGCTACGGGTGTGCAATGGTCCGGTGGGTCGGGTGCGTACAGCCCTGGCAGCACGGCACAGAACATCACGTACTCGCCATCGCCGATCGAGGTCATCAATGGATCGGTGACATTGATCGCGACGACCACAGGAAATGGTAACTGCGCGGCGGTGAACGATGCGGTCGTGATCACCTACACCCAGTCGCCGGTTGCGAATGCCGGTCCTGATCAGACGGTGAGTTCGAACAACGCGAACACGACGCTCGCGGGCAGCTTCTCCATCAGCACCGGTGCCCAATGGACCGGCGGCGCGGGTACGTACAACCCGAACAACACCACGATGAACGCGGTGTACACGCCGACCCCGGCGGAGATCGCGGCGGGCAGCGTGACGCTGACCTTGATCACGACGGGCAACGCGAGTTGCTCACCTGCGACGGACCAGATGACGATCACCTTCGGCGCGGCGCCGACGGCGAACGCGGGTCCGGACCAAACGGTTTGCGCGAACAACCCTGCTGTGCAGTTGAACGGGGCGATCACCATCGCGACCGGCGGTATCTGGAGCGGCGGCACGGGCACCTACAACCCGAACAACAGCACGCTGAACGCGATCTACACGCCGAGCGCTGCGGAACGCGCCGCTGGCACGGTGACGCTGACACTCACCTCGGTGGGCAATGGCAACAGCAATCCGGTGAGCGATCAGATCGTGATCACCATCACGCCTGCGCCGATCGTGAATGCGGGTGTGAACATCAACACATGCGCGAACCAATCCACTGCGCAATTGACCGGTGTGGTCAACAACGCGACCGGCGGTGTTTGGAGCGGTGGTTCGGGCACTTTCAACCCGAGCAACACGAATCTGAACGCGACCTACACGCCGACTTTAGGCGAGATCGCCGCAGGCACGGTAACGCTCACCTTGAGCAGCACCGGCAATGGCTTGTGCAACGGCGTTTCGGATCAGGTGCTGATCACGATCGCACCAGCACCCGTGGTGAACGCGGGTGTGGACCAGACGGTCTGCGCCAATAATTCCAACGTCCAGATGGCTGGTTCCGTGAGCAACGCGAGCGGCGCCATCTGGAGCGGCGGCACGGGCACCTTCTCACCGAGCATCAACACGCTGAACGCGGTGTACACGCCGAGCACTTCGGAGCTCGCGAACGGCTCCGTGACTCTGACCCTGAGCAGCACCGGGAACGGCAGCTGTCTCTCGGTGAGCGACCAGATGACGATCTTCTTCTCGCAGAGCCCTGTGGTGAACGCTGGTCTCGACCGCACGGTGTGCGCGAACGATCCGACGGTGATCCTGAACGGCTCCGTGACCATCGCCAGTGGCGGTGTATGGAGCGGCGGCGGTGGAACCTTCACGCCGAACGCGAACACGCTGAATGCGAGCTACTACCCGAGCCCCGCTGAAGTAGCCTTGGGCACGGCGACGCTAACCTTGACCAGCACGAGCAACGGCTTGTGCAACGCGGTGAGCGACCAGATGGTGATCACCATCATCGCCTCGCCGAGCGCGAATGCAGGCGCTGATATCGCGGTCTGCTCGAACAACGCACAAGTGCAGCTCGGTGGATCCGTGAGCGGTGCCGGTGGCGGCCAATGGAGCGGTGGTGCGGGCACCTTCACGCCGAGCATCGCCTCGCTGAACGCGATCTACACGCCAACTGCTGCTGAGATCTCTGCAGGCACATTGACCCTGACATTGACGACGATCGGCAACGGCAATTGCGTGCCGGTTTCCGATCAAGTGCTCATCACGTTCACCGCTTCGCCGACAGCGAATGCTGGTGGCGATGGTGGGCGCTGCGCGAACAATGCGAGCATCCAATTGAACGGTAGTGTCACTATCGCGAACGGCGGCTCATGGTCCGGTGCAGGCGGAACCTTCACGCCGAACGCGAATGCGCTGAACGCGGTGTACACACCTTCCGCTGGCGAACTCGCGGCTGGCCAGGTGACACTCACGCTGACCACTACCGGCAACAACGGCTGCACGGCGGTGAGTGATGCGGTCACGTACACGTTCACTCCCGCACCTACAGCGAACGCTGGCGTTGACCTGTCCACTTGCGCGAACAACGCGTCGGTGACATTGAATGGCGCGATCACTGTTGCGACCGGAGCGTTGTGGAGCGGCGGCAACGGCACCTACACGCCGAACAACAGCACGCTCAACACGACCTATACGCCGAGCGCGTCGGAGGTCGCTGCAGGAACGGTGACGCTCACGTTGACCACGGTCGGCAACGGCACATGCAACCCGGTCAACGATCAAGTAGTGATCAGTATCACTCCTTCGCCGATCGTGAACGCCGGTACACCGCTTACTTCCTGCGCGAACAACCCTGCTGTGCAACTGGCGGGTTCCGTGCAGAACGCAACTGGCGGTAGCTGGAGCGGTGCGGGAACCTTCAGCCCGAGCGCCACGAACTTGAGCGCGACCTACACACCGAGCAATGCGGAGATCGCCGCCGGCACTGCGACGATCACGCTCACCAGCACCGGCAACGGTTTGTGCAATGCGGTGTCCTCGCAAGTGGTGCTGACCATCACAGCCGCACCGATCGTGGAAGCGGGCTCGCCACAAACGCTCTGTGCGAACAACGCTCTAGCGCAACTTGCTGGACAGGTGATCAACGCTTCCGGCGGCACATGGAGCGGTGTAGCCGGAGCCTTCAGCCCGAACTCCACTGCGTTGAACGCGACCTACACACCGAGCGCGGCCGAGATCGCGAGCGGTCAGGTGTGGATCTTCCTTACCTCGACCGGCAACGGCGGCTGTCTCGCAACGACCGACTCGGTGCAATTGCAGTTCACCCCAGCGCCAACGGCGAATGCCGGGCTGGATATCCGCATCTGCGCGAACACCACCCAGGTGAACCTGAGTGGCGCGGTGACCGTGGCGACCGGAGGGGTTTGGAGCGGCGGCGCTGGTTCGTTCACGCCGAGCAATGCTGCGCTGAATGCGAGCTATGCGCCAACGGCAGCGGAGATCGCAGCGGGTCAGTTCAATTTGATCCTGAGCACTTCGGGCAATGGCAATTGCACGGTGGTGCGCGACAGTCTGGTGGTGATCGTGGATCCGGTTCCGGTGGTGAACGCCGGACCTGACCAGCAGATCTGCGCGAACAATTCGAACGTGCAACTCAATGGCTTTGTCGGCAATGCGCCGGGCGGTGCATGGAGCGGTGGTGCTGGAACTTTCTTCCCGAGCAACACCATGCTGGCCACGCAATACGCACCGACGGCTGCAGAGATCGCTGCTGGTTCGCTGACGCTGACGCTGACCTCAACGGGTACCGTTTACTGTACCGCTGTGGTCGATCAGATGACGATCGTATTCACCGGTGCGCCGATCGTGAGCGCAGGAAGTGATCTGCAGATCTGCGCGAACAACAGCGCGGTGCAACTCACCGGCAACGTCACCAACGCAAGCGGTGGAAGCTGGACCGGCGGCAGCGGAATCTTCGCGCCGAACAGCAATGTGCTGAGCCCGGTGTACACGCCGAACGCGGGTGAACTCGCTGCGGGGACGCTGTCGCTTTACTTGACAAGCACGGGCAATGGCAACTGCATCGCCGTGCGCGATACGGTGGTCGTGACCTTCACGCCTGCACCAACGGTGAACGCCGGTGCGGACCTGGATGTGTGCATGAACAACCCGGTGGTGACCCTCAATGGTTCCATCACCGTGGCCACTGGCGCACAGTGGAGCGGCGGCCTCGGCACCTACACGCCGAACGCGCAGACGCTGAACGCACAGTACGCTCCATCCAACTTCGAGTTGGGATCGGGTAGCGTGCAACTCACGCTGACGACGACGGGCAATGGCAATTGCATCGCGGTGACGGATCAAATGACGATCACCGTAACGCCTTCACCGGGGGTGGACGCGGGTGCGGATGTGATCACGTGTTCGAACCAATTGCAAGTGCCGCTGAATGGTACCGTGCAGGGCGGTGCGATCACAGGTCTGTGGAGCACTTCCGGAACTGGAACATTCAGTCCGAGCGCATCCACGTTGAACGCGGCCTACATCGCCAGCAGCCTCGATTCGTTGAGCGGTACGGTTGACCTTACGTTGACCTCGACGAGCAACGGTCTGTGCAACGCCGTGAGCGATGTACTGACCGTGACCATTCTGCCGAACGCGATCGCGAACGCGGGTGTGTATCAAGTCGTCTGCTCCACCACGAACACGATCCAACTGAACGGAACGATCACCGGCAACGCGACCCAAGGCCAGTGGACCACCACGGGAGCGGGTAGCTTCTCGCCAAGCGCAAGTGCTGCGAACGCGGTGTACCAGATCGCACCGAGCGACCCTGCCATGGGTACGCTCACCTTCACCTGGAGCGTGAATAGTTGCGACAACGCCATGGACCAGATGGCGCTGACGATCACTCCGGCATCGGTGGTGAACGCTGGTGCGGACCAGGTGACCTGTTACAACAACCTGAACATCGTCATCAACGGATCGGTGAGCGGCGCGTCGAGCAGTGGCACATGGAGCACCCTGGGAAGCGGCAGCTTCGCCAACCCGAACACGGCGCTGAGCAACGTGTATCAAGCGAGCGCCAACGATCAGCTCGCCGGTGGCACCTACTTGGTGCTGACCGCGACGAGCACCGGTGTATGCCAAGCCGCGATCGACACGGTGTTCATCGCCATCCAACCTGCGGGTACAGTTGATGCGGGTGTGGATGTGACCGCTTGCGCGAACAACGGCGTAACACAACTCAACGGAACGCTGAGCGGCGACGCTACGCAAGTGCAATGGAGCACATCAGGAACCGGTTCCTTTTTCCCGAACGCGAACGTCCTGACGCCGACGTATGTGCCGAGCGCGATCGATACCACGATCGGCACCCTCACGCTTACACTGAGCGCACCGAACACTTGCAACAACGCGACCGACGCGATGCAGTTGACGCTGACACCGGCGCCATACGTGAATGCCGGCGCGGACCAGACCTTCTGCAATGCGGTGACGCAGTTCAACCTGAACGGGACGATCTCCGGCATCACCAGCGTGGGCCAGTGGACGACGACCGGAACAGGTACGATAGCGAACGCCGGTTCATTGAACACGACCTACACTGCTAGCGCCGGTGATGTGGCGAACGGCGCGATCACCTTCACACTCACCTCATTGAACAACGCGAACTGCAATGCGGTGAGCGATGCGATGACGATCTGGTTGACGAACGGCATCGTGACCAACGCCGGTCCTGATCAGAACGTGTGCGTCCTGTCCAACCAAGCGAACCTGCAGGGTAGCATTCAGAACGGATCGCCCTCGGGCACATGGACCACAACAGGTTCGGGAACCTTCGACCCCAGCGCGGATGTGCTGAACGCGCAATACTTATTCTCTGCTGCCGACGTGACGAACGGCTCCATGGTGCTGACGCTTACGGCGACGAACACCGGCACTTGTCCGAGCACGCAGGACGCCATGGTGATCACCTTCGGCAACTCGAGCTACGCGTTCGCGGGTGCCGACCAAGCGCTCTGTGCGAATGCACCGATCGCGCAACTCGCGGGCAACTTCAGTGGTGGTTCACAAGGCATCACATGGAGCAGCACCGGATCGGGCTTCTTCAGCAACAACACGGATCCAAACGCGACCTACACGATGAGTGGTGCGGACATCGCCGCGGGTAGCGTACAGTTGACGCTCACCACCATCACGAACGGTTCGTGCGCGGTCTCCAGCGATGCGATGTTGCTTTCGGTGAATGCGTTGCCGAACATCAATGCGGGTGCGGATATCGTGGCGTGTACTGCGGCTCCGGTGCAGATCACGGCGAACGCGGCGAACGCGGGCGGTGGAATGTGGACCACCTCGGGGTCGGGTACCTTCTTCGATCCCAATGCGCTGGCCACGCTCTATACGCCAAGTGCTGCGGATAGCCTCGCGGGATCCGTCACGCTCACCGTCACCACCACAGGCATGGCGCCATGCAGCGCGGTATCCGATCAACTGGTGATCAACTTCGGTGGCGGGCTTGCAGCGGCTGCCGGTATGGACGTCGTGGCGTGCAGCACGGATCCGAACATCGGGCTGAACGGCGTGGTGGCCGGAACGACGACAGGCACATGGACCACCAGTGGTACGGGTGCCTTCATGCCGAGCGCCAGTGCGCTCAACGCGACCTACATCCCCGGTGCTGCTGATTACGCGATCGGTAACATCAACCTGATCCTGAGCACCACGAACAATCAGGGTTGTCCTGCTGGTCGCGACACCTTGGTGGTGAGCTACCACGTGCCGCCGACGGTGAACGCTGGTGCTGATGTGTTGCTCTGCAATGGTCTGCAGAACGTACAGTTGAATGGCAGCGCTCAGAACCAAGCTTCGGTGCAGTGGGCGACCATGGGCTCGGGAACGTTCACGCCGAATGTGAACGCGCTGAACGCGACCTATGTCCCGACCGCTAACGACAGTATCGCTGGTGGCGTGTACCTCGTACTCACGGCCTTCGGAACCGGCATCTGCGCCAATGCAGCTGATTCGGTGTTCATCGACATCGGCCCGACGCGCATTGCGAATGCGGGGGTGGACCAGACGATCTGTGCGAACGGAGGAGCGATCCAACTCGCTGGTACGATCACCGGTGTATCGGGTGGCGTTTGGACCACCAACGGAACGGGCACGTTCGCGCCGGACGCAACAGCGCTTAACGCGAGCTATTTGCCGAGCGCGACCGACCTGATCTTCTCACAACTCAGCTTCGTGTTGAGTACGACAGGGAACATGGGCTGTCCCGCGCACACGGACACGGTCGTTGTTGCTCTCCAGCAACCACCGAGCGTGAATGCCGGGAACGATGTGACCACGTGTGACGCATCTGCTGATGTGCAACTGACGGGCTCGTTCAACGGTGCGGCTGGTGTCCTTTGGACCACGAACGGCTCGGGTGTCTTCACTCCGAACGCCAATACACCGAACGCGGTCTACCAACCGAGCGCGGCGGATTCTCTTGCGCAAAATGTGCAATTGATCCTCACGACCACGGGTAACCAGTTCTGTCCGGCGGCTGCGGATACCATGCACCTGTCCTTTGTGAATCCATTGATCGCGGGCTTCACCTTCGTCAACCCGTGCGCCGGTTCGCCAACGCTCTTCAATGATGCGAGCATCACGAGCGGATCGGCGATCATCGGTTGGAACTGGACATTTGGCAACGGTACCACGGCAACGGGTCCACAAGCCGCTGCCACGTTCCCGACCATGGGACAGTACAATGTCTCGCTCACCGTCTTCTCACAGAGCGGCTGCAACGCGACGTACAACGCGGTGATCGATGTGGTCACCTCGCCGGTCGCTGGCTTCAGCATCGAAGGCGATCCCTTCACCGATACACCCATCGTCTTCTCGGACCACTCCTTCGGCGCTACCGGCTGGCAGTACAACTTCGGCGATGGCACCGGTTCCTTGGCCGCTGCTCCAACGCACGAGTACACTCAAGCGGGTCAGTTCCTGATCGTGCAGACCGTGGTGAACGCCGCCGGATGTGCGGATCACGACTCGCTGCTGGTCAGCATCACTGTGAAGGACATCCTTCCGCCGAAGCTGCCGAATGCCTTCAGCCCGAATGGTGACGGCGTGAACGACGTGTTCTATGTGCGCGGCGGACCGTTCGCAACCATGCACCTCCGCGTGTACAATGGCTGGGGCGAATTGATCTTCGAGACAGAGGATCCCACCTTCGGCTGGGACGGCACACATGACGGCACTCCGGAGATCAATGGGGTGTATGTCTACTCCGTGGTCGCCACGACAACCGATGGAACACTGCACGATCGTTCCGGCAAGATCTCACTCATGCGATAAGCCAACCTGAGCAACATGAATAACATGAACAAATTTCCCGCGCTGTTCCTCGCACTTTGTGTGAGCGGCGGAACCATGGCCCAGGACGCGCATTTGTCCCAGTACGAGACCGCGCCGAACACCTTGAATCCCGCGCTTACGGGGATGTTCGAGAATGCGGACTTCCGCATGACGAGCAACGTGCGCAGCCAGTGGAACAGCCTTTCGAGTAGCTTCCTCACCACCGGATTCGCGTACGACATCGCTTTGCAGAACCGTTTCGGAGCGGGGTTGTACATGACCAACTTCAACCAAGCGGGTATTGTGAACACCTTCCAGATCGGTACCTCCGGTGCCTACAACGTGTCGGGGAAGAGCGCGCACCACACGTTGTCCGTAGGGGTGCACATGGGTCTGATCTACAAGAAGGTGAACGACCAGCAGCTACTCTGGGACAGCCAGTACAACGATGGGTACTTCGACAGCGACCTGCCTTCAGGGGAGATCCTGCAACGGGGTTCGCGCTTCATGCCCGACCTCTCCGCGGGGGTGGCCTATCGGGGTACGAATAGTCGGAAGCGCGTGAACCCGTTCGGCAACTTCGCACTGTTCCACGTTACCACCCCGGATGAATCGATCCTGCGCACCACGAAGAGCGATCTGCCGATCCGCTACTCCGTCAACGCCGGAGCGCGGGTGGAGTTCAACGAAGGAATGTACCTGGTCCCGATGGGGTTGTACATGCTGCAGGGGAAGGACCAGATGATCAATGCGGGCCTGCTCGCCGAGGTCAACATCATGGGGACCCCGTACAGCGCGGTGGCTGGTTGCTCCTATCGCGTGAACGATGCGGTGATCGCACAAGTGGGTCTGAAACACAACAACGCTGCATTCCGCTTCAGCTACGACATCAACGTGTCACCTCTGAAGACCTATACACGGAAGAATGGTGCCTTTGAATTCTCGATCCTTTATTACGGCACGCACAGCGGTCGGCAGCGCAGGGCGACAAGCAGTGCGTTCTGATCAACCCTTCAACGCCTCAGCGCCACCCACGATCTCGAGGATCTCGCCGGTGATCGCTGCTTGGCGCGCCTTGTTGTAGGACAACTTCAGGTCCTTCAATAGGCTGTCGGCATTGTCGGTGGCCTTGTGCATGGCGGTCATGCGCGCACCGTGCTCGCTGGCGAAACTGTCCAGCAGCGCTTTGTAGAGTTGGATCTTCAGGCTCTTGGGCACGATCTCCCGCACGATGGTGGCGCGGTCGGGCTCCATGATGTGATCCGTCTTCGTGGTTGCAGAACCAGCAACTGCTGCGGTAGGCATCACCGGAAGGAATTGCTCCTCCGTGGTGATCTGCATCGCCGCGTTCTTGAACTTGTTGTAGAAGAGCACCACGCGATCGTAGTCGCCCTCGGCGAACTGTTGCATCAGCAATTCCGCTACCGGAGCCACCTTGTCGAAGTTCAATCCATCGAAGAGGTTCGCGAGGTCGGTTGGCAATTTCGGATCGAGCAAGCCACCACGACGGTAGAGGTCCATGGCCTTCTTGCCGATCGGCATCACCGTCACTTCCTGACCATTTCCCTTGGCATCGATCACGGCTTTGCGCACCAAGCGGAACACTTGCGTGTTGAAGGCGCCCGCCAATCCGCGGTTGCTGACGATCGGCACGAACAATACTTTCTTCACTGGACGTTGCGCGCTGTAAATGCCCTCGTTGCTATCGAGTGAAGCGCTCACGTTGCTGAGAATGTTCTGCAACTTCTCGGCGTACGGGCGCATGCGCACGATGGCATCCTGCGCGCGACGCAACTTGGCCGCGCTCACCATCTTCATGGCCGCAGTGATCTGCTTGGTGCTGTTCACCGAGACGATCCGTCCGCGTACCTCTTTCAGGTTGGCCATTGTTGCGCGAGTTTGCGAGTTCCTTAGCGACTAGCGGCGAGTTCACTTATCACTTGCCGCTGGCCGACTTGCTGCTGTCCTAGTTATCCAGGCTCTTCACCAGATCGGCCGCCACGCTTTCCAGCGTACCGGTGATCGTGTCGTTGTACTCGCCCTTCTTCAATGCCGCCAGCACATCCGCGTGCTTGTTGCGCAGCATGGTGATGAATTCACTCTGGAACTGTTTGATGTTCTTCACTGGCACCTTGGTGAGCAAGCCCTTTGTTCCGCAGTAGATGATCGCGATCTGCTCCTCCACACGCATCGGGCTGTTCTGCCCTTGCTTCAGGAGTTCCACGTTGCGGGCGCCCTTGTCGAGTACCGCTTTGGTCGCGGCATCGAGGTCGGATCCGAACTTCGAGAACGCCTCCAATTCGCGGTAGGCGGCTTGGTCCAGCTTCAGTGTACCAGCCACTTTCTTCATGGACTTGATCTGCGCGTTACCACCTACGCGGCTCACGCTGATCCCTACGTTGATCGCTGGGCGAACACCGCTGAGGAAAAGGTTGCTCTCGAGGAAGATCTGTCCATCGGTGATGGAGATCACGTTCGTCGGGATGTATGCGGATACGTCACCGGCCTGCGTCTCGATGATCGGCAATGCGGTCAATGAACCGCCACCCTTCACCTTGCCTTTCAGCGAAGCGGGTTGATCGTTCATCTGTGATGCAACCGTGTCGTCGGCGATCACCTTCGCGGCACGCTCCAACAAGCGACTGTGCAAGTAGAACACATCACCCGGGTAGGCCTCGCGGCCCGGTGGACGACGCAGCAAAAGGGATACCTCACGGTAGGCCACAGCTTGCTTGGAGAGATCATCGTACACGATCAGTGCAGGACGACCCGTATCGCGGAAGTATTCGCCGATGGCGGCACCGGTGAACGGTGCGTAGAACTGCATCGGTGCAGGATCGCTCGCGTTCGCGGCCACCACCGTGGTGTAGGCCATGGCGCCAGCCTCCTCCAACACTTTCACCGTGCCGGCAACGGTAGAGCCCTTCTGGCCGATGGCCACATAGATGCAATACACGGGCTTGCCGGCCTCGAAGAATTCCTTCTGGTTGATGATGGTGTCGATCGCCACCGTGCTCTTGCCGGTCTGGCGGTCACCGATGATGAGTTCGCGCTGGCCACGGCCGATCGGGATCATGGCGTCCACCGCCTTGATACCGGTCTGCAACGGCTCCTTCACCGGTTCGCGGTAGATCACACCTGGCGCCTTGCGCTCCAGTGGCATCTCGAACAACTCGCCGGTGATCGGGCCTTTGCCATCGATCGGTTCGCCGAGCGTGTTCACCACACGACCCACCATGCCTTCGCCGGTGTTGATGCTTGCGATGCGCTTGGTGCGTTTCACCGTGTCGCCCTCCTTGATCCCAACCGAAGGACCGAGCAATACCACACCTACGTTATCCTCCTCGAGGTTCAACACGATGCCGCGCAGGCCGCTGTTGAACTCCACGAGTTCGCCGCTCTGTACGCTGTTCAGTCCGTAGATGCGGGCAATACCGTCACCGACTTGGAGCACGGTACCGACCTCTTCGAGTTCGGCCTCGCTGCGGAAACCGGCGAGTTCTTGCTTGAGGATCGCCGTTACTTCGGCTGGATTCACTTCGGCCATGATGGGAAGTCGTTAGATCGAGGGGATGTAAGGGTTCTTGGAGAATTCGCGACGCAGGTCGGACAGGCGGCGGCTTACGCTACCGTCGTACAACTCGTCACCGATGCGGATAGACACGCCACCGATGAGCTCGGCGTCGACCTTTTCCACGAGTTCAATGGACTTGCCGGGATGTTGCTTCTCGGCGATCGCGAGCACTTTGGAGCGCGCAGTTTCATTCAAGGGGACCGCGGAAGCCACTTGTGCCACCACGATGTTCTTGTGGATCTTGTACAGCTCGTTGAAGGCAGCGGCCACATCCGGCAATAAGCGCTCACGGCCTTTGCGCACGAGTACGCCCATGAACGCAGCGGTGAGCTGACCAACCTTGGCAGCGAACACCTGATCAAGGATCCTGTCCTTCTTGTCGGCCTTCACGACCGGACTGTTCAACAGCGTGCGCAACTCGCGGCTGCTGGAACAGGTGGTGGCCACCAGTTGCATATCGCCATGCACACCTGCGAGCACACCCTTCTCCTGGGCGAGCTCCATCAGCGAGCGGGCGTAGCGGTAGGCGACCGGAGCGATGTTCATGACTTCCGCAGATCGGCCTCGGCCATCACTTTATCCACGAGGGTGTGCTGTGCGGCACCGGTCTCGAGCTTGTCCTTCAGGATGCGCTCCGCGACGAGAATGCTCAGTGACGCCACCTGATTCTTCATCTCGGTGATCGCCGCGTTCTTCTCGTTCTGGATATCCGCACGGGCGCGGGTGAGGATCGCATCGCCTTCTGCTTTCGCGCGGACCTTCGCCTCGGAGATCTCCTTGTCGCGGATATCGCGGGCCTCCTTCAACAGGAGTTCGCGGTCCTCACGGGCTTGGCGCATGATCGCCTCGTTGCCTGCCGCCATACGGACCATGTCCTCGCGCATTTTCTTCGCTTCGTTCAGCGCATCCGCTATCGACGTTTCGCGCTCCTTGAGCCCATTGAGGATGGGTTTCCAGGCGAATTTGCGCAGGATGAAAAGCACTGCCAGGAATGACAACGTCATCCAGAAAATGAGCCCGAAGGAAGGCTCTACGAGACTCGCGAGGAGCATAGGCGTACAGGTTTAAGGGTCGACGTAAAAGAGTGCAGGGCGATGATCACATCGCGGCCGGCATCTCCTTCAGCACCACCAACAGGCCGACCACCATCGCGAAGAAGGCGGCGCCTTCCACGAGAGCAGCAGTGAGGATCATGTTGGCTCGCAGGTCGTTCATGGCTTCCGGCTGACGAGCCATGGCTTGAACGGCGTCACCACCGATGCGGCCGATGCCGACACCGGCACCGAGAGCTGCGAGACCAGCGCCGAGGGCGGCGATACCATAACCTACACCGAGGTCGAGAAGAACGGAAAGGAACATGTGCTTGGGGTTGTGTTGTTAGATGATGGATTCCTTGTGCTCGTGATGTTCTTCCAACGCCGCACCGATGTACATGGCGGAGAGGAAAGTGAACACATAGGCTTGTATGAAGGCGACGAGCAACTCGAGCATGGTCATGAACACCGTGAAGGCGAGCGACATGACGGAGACGCCATAGCCAGCGCCAGCACTGGTCTCGCCAAAGACGAAGATCAAGCTGAAGAAACTGAGTGCGATGATGTGCCCGGCGGTGATGTTCGCGAACAACCGGATCATCAGTACGAAAGGTTTGAGGAACATGCCCAGGATCTCCACAGGGGTAAGGATGAGCAGCACCCACTTCGGCACACCGGGCATGGCCAGGATGTGCCCCCAGTAGTTCTTGTTGCCGTTGATGGTGACGATCACGAAGGTGATCAGCGCCAGCACCAAGGTCACCGCGATATTGCCCGTGAGGTTGGCGCCACCGGGGAAGAACGGCACCAGGCCCATGAGGTTGTTGAGGAAGATGAAGAAGAAGGCCGTGAGCAGGTACGGCATGTACTTCTGGTACTTGTGCTCGCCGATGGCGCTCTTGGCCACGTCGTCCCGCACGAAGAGGATGATCGGCTCCAGCAGGTTCTGCATACCCGTGGGTGCCTGTCCAGCCCGGCGCGTATAGGCTTTCGCAACACTGATGAAGATGACCAATAGGATGGCGAGGCTGATGAACAGGCTCAGTACGTTCTTGGTGATGCTGATGTCCCAGATGTTGGCCGTTGCAGCCTCGTCCACATTACCGGCGGCATTCACCGCGACCACCTCGCTCTCATTCAACGCGTAGCCCTCATAGGTGGCATGCCCATGTTCGAACCGCGAACTGCTGAATACCTGCAAGCCACGCTGCGTATCGAACAGGATCACCGGCAGGGGGAGCGTGGTGTGGCCCCAGAGGTGCCAGCCGTGCTCATCACCGATGTGGTCCATGATGAGCTTGCCCGCATTGAACTTGCCTCCGCCTTGTTCGGCATGGGCGATGGTATGTGCATCGGCCACCGTTGCAGGTGCTTCTTCCGCGTGATCGTGTGCAATTTCGCCGTGGTCGTGTCCCTCATCCTGCGCATACGCGGACCCCATCAACAGGGTCCCGATCAGCAGGGAAGCTAGGCGTAGTAAGGCTTTAAGCGACATCATGCACAGAGGACACCCTCCTCATTTCGGCCGCAAATGTAGATATCCATACGGATCGCAGCAATGGAATATGTGGATCCGCGGATCCTAAGGTCTTCCGGTCTCCTTGAACAGGTAGACCATCGAGCCTATGATGCCGAGCAAACTCAAAGCAATGGTGAAGAGCGGAAACTTCCACGCCAATTCCTTGTCCAGCCACCAACCACCGAAGGTGAAGGCGAGGATGATCCCGATCATGGTGAAGCCCAGACCCGTGTACCGTAGGTAGCTATTGTAGTTCCGGCGTACTTGGCCCAAATCCCCCTCGTCCTGCCTCTTCGCAGCACTCATTCACCGGAAGGCTTGCGGGACAGCTTTGTGAGGCGGACCGTGCTGAAGGTGAGGAAGGCCAAGTATAAGAGTGCAAAGACCAATGCGGCCGGTACCGCATCGGTGCCAGGTACGGTGATCAGCACTAACGCGAGCAAGGCCAGGCTCAGCACCATTTTCAACATCAACGCCGCCATGAAGCGACGCACGAATCCCTTGGGGTCCCTGGCCATGGCGTGCTCCTGCCATGCATGCAAGCCGATGGTCATCAGCCCGAACCACGCCACGAACGTTCCGTGCAATGCAGTGAAGGCGATGCCGAGCGCGAATAGAACGAGCCATGTGACCACCAAGCAAATGGCCGCGAATACAACTATAGGAAGTACGAACGACCAACGGCGTGGAGCCATGGTCCGCGATCAACGCGAGGCCTGCACGGGCTGTTCGCTTCGTGCGCTCTCGGTGCGAAGACGCGCCGGGTCCATTTCCTTCACCACGCCACCGGCCATGCTACAGTTGCCGGTGAAGATGGCGCCGGGTTCGATGGCGAGCTTCTTCGTGTTGATATCGCCTTGGAGCTTGGCCGTGGCCTTCAGGCTCAAGAGGTCCTGGCAGTTGATCTTGCCGATCACGGTGCCCTCGATATCGCTGCTCTGGCACACCACTTCCCCCTCGATCACGCCGCTCTGGCCCACGATCACGCGACCACGTGCATGCACGGTGCCCTTCACCTTGCCATCGATGCGGATATTGCTGTCACTGCGGATCTCGCCTTCAATGGAGGTGCCCTCCATGATGCTGTTGATCTTGCCGGTATTGATGGGTTCGCTGGGCTTGGTCATGGGCGGGTCGGAGGGTTTGTCACTTCGGAACATGGTCCGTGGAGCTTAGGTGGTTCGTGGAAGCGTCAGCGCAAATATAGCCGCGTTCATGGCATATCCTACTGACCGTCAAGGTACTGCTGCTGAAACCATTCCAAGTACCCGGCAACGTCCTTGGACTTGAACAAGGTGACATAGTTCTCTGGCGTGATCGCGAAGCACGGGAAGCCCATGTTGTTGATCCCTTGGAGAAGATCCTGGTTGCCCATGAAGAGGGCGTGGTATTCCATCGCTTTCATCTTGTTGGGCAAGGTGTTCACGAGAATGATCTGGTTCTGCGGGTCGAGGAACGTCGGAGGGAGCACCTCCAGCGGCGTGTTGAGGAAGTAGGTCTGGTTGAAGTTGGAGATGGCGGAGCGCACCGTGCTGATGTCGTTGCCTTCGTTCGGGACCACCACAGCGTATTGGTGTGGGCCATTGCCTTTGGTGTAGAGCGGGGCTGAAGGTGGAGCGGGCTTCGGCGCACCACCACCTTGACCATCCAAGCTGGCCAACAATTCGTCCGCGCGCTGCGCCTCTTCCGTTCCCGGGAAAACGGAACGTACCGCTGTGAGTGCTGTGCGGAAACCGCTGACATCCCGTGTTCCGCCCACCGCCAGCGCTTTGAGCAAATAGTATTTCGGGCGGAAGTAATTGTGGGGCTCTTCGGTGATGACCCGATCACACGCCGTGATCACCGGGTAATAGGAATACGCGCGGTACAGCAAGTACACTTCACGGTAGGCAGCCTCCTCCTCCTTCCTTCGAACCTCGTCCCCCATCAGGACGTTCGGGTCGAGCACCAAGCGCGCGAACTCCGAATTCGGCCAACGCTGCACGATGATGTCCGCGTAGGTCTGCGAGCCGACGCCATCCAGGGAGAACCAACCGGCACGCTCTTTCTCCAAGTAGATCCGGTACAGCTGGTAGTGGCTCTCCGGGGTGTAGCGGCACTCTTCGAAGCGGTTGTTCAAGACCTCGAAGCTCTCGATCGCATTGTCCACATCCTTCAACTGCTCCTTGTAGATCATACCGCTCACATAGAGCGCTTCGCACACACGTCCGTTGGATGCGGCCACTGCGGCTTCGTCCTTCGGGATGTCGCGCATGTAGAATTCAGGATCCTTCCATTCGGCCTCCTTGTGGTCGGTCACATCACCCTCCTTGCCAGCCGCATCCTCATCACCGCCTTGGGCTGCGGCGCTACCGCTCTTGTCCTTCCGCCGCCAGTTGTCCTCCAAGGCCCGGTTGCCCCATTTCTTCCGGAAATTGCTCAGGCCTCGTCCGATCTGTGTGGGGTCGTAGAAGTACCAATTCCCTCGCGTTCCCGTACCGGGTGGCGGCGGTGGTGGGGCTTGTTGTGATAGTTCCCGTGCTTCGGCATCCTTGCGCTCCTTTTCCGCTTCGGCGTCCTCGCGATCACGGATGATGCTGCGCACCTTCTTCGCCAATTCATCAGGGTCCAACCCCATCAGGGCTTGCAAACTGTCCTCGCGTTCGATGATCGCGAGTTGCTCCACCAGATCGCCCAACACGCGTGCGCGGGTATCCACTTCCTCGTAGCGTGCGTGGGTCTCGGCGAGCAACGAGCGCGTGCTATCGTAGTACTGTTGCGCAGGGATGTAGGCGCGGTCATCGAAATAGATGTCGGCCATTTTCAAAAAGCTCTTCGCCTTCTGCTTGGTGTCCGTGGTGCTCACCCGCACACTGGTCATCAATTGGTCCATGGCGGCGGTGTCCTTGCGCTCTTTCAGATCGAGATCCGCCAAGGCGTAGTGGATCATGTCGAAGTGGTCGATGTGCTTGTTGTCGCGCAACATCGACTTCAGTTTCTTCCGCATCGCCTTGGTGTTGCCTTTGTTGGAGGCCAGCGCTTGGAAGATCTGCGCGTGGAAGGCGATCTCATAAGGTGGCGACATCTTCACCACGGCGGCATACTGCGCAATGGCCTTCTCCTCGTGTCCCTTCAACTCATACAACTGCGCCAGGATGAACGCCCAGCGGATGCGTTCCCGCTTGTGTTCCGCCAATCCAACAGCGCGTTCCAAGTGCATGATGGCATCATCCACCTTGCCGCGCTTCAGTTCCAATTCAGCCTGCACTGCGGACAATTCGCCTTGGTCGAGGCCTTTGGGCAGCTTCTTCGCATCACGCACGTGATCCAACGCGCTCTGGGCCTTGGCGTACTGTTCCAATTGGATCGCGGTCCGCGCCAACCAGATCTGGCTCTCCAGTTCGCGGTTGCTTCCCTTGAACTTGCGGCCGATGTACGTGAAGCCTCTTTCGGCCTCGTAGAAGTTGCGCTTGTAGAACTGGCTCTTGGCAATGACGAACCACGCATCGTCGATCCAGGCGTTCTTCTCCTTGCCCTGGATGTCCATGCTGTGCCGCTCGATCACCAGCGAACACTTGTCGATGCACTTCTCCAGGTCCGGTACGGCGTTGCGCGATTGTTCCTCCGTGCCGTACACGAACAAGGGCAGGATCTGGTCGAAGTCGTCCTGGTGGGCATCCTCGATGTCCATCACCAGTTCGTTCAACTTCTCGTGCGCGTTGAACCAGCCGTTGTCCCGCGCGGTTAGCCGGTGGAAGGTCCGGTTCAGGAAGGCATCCTTCTCCTGGGAGCATGCAGCTAGCAATGCGCACAGGCACAAAAAGGCCACCAAGGGCAGAAGGATGGGTCGGGAACGGCGCACGGAACGGATAACTGCGAACGGGCGAAGTTATTTCATCGTGCGCAAGCGGAGGGCAGTCGCGACCTTTGCGCGATGGCCATTTCGAAAGGGGATCGTCGCAAGAAGAAGCGTGGCTTTCTGGCCCGCCTGCGCAGCCGGTACCGGTTGGTGCTGATCGATGACGGAACTTTCGAGGAACGTTTCAGCCTGCGCTTGAACCGGTTGTCCGTGTTGGCGATCGGCGTGGTGACCTTCCTATTGTATGGTGCGCTCATCGCTTCAGTGATCGTCTTCACGCCCCTGAAGCGCTTCATTCCCGGGTATTCGGACCAGGAGACCAAAATGAACGCCTACCGCAGCACCTTGATGGCGGACTCCTTGGATCTGGTGGTGGGAGACCAGGAAGCGTACATCGCCAACCTGCGCGCTATCCTTCGCGGTGATCTCCCTGCGGACAGCACCAGTTTGCTTCAACCCAAGCCGGTGAAGCCACAGCCGTCGGACCTGAAACCGGGCCTGCACGATAGCCTGATGCGCGCTCGTGTGGACCAGGAGGAACAGTATAGTTTGGTGGAGGGGCAAGGTTCGTCCGAGCGTCGGGAATTGGCCAGTGTTCTCTTCATGCCACCGGTGCGTGGGGTGGTTACCAGCGGTTTCGATCCCGGTAACGGACACTACGGCGTGGATGTGGTGACCCCGGTGGACGAAGCCGTAAAAGCGTGCTTGGCCGGAACGGTGACCTTGGCGAACTGGACCACGGCGGATGGACACGTGATCCAGATCCAGCACAGCAATGGCCTGTCCAGCGTGTACAAACACAACAAGGTGTTGCTGCGCAAGGTGGGCGACCGTGTAAAAGCCGGCGAAGCGATCGCGATCGTGGGGAATACCGGTGAGAACAGCACGGGTCCGCATTTGCATTTCGAGCTGTGGCACAATGGCGACGCGGTGGATCCGGGTGCCTATATGGCGTTCAAATGATGGCAGGGCTCGCGTAGCCTGCGGCCAACCCCTGATGTCCGTCAAGTCCACCATCGCCAAATTGCTTGCTCGTCGAGAAACCGACGCGGTAATGCGCCGCGCGATGGACCCCGTGGCCACGCAGCAAGCGGTGTTGAATGAGTTGGTCCGCTTCGGGGGCGATACCGCCTTCGGGCGCGAACACCGGCTGTATGAGGTGCGCGATCACGCCGGATTGCAACACGCCGTTCCGCTGCGCGATTACGAAGGCTTCCGGCCGTACATCGATCGCGTCCGCTTCGGGGAGGATGACGTGCTCTGGCCCGGCAAGCCATTGTACCTGTGCAAGACCAGCGGCACCACCAGCGGCGCGAAGTACATCCCCATCACCAAGGAAAGCTTGCGCAACCACATCGGCAGTGCGCGGCGTGCGTTGCTCGCCTACATCGCGCACAGCGGCCAAGCCGATTTCGTGAATGGGAAGATGATCTTCCTGCAAGGCAGTCCGGTGTTGGATACGCACGGGCACATCCCCATCGGGCGGCTCAGCGGCATCGTGGCGAACCACGTTCCGCGCTACTTGCTGCGCAACCGCATGCCGTCGTTCCGGACGAACAGCATTCCGGATTGGGAAACGAAGGTGGAAGCGATCGTGACCGAGACCCTGCGCGCGGACATGCGCCTGATCAGCGGGATCCCCGCGTGGGTGCAGATGTATTTCGAACGATTGCTCGCGCGTACCGGCAATGCGAACGTGAAAGAAGTGTTCCCCGACTTCTCGCTCTTTGTGTACGGTGGTGTGAACTACGCGCCCTACCGCAGTCGGATGGAAACGCTCATCGGCGGCAGCGTGCCGAGCGTGGAATTGTTCCCGGCCAGCGAAGGCTTCATCGCCTACCAGGACAAGAGCCATGAGGAGGGTTTGTTGCTCGTGTTGGACAACGGGATCTACTATGGCTTCCTACCCATCAACGCGGACCGTCATCCCGGCCTTGAGCCGGGATCTCGTCAACCTCGAGTACTATCCATTGCGGAGGTCGTGATCGGCGTGCAGTACGCGCTCGTCCTCTACACCAACGCCGGGCTGTGGGGCTACGAGATCGGTGACACCATCAAGTTCGTGTCGCTCTCGCCGCCGCGCATCGTCGTGACCGGCCGCACCAAACATTTCACCAGTGCCTTTGGCGAACACGTGATCGCCGAGGAAGTGGAAGGCGCACTGAAGGATGCCATGGCCGACGCGCCCTGCGAAGTGGCGGAGTTCACCGTGGCGCCGCAGCTCGCACCCGCGGAAGGACTTCCCTACCACGAGTGGTTCATCGAATTCGCCGCCGCACCGAATGACAGGACGCGCTTCGAGGAGGTGATGGACGCCGCGCTGCAACGCCGCAACCCCTATTACAAGGACCTGATCACCGGCAAGGTGTTGCGACCGTTGGTGGTGCGTTCACTTCCGCGCGGAGCCTTCGCGGGGTGGATGAAAGCACGCGGCATGAACGATGCGCAGAGCAAGGTGCCGAGGTTGGCGAATGACCGGAAGTACGTGGAGGGGTTGGGGTAGCGGGTGCTAGTTCGCCTTCCGCAGCTCTTCCCCTTGCTGGGTCTCCTTCAGTTCCTGAGCACTAGGGTCTTTTGGCTGGCGGTAAGTCCGCCGAGGACCCTTGATCCAAGCAAGCAGCCTCCGCGTGATCGCCGGGGGCTGTTGTGCTTTTTTGGGGTGTCATGTGCATCCTCTGCATCCTGCGGCGATCCCTGCATCAAGGGTTGGTCGCAGGCAATGCGACCTTCACACGCGTTGGCTTCCCCACCAACTTCCCATCCACCAATACCTGCGCGGCTTGCACCATGCTCATGGTGTACGTGCGCAAGCTGTCCAGTTCGGCTGGACGCTGTGCGGAAACATCCTGCGTGCTCCGCGCTACGTGATCATACAGGTGTTCCACTTCGCCGGTGCGGATCCAGTAGCTGCGGTCGTTGATCGCGCAGAGGCGGTCATCCGAACAGAAGTACGCGAGGGGATGTGTGGAGCGCTGCAGATCCATGCCGAGCGTGTTGTTCACGTGCGGGATGTTGAGCAGACCAAGGATCGTTTCCGGCAGATCCACTTGTGTTCCGAAGCCATGCTCCATTCGTGCAGCGACGACGCCCGGCCCGTGAATGATCAACGGCACGTGGTGGTAGGGGATCGGCACTTCGTACACCGGATCGAACCGTTGTCCATGATCACCAACGATCACGAAGACCGTGTTCGCGAACCACGGATGCGTAGCCGCTTCGGCGAAGAAGAGTTCCATCGCACGGTCGGCGTACTGGTAGATGTTCTCGTCATCCTCTTCACTCAGCGGATGCGCGAATCGCACATCATCCGGCACGTTGTAGCCCTTGTGGCTGCTGATGGTCATCACCGACGCGAAGAACGGCGCGCGATCCTTGTCACCGAGCGCATCCAGGTGTTCGATCACCTTGGTGTACAGCGCATGGTCGGTCACCCCCCAACTGTTGCGCGGAATGCTGTCGGCGAAGTCATCGCGGGAAATGAAGGTGTCGAACCCGTTCGTGGACAGGAAGCCGGTCATGTTATCGAAGAGCGGATCACCGGGATAAAGGAAGCTCGTGTGGTAACCGGCTTCGCGAAGGATGTTCGGCAAGCCATAAAAGGGCTGCGAGGTCATGCTCGGGTGTGCCATCGGATGTTGTGGTCCGATCGCCGGCAGACCGTAGAGCGAACTGAAGATCCCATTGCACGTGCGCGTTCCGGCGGAGAAGAAACGATCATACACGAGCGAAGAATCCATCACGCTTTCCAAGAAGGGCATCAGGTTCTTCGGATGCCCGAATCGCTGGAGCCGGTTTGCGCTCAAGCTCTCCACGAGGATGAGCACCACATTGCGGGGGTCGGGCACGGTATCGAAGACCACATCGCGTGCGATCGGAGACGTGTAGTGTTGATCGGTGATGCCGAGGTAGCGGCGGACATTCGCGACCGCCTCTTCACCGGGCATGAGTTCCACGTGCTCTACCGACAGGCTGGCGAAGAAGCTGTACGTCGCGTTGGTGGAAAGCTGGTTGAGGAAAGGCGTTTCACTGAAGTACGCATCCTCCGGCGCGAGCGGTTGGTCGTTGGGGTCCAGCGTGCCGCGCAGACCGGGGATCAAGGCGAACAAGCTCAACGCGAACCAGGACCAACGGACCCAAGGCTTCATCGGTTGATCGGGTCCGATGAGCGCATGGAAGAAGCGACCAGTGATCCGCACGATCGCGAACGAGAGGATCGCGAACGCGAATACCGCGATCAAGTACGGCGGCGTGCTCACCAATTCACGTAGCGATTGCTGCACGGTCTGCGCGGTGCTCAGCGCGAGGTCCGTGAGACGCATGTTCACGTATTCGTAGAATGGCACATCCGCACAGGCAAGGAAGAGTGTGGCGATGAACAGCACGGACCAGATCCAGCGTGCGGCGCGAACGGGCCACCGCGCGAAACTTCCGGAAGCATGCCGGATCCCGAGAAGCAGTGCAGGTAGAAGGAGCACCCAGGCGTTCACATACAGATCGAAGAGCAGGCCGCGATCGAAGAAGGCGAGAAGCACATCCCCGGTCGAGGCGCTTTGCCACTGATCGCCGTTGGCCAGCAGCAGGAACAACCGGAACAATTGACCGGTGATCAGGCCCACGCCGAGCAGTTTCAAAAGGAGCAACAGGTGGCGCGGCATCGGGGAGCAAGGATCCTTGTGGACCTTTGCGACATGAGCGCCAAGATCGGCACCGATGTGGAAAGTGCAGCAACCTTGCTGCGCGAAGGGGCGATCGTGGCCATTCCCACGGAGACGGTCTATGGTCTCGCCGCGAACGCGTTCGATGAAGCGGCAGTGCTGAAAGTCTTCGAGGCGAAGCAACGGCCGAGCTTCGATCCGCTGATCGTCCACATCGGAAGGCACGCCGATGTGATGCGACTTGTCACAGAACCACCGCCCGGCAGCCTCGCGCTGATGGAAGCTTTTTGGCCCGGGCCATTAACGCTTGTGATGCCGAAGCGCGCCGAGGTACCCGACCTCGTCACGAGCGGATTGGATACGGTCGGCGTGCGGATGCCTTCGCACCCCATGGCGCAAGAACTTCTGCACCACCTTGCCTTTCCACTCGCTGCACCCAGCGCGAACCCGTTCGGATATGTCAGCCCGACCACCGCGCAACACGTCTCCGATCAACTCGGTGATCGCATTCCTTACATCCTTGATGGTGGTCCGTGTAGTGTTGGTGTTGAATCAACCATCATCGGATGGGAGGCCGGGCATTGGGTGTTGTATCGTCCCGGTGGCATCGCGGTGGAACGGATCGAAGAGGTGATCGGTCGCATGATGATCGCGCCGCCACACATTCTTCCCGCCGCGCCCGGCATGCTCGAAAGCCACTACGCACCACGCACACCGGTGATCGTGGGGGATGTGCAGGAATTGCTTTCAACGCGAACCGAGGAACGCATCGGCGCGATCAGCTTTTCGAAGAACTACGATGTGACGCAATGCGAAGTGATCTCCGCGAGAGGTGATCTCTCCGAAGCGGCACGGCATCTCTTCAGCGCCTTGCGTTCACTCGATGCGAGCGAATGCCAAGTGATCCTCGCGGAACGATTCCCCGATGAAGGACTGGGCCGTGCGATCAATGATCGGTTGAAGCGGGCGGCGGCGCGGTGATCAGCGGAAGGGTTTGCTCACTTGCTTGGCGACCCATTTGAATGGCTGGGCGACCCTGCTTCCGAAGGTGTCCTCTTCGCAAGTGATGATCATTTCGCCGAGGAACATCCGCTGATCATCGGACAAGACCACATCACCGAGATCGATGTCCGTCGCGTCGACCGTGGCTGGTTGTTCGGTGGCGTGAAGGGTGATCGGCACACAACACGGAAAGGCATCGACCGAGATCGTCGTAACGCCAAAACCGCCGTCGTTCATCTTCGCTGATACGGTGAGCGCCTCGGCCTTCGTTCCGGCGGGCACCTCGAAACTGTAAAGGCCATCCGCGTCGGTGGCGCAACGCAGTCCGAGTTCCTTCACTTCGATAGGGCAATTCGCCACTGGTCGTCCATCCAAACCCGACACGCGGCCGGTGAGTGCAGCGCGATCGTTGTAGATGCATGCTTCCCCTTCGGAAACCACAGCAGTGACCACAAGCGGGATCTCCTTGGTCCGGAAACCGAGGTAGCTCACGCGTAAGACCGGGGTCTGGTCGCTATCTGCGGGTACGGATAATGAGAATCGTCCGTCGAAGTCGGTCTGTGCTCCGATCTCTCCGACAAGAACATTTGCGAAGGGAAGTGGTTCGCCCGCGCTATCCACCACGCGCCCGGTGACCAAGCGATGTGCGATCAAGCCACCGATATCGCCGTAGTCGCTGATGCGTCCACCGATGATGATGGGTGTTGCTTCGATCACCTCTTTCGTGATCGGAGTGTCATTCGCACCGGACACCTTCACGCCATCGATGGAATAGATCACTTCGGCCTTTCCCCCGCGAATGAACACCTGCCCGGTCTGGAAGCCCTTCGCGCTATCGGCCTCGGTCGTGTCCAGGGCTATCGGAGGGGGCGTCTGCACGACCATATTGCCCTTCACGGTTTCAACCGGAGGTCGCGAGACGATCATCTTGCCAACAGTAGGCATGCAGTTCTGTGCATTGGTGTCCGGGGATGCCAATGCGAGGGCCATACCCACCGCAGCCGTGGGCAACAAGCGCGGTGTTCGTTCAGCCTCCAGCGCGATCACCCGATCCAATTGGTTCTGGGAAAAGCGCGCGCACTTGGGCATGGCGTCCTTCCGGAAGAGTTCGATGAGTTGTGCATCGGTCACCCGCGTGAGGTCCATCACCGTGTGTTGGCAGCTATCACAATGCCGACCGGTGATGCCATCCGTCGCGGGTTGCTCCGTCATCGCATTCCAATTCTCGTGGCAGGGTTCGGGTACCGAAATGGAGATCTTCATGGGTGGGCCTTTGGGGTATGATGCGTGAACGGCGGCGATCGCATGATCGGTACACGCGTTTCGCCAAGAGGTTCATGTGGGAGATGAATACAGACTCACGCGGAGGCGCGGAGGACGCGGAGCTTGAGGTGAATAAGGTCCAGCCCGGATGGTTCTGAATTTCCTCTGCGTCCTCTGCGTCCTCCGCGCCTCCGCGTGAGACCTCTTCTATCCTCTTGCCGCCCCATCCCCCTCCAACGCCGATCTTTGCGCCCCGTCCATGTCCAAGCGCATCGCCATCCTCGGTTCCACCGGCTCCATCGGCACGCAAGCGCTGGAGGTGGTACGCGAGCAGCCGGACCATTTCCAAGTGGAATTGCTCACGTGCGGTACCAAGGTGGATCTGCTGATCGAACAGGCGCTGGAGTTCAAACCCAACGCGGTGGTGATCGGTTACGCGAACAAGTTGGAAGCGGTGAAGGATGCGCTCTTCCCACACGGGATCAAAGCATACGCCGGTGCCGATGCCTTGGAGCAATCCGTGGCGATGGAGGATATCGACGTGGTCCTCACCGCGCTGGTGGGCTACGCCGGATTACGTCCGACACTTGCGGCGATCGAAGCGGGCAAGTCCATCGCGCTCGCGAACAAGGAGACACTTGTGGTCGCTGGTGAATTGGTGACGAAGGCCGCCCGCGCAAAAGGTGTGAACATCTACCCGGTGGATAGCGAGCACAGCGCGATCTTCCAATGCATGGCCGGCGAGTGGCAGAACCCGATCGAGAAGGTCGTGCTTACGGCCAGCGGCGGCCCCTTTCGTGGGAAGTCGCGCGAGCAACTCGCCACCGTGACGAAAGCGCAAGCGCTCAAACATCCCAACTGGGACATGGGCGCCAAGGTCACGATCGATAGCGCGAGCCTGATGAATAAGGGCCTCGAAGCGATCGAAGCCAAGTGGCTGTTCAACTTGAAGCGCGAGCAGATCGAGATCATCGTGCATCCGCAGAGCATCATCCACAGCATCGTGCAATTCCGTGACGGCAGCATGAAGGCGCAAATGGGTTTGCCGGACATGAAGTTGCCTATCCAATACGCGCTCGCGTACCCGGATCGCTTGCCGACGCAATGGCCGCGCTTGGATCTTGGCGCTCCCTCCCCCTCGGGGAGGGCCGGGGAGGGGCTTGCGCTCACCTTCGAACAACCCGACCTCACCACTTTCCGCAACCTCGCACTTGCGCTGGACGCCTTGGACAAAGGCGGCAACGCACCGTGCGTACTCAACGCCGCGAACGAGATCGCGGTCGAACTCTTTCTGCGTGACGCCATCGGTTTCCTCGACATGAGCGATCTGGTGGAGCATTGCTTGGCGCGCGCTTCATTCATTGCAAATCCCTCCCTCGCCGACCTCGAGGCCAGCGACGCCGAAGCGCGTCGACTTGCTCGTGAACGCGTTCCCTCCGCATGGACATCCTGATCAAAGGCGCTCAACTCATCCTCAGTCTGAGCATCCTCGTGGTGTTGCACGAACTGGGACACTTCATCCCTGCACGTTTCTTCAAGATCCGTGTGGAGAAGTTCTACCTCTTCTTCGATCCATGGTTCTCGCTCTTCAAGAAGAAAGTGGGCGATACCGAGTACGGCATCGGCTGGTTGCCGCTTGGTGGCTATGTGAAGATCAGCGGGATGGTGGATGAGAGCATGGACAAGGAGCAGATGGCCAAGCCGCCCGAGCCGTGGGAGTTCCGTGCGAAACCGGCGTGGCAGCGGCTCATCATCATGGTGGGCGGTGTAACGGTCAACCTGTTGCTGGGCATGTTCATCTACATCGGCATCCTGTGGGTGTGGGGGAAGGATTACATCCCATTGGATCAGGTGAAGTATGGTGTACACCCGAGCGAGGCCATGGCTGAAGCGGGTGTGTTGCCCGGAGATATTCCTGTGGCGGTGAACGGGATCCGCCCGAGGAGCTTGGAGGAACTCAGCAAGGAACTCACCAAGTCCATCATCGCCAGCGGTACGGCAACGCTCACCTTGGAGCGCGGTGGAAGTGAAATGCAACTGCCGCTCAGCAAGGACATGGATGAACAGCTCACGAAGAAGAGCAAAGAGGGACACTTCATGCCGCGCATGCCTTTCGTGGTGGATAGCATCGTGAGCGGTGGCAACGCCGCGAAGAGCACGTTGGCAAAAGGTGATAGCATTGTTGCGGTGAACGGAAGGCCCACTGCATTCTTCGGCGATTTCGTGAACGAGATGCAGCGCCACAAGTCGGATCGGGTCATGATCGACGCGTACCGTAGCGGGCATCGTTCCTCGCACTTGGTGGAGGTGAACGATCTCGGCCTGGTGGGTCTTGGTCCGCGCAATGCGAAGACCTGGTTCACCTTCGGCCACGACGAGTATTCGCTCCTCGCTTCCATCCCGGCCGGGATCGCCGGCGGCTGGGAAACCCTGGGTCTCTATGTGAGTTCGTTGAAGCTCCTGTTCTCGTCCAGCGGTGCGGGCCAGATCGGTGGCTTCGGCGCCATCGGCGGACTCTTTTCACCCGAATGGGACTGGCAGGTGTTCTGGAACATGACCGCCTTCCTCAGCATCATCCTCGCCTTCATGAACATCCTGCCGATCCCTGCGCTGGATGGCGGCCACGTGGTCTTCCTGCTTTATGAAATGATCACGCGCCGCGCGCCGAACCAGCGCGTGTTGGAAGTCGCACAAATGGTGGGCATGGTGCTTCTTCTCGGCTTGATCGTCTTCGCCAATGGCAATGATCTCTTCAAGGCCATCTTTGGCGGCTAGCACTACCTCATGGTCGCCATCGCCCTGTCGGAATCACGGAAACAGATCACCAAGTTCGTGCTCATCGGCATGCTTGCCGTGCTCACCGACCTGGCCATGTATTGGGTCTTCCTCAACAACCTTCCCGAGCAAGTGCTGCCCGGAACATTGGGCAACGAGGTACTGGCCAAAGCGCTCTCCTTTCTCTGCGGATTGATGGTGACCTATCACCTGAACAAACGCTGGACCTGGCGCCGCAAGGATCGTTCGAATCGCCGCTTCATGAAGTTCCTGCTCACCTACGGTGTGTCCTTGGTATTGAACGTATCGCTGAACGCTGGGCTGCTGCATTTGCTCTACGGCTACGAATCGCTGGCCTTTCTGCCCAACAAGTACTTCATCGCCTTCGCGGGTGCCACGGGCGTTTGTGCCACACTCACCTTCCTCGGGCAGAAGTTGTGGATCTTCCGGTCCCCGGTGGCGGGGTGAAGGCCCCCGGCGATCCCGGACCCGACCCACGGCATCGGGAACATCTCCGGAGGCTTCGCCGTATCAGCCGCCATGCCGACAGTGGTACTGGTGGAGGATGATGCCTTGGTGCGCAAGCTCTTGGAAAAGCGCTTGATCGCCGGCGGCTGGCAAGTGACCGCTTTGCGTGATGGCCGCGACCTGCTCGCTGTGGTTGAACAGCAGCGCCCGGACCTCATCCTCATCGACCTCGGCCTGCCCCATGTGGACGGGTTGACATTGGTGGAGGACCTGCGCTCCCACGGCGTGGATACGCCCATTGTGGTGCTCACAGCCTACGACCTGCCGCACTTGCACGCCACCGTGCGCGGCACCGGTGCGAACGACCTGATCCAGAAACCCTACGACCAGGAGGACCTGATCGTGCGGATGCGGAGGTTGATCGCGGCCTAGAACACGCTTTCGGTTCTTGTCCCCGGGTTACATTCGGGGCATGAAGCTGTTGTTCATGAATCTCGCGTCCGCAGTCCTCATCGGGCTTCTTGGCGCACCTGCATCCGCCCAGATCAACATCCAGGAAAAGCTGGAGCGGAAGATCAAGCAACGCGCTGAACGCAAAGTGGACCGGACCATCGACAAGGGGCTCGACCGCACCGAAGAGGGCATTGATGAAGGCGCCAAGGACGCCACCAAGGGGAAGAAGGGCGGTGGAAAGAAAGGAGGTGCCGAAGAGTCCGGGACGCAGGGTGGATCGCAGCAAGGCACCACAGCGGGCGAGACCGCTCCGACCCCGGGCGGCGCATCCCCCAAGCTCAAGGCGTATAGCAAGTTCGACTTCGTTCCAGGGGAGCAAGTGGTCGCGATGGAGGATTTCATGCAGGACGCGGTCGGTGATTTCCCGGCACGGTGGAACACCAACACCTCCGGTGAAGTGGTGACCATTGACGGAGAGGAAGGACATTGGCTCAAACTCACCGCGCCGGGGATCCTGTATCCTGAATTCCTCAACAACATCCCCGAGAACAGCACCATCGAGTTCGATCTGATCACGAACCCCGAATTCAGTTTCTACTGCAAGTTCCTTCAGATCCGTTTCGTTGATGCGAAGAACAAGAACCTGCTCCGGCCCGATGATGAGAACATGGTCTCCATCGGCATCCATCCGCAGAGCGCGGGCGGCGGCATCGGTACCTCACAAGCCTTGGTGAAGGATGGTGCCGGTGGAACGGTGATGGTGAATGACCGGGAGCAACGCCAACTCGTACACAAGGGGGTCGCACCCAAAGCCCATGTGGCCATCTGGCGGCAGAAGAACCGCATACGCGTTTACCTGAATGAAGAGAAGATGTGGGACCTGCCGCGTGCGTTCCAGGCCGGTGCCGAATACCGCCTTCTCCTCGAGACCGGCGCCTGTGAGAACAGCACACCCTTCATCGGCAACTTCCGCATCGCGCAAGGCGCGCCGGATACGCGCAACAAGCTCATCACCGAAGGTCGCCTCGTGACGCGCGGTATCCTCTTCGATAGCGGAAGTGATCGGATCAAGGCCGAGAGCTACGGCACCTTGAAGGAGATCGCCACCGTGCTTTCCGAGAACGCCGGGGTACGCGTGCGCATCATCGGTCACACCGATAGCGATGGTGAGGATGCGGTGAACTTGGAGTTGAGCAAACGACGCGCGGCCGCCGTGAAGGAAGTACTGCGCACGGAGTTCGCGATCGATGCGGCCCGTTTGGAAACGGACGGCAAAGGAGAGAGCCTTCCTGCCGGACCCAATGACACGCCCCAAGGCAAGGCGAACAACCGGCGCGTGGAGTTCGTGAAGTTGTGATCGCTGCGCGATCTTCGCGCATGGCTTTCACGCACGACATCATCATCATCGGCCAAGGTTTGGCCGGAACCGCGCTGAGCGAGTCCTTGGCGGACGCCGGTGCGCGCGTGATGATGTTCGACATGCCGCTCGCGAACAGATCGAGCGCGGTGGCTGCCGGGGCCGTGAACCCGATCGTGTTGAGGCGTTTCGTTCCCAGTTGGCGCGCTTCGGAAATGCTCGCCATCGCCGGGGCCTACTATCGTGAATTGGAGCTGCAGTACGAGGCGTCCCTCTGGAAGCCGACCCAGCTCATCGAGATCTTCCCGACCGCCCAAGAGGCCGGGCTGTGGCGCTTGCGCATGAAGGAGGCCGAGCTTCAGCACCTGCTGGCGTTGGGACCCGGAGATGATGCCGGTGCAGCGATCCTGCCGCAACCCTACGGCTCGGGGATCATCAAGCGTTGCGCGACACTGGATATTCCGCAGCTGCTGCGAGTACATCGCGAACACTGGATCTCTGCCGGGTATTTGGAGGAACGCATGGTGGATGCGTCGGATGTGCGCGAGATCCCCGGTGGGGTGGAGGTGCATGGCCGCACCGCTCCGCATGTGGTGTATTGCGCAGGACCCTTCCACCAAGTGGACGGCCTTGTGCCAGTGCGGGGGGAAGGGCTTACCGTGCGCTTGCCGGGCCTTGATGTGCGGTCCATGGTGCATCGCGGACTCTTCTTGGTGCCGCTAGGCGATGAACGCTTCCGCATCGGCGCCACGTTCGCATGGAGCGATGTGTGGAGCGGACCCACGGAGGAAGGGAAGCGATCCTTGCTTGAACGTCTTTCGCGTTTCTGGACCGGCGAAGTGCAGGTGCTCGATCATTGGGCCGGTGTGCGTCCCGCTGCGAAGGACCGTCGGCCGATCCTGGGCAGGACCGGTGAGCACACGATGGTCTTTTCCGGCCTCGGTTCGCGTGGTGCCTTGCTCGCGCCGTGGTGTGCCGATCACTTGGCCGCGCACATCCTGAAAGGCGAGCCGCTGGATCCCGAAGTGGACGTCGCGCGCTTTCGCGTGTAACGGTCCGGATGCGGAGCGCACCTTTGTGATCCGCCATGCTTCACCTGCACCCCTTCCGCGTTCCACTGCTCGCTTTGTTGTTGATCCTCCTGGGTGCTTGTGCCGGGAGGAAACCGCTTTCAACAGCGTATGCCTCCGATCCGCGTTGGGCCGTGGTCGACTCCTTGGAGAAGATCGGGCAATACGCGACGGCGCTTGAGAAGGTGGAAGGGATCCGCGAAGGATCCGCAGCCTCCGGCGACTGGCGCAATGAGTTCAAGGCGTGGGTACGACGCGCCGGACTGCAACAGATGACGGGTGTGGAGCGCACGGTCACCTTGAAGGAGATCGGTGATCGTGCGCGGACCGCAACAACACCCCTTGCGCAATTGCTCCACAGCATCCGCGCGGAGGGTTGGTGGAGTTATTACTCCGATGAGCGCTGGGAGATCATGGAGCGCACCGAGCTCGCTGACGGCGGGAGCGACGACCCGGAGACATGGACGCAACAGCGCTTCATGACCGAAGTGCGGGATGCTTTCACCACATCGCTGCAACCATGGGACACGTTGCGTGCGACACCCGTGGATGACCTGGGCGAATTGCTCGATGGTGATCTCAATGCGCGGTACCTGCGACCCACGCTATACGACCTCTTGGCGCATCGCGCACTCGCCGTGATGGTCAACCCCGAAACGCGGATCAGTGAGGCAAGCTGGCAGTTCAAATTGGATGACCCGTCATGGTTCGATCTCTTCGAGCCGTTCGCCCTTCGCTCGCTTGTGCATCGCGACAGCACGTCGTCGGAGTTCCAAGCGATGCGGATCCTCCAGCGACTGGAGCGCCAACACCTCAGCGATGACAAGCTGGATGCATACGTGGACGTCGCGATGAACCGTCTCTCGTTCGTCCGCCAACGCAGTACGCTCGCGAACAAGGACAGCCTGTATCTCTCCGCATTGGAACTGCTGCGTACGCGCGTACCCCTGGATGCATGTGAGGCGGAAGTGATGGTCGCCATTGCGGAGTGGCATGCGGGCATGGCGGACCAGTACGATCGCTTGGTCGGCGATGCATGGAAGTGGGAGCGAAGGACCGCACGTGAGCTGTGCATTGCCGCCGTGGTGAAGTGGCCTGGAAGTTTCGGCGCACGCAATGCGAAAGCGCTTATCGCACGACAGGAACGACCGGCCCTCGACCTGCAAAGCGAACAAGCATCCCCGCCCGGACAGGACTTCCTCGCCGCTCTGCGATACGCCAACACCAAGCGGGTGTGGTTGCGTGTGGTGAAGGATCCGTTCGATCTGAACAAGTCGCGCGAACCGGACTACAACCGGTGGTTGTTGGCGCAGAAATGGGATCGGCAATGGTCCATCGAACTGCCCGATGATGGCGACCTGAACAGTCACTTGGTGGAGGTGCCGGTTGCGGGATCGCCGCTGGGCCGGTATGCGATCATCGTGAGCAACGGCGAAGGCTTCCATGTCGGGGCGGATGTCATGAGCTGGTGCAGCGTGCAGGTCACGAACCTGGCGGTGGTGGACCGCACCGATGGCCACGATATGGAAGCGCTGGTCTTGGATCGCACCTCGGGTATACCGAAGGCCGGTGTGCGTGTGAACACCGTGGTTCGCAACCCGATTGACCAAGCCAAGGAGCGCTACATCCGTTCCGATGTGCGTGTTACCGATGATAGTGGTCGTGTGAAGTTCACCGCCAAGCAGAACAATGGCGAGTTGCGTTTGGAACTGATGGACGGTGTGGATGTGTTCACGACCGATGCGCAGTGGATGTATGATCGCGGGCGAAGCGTTCCCGACAGCCTGCGCACCTTTCTCTTCACCGACCGCGCGATCTACCGCCCTGGGCAGGAGGTCTTCTTCAAAGGCATCGTCACTGTGGAGCGCGGCAAGGGCACCGCAACGAAGGAAGCCTACAAGACCACGGTGTTCTTCAACGATGCCAATGGCGAAGTGGTGGATTCCGTTCAAGTCGTCTCGGATCCCTTCGGGTCCTTCCACGGCCGCTTCATCGCACCGCTCGGAAGGCTCACCGGGCAATGGAGTTTGAATACGACGTATGCCTACAAGCCGATCCGCATCGAGGAGTACAAGCGGCCCATGTTCGAAGCGGTCTTCGATCCGATCAGCACCACGCCAAAGCTGGGTGCTGCGGCCACCGTGTCGGGCGTCGCGAAGAGTTATGCGGGCGCTCCGTTGGATGGCGCAGTGGTGAAGTATGTGGTAAGGCGTGGAGCCAACATGCCCTGGTGGTGCGGTTGGGGCTGGCGCGGTTTGCCGTGGGGCCTGGTAACAGAGATCGCCAATGGCGAAACGATCTGCGATGCACAGGGCAAATTCAATGTCGCGTTCCAAGCGTTGCCGGACAACAACTTCCCGCGCGCATCCGATCCGACCTTCAGCTATTCCGTGGAAGCGTGGGTCACGGACATCAACGGCGAAACGCAACAAGCGAACACCTCGCTTACGATCGGTTACCGCAGCATCGATCTCGATATCGCCTTGGGTGATGCTCTGGATCGCAGCATCGCCGACAGCTTGTTGGTACGCGTCACCAATTTGAACGGACAGCGCGTGGATGTACCCTTCGATGTGCGCATCGTTCGGTTGGATCAACCGGCGGGTGGCGTGAAACGTGAACGACTATGGGATCGTCCGGACCGCTTCATCCTGACGCCGGACTCCTTCGCGATGCGCTTCCCGGATGACGTGTACGCGAACGAAAGCGATCCTTCGACATGGGCGCACGACTCCGCTGCCTTCGCGCATCACGCCGCACTTCCGTTCAGTGGGCCGATCCCGATCCATACCATTCGCGATCAAGTGGTGGGCACCTACCTCGTCGAGGTGGAAGCCACGGACCCGGAGGGGAACTTGGTGAAGGCATCGAAGGTGTTCACGCTGTTCGATCCGGAGATCCAGAACACCGGCTTCGAGAATGAGGCCTTCCACGTGCAAGTGGTGAAGGGCAGTTGTGAGCCGGGGGAGAAGGCCGTGTTGGTATTGAGCAGTGCGCTGCCTGCCTGCCGCGTGTTGATGGAAGTGGAACGCGATGGTGTGATCGTTATCAGTCGCCCATTCACGCTGAGCACCGGTCAACAACGCGTGGAGTTGCCGGTGGTGGAAAGCGATCGTGGCGGTTTCACGGTACACTTTGTTTGTGTGGAACGTGGGCGTGATCACAAGACCACCGAGTGGATCGATGTGCCGTGGACGAACAAGCAACTGAAGGTGGAGTGGACGAGCTTCCGGGACAAACTCTTGCCGGGCGCGAAGGAGGAGTGGCGTTTGAAGATCACCGGCGCAAAGAAGGAGAAGGTGGCGGCGCAACTTTTAGCTGCGATGTACGACGCATCACTTGACGTGTTCGAAGTGCCGAATTGGTGGATGGACATCTGGCACAGCAACTTATCCGAACGGGGGTGGGATCGCAGCGAACTATTCGGTACATCTGGATCGCGCAGTGTGTATGTCGAAGCGCGCATGCCAAGCGATAGCACGCGTGTTTATCCCGGACTGGTATCGGAAGAGACTCTCAGTCCGATAAGAGGGAACACCAGGCGGCGTTTCCGAACGGTTGCGAGCCCAAGTTTTGGTGGTGATGCGGATGAGTCGCCCCGATCCGGATACGCGGAAGGAATGGATAGAGCCACCACTGCGGGCTTAATGGACGGTGATGCAAGTGGAAAGCTGGCCGAAGCCGAAACAAGTTCCGTCGCGAACAACCAACAACCAACATCGAACAACACTCCTTCCCCCCTCCGCACCGACTTCCGCGAAACGGCCTTCTTCTTCCCGGATCTGCTCACCGACCGCAACGGCGACGTGGTGTTGCGCTTCACCATGCCCGATGCACTCACGCGCTGGAATTTCATGGGCCTGGCGCACACCAAGGACCTGCAACTCGCGCAATTCTCGCGGAGCACGATCACGCAGAAGCCGTTGATGGTGATGCCTAATCTGCCGCGCTTCCTGCGTCAGGGTGATCGGATCACCTTGGCCGCCAAGATCAATGTGATCGAAGGCGGTTCGGTGAACGGCACTGCGCAACTCGAACTCTTCGATCCGCGAACGAACGCAGCGGTCAGTGGAGCCTTCGGTTTGAACAAGCCAAGCGTTGCATTCACCGCAGCCCCCGGCGCGAGTGCGAATGTGCAATGGACACTACGCATACCCGAGGATCTCGATGTCGTTGCGGTGCGGATCACTGCTTCAGCGCCGGGGATCAACGACGGCGAGGAGCGCGTGCTGCCGATCCTCACCGATGGTGTTGGTCACCGAGAGCGTTCCGTTGTCGATCACGAAAGCAGGGACAAAGACGTTCACATTACCGAACCTCGTCAACGCGACCTCGACCACGTTGAAGCATCACAGCCTCACGCTGGAGTACACACCGAACCCGGCGTGGTACGCGGTACAAGCGCTTCCGTACCTGATGGAATTCCCGCACGAATGCGCGGAGCAGATCTTCAGTCGGTACTACGCGAACCACCTCGCGGCGCACATCGTGAAAGAGCGTCCGACGATCAAGAAGGTCTTCGCGGCATGGAGTGCCGGAACCGCTGGCAACGAAGGCGCTTTCCTTTCCGCACTGGAGAAGAACCCTGAATTGAAGAGCGCGGTACTGGAGGAAACACCGTGGGTGTTGAACGCGAAGGATGAAGGCGAACGCAAGCGCCGCATCGCCTTGTTCTTCGACCTGCACCGCATGGCGAACGAGGACGCGAACGCGTTGCGCAAATTGCAGGAGATGCAATTGCCCGATGGCTCGTGGCCGTGGTGGAGCGGCATGCAGCCCTCACGCTACATCACGCAGCACATCGTCGCGGGCTTCGGACATCTGCAACAGCTTGATGCCTTCGATCTTGATCCGGACACCGACGCACGACGCATGGTGCAACGCGCCGTGGCGTGGTTGGACCGTAAGGTGGAGGAGGACCACCAGCGTATGTTGCGCGACTTCAAGGGTGATACGATCCCGATGCCTTCCTCGGAGGATGTCCACTACCTGTATGCGCGGAGCAGCTTCCCGCAATACCCCTTGGAGCGCGGCAAGAAGAGTGCAGCGGCATTCATCATCGAACGTGTGGAGCGGTACTGGATGCAGTTCGGTTTGCAAGAGCAGGCCATGATCGCGATCGCCCTGCATCGTATGGCGGATGAGCAAACGCCGAAGCTCATCACCACCTCGCTTGCGCAACGTGCCACGATGAACGACGAACTTGGGATGTACTGGAAGGACTTCCGCATCGGTTACCGGTGGAATGAATTCCCGACGGAACTGAACGCGTTGATGATCGAAGCGTTTGAGATCGTCGCGCATGACCGCGAAAAGGTGAACTCGCTTCGCCAGCATCTCTTGAAGTTGAAGCAGACCACGGATTGGAAGACCACGAAGGCCACGGCCGATGCGTGCTACGCGTTGCTATTGACCGGTGATGACTGGCTCGAACCGAAGAGTCCACCGGTGATCAAGGTCGGGGAGGAGACGGTGCAGGTCGCGAACAGCGAAGCGGGTACGGGCTACATCCAGCAAAGCTGGCCGGGCACTGAAGTGAAGCCATCCATGGGCAATGTGACCGTGACCACCACGAGTGACGGCGTGCAATGGGGCGCGTTGCACTGGCAGTATTTCGAACGCATGGACAAGGTCCCTGCGCATGAAAGTCCGTTCAGCATTCGACGCCAAGTCATGTTGAAGGAACAAACGGAGTCGGGTCCGAAACTGGTCGCGTTGGATGCTTCGCGGACGTTGAAGCCTGGTGATCGGCTCACGGTGCGTGTGGAGTTGCGCACTGATCGATACCTCGACTACGTACACATGAAAGATTTGCGTGCGGCTGGGCTTGAACCTGTGCAAGCGTTGAGCGGCTACCAGTGGAAGGGTGGGCTCGGCTACTACCAGAGCATTCGCGATGCGGCCATGCACTTCTTCTTCGACCGCATCGCACCGGGTACATACGTGTTCGAGTACGACCTGAAGGTGACGCATGCGGGAGACTTCAGCAATGGGATCACCAGTGTGCAATGCATGTATGCGCCGGAGTTCGCCTCGCATTCAGAAGGCGTAAGGATCAAGGTTGGCGAATAGGTCGGGACGAACCTTGGAACCGAGCGGATCGGATCAAGCCTTCGGGAAGACACCGAGGGCGCTTTGGCTTGGATCCGCCGGAAGACGAATTATTGTCGTCGAACCGGCACTCCTCTGCCTTGAATACCACGGCCTTGCCCTAGGAAGGGGATCACAGTAGTTTCGGCGCCACTTTACCCCAGGATCCATGTCGATGACCCCGCGCTTGCTCAGCGTTCTGATCGTTGTTTTTTGTTTCGCGGGTCTCTCAAAGGCCCAAAAGACCATCGACGAACATACCGAGGTGATGCCTGATGGCACTTGGAGAGTCTCTGTGGAAAGCGTGATCCCGATGGAATTCATGGGGGTGGTACACGCGTTCTCCGCCTTTGACACCACGCAACAATTCCATGAAAAACCGGTACGTGACGAGAACGGATTCTTGATCGGCCGTTTGGAGCGCGCGGAGGAAGCGGTGGAAGGACGAAGGGGGCACCCGGCGGTGAATCCGAACGCCTTGCCACAGGGTCAGGATCCGGTATTGCAAACGGCACCACCCACGCACGGATTCGAGCGCGCCGTTGACATTTCAGTGAACGGCATGGGTTATACCAGCGTGGTTCCGGCGGACCCCTGTTTGGATGTCGGACCGAACCACGTGATCCAGATGATCAATGGTGGTTCGGGCGGATACTTCCGCATCTACAACAAGAGTCTTGTAAGCGTTGGTGCGCAAACCTATCTGGATACCTACACGGGTTCAGTTGGTGGCGCGGGGGATCCTATCGTGCTTTATGATGCACTGGCGGATCGCTGGGTGATGACCGAATTCTCAGCGAGCGGGAACAAACTCCTCGTTGCGGTGAGTCAGACCGCCAGTCCGACCGGCGCGTGGTACGCCTATTCCTACCAAGCCACCAATTTTCCGGACTACCCGAAATACGCGATCTGAATGATTGCTATGTGGTCACCTCCAATGAGAACAGCCCTGCGATCTACGCTCTTCCTCGTGCGAACATGCTGGCGGGGACCGCAGGATCGGTAGTGAGGTTCACGGTTACCTCCTTCGGGAGCATCGGCTTCCAAGCTGCTACCCCTGTGACGTTCGATGGAGGCACCGCACCACCGACGGGTTCTGCTGCTATGTTCATGCGCATGGAGGATGATCTCTGGTCCGGTGGCTCAAGCGTGGACCGATTGGAGATCTGGAAGATCAATTATAACGCAGCAACACCAGCAAGTTCCTCGATCACCGGGCCGACCTACTTGAACACTGCGGCATTCGATTCGGATCTCTGTGGGTACACGACCTTGAACTGTATCGATCAGCCCGGGACCCAGAAGATGGATCCGATCCGGGAGGTGCTGATGAACCGGATCGTGTACCGGAACATCGCTGGTTACGAAGCCTTGGTGTGCAGCCACACGGTGGACGCTGGCCCGGGCAATGCGGATCGTGCGGGTGTCCGTTGGTATGAACTACACCGCACTGGTGGGTCGGGCGGGGCATGGAGCATCTACCAGCAAGGCACCTATTCACCGGACGCGAACGATCGTTGGATGAGCAGCATCGCGATCAACGAGAACGGCGACATCGGCTTGGCGTACAACATCGCAGGCACCACCGGCGGCAATGTGTATCCGAGCGTGCGGTACACGGGACGCTACAAGAATGATCCGCTGGGACAGATGACGATGGCGGAGACCACCATCATTGCGGGTACCGCGTCGCACGGCAGCAATCGTTACGGGGACTACAACTCACTGGATGTGGATCCGGCGGACGGGCTTTCGTTCTACGGAACCGCTATGTACAACGCGTCATCGTCCTGGAGCACGCGCATCTTCAAATTCTCCTTTCCAACCGTGGGTTGCACGTCGCCAACGGTATCCACCAGTGTCACGGATAATTGTGGCGCAGGCACCTTCAGCATCAGTTGCACCATCGGCGCGAATGGGGATTCTCCCAATTACGACGTGTACACCAGTGTGAACGGGGCGGCACAAACCTTCCACAGTATGCGCACACCAAGCACATTCACAGTCGGAAGCTATCCGTTCGGCACCAGTGTGGTCATCCAGGTCCGGCACAATGCGAACAGTGCGTGCAACCAGACGCTCGCGGCCATCACCAGTGCGGGCACCTCGTGCTGTACGGCGCCATCCGCTTCTGTCTTCGGAGTTTGCACGGGATCCAACTATGCGATGTACGTGACCCTCGGTTCCATGGGCAGCGCCACGTCGATCAATATCCAGATCGACCCCGATGCCGGTGGACCTAGCGTACCTGTGAACATGCAAACCGTGACCACCGCAGGCACCTATGGCCCTTTCGGAAGCTATGCGAGCGCATCCGCGATCAACGTGATCCTGGTCCACAACCTGTTCGCACAATGCTCGCTCACCTTCTCCAACTTCACCAAGACGTGCGGGGTACCGGGCGCTGGATGTGGCTTGTTCACCAATGGCACTTCGACCGCCATCGCTGATAATGCGACCACCACGAGCACGATCGTGGTTCCGTCGCAGAGCGGAGCGACGATCACGGACCTCAACGTATACGTGAACATTTCGCACACCTATTGCGCCGACCTGCGCCTTTCCTTGAAGAGTCCGGCCAACACCACTGTGAACCTGATTAGCTCGGGACTATGCACCAGCAACGACAATATCATCGCGGAGTTCGATGATACCGGTGCCAACGGTGCTGTTGGAACAACCTGTCCGATCAACAACCTGTATGTCATCCCAGCGGCAGCGCTCGCTGCGTTCAATGGTCAACTCTTCGAGGGAACATGGACGCTCACGGTGCAGGATGTCGCCGCGCAGGATGTGGGCACGATCAACACCTGGTGTTTGATCCCGACGCTTGTCTCGCCCACGGTGAACGTTTCGCCCAAGGTCTTCCTGGAAGGCCCGTACGTCAGCGGGTTGATGAGCGACACCTTGCGCTTCAGCGGACTGCTGCCTTTGACCGAGCCCTACACCGCACTCGGATACCCGCACGCAGGCGGTGGTGGTGGGGAAATAACAACGAGCGGAGTGCTTGCCGTTACAGGCAGCAATGCGATCGTGGATTGGGTGGTGGTGGAGTTGCGCAACTCCGCGAACAGTTCGCAAGTGCTGGCCAGTCGCTGCGCCCTGTTGCAGCGGGATGGCGACATCGTTGCCATGAACGGAACTTCACCGGTCAACTTCAACAACACGAACGGGAACTACTTCATTGCCGTGCGTCATCGCAATCACTTGGGATGCATGAGCAGTGCGGCCCTGCCCCTGACCAACTCGACGTCGACGGTCAACTTCAGCGCTACGGCCACGCCGGTGTATGGCACCGCAGCGCGGAAGGATATTGGTGGCGGGGTCAGCGTGTTGTGGGCGGGCGACGTGAGTTTCAACCATACCCTGCTGTACGTGGGTGCTGGAAACGACCGTGATCCGATCCTCGCACGCATTGGTGGATCCATCCCGACGAACGCCGTTACGGGCTACTACCAGGAGGATGTCAACCTGAACAGCCAGGTCAAGTATGTGGGCGCTTCGAACGATCGCGACCCGATCCTCGCGAACATCGGCGGTACCATTCCAACCGCGAACAAGGTGGAGCAGATCCCGTAACGATCGAAAGGAGTGGACCGTCCTCATTCCCGAAGGCGGAGTGTATCACGGACGGGTTGCGGAATGCACCTTCCTACATTAGTGCCATGTTGAAGTACAGCCCTGCATTGTTGATCGTCGCGTTGTCGGCATGCTCGAACGGCCAACCCCAAGCAGCAACGAATGACATCGCTGCGGATAACTCGCACACCTCGATCTCAGTGGATCTGGCCGGACATGATCTGCCGCTGGTGGTTGAAATGGGTGATGCCGCAACGCTTGGCGTGGATACACCGAGTGTTACATGGAATGATCAAATAGGCATGCTTGCGATCAAAGCGGGTGATAGGTTCAGCATTCTGATCAGCGAAGAGCCCGGTGGGATCTCCCGGTTGCGATCATCGCTCGATCAGGACCCTTTGCAGACCCACGTGGTCACCGAGGAGGCCGAGGATCGGATCATCTACCGCTCTTCCTTCCCGGATGATGCGTTGGTCTTCGTTCATTTCTATCGGATCATCCGTTCCGGCGGGCGAGAGTTCGTGTTACGGGATGACCCGTCCGGCCAATTCAACGAAGCGGACATCACCCGGATGATCGGTTCCGTTCGCACCCAAAGACCAGCGTGATGCGGGTGTTCATGGTCGGGGCGCTCTTGAGCTCCCTTGGTGTGTTCGCGCAATCGCCGGATCGCGCATGGCAGGATAGCCTGCAAGCGTATTGGGACCATATCAATATGGAGTACCGGGATGCGGACCACTCGCCGTTGCTGCCGGAAGCACGCACACACTTCGTGGAATTGGAGCGTTTCGCTCCTGATACGCAGTTCCGGATCAAGGCTTCCTTCAAAGCCAAAGCAGGCAAGGCGTTCGAGATGACCACGACCACCGACCGCAAGCCGATGTACGAGGCGGTTGGCGTTCTCCGGTTCAAGATCCTAGGGCGCAAGGAGAAGCTCACCGTGTATCGCAACATCGACCTCTCCAAACGGCCGGAGTATGTGAACCACCTCTTCATCCCGTTCACCGACCTCACCAATGGAAGCCTGACCTATGGAGGTGGCCGCTACATCGACCTGCAAGGGCCCTTGGGAAAGGAGGTTGAGCTGGACTTCAACCGGGCCTACAACCCGTATTGCGCATATGGGGGCCGCTATTCCTGCCCCATTCCGCCCTTGGAGAACCATTTGGAGGTGCATGTGGAGGCTGGTGTGAAGGCGTATGACCACTGATGAGGGCCATTTTCCGAAACCCGGCGATCAGCCCAGCGTACACAGCCCGCGTTCAAAGCAGCTCCTACTTCGCCTGAACGATTATCTTCGTCCGCCCGAAGTATATCCAGCCATGCGCCTCAGTACCCTCCTCATTGCCGCCTTGATCGGTGCACGTGCCGTAGCAGGCACTATCGTTCTCGATGGCCATTATCAAGGCAAGAACCTGTTCATCCAGAACCCCTTCTCGGAAGCCGGCGTTGGTTTCTGCGTGTTCGAGGTCACGGTGAACGACCAGATCGCCACGGACGAGATCAACTCCAGTGCTTTCGAGGTGGACATGAACAATTTCGGCCTGAAACTGGGCGACGCCGTGGTGGTGAAGATCCGCCACAAGGATGGCTGCACCCCGGTGGTGCTGAACCCCGAGGTGCTGAAGCCGAAGAGCACCTTCGATATCGTGAAGCAAGCCATCAGCAGCGATGGGGTCTACCGCTGGACGGCGACCAATGAGACCGGCGAACTGCCATACATCATCGAGCAAAAGCGCTGGAACAAGTGGGTGAAGGCTGGTGAGGTGATGGGCGTGGGGCGCCCCGGTGAGCACAGCTATGAATTCAAGGTGACGCCGCACAGCGGAGAGAATACCTTCCGCGTGCGCCAAGTGGACCTCACCCGCCGCAGCCGGTACAGCGAAGCGGTGAAGTACACGGACCAGTCCGTTGCACCGGTGACCTGGGGTCCTGTGAAGCCCAAGGAGGAGATCGTCTTTACGGCCAACACGCTGTACGAGATCTACGACCAGTACGGCAATATCGTGAAGCGTGGCTACGCGTCACGGATCGACATTTCCGGATTGAAGAAGGACCTCTACTACCTCAATTACGACAGCAAGATGGGTGAGACCTTCTTGAAGCGTTGAGGAAGACAACGTATCCGAGCGAAGCCCTGGACCATCCGGGGCTTCTTCTTTTTGGCGGTTACTTCGCGACATGGTACGCATCGAACACATCGGCATCGCCGTGAAGGATCTTTCGGCAGCGGAGGAGATCTACGCCAGATTGTTGGGCGGTCCGAGTTACAAGCGCGAAGCGGTGGACAGTGAAGGAGTGGTCACGTCCTTCTTCCAGGCCGGGCCGAACAAGATCGAATTGTTGGAGAGCACCCGCCCCGACGGACCCATTGCGAAAGCCATTGAAAAGCGCGGCGAAGGGATCCATCACATCGCATTCGAAGTGGAGGACATCGAAAAGGAAATGGCGCGATTGAAGGCCGAGGGTTTCACCCTGTTGAACGAGGAGCCCAAGCGCGGAGCCGACAACAAATGGGTCTGCTTCATCCACCCGAAGAGCGCCAACGGCGTGCTGGTGGAACTCTGCCAGGAGATCCGGTGATCGCCGACAGCTTCGTGGTCCGTGTCACAGATCAGGCTAGCAGGCCAAGCCGCTTGGTCATGGCGATCACGTCCTCCTTGGCCAGGTCCAGGTGTTCGGCTTGGAGTCCCGCACTTCGCGCACCGTGTACATGTTGAATGCTGTCATCGATGAACAACGTTCGCGACGGATCGGCGTCATGCATCGCGAGCACATGGTGGAAGACCGCCGCATCCGGCTTGCGCATCCCCAGTTCACAACTGTAGTACGCGCCGTGGAAAAGGCCCTTGAAGTCGGTCACGCCGTTCGTCCGTGCCACGATGGCTTCAAAGGCGGGAATGTGGATCATGTTCGTGTTGCTCAATAGCAGCACTTGGTACTTCTCCTTCAGCCGTTCCACCAACCGAAGTCGCTCGTCGGGGATGGTCCCCAGCATCGCGTTCCAGCACGTGTCCACCTGTTCGTCCGTGATCGATGCGTTCAAGAGCGAGCGGATCCTGTTTCGGAAGGCTTCCGGTGAAAGCTCGCCGGTTTCAAATGCGTCGAACACATGATCCTGTTTCGCTTTGCCGTACAGCGCATCGAAATCCAAAAAGCCCAGCTCCGCGAACGTTCTCGCGGACGCGTGGTAGTCCACATCGATGAGCACACCACCCAGATCGAGCAGAAGCGTGTGGGGCGTGGTCTCCATGATCGGCGAATGTACCTGCACCCGTTGTTGCGGC
This sequence comes from Flavobacteriales bacterium, assembly GCA_016705955.1. GTDB lineage: Bacteria > Bacteroidota > Bacteroidia > Flavobacteriales_F > PHOS-HE28 > PHOS-HE28. The sequence goes on from JADJKO010000008.1 coordinate 64,728, forward strand.
TTCTACATTTGCGCCCCATCGGGCCTGTAGCTCAGCGGTCAGAGCAGGGGACTCATAATCCCTTGGTCGCAGGTTCAAATCCTGCCAGGCCCACCCGGTTCAGTACGGCCGCACCGCCGAGATGCGCATGAACACGTCGTCGATGAGCACTTGTGCATCGCCGCCTTGGTTCCAGAAATAGAAGGACAGCCGATCACCCGGCAGCAGCGCAGGTACCGGAATGCGGTACTCCACCTGCTCCCACTTGCCAAGCGTTGCTGGAATCGGATTGATGTGGAACGGTTCGTAGTACGCTTGTGATCCATCCGCATGCTTCACGTCCGTAACAGCCAGCAGAGGTTGCGAAGCCCCCGGGTTCGTTCCAAGCGCTGTAGGCCGACCTCCATGTAGAGCGCGTGACCTGAGGGAAGCACACCTGCCGGGACACTGAAACCAAGACCGTAGTCCAAACCTTTGGTGAAGACAACCGCGTGCGATCCGCTGAAAGCTCCTGCGATACGTTCGATCCCGGCGCCGCTCCAATGCGTGCATGTGTGTTCGAAGTCGCAGCTCTCCTCCAACACCACATCCATGCCCTTGGGGTTGAACGGAGGTGACTGGTAGTTGCCCGCCAACGCACCGCGATACCGATCATCCCAGCGAAGGAAGGTGTACGCATACTTCTCCCGGTCCATGCTTTCATGGTGGAGGATGAAGACGTGGTACTGCCACATCTGGAAGAGCAATAGTGCGCAGCACAGAACGATGAATATGCGAGTCGCTATCCACCATCGGTTGCCGAGGTCGTTCAGCAACATGGCCATCGGAACAACAAGCACCGGGTAATGATCCACGAACACGCGACTGCCGAAACCGCTGCCGTAATACCAGATCCACCATGCGCTGATCACATAGACATTGATGCCCCAGTACAGCGCCATGCTCCATGCGCGGATCCGATCCTTCCTGAACAACCACAGCGTGCCGACCGCCGAAAGGGAAAGCACCGGGGTCCACAAGAACAGGCCGCGACGGAAACCGACCAGGACCTTCAACACCTCTGGCCGATCCCAGTGGAAGCCTTCACCGGCATAGCCGTACGCGAACCACTTTCCGATCTGCGCATGCCACAGCAAGGGTTGAATGGAAAGCACGGTCAAACCGGCCAGAGCAGCGGTCAGTAGCATGACCTTATGGCTCAAGATCCGTTTCATGAAAGGAACCAGATCGGCTCCGGCGATGACCGGTATCGCCAGCAGTACAAGTCCATTCACCGGCCGGATGAGGATGATGAGCGCGAGCAACGCACCCGCAACGATCAACCACCGTGCCCGCCCTCCACTGATCAGTCGTTGCACCACCAACAAGAACAAGCTGATGACGCAAAAGGAGTACACATGTGACCATCCGGGCTGCAACGCGGTGTACTGTATCACTTGGGTGCCAAAGCCGAGCGCGATCAGCAACCAGACCAGGACGCCTTCCCGAACCCCGGATCCGAGGAGCAGCTTTCGCAACGCGAGCAGTCCGATGAACAAATAGAACCATGCACCGATGCTGATCGCCCGCATCTCGTGGATACTGAGTCCATCATGCGCGGCCTTTGGATCCCCCAATGCGATGTCGTGTCCGATGGCGAACCACGGTGCCATCATCATGGCCGTTCCGCAGAAATACTTATTCAGAGTTCCCGTGGGCGTGCGCCGAACGTACTCCCACTGGTAGGGTTCGTTTCCGAGGTCGTTCCGGATGAAGAGTGCTTGCAGGTAGCCGTAGTACCCTTTCACATCGCTGCGCACGATGGCCCGGGCCATGTCCTTCTCGTTCCCGACCCACAAGCCGCGGACGGAGATCGTGATGGTCACGACCATCACAAGCAGGATAACAAGAAGGGAGTTGGGGGGGCGCCGCACGGGAAGAGGTGGTGAAGATCGCGAACGGGCTACTTTCGTCACCTACGCATGAAGAAGGTGATCGTTACCGGCGGGGCCGGGTTCATCGGTTCCCATACGGTGGTGGAACTGGTAGCGGCGGGATACGAACCCGTGATCGTGGATGATCTGCGCAACAGCGAGGAACGGATCCTGAACGGTATCGAGACCATTATCGGGTTCCGTCCCACCTTCCACCGCTTGGATTGCACGGATCCGATCGCGGTCAGCAGCATGTTGGATGAAGAAGGCGATGTACACGGAGTGATCCACTTCGCGGCGGACAAGGCCGTGGGGGAAAGCATGTCGCGGCCTGCGATGTACTACCGCAACAACATCGGATCGCTTGCCGTGTTGTTGTCGCTGATGCGGGAACGCTCCTTCAAGCACATCGTCTTCTCGTCGAGTTGCACTGTGTATGGCCAGCCGGATAGCCTGCCTGTATCGGAGGACTCGCCGGATCGCAATGCAAGTTCACCGTACGGTGAAACGAAGGTGGTGTGTGAGCAACTCGTGCGGCGCCAATGCGAGGCGGTGCCGGGGTTGAAGGCGGCGCTTTTGCGCTATTTCAATCCCATCGGCGCGCACCCATCGGGCCTCATTGGCGAGTTGCCTCGAGGGGTGCCGAACAACCTGGTCCCGTTCGTCACACAGACCGCCGCCGGTCTTCGGGATCGATTGCGTGTGAACGGCGATGATTACGACACGGTGGATGGTACGTGCGTGCGCGACTACATCCATGTGGTCGATCTCGCACAGGCGCATGTGACCGCCCTCGCATGGCTCGAACAAGCGGAACCGCAGACCTGTGAAGCCTTCAACCTAGGCACCGGGAAAGGGAGAACGGTGATGGAGGTGGTGAATGCCTTCCAGAAGGAGAACAAGGTGATTGTTCCATATGTGGTAGGACCAAGACGCGCTGGTGATGTTGTGTCGGTCTTCGCGGACACCACCAAGAGCCGTGAGGTCCTTCGCTGGGAACCGCAGTTGACCTTGGAGGATGCGGTGCGCGATGCGTGGCGTTGGCAACGCGCACTGGCCGTGAAGGCCTAGCGCTGGGACCCTAGAACCAGACGATGCTGACGAAGGTGCTTGCGAAACCGATCGCTGTACCCGTGTAGATCTGCGCAGGACTGTGGTCGCTGGTGAGCAACCGTGCAGTACCCAAGGCGCCAGCCACGATGATCAGGACCATGATCGGAATGATGATGGGCAACGCGTGGATGGAGCGCAGGGCCACAAGTGCGCCCAAACACCCGCCGATACCGACCATGTGCGCACTGATCTTCCAGCGCAAGGTGATGAGGGTGGTGATCGACAGCGCGGCGAAAGAACCGCCGAAGAGCAGGATCGCCGCAGGGTGCAAGGCCGTGCGTGCAAGCAGGTACCAGATCATCCCGTAGTAGAGTAAGGTCATCGTGTACGGTGCAATGCGCTCCTGCCGTGAGGGCATTTCCCAGCTGCGCACAAGGCCCGCACGGATCAGCAATGCCGTGCTGGTCATCGGGAAGGCGATCGTCATCAACGCCACCATGCCCACCATCATCCAATGCACGCGTTCATCAAGGAAGTAGGACAAGCTCCGGTCGAAGTAGAGTGCCAGCACGAACGTGTACGTCGGCATGAACAACGGATGCAACGCAACGGATAGCGCGCGTGCGATAGCGTTCATGCCGGTCACAGTTCCTTGCGCAGCCGGGCAACAGGAAGGCTCAACTGTTCCCTGTACTTCGCCACGGTCCGCCGCGCGATATTGTACCCTTTGCCCTTCAACAGCGCCGTGAGTTCGTCGTCGGTCAAGGGCTTGCGCTTGTCCTCCGCTTCGATCGCGTCCTTCAGGATCTTCTTCACCTCGCGCGTACTCACCTCCTCGCCGGCCTCGTTCGTAAGACTTTCACTGAAGAAGAATTTCAGCAGGATGGTACCGTAGTTCGTTTGCACATACTTGCTGTTGGCCACACGACTGATGGTGCTGATGTCCAGCTTCACCTTCTCCGCGATGTCCTTCAGGATCATCGGCTTCAACTTGGTCTCATCACCGGTGAGGAAGAATTCGCGCTGGTGTTCCATGATCGCCTCCATGGTCACGAGCAACGTGTGTTGTCGCTGCTTGATGGCATCGATGAACCACTTGGCGCTGTCCAACTTCTGCTTGATGAATTGCAGTGCCTCGCGCTGTTCCTTGTCCTTCTTGTTGCGTTGGTACTCCGCGATCATGTCGCGGTACGCCTTGCTCACACGGAGTTCCGGCGCGTTGCGTCCGTTCAGGGAGAGTTCCAACTGGCCATCGATCGCCATCACACTGAAATCGGGCACGATCTCCTGCACGGGTTTGCTGGTCTCTCGCTGGGTGTTGCCCGGCTTCGGGTTCAGCCGGACGATCAATTCGATCGCACCCTTCAGTGCGTCCTCGTCGATCTCCAAGCGTTCGAGAATGCGCTCGTAATGTTTTTTGGAGAATGCCTCGAAGTGCTTCTCCAAGAGCTCCTGCGCGATGCGTTGATCCAAGCTGTGCGGCAGCCGACGCACCTGTAGCAACAGGCATTCGCGCAGATCACGCGCACCCGTCCCTGCGGGATCGAGCGACTGCACCTCTTTCAGCGCCAATTCCAACTCGTCCTTGGTCGCGCTGATGTTCTGGGTGAATGCGAGGTCGTTCACCACAGCGTCCAACTCACGCCGCAGGTATCCGTCCTCATCCAGGTTGCCGATCAGGTGTTCCGCAAGGATCTCCGTTCGTTCATCGCAACTGCGAAGGCTGAGTTGCGCACGCAGTGAATCCTGGAAGGTGGTGCCGCCGCTGAGCGGGGTCTCCCGCTCCTCGGTATCCGGCCCGGTGTTCTTCGCCGTTAGCTTGTAGTCCGGCGTGTCGTCGTCCGGAAAATAATCGCTCATATCGAAGTCGTCCCGCTCATTCTCCTCGTCGGTGGATTCGTTCTCCGCGATCGCCTGATCCTCGGTGGGCTCATCCTCCTCCTCATGGTCCTCGCCTTCTTCAAGTGCGGGGTTGTCCTCGATCTCCTGTTTGATGCGCTGCTCCATATCGATGGTGGGCAACTGCAACATCTTCATCAGCTGGATCTGCTGCGGACTCAGCTTCTGCTGGAGTTTCAGGTAAAGGCCTTGCTTCAACATGCGGGGGTGAAATTACGGGCGCTGCACGCCGCTCCTCCTGAGCAGGCCACTCCAGGGTGAAGGAATGGGCTGAAGGGGGACAAGCCCCGGCCTGTTAGCGCTGTGCGGCCTCTACCATCGCCCTCACCACGTTCTTCCCATTGCCGATGAAGATCTCCTTGCCGATGACCATCACCGGTCGCTTGAGAAAGGTGTACTCCTCCAATATCAGTCGGCGGTAGTCCTTCTCGGTAAGCGCGACCTTGTTCAGGCCGAGGGCGCGGTACTTCAATGCGATGCGGCTGAAGAGCGCCTCGTAGCTCCCGGCCAATTTCTTCATCCCGTCCAATTGCTTGGGCGTGATGGCTTTGGCCTTGATGTCCTGCAACTCGAAACGCGTCAGCTTCGGGACCTGCTTCAGGATGCGCTGGCAGGTGCTGCAGGTGGCGAGGTGGTAGATGATGCGGTCCATGGGGCGAAGGTCGCGGCTAAGGGTTTCCTTGGCACAATAGCAACAAGAGTTTTGGATATCCTCGGTAATGGCGGGATAGAGTTGCGTGTCAGCGGCAACCATTGCGCTTGATCGGCCTTGTCAATGGCAGAAAGCAGAGCCATCGGCCTGGTGCTGATGATCTCGCGCATCCGTGGGTGGCGTGGTTATATACGCGCACGATCCAGGTCACCGACCGGGCTCCATTGATCGGAGCAGGTCCACCACCATGCGGCCCTGGTCGGACAAGGTGTACTCCACGTGCAGTGGTTTCTGTTGGACCACCGTTCGGATAAGAAGTGCGTCGTTCTCCAATTCGCGCAATGCGTTGGTGATCGCCTGCTTGTTGCTATCCGGCAGATCGCGCAGCAGTTGGTTGAAACGCACCGGAGCATCGGCCGCCGCACGCAGGATCTGCGGTTTCCATTTCCCGCTGATGCGGCGCAGCGCCTCTTCTGCCGGGCAATCGGTCGAATGCGGGGTGGTCAACTTCGTTTGACTGCTTGCAGGCCTTGTCATCCACAAGGATCTTTGTGGCGCACAAGGTACCCGACCATGCCACAAACTCCGCTCGCTGTGACCATTGCCTTGTTTGCTGGCCTCGTTGCATGCGCACAACCCGATACGAACATGAAAAAGACAAGTAACGTCATGCTTTGCGACACTGTTACCGGTGCCTGCACCGTGCCCGGCCATACCGATGGTGCGGACCATGGCCACGCGCCTGCGCCGCACGCCACCAAGCCCATCACGCTGCTCTACTTCACGGACCCCATCTGTTCCAGTTGCTGGGGCACCGAGCCGCAACTGCGCCGCTTGAAGTTGGAGTACGGTGACGCGATCGATATCCAGTACCATATGGGTGGCTTATTGCCCGGCTGGGATGTGTATAACAGCGGCGGCATCAGCAAGCCGAGCGACGTGGCCGGGCATTGGGATGAGGTGAGCCCGCACTACCGCATGCCCATCATCGGCGATGTGTGGTTGGAGGATCCGCTGCCCAGCAGCTATCCTCCGAGCAGGGCGTTCAAGGCCGCCGAACTACAGGACCTTAGCAAGGCGCTCGTGTTCCTGCGCCGCCTACGCGAGCAAGTGTTCTTGGAGAAGAAGAACATCACCAAGTGGCCGGTGATCGCAGAAGCCGCCACCTTCGCCGGGCTCGATACCGCGCGTCTGCACGCCGACTACACCGGAGCGGGCGAAGCGCTGTTCCAAGCGGACCTCACCTTGGCGCGTGCCATGGGCGTTCGCGGCTTCCCCACGTTCATCTTCAGCAATGCGGAAGGCGCTCGGCAACAGGTGTATGGCGCACGCCCTTATGCGCAGTTCGAAGACGCTGTGAAGGCGATGCTTCCCCGTGCGAGGCCCGCACCACTACCCACCACCTTGTCTGAACTGTTCGCGTTACACGCATCGTGGTGCGCAGAAGAAGTGGCTGTGGTTCTGGGCATACCGCACGAGCAAGGCCTTCAACAATTGAAGCAGGCACGAGCGAACGGCGAGCTCACCTCTGTGGATACGCGCAACGGCAGTGTGTGGCGGCGGAAGTAGGGGGCTCAGAACTCCGCACTTCCCGGCGTCCGTGGGAACGGGATCACATCCCGGACGACTTCGAAATCTGCTACTTCTTTGGCTTCTTCTTGGTGTCTGCCTTCACCATTTTCGTGTAGCCCTTCTTGAGTTGCTTCTTCACTTCTGGCAGTTGCTTTTCTTGAGGGAGGTTCTCCGGAGCATTTCCCGTGTTGCGCTTCACGATCTCGCGAACCTCACGGCCAACATCCCTATGTGTTTGTTCCAAGGCGGCCTGCCCTCTGATGCCCTTGTTGCGAATACGCTCTTCCGTTTGCGTGACACGAAAGAGATCCGCAGCCAACTCGGTGCGCCCCATGTGGTCGGCGAGATTGGCTTTTTTGTCCAGGCCTCTACGTCCCTTCAATTGCCACGCCTGCATATTGTACAGTCCCAGATAACCTGCGTCCTGAAAACGGGCAAAGTCCTCCACGCCGGCGCGATGCGCAGTTGAACTAAGCACCTTATTGCCTTCCGTGAGTTCATCACGGATCAGCAACCGATCCACTTCGTTGCTCCCCTGCTGTAATTCGAATTGACGGGTTTGCTGAGCAAAGTAGGATTGTGCGGCGGCAACTTCAGGCTTGCTCGGATTGCCGTTCATCACGGCGATGTAACAGGCAAATCGAGTCAGTTTGAAGTCCTTTGTCCTCACCCCATCCACATCTCGTTCCGCCAGAACAATGTTCTTGTAGTGGGGGATCCCCAACGAGATCATAGCCTTGGTTGCTTTGTCCAAGACCTTCTCGAAGGAAAGCATGTCCTTGTAACCCACCATCTTCAACAAGTCGCTTGCCCACCAGTAGACATCCCCATTATCGTGACGAAAATCCTCGAAAGAGAGCGGGGTAGGGTCGAAGGCGGAAAGTTGAGACATGGTCGATGGCAGAGCTTCAAAAGTAAGTTGTACCAGCGCTCAGAACTCCGCACTCCCCGGTGTCCGTGGGAACGGGATCACATCGCGGATATTCCCCATGCCCGTAACGAACAGCACGAAGCGCTCCAACCCAAGCCCAAATCCCGCGTGCGGCACCGTGCCGAACTTCCGCGTGTCCAAGTACCACCACAGTTCTTCGGCGGGCACGTTCATGTCCTTCATGCGCGCTTCCAATACATCAAGTCGCTCCTCGCGCTGGCTGCCACCGATGATCTCGCCGATGCCGGGGAAGAGCACGTCCATGGCGGCCACGGTCTTGCCCATTTCGCTGTACCCAAAGTCGCCGGGCGCGTTGGTGCGCATATAGAAGGCCTTGATCTTAGCGGGGTAGCCCGTTACGATCACCGGCTTCTTGAAGTGCTTCTCCACGAGGTAGCGCTCGTGCTCGCTCTGCAGGTCGATGCCCCATTCCACGGGGAACTGGAACTGCTTCTTCTGGTAGGGCTTGCTGCGGAGCAGGATGTTGATCGCGTCGTCGTAGGTGATCCGCTCGAAAGGATTCTCCAACACGAACTTCAAGCGATCGATCAAGCCCATCTCGCTGCGCTGCGCTTGCGGCTTCTGCGCTTCTTCCTCCTTCAAGCGTGAGTCGAGGAACTGCAGGTCGTCCATGCTCGTTCGTAGCACGCGAGCGATCAAGTGCTTGCACAATCCTTCGGCGAGGTCCATATCGCCGGTCAGGTCCATGAAGGCGGCCTCGGGTTCGATCATCCAGAACTCGGCGAGGTGGCGCGTGGTGTTGCTGTTCTCCGCGCGGAAGGTGGGACCGAAGGTGTACACCTTGCCCAGTGCGAGAGCGGCGAGCTCGGCTTGCAACTGGCCGCTCACGGTGAGGTGGCTTTCAGCGCCGAAAAAGTCCTCTTTGTAATCGATCTCGCCCGCCTCGTTCAGTGGTGGCTGCTTCGCATCGAGCGTGCTCACACGGAACATCTCGCCCGCTCCTTCCGCATCGCTCGCAGTGATGATGGGCGCGTGGAAGTAGTTGTAGCCTTCCTGATTGAAGTACTCGTGGATGCCGAAGCTCACCTGGTGCCGCATGCGGAAGACCGCGCTGTACGTGTTCGTGCGGAAACGCAGGTGGGCATTCTCGCGGAGGAATTCCAATGAGTGTTTCTTCGGCTGGATGGGGTAGGCGGTCGCATCGCTATCGCCGAGCACCTCCACGACCGTCACTTTCATCTCCACACGTTGGCCGCTGCCTTGGGAAGCGACAAGCTCGCCGGTGCATCGCACGGCAGCGCTGGTAGTGAAGCGGGCACGCGTAGAAGCATCCACCTGCTCCTGGTCGATCACGCACTGCAGGTTGCGGATGGTGCTGCCGTCGTTCAGCGCGATGAAGCGATCGTTGCGGAACGTGCGCACCCAACCGGCAACGGTTACGGTGGTGTTGGTGAGCGACTCATTGTTGAGTGCGGCTTTGATCGAGGTGAGGTCCATGGCGTTGTCGGCAAAGATGGAGATGCCGCCGACACCAACCCACCGGGGCAGGACCGCGTCCGGTATATCCTCTGTCGATAGGACACCCGGCTTGGTCTAATAGGATGAGGGCCTTCCGGTTCCTGCTGTAAAGTTGCCCGTGTGTTCATCGCAACCACCACCCCGGACCGGGACCGCACAAGCAGCTCGCCTACCATGCCAGCGACCATCCTGATCGTCGAGGACGAATCCATTGTCCGCAAGGACATCGAACATACCGTGAAAGGATTGGGCTATACCGTGTGCGGATCGGTAGCCAGCGCAGAAGAGGCGTTGGCGATCGTGGAGACCGAGCGCCCCGACCTGGTGTTGATGGACATCATGCTCAAGGGGAGCATGAGCGGGATCGAGGCCGCCATGCTGATCCGGGAGCGAACGGGGAGGCCGGTGATCTTCCTCACGGCCTATGCCGACGACGCCACGGTGAGCCGAGCGCGGATCGCAGAACCGTACGGCTACATCATCAAGCCGTTCAAGGCGGTCGATGTCCGCACCACGATCGAGATGGCGATCTACAAGCACAAGCAGGATGCGGAGGTCGTGAAGGAGCGCGACCAGCTGTTCCAATTGGCCACCAAAGGGAAGGCGGATCCGTTGTTCCTCAAGAACGCTGGCAAGCTGATCCGGTTGAAACTGGAAGACATCTATTACATCGCAGCATTGAAGGATTACGTGGCGATCCACGTGCGTGAGCGGCGCTATATCATCCACGGCGCACTGAAGAACCTGGAGGCCCAATTGCCGGACTCGGACTTCGCACGCATCCACCGCAGCTTCATCGTCCGGTTGGATAGGATCGCCAGTATTCGTCCGCCGGAAGTGATCCTGGAGGACGAAAAGGGATCGATCCCGATCGGGGAATCCTACCAGAGCAAGCTGATGAAGCGGCTGAACCCGAGTTGACCCATCGGGATCTCGCTTCCGGCGCTATATTCAGTGCGTGGTAGCACCATCCGACCTGTACGAATTCGACACGCCTTACGTGAAGGTGCTGGCCGATCCATTGACCCAATGTCTATCCATTCGCTGGAAGAACTATGCGCCCAGCGGGACCTATCGGAGCATGCTGGATACGGCCGTTGACCTGATCCGCGAACGCGGGTTGCGCTATTTCCTTTCGGACCAGCGTCGGCGTGGTGCGATCCTGCATGCCGATGAGGTATGGCTGGCCATGGATTGGGTACCCCGCATGGCCAGGACCGGATTGGAACGTGCCGCCATTGTGCAGAGCGCGGACGTGTTCAACAGCGTCGCCATCGATCGGGTGGTCGGTACGGTGCAACCCGGTATTGTGTTCCCGATCCGGTTGTTCAATACTCCGGAAGAAGCCGAAGCGTGGCTGTATAGCCCGGCCGACGTCACGAGCTGACGGGTTGCCGTCCTTCAAAATGACGAACGGCGGAAACACTATTCAGCCGGAAATGTTTCCAATGTGTTATTCGTCTTACGTTTGCCGCCCCAATAATGGCCGACGAGAAGATCACCGCTGCGGATACGCCTGGTTTGGAGCCCTCCGATGAGCGCTGGCGCCGGATCCTGGACGGAACGGCCAAGATCTTCTGGAAGCTGGGGATCAAGAGCGTGACCATGGATGACGTGGCTACGCGCCAAGGGATCTCCAAGAAGACGCTCTACCAATACGTTACCGACAAGAACGACCTGGTGGATCGGGTATTGAAGCACCTGAGCTTCTGCTACAAATGCGACATCGATGCGGTGCGCGCCGGGAAGGACCAGAACGCGATCGATGAATCCTATGCGATCACAACGACCGTGGCCGGGCAGCTTCAAGGCATCCACCCGAGTGTCCACTTCGACCTGGAGAAGTACCACCCGGAAGCGTTCCGGAACATGGTGGAGAACAAGCAACGGGAGATCCACGAGTGCATCACCGACAACATGGCCCGCGGGATCCGCGAAGGACTTTATCGCGAGGACCTGAACATCCCGATGATCGCCTCGATCTACATCGCCCGGTTCGACATGGTGTTCGATGGGGAATTGTTCCCGCCGGACAAATTCAACATGCACGATGTACACTGGGAGTTGTTCCGCTACCACGTGCGGGGGATCGCCAGCAAGAAAGGACTGGACTACCTGGAGAAGAAGTTGACCAAAGAACGCGTACACGCATGAGAAGTATCGTGACCACGCTCGGCCTGTCGGTAGCGCTCGTCCTGAGTGCCCAAGGCCCCATCACCCTCAGTCTTCACGAGGCGTTGGATCTGGCTGCCAAGCAGAGCTATGCCGTGCAGGTAAGTGTTCTGGAGGCGGAGAAGGCGCGCCACAAGGTGAAGGAGATCACAGCCATCGGGCTGCCGCAGATCAATGGGGAAGCGCAGGTGCAGAACTTCATCGATGTGCCCACGCAGTTGATCCCGAATTTCTTCGCTCCCGGACAAGGCCCCGAGTTCATTGCCGCGCAATTCGGCCTGCCGTGGAACGCGAGCGCCGGTGTCACCCTGAGCCAATTGATCTTCGACGGCAGTTACCTGGTGGGTCTCAAGGCCTCGCGCGCGCTGGCCGAACAAAGTCGGTACGACCTGGAGAAGGCAGCGGCGGACGCCCGCAACCAGGCGTCGAAGGCGTATTTCGGAGTACTTGCCGCAGAAGAAGGGCAGCGTCTGGTGGGCGAAGGCATACCCTTGTTGGAGAAGAGCCTGACCGAAGTGAACGCGATGCTGGAGGCGGGTTTCATGGAAGCCACGGATGTGGATCGCATCACCATCCAGTTGGAACAGGCGAAGAGCCAGCAACGCAGCTTCAGGCAACAGGGCGATGTGGCCCGCATGCTTCTGGCCCTTGCACTCGGTATTCCGCAGGGTACGCCGGTCGTACTGACCGATGACCTGCCGAAGATCCTGAATGATGCGAACGAGATCGCATTGAGCGAACAGCCCTTCGATCCCGCAAGACACGTGGAGGTGCGCTACGCCGATAACCTTTTGTTGCTGCAGGACCTCAACCGGATGAACGAGCGAGCCAAGGCCATGCCTTCACTGGCTGGTTTCCTTTCGCATCAACGGGTTTGGAACGGCCCGGACTTCGACCCGGGCGGTGCGTACCCGTTCTATCCCACCACGTTGTGGGGGATCAAGCTCTCGGTGCCCATCTTCAGTAGTGGGAACCGTTACCACAAGGTGAAGCAAGCGGAACTCGCGCTGCAACAGACCGAGGTGAACAAGGTCGCCACGGAGCAGCGGCTGAAAGCCGTTTCGGAGCAGGATCGCACACAGGTGCGCACGGCCTTCGATAACCTCCGCACCGAGGAGCGCACCATGGCCCTGGCGAAGAATATCCTGGATCGCACCACCGCCAAGTTCACCATCGGTAGTGCGGCCAGTTTCGAACTCACCCAGGAGCAAGGCCATTACCTCACGGCCCAACAAGCCTATGTGCAACGCTTGGTGGAACTCCTGGTCGCGCGCGCCGACCTGCGCAAGGCATTGGATATGTACTGACGCGAACGGGTGACCGCTGACCGGCTCATTGCAACTGTACCGTCGATCCTCCGGATCGGCCATGAAACGACGACAACACGCACGATGAAAAAGACGATCTACTTGATCCCGATGCTGGCGGTGCTTGCCTCCTGCGGAGCGAAGGACACCGGCGAACTGGCCGGGAAACGCGCGGAGCGCGACTCGCTGAAGACCGTGTACGACAAGGTGGGCAAGGACCTGAAGAAGGTGGAGGACTGGCTGGCGCTGAACGACAGCACGGCCAACCGCAGCCTACCCTTGGTCTCCGCGCAGGCATTGGAGCAGGGCCCCTTCACGCACTACATCGATGTGCATGGCGTGGTGAAGGCGGACGAAAGCGCTACACTCTATTCCATGACGGGAGGACGTGTCGCCAGCATCCGTGTAAAGGCCGGTGACAAGGTGCGCAAGGGGGACTTGATCGCCACGATGGACAACGACATGGTGGAGAAGCAGATCGCACAAGCGCAGGCCGGTGCGGACCTCGCGCGCACCACTTTTGAAAAGCAGCAGAAACTGTGGGACCAGCACATCGGCAGCGAGATGCAATTCCTACAGACGAAGACACAGAAGGAACAGGCCGAAGCAGGACTGGCCACATTGAAGGAACAGCAGCGCCTCTCCAATGTCACCGCGCCATTTGATGGCGTGGTGGACGAGGTGATGGCCCGTGTGGGGGACATGGCGGCACCGCAATCGCCCGTGGCGCGCGTGGTGAACCTCACCGGCATCCAGCTACAGGCGGACGTGAGCGAGGCTTACTTGAAAAGAGTGCATGCAGGAGCACCGGCGAATGTGGTCTTCCCAAGCATCAACGAAGGCTTCACCGCGCCCCTTACGCATGTGAGCGACTACATCGACCCGAGCAACCGCACCTTCATGGTGACCTTGCGTGCGCCACAAGGCGAGAAGTACATGCGTCCCAACCTGCTGGGCGACCTCAGCATCCAGGATTCCCGCACCGACAGCGCCATGGTAGTGCCCAGCGCTGCCGTGCTGGACGATGTGAGCGGCAAGAGCTACCTCTTCGTGTTGGGGCCCGCACCGCAGGGCGCCAATGTGAAGGCCAACGAACGCGTGGCGCACAAGGTCTTCGTGGACCGTGTGAGCGAATACCAAGGGCGCATGCAAGTGGCTGCCAAGACCGCGGGCGAGCTGAATGATGGTGACCTGGTGGTGATCGATGGTGCCAAGAACGTGAGCGACGGGCAGACCGTGCGCGTGGACGAGAATTGAGGCTGAAGAGTTCACCGCAGAGGCATGGAGCACACAGAGAAATTCGAAGGTTCACCACAGAGGCACAGAGCACACGGAGGAATGCGAAAAGCGGGAAAGAACGGGATGGTGACGCCCCCCAAGTTCTTCTCCGTGCCCTCTGTGCCTCTGTGGTGAAAAACAAACCGATCTATGAGCCACAACGAAGACGTCGAAAAAGACCTCCACGGCCCGGAGCGGGAGTTCGCCATCACCACGTGGGCGGTGCAGAACCGCACCACGGTGATCGTGCTCACGGTGCTGATCTTCCTCATGGGGATCTACTCCTACCGGGTGATGCCCAAGGAGAGCTTCCCCGAGGTGGTGACGCCGGAGATCTTCGTCTCCACGCCGTACAACAGCAGCTCCGTGGTGGACATCGAAAAGCTCATCACCAAGCCGTTGGAGAAAGAGATCAACACCATCAGCGGGGTGGACGAGATCAAGAGCACCACCGTGCCCAACTTCAGCGCGATCGATGTGAAGTTCAACTACAACATCAAGCCCGACGTTGCGCTGCGCAAGGTGAAGGACGCGGTGGACAAGGCGCGCGGCGACAAGAACTTCCCGACCGATCTGCCTTCGGAGCCGAACGTGATCGAGCTCAACTTCAGCGAGCTGATGCCGGTGATGAACATCAACCTCAGCGCCGACTACCCGATGGAGCAGCTCCACGCGTACGCGCAGCACCTGAAGGACCGCATCGAATCGCTGCCGGAGATCAACAAGGTGAACATCCGCGGCGTGCCCGAACGCGAGGTGCGCATCAGCCTCGACCTCTACAAGCTGGAAGCGCTGCAACTGAACTTCAACGACATCGCCCAGGCCATCCAGATGGAGAACCTGACGATGAGCGGTGGCGAACTGCTCACGGACGGACAACGCCGCGCCGTGCGTGTGATCGGCGAGTTCACCGACATGGCGCAGATCCGCGACATCGTGGTGAAGAATATCGACCAGAAGGAAGTGCGCCTCGGCGACATCGCCACGGTGGATTATGCCTACAAGGAACCCGACAGCTTCGCCCGCGAATACGGCAAGCCCGTGGTGATGCTCGACATCATCAAGCGCGCCGGCCAGAACCTCCTCACCGCCAGCGACGGCATCCAGCAGATCCTGAAGGAGGACCGCGGCCGCGTGCTGCCCACCGACCTCCGCATCTCCGTGACCGGCGATCAGAGCGACAACACGCGCACCAGCGTGGATGAGCTGATGAACCACATCATCCTCGGCGTGCTGCTGGTGATCGGCACCCTCATGCTTTTCCTCGGACTGCGCAACGCGATGTTCGTGGGGCTGGCGATCCCGATGAGCATGTTCATCTCCTTCACGCTGCTCAATGCGTTCGGCGTCACGCTCAACATCATGGTGCTCTTCGCGCTGATCCTCGCGCTGGGTCGTTTGGTGGACGACGGCATCGTGATCGTGGAGAATATCTACAGGCACATGACCAACGGCGAACCGCCGCTACGCGCCACCAAACTGGCCGTGGGCGAAGTGACCATGCCGATCATCGCCGCGACCACCGCCACGGTGATGGTGTTCGTGCCGCTGCTCTTCTGGCCGGGCATGATGGGCTCCTTCATGAAGTTCCTGCCCATCACGTTCATGATCGCCCTCGGTTCCTCACTCTTCGTGGCGCTGGTGGTGAACCCCGCGCTGGCTTCCAAGTTCATGAAAGTGGAAGAGGACAAGACGCCCATGAAACGCGTGTGGAAGCTCGCCGGGATCCTCGCCGCCGTGGGCACGTTGATCGTTGTGATCGGCATGTCCACCAAGAGCGACACGGTGTTCGGCATCGGCCTGCTCGCCATCGTCTTCGGCTTCCTCGGTGTGGTGAACGCCAAGTGGTTCGTGCCCGCTACCGACTGGTTCCAGAATGGTTGGCTGCCGCGTTTGGAGACCCGCTACGAGAAGTTCCTTCGCTATGCGCTGGACCGCCATCATCCGCGCACCTTCCTCTTCGGCACCTTCGGCATGCTGGTGCTGGTGATCGCGCTGTTGGCTGTGTTCCCGCCCAAGACGCTCTTCTTCCCGGAGAACGAACCGCAGTTCATCAATGTGTTCATCGAAGCGCCCATCGGCACGGACATTCTCAAGACCGATTCCATCACGCGTATCGTGGAAAGGCAGGTGATGGAGGTGATCGATGTGCCCGGGTACAAGGTCCCGGCGGGAACCAGAATGCCTGATGGCTCGATCACCAGTGACAGCACCAACTACCTCGTGAACTCCGTGATCTCGCAAGTGGGCGAGGGTACCAGCGATCCCGGTGCCGGCGGCATGCAGATAGGTGCTACGCCGTACAAAGGCCGCATCGCCGTGAGCTTCGTGAAGTTCGCCGATCGTCACGGAAAGTTCACCAGCGATGTGCTGAAGGACCTACAGGAACATGTGAAGGCGCCGCCCGGTGTGGTGGTCACCGTGGCCAAGAACGCGGCCGGTCCGCCCGTGGGCAAGCCCATCAACATCGAGATCAAGGGCAAGGAGATCGAAGGGCTGTTGGCGGAAGCCGAGCGTGTTCAGCGCTACATCGAATCGCGCAACGTGCCCGGCATCGAGGCCCTGCGCATCGACATCGACCGCGCCAAGCCGGAGATGCCGATCATCATCGACCGGGAAAAAGCCCGCCGCCTCAACGTGAGCACTTACGCCATCGCCGACGCCATCCGCACCGCGCTCTTCGGCAAGGAGGTGAGCAACTACCGCGTGGAAGGCGATGACGACGACCACGAGATCAATATCCGCCTGAACGACGAGTACCGCTACGACGCGCAGCAGCTGCTGGACATGAAGGTGACCTTCCGCGACATGCTGAACGGCCGGATCCGCCAAGTGCCCATCAGTGCGGTGGCGCACGCCGAGCGCACCAGCACCTTCAGCGCCATCAAGCGCAAGGACCTGGACCGCGTGGTGACCGTGAGCTCCAACATCATCAGCGGCTACAACGGGAACGAAGTGGTGCAACAGATCAAGGACCAGCTCGGCAGCGGCTTTTCCGTTGGCAAGGACTACGCGCTGAAGTTCACCGGGGAGCAAGAGGACCAGGCCAAGGACATGGGCTTCCTGATGATGGCGTTCCTCGTGGCCATCTTCGTGGTGTTCCTCATCATCGTGGCGCAGTTCAACAGCATCAGCTATCCCGTGGTGGTGATGAGCACCGTGCTCTTCAGCACCATCGGCGTCTTCCTCGGTCTGGTGGTGTTCCGCATGGATTTCATCGTGCTGATGACGATGCTGGGCATCATCTCGCTGATCGGCGTGGTGGTGAACAACGCCATCGTGCTCATGGATTTTGCGCGCCTGCTCTTTGAGCGCAGCGCGCGCAAGCTGGGCCTGTCGGAGGACCGCATCATCCCCATCGCCGAAAGCCGCGAGGCCTTGGTGACCGCCGGCAAGACGCGCTTGCGCCCGGTGCTGCTCACGGCTTTCACCGCCGTGCTCGGTCTGTTGCCGCTGGCGATCGGCCTCAACTTCAACTTCCTAACGCTCTTCACGGAGCTCAACCCGCACATCCACATGGGCGGTGACAACGTGATCTTCTGGGGTCCGCTCAGCTGGGCGGTGATCTACGGCCTGCTCTTCGCCACCTTCCTCACCCTGATCATGGTGCCGGTGATGCTGCTGATCATCCAGAAGATCAAGCACCGCAGGGCGTGGAAGCGCAATACGCTGCTGGTGGAGATCAGCTGATCCGAAAAGGCAGGACAAGCGCCGCCACAGGTGGGTCGGCGATCACGTATCGGATCACAACTTCGCGGCTTGCACGTGCATCCAATCGAAGTTGCGCGCGCGGCCGAGGCTCAGCCATCCTTCCTTCTCCCAGCACTCCCACCACGGAGCGTATTCCGGGCGAGCGAAGGCGGCTTTGTCGGCACCCCATTTCAGTTGGTTGTTCATCGGGTCGTAGTCCAATGCGATGCCCCAACTGTGCATGGAGTAACGATCGCCGCCGCGCATCTTGCGCACGTTCAGGCTGCCGCCGAATTGATCCAAGTGCAAGCGCTTGATCTCCGCGGCACCATAGGTCGCAAGTACGTCCGCAAGCACGCGGCCGAGGCTGTCATACACTTTCGTGTTGCAGGACAAACTGCTCACGCGCTTGCCCGGATCCCACGATAGGAAGTGCTCGTATGGCGGCACCAGCTTCTTCTGGTTGGTGCCCACGGCGCCGTAGTAGGCGTTGAGTCCCGCATCGGTGCGTTGCGTCGGCCAGTTGTTCGGGTTCACTTCCACACGACTCTCCGGACGCCAGACCGGCTCGGGCTCTCCGAAGAGGCGGCGCTGCACCATCGCGTTGTACGCCTGCTCTGTTTGATCGCCCCACAGGCCATCGATGTCATCACCCTTCAACCCCGCACTCTTTTGCAGGTAGGCTACCACCTTACGTGAAGCAGGCCACGACTTCTTGATCTCCGTGATCTTTGTCAACGCGGTCACCATCGCATCATTGACCACACCGTCCAGCGGGCCGTCATAGGTGCGGGCACGTTTCATCGCGCCTTGCGCGAAGAGGATGCTCTGGTTGTTGTAGGGCATGGTTGAAGCAGTTGGAGAATGTCCAACCAAGGTATCCGGAACCGATCTTGGTCTGAAGGTTTGAACCAGAAAATTCACAAACCAGCGGATCCTTCGGGAAGAGGTGCTACTTCAGAACTGCGGCCGCATCGGCTCGTTGTCCAGCACCTTCGCGATGCGCGCCATCACCTCCGGAGTGAGTTGGTCCTGCGCATCCGCCGCAAGAAAGTTCTCCTTCAATTGCGCTTCCTTGCTCGCACCGAGGATCACCGTGCTCACATGCGGGTTCTTCAAACACCACGCGAGCGCGAGAACTGGCATGGGCATGTTCAGCTTTGCAGCGATCGCCTTCAACTTCTCCACTTTCTTCAGGCGCTCGGCGGTGAGCTCGCGTTCGCGCAGCCAGTCCAACCCGGCCATGCGCAGGCGACTGCTCTTGTGGCCATCGAGTGTGTGCTTGCCACTGAGGATGCCGCTGGCGAGCGGGCTCCAGATCGTAGTGCCTAAGCCCACGGTCTTGTAGAGTTGGTCGTATTCCACTTCCACCTTGGTGCGGTGGAACATGTTGTACTGCGGCTGCTCCATCACCGGACCGATGAGGTGATGCTGCTTCGCGACCATGTGCGCTTCCATGATCTCCTGTGCGCTCCATTCGCTGGTGCCCCAGTACAGGATCTTGCCGCTCATGATCAACTGGTGCATCGTCCACACGGTCTCTTCGATCGGTGTGTTCTTGTCCGGCCGGTGGCAGAAGAAGAGATCGAGGTATTCCACCTGCAAGCGCTTGAGCGCATCGTTGCAGCCTTCCACCACATGCTTGCGGTGAAGACCGACCTGCGTGGGAAGCTTCCCACCGGCGCCGAAGAAGACCTTGCTGCTCACCGTCCACGTATCGCGCGGCCATTTCATCTTCTTCAGGATCTTGCCCATCACGCGCTCGCTCTCGCCGCGTGAATAGATCTCCGCATTGTCGAAGAAGTTGATGCCGCCATCGTACGCGGTCTTCATCAACTTCTCCGCGATGGGATCGCCGATCTGCTTGCCGAAGGTGAGCCAGGAGCCGAGCGAGAGCTCGCTTACTTGAAGGCCGGAGGTGCCGAGGCGACGGTAGCGCATGGGTTCAGGAGGGATCAAGAATGAACCGCGAAGTTGAGGAACCGTTCCGGCGGAATGGTATGCACCGATGCGAATGCCGGATCCGCCTCGGGGGGGGGGGCCACGCGCCCCAGGTGGGCAGGGCACCGCCGCCCCCGGGCGCCGGGGCGGGGGGGGGTCCCGCCGGGAACGAGGCGGCGGGGGGGGGGGGGGGGCGGGGTTGGGGGGGGGGGGGGGGGGGGGGGGGGGGGGGGGGGGGGGGGGGGGGGGGGGGGGGGGGGGGGGGGGGGGGGGGGGGGGGGGGGGGGGGGGGGGGGAGGGGGAGCGGGCGGGGGGGGCAGGGGGGGCGGGGCGGGGGGGGGGGCCGGTGGGCGTGGTCTGACGAAGATGGAAAGATCATCACCAGTTCAGCCCACCACCCTTCCATCGTCCATCACGATGTTGCGGTCGGTGCGTGCAGCGAAATCGTTGTCATGTGTCACGACGAGCAGGCTGCGCTTGTGCTCCGAAGCGATGCGCTGGAAGATCCCGAAGACGATGTCGCTGTTGCGGCTGTCCAGATTGCCGGTGGGCTCGTCGCCCATGATGATGAGCGGGTCGTTGATGAGCGCACGTGCGATGGCGACCCGCTGCTTCTGCCCACCGCTGATCTGGTTGGCCATCTTCAGCGCTTGGTCGCCGATCTCCAGCTCACGCAGCAACTCCATGGCGCGGTGTTCCACTTCGGCCTTGCTCTTCCGGGCCAGCTTCAGGCCGGGCAGCATCACGTTGTGCAGCACGCTGAACTCGGTGAGCAAGTAATGGAACTGGAACACGAAGCCGATCTTCTCGTTGCGGATCTCCGCCAGCCGGTTCCGCGATGCGCCCTTGGTGCGTTCGCCATCGATCACCAGCTCGCCCTCGTAGTCCGTGTCCATGGTGCTGAGGATGTAAAGCAGGGTGCTCTTGCCGCAGCCGCTCTTGCCGGTGATGCTCACGAACTCGCCGCGCTTCAATTCCAGCGACACCTCCTTCAGCACCTTCACGGTCACGGGATCGTGGAAGGCCTTGCTCACCTTCAGCACATCGAGGGCGTTGCCAGTGCTCATCGGAACGCGAGGTGATGGTACCGCAAAGGGCGCGAAGCACACGAAGACAGCACGCATCCTTTGTGTCCTTCGTGCGCTTTGCGGTATGATCCAGGGCTTCTTCTCATTTCCCTCTGATGATCTCCACCGGGTCCACTTGGCTGGCCTTGCGCGCGGGGAACCAACCGGCGACCCAAGTGGTGGCCAGGGCGAAGGTGACCGCGATGACGTAGTACTTGACCGAGTAGTCCACCGGGAAGGTGGTGATGGTGGGCAGCGCGGCCGTAACGAAGGGGATGCGATCGATGAGGCTCTGCATGCCGAACCCCGCGAGCAGCCCCGTTGCGCCGCCAACGATGCCGATGATCACGCTGAGCAGCAGGAAGATCCGCCGCACGTCGCCACCGCTGAAGCCCGTGGCCTTGAGGATGGCGATGGCATCGAGCTTCTCGTAGATCATCATGTTCAGGATGTTGTAGATCCCGAAGCCCGCTACGATGAGCAGCACGATGCCCACGGCGTAACTGATGATGTTGCGCACGTCGCTGCCCGTTTCGAACTGCGCATTGGCGGTCTGGATGTCCACGGCATCCACCCCGAAGCGCGCGGCCAGTTCCTTCGCCATGGCAGGCGCCTGCGTGAGGTCGAGCAACTTCAGGTTGATGTCCGTGTAGTAGCTGCCCGGCCGCGCAAGGAGCTTCTGCACGGTCTTGATGTTAGCGTAGCACTGCACCTTGTCGAAATCGGCGATGCCGCTCTGGAACATGCCCACCACGCGCAGCATGGTGCGGTCGCCGGCGGCGGTGGTCACCTGCACCAGGTCGCCGATGTCCGCTTTCATCAGGTCGGCCAGGCCCTTGCCCAGCACGATGGTGTTGTTGCCGGACGCGAGCGCGTACGGCTCGCCTTTCACCAGGTAGTCCGTGTAGCGGTAGTACTGGATCTCGTCGTTCACATCGATGCCGTTCACCACGCCGTTCAGTTCCACCGTGCCCACATTGAAGAGCGCCTGTGCGACCAGCTTGGGGGAAACGGCCAGCACGCGCGGGTCCTGTTCCAGCACGTCCATGATGGCGATGGCATTGCGCAAGCGTGGTAATTCGTCCTTGGGCTTCACCGAGCTGATGAAGTTGCGGCACGCGGTGTCCGTGGCCAGGTCGATCGGTTGCAGGGGCGACGGCTGGACCTCGTTGTACAGCCGGATGTGCGGCGTGCGGTTCAGGATAAGCCCGTCCAGCAGATCGTTCAGCCCGTTCATGAACCCGAGCAGCGTAACGAACATGGCAATGCTGAACATCACGCCCACGGCCGCCACGATGCTCTGCTTCAGCTTGGCGCGAAGGAGGGTGATGGCGATGTCAACTAACAGCTTCATGGGAAGTTCTCACCGAAAAGACGCGAAGCACGCCAAGGCATTCTGCACGGGCATTCCCTTTGCGTGCTTCGCGTCTTTGCGGTTATCTGCATTCGCATTTCCACACGTCTTTGCGGTGAACTGCATTCGCATCTATGGCTTGTACAATTGCGTGCCCGCATCGATGCCCTCCAGCACCTCCACCTTCTCCATGTCCTTCACCCCGATCGTAACGGGCGTGCGTTCGTCGGGACCGGTGAGCACGTATTTCCCCTCCACCACGTATGCGGCCGGGATGGTGAGGGCGTCCTCCTTGCGGCGGATCACGATGCTGGCCTCCACCGTGAGGTTGGGGTAGAGCGTGGGTGGTCGATCCA
Organism: Flavobacteriales bacterium; assembly: GCA_016705955.1. Taxonomy (GTDB): domain Bacteria; phylum Bacteroidota; class Bacteroidia; order Flavobacteriales_F; family PHOS-HE28; genus PHOS-HE28. Next base: position 87,371 of record JADJKO010000008.1, read on the forward strand.
CGAATTCGGCTTCCACACGGAAGGTGCGCGAGCGTTCGTCCATGTACGGGATGACCCGTGCGATGCGCGCTTCGAACGCCTTGCCGGCGTAACTGTCGAGCGATACGAATGCTTGTTGGCCCGGCTTCAATTCACGGATGTCGTATTCGTCCACTTCCAGTTCGAGGTACAGGTCCGTCGCGCTGCCGATCACCGCCACCGGGCGTTGCGTGGTGGCCAGTTCACCGGGTTCGATCAACAGGTCGTACACCAAGCCGTCGATCAGGCTGCGCGGCGTGCGGTCGCTGTTACCTGCTGCGCTGATCGCGCGGTTGTTGCGGGCCAGCTCCAGTTCCGTACGTAGGCGCTCGCGGTTCTCGGACAGGGCCTTCACGGCACGGTCATATCCGGATCGGCTTGTCGTGTACGCCAGTTCGCGTTGTTCCAGTTCGCTTTTGCTACCCACTCCTTGTTCCGCCAGGCGTTGTTGTCGCGAATAGTTCGTGCTATCCACCGTGAGTTTGTCCCGCGCCTGCGCGATGGCCGACCGCAGCTGCGCCAACACAGGACCCTGGTCGCTTGCGTTCTGTTCCAATAGGCGCAATTGGGCATCGGCATTGCGTTCGGTGAGTCCGCTGCTGCGGTCATCGATCTGAAGCAGTGCTTGGCCCGCCTTCACCGTGTCGCCCTCGCTCACCAGCAACGCGATCACGGTTCCGTTCACCGTGGGGAAGACCTGATATTGTCCGTCAGCCTTAACGATCCCGCTGGCATACACGCTTTCGGTGATAGGCCCTTTGGTGGGAGTGATCGTGCCCTCCTTTTCCTGGCATGCCGCCAGAACGATGGACAAGGCCGCGGCGACTGCAATGCGCTGGTGCATGCAACGAAGGTCGCGAACCTTCGGGATCGCACCCTGCCGTTCATCATGCCGAAAGCCGACCATGTCCCACGGAAAGCCGGAACTTCACGCCATCACCTCGCACGCCATGTCCTCCATCTCCAGCAACAAAGCACCGGAACCCGTTGGCCACTACCCGCATGCGCGCCGCGTGGGCGACCTGCTCTTCCTCAGCGGCGTGGGTCCGCGTGAACGCGGAACTACGACCATCCCCGGTGTGGAACTGGACGCGAACGGCGCGGTCGTGAGCTACGATATCGAGACCCAGGTGCGCAGCGTGTTCCAGAACGTGAAGTGGATCTTGGAGGATGCGGGCTCCTCGTGGGAGAAGATCGTGGACGTGACGGTGTACCTCACGAACATGAAGAACGACTTTCCGATCTACAACCAGCTGTGGAAGGAGTACTTCGAGAAGGATCCACCGTGCCGCACGACGTTGGAGATCAACTGCCTGCCCACGCCGATCGCGATCGAGCTGAAGGTGGTGGCGACGGTTTAGGGAATGGAACGCAGATGACGCTGAAAGAGCGGATCAACGCGGATCAATTGCGAAGTGAGGGGGAGCGGTGTACTGAATGGAACGCAGATGACGCAGAAGGAGCGGATCAACGCGGATCAATTGCGAAGTGAGGGGGAGCGGTGTACTGAATGGAACGCAGATGACGCTGAAAGAGCGGATCAACGCTGTTCATGCATGAAGGGAACTCGCGACGACTGCGCGATACTTTATCTCCGCACGATCACCCTTGCAGTCCTAGGGGCCGATCCTTCCACGCGCAGCATCACCAGGTACAAACCCTCTTTCACCGCGTCCGGAACATCGACGGACAATGTCGCCGGCAATGACGCAACTGAACGAGCTTCCACGCGCTTGCCTGTGGCATCGAACCATTCGATCACCGCGCGTTCACCAACGAGCGCTGGTTCGATGGAAAGGTTGATGCGATCGTGCGCCGGGTTCGGGAACGCTGTAAGGATCCCCTCATCGTTCAAGCTGGTCACACCCGTGCTGATCCCGCTGCTCGGATCGATGCGCGTACCGTGGATGTTGTTGCCCTGCGTGGCCCAGAAGATGACGGCATTGCCATCGGAAGTGGGAAACATGCGCATGTCACCGTAGAACGGGGCGTAGCTCGCTTCCGTCATCTTGTAGGCCGGGTCCCATACCGGTACACCGGCACTGTTGAGCAGCATCGCCTTGAAGCCCCCGCTCGCCTTGTGTACCACGTACGCGCCACCGTCAGGTGTTGGCGCAATGCGAGCATGCGGGATGTAGGTGCTTTCCCGGATGGCCAATACGCCATCCACGGTCCAGAGCGGATCGCCGTTCAGGTCCATCTTCTGCGCGAAGAGGTCGAAGTTGCTCGCCGGTGGGCGTGCATCGGACCATGCGAAATAAAGGTGACCTCCCTGCGCAACCACGGTGGGTCGCCGTTGTTCATTGGGCTGCACGCACACCGGCTTGATCGCCGGGCTCCACGTGAGCGCACCGCTGAGATCGACCCGGCTCATGAGCACGTCCGCAGCGTTGTTCCACACCACCACCAGGCCACCGGAACCATCATACAGGGCGGTGTACTCGCCATCGGAGACCCCGGCGGACCCTGCGGTCGGCGCCACATTGCCGACCCATTGAAGATCGCCGTTGGCGTCCACGCGCCGCACACGGATCCCAGCGCCGAGCGCATTCGCGGTGGCCCAATGGATGAACATGCCGCCGCTGCCGTCCGGGTTAACGCCGTTCACCGCATAGCCGCTGCTGGGGATGTAGATCCCATTGAAACCGTGCATCACTCCACCTGCTCCATCGACCATGTTATAGGCCACAACGGCATTCGAGCCCTGATGCTCAGGCATCCAAGTGACGAAGGCGCCGTTGCCCCTAGCGAGCACACGTGGCGCTGCGATGTTGTACGCATTGGCATTCAAGCGGCCCGCAACAAGGGCGGGCTGGGGCCAGGTGGAAGCACCGGCTGCGTCCAGCAACTGCGCCTTCAGTGTATCGGTGCCGTGGACCCATGCGATGAAAAGTGAGCCTGCATCGGTCAGGCATACAGCGAAGTCGCCGACCTTCTTCACCGGATCGGCGATCAGCTGCCTGCCGTCCGCTTCCCAGAGCGCCACGCCGTCGGCATTCACGTGTTGGCCATACACTTCATCCTTTGTGTTGCTCACGCGGCCATCGAGCCAGAGCACATACCAGCCATCCGCCCCATCGCTCACGGCCTTCACGGCGTTCTGCTCGTTCGCTGCTGCGCAGATCGCCAGCGGTGGGTCCGGGAAGTTCGTCCATTGGGCGTTCGCGGCGAATGCCATGGTCATACAGGCGAGCAGGGCTATAGTGGTCTTCATGATGATGGGTTATTGGCCACCAAGTGAAGGCCTTTCGCCACGGCGTGAAAGCAGTTCCGAGCGAGTGGTAAGCGATCGAGCGAGCGGTTCAACCCCGCAACTCCCGCGTCACTTCCTCCAATCTCCTCCGGCTCACTTCCAGTCGGGTGCCGTTGCGCAGCCGCACACGGCCTTCGCCATCGATGCCGTCCACATGCTTGCGGTTCACGAGGGAGCTGCGGTGGACGCGCAGAAAGCCCAAGGGCGTTAGCATTTCGTCGTAGTCCTTCAAGGTGCGCGCACTGATGAAGCGGCGATCGTCGATCAGGTGGAGCGCGGTGTAGTTGTCGTCCGCCTGGCACCATGCGATGTCAGCGGGAGCGATGGCGTGCGTTCGATCGCCGTGCGTGATGGTGAGCTTGAATTGCGTTTCACTGGGCTGCGCGATGTTGCTCAAGAAGTGCTGCTGGACATCAACGGTCATCGCTTCACGTCGCTCCTTGTGCCGATCGATCGCGGCGCGTAGCTCATCGGTCTGCACCGGTTTGAGCAAATAATCCAGCGCACTGAAACGGATGGCTTGGATGGCGTACTTGGAATAGCCCGTGGTGAAGATCACGTCGAAGTCCCAGCGACCAAGTCGTTTGAGCAGTTCGAAGCCGTTGCCGCCGGGCATCTCCACATCGAGGAAGACGAGCTGCGGCTTCTTCTCGGCGATCAGACGCGCAGCGTCGTCGATGTTGTTCGCTTCGCCGAGCACGGTCACTTCGGGTGCCACCTCGCCCAGTCGTGCGCGCAGGAATTCCCGCGCACTTGCCTCATCGTCCACCTGCACCGCCGTGATCATGGTGGGAAGGTAGGGCGGGCAGGTTCACCGCGACGACGCAACGGCGCGACGAATTCGCAACGTCCTACTATCTCGTGGTGTAACCGTTGCGGCGTCGCGGTTGATGTCATGCTTCGCTCAAGATCAACTCCACGCGCGTCCCTGTCGGGCGGTCGTCTTCCTTCAGGTCCGTGAAGAGCACGCGGCCCGTTCCTTCCAGCTTGAAGGCGAGCAATTGCAGGCGTTCGTTCGTGAGCTGCAGTCCCAGGCTCGCGCTTCCGTCCGGGTGCGCGCGCTTCGGTGCCGCATCGCGACCTACGCCGTTGTCCTCCACCGTGCATACCACCTTGCCATCGCGTTCCGCGAACCGGACGCTCAACTTCTTCTCGCCTTCCTTGGCAGCCAAGCCGTGCCATACGGCGTTCTCCACGAAGGGCTGCACCAGCAGCGTTGGCACCAGCAAGTCATCATCGCCGTTCAGCAGTCCGGGTTCCGCATCAACCGTATAGTGCAACCCGTCCTCGAAACGCATGGCTTCGAGCTTGAGGTATTGCCGAAGGAAGGCCATCTCTCCGCTGAGGAGAATGCGGTCCTTCACGCTATGATCCAGTACCATGCGTAGCAACCGTGCGAAGCCATCGAGGTAGGCGCTCGCAGCGACGCTTTCGCCCTTGCGCACCAGGTTGTGGATCGCGTTCAGGCTGTTGTATATGAAGTGCGGGTTCATCTGCGTGCGCAAGACCTTCAGTTGCAACAGGCGGTTGATCTCCTCGATCCGGTCCTTCTGCTCCTTCAACTCAACGTTGAGCTTCTCGAGCACCTTGGTGTGCTTGCGTTTCTGCCGAAGACTGTTCCACACGAGCAGCACGGCGCCGAGCAAGAGAACGGCCAACGCGATGCTCCCATAAAGCTGGATGTTGCGCAGTCGTAATCGCTCTTGCTGCGCGCGTGTCTGCGCGTCAAGGCGCTGGATCTCTTCCTCCTTGAGCTGCGTGCCGAACTTCGTTTCGAGTTCGAGCAATTGCTCGTTCATCGAACGGACGAACAAGGTGTCCTGTAGGTCGCGTGCCTGCTTGATCAGCGTGAAGGCACCCGCGTGATCACCCATGGCTTCCAGGATGTCCGCCCGCACTTCCGCAAGTTCGATGGCCAGGTCCAGTGCGCCGCCGCTCTCGTTGTTCAGGGAATCGCTTACATTCAACACGTTCAATGCCTCTTTGTACCGCTGCGCATGCATCAAGGACTGCCCTAGGTTGTTCAGGGCCCATGCCCTGTTGCGCAGGTCGGTACTGTCCAATCCGGCCACGACTTGTTGTAGCAGCAATGCCGCCTCATCATGATCGCCCTGCGCACTGAGCGCGCTGGCCAGGTTGCCCAAGAGGGCCTGCTTCACCGCATGGTTGCGGCCGGCGAGTACACGGATCCCGGCCCGGTAGTAGTACACTTCCGAGTCGGGATGCTCCAGCCTGCTGAACATGCTGCCCATGCTGTTGAGGGCGAGCGCAAGCTGGATCGTGTCCTTCCCATAAGCCCGAGCAAGTGCCAGGTGCTCATGCCGATGGCGGTCCGCTTCCTCGTAGTGCCGCCCCTCCACGTTGAACTTGGTCAGTTGATAGAGCGAACCGAGCATACGTGCGGTATCCCTTTCTTCCCGCGCAATGAGCAGTGCCCGTTGCGCGTGTTCGGTCGCCCCGAGTGGATCATCATGTATCTCGCGAACGAAGGCGAGGTGCCATTCCGCCTCGTACCGGAGCGACCCAGCAGTAGGAGTTGATCCCGTCAGGATCCGCTTGGCAAGACTTTCAAGTGAATCCAGCTGATCGGACGCCCGCAACTGGTGAAGGCGGTCGATCTCAACAAGCGCGCGATCGGGTTGCGCATGTACGGGGAGAACCCCGGGACCGGTCAACAGCACAGCAACGCACCCTGATCTCGTCAACCACGCCGAGAGACCGATGCGACCAACAAGATCCCGACGTTCCATCCTCTTGTTCACGCGCGCGGCCGCTCGCTCAGCATCGCATCCAGTTTCTCGCCGCCCTTGATCCCGAGATCCAAAGTGCGTATGGGGAATGGAATGGTGATGCCCTCTTTGTCATACGTTGTCTTGATGGCCATGATCGCGGCGCTGCGCACGGTGTGGAAATGGCGGTTGCTTTTCGAGGAGATCCAGAAACGCACCTCGAAGTCGATGCTGCTATCGCCGAAGCTTTGGTAGAAGAGGTCGATGCCTTCCTCCACCAACACATCGGTGACACGGCTCACGGCGTCGGTCGTCACTTGCTTTACACGCGCCAGGTCCTCGTTATAGCTCACCCCGATCTTCAGGTCGATGCGGCGCGATGGATAGCGCGAGTAGTTCATGAGGACGGACTGGAAGATCTCCTTGTTCGGGATGATCACCTGCACGCCTTGTAGATCCACCAGTTCAGTGGTGCGCAGATCGAGGCGTTTCACCACTCCGCGATGGCCGCCGGTGAAGATCAGTTCGCCGACACGGATCGGCCGCTGCATCGCGAGGATGATTCCCGAGATGAAATTGGCCGCGATGTCCTGGAACGCGAAGCCCAGGGCCAGGCCAAGGATCCCCGCGCCGGCAAGGATCGAGGTCACGGTCTTGTCCAGGTGGATGATGCTAAGCGCGGCGAACAGCGCAATGAAGTTGATGGTGAGATAAACGACCGTCCCGCTGAGACGACGGAGGGTTCCACTGTCGGTCACGTTCGCCAGCAGGCGTTGGACGCCTTTTCGGACGACACGCGCGATAAGCCAGCCGATCACGACGATCACCGCTGCCAACGCCAGGTTCGGCAGCATCTCAATGAACTGCTTTGCCCAAGCAATGAGTTTCCCCTCGATCAGCTCCAGCGCGTTCCAGGCTTCATGCATGCGGACCAAGTTAACCGGACCGGTTCAACCGTCTGTCGCATACCCTGCGGAACGCGATCCTAGAACAAGCCGAAGAACAACACCAACAGCAACACGCCGATCAGGTCCATCCAGATGCCGACGCGCACCATATCGCGTACGCGGATACGCCCCGTGCCGAAGACGATGGCCTGCATGGGTGACGCCACTGGAAGTGCGAAGCCCAATGTGGCGGCAAGCGTGGCCGGGATGAGCAAGGTCTGTGGCGAAATACCCCAGGCGATGGCGCTCTCGGCGAGGATGGGCAGCGACAAACTGGCCGTGGCCGTGTTGCTGCCCAATTCACTTATCAAGCAGACCATCGTGCTCACAGCAGCCACCAGGATCACCGGTGGTTGATCGCCGAATTGCGCGAGTGACTGCACCATGGTGCTTGCCAGGCCTGATCGTTCGATCCCGCTCGCGATGGCGAATCCGCCGCCGAACAATAAGAGGATCCCCCACGGCACCTGCTTCTCAGCGGTTTCCCAATTCAACAGCGTGGCCCCTTTCTCCTTTCTGGTGAATGAGGGGATGAGGAAGAGCAGGATCGCACTGGCAATGGCGATCGCTCCATCGGTCACCGATTTGAGATCGAGCGCGTCACGCCAACCACGCAATTCCATGCCTTCCGAGAAACGCAATCCATCGCCCGTGATCCAGAGGATCGCGGTAAGCGCGAAGATCGACCCGCTCAGGATCTCATCCACCGACATATTGCCACTCGCGCGTAGCCGCTCACGCACACGCGTGGTTTCCACCAAGCGCTGTGTGGGCACACGGAAGAACACGCGCGTGAGGAACACCCATGCGATCCCGAGAAAGATCACCATGAACGGAACACCGAAACCCATCCACTGCCCGAAGCCGATCGCTGGTTCGTTGGGCCAGCGCGTTCTCCAGATCTCCAGGAAGATCAGGTTCGGCGGTGTACCCACCGGCGTGGCCATGCCGCCGATCGTGGCGCCGTAGGCCACGGCCAGCAGAAGCGGAACAGTGAGTTTCCGTTGTTCCGGCGGCGCTTCCTCATCATCGAGCAAGCTCAAAGCGATCGGTAACATCACCAGCACGCAACTGGTGCTGTTCATCCACATGCTCAACAAGGCGCAAGCGATCAACATTCCGCCGATCAACCGCGGACCCGTACCACCCACACGCGCCACGATGTGCAAAGCGATGCGCCGATGGAGACCACTGCGCTCGATACCAAGGGCCAAAAGGAATCCCCCGAGAAACAGGTAGATGATCTCCTTGCCATAGTTCGCTGCCGCGCCCGCCATGCTATCGATGCCCAGCACGGGAAAGAGGATCAGCGGTAGTAACGAAGTGATCGCAAGCGGAACGGCTTCACTGATCCACCACACCGCCATCCACAGGACGACCGCGGCCATGGCTGACTGCATATGACCGAGATGGCGCAGGACCAAGTACAACACCATGGCGAGCAATGGCCCAAGGAGAAGGAGGATCGTGCGTTTCATCGGCGGGTGCTCAATGTGGGATCCGTGGCTCTGCCTCAGCCCATGCGCGCATCACGCGGGGTGGTGTAAAGCAATCGACCAAGCGCGATCACGGCGATGAACAGCCCTAGGAATTCGCGCACCACTTCGATGTGAGGAGAGGATGCGTGCATCTCGCCAACGATGGTCGGGAAGCCCAGACGCGCCCATTCGACCATGCCGGTGACCATCGTACACATCCAGACGAAGAGCGCGACCAGCAAGGCGCCGATGATCCGGCGATCCGCGCGACCGAAGGCGGCGCAAGCAAAGAGCACTGCCACCGCACCGTAAGCCGACACCCACTGGACCGGATCCGGGTCGTTCAGATTCAAGTATGCGAACGCCGCGAATACCGAGGCGAAGAACAGGAGGATGAACTTCTTCATGGGCTTAGAATTCAATGCGGTAACTGAGGTTGGGGATCAGGCCGAGCTGGTACTTGGTCACCAGCTCATTCTTGCGAACGTCGAAATAACGATAAGCCTCGTTCTTCGCATTCGTCACGTTCTGGAGATCCATCGCCCACATGCCTGTACGACGCTGGTGCTCCCGTTTCAAGTAGATCCGCAGGTCGATGCGGAAGAAGTTATCGTATCGATCACTGTACGGTTGCGCGGGTTGCGCGGCGTCCCGCGGTACTGGCGTGAAGCGCTGCCCTCCGGATGCGTTCAGCCGACCATTCACGCCCCACGTGCGCTTCACGCGTTCCTTCTGTTTCGCGAATTCCTTTCCGGCCATCAGGTTGCCGATCAAGCCGGTGTTCCAGCGGGAATTGAACTCATCGTTGTTCGCGTCGGTGTAAGTGGCATCGAACACCGTGAGGTTGATCCGGTAGAAGAACGACCGGTGGAAAAGATGTTGGAACGAGAGTTCCAGACCTTGGTTGGTGGCCATGCCGTTCTGCACAAGGTCGATCGCAACAGGTGCATCAAATGCATTCACGAGGCTCGTGCCGCGCACCGGGTTGAACAACACACCGGTGGTGTCCGATACGGGAACATCGATCACACGTTGATGGAAGACCTCGGCATGGAAGAGCAGGTGCGGTTGGATCGGGTGATCGTACGCCAAGGAGATGTCCTGCGAGCGCGTGAGGCCGATCGTGGAGTTGTCCACCAAGGCGGCATTCCGCACCACCGGGAAGAATTGCACGTTCGGTAGTTGGCTTCGTTCACCGGCGGCGATACTGAGTGTCCGTGCGTCGCCGATCCGCCATTGAATGTTCGCACGAGGTTCGACCGCATTCGATCCGTTGAACGAGTAATAGGCATCTGCAACACCGACCTCCACCTTCAACCGGTCCGTCGCCGTGAAAGTTCCCTGCGCATACGGGCGCAACAACCAACCCGTTGTTCGCTCCCCGAACAGTAACCCGTTGTTCACCTCGCGCTCCAGCGCACTACCGCCAACGCGGTAGGAGAGCCGAGAGCCGTAGGACCCGCGAACATGGCTGACGACGCACAACTTGCGTTCCCCGAGTTCGGCTTGTTCACTGAACGGGATATCACTCGCACCGATCAAGCCATCGGCTTTGCGGACCTGGTCATTCGCGGAGAGCACCACGGTGCTCTGCCACACCGCATCCGGACCGAGAGTGAATGTCATCGTTCCGCCCACCGCACCCATGCGCGCGTCGTAGTCGATGTTCTGGCTGTCCTTGTCCACTTTCCAGTCCGCGCTATCGGGTAATGCATCGAAATAGCTGTGGCTCATTCCTCCAAGACCGAAGAGGGTGAAGGACCCGCGATCCATAGGAAAGGAAAGGTTGAAGGAAAGATCCTGGAAGCCGAGTTGCTCGTCACCCAGATCGACACCCATCGAGCTGAGCAGACCCAATGTGGAGTACCGGTAATTGATGAGGTAGGAAGAGCGCCCGCCGGTCCTGATCGGGCCTTCGGTGCTCAGGTCAAGACCGATCAATCCGGCTTGCAACGTGAAGGCTTGTCGGTCCCGAATGCCTTTGCGCAATCGCATATCCATGATCCCGCCGATCGCGTTACCATAAGCAGCGTCGAAGCCACCGGTCAGCAGTCGGGATGGGCCGAGCATTTGGGCGCTGAGGATATTCACGCCGCCGCCTCCGAGTGTAGGAAGATCGCTGGCCGTGCCTGCGTTGCCGAGGTGGTTCGGGTTCACGATCTCTGCACCCTCCAGCATCCATGCGTTGCTTGCCGGGCTGTTGCCACGTACGCTGAAATGGTTCGCTTGATCGTTGGTCGTTGCCACGCCCGGGCGCGTGGCTGCCACGCGCCCGGGGTCGAAGAACATGGCCGGATAGCGAAGGCTTTGTTCAACCGTGAGTTCATGGCTTCCGATCAGCGCGGAAGGACGCGGTGCGATGGCGATGACCTCCGCTTCATTGAGATCAACCGATCGTGCTTGCAATGCAACGTCCACGACCTCCTCCTTGCCAGCCCTCACCCAAACCTCCGGGATCAGCAGAGATGCGTATCCGGTTTTTCGAATACGTACCGAATGAATGCCGGTCGGGATGGAAGTGAAGCGATACGCCCCCTGAGTATCCGTGATCGAACCGATGGCCGTATCGCCAAGCACGACTTCAACAGTTGCATCCGCTACGGGCTGTTGCGACCCTGCATCGGTAATTGTGCCGGACAGGCTGGAGGTCGTTTGACCGGTACACCAACCAGCGATCCCGGATAGGACGATCGCCGCGATCGTTCTGCGCAACATGACGCGAACATACCGGTCACGGATCCGGACATGGATGGGCCGCCGAGAAGGTTCCACGGTGGCTGTGTTCACAAGCCTTGGACAGGCGATCCGGGGATGAGCCATGCAATAGGTTGCTGTGCTGTTCCTTTGGTCGAATGCAGCGGATCCTTTTGCTGACCCTCGGTTTCGGTGCGTTGCCTTCGAATGCCCAGCCATTGGTCGATCTGTTCGGCGTCAATCATTTGGAAAGTGTCGGTCTGCGGCGCACGGAGGTTGCCGCAACACTTCCGCTTCGATCGGATACGGTTGGCCGTTTGTTGGTGCTCGATCCATATTACGTGCAATGGAATACAGTGACCTCCGGTGGTAGGTATTCGCCACAACAGGAAGGGGACCTTTCCGAGAACATGGCTGGCGTAGGCAGTGCTGTTACATATGTCACGGCGTTCGGGAAGAATTGGAAAGCGGCTGCGGTGGGCATTCTTAGGTACCATTGGTTGGGAGAACAGCGCCATGGGGATATTCAACCGGGTGGTGCGTTGCTCGCGATCCGTACGGTTCGCCCCTCGTTGATCCTTCGCGCTGGTGTTTATGTGAACCATGATGCGTTCGGCGTCTTCGTCATGCCCCTCGCGGGTATCGATTGGCGAATGGGAACCAAGGTGCGGCTGTACGGTGTTCTTCCAGGTTCACTGACCTATGAGCATCGGATCAATGATCGCTTTTGCGCTGGTGCGAGCTTCAGGGCGTACACCACCAGCTTCGGTGTGCGAGGTGGTGATTATCGTCGCATCAACGAGAACCCGTTGGGTCTGTATGGTGATCTGTACATCCTGCCCAAGTTGGTCCTGCGCGCGGAGGGAGGGTGGTGTTTCATCCGGCGGGTGTTGGGTGGGCCGGAGGATCCGCTGTATGCGAACACGTCAACACGCACGAGGAACTATGCCGATCACGCTATCGACGACGGGCCGTACATCAGGATCGTACTTGCCTTTCGATTGCGTCTCGACGACACCTGATACGGGACCCTCCAACCGCGACCCCTATCGCATGTTCACGTAGTACTCCGGCCTCCCACCACAGAAGGTCGGGCAAGGTTCGGTGGCCACCAGTTCATCTTCACGGTCACCTACACGGGTCGCGGTCCCATCCTTTATCTCCACGGGGATCAAGCGCATGGTCCATAGCCGCCCATCAGGAGTGAGTTCCGGCAACAGTTGCACGCCGTTGCATGACTTCAGTGCCAAGACCGTTCGGATCTCCTCCTTCTTGAAATTCGCGGCGATGGGTGTATAGCCCGCATCGCGCATGAAGCGCGTGGCCTCCTCCGCATCACCGACCTTCAAATTCCGGAAATCGGCGCCGTCCCCGCGAAGCTCCTCGTACGCCTTGTACCACGGACCGAACCACCAGCTATAGCGATCCTCGCCGCTGAGATCCGAGGACATCGCCATCGCCGAACCGCTCACATCATCCGCAGAGCGCCGGATCGAATAGAAGCGTATCACCACACACTTCTTGTCATCCATCAGGTCTTCAAGCAGATCGGAATCGAAAAATGCTTCCCGGAAACCCGGCTCACCAGCGGTGCCGTGTTCGCTCGGGTCATACCCACACCCCGCGATCAGAAGGATCACGATCACGGAAATTGCACTGCTCCAGTTCTTCATGCTCGAATACTTTGTCCCCGAAAACTAAGAGAAAGTCCCTGATCTTCAAACCCGGTGGTTCACGCTCCGCCGGTTATCTTTCCCTGAATGTCCCGCTGTTCGACCCACTGGTGCTTCGCTGTGATCCTTGGCCTGTCAGGACCGATAGGTCAAGCCCAGGACAATGGTCATTTGCAAGTGGACGCGGCGCGGATCCTGATCTGCGTGGACAGTTGCCGCGAGGCGGAGGAGGCGGGCGATTATCCCCGGGCCTTGCGCATTCTGGAGAGGGCGATGGAGGTCGCGAAGGCGGAACAGGATACGGCGAGGATCGCCTTGGTGGCTGTGAAACGTGGCGTGATCAACCAGCGAATGGGGGACTACAACGCTGCGCTTTCGGATTTCTACCAAGCCCTGCGATCGTATACGAGCATTGGCGATCTGGATGGCATTGCCGAAGTGAACAACAACATCGGTTCGATCCATCATTACGATCGGAACTACACCAAGGCAGCCTCGTTCTACGCACAAAGCCTGGCCATTCGGGAGGCACAAGGGAACCCCGAGCAACGCGCGTTGCTCTTGAACAATTTCGGATCCCTGTACGAGGATCGCAACATGCCGGATAGTGCGCTCCACTTCCTGCGCAGAGCGCTCGCGTTCAGGCTCGCTCAAGGGGATAGTGCCTGGGTCGCGGTCACCTACGCGAATATGGGCTCGTGTTTCGATAAGTCCGGTGCCACCGATAGCGCCCGGATCTATCTACGACGCGGGCTTTCCATGATCCCCCGTTCGCAGAACGAGTACTTGCAGGGAAGCATGAATATCCGTCTCGGAAGCACCTACCTCGGATCCGGCAAGTCCCAAGAGGCGATCCGATTGTGCCGGATCGGGTTGGATGCAGCCGAACGCCTGAAGCTGTTGCCGATGGTGCAGCGTGGTTGCGAATGCCTCTTCAAGGCCTACAAGGAGTCAGGGAATGCCGGCGAGGCCCTGCGGATGTACGAGCGTTTCATAGCGGCCCGCGATTCCATGTTCGGGCAGGATCGTGCGAAGGAGCTCACGCGCATCGAGCTCACGCACAATTTCGAACAACGGCAGTTGGCCGATAGCCTAGCAAGTGCTGAACAACGCCGCACTGCGGACCTGGCCTTCCAGCAAGGCATCCGGGGCGAACGGGATCAGAAAAGGGTGTTCCTCCTCGGTTCGATCCTCGTTCTCATTCTTGCCGCAGGTCTCTGGAGCCGACTGCGTCACACACGGCGTTCTCGCAATGTGATCTCCAAGGAGCGTGAGCGCAGCGACAAACTGCTATTGAGCATATTGCCTAGACGAGTTGCGGATGAATTGAAGGAACACGGCAAGGCGCAAGCACGGGAGGTGGATGAGGTCTCGATCCTGTTCACTGATTTCCAAGGCTTCGCAAGCCTCACCGAACAGATGTCCGCTCAGGAACTGGTGGAGAGTCTTGATGCCTGCTTCAAGGCGTTCGATGCCATTTCGCTGCGGTATGGTGCGGAGAAGATCAAGACCATCGGTGATGCCTATATGTGTGCCGGGGGTCTTCCGGAGTGGCGCCCTCAAAGCGCGAGGGATACGGTCTTCGCAGCGCTGGATATGCTCGATTGGTTGGTCCGGCACAACGCGCTACGAACCAAACTCGGCAAGCCGACTTTTGCCATGCGGGCAGGGGTCCATTCGGGACCGGTGGTGGCGGGCATCGTGGGGGACAGCAAGTTCCAATACGATGTCTGGGGAGATACCGTCAACATAGCCGCGCGCATGGAAAGCTCCGGGGAGGTGGGTCGCTTGAACATCAGCGCCAGCACCTATCTGATGGTGAAGGAAACGGACGGGCTGCAGTTCACCCCGCGGGGCAAGGTGACCACCAAGGGGAAGGGCGAATTGGAGATGTACTTCGTGGAACGGGTACCGATCCATGTGTAGTGAAGTCCCTGTTCCTGAGCCATGGTGCGGATGTCAATGATCCTTACATTTGGCGCCCGTTGTTAGAACGGTTGAAGTGATGGGGGATTAGCTCAGCTGGCTAGAGCGCTTGCATGGCATGCAAGAGGTCACCGGTTCGACTCCGGTATTCTCCACAAAAGGGTTGTCTCGCAAGAGGTAGCCCTTTCTTGTTCGTCTTGGGTGAAGCGTCCCGCAGAACGGGCGCTCAGATCACAGGCTTGCCAAAGGTCCGGTGGATCCGACCGTAGTGATCTCCACGACGCCGTAGGGGTGCAAGACTTCGGGGTTTGGTGTGCGGGTTGTTGATAAACCGCCCGTGGATCCAGCGTTGGGGGTTGCCGGATATGCACACATTTGGCCGGCGTGCGAGAGGATATCCTGTTCGCCAGTGCATCATGAAGGGGCGGGAGGGGGTCGATCTTCGGGGAACTCGGAACCTGCAAGGGAACGAAACACCGATAGGTAGGTAGGGCACGATCCTTTCCCCCCTTTCACCACTGACCACGCTATTCCGGGTACGACCTACTTCCGATCCTTTCTTCGAAGGTGCAGGTAGATGGCGTGTTGTGCTCGAACGAGCGGAGTTCCACGGACCACACGACGCCGGAGGTTGGATTGTTCCTGATCAATGACGCGGGCCTTTACGTTATCCGACCATTGCAACTCAAGCAGTTCGAGCAACTCCTTTCTCGCATCGGGATCAAGAAGAGGGAAAGCAACCTCGACACGACGGTCCAGATTGCGCCCCATCCAGTCCGCGGATGACAGGTAGACCCTTGCGTTGCCACGGTCGTGGAATACATAGGCACGTGCATGTTCAAGGTATCGGTCCACGATACTGATAGCCTCGATCCCATGGCTGACCCCGGGTATGCCGGGGATCAAGCAACAGATCCCACGGACGATCAACCGCACACGAACACCTACCCGGGCCGCGTCATACAATTTGTTGATCAGCGCGCGGTCCTCGAGGCTGTTCACCTTGAGCAGTATTCCTGCTTCATACCCCAAGGACGCGTTCTCGATCTCCTTGTCGATCAATTGTTCCAGTCGGCTCCGCAGTTCCGTGGGTGCCATGAGCAGATGGACGAGGTCTGGTCGGTGGCGTCGATCCGCGAGATGGGTGAAGACCTCGTTGACCTCTTTGGTGAGCACCACATTCCTGGTCAGCAAGGCATGATCGGCATAGGTCCTCGCGGTACGCTCGTTGAAATTCCCGGTACCGAGAAAGGCATATCGTATGATCCGCCCCCTTTCACGACGCTCGATCAAGCAAAGCTTGCAATGGACCTTCAATCCCTCATAACTGTACAGCACCCGAGCTCCCGCCTTCTCCAGTTGGTCTCCCCAGCGGAGGTTGATGTCCTCATCGAAGCGCGCTTGCACCTCAACGAAGACGGTGACCTGTTTGCCCGACCGCAGTGCTTCCAACAGCGCGTTGCACACCACGCTCTGTTCCGTCACGCGGTAGAGCGTGATGGAGATCCTCTCCACTTCCGGATCACGGCGCGCGGTATCAAGCCAATCGGTGAACAAAGCGAAATCCTGGTATGGCGGGTGGAGTAGGACATCGCGTTGACCAAGGACCTGGAAGAGCCCTTTGCCGGTCATCGATCCGGATGGCTTGAGCGCGGGCCAAGGACGATCGCGCAAATTGGCGTGAGCCTTCACCGGCAACGTCAGCAGATCACTGAAGTGATGATACCGACCGCCGGTGACGATATCCTGTTTTTCGATCCCCAAAAGGGAGCGCAAAGCACGAAGGGTCTTCTTGGGCATGGCGGCATCATGGAGAAATCGGGCCGGGCTACCCGTCCGTCGCTTCCGCAAGCTTTTCCGCACCTTTTCCTTCACGTTACCGACGAACTCTTCATCCAAATAGAGCTCTGCATCCCTGGACAGCTTGATCGCGTGGCATTCCAACACCACGTGGCCCTTGAAGAGATCATTCAGGCATAGCCTCATCACGTCATCCAGGAAGACCAGGTCCACCCGGCCCTTGGGCGCGGGAAGTTGAATGAACCGACCTACTTCGGCGCTGGGGATATTCACCAGGACCAAACGCTCCTTGACCTTGTTCTTTGCCGACGCCTTCAAACGACAGACGAAATAGAGCTTGCGGTCCTCAATGAACGGTGCGTTGCCCGGTCGGACGCCGGCCGTATTCAAGTGCGGAGCGATATGCTTGGCGTGATAGCCGCGCAGGTAGTGTTCCTGATCCTTGTTGAGTTCGTCCTCGCGAAGGATCCGGATCCCGTTCCGTGCCAAGGCAGGAAGCAGGGTTTCGCGCCACAGCGCGCCGAAGGCCTGCTGTTGGGCCAATGCTTCGTGATTGATCCGATCAATGAGTTTGTCCGGCGGAATGTCCAGCGCGGCCCGATCCGTCCGCTTCAATCGCCCAAGTGCATGGAGGGATGCTACGCGAACACGATAGAACTCGTCGAGATTGCTGGAGTAGATGGCGAGGAACTTCACCCGTTCCAACAACGGATTCTTCGGGTCGCGAGCTTCCTGCAACACACGTTCGTTGAATGATAGCCAACTCAGGTCGCGGTCGAAATACGGATAGCTGGTGCCCGGGTCGAGTTGCTTGGGCTTCTCTTTTGTCGCCAAGCGTTCCTGGAGCCGCTTCAGGTTGATCCGTTTCTGTGGACCATATCTGGCTTTGGCAAAAGCGGTGTGAAAAGCGTGCTTCTCCAGGTAGGCGATGTTCACCCGAAGCCACGGTCGTTTGCCGATCCGTTCGCCGTTCACCTGCTCCAATTCCTGCCGCAAGCCTTCGCTGCGCTGTTCGAAATCAGCTTGGCCCGCCTTGGCGGAATCAGCATCCTGGATCACTTTCTGTAGCGTGCCGCGCACGCGGTGTTCCAGCCGGGTTGCCATGATCAAACCGACCACGCGATCGATACGCCGACCGGATAGGCCCTGTGTGCTGAAGTAGTCCCGCGCGATCCCGGCGCTTCGGCTCTCGTGGCCGACGTACGCCAACGCATAACCGGTGTCATGGAACAACGCGGCCAGCTCCAGGACGAAGAGATCCTCCGAACCCAAGCGCATGGCGCGGCCGATGGCCACCGCAGTGCGCGTGACGCTAAGGGTGTGATCGAGATCATGGAAGCGCATGTGTACCGGCATGCGCTGGGCGAACCAACGACGCACATATAGATGTGCCTTCTCCAGGATCTCCTGCTCGGAACGCCGCATGGGTCGCGGCCAAGGTAGCTCTGATACACTGCGGCACTCGGCTATATTTGGGTCCTCGGTCCGCATGTCCCTCACCAAGGCGCACACCTTATTCTCCCTCCTTGGTCATGACCGGTTCGACCTCTTGTACAGCGGCTTGTTCCATGATGAGCATACCCCCGGCCTGATCACGCTCGCGGAGGATGCGGTGCTTGAAGGCCCTGGGGGCAAGGGGCATCGGCAACGCCTTTCATTCGTGATGGTGGAGGCCTACCAGAACATCGTGCGCCATCGCGCAGCGGTGCGCAATGAATTGGCTTCAACCGCTGGTCGTTCCATGTTCATGTTGCGCAGTAGCCGGAAGGGAGAGGAGGTCCTGGCCTTGGACCCGGTAGCCACCAACGAAGTGGAAGCGCTGGAGACCAACATGCGGCGGATCGGCGGTTCGGATGCGGCGCAATTGAAGAACCTCTTCCTTGATCGGTTACAGGAGGCGTCGAGATCGGCACGCGGTGGGGCCGGTCTGGGATTGATAGAGATGGCCCGGCGGTCCGACAATGGACTGCGGCATATGGTGCTGCCACTGGATGATGATCACCGGCTGTTCCTGCTTCAGGTCGCGGTGGGAGCTTCGAAGGAAGCATGGACCCCGCCGGAAGAGGTGATGCGCATGCACAAGTTGTGTGGCGAACTGGATCTTCTCGTGCTTTGTCGGTGTGGAGCCAATTCAACAGCCATCGATGTGATCCTGCAAATGATCCAACGCGATCTCGGAGAGCAGATCGGTATGCGGATAAGTCGATCCATCCTCTCCATGACCGAGTGGTTGCGCGATACGCCGATGGGAACGGACGCCTATTTCGCCTTGTTGGCTGATGGCCCGCACTACCGTGTCGTGTTCGGCATGGCCACCACCGTGGAACAGGAGCGCATGGTGACCGACCTCATTGAGCGAGTCAACGGTCTTTCAGTTCCCGTACGCGAGCAGTACTACCGCGATGCGGTCCTTGGACGGCGCTCCACTGGCGAGGACATACCGTTGGGGTTATTGGATATGGCACGAACGGCTGCTGGACCGATGGAGTGGAAAGGCTGTCCGGGTCTGGTGGATCGATGCGTGGTCCTGTCCTTGAGCATTCGTTGAACCGCTTCCTGTTCCGGAGGAACCGTTCACGGATCTTGGCAATTGCCACATACGGATCGGCACGTGATCGGAGTTAGAGTGTCCTAAACCCCAAGGTCATGTTCACGTTCTTGAATGGAATACCCGATGTGCTTTCCCGCTTCGCGTGCTGGTTCGATACGAGGTTCGGTTGGTTCTTCACCAACGGGATGAAGGAGCCTCGCGCCCCGCGATCAGAAGAGTTCAATAGCGAATACACACATTCTTCGCCTCGGTGAAGAAGCGAAGCGCTTCGGTCCCGCCTTCCCGCCCGACACCACTCTGCTTCATGCCCCCGAACGGTGTACGGAGATCGCGGACCATCCAACAGTTCACCCACACGATACCACTGCGAAGGTTCCGCACGACCCGTTGTGATCGTGAAATGTCCTGGGTCCACACCACGCTTGCCAATCCGTATGGTGTATCGTTCGCCAATGCGAGTGCGTGTTCCTCATTGTCGAATGGTTGAAGGGTGACGACAGGTCCGAAGATCTCTTCCTGGTTGGTGCGGCATGCCGGACCAAGGCCTTCGATCACGGTAGGTTCCAAATACCACCCACCTGCCAAGGCTCCGTCCAAGCGGACCTGCTTTCCCCCGCACAGCACCTCCCCACCTTCTTCTTTGGCTAGTGCGACATAGGACAACACCTTTTCCATGTGGTCCTTGCTCACCACAGCGCCGAGGTCCGATGCGTGATCCTTCGGATCGCCGACACGCAGCGCCTTGGTGCGCTCCACGAAGGCATGACGAAAGCGTGAATAGATATTTCGCTCAATGAGGATCCGTGAACCGCACAAACAGATCTGACCTTGGTTGCGGAAGGAGCTGTGGATCGTGGTGGAGAGCATGCGCTCGAAGTCACAATCGGCAAAGACCAGCACGGGATTCTTCCCGCCGAGCTCCAGGCTGAGCTTCTTGAACATGGGCGCTGCTACGCGCGCGATCTCGGCACCCGTTCTTGTTCCTCCGGTGAAGGAAATGGCGGGAATACGCGGATGTGAGGTGATCGCTGCACCCACCTTCGAACCGATCCCCTGTACCACATTGAATACCCCCGGAGGCATACCGGCCTCATTGCACAACCGCCCGAGCATGGAGGCTGTCAACGGGGTGATCTCACTCGGCTTTGCCACCACGCAATTACCAGCAGCCAAGGCTGGAGCCACTTTCCATGTGAACAGATAGAGCGGCAGATTCCATGGACTGATGCAGCCCGCTACACCGATCGGTTGCCGGTCCGTGTAGTTCAAGGCCACATCATCCATGATGTGCGCTTCACTGGCGAAGTGCAGGATCGCTGTGGCGAAGAAGCGAATGTTCGCAACCGCTCGCGGGATATCCACCTTACGCGCCAAGGACAGGGGTTTGCCGTTGTCCCGTGATTCCGCTGCAACGAACATCTCCAGGTCCCGTTCGATCAGGTCGGCGAGTTTCAGGAGGATCCGGCTGCGACCCTCGACACCGAGAGCACGCCACACAGGGAAGGCTTGATGGGCGGCTTCTGTTGCGCTGTCCACATCACGTGCATCGCCATCCGCAAGTTGCGCATACACCAAGCCGGTGGCCGGTTCGTGGACATCGATCCAGGAGCCGCTTTCGGCAGGCCGTTCCTCGCCATTGATGAAGTGCAGGATGCTTTGCATGCGGTGTACGAATGTAGACCCCTTCGCGAACGTGCTCCAAAAGGCGAAAGGCCCCCACTTGCGTGGAAGCCTTCCGACCCCTTGTTGCGCACTGAGAACCAAAACCTAACTCGAAGCGCAGCTTCTTGAAAATGTTCCTTGGCGGATCGCCAAGCGGCTCCTCGCTCTTGCACCACAAAGGAAGACCGACCGTGCGGCCATGATCGTCAATGATCCGATAAGGAACGTTAAAGAGCGTTAAGCGCTGTTCGCGTTGCCGGGTGCGGTAGTTTCGCTTGGTGGACAAGCGATTCATCGTCGGCATGTTGGTGTCGATCTCACTCGCATTGGTGGGTTTGATCGCGATCCAAGTAGTTTGGATCCATGAGACGATGGAACTCCGCCAAGAACAGTTCACACGCGCTGTGGACAATGCGCTGTTCGACGTGAGCGATGTGCTGGAGCGCACCGAGCGGATGGGTGAACTCAGGCGCCACCGGACGGGCAGGAGGTTGCTGGTGAAGTTGGATTCGCTCCGGCTTATGGAGGCGTCGAGCATGCATGAGGACGCGCGGTTGAAGGAAGAGGCCACACCCCTGGAGAAGCCGATGGGGATCCACGAGGGAGATGAGGTCATTTCGCCGTCCCCACCAGCGGAGCTTCCTTCCCAAGGAAGCGCTGCCGGGAACCAACCGCTGAAACACTACGAAGAGCCGGAGCACTACGAAGAGATGGTGACCGACCTGGTCAGGGGTATCCTTTCCGGGCAAGCCCGTCGTGCCATAGGCCAACGGGTGGATGCCATGCTTGTCGATTCACTGCTGATCACGCGCCTTGCCCCGTTGGGGGTGGACGGTGCGATCCCTTGGGGCGTGTTCTCCGGGGAAGGAGCTTGGGAGGATCTGCCCGGTGCGGCCAAGGTTGATACGAGCCTGCTCCGATCCAGCGTGCATCGCGAACGGCTTTTCAGGCATGATCCCGGAGGCCATGCACACTTCCTTCATGTGTTCGTGAACCAGACCCGGGCTTCGCGATTGAGCGGCCTTTGGCCGATGCTCGTGGCATCCGTGCTATTCGTGATCGTGATCGCGCTCGCGTTCGTTCATACCATCCGCACGATCGTGCGGCAGAAACGGATCAGTGACATCCGGAACGATCTGGTGAACAACCTGACGCATGAACTCAAAACGCCCATAAGTACGATCGGTCTTGCCTGCGAGGCGCTCTCTGATCCGTCCATACCGCGATCGGAGGAGCAAGTGCGCAGCTACACGAATATGATCCGGGACGAGAACAAGCGACTCGGGGCGCTGGTGGAGAATGTGTTGTTGAGCGCCGTGCAGGATAGCGGCCACATGGTGCTGAAACCCGTTGACCTGGACCTGCACGCGGTGATCGATGATGTGGTGCGCAGTAGCCACCTGCTCGTTTCACGTCGGAACGGCAAAGTGGAACTGGACACGAAAGCGGAGATCCATCACCTCCGGGGCGATCGGATCCACCTGACGAACCTGCTCTACAACCTGATCGATAACGCGGTGAAGTATTCGGAGACGGAGCCCCGCATCCGGATCACCAGCCGCAATGATGATCAAGGGATCACGCTCTCGATCGCCGATAATGGCATCGGCATATCGCGTTCGGAACAGCGCAAGATCTTCGACCGGCTTTACCGTGTACCTACCGGTGACCTGCATAACGCCAAGGGGTTCGGCCTGGGCCTGAGCTACGTGAAGAACGTGGTGGATGGACACGGCGGGCGGATCACCGTGGAGAGCACACCCGGACAAGGCAGTACATTCCACATCTTCTTTCCTTTTGAACATGACCACACCCACCAAGGTCCTCGTCGTGGAGGACGATGACAATCTGGGCCTCCTCCTCTCGGGATACTTGCGCGCCAAGGGATATGAAGCGGAGTTGCGCACCGACGGGAAGCAAGGTGCGCAGGCCTATGCCAAGAACCGCTTCGACCTGCTCATCCTGGATGTCATGCTCCCGTTGAAGGACGGCTTCACGTTGGCGAGGGAGATCCGTGCGAAGGACCCCGAAGTGCCGATCATCTTCCTTACGGCCCGTAGCATGAAGCAGGACACCATCCAAGGATTCCAGAGCGGTGCCGATGATTACATCACCAAGCCGTTCGGAATGGAGGAATTGATCCTGCGGATGGAAGCGGTACTGCGCCGCACGAAAGGAGTGGTCGCCAAAGCGGAGGAACCGGTCAAGTACACGCTGGGGTCCTGCACGTTCGATGTGCGCAAGCAGCACCTGCGCACACCGACCCACGAACGGAAGTTGACGACCAAGGAGTCGGACCTCCTGCGGCTCCTGTGCATGCACAAGAATGATGTACTGGACCGCTCCAAGGCACTGCAAGAGGTCTGGGGCAATGACAGTTATTTCAATGGCCGGAGCATGGACGTGTACATCGCCAAGTTGCGGAAATACCTCAGGGACGACCCATCGCTGGAGATCATCAATATCCATGGCAAAGGGTTCCGTTTGGTGGCTCCCTAGTGCGGATGCTCACATTGATGGCGCGTTCCGCAATGCATGAGACGGAGATGATGAATGGGATCCCCCGCCTATCGTCACGGAGCTTTCCCGCTTCATGATCACCTCGGTCGAAGGGAGGGGTCGGACAGGAACGATGGACCATTCGACATGGATGTGCCAAGAGCGAATGCTGAGGCGACCATTGTGATGATCGATACCACGCGGCGTTTGCCTTCAGCCCACGAACGGTCAAAGGCAAGCCGTTCGCCCGCCATCCACCGGCAGGTTGATGCCGTTGATGTAGGCACCCGATGGACCTGCAAGAAAAGCCGCAGCGAATGCGATCTCCTCGGGCTTGGCGAATCTGTGTAACGGGATCTCATCCAGCATCTCCTCCTTGGCTTGCTCGTCCGTGGTGCCGCCCTTCATACTCTTGTTCCGGATGATCGCTGTAAGACGATCCGTGCTTGTTGCACCCGGCAGGACATTGTTCACCGTGATACCGAACGGACCGAGTTCATTCGCAAGCGTCTTGCTCCATTGTGCAACCGCTCCGCGAATGGTGTTGCTCACACCAAGGTTGTGCAAGGGTTGCTTCACGCTGGTGCTGATGATGTTGATGATCCGACCATCATGTCGCGCTTTCATACCGGGAACCGTGTTGCGCACCACAGCTTGAAAGGCCAGAAGGTGTTGGCGGAATGCAGCTTCGAACGCATCCAACTCGGCAGTGTGCGCCAACCCTGGGGGCGGCCCACCGCTGTTATTCACAATGACATCGACTGAAACCTCGGCGCACAGATCACCAATTGCAACTTCAAGCGCTGGTGTATCGGCCATATCCACAGCGATGATCCGATGGGATGAGCGGCCATCCCCCGGAAGTTCAACACGCAGTGCTTCCAGCTTTCCGCGATCACGCGCCAACAGGACGAGTTCGGCACCGAGCGCTGCGAATTCCTGTGCGATCGCACGCCCGATCCCTTGTGAAGCACCGAGGACCAACGCGCGTTTCCCGTTCAGTTGAATATTCATGATCGCAAAGGTGGATGAGAAAGCCCTTGGAAAAGCGGATGGGTATTCGTCCCTTCGTCCCCTTCCTAACCGAACATGGAAATGAACAAAACAACTACCCTACGCCTTGTACTAATGGCCGTGGCCCTACTTCCCGGGGCCTTCATGCAAGGCCAGTCCCGGCTGGACCTCGGTCCTCGTCGGCACATGACCGCTCTTCAGTCCACCGCCCAGCCTGCCCACACGGAGTCCCGTGGAGGTGGGTATTGCGTGGCCGAAGCCGATGGGACCGATCTTGGTCTCGATGAGCGGATCATCAACGTGAACTTCGCTGGGATCGACAACACGTCGCCCAATGCACCCCCTGTTGTTCCGGCTTACACCTACTACTCGGCGGTTACCGGTAACGTAACGGCAGGCATGACCTACCCGATCTCGGTCGGGGTAAGCAGCAGCCTTGCTGGTGGGACCTCGTACGCGGAGAACCAGGTCCTCGTATGGATCGACTACAACCAGGACATGGATTTCGAGGATGCGGGAGAGCTCGCCTTCACCTCCACCATCGGTGCGGTGACGGCGTACACCGGGAACATCACCGTTCCTGGCGGGGCGACCGTGGGTACCACGCGTATGCGCATTCGCTTGCACGACACGCATGATGGTTCGGCCTACACCAACAACTTCAACGACACACCTTGCGGCGTGGCGAGCTATGGCGAGATCGAGGACTATGTGATCCAGATCGCCGCTGGCGGCGGAACCCCACCGAATGATGAGTGTGGTGGTGCGGTGGTCCACAGCCTTTCGGTACCCGGTACCGTCACCATGAGTGGTGACAACACCGGCGCCACGGTGGATGCCCCGACCAACTTCGTGATCGTGTGGGAGGCCTTCACCACCACGGAGTGCTCGAATATCGACATCGGCTATTGCGTGCCCGGTTCGGAGTTCACTAATTTCCTCGTGAACCTGGCGGTGAGTTGCCCGGATTTCGTTACTGGTGTGTTGACCGGAACGACCTCTCCTGACAATTGCACTTTGAGCTTTGCGGAGCTGCCTGCCGGCACCTACTACATCCCGGTCATGGTGGATCCGGCCAACACACCGGTCGGAGCGTACAGCATCAGTGTAACGAGCACGCCTTGTGGAACGGGCTATTGCGCCGCAAGCGCCACCAGCACCGCTGCGGCCCTCGAGAAGATCGGGAACGTGACCGTGGCGGACATCAACAACACCTCCACCGCCACGCTCGGGTATGAGGACTTCACCTCCGTTACGGGCAACATGACCGCAGGCCAGTCCTATCCGGTAACCGTGACGTTGACCGATGGATGGGATAGCGATCAGGTATTGATCTGGATCGACTTCGACCATAGCCTGAGCTTCGAACCCGGTGAACTCGTGTACACCTCCACGATCGGAGCTGGTCCGCATGCCGGTACCATTGCCATCCCGGGCGGTACAATGGCAGGGACCACCCGTATGCGCGTTCGTTTGCACGACACGCACGATGGAACGACCTACACGAACGTTGCGAACGACACACCTTGCGGTACATCCACCTACGGGCAGGTGGAGGACTACACCGTGAACATCGGCGGCGGCGGACCTACCCCGCCGAATGACCTGTGCTTCGATGTGACCCCGGTCGCCTTGGCTATTGGAGCCACGGTCACCTTCACAGGTGATAACACGAATGCGACCAGCATCGATGATGTGATCCCAGGCTCTCCCTTGGATCCGCTCGACCCGACGGTCTGGCATGCCTTCACCACGACCGAGTGCAGCAATGTGGTGGTGTCCTATTGCGCCACCTCCCCGGCATTCACGAACGTGTGGATCTTCTTGACGAATAGCTGCCCTGGGAATGATTATGTGCTTGGCGCCTACGAAGCCACAACATGCCCGAACAATTACGTGGTGTCCTACTTCAACCTACCTGCGGGCACGTGGTATTTGCCGGTCCTCATGGATCCGGCCATGGCGATCGGACCGTACAGTATTGATGTCTCGGCTACAGCCTGTGCAAACCCTGGCAACTATTGCGAAGCAGGTGCGGCGAGCTTGCTGTATGAGAAGATCAGCAACGTGACCTTCGCGGACCTCAACAACACCTCCTCCAGCGCTGCGGGATTCGAGGACTTCACCAGCCAGACCGCCTCGGTGGTGGCCGGTGTTTCCTACCCGATCTCGGTGACGATCGCGGCAGGTTATGCAACTGATCAGGTGTTGGCATGGATCGATTGGGATCACAGTTCCACCTTCGATGCGGGTGAATTGATGTTCTCCTCGCCTACCGGCATTGGCCCACACACCGGCATGGTCGCTGTACCGCTGACGGCGTTGGCTGGCCCGACCCGCATGCGTGTTCGTCTACACGACACCTATGTTGGAGTGGACTACCAGAACACTCCGAACGCCACGCCGTGCGATACTTCGACGTATGGACAGGTGGAGGATTACACCGTGGACATGATCGGTATCATCACCGGAGCGAACGAGTTGAACGCTTCAGGTTGGGCGGTATTCCCCAACCCGAGCAACGGCGACTTCACCATCCGTTATGCGGGTGCGGAGGGTATGGTGACGATGGACGTGTTGGACATGACCGGCCGGGTGGTGTACAACAACCGCCGCTCCGTTAGCGCGGACAGCGTGTTGCCACTTCAGTTGGCTGGCCGATTGGCGACAGGTACCTACCTGCTGCGACTCACATCAGCTGAACGGACCTACGAGCAGCGCATCGTCGTGCGCTGATCGGATACGGGATCCGTTGAAGGGCGTTCACCGCGAGGTGGACGCCCTTCTTATTTTCAAGTGTGCGGCAACCGACGGTCGCCATATCCGGTCCTTGCTTGTGGAAAAATGATAAGCCCGTGGTGACGGGAAGATCCCGCTTTGATCGAACCTTCGCCGACCGAACAGAACCCTGATCATGAGATGATCGGAACCTAGACCTTCTCAACAGATAGATAACCCGGAAATGAAAATTACGTCACTAAGATCACTATCACTTGCGCTCCTTCTTGCTGTTACCGGAAGCCTATTCGCGCAACCCGCGAACGACGACTGCTCCGGTGCGGTGGAATTGTTCCCCAGCAATACCTGTAACCCGATCGATGGTGACGTGGGCGGTACCACCCAATCCGTTCCGGCCATTTGGTGCGATGGCTGGACCGGTGTTGCCGATGATGACGTCTGGTACAAGTTCACGGCCACGGAGACCACGCATGCGATCCAATTGGGGATCAGCGGCGACTGGGATCCGGTGATCGATATCCGCTCCGGGGGCTGCGATGGCACCAACATCGATTGTGTGAACGGGACCTACAAGCTGATGACCGGCCTCAACATCGGCGAGACGTACTATGTCCGGATCTACCACTGGGAAGCGACGCTCCCATCGAACACGGCCTTCACCATCTGTCTGCTGGATGGATTGATACCGCCGCCGAACGACGATTGCTCCGGTGCGATCGAACTCATCCCGAGCCTTGATTGCAACATGGTGTTCGGGGATGTCGCGAATGCGACCGAGTCCATTCCCCCGATCACCTGCAACGGCTGGACAGGCGTCGCCAATGACGATGTGTGGTATCGTTTCACCGCCACGGATGTGACGCATACCATCATCCTCGGGATCCTTGGCACTTGGGATCCGGTGATCGATATCCGATCAGGGGGATGCAACGGCACCAACATCGCATGCGGGGATACACCGAACACGGTGGTCACGGGGCTGACGATAGGGGAGACCTATTATGTACGGATCTACCATTGGTTCCTCAGCCAACCAAGCCCTACCTCGTTCGGGATCTGTTTGGTCGGACCCGCGCCCGCTACGTGTGATGCCGATGCCGGCACCCTCTCGGCCGACTCGCCGGTTTGCCTTGTCGCGGGATCCGCTGATATCAGCGCAACGCCGAACGGGGACGCTGTGGTTCCTCCGGGTTACGAAACGATGTATGTGTTGACCCAAGGCATGGGCCAGGTCATCGTGGATGTCTTCACCGATCCAGCTTTCACCGTGAATGCTGCGGATGATTATGCGATCCACACGCTTGTTTACGACCCCAACACGCTCGACCTGTCCGGTGTGCTACCGGTGTAACCCCATTGAGCGATATCACGGACCAACTGATCCAAGGTGGTGGTAGCGTTTGCGGCAGTTCGGATGTGTCCGGTGCGGCGATCACCGTGCAGGAATGCACCACTTGTGATGCCAGCGCGGGGAGTATTTCGCCGACCCAGGATCCAGTGTGCTTGGTGGATGGTGCGGCGGAGATCAGTGGAGTGCCTGATGGGAACATGATCGTTCCTCCGGGATATGAGGTCCTCTATCTCCTTTCCGGATCCTCCATGATCCAACAAGTGTCCGCAGATCCGGTCTTCACCGTGGACATGGCCGATGTCTTCACCATTCACACGTTGGTATATGATCCGGCCACCTTCGATCCCGGGACGATCGTGCTTGGTGCTTCAACCATTGATGAAGTGAATGGCCAGATGATCCAAGGTGGTGGCACGATCTGCGGCAGCCTTGATCAAGGAGGCGCTTCGATCATGGTCGGGGTCTGTGTTCCATGTGATGCCGTTGCAGGCACCTCTATAGCCGATGTAACGCCGGTATGCCTCCTAGCAGGTGAGGCGCAGATCAGCGCAACACCGGACGGCAATGGTGTTGTACCGGACGGATACGCGGTCGCCTACTTGCTTTCACAAGGACCCGGCCAGCTGGTGATGCAGGTGAGCGTGGGCGCCAGCTTCACCGTGACCCAAGCCGATGGCTATGCCATCCACGAGCTGGTGTACGATCCGAATGTGATCGACCTGGGCGTCTTGACGCCTGGCGAGACATCGATCCAGGAGATCATTGACTTCTTCATCGATAACGCCGGGTTCATCTGCGGAAGCATTGATCCCGTGGGAGCGGTCTTCGTCGTGGAGGATTGCAACAGTTGCCTCGCGGAAGCCGGTGGCCTTACAGCAGTTGAACCCATCGCATGCTTGGTAGGCGGCATGGCGGATCTCTCGGCAACGCCGGATGGCAATGCGGTTATACCGGTTGGCTACGAGATCCTGTACGTGCTCACCCAAGGCCCCGGGCTGGTGATCATGGAATTGGGTGCCATGCCGACGTTCAGCGCAACACAGGCCGGCGACTATACCATCCACACCTTGGTCCATGATCCGAACACCCTGGATCTTTCCGGCGTGGTGCTGGGCTCGACCCCGTTGAGCGACATCGAAAGCCAGCTGATCCAGGCCGGTGGCCTTATCTGCGGAAGCCTTGACGTGACCGGTGCGGCCATCACAGTGCAGGAGTGCGTGCCGTGCGATGCGGACGCCGGAACCCTGACCATCGATGAGGCGTCCGTTTGTCTGTTCCAGGGCACCACGCAAGTTGGTGCAATGCCGAACGGGGACATCGTGGTTCCGGATGGATACGAGGTCGCCTACGCATTGTCGCAAGGAGCCAACCTGACCATCGTCGCATTGAACGGCGGTCCTGTATTCCCGATCACCGTGCCGGGGACCTATCTCATCCATACCCTGGTCTATGATCCGAACACCATTGATGTGGGGCTGATCGAGCTGGGCCTCACCACCGGCTTCGACATCTACACGCTGCTCGTCCAAGGTGGCGGTGACATTTGCGGCGCCATCGACCTCGTGGGTGCAACCGTGGTCGTGAACGACTGTGCGCCTGCCAACGATGACTGCATCAGCGCCTTCCCGCTCCCGATCAATGCGGTGAATGATTGTCCGGCGAATGCGGTGAGCGGCGACAACACCTACGCAACCATGGACGGTGGTGATCCGAGTTGTGATGATCCCGGATCCAATGTCCTCGACATGTGGTACACGTTCAATTCGGGCGAGAACACCGAGGTGACGATCACGCTTGATCACGGGACCATGGAGGATTGGGCGGTGGTGGTTACCGATGGCTGCGGCGGCAATGAGTTGATCTGTCTGATCCAGCCAGTAGTGCCGATCGTATTGACGACCGATCCCTTCGTGGACTATATCGTGCGGGTGTACAGCAATTACACCTTTGGGAACGGTGGCCAATTCGGGCTTTGCATCAGCGGCGATTCACCATCCGTGGTTTGTGATGGTGGCACGGTGCAGACCGGAATGGGGAGCTTCACGGTGGATGTTTGCCAGGATACCGAAGCGGACATCATCGACTTCCTCACATCGAGCGTGAGCGCGGAGAACTACGAGTTCATCCTGACGGATGACAACGATCAGATCATCGCCGTTCTTCCGGGTGGATCGCTGGATTTCAACAGTGCACCACTCGGTCTTTATCGGGTGTGGGGTGTGAGCTTCAACGGCACCTTGGTGGGTGCGGATCCCGGAGAATTGATCACTGCGCTCTCAACAAGCGGAAGCTGCGTTGACCTTTCCGACAACTATGTACTTGTCAACGTGGAGATCTGCGATGGACTCGCTTCAGCATCCGCGGGTTCATGGAACATCTTCCCCAATCCAGGATCGGGGGATTTCAGCCTGAGCAGCTTTGGGATCGATGGACTGACGCGTATTGATGTGGTCGACATGAATGGACGCACGGTCCATTCCGAGCGCCGCGCGATGGTATCCGGACAGCCCCAGACCTTTCACCTGCGCGGCATGCTCGCGCAAGGAGTGTATTCGGTGCGCTTAACGGGCGATACCGGTAGTGCGACGCTGCGCCTGATCGTGCAGTAAGTACCGAACCCGAGAACGCGAAGGGCGGGGGCATCCTCGCCCTTTCGCGTTCCGGGCACGCACGTAACCTGTCGCGTTCCTTCGGGGTACAAGGGGGCCATGTACCGGAACTTGTTCATAGCGTTCACATTTTGCATCGCGACTGTAGGAGCTGCCCAGGACCTGGATACACTTATCCTGGAGGTCACGGGTCGGATAACCGACGGTGAGCGGAAACTGGAGGGATGTTCGGTGACGGTGTATGACGGCAATGATGTTGTTGGCCACCAGCTCACGGACAAGAGCGGGCGTTTCGGCCTAGGTCTCGGGTTGGACAAGGAGTTCGCGATCGTATTCGAAATGGAAGGCTTCCTGCCCAAACGAATGCTGGTGGATACCCGCGCGAAGATCCCTGCGGATGTTATGGGCCTTGCGCCCATCGGGATCGAAATGAGCATGCTCGTGGCGACCAAGTATGAAGGTGCGGATACGGACGTCCTGGACTATCCTTTCGCCATCATCAAATGGAACAAACAGGCCATGGCCTTCGTGCAGGACCATGAGTACACCGCTGATATGATGCGCGCCAACGGAGCCGCGCTCTTGCAGGCAGGCCGCTCCGTTAAACATTGAACCACACCACATACACCATACGCTCAAGGGTGGCCTCGTGCCACCCTTCGGCTTTGGTGGGTACGCCGGAGGGCGCAGGAGCCTACCTTAGCCACAAGACCCAAGGCCATGAGCATCCGAAGACCCTTTAACCTGAACGGCTGGATCACCGAGAACCGGGACCAGTTGAAACCGCCTGTCGGCAACAAGAATCTGTACAACGATGCGGGCGACTACATCGTGATGATCGTGGGTGGTCCGAATGCGCGCAAGGATTACCATTGGAATGAAACGGAAGAGCTCTTCTACCAATTGGAAGGCGACATCGAAGTGGGGATCCAGGAGGACGGGAAGGCGGTGACGATCCCGATCAAACAGGGAGAGATGTTCCTGCTGCCATCACGCACGCCGCACCAACCAAGACGTGGTGCAGGTACGGTGGGTCTGGTGATCGAAGTGAAGCGCGACGACCGCGAATTGGAGGATGGCTTGCAGTGGTACTGCGAGAAGTGCAACCACCTGCTGCATGAGTTCCGCTTCATTCTGCACGATGTGGAGAAGGATTTCCAGCCGCGTTTCCGTGAATTCTACGGCAGCTTGGACCTTCGCACATGCAAGAAGTGCGGTCATGTGATGGAGACCGATCCACGCTTCGTGTAAGCATGGCCGAGCTCTTCTCGATCGACATCCATACGCACATCCTGCCGGAGAACATTCCGGACTTCGGGTCGAAGTACGGCTACCGGGGCTTCATCCACTTGGACCATCACAAGCCGGGCTGCGCGCGGATGATGATGGACGACAAGTTCTTCCGTGAGGTGCAGGCGAATTGCTGGGATCCGCAAGTGCGCATCGGAGAGTGTGATGCGCAACATGTGCAAGTGCAAGTGCTCAGCACGGTGCCAGTGATGTTCAGCTACTGGGCCAAGCCGCAGGACACCTTGGATCTTTCAATGTTCCTGAACGACCACATCGCGGACATCGTGCGGAAGTGGCCCACGCGGTTCGTGGGCCTCGGCACGCTGCCGATGCAGGAACCGGAGATGGCGATCAAGGAGCTTGAACGCTGCAAGCGGATCGGCCTGGTCGGTATTCAGGTCGGCACGCACATCAACGGGATGAACCTTGGCGAGCCACGGTTGCTCCAGGTATTCGAGGCGTGCCAGGAACTGGACATGGCGGTCTTCGTGCATCCATGGGATATGATGGGCACCGAACGGATGGATAAATACTGGATGCCTTGGCTTGTGGGCATGCCGGTGGAAACCACCACCGCGATCGTGAGCATGATCTTCAGCGGACTCTTCGAAAGATTACCGAATCTGCGTGTGGCCTTTGCGCATGGTGGGGGATCCTTCCCCGCGACACTTGGCCGGATCGAGCATGGCTTCCTGATGCGTCCCGACCTCTGCGCAGTGGACAACAACGTGAATCCGCGCGAATACCTCGGCCGCTTCTGGATCGATTCACTGGTGCATGATCCGGCGATCCTCAAGGTGGTTGTGGACCAGTTCGGCGCGAACCGCGTGGCGATGGGGACCGACTACCCATTCCCTTTGGGCGAGTTGGAACCAGGGCAGCTGATCAACAGCATGCCCTACGATGCAGCGACCAAGGAGATGCTGCTCAGCGGTGCGGCACTACAGTGGTGGGGGGTGGGGAAGGAGCACTTCGCTGGTTAGCTTGCATATCAACGTTTCCCTGCGCTCATGAAACACCTGCCTGTTCTTCGCGCCTCCCTCTTCGTCCTTTCAGCCATACTCCTCATCACCTCCTGTAAGAAGGACGATGACGATGATCCCGCACCGAGTCCCACGCCAGCACCCACCGATGCACGTGACGGTTATGTGGGCACTTACGTGGTGACGGATTCGCTGTGGTTGGCGGGTGTGCCGTACACGCCACCGTTCGTGAACTATGTGTTGAGCATCAACAAAGGGGGCACGGTCTCCGATACGTTGTACTTCAACAACCTGTGGAACGACGGTGCTTCATATTACGCGCTGCTCGCCGGAAGCTTCTTCTCGTTCCCGTCACAGAATGTAAGCGGGCCGTACAACATGACCGGGAGCGGAACCTTCACCGGTGCGCTGCTGTACTACCAGACCAGCGGTGATGTGTTCGTCCACCACGGGTACGGCACGAAGCAGTGATCGAGGGGCATAGCACGAACCTTGATCATCCGCGATCGGCAGGAACATCAGAAGCAGTTGGACATTGGTGAGACTCCGGATAGCCTTCCTTCGTCAGGCTTCCGGAGTGACGTGGGTAACAGCGTTCCGGAGTGACGGACCTGAGGATCAGCGTACGAGGTTCACATGGCCGATGGCCTCGTGAAGTCTTCCACTGAACTCGATCGCCTTCACTCTCCACACGTACGTATCGATAGGTGATTCCACGCCGTGGTAAGTGCCGTCCCAGCGGCCGCCGAGCTGGTTCGTGGTCCAGATCAATTCACCCCAGCGGTTGAAGACCATCAACTCGAAATCCTTGATCTCCTTGCCCAACGCGCCGAAGGTGTCGTTGTAGGTATCTCCGTTCGGGGTGAAGGTGTTGGGTAGGTACAGGCTGCCGGTTACGACGACCACGAGTACATCGGTGTTCTTGCAGCCCAAGGCATCGCTCACGGTCACGGTGTAGGTCGTTGTTTCCTCCGGCCGCACGAAGGGTGATGCGCTCGTGCTATCACTCAGCCCGATCGCCGGGGTCCACACCATGGTGCCGTTGCCTATGGCGGTGAGTTGCACCACATCACCGTAGTCGATCATCAGATCCGGGCCGGCTGTTACGGTGGGCCACGGAAGCAGTTCAACAAAGGCGAAAGCGGTGTCCGTACAACCGATGGCATCGAAGGCCACGACCCGGTATAGGGTGTTGGTGGCCGGTGTTGCCCACGGATCCGGCACCGTATCATTGTTGAGTCCGGCAGCGGGTGTCCATAGATAAGCGAGGCCGCCGGAGGCCCCCAGATGCACCGGCA
Source organism: Flavobacteriales bacterium (assembly GCA_016705955.1). GTDB lineage: Bacteria > Bacteroidota > Bacteroidia > Flavobacteriales_F > PHOS-HE28 > PHOS-HE28. The sequence goes on from JADJKO010000008.1 coordinate 121,885, forward strand.
CACCTGGGCACACCAGCGTATCCGGCCAAGCGTTGGCATACACGAAGGTCAGGTCCACGAAAGCGCTGTCCGTGAGTGAACCGCACGCATTCATGAGGTCCACGATATAGAGCGTGGGCATGGTCGGCGTCACGATCGGTGATTGCACATGGAGGCTGGTGATGCCATTGGCGATATGCCAATCATACACGTCCGCCGGTGTGGCGATGAGTTGCACGCTGGTACCGAAACAGATGGTGGTGTCCTGCAATTGTGGAACAGGTGGTGCATCGAAGACCTGCACATGGAGCGAATCAATGACCACGCAGCCGTCCGGCGTAGTGATCACAACGCTGTATGCTGTTGTGGTATCAGGCGTGGCGGTGGGTGTGCCGATCGCAGGATCATCAAGTGTGGCTGCTGGCGCCCACACGTATCCCCCTCCTCCGGTCGCGATCAGCACGATGCTTCCGCCCGCACACACGGAGGTATCGGGCATGAGCGTCGTTTGCGGATCGATCACCTGCACATCCACTTGCGCGGTGTCGCTGCCGCACGCATCGCTCACCACCACGCTGTAGACCATCGTCTGTGGCGGTGTGCTCACGGGGTTCGCGACGTTGTTGGCGTTGAGGCCGATGTTCGGGAACCAGAGGTAGCTGCTGCCACCGGACGCATTCAACTGCACATCCCCACCGGGACAGATCGGGTCCACGACATCGGCTTGGGCAACAGGAGCACCGAGTACCGTGATCACGATCGTCGCGGTATCACCCGGAAGGCAGCCGCTGTTATCGCTCAACACCATGCTCACGCTGTATTCCCCCGGTGTGCCGAAGGTGTGTGAAGGTGCGAACACATTCGAATTCGGACTGCCATCATCGAAGGACCATTCGTAGTCCGTGCCACCCACGCTGGTGTTGGTGAATTGCGCCGTGGCGGAAATGCAGATGCTTGTAGGTCCGTTGATCCCGATGATCGCTTGTGCTGGCGAGAGATCGAACTTGAACACGCCGAGGTTGCAGTTGCTGCTGTTGTTCGTGTTGCTCCAGGCGCCCGGCGTCGTGGGGAAATCATCCTGGCTGCCGCAGCCCGCACACACCGCATGATACACGGTGCCGTTCTTGTCGAAGCGGCTGGTGCCACCATCCACATGCTCCGCGCTGGAGGTTCCGCCGAAGTAGGTGGCGTAGTTCAACGCCGTGGCTTCCGGTGCAAGCACCATGAGGTACATGTCACTGCCGGTGGTGCTACTCTGGAACGCATCCGGTGTCACCGGTGAACCATTCGTGCTGCTGCCCGCATTGCCGGCGAAGTTGTTCACCGTGCCGGCCCAGCCGCTCAGGTAGATCTGTCCGCAATCGCTCACCAGGAAGGCCGTGGGCGAAAGGTCCTGGGCCGCATTGCCATTGCCCAATCGCGTACTCCACAGCGAAGTGCTGAGGTCGTGCGAGAACTTATGCACGAACTGTGTGCTACCGGGGTTGTTGTACTTCCCCGGTGTAACGGGATAGGCCCCATGCGTCTGGCCGACCACGAAGACCTCATCGGCGGTGTTCAATTGCACGAAGTAGGCCTGGTCGTATGCCGTGGTGCCCACGAATGTGCTGGATAGCATCGTGGTTCCGGTCGCGTTGAAGCGTGCGATGTATCCATCGGAGGCGCCGTTGAAGCTGTTGTCGGACGGGGTTCCGGCCATCGGCAGGTTCGAGCTGGTGGTTCCCCCGCTGATGAAGATCTCGCCACTGCTGTCGAACTGCACGCCCAATCCATTCTCACCACCATTACCTCCGTAATAGGTTCCCCATAGCAAGGTGGTCAGGGCCGGGTTCAGCCGGAACAGGTATGCATCCTGCCCACCCCCACCAAAGGCGGCTTGAGGGGCGCCCGGGGAGGTCGGCATATCGCTACTCTGCGTGGAGGTGGCCACCACCGGATTGCCGTTCCCATCCAGCGCGATCTCTCCGCGGAAATGGTCGCCATAGTTGTGCGTGAGCGTGGCGATCATGTTCAAGCCATCGTTCCCGGTCCCGCCGATGTAGGTGGAACCGATGAGGGCAGTGGCACCGGCGTTGAAGTGTGCCACGAAGATGTCGGTGCCGTTGTTGTGGAAGAAGCCGTAGCCACCGGTCACGGGTGACCAGCTATTGAACAGCGGCCCACCGTTGAAGCTGGTGTCGAAGGCACCGGGGGTTACGGGCATGTTCGGTGAACCAGTGGAACCCATCACGAAGAGTTCGTCCTGATCGTTCACCACCAAACTGTGCGGACTTTCGGCCCCGTTGCCGCCGAGGTAGGTGCTCCACACCAGGCTGGTCCCATCCGGACTCCACTTGCTGATGCCGACATCGATGGTACCACCCGCCCAGAAATTCTGTAGCACGCCCAAGGTGAGCGGATAACCTGTGTTGAACACGATGCCGCCACCGTACAAGTGGCCCGAATCGTCGTAGGTGGCGGTGTAGCCGAAGTTGTCGGCTGTGCTGCCGCTGTAGCTGCCGAAGGTGAGTGTGGGGTCGATGATGAGTTGTGCATCGCGCACGATCGGTGTATCGAACGACAACACGTCCTGCTTCAAAACGTACATGCAAGAACGCTGCACCGGCTCGTCGTATTCAACATGAAGGGATCCTCCTTCGGATCGCGCGGTCAGAATGTTCTTCGTGAATGCGATGGGTGCTTCCTCCACGATCCGGCCTGTGGTCAGGCCTACTTCCACCGTCCCGTTCTTCAATACCAAACGGTCCTGTCCTTCGTACCGCAGTTGGATCACCGAAGGATCAACCCCCGGTGAGACGATGAGATCATACTTGATCCCATCCTTACCGCTGATCCGCAGATCGATACCCGGCCAGAGATCCTTCAACAGGACCTCGCCGAAGACTCCACAGCCCGAACCCCAGCGCGCAGGATCGTTTCCGATGAAGAAATTCTCATAGTGCGTCTGGCGCATCGACCCTGTCCACGCCTGGGCCTGTGCGCCTTCAAAATTCACCCGGTAGGCATGCGCCTTTCCTTTTCCCGGGTCCTCTGGTTGATGTGCATGGCCATGATGCCGGAGCGAACTGTCGGAGAACATGATGTACGTGAACGCGGACCGCTCCACGAAGAGTGCTCCCCCGGGCACCAGCGTACGGTAAAGGACCTCCTCCGGCCATTGGCCCTTGTTCTCGGTGAAGGTGGCCGCAGGTGGCGCACTCATCACCGGCCACGCCAGTGCGATCAGGAGTATGAAAAGGAAGGTGCGCACGGCCGGGCTTGGCTACTTGCCAAAGTACGCCGGAAAGACCCCCTCAACCCCCCGAAAGTTGCTTGACCGGCAGGGACTTCCGTCACACCTGGGCGGGCGCCGGATGGGCTGGTCGGCGCCCCGTACCTTTGGCCACCCCACCATGAGCGACGCCATCAAGCACGAGTGCGGCATTGCGCTCATCCGCCTTCGCAAACCACTTGCCTACTACCAGGACCGCTACGGCTCGCCGCTGTATGGGTTGAAGAAGCTGTACCTCCTCATGGAGAAGCAGCACAACCGGGGGCAGGACGGGGCTGGTATCGCGTCCATCAAGTTGGATCCCGTGCCTGGGCTCAACTACATCGATCGGGAACGGAGCACAGACAAACAGGCCATCCAGAAGATCTTCGGGAAGGTGGACAAGGGCTATGCAGAAGCTTTGGCGGCCGATCCCGAAGCAGCGATCAATGCCGAAAGCCTGAAACGCGGGATGCCCTTCATGGGCGAAGTGCTCTTGGGCCACCTGCGTTACGCCACGTTCGGGCGGGATAGCTTGGAGAACTGCCACCCGCGCCGCCGGTTGAACAATTGGATGACGCGCAATCTGGTGGTGGCGGGCAACTTCAATATGACCAACGTGGACGAGCTCTTCGACCTGCTCGTTTCCATCGGCCAGCATCCCAAGGAGCGGAGCGATACGATGACCGTGCTGGAGAAGATCGGCCACTTCCTCGATGTGGAGAACGATCGTATCGCAGCGATCCACCGCCAGCTCGGATACAACGACAAGCAGATCACGCAAGTGGTCGGCGAGAAGTTGGATGTGCGCCAGATCCTGGTGAACAGCGCCATGGATTTCGATGGTGGCTATGCGTTGGCCGGTATGATCGGCCACGGCGATGCCTTCGTGTTGCGTGACCCTGCGGGTATTCGTCCGGCCTTCTGGTACGCCGATGATGAAGTGGTGGTGGTGGCCAGTGAACGACCGGCGATCCAGACCGCATTCCACTTGAAGACGGAGCAGATCCAGGAACTCACTCCGGGACATGCGCTCATCATCCGAAAGGATGGATCGTACAGCGAGCAGCAAGTGCGCGAGCCGGTGGAGAAGCGCGCGTGCAGTTTCGAGCGGATCTACTTCAGTCGCGGCAGTGATCGTGATATCTATCGTGAGCGTATCGCGCTCGGCCGTTCGGTATGTCCTGCGATCCTGGAGGCCATAGACCACGATCTGGAGAACACGGTCTTCAGCTTCATCCCGAACACGGCGGAAGTGGCGTGCTACGGCATGCTGAAGGAGATGGAGGATGAACTGGACCGCGTGAAGGAGCGCCGTATCCTGGAACTCGGCCCCGATCCCGATCCTGTAAAGCTGCGCGCGATCCTTGCACTTCGGCCACGCTTGGAGAAGGTGGCGATCAAGGACGCGAAGCTCCGCACCTTCATCACCGCCGATGATGCACGCGATGATCTGGTGGCGCACGTCTATGACATCACCTACGGCTCCGTGCGCCCCGGCGTGGACAACCTGGTGGTGATCGACGACAGCATTGTGCGCGGCACCACGTTGAAGCAGAGCATCCTGCGGATGTTGGATCGCTTGGAACCGAAACGCATCGTGGTGGTGAGCAGTGCGCCGCAGATCCGCTACCCCGATTGCTACGGCATCGACATGGCCAAGATGGGCGACCTCATCGCCTTCCGCGCAGCCATCGCGTTGCTGAAGGAGACCAAGCAGGAGAATATCATCGACGATGTGTACGACCGCGCGGTCGCCATGGTCGGGCGGCCGTTCACCGAGCAGGAGAACGTGGTGAAGGACATCTACCGGCCGTTCACAGCGGAACAGATCAGCGACAAGATCGCCGAACTGCTCACGCCGGAAGTGATCAACGCCGAGGTGAAGATCGTTTACCAGAGCATCGAGGGCTTGCACGCCGCCTGCCCGGATCACAAAGGCGATTGGTACTTCACCGGGGATTATCCCACACCCGGCGGCAATCGCGTGGTGAACCGTGCGTACATCAACTTCCACGAAGGGAAGAACGTGCGGGCCTACTGAGACAACTCCACCACGCGTCCTTGTTTCCTGAGTTTGCGCAACACCTTCGCGCGCGCATTCAACTCACCGCCAGCGTGGACGATGATCCGCGATCCGCTTTGCACGTTCACCTTCGCTTTGGTGTGGAGATCAAGTCGCGCGCCGGGCATCACGTGGATCACGCTCTCGTTCGTTAACTCCAGTTCGCAGTTCCGTTCACCGACCACGGTGGCTCCACCCGCGATGACGAACCGCGTGGGTGCGCTGTACCATGGCTTGTTGTCCGTACCACCCACCCGTTGGAGTTGTGTCGGCGTGCGTGATCGATCAAGCGTCAGCCGGGCGCCGCTGGCGATGGTTAGCGCGGTACGGTCGTGGTAGGACGATGGATGCAACACGATGCTGTCCGCACACCACCGCAGGTTGTGCTCGATGCGTCGGTCATCGTTGCGAACCCGCATAGCGATGTCTCCGTTCGCACGTTGTTCCAGAAGTTCGACCGCGATACCATTCAAGTGAACCACACGATTGTCCGGTGGTCCGTACCGGTTCATGGCATTGCCTCCTTGGTTCAGCAGCGTGAGCATGTTCGCGGAGGAAGGGTTCGTGGTCATCCCGAGTTTGCGCACTCCGGTCGGCGTGAAGACCTGGCGCGAGTGCCCATAGAACTGCCCTTGGTCCACCTTCTTGCCATCGCGGTATTCAATGCGCGGCACCATGTGCGTGGAACGGTTCAGCTTCCCTTCACCACCTGTGCGTAACGGAAGTTCGAGGTCCTGTTGGCCGGTGAGCGGATTGGCATCGCGCGATGTACTAACATCAAAAGGCGTTGTAGGCCCTGGCCATAGGCACTCGAAGGTCTCCGTGGTGGTGCGCACTTCCAGATCGAAGTTCCCGTTCGCGGGGATCGGTCGCAGGTAGTCCGAGTGTTGGCCGTAGATATCGGTGCCGTAACGGTTGTCGCGATCAACCTGCAGGTAGGCATGGATGCCCGGTACGATCCCGCTCACGCACGGCATGATCTGCTCGTAGTGGAAGATGTCGCTCAGGATACCGTTGCGTTTATAGGTCTGGTGGTTCTCCAACCAGATCCACTGCGCGTATTCGTTCTCGGGCAGGAAGGGCAGACGTATGCGGACGGCGTCACCGGTGGTCATGAAGTCGCGCAACACAAACACACCGGTATCACCGTTGTAAGGATCGATGTCGCTGTTCACCTCCGTGCCGTTGCTGCTGCGCGCATGGATGCGTAGCGAGGCATCCGCTGCACGCCAACCGAGCCGATCGCGATCCCACGCATTGCCCGTGAGCAGTGAACTGTTACTGCCGCCCATCATGCTCCAACCGCCTTGTAGGAACGGGAAGTAGCTGCTGAACTGTGCCGCATTGCCACCACCCACGTGGAAGTTGTTCCCGCCGAAAAGCAAGTGGTTGTACTCGTGCTGCAGGATCTCGTACGGCATCGCGTACATCCCACCGAAGCGACTTTGTGAATCGCTCTCGTATCCGAAGAGCTTGCCCGGACTTCCTTGGTCCACACTGCCTTGGTTGTGTGTGAGGCCGCTGTTGCGCGTGATCACCATCACATGGTCATAGCTGTGCGGATCGTCGGCACCCAGGTGCTTCGGCATACCCGGCCGACCACCGCGATTCCATAGGTCGAAGTCGGCGATGCTCAGGTGGTGATGCGTACGCAGCGTCCCCATTTTGTTCGCCTCCTTCACCGCTAGTACGCCGATGCCGTGCGCATTGCCCACCGTGGGGTATTCGCTCTCGCGCAACGTCAGGATCGTGTCGATGTAATCACCCAGCACCGTGTACCGGCCCAACGACATGTCGTGATAATAGCGCGTGACCTGTGCGAAATATGCAGCCGCCGGTTGTGGATCGAAGACCTCGTCCTTCCACTTCGGGAGCTGGTGCTTGGGCCAGTTCTCCGAACCGTTGGGTTGCGGATCTCGCGAGGGGCTTTGGTCGTATTCGATCTCCACGAAGAGCAAGAGGATCCGGATCGTTCCGTGCGGACTCAAGTACCAGCCGTTCGTGCTGTTCGGGACGCGCGTGGTATCCGCTTGCGCGAACGCCAACGAGCAGCGAACAACGAGCAACGCGAAGATCAACCAGCGCATCGCGCCAAGGTAGTCTACGCCTTAGGCGCCTTGTACAGCGGCACGGTGCTGCACGGCTCGCCGAACATCAGCGACTTCACCACAGGCATCAGCTTCGCGCTCAGTTCCACATAAGCGTTCAGTGGCACCGGCAATTTGCCACAGCCCTTCACGACGATGCGCGCACCGCGATAGAGTTCAATGTCCAACTGCTGAACGAGACGTGTGAAAATGGCACGCTCCAAGTCGTTGGCATCGCCTTGCGTTACGAATACTGCGTGCGGTTGAAGACTTGTCGCGACGAGCATGTAAGCCCAGGTCGGGATGATGGCATCCGCCGAGCAATGGATCGAGACGAACTTGCCTTTGTATTGCGACCAGTCGTGCGCTTTCACGAAGGCACGTAGGTCGTCCTCCTTCAGCGCGATCTCCTGCCAGAGCAGGGGCTTCAGATCGAAGACCACGCGCTCGCCTTGCGGGTACATCTCCTCCAGGTCGAGGGTGATGATCCCGCTGGAAGCGACCTTGTTGATGATGGGTTCATCCGACATGAGCCAGTTACGTATTGGCCTCTTTCGCGTTGCGTGCTCGTTGCGTCGTCGCGCCGTTGCGGTTCAATTCTTCTCTGCGCTTTAGTGCTTCTACAGCCATCCTCACATGAAACCGAGCTCTAGCTGCGCCGCTTCGCTCATCATCGTTCTGTCCCAAGGCGGTTCGAAGGTCAGTTCCACTTTCGCGCTGGACACGCCATAGGTCTGCCCCACTTTCTGCTCCACCTCGTTCGGCATGCTCTCCGCCACCGGGCAGGAGGGGGAGGTCAAGGTCATCTTGACGTCCACATGCGCATTGTCGTCCACGTTCACCTCGTAGATCAGGCCCAGCTCGTACACGTCCACGGGGATCTCCGGGTCGTACACCGTTTTCAGCGCGTCGATCACGCGGTCCTCCAGTTGTTTCTTCTCGTCTTCTGTCATGGGAGAGGGCAGATGTGAAATGCGGGCTCATGCGGTCCTTCGCTTCGCGCGGACTGACCAGGCGCGGGGAATGTGGAGAGTGCGAATACAGCCTCACGCGGAGGAGCAGAGGGAGCGGGGAATGCGAATGTGGTTTCACGCAGAGGCTCAGAGAACGCAGAGAGGGAGGGGCATGCGAATGCAGCCTCACGCGGAGGCGCGGAGGAAGTGGAGAATGCGAATGCGGTCTCACGCAGAGGCGCAGAGAACGCAGAGAAGAAGTGGAATGCGAATGCAGTCTGAAGCGGAGGCGCGGGGAATGCAGAGTAAAGCAGTGCGAGTGGCGGGATTCCCCTCTGCGTTCTCTGCGCCTCTACGTGATATGTGTTTCTCCCCCTCATGCCTCTTCGTGAGATCCAGCCGAGAACGCCAACGCATACCGCTTCATCTGGTCGAGCATCGCACTCAATCCATTTGCGCGGTTCGGGCTCAAGTGCTCGCGCAATCCGATGCGGTCGATGAATTCCGTGGAAGCGCCGAGGATCTCCTGCGGTGTGCGGTCGTTGTACACGCGTACCAGTAAAGCCACAATGCCCTTGGTGATCATGGCATCGCTGTCGGCGGTGAAATGCACAGTGCCCTCGCTGAGCGAAGTCGAAGCGCGGTACTCAGCACTGAGCCACACGCGACTTTGGCAACCACGCACAAGATTCTCTTCGGTCTTGTTCTCCGGTGTGATCAAGGGCAGGTCCTTGCCCAGCTCGATCAGGTGCTCGTAGCGATCCTGCCAGTCCGTGAACATGGCGAACTCGTCGACGAGGTCTTGTTGGGTTTGTGCCAATGTTGCGGTCATGTCATCCTGAGCTTGCCGAAGAATCATCGCAACATCTTGACTGCCTTCTTCGTGGCGGCGACCAAGGCATCCACTTCCGCCATCGTATTGAAGCATGCGAAGCTTGCCCTCGTCGTTCCGCTCACACCGAAGCGGTCCATCAGCGGTTGCGTGCAGTGGTGGCCCGTGCGCACGGCGATGCCTTGCTGGTCGAGCAAGGTGCCGAGGTCGTAGTGGTGTACGCCTTCGATCACGAAGCTGATCACACCGACCTTCTCCTTCGCAGTACCGATGATGCGCAGACCGTCGATGGTGAGTAGCTCCTTGGTCGCGCGTGCGAGCAGGGTGAGTTCATGCGCGGCCATGGCATCGAGGTCGTAGTCGTTCATCCAGCTGATCGCTTCTCCGAGACCGATGATCCCGGCGATGTTCGGTGTGCCGGCCTCGAACTTGAACGGCAGCTTCGCCCACGTGCTTTTCTCGAAGTTGACTTGGTCGATCATCTCGCCACCGCCTTGCCAGGGCGGCATTTTCTCAAGCAACTCTTCACGGCCGTACAACACGCCGATGCCTGTCGGGCCATACGCTTTGTGGCCACTGAAGGCATAGAAGTCGCAGCCGAGGTCTTGCACATCCACCTTCAAATGCGGTATGGCCTGCGCACCGTCAACCACGGTGATGATGCCTTGCTTCTTCGCCTGCGCAATGAGCTCCTTCACCGGATTGATCGTGCCAAGCGTGTTGCTCACATGCGAGATCGCGAGGATGCGTGTCTTCTCTGTGAACACCTCACTCCGGGCCTCCCTGAGCGGAGTCGAAGGGCCCGGAGTCTCACCCAAGTCCCATTCGCCACTCTCCGTGATCGGGATCACTTTCAATGTGGCACCGTGCCGCTCGCAGGCCAGTTGCCAAGGCACGATGTTGCTGTGGTGCTCCATGCCGCTGATCACCACCTCATCGCCCTTCTCCAGCAGCAGTTGACCAAGACTGGTCGCTGCGAGGTTGATGCTCGCCGTGGTGCCGCTGGTGAAGATGATCTCGTGCGCGTGTTTCGCGTTGATGTGCTTGCGAATGGTCTCACGCGCGGCCTCCTGTGCTTCGGTGGCCTTGGTGCTCAGCGTATGCACACCGCGGTGTACGTTGGCATTGATCGTCGCGTAGTAGGTGCTCTCCGCTTTGATCACGCGACGCGGCTTCTGGCTGGTCGCGGCATTGTCGAAATACACGAGCGGCTTGCCGTGTACCAGCTCCTTTAGTATCGGGAACTGTGCGCGGAACTCCTCGACATGGTAGGCGGACTTTACCGGTGAAGAAGTCGTGCTCATAGGATATTACCGCAAAGGGCACAAAGAGCGCAAAGGGGAATACGAATGCGGCGGCCTGCGTGCATTCCTTCGTGTCCTTTGCGCTCTTTGTGGTAAGACCTCCTCATAGCATTCCCAGTTTCGTGTCGATCAACCCAGCCAAATGCTCGCGCCAATGCTCGTTCGCGATCCGTTCCAGCACATCGTTCATGAACGCATGCGCCATCATCTTCTTCGCCTCGGCCTCGCTCACCCCACGTGAACGCAGGTAGAACATGCCCTGCTCATCGAAGCGCCCGATGGTACAACCGTGGCTGCACTTCACGTCGTCGGCGTAGATCTCCAGTTCGGGCTTGGTGAAGATGCGCGCGTCATCGCCTTGCAGGATGTTCGCGTTGCTCTGGTAGGCGCGGGTGCGCTGGGCATCCTGCTTCACGTACACCTTGCCGTTGAATACGCCCGTGCCCTTTTCCGCCACGATGCCCTTGTACAGTTCGTTGCTCGTGCAATCCGGCACGTCGTGACCGATGTACGTGTGGTTATCGCAGTGCGTGGTGCCGTTCAGGACGTAGACGCCGTTCAGTTCGGCATGCGCTTCCGGACCGGCCAGCGCGATGTGTACTTCGTTGCGGATCAACGACCCTTCCAAGGTGGTGGTGTCGATGCTGAAGTGGCCTTTCGCGTTCACCAGCACACCGTCAAGGCCGATCATCGATGGACCATCAGCGGCATTCTGCAGCAGGTGGATCGCGAGGCATGCGCCTTCACCCAACACGCTTTCGCGCACGGCGTTGATCAGACTCCCGCCAACGTTGTTGCCAACCGTCTCGAAGATCACTTCGGCTTCGGCGTCTTGATGGAGCATCAACAGATCGCGCGGCTGTATCAAGGCATTGCTGTCCGTGATCACATGAAGCATGTGGATCGGCTTTTCAACCTTCACTCCCTTTGTCACCAAGAGTATCGATCCGTCGGTTGGTGCAGCGGCGTTCATGGCGGTGAAGAGCCGGTCGTTGATCGGAGCGTTCGCGCCATAGTGCTCCTTCACCGGACCGTGGGAGAGGTGCTTGCTCAGGCTGTCGATGACCAGTCCTTTCTGCACCTTGAGATCATCGCTCAGGTCCGCGCGGAAGTGGCCGTTCACGAAGACAATGCGGGTGACATCGAAGGGCAGGCGCACTGGTAGTGTCACCGTCGCAGCGGCATTCGGAACAGAGTAGTTCTGGTTGAACAACTTGCCAACGCGCGTGTATTTCCAAGCTTCGGTCCTGGTGCCGGGGATCGGCAGCGCATTGACCTGCGCCAAGGCCTCCGCCGCGTTGGGCCATGTGCTTCCTTCCAATAGTGGCAGCACGGTGGTCTTCGGATCGGTTATGGTTGTAGCGGTCATTTCGTTGGGGCTGGAAATTTCCCGCCCGTACTGATCTATCCTTTCACCCAATCGTATCCCTTCTCCTCCAGCTCCAAGGCCAGTTCCTTCGGGCCGCTCTTGATGATGCGGCCATCGGCCATTACATGAACAACGTCCGGCACGATGTGATCCAGCAGACGCTGGTAGTGCGTAACCACAATGAAGGCGTTCTCCTTCGTGCGCAATTGGTTCACGCCTTTGGAGACGATCCGCAAGGCGTCGATGTCCAGCCCACTGTCCGTCTCGTCGAGGATGCCGAGCGTGGGTTCGAGCATCGCCATCTGGAAGATCTCGTTGCGCTTCTTCTCACCACCGCTGAAGCCCACGTTCAGGTTGCGGTTCATCAGGTCGGGATCCATCTCCACCAGCTTGGCGCGTTCGCGCACCAGCGTGAGGAAGTCCTTGCCGCCAAGCTCGGCTTCGCCATTCGCTTTGCGCTTCTCGTTCAGTGCCGTGCGCAGGAAGTTCATGTTGCTCACGCCAGGGATCTCCACCGGATATTGGAAGGCAAGGAAGATGCCTTTCCAAGCACGCTCTTCGGGGGAAAGCTCGAGCAGATCAGTGCCTTGGTAGCTCACCGAGCCCGCAGTCACTTCATATTCCTCGCGACCAGCGAGAACGTTGGCCAAGGTGCTTTTTCCGGAGCCGTTGTGTCCCATGATCGCGTGGACTTCACCCGCCTTTACTTCAAGGTTCAGGCCTTTCAGGATCTCCTTGCCTTCAATGCGAGCGTGGAGGTTTTCGATCTTCAGCATGGAATGCAAATGCGTTACGTGTTGACGGGTTACGTGTTGCGTGTTCGGCCTTTTACGGTAGTGCGGCTTACGTTCCCCGGTTGGCTTTGGTAGGCTTCGAGGTATTTGATGAATTTTCCGATCCGTTCGCCCAAAAGCTTCGCCTCCTTTTTCAATGGTTCGAACTCGCTTTCTGTGATGAATTCACCATCGAGACAACAATAGAGCTGAGATCGCAATTCACCCGCAGACCCTTTCGCGATGGTCAGAAAGTTGATGAAGAAATTGTTGTTGTTCCGCTCAAATCCCTCAGCGATGTTTGACATGACAGAAACAGAAGCCCTCCGGATCTGACGACGTAAGTCCGGGTCTTCATTGAACACCTTGCGACGCGTGATCGTATAGATCTTCTTGTTCAGCGCACGCGAGTCCTTCCAAGTATCAAGGTCTTCAATCTCTTTGATGGTGGCCATTGTTCAGTTGTTTCAGTTTCCAGAACGCGTAACACGGAACCCGTCAACCCGTAACTCTTCAAACCTCCTTATCCAACAGATCCTTCCAACGATACCGCCAACAACTTCTGGGCTTCCACCGCGAATTCCATCGGTAGCTGGTTCAGCACCTCTTTGCAATACCCGTTCACGATCAGGCTCACGGCCTTTTCGGTTTCGATGCCACGTTGATTGAGGTAGAAGATCTGGTCCTCGCCGATCTTGCTGGTGGTGGCTTCATGCTCCACCATCGCCGTGGGGTTCTCGCTCTCGATGTACGGGAAGGTGTGCGCACCGCAACGATCACCGAGCAGCAGTGAATCGCATTGACTGAAGTTGCGCGCACCCTTCGCACCCTTGCCGATCTTCACCAGTCCACGGTAACTGTTGTTGCTCAAGCCCGCGCTGATCCCCTTGCTGATGATGGTGCTCTTCGTGCCCTTGCCGATGTGCGTCATCTTGGTGCCGGTGTCGGCTTGCTGACGGTTGTTCGTCACCGCCACGCTGTAGAATTCACCGGTGCTGTAGTCGCCCTTCAGCACACAGCTCGGGTACTTCCAGGTGATCGCGCGACCGGTCTCCACCTGCGTCCAGCTGATCTTGCTGCGCGCCCCTTCGCACAAGCCGCGCTTGGTCACGAAGTTGAAGATGCCGCCCTTGCCGTCCTTGTCGCCGGGATACCAATTCTGGACGGTGCTGTACTTGATCTCTGCGTCCTTCAGCGCGACGAGCTCCACCACCGCAGCGTGCAATTGGTGCTCATCGCGGATCGGTGCGGTGCAGCCTTCGAGGTAGCTCACGTAAGCGCCTTCATCGGCGATCAGCAGCGTGCGTTCGAACTGGCCGGTCATGGCCTCGTTGATGCGGAAGTAGGTGCTCAACTCCATCGGGCAGCGCACACCCGGCGGGATGTAGCAGAAGCTGCCATCGCTGAACACGGCGCTGTTGAGCGCGGCGAAGTAGTTGTCCGTGCGGGGCACCACGCTGCCGAGGTACTTCTTGATCAGATCCGGGTGGTTGTGTACCGCTTCGCTGAAGCTGCAGAAGATGATGCCCTTCTCCTTCAATGCCGCTTGGAAGGTGGTCTTCACGCTCACGCTGTCGAACACCACATCTACTGCGACACCGACCAAGCGCTTCTGTTCCTCCATGCTGATTCCGAGCTTCTTGAAAGTCTCGATCAACTCGGGATCGGCCTCGTCGAGGCTGTTCAACGTGGGCTTCTTCTTGGGTGCGCTGTAGTAGTACGCGTTCTGGTAATCGATCTTGGGGTAGTGGACGTGCGCCCAGTGCGGCTCCTCCATCTTCTGCCAGATGCGGTAGGCTTCGAGGCGCCACTCCAGCATCCACTCGGGCTCGTTCTTCTTCGCGCTGATGAAGCGCACGATGTCCTCATTCAATCCCTTCGCGGCCTTATCACTCTCGATGTTGGTGATGAAGCCGTAGGCGTACTCCTTCTCGGTGACTTCCTTGAGGATATCGTCGGTGTCCTGTGCCATGAATGCATTCAAACCACAGAGGCACAGAGGCACAGAGAACGCGAATTCACTGTGTAGCTCATCATGCCTTGTCGCTTGCTCATTTTGAATTTCTCTGTGTCTCCGTGCCTCTGTGGTGAACCTCAGATCGAAAAGCTCTCCCCGCATCCACACGTCCGGCTCGCGTTCGGGTTGATGAACTGGAAGCCTTTTCCGTTGAGACCGCCGCTGAAATCGAGCGTGGTGCCGAGCAGGTAGAGCATGCTCTTCTTGTCGATGACCACCTTCACGCCGTTGTCCTCAAAAACCTTGTCGCCGTCCTTCATCTCGTTGTCGAAGATGAGGTCGTACATGAGGCCGGAGCAGCCACCGCCCTTCACGCCCACGCGTACAAAGTGCTGCGGCCCACGGCCTTCCATGCCGAGGAGCTTGGTCACCTCGGTCTTGGCATTCTCACTGACCTTGATCATGGCCTATTTGGAATTGTTCTAAACAATGACGCGGCCCCAAAGATACTGAGGATGAGGCGAGGTTCCATGGGTTGAAGTGGAAGGAGTTGAGGGAAGTAAGAGGTCTTTTACCGCCAAGACGCAATCCGCCGTATGGCGGACCAAGGACCCGCCACGCATTGGCAGCTCATTTTCAAACACACGTTGCGAAACCGTTGCGTTCGTTGCAGCCTGCCCCGGACCTGAGCCGGGGTGGCGGTGAGGTATTCAACCTACTTTCTAGCCATCCCGATCGACGGATAAACCGTCCAGGCCTTGAACATGCTCGCCCGCGACCAACGCACCATCCTGCATCTCGATCTCAACACCTTCTTCGTTTCGGTGGAACGCTTGCGCGAACCGAAGCTGATCGGCCGACCTGTCCTGATCGGAGCCGACAGCGATCGTGGCGTAGTGGCCTCATGCAGTTATGAAGCGCGCACGTTCGGCGTGCGCAGCGCCATGCCGATGAAGATGGCCAAGCAACTGTGTCCGGAGGCGATCATCCTGCGTGGCGACAGTGGTGCTTACTTGAAGAAGAGCGATGAGGTGACGGAGATCATCCGCGCGCATGTGCCGCTGTTCGAGAAGAGCAGCGTGGACGAGTTCTATGTGGACCTGAGCGGCACCGACCGTTTCCACGGCAGTTGGAAGATGGCCACCGAACTGCGGCAACGCATCATCAAGGAGAGCGGACTGCCCAACTCGCTCGGCCTCTCCATCAACAAGACCGTGAGCAAGGTGGCCACCGGCGAAGCCAAGCACCGACCCGATGGCCAATTGCAAGTACCCGGCGGAACCGAAAAACCCTTCCTCGCGCCCATGCCCATCGAACGCATCCCCGGCGTGGGCGGCAAGACCGCGCACTTGCTGCGCAGCATGGGCGTGGCGAAGATCCACACCATGCAGGAATTGCAGGTGGACCTGATGCAACGCTTGCTCGGCGAACACGGCCCGGTGCTGTGGCGCAAAGCGAATGGCATCGATGACAGCCCGGTGATCGCATGGCACGAGCGCAAGAGCATCAGCACCGAACGCACTTTTTCGCGCGACACCATTGATGTGGTGAAGCTGCGCGGGCTGCTCACCGCCATGGCCGAGAGCCTCGCCTTCCAACTGCGCAAGGGCGCCAAGCTCACCAGTTGCGTCGCCGTGAAGATCCGCTACGCCGACATGAACACGCACACGCGGCAAGTGCGCATCGGCTACACCGCGTGCGATCACATCATCCTGCCGCTGATCCACGACCTTTTTCGCGCGCTGTACGATCGTCGCCAGCGCATCCGCTTGGTTGGCGTGCGCTTCAGTCACCTCGTGGGTGGCGGCCATCAGATGGATGCCTTCACCGACACACAAGAGGCGATGGACCTCTACCAGGCGATGGATCGCATCCGCAAACGTTTCGGCGACCGCACCGTGATGCGCGCGAGCGGCATGGATGCGCACAGCATCGGAAGGATGGATAACCCCTTCGATGGGCAGGCGCCGGTGCTGTTGGCGAACAGGAGGACGTGATCACGGATCAGGGACCGGTGATCCGTTCCGTGGAAACACCGTGGCAGCGGTTGCACGCACCATCGTGGATCGGCTCCGTCATGAACGCGGTATCGCCCGATGGGATGAGTATCGCAGGGAAGATCGTTTGATCGAAGGGGATCTTGTCCGATGTGTACACGTTCCCGAGCCCATCCACATCAATGGAACGCACAAACGTACCCTGCCCTTGAGGAAGGGTGAACAACAACAGCTTGGCATTCGAGAGGGTGGTGTGGTGATCACTGTAATACACCGTGCCGCCGATCTGCCAGCAGCCGTGTCCTTCGCCATCCGGATGATGGCAACTCATGCAATTCTCGCCGACATTGTGGCTCCGGGTCGATCCGTGGGAGCTGGTCCCACCACCTTCACACTTGCCGTGTTTGCACGCATCGGCCATCACTCCCAAGAGGGACAGCATCGCCAATGCCTTCCATGTGTTGCGCATTCTACAGCGAAGCTATACCGGCCCATAGGAGGCTCCGATGGCATATCAATCCTTAACAACGCGCAGACAGGTACCATCCGCCAAGCGCAGTAGATAGGGACCGCTGGAACGATCGTTCATGTCGATCACATTGCGCCCCGGTCTCAATAAGAGCGCTTGCACCCGCTGACCCGCTCCATTGAAGAGGTCCGCAGGCAGCGGACGAACAATGTTCACCTCCACATTCAGCACATCGTTCACGGGGTTCGGCCAAAGGGTGATGCTGGAGTTGTGGGTTTGTTCAACCACGGAAGTGCTCAAACCACCGATGCGCCCCACCATGGCGGACTGCGTACTGACCGCTCCCGTGGTGTGCGGGGGGAACATGAACTCGCCGGAGATGTGCCCCGCGAAATGAATGGCATCGCTTTCCGCCAGCGCGGTGATCGTCTGTGCATTGTTGGAGAAGCCGATAGGGTTGCTGGTCGCCGCCCATTGCGGGGTGCCATCCGGTGCGAAGGAGACGATCGTCATCGATCGTGCGCCGAGCGTGAGACCATTGCTCACCACGCTGTTGCCCCAGTCCACCAGGCCGCGCAGATTGCCGAAGAGGTAGGGGTTGTCGTTCGCATCCACCGCGAGGCACGGTCCCTTGCTGCGGTTCATATCACCGGTGATCGGACCGCCGGCCGGATCGCTTTCAGCGCCCCAGAGGAATGTGCCCGTGCTATCCAGCTTGGCGATGAACGTGGCGTACACCCAATCGGGTCCGTTGAAAGCGATGCCTCCCCAACTCGTTCCTTCGAGAAGCATGGCACCACCGATGTACGCATGACCATCGGTGGTAGCCACCACCGTGGGGTTGTGGAAGGTGACGTCATCCGCGAACTGGGCGAAGCCCGCCGTTCCGTCCGGCTGATAACGCAACACGAACATCGAGTAGCCAGTGGTGCCATAACCTTGGTAAGCCTGACCTCCGAATGCGAATCCATTATTGTCCGCCGAGCCGCTCACATACAATCCGCCCCAAGGATCGAAACTGATGGTGCCGATCAGGCGTGGGCCATCGATAAGGCGCGTTTCCACATCATTCCCCAGTGCGTTCACGCGGATGACCTTGCCAATGCCCCATTCCGAGAAGGCGTACCACAAGTTGCCTTGCGGATCGATCGCCAGGGAAGCGATATCGCCTGCATTGGGTTGGGTCATGGAGATGTTGCGTGCCCATTCAACGAAGCCGGTGGTGAGGTCGACAGCAACAAGGAACCGGTTCTCATACCATGCAGCCTGACCCGCAACTCCCCCGAGGTTCGAGCCGTCACACCAGCCCATGTTCCCCATGAAAGATCCAGCGAAGTAGGCTTTGCCATCAGCGCCAACGGCCGCAGCTGAGACATGCACCGAGTCAAAGAGCGCGCACGACCAGACGGATGCACCAGTCGTGGGGTCGAGCCGTTCCATGATCGCCTGACCATATACCGTTTGTCCATAAACAAATGTGCCCGTCGTCTGGCGCATGCCCACTAAGTGACCGGGTGCAGAGGCCAGCACCTGGTCCGGCATTTCCGGATTCATCGTGTAGGCCATCGGCGCACTGGTGAGCCAGTCCACTTGTTGGGCGGCGAGAGGTGCGACGAGCGTGGCGAAGAGAGCGAGTGTAATGATGCGCATGCGGAATGGATCTGGTTGCAATGACACCAAGGACCGATGTTCCGTTGTCCCGGATCGAACAGGATCAATACTTCACCAGCCGAAGAAAATGGCGCGAGCTGTCCTCCTTGCGGAGTTCCAACACCCAGATGCCCGACGTGAGTTCGCGGACCGAAACGGTCGAAGGCCCCGACAATGACAAGCGAACGATCCTCCCGGATGCATCACGCGCGGAGGCTGAAACAATGCGACCGTTCGTGATCACCCGTACCTCATCGGTCGCCGGGTTCGGCTGGAGGCGGATCACTTCTTGCGTTGCTTCCTCGACTCCGACATTCAGCACGACGACCGCCGTATCACTGCTCCATTGGCAACCGAAGGCATCGGTGACCAGTGCGTAGTACATGCCCGATACCGGGGCGATCGCGGATGCACTGTCGCTCACGATCTGGTCGTCGTTCAGGATCCATTGCCATGCGCTCCCCCCGATCACCCACAGTGAATCGTTCTGCACCTGCACCATGTAGCCGGGATCCACGAATTCCTCCACATGCACCGTGTCGATCCGCATTTGTCCGTTCGCATCGGTCACCTCCACGGTGTATGTGCCGGGGCAGAGGTCACCGATCATCGGCGAGGAACTTCCATCGTTCCAGCTGAACGTGAACGGCCCGCTTCCATTGGTGAAGGCCACGGCCTCCCCATCGCACGAACCGGGGCAGACCGAAGAAGCGTGCAGGCTCACATCGAAAGTGGTGTCGATGCCGGAGACGAGCATCGCATCGCCGTTCAGCACATCGTCGATGGTGGTGCTGCCGTAGGTGATGGCGCCCCAGAAGTAGCCGCCGAAGTAGAGCTTGTGCGGCGCAACGGCCTGGCGGTGGATGCACAACGGGATATCGCGTTGAACACCGCTGGGGCGTTGTACCCATACCACATCGCCACCCGCTTCCACTTTCGAGATCAGGATATCCTCACTGCCCAAAGCGGTCAATGGCGTGCCGAAGAAATCGATGGTGTTGTTGAACTGCGCGGCCACGTATGCGTTGCCCATACCGTCGGTCGCAACGCCCCACGCGAGATCGCGTTGTGCGGAGCCGGTGCTCTTCGCCCACCGGTAGTTGCCGTCCCGATCGAAACCCATCAGTAGGATGTCGTCGTTGCTGCTCGTGGAGGTGAGCGTATCGTCGGGCAGATGCAAGTTGCCCCACATGCGCCCAACGACGAACACATTGCCCAAGGTGTCGGCCGAGATGCTATATCCTTCGTTGTCACCGCCGCCATAGCTCCTTGCCCAAAGTCCGTGACCGTCCAGGTCGCATGCCAGTACGTATACTTCGGCCCATGAAGCACTGGTGGCGATGGGTATGCCGTCGAACGAGGAGATGGAGTAGTAGTTCTGCCCGGTGATGAAGAGGCGATCGCCGATCACGCTGATGCCGCGTGCGCTCTTGCTTCCGCTGGTGCCTGTGGTGGCCTTGGCCCAAAGCGCGGTGCCCGTGCTGTCGTACTTCACGATCACGGCTTGCCGCGTGAAGCTCCCGGTGTTCACCGTGATGGGATCGAAGGTGTAGCCGCTTCCTCCTGCGAAGCCGGTGTTGTACACGAAGCCCTGCGCGTCCACCGCGATGCCGTGTCCTTCCGAAGTGCTGTTGCTGTTCCCGATCCGCTGCGCCCAAATGCAGTTTCCTCCGATGTCGTAACGCGCGGTGAACCAATCGTCCGTGCTGCCCGATCCACTGAGGACGATCCCATTCCCGAAGGCGGTGGTGCCCTTGCACGAACCGGTGATGTAGATGCGGTCCTGCGCATCCATGGTGATACCGTACACCCAGGCATTGTAGAAGGAAGTGGTGATGCCGCGCACCCACTGGCAGGCACCGTTCGGATCCACCTTCGCTATGAAGCCCGCCACATTGTTGCCGGGTGAAAGTGTTCCGCATCCGAAATCCGCAGTGCCGCTCACGCTGCCCACCCAATACGCATTGCCCTGGCTGTCGGTGGCGATGCCGAAGCAGAGGTCGGTGTTGCCACTGCCTCCGGCATCCACGGCCCAGTTCCATTGCTGGGCAGCGAGCAGGTGAGCGGTTGTCACGAACAGAGTGAGGAGGCGGATGCGCATGCCCAAAGGTCGCGTGTGTGGCAAGAAAGGTGGACCTTGCCCGATGCAGCGCTCGGAGTCCGGGTACCGCTCGTGTGATCGCTGCGGATCACAAAAAGCCCTTTCGCATCTTCACCCACCCGATCCACATCCACATGGAACTTCTCATCAACGGACTCAGCAAGACCTACGGCAATGGCGTGAAAGCGCTGGACAACGTCAGCCTCACCATTCCCACCGGCATGTTCGGACTGCTCGGGCCGAACGGCGCGGGCAAGAGCACGTTGATGCGGATCCTGGCCACGCTGCAGGAAGCGGACTCAGGCACCGCGATGCTCGGCGATCCCGGCTCGGAGGCCGGGATGACAATTGATGTATTGAAGGACAAGGAGGCGGTGCGCAAAGTGCTCGGCTACCTGCCGCAGGAGTTCGGCGTGTACCCCCGCGTGAGCGCTTATCAGATGTTGGATCACATCGCCATGTTGAAAGGTGTTACGAATGGCGGTGAGCGCAAATCGCTGGTGGAAGCGCTGCTCCAGAAGGTGAACCTGTGGGAGTACCGCAAACGGCGGATCGCTGGTTTCAGCGGTGGAATGAAGCAGCGCTTCGGGATCGCGCAATCGTTGATCGGTGATCCGAAACTGATCATCGTGGATGAGCCGACCGCCGGTCTTGATCCCGGTGAACGCAACCGTTTCTATAACCTCCTGACGGAGATCGGCGAGAACGTGGTGGTGATCCTCAGTACGCACATCGTGCAGGACGTGCAGGAGTTGTGCAGCAACATGGCGATCATCGACAAGGGCAAGTTGCTCTAT
Source organism: Flavobacteriales bacterium (assembly GCA_016705955.1). GTDB lineage: Bacteria > Bacteroidota > Bacteroidia > Flavobacteriales_F > PHOS-HE28 > PHOS-HE28. The sequence goes on from JADJKO010000008.1 coordinate 143,468, forward strand.
GCCGGTTCGCCGAACGACGCGCTGGCCGGCATCAAGGGACACGTGTGGGAGAAGACCATTGCGAAGGCGGAACTGGAGAACTACGCGACGTCGCATCAACTGATCAGCAACAAGCTCGTTGGCGGAAGGCCAGTGATCCATGTGCTCAGCGCGCAACGCCCGGATGAAGGCTTCACACCCGCCGACCCCACGTTGGAGGATGTCTTCTTCTCCTCGATCGCATCGGAAGTGAACGCTACACCGGCGCACGCATGATCGGCCGCATTGTCCTGTTCGAACTACGCTATTGGCTCCGGCAGCCGATGGTGTACATCTTCCTGCTCATCAACGCGCTGATGGTTTTCGGCGCCGTGAGCTCGGAGAACATCCAGATCGGCGGAAGCATCGGCAGCGTCTATCGGAACGCCCCGGAAGTGGTGTACAATTTCTACGGCATCATGTCCTTCATCGGACTGCTCATGGTCACGGCCTTTGTGAACGGCACCGCCATCCGCGACTTCCAGTACAACACCGCGCAGATCGTCTTCAGCACACCATTGAAGAAGTCGCACTACCTCATCGGCAAATTCCTGGGAAGCACCTTGGTGGCCTTGATCCCGATGTTGGGCATCAGTCTCGGCATCATCGTCGGCAGTTGGATGCCGTGGTTGGATCCGGTGCGTGTAGGACCCAACCTCGTTGGTCCGCACATCCAAGGCTTCCTGCTCTTCGCATTGCCGAACGTGCTGTTCACCTCCGCAGTGATCTTCGCCGTGGCCGTGCTCACGCGCAGCACCATCGCCTCGTTCATCAGCGCCATCGTGCTCATGGTGGGCTACTTCATCTCGCAAAGCCTCATGAGCGGCTTGGAGAACGAGGTCAGCGGTGCGATGCTGGATCCCTTCGGATTGAACGCGCTGGACCAGGTGACGAAGTACTGGACGGTGATCGAGAAGAACAGCAACCTATTGCCCACGAACGGATCGTTGCTGTGGAACCGCCTGCTCTGGATCGCGATCTCCATCGGCGTGTTCTTCTTCGGCTATCTGCGGTTCAGCTTCCATGATCGCAAACAGAAGGCGGCGAGCTTGGCGGAGGAGAATGAACTCGTTCCTCGGAAGACACAGGACCTTCCTGTTGTAAGACGCCGATACGGTCGGTGGGCGCGCTGGAAGCAGTTCCGCCACCAAGTGCGCATGGACCTGAAGAGCATCGTGACCGGTCCGGTCTTCATCATCGTGATGCTGCTCGGTGTCGCGCAACTCATCTCCTCGCTCACGTTCGTCACGAGCATGTACGAGAACACCACCTACCCGGTGACCTACAACGTGGTGGACATGATCCAGGGCTCGCTCTTCCTGTACGTGATCATCATCGTCACCTTCTATTCCGGCGCGCTGATCTGGAAGGACCGGGAAGCGGGTCTGGACGATATCAAGGACGCGCTTCCCACGCGGAGCTGGCAAGGCCTGCTCGCGAAGTTCACCACGATGCTCGTGCTCCTGTTCATCATCCTCCTGCTCGCGACCGGAGCGGGCGTGATCACGCAATTGCTCAATGGGTACACCAATTTGGAACCGTCCGTCTATCTCTACTACCTGATCATTCCGGCGCTGTTGAGCTTCGGCTTCCTGTGCATGCTCGCCATCTTCCTGCACACTCTGGTGAACAACAAGTACCTCGGCTACTTCGCATTCGTGGTGGTAGTGGCGTTGAACATCTTCCTGTGGCCCGGTGTGGACATCGAAAGCAACCTGGTGAAGCTGAACGGCTCGCCGGGCTTGCGCTATTCGGACATGAGCCACTACGGCCCGTTCGTCCGGGCGTGGGTCTTCTTCAGGATCTACTGGTGGGTCTTCGGAGCCATCCTGCTATTGCTCTCCTACATCTTTCTGGTGCGTGGTCGTGAGACCGGTTTCGGGAAGCGCCTTCGCTTCGCGGGATCGCGACTACGGCGCGCTTGGTCCATCGCTACGGTGCTGGTCATTGCATGGATCGTGCTCGGCGCATGGGGATACTACAATACCAAGGTCTTGAACACGTACCGCACCAGCGACGAGACGGAGGAGTTGCAGGTGCGCTATGAGAAGGACTACAAGCGGTTCGAAGGCATCCCGCAGCCGCACTACACGGACCTCGCGTTCACCATCGACCTGGACCCCTACGAGCGGACGTTGTTGTATGAAGCGGAGATCACCACGCGCAACGTGGATGACGTTCCGATCGATTCGCTGCATCTCAACTTGCCCAGCAATGTGGAGCTCACCGTCGTGATCCCCGGAGCCAAGCTGGTGAAGGACGATAAGGAACTGAACTACCGGATCTATCGGCTCGAACCTCCGTTGCAACCCGGGGCTGATCTCAAGTTCACTGTGATCGGCAGCTACATCGCCGAAGGATTCGAGAACGCGGTCTCCTTCGTTCAACTGGTGAACAACGGCACCTTCTTCAACAACATGGACCTGATCCCGCAGATCGGGTACAACAGCGGTGGTGAGCTGAGCGACCGGAACGATCGACGCAAACATGAGCTACCGCCGAAGGAACCCATGCAGCCCTTGAGCGCCGATCCTGCCAAGCGCATGAATACCTATCTGATGCCGAACAGCGATTGGGTGCATGTGCGCACCACCATCAGTACGGCGCCGGACCAGATCGCCGTGGCACCGGGTTCGTTGTTGAAGGAATGGCAAGCCGGCGGGAAGCGCTACTTCCAGTATGAGCTGGATCATGCCAGCATGAACTTCTATTCCTTCCTCAGTGCCCGCTATGAAGTGGCGCGGGAGAAGTGGGTTCCTCCCGCCGGTGGCGACGCCATCGATGTGGAGGTGTACTACCACAAGGCCCACGCGGAGAACGTGCCACGCATGTTGAACAGTATGCAGAAAGCACTGGCGTACTACACGGAGCACTTCGGTCCGTACCGTCACAAGCAAGTACGCATCCTCGAGTTCCCGCGCTACTTCAGCTTCGCGCAGGCCTTCCCCGGTACCATGCCGTACAGCGAAGGCATCGGCTTCATCACCGACCTCAGCGCGCAGGAGGACATCGACATGGTGTTCTATGTGGTGGCGCACGAGATGGGCCACCAGTACTGGGCGCATCAGGTGATCGGAGCGGATATGCAAGGCGCGACCTTGTTGAGCGAGAGCATGGCGCAATACAGTGCGCTGATGGTGATGGAGAAGGAGTACGGCCGTGACCACATGCGGAAATTCCTGAAGCTGGAGAGCGACAAGTACCAGCGTGCGCGCGGCGGCGAAACGCAGCGCGAACAGCCGATCATGAAGGTGGAGAACCAGGGCTACATCCACTACAACAAGGGCAGCGTGGTGCTCTATTGCATGCGCGAGTACCTCGGCGAGGACACGTTGAACAGCGCGTTCCGTGCACTGGTGGATTCCTTCGCCTACGGCGCGCCGCCATACCCCACCGCTTTGGATATGTACCGCGAGCTGGACCGCGTAACACCGGATAGCCTCACCTACCTATTGGAGGACAATTTCAAGTACATCACGCTGTACAACAACCGCATGCTCACCGCCACGGCGAAGAAGGCTGCGGATGGCCAGTACGACGTGACGATGACCTTCACCTGCGAGAAGAATCACGCCGATTCCTTGGGACGCGAAACGCCGGTGGCCATGAACGACTGGATCGATATCGGTGTGCTTGCTGAAGCGAAGAGCGACAAGGAGGAAGGTGCGATCCTTGTGCAGAAGCGCCTGCTCTTGAAGACCGGCGAGAACACCGTGGTATTGCGTTGCAAGGAACTACCTGTGAAAGCGATGATCGATCCGATGCACCTGTTCTTCGATCGGGTGCCGGATGATAATGGGAAGGCGGTGGTGGTGGAATGAGGGAGCGGCGCGAGTTTGCTACTTCTGTTAAGAACTGACATCGCCGCTGTCTGAACCGATCAGCTCTGGTGGTGCCATAAGGGCTTCAATTGCGACTATGGGAGGAATCGGAGCCTTTACTCGTTTGCTACGCTCTTTCTTGACGCGGCTTGGCTTGATGTCCTCCAGCTTAATGGAGTGCGTGACGAGACGCGTGATGGCACCCTCGACGTCTTCGTCAGAGAACTTGCCTTTGTATTTGTTCTTCAGAGTGCGCTTCAAAAATCCGACAACGGAAGGTGAATACAGCAGACCTGCAATGCACTTGGGGTCCAAGGCTTGAGTCTTATTCCACAAGACATCCTTGGATCCACCTTCCACGACCGCTTCAGATCCGCTGCTTGGTCAGGTCTCGCCTGCCATCGATCACGCGGACGATGAGGATCGCTGTTGGCGTCAGTGAGTAGAACAGTTTGTACACGCCGACCAGCTTCACCCTCAGTCCTTCGTAGTCGCTGGGCCTTCCGATGTTCGGATTTCTGGAGACCATGATCGTGGCCTCCCGGAAACTGAGGAACAACTTGCTGCTGTATTCCTTGGAACCATTGCGCTTGGACCAGTAGGTCAAGATCGCTTTCCGATCCTTGAGCGCCGGTTCCGTCCAGACTATTTGGCGAGCCATCGCTCAATGGCCTTGTCCGCTTTTTCAGCCGGGACAACACGCCCTTTCTTGATCGCCTCGAGCCCCCTTTTCAACAAGCGCCGCTCCACAGCCGTTGTCCTGTTGGGTTCGATCTCCTTACCGGCTGATCTCAGCATCCGGTCCAGTTCGCGCAAGAGCATGGCATCCTTCGTGAGCTTCACACGTGCGATCACGCGCTTGCGGAGTTCTGTGGTCGACATGCTTCAAAGGTATGCGCTACTTCTCCCCATACCGCGGATCCGGCTTCCACGGCAGCTTCTCGATGTGCTGCGTGCGCAAGGCGCAGTGCCCGAACTCCTCTTCCACGTAACCGGTAAGGCGGTACACACCGCGGCCGCGGAACGGGAAGCGCTCCGCCACGGAAGGGAACTGCGTGCTGTCCCAGAAGTCACCGGCGGGATCGATGAAGGAACCGAAGCTCATGTACGATCCGCTGCTGGTGGTGGTGGTCTTCACGTGGATCATGTAACCGAGCATGCTCACGCGTTGGCCGATGTGCGTGCTCATCTGGCGCGCAAGGAAGGGCGGTGGTTGCTTGCTCGTTGTTGGTGGTATGGTCTCCATTGTGCGCGCGGCACCGGGCACGTTCCCCAACAAGCGACCATCACGACCAACGACGGCAGCATGTGAACCAGCCACCGCATCGGTCTCCACCAGCGTGAACGGATCGCACAGCGGGAAGCCGAGCAGTTCCAATTCATCGTACGCGTCGGCGAGCGGATAGTGCTGCAGATCGGGCAAGCGCGGTGCTTCCACCTTCATCACGAAGAGGTCGGGGATGGGATCAGCGCTCTTGCTTCCTTGGTGCATCAGCGCGAGGTCCCAGAGCAATTCCGGCTTGCTGCGACCGGTGAAACGCAAGGCACCCACGCGCACCAGGATCCGCGCTTGCTCCACATGCAACGGCACGCGGCGCAGCAGATCCGGCAGGTCGGCGAAGGATCCGTTGCGTCGGCGTTCGCGCAGGACCAGTTGCGCCACTTCGGTGGTAAGGCCCTTGATGTTGCCGAGGCCGAGGTGGATGGAGTTGTTCGTTGTTGGTTGTCCGTTGTTCCGTCGCACGTCCTTGCGCGCGCTGGCTTGTGCGACCGCCGAACCGACGACCGACGACTGATCATGCCCCTTCACCAATGAACACAACTCCTCGCTTGCATTCACGCACGGCGCTTCGATCACCGCCCCCGCGCGTTTCGCTTCGTGCAGGTAGAACTCCGTACGGTAGAAGCCGCCGAAGTTGTTCGCCACGCCCACAAGGAATTCTAGCGGATGGTGCGCTTTCAGGTAGAGGCTCTGGTAGCTCTCCACCGCGTAGCTCGCGCTGTGGCCCTTGGCGAAGCTGAAGCTCGCGAAGCTTTCGATCTGCCGCCAGATCTCCGCCGCTTCCGCATCCGGGTGGCCCTTCGACCTGCAGTTCGCGAAGAACTTCCGTTCCACTTCCTTGAACTCGGGCCGGTCGCGGAAGCGCGCGCTCATGCCGCGGCGCAGGATGTCCGCTTCTTCCAGATCCAACCCGGCGTAGTGGTGCGCCACTTTCAACACGTCCTCCTGATACACCATCACACCGTAGGTCTCCGGCATGATCCGCAGCAGCTCCGGCGGAGCCAGTTTGATGCGCTCCGGGTCGTTGTGCCGCAGCAGGTATTCGCGCATCATGCCGCTCTCCGCCACGCCGGGACGGATGATGCTGCTCGCCGCGACCAGGCCGAGGTAGTCGTCGACCTTCAGCTTCTTCAGCAGCATGCGCATCGCGGGGCTCTCCACGTAGAAGCAACCGATGGTGTTGCCGGCGCGGATCAGTTCCTTGATCGCGGGATCCTCCTTGAAGCGTTTGATGTCGTGGATGTCGATGTTGATTGTCGGTTGTTGGTTGTCCGTTGTCCGGTCGCACAAGCCAGCGCGCGTGGTCTTGTGCGACAGCCCCTCCCACTGACAACCGACAACCGAGCCTCCGTTCACCAACTCCACGGCATCACGGATATGCCCCAGCCCGCGCTGGCTGAGCAGGTCGAACTTGTGCAAGCCGAGGTCCTCCGCTTCCAGCATGCTGAACTGCGTGACGGGGAATCCCTTCGGCGGACGGTGCAACGACGTGTAATAGGTCAGCGGTAATTCGCTCACGAGGATCCCGCCGGCGTGGATGCCGAACTGGTGCGGCATGCCGATGAGGTGTTTCGCATACCGCACCACTGCTTGCGCCACCTTGTCGAGGCCACTGCCACTGGCGGTCGCGCTCGGTCTTCCGCGCGCGTAGTACCCGTGGTCGCCTCTTGTGCTGAGCGAAGTCGAAGCATCGCTCAACGCATCGATCTCCGCGGGCGGAAGCCCAACGGCCTTACCGAGTTCGCGGATGGCGCCACGCCATTGGTAAGTGGTGTAGGTGGCGATCTGCGCGACATGCCCATCACCATACTTCTTGAACACATAGCGGTACACTTCGTCGCGGTCCTTCCAGCTGAAGTCGATGTCGAAGTCGGGCGGTTTCTTGCGCGCGGTGCTGATGAAGCGCTCGAAGTAGAGGTCGAGTTCGATGGGGTCCACATCCGTGATGCCGAGGCAGTACGCCACCAGACTGTTCGCTCCGCTGCCCCGGCCCACATGGAAGAAGCCCTTGCTGCGCGCGAAGCGGACGATGTCCTGGTTGATGAGGAAGTAACTGATGAAACCCATGCGCGCGATCACATCGAGTTCCCGCTCCATGCGCGCCACCACCGTGGGCGATGCATTCGGGTAGCGGTACGCGCGGCCGACGAGCGTATCGCTGCGCAAGCGTTCGAGATCAAGTGCCTCGCTCTCGCCGAACACGCGCTTGGTCTTGTCGCTATTGTCGAAGGCGATGGAACATTCCTCCAGCAGTTGCTCCGCGTTGCGGATGAGTGCGGGGAGGTCCTGGTAGATGCGCCGCACTTCCTCGGCACTTCGGAAGCGATCATCGGGAGAGGCGATCTCCTCCGGCGGCAGCATGCTCACCACGGTGTTCTTCGCCACGGTGCGCAGCAGGCGGTGGCAATTGTGGTCCTGCTTGTGGCGGAAGCTCACGGGCAGTAACGCCACAAGATCCTGCTGTCGTTTCGCCCACGGGCTGAAAGGCAGACGCGTAAGATCCTTCGGCCGGATGCCGATGCGTTCGTTCGGTTTCAACTGTTCCGGCGCGGCCGTGAAGGGGTAGATGACGAACGTGTCCGGCATCTCCGGTGCGCGTTCAGGAATGGCCACGCCATCCAACAGGTGCGGCGTCAGGAGTTCGTTCAGTTGCCGGAAGCCTTCGTTGTTCTTCGCGATGCCGATGTAAAGCAGTCGTGCGCCCTGTTTGAATTCGATGCCCACCACCGGCCGCACTTCATAGCGTTCCGCCAAGCGCACCAGATCGGACACGCCCGCTGTGTTGTGGATGTCGGTGAGCGCGAACGAACGGATACCCGCTGCTTGCGCTTGACGCAGCAGTTCCTCCGGCGACATCAAGCCGTGATTGAAACTGAACCAGCTGTGGGTGTTGAGGTACATCACGCGGCGATCGACGACTTACACGTCGATCGCGATGCCTAGAAATTAGCGGATCTTCGCGCCATGTCGGACACTCTTCCTCGCACCGAGCTTTCATCGCTCGGCGAATTCGGCCTGATCGAGCGCATCGCCTCGCGCATCCAACTCACGCAGGACTCGTCGGTCAAGGGCATCGGTGACGATGCTGCCGTGATCGACCCGCAAGGCTTGCACCAAGTGGTCACCACCGATATGCTCGTGGAAGGCGTTCACTTCGACCTCGGCTATGTGCCGCTGAAGCACCTCGGCTACAAAGCCATCGTGGTGAACCTGAGCGATGTGTACGCGATGAACGCCACGCCGCATCAGGTCACCGTGGCGATCGCGCTGAGCAATCGCTTTCCGGTGGAAGCGATCGATGAGTTGTATGAAGGCATGGCGCAAGCATGCGCGCATTACGGCGTGGACCTCGTGGGTGGTGATACGTGCAGCAGTACCAGCGGCCTGGTCATCGCTGTCACCGCCATCGGCTCCGCGAAGAAGGAGGACATCGTGTACCGTAGCGGCGCGAAGGAGAACGACCTGCTGGTGGTGACTGGTGATCTGGGTGGCGCGTACATGGGCCTGCAAGTGTTGGAGCGCGAGAAGGCCGTCTTCAAAGAGACCGGCGCGCAACCGGACCTGGCCGGACACGATTACATCCTCGAGCGACAATTGAAACCCGAAGCGCGCAAGGACATCATCGAACTCCTGAAGAAGCTCGATGTGAAGCCGACCAGCATGATCGACATCAGCGATGGTCTAGCGAGCGAAGTGCTCCATCTCTGCAGACAGAGCGGCATCGGCGCCATGGTCCACGACCAGAAATTGCCGATCGACCCAACGACCTACCGGACCGCGCGCGATTTCAATCTGGATCCCTCCACGTGCGCGTTGAATGGCGGTGAGGACTACGAATTGCTGTTCACCGTCGCGCAAGCGGACTATGAAAAGGTGAAAGGCAATCCGAGCCTATCGGTGATCGGCCACATGACCGACAAGGCCAGCGGCTACCACCTCGTGGACAAGCACGGCGGCACCCACGAACTGCGCGCGCAGGGTTGGGATGCGTTTTTGAGGAAGGAATGATTTCCTTGTTGGTCTGAAAATGCCTGACCCGGATTGTGTATCAATTGGTCGTTGTGCAATCCGTTAGGAAGGTCATGATGCGCTGAAGGTTGCCCGTCGCTTGCGTCATAGCGAAGATGCCGTTGTCGTCGCACCAATCGCTCCATGGCCTTGAAGGTGCTATCGTAGCAAACCGAGAGGAACTCCCGGGAGACAATCGCTTTGGCTTTTGAACGGATATGCCATGCCGTTTAGCGGCCCGATTCGCCTTGTCGAACATCTCGCGGATCTTCGTGATAGGGACGGCACTTCCATTGTTGGCGCCGAGGCGGAGACTGATGAACGGCTCGTGCTTAGATGCGCCTGCGACTTGAACATATGTGTAGTAACCATCGCTTGTCTGCGGCCAACCAATGGTAAAGGCCAAGAAGCCGCCCTGAGCGTTCGGGACCTCGTTATAGTGTGGGTCCTGAGTGGATGGAAGGGCAGCGCACACATCATGGAAGCATCCGTACCACTGGGTCCTGTTCCATTCCTGCATCGGTTTGGACTCGTATCGGAGCAGCGCATCGTGTCCATTGCGTCGTACTTCGCACCAGCTGGTGAGGATCTCGCTTTTGACACCAACGAGTCTCTCCTTGGAAAAGAACTTCGTGATATCCGGCAAGTAGAGCCGCCTTGCTTTCAGTCCTGCTCCTTCGGCTTGCCTCGTACCCTCCACCCACGTCTTGATGTAAATAGGTAGAATGCTATCGCGTTCGATCTTCCAGATTTGCTCCGCACGCCTATGCTCCTTGGTCAGTGCATCGAGATAGCCACTGATCTGAGTGCCGTAGTCGCTCGTGTAGGTCTTGTCCTCGATGAGCAAATAGTGATCGGTGTTCCCGGCGCCGTGTAGGCGAAGGAGGAGGTCGATCTTCAAGTGCTGCTGGATAACCTCGACGTGCTCATAGGGCGGGGTTTTCGCGGAGGAGGATTCGTACAACCACCGAATGAACGCCCTGGCGATCTCATGCACCTCTGTGTCCCTATGTAACGTGTCCGCATGAGCGCAGAGCCAAGCGAAGAAGGCATCTTGACTTAGTTCAGAAGTGGCGTAGTCGAACAAGTTGGTCGAAGGCTTGGTTTCCATTTTCGTGTTGATAGGTGCTCAAAGTAGAGAAAGCATACCGTCAAACGCTGTCGTAGCGACCTTCGTCCCATGTCCCTTCCCGCCAAACTCAAACGCTACCTGCTCATACTGGAGAGGGTCCGGCGCCGCCCGTCGTTCGCGGAATTGCACGACCACCTCTCTGCGCACGGGTTCGAGCTGAGCCATCGGACGCTTCAGCGCGACTTGGAACGGTTGCGCATCGATCTGGGCATTGAGGTGGAATATGACCGGCCGAACAACGTGTACCGCATGGCGGAACTTGACGGGGAGCACGACACGGTGTTGCGGCTATTGGAGCGTGCGCAATTGTTGGAACTTGTCGGCGACGACCCGAAGCGTGCGCGTGAACTCGCCAAGCACATCGACTTCGAAGGGCTCGGTCGCTTGCAGGGGCTTGAGCACCTGTCGCCCTTGCTTCGGGCGATCCGTGAGCGCAAGGAAGTGGTGATCACGTACCGTCGGTTCCAGACGGACGAGACCAAGGAACACCACGTTCGGCCGCATATACTGAAGGAATATCATGGCCGATGGTATGTGGTGGGGTGGTCGAGGAAATACCCTCGGCCGATCACCCTGGGCTTGGATCGCATCGAGGGGATCCTGATCACTTCAGCACGTTTCGCGCTGGACAAGTCGCGTCGATTGCGAGAGGTGGTGGCATCCATGATCGGGGTCGATGCTTCCGCTGAGCGCATTGAAACCGTCCTGGTCCGAGCCAGTGCCGATCAGGCCAAGTACATCCGATCGTTGCCCTGGCATGCCAGCCAACAAGTGGAACGTGAGGACGAGGAGCATGTCGTCTTCCGGTTCACGTTGCGGCCCAACTACGAACTGCGACAATTGATCATGGGCTGTGGCGCCCAGGTGAAGGTGTTGGAGCCGGCATGGCTGGCGAAGGAGATCCAGCAAGTGCATAAGGATTCCGTGGAGATGTATCGGAGATAGTTCGCCTACGACAGCGTATGGCGAAGTGCCGGCCGAACATTGCGGCATGAGCGACACACATGCCATGGTGCGGGATACGATGTTCAACAATACGTTCGCCGTGCGGACCCAGCAACTGGAGAAGGCCAGAACACAACTGAAATCGGATCATGTCGGCATTGATGACGCCATCGATGCGTTGATCGATGCGGTCGCTGCATGGTTCCAATTCCCTGTACTGCAACAACGGCCACGCGTGCTGGGCTTGTGGGGCATGACGGGTACCGGCAAGTCGTCATTGGTGAAAGGGTTGGTGAAGGCCCTCGCCGTCGAGGATCGCACCTTCTGGTTGGATGCCGGGCAGAACGGTGACCGATCATGGTTGGATGAGCCGTTGTCGCGCGTGGGTGAGCGCATGGATGGAGAACCCTTCGTGTTGGTGGTGGATGAATTCCAGCACGCACGAACGATCACGAATGGCCAGGAAGCCCCGGAGAGCACACCGCTACGCGCGTTCTGGGAATTGATCGATAGTGGTCGATTCCTCACCTGGCCGCGCAGCTACCATTTGTCCGACCTGCTGGACCTGCGGGATCAATTGTCGGCTGCGATCGCACAAGGCGTCCGTGTCCGCGAGGGAAAGGTGGTAAGGGGCGTGAACGTGCATGCGCAATGCTTGGGCCTGGACGAGCCGTCCGCGAAGCTCCGAAGCGATCGCCCCTGGTTCGTGCCCGACAAGGAAGTGGAGCGTATGCAACAAGGCTACAACGACCGGGTGCGATCGAGGCAAGAAGTTCGCGCTGTCTTTGCGCGTTGTGATGGACCGGAGTCGCTGCACGTGCTGAACGATTGGATCGCGCAGAGCTATCGCATGCGTGAGGTGGATGGCAGCAAAGCGATGGTGATCGTGCTCGGCAACTTGGACGATCTCTATGTGATGGGCAAAGTCCTGTGGCCGGAATTGCATCCGGACGTGCTGCTCCACCGTCACCGGAAGTTGAGTGCGAACGGCGTTCCGGCCATGCTGACGCGCATGTTCCGGATGGAGCAGGTGGGTCGCTTGGGTTACGACCATGTTCTGTTCCCGCCGCTTGGAGAGGAAGCGACATTGAGGCTTGTCCAGAGCAGGATCGATCGCTTGTCCGGATCGATGGGAAACAACCTTGGTGCGTCGATCCGCTTTTCGGAAGAAGCGTGTGCCGTGATCGCCCACAATGCAGCGGTGCCGGTGCTTGGCGCGCGACCGTTGATCACAGCAGTGGACCGCATCGTTCCCGCGTTGGCGTGCGAGGCATTGGCTCGGAGCGGGCAAAAGGACGGCCAGTCGATCAGCTTTCACATCTCCACCGCCTCCAAAGATTTCGTTGCTCGAACATCCACCGACGAGGGTTCAGCGCACGTGCTCAGGTCTCCATTCCCGAAAGTACCGGCCATGGATCCGGAACACGTTCTCAGGATCGCGGTCCATGAAGCCGGGCATGTCGTCGCTGGCGTTTGTCTGTCCGGTGCGCGGCCGCTCCAAGCGTGCGTGCGATCCGCTGGCGGAGAAGTAGCGGGCTTTGTTGTTTGGGATGACCGTTCACATGAACCGTTCCTTCGCGAGGATGTGATCGGGAGGCTCGCATTGGCTTTGGGCGGCTATGCAGCCGAGCGCTTGCGGTATGGAGCGGACGGCATCAGCTTGGGTTCGTCCGACGATCTGCGGAAAGCCACGCGCATGGCCCTGGGACTTATCCGGGAAGAAGGCTTCGGTGCATCGCCATGCTACCAGACCGAGCACCTTGGCGATGCGGATATCGGCTTTCGCGGCATGATGGAGGAACGCGAGAGGGAAGCGCGTAGTTGGCTGGAGGAGGCTTTGAAGCGAGCTGGATCGATCCTGGAACGGGAGAGGGAATTGTTCGCGCGACTTGTTGATCGGCTGTCCACTGAGCGTTCATTGATCGCAACAGAACTGAACGCGATCATTGAGGAACACAGGACCACATCAAGGGATCAGGTCAATGAACAGCAGAAGGAGGACTTCACCCGCTGCTCGCCCAAGGATGGGATGCGTTCAGGAAGACGAGCGAGTGAATCGCATCAAGCGGCATCCTTGAGCGCCAGCGCCCGGTCACGAACGAGCGCATCATAACCCTTCCCGGTCAACGTGCTATCGATCCATGCGATCGGATCGAAATGGTCCAGCACCGGTTGTTCCAGCGGATCCGCAAGCACCGTTCCCAATTCTTCGCGGAATGTGATCATGAGCGATCTGCGGGCATCCTCCGAGCGGGCCTTCGACAGGTTGCGGATGAAGGTGAGGAGCAGTGGCTCGAACCTGTACTGGCGCTCTCGCGTGCGGAGGAATCGTTCGGTGTTGCGCAGGGTATAGGACAACAAGCTCGTTCTTCCGGATCCAAGGAGTGTGATCAATTGGAGCATGCGTCCGAAGCAGACCGTGTCGCTGCTGTCCCCAGTGCCTGCATTGTTCAACAGGTCGTTCAGCCAGCGCATTGCCTTGTCATGGTCACCGGCGCCGAAGTACGCGTAGGCCACTTGGTATCGGAACGCTGCTTTCCGGACCGGCCCCAAGCGTTCACCGTGCCGCGCCAACCCGCGCTCCACCACCTGAACGAGTTCGATGGCCTTATCGAAGGCGCCGAGACGCGAATGGATGGAGAGTTCCAAGCTCGTGGTCGTGCTGAATAATTTGAGATTGAGGTCGTCGGATTCGGGCATGTTCCATTGTGAAGGGGCTGTGCGGAACCGCTTCAACAGATCGAACGCTTCGGTGTATCGGCCCAGGCGAGTGTAGGTGTAGATCAGGTTGCTCATCACGCCAAGCACCAGATTGGGTTCTTCGCTGAACTGCTCCTTGTTCGCGTTCAGTATGGTGAGATTCGCTTCGAGGTGTTGCTGGCAGGTGACCATGTCGCAGACCGCGAAGGCCGCTGCACTATGGATGTGGTGGAAATAGAATCGTGCTTTCGCGGATGACCCCTCTCCGGGGTCCTGTTGGAGCAAGGGGTGTTGGAGAAGAGCCGTGATCCGTGAGCGCGTGCCTTCATCACGCACTTGTCCCTCGCGGTACAGGATCAGAAGAAGCCGACTCTTCAGGTCCCAGAGCCCATCGATCCGAAGTTGCTCTTCCAGGACCGCCGAGGCACCACCCGCCAACGTTTCGAGGTCGCCTTCGGTGACGCTCGCGTAGTTGTGACATTCGATCAAGCGACGCTCCCATTCGGCCACGGCCAGGAGTGCTGGCGCACGGTGATGCACTTCCGCCAACCGCCTCGCGCTATGCAGCATCTTCTCTGCATCGGCGTACAAAGCCCGTTGGTACAGGATCTCCACGTGGTGCAACGTGCGGTTCAAGCGCGCATCCACAGAGCTCTCCGCGTGGTAGGCATCCAGGCAACGAAGAATGGTCTCGTAGAGCCTGCGCTTCGCAATGGCCAAGTGACGGATGAACGCCTCGTGCTTGAAGCGTGAGCGGATAGCTGACTCGTTGTAAGGCTCCAGGTCCGCGATCCCATCGAAGAGAAGCTGCTGGGTCGTGCCTCCCTCCGGGGCATGTCGGCCGATATGGAGCTTGAAGTACCGCTTCTCCGCGCCGGACATGGAACGGATCAAGCGGTGCAGATGGTCCTGGCTCTTGCGCGGCATGGGTGGGATTTGCACGGAGAAAGTAGCTCCGCCGATCACGAACGAAAAGGCGTGTACGGGGAACGGTGCATCACACGGAAGGAACGGTTGATCATCCGGAAATGAAAACGCCCGGAGAACCGGGCGCTCATGTGAAGCAAACAGGCTGAGGGGGTCAGCCCGGCTTCTTCTTCTTGTTCCGCTCGCCGTCTCCGACGTCGTCACCGTCATCACTGATGGAGGAATCCTCGCCATCCTTCCCTGAGTCCTGCAAACCGCCGTTCGAAGGCTGGTCGGTCACTGCGGTCACGTGGATGCCTTTGGCAACTCCATCCGCGTGATTCGAAGGGGCTACGCATTCATCCTTCGAGCAACCCACCAGCAACACGGCCAGCACGAAAAGGCTGGCGATGGATCGGTTCAGTATGGTGCTCAGGAACTTCATGCGTCGGTCAAAGGTAGTCGCGTCCATGGCGGATCGCAAGCCTCATACGGGTTTTTTTACGGGCGGTTGGACGGGTAGTTCGACCCCGACCCGGGTACCCATGATCCGACCGGTCACCGGATCGTGCCATTGGTGGGGCCCTTCAATGCGGATATCCGTCACTTCAAGCCTCCGCAGCACATCGGCCCTGCCTTTGGTGATCTCGATGCCCCGTGAGATGTGGTCTCCCTCGGGTTCCGATTTGGAGCGCATGCTCTGGTCCACACCGATCCCGTCATCCACGATCCGCACGAGTACGCGGTCCGCGCTCTTTCCCGGCTCCACGGAAATGGCCACATGGCCCTGTGCGGACATGGGGAGGATACCATGCCAGATGCTGTTCTCCACGTAGGGTTGCAACATCATGGCCGGCAGCCGGATCTGGTTCATATCCACGGAGGGGTCCACGGTGATGGTATAACGGAACTTGTCCTTGAATCGCATGTGCTCCAGTACCAGGTAGAGTTCCAGTCGCTCAAGTTCCTCGGTGAGCGTGGTGGTGTCGTACTGGCTAGCGTCAAGGTTCTTCCGGATCAGCTTCGCGAAGCTCGTGAGGTACCGACTGGCGGTGGTGCTGTCCTGCTTGTTGATGTGGTATTGGATGCTGTTGAGTGCATTGAACACGAAGTGCCGATTCATGTTCGCGTTCAATGCCTGCTGCTCCAGCTGGAGCATGCGGGACCGCAGCATGAGCTGCCGTGTGTGCTCCCTTCGCGCACGCCGCGTGGACCGATAGCGGTGGACGCCATAGAGGGACCCGCCGACGCCGACCGCACAAAGCGCGAAGAACCACCAGCGGGACCAGAAGGGAGGATCGATGCGAAAAGTGAACTCAGCGGGATCGCTCCAAGGGCCGGTACCCACACGTGCCATCACTTGGAACGTGTAATCGCCGTGGGGGAGGTTGTTGTAGCTCGCTGATCGCGCAGTGGTGGCTGGAAGCCAATCCGGATCATAGTCCATGAGCCGGTAGCGGTACAGGACCTGCTCGGGTCGGGCCAAGCTGATCGCGCCATAATCGAAGGTGAGGTAGTGCCTGCGGTGCGAGACATGCAGGCCCACAGGAAGGCCACGCGCATCCAAACTGTCCAACTGTCCCTGCCAATCCGTTTGTTGAAGGAAGGAACGAACACCGGTGATGTGCATGCGCGGAGCAACAGGAATGTGCGCGTTATTCCCACTCTGCGGATCGTGGTAGGCCATGCCCCCGGAGCTTCCGAAGAGGAGGCCGCCATTGCTCGTCCTATGCGCCGCGTTCAAATTGAATTCCAAGCTTCGCAACCCGTCATTGAGTGTAACATGCACCGATCCACCATGGCCGGAAAGAAGGCTGTCGGGGTGGAATTGGAAAAGGCCGTTGTTGGTGCCTGCCCAGATCCGGCCGCGTTCATCGGCAAGCAACAGGTCGATGTAGTTCGATCCGAAATCCGACGCGAACCGGAACGTGTGAAAGCGTTCGCCATCGTAGCAGGAGAGTCCGTTCGCGGTACCCGCCCACACGCGATCACGCATATCCACCAGCAGGCAGAATACGGTGTTGTCGCATAAACCATCCTCCACACCCAGTCTGCGGAACGTCTCCCCGCGGAGCAGATACACCCCATCATCACTGGCCAGGACGAGTTCATCGCGTACGCGCTTGATGGCACGGATCGAGCGGCCCGGTCCGGTCGGCCCTGCCGGATAGTGCCGCACGGAGTCCGCAGGCCCGACAAGGGCCAACCCATCGCGGGTTCCACACCACATCCTTCCGTCCGGTGCGGGCAATAGGGAAAGCACGCGCGAACCGGATAGTGGAACGGTTCCATTCGGACGGAGCACCACTCCATCCTGGATCACGGCAAGTCCATCGCTTGTGCCGAACCAGAGCGTACCATCCGAATTCAGTGCTCCGCACCACACGGTGTTGTTCGGCAGACCATCCAACGTGGTGACCATGGCCATGCCATCCATGCGACACAGACCGTTGTCATAGGTCCCCAACCAGAGGTCGCCCTGTGCGTCCGGTGTGATGCTCATCACCAGGTCACTGCACATGCCGTCCTTGCCGGTGAAGGTCACGAAGCGATCACCGAGATAGCGCAGCACACCCGCGCCATCCGTCCCGAACCAGAGGTTGCCCTCGCTGTCCTGGAAGGCGCACTGGATGTTGTCGTTCGGCATGCCTTGGTGTACCGTGAAGACCCGCATCCGATCCCGCTCGATCTTGTTCAACCCGAGTTTGGTGCCGACCCACAAGTGGTCCTGATCGTCCACCAACAAGCACCGGATATTGTTCTGCAACAAGCCGCTTTCCTCGTCGTATTCCTTGGTCGCGCCATTCTTCCCGATACGATAAACGCCACTGCCCAACGTGCCCACCCACCAATGGCCATCGGCGGCCTCCGCCAATGCACTGATGATCTTGGGCTCACTGTCGCCGACGATCACTTGCGCGCATTGCCCACTGCCACAGTGCAAGAGTCCGTTGCGCAAGCCCACGAGTAAGGATCCATCGCGAAGCATGAGCAACGACCGAACGTGTGTGGCCGTATCCGACGGATATCCATCCACCGCGTGCAGGCCGTTCACATCCCGGATGAACAAGCCCGCGCCGTCCGTGCCGATGTACAGGTCGCCGTTCGGCGCGCTTGCCAAGCCCAGGATCCGGGCATTGCGTCCATCATCCGGAAGGCGTTCACTGATCAACCCGGAGCCGATGGTGCGCACGAGGAAATTCCCAGCGCCCATCCACAACGTACCGTCCGTGTCACGGATCATCGCGCTCACTTGCGCATCCGGCAATCCTTCCTGCAGCGCTCGGTTCTGGAAGAACGTGCCGTCGAACCGACTGGCGCCGCCCAGTGTTCCGAACCAGAGGTAGCCGTCGCCATCCTGGGCGATGGCCCTCAGTTGGCTCTGGGCCAGACCATCCTTCGTGGTGAACTGGCGGAAGGCGTGTTGTTGCGCGTGTGCGATCACATGCAACATGCACGCGATCACCAACGCCCAAGCACCATGCGCGCTTCGACCCACGACCTAGAACGTGTTGATCAAGCCGAGAAAGTCCGGCAACCGACGGCGTGATACGGGGATCATGGTGCCATTGTCCAGGATGGCCATGTTGCCTTCGGTCCGGCTGAATCCCTTGAGGTGGGCGAGGTTGATGACGAAGGACTTGTGTACCCTGTAGAATCTCTTGGGATCAAGGTATTCCTCGAAGACCCGGATGTG
>JADJKO010000009.1 GCA_016705955.1 Flavobacteriales bacterium
GGCTTCACCACGGACAATTCACCATCCAATACCATGAGGTAGTATTCCTCGCCATCGAGGTCGGTGATGCGGACACGCGTAACGGGTCCACTCACCTCGCCGGTCTTCACGACGTGCCCTGCGTGTCACAGATGTCGAAAGGGCGTCCTCTGTTCCGGGTTCTTAGTCGAACATCAACAGCTTTTCAAGCTGATCGATGCGGACGCGGATCTCACGAGGTTCCTGGGACATGACTTTGGAGGTTGTCCGCTTCAACGCGAACGACTGGTCAGGGTTCCCGGAAACACCGAGCCCGACCGACCCTGAGGCCGACCGGGCTCCACCACCAAACCAAAACCCAATGGTGCTTAGCTCCCTTGGTCGTTGAAGATCCACGGAGCCGTGGAAGTGATCGATGTGTTCATGGCAACGAGGGGGTTGTTCGTGTTCGTGCCACCAAACTAGCCCCACATGAACGGTGATGAAAGGGACGAACGAGGAACGGTATTCACCATCGGCGCTGCATTCGAATCGCGTCGGGGGAGGTCACTTCACCATTCAGCCCCTGACAACCGATCGTCCTCTTGCCGTTCTTCGGTTGGAACCGACCGTTCGTTGTGTACGGGTCCTCCACTCGCCGACCTTCGGTTATCTTTTCGCCAAACCAGAACACCATGTCGCTGCGCGTATTGATCGTGGACGATGAAGCCGACGCCCGGGAGAACCTCCAACTGATGCTGGAGAAGCATTGTCCGGAAGTGGAAGTGATGGGACAAGCAGGGAGCGCGGCGGAGGCCCGCAAGCTCATCGACGAACTTCAACCCAATGCCCTCTTCCTGGACATCAAGATGCCGGGGGAGGACGGATTCCAGTTGCTGGCATCCATCGCAGAACTGGATCTTCCTGTGGTCTTCACCACTGCCTATGATGAGTACGCGCTGAAGGCATTCAAGCAGAATGCGTTGGACTATCTGGAGAAACCGATCGACCCTGAGGAGTTGCAACGCGCCGCTGGAAAACTCATGCGTGAGATCACCCGATTGGGCGGAAGCCAACCGTCCGCGATCGCCGCGTTGATGCAGGATCCGGCGTCCCCGTTGCATTCGCGCATGGCCATTCCCGGTCGTGATGGACTTGTTCTGCTCAAGTTCGATGAGATCCTGTACTTGGAGGCATGTGACAGCTACACCACCGTCTTCACACGCGATGGCAAGCGGTCGGTGAGC
The DNA here is from genome assembly GCA_016705955.1 of Flavobacteriales bacterium. Taxonomy (GTDB): domain Bacteria; phylum Bacteroidota; class Bacteroidia; order Flavobacteriales_F; family PHOS-HE28; genus PHOS-HE28. The sequence goes on from JADJKO010000009.1 coordinate 1,206, forward strand.
AGCAAACACATCCGCGTCTTCGAGGACAGTTTGGATCCCAAGAGGTTCTACAGGGTACACAAGACCTTCATCATCAACCTCGCGCATTTGAAGGGGTTCAGCCGGGCCGAAGGCAACATGGCCATACTCGACAACGGCACATTGATCCCTGTATCGCGACGGCGTCTGCCCGATTTTCTTGGATTGATCAACACGTTCTAGATCGTGGGCCGCGGCGTGTGTCATGCTTGGGCATTGGTCATCGTGTGCATGTTGCACGGGATCGCTCACGGGCAGCAACACGCCTTCCGCCAGTTCACCACGAAGGATGGCCTGGCGCAGAGCCAAGTACGCGCCATGGCCCAGGATGGCGATGGCTATCTCTGGTTCGGCACATTGGGCGGCGCCAGTCGGTTCGACGGCACGTTCTTCCAGAACCTGGCGCTACAGGAGGGACTTCCCGACGCACAAGTGAGCGCGATGATCCGCGACCCGAACGGTACGCTGTGGATGGGTGCAGGGAATTTCCTTGTGCGAACCATTGGCTCGCGGTTGATCAGCGCGCGTCTTCCGGATGATGGACGCAATGCGCGGATCATGGGCTTGGCAAGCAGCGCGAATGGCGATCTGTACATCGGCACGGACGGTGCTGGCTTGTTCATCCGGGATGTGAACGGCGTACACACGGTGAAAGGATATCCATCGGATACGGCCACGCACGTCCGCTCCCTGCTGATGCTTCGCGACGGTTCGTTGCTGGTGGGCTTGCGGAACGGACTCTTTGCACTGCCGTGATGGGCAATGCGCGCAGGCGATCGTCGGTGACACCGATCCCAAGATCATCAGTGCGCTGGCCGAGGCCGCCGACGGTAGCTGGTGGGTGGGCACCTTGGGTAGTGGTGTGTATCGCATCGGGAAGAATGGCGCGACCAAGGAGTACGACGAGGAAAGCGGCTTGTTGCAGAACAATATCCGGTGCCTGCTGGTGGACGACCAGGACCACTTGTGGGTGGGAACGAAACTCGATTGAACAAGATCGAGGGCGACAGGATCCGTGTGTTCACGGTACACCAAGGCATGCCGAACGACAACATCCAGTGCGCCTTCCAGGACAGCGAGGGGAACCTCTGGTTCGGAACGGACGGTGCAGGAGTCCTGCGGTATCTAGGTGATCGCTTCGTGACCTTCACCGGTAAGGACGGCATGTGCAGTGATCTGGTGATGAGCATCACTTCGGATGCACAAGGCGACCTCTGGCTGGGGACTTATGACAACGGTCTTTGCCGCATGGACGGCATGGCGATGATCACCACATTGGATGGCCTGCCGAACAACACCGTGTGGTGCGGAGCGCTGAATACGGATGGCACCCTCTGGTTCGGCACAAGCGATGGGCTGGCGAAGGTCCATAACGGCGTGGTGCTTCACCCGAAGGGAGCCGTTCCCTTGGCGGGTTCGCGTGTGCTTTCGTTACTGCCCGCAACGGATGGAAGGATGTGGTGCGGTACCCGCGATGGGTTGGCGCTTGTGGGTCCTGCGGACTCCGTGCGACTTTACGCATCAGGGCCAGGCGGACCTGGCCGATCGATCCGCTCCATCAAGCGCGTGCGCGATGAACTGGTACTGGCCAGCGATGATGGGTTGTATCTGCTAAAAGATGGATCATTCCGGAGGCTAGGCGTGGAGGACGGACTGTGCGACAACACCGTGTTCTGCTTGCTCGTGGATAAGCGTGATCGTGTGTGGGCGGGTACAGCGAACGGACTCTCGTGCTCGATGGCGAACGCTTTCACACGTTCCGTTTCGCAACTGATTTCGGATGAACTACATCGACCTGTTGCTGACCGATGAAAGCGGAAGAGATCGGGCCGGCACCAACAATGGGCTCTTCCAATTCCAACCGGACAGCCTTCTTTCCGACCACGCGATCCGGTACACATCACACTCAACGATGGACTGCGAAGCCTGGAGTTCAACGAACGCAGCCTACCGCACGAGCAATGGCGGGTTGTTGTTCGGGAGCTCGGGAGGCATGGTCTATCACGATCCGCGCAACAGCAGCACTGAGCGCGGGCCCATCGTGCCGCGCATACACATCACGGACGTTCGATCCTTCCTTCAACAAACGGATTGGTCAGGGCAGATGGACAGCTTGGACGCACGCGGTCTTCCTGTAGGCCTGCATGTTTCGCACCGCAGGCATTACCTCACCTTCGATTACGGTGCCATCAGCTTGGCCCGACCCGAGCAGGTCATGTACCGGTACCGGTTGGTGGACTATGATCCGGATTGGCTTCCTTCCACATCCGCGCGGTCCGCGAGCTACAACAACCTTCCGCACGGCGACTATACGTTCCAAGTATCGGCGCGCGTCGGTGTTGGACCATGGAACGACCCAGCGGAATTCACCTTTCGCATCGATCCTCCCTTTTGGTCACGCTGGTGGTTCTTCGCGCTTTGCGCTGTTGGAGTCGGGGGATCCCTTTACGGTGTGCATCGCTACCGGTCCACGCGTCGTGAGCGCAGGGAACACACGCGGCAGCTCATGCTCCGGTCACGCATGCTGCAACTCGAGCAGCAGGCCTTGAACGCGAACATGAACCGGCACTTCGTGTTCAATGCCCTCAACAGCATCCAATACCACATCAACAAACAGGACAGTACCACGGCCAGTCGCTACCTCACCAGCTTCGCCAAGTTGATCCGGAAGAACCTCGATGCGAGCCAGACCGATACCACCACGCTCACCGAGAGTTGGAGCGGCTGGAACTCTACCTCGTACTGGAGCACATGCGATTCAAGGATAAGTTCCGTTACACCATTACTGTGGATCCCTCCGTCGATGCCAATCAGGTCCGATTGCCTGCCATGATGCTGCAACCCTACGTGGAGAACAGCATCTGGCACGGCATCCTTCCCATGTCCACCCAAGGCCACGTGGCCATTACCGTGGAACCCGGGAACAGCGCGGACCGGGTGCTCGTACGGATCGTGGATGACGGCATCGGCGTGGACCAAAGCATGCGTTCCAAACCGGAACCCGAGGGGGATCACATCTCACGGGGTATCGAGATCACCAAGGGCCGGGCCGACGTGTTGCGCAAGCTGGAGGTCACGGACATCCGGATAGATGGGCCTCACCAATGGCACGACTGGTCACCGGCAGGATCATGGGCACCCGGGTGAGCATCGAACTGCCCATCCAACCGCTCTTAAAAAAACCCGTATAACGCTTGCGATCCGCCGTGGACGCGACTACCTTTGGCCAACGCATGAAGTTCCTGAGCACCATACCGAACCGGTCCATTGCCAGCCTTTTCGTACTGGTCGTGTTGCTGGCAGGTTGTTCCAAGGAGGAGTGCGTGGCCCCCTCCGATCGTGCCACCGAGGTTGCCAAGAGCGTCCATCCTGTCCCATCCACTGGTGAACCCATGAATGGGGTATTGCAACCCGGCTCCGTGAAGGATGGCGGGAATTCCTCCATCAGCGATGATGGCGACGACGTCGGCGACGGCGAGCGGAACAAGAAGAAGAAGCCGGGCTGACCCCCTTCGGCCCGTTTGCTTCACATGAGCGCCCGGTTCTCCGGGCGTTTTCATTCCGGGAAGTACGACCGCTCCTTCCTCGCCTTCTACCGTTCCCCGTGCGAGTCTTTTCGTTCGGGAATCATGCTGCTACTTTCTCCATGCAATTCCCACCCATGTCGCGCAAGAGCCAGGACCATCTGCATCGTCTGATCCGCTCCATGTCCAGTGCGGAGAGACGATACTTCAAGCTTTTCATTGGTCGGCACGCCCCGGAGGGTGGCACGAGCCAGCAACTGCTCTTCGACGCGATCGCGGGCATGGATCACTACGACGAAGCCGCGATCCGCACGCGGTTCAAGCACGAAGCATTCATCAAGCACTTGGCCATTGCGAAGCGTCGGCTCTACGAGACCATCCTACGCTGCCTCGATGTGTTCCACGCGGAGAGTTCAGTGGATGCCCGGTTGAACCGCTCCTTGCACCACGTGGAAATCCTGTACCAACGGGCCTTGTACACCGATGCCGAGAAAATGCTGCACAACGTTCGGCGGTTAGCGGAAGCGCATCACCGTGCACCTGTGCTCTTAGCGGTTGCCGAATGGGAGCGTCGCCTGATCGAATGTCACAACTACGCACAGGTGAGCGAAGGTGATCTTGATCAGCTTGCGGCGGATGCCACTTCGATCATGGAGGAGCAACTCCGGATCGCCGGACTCTGGGATCTGAAGAGTCGGCTACTGTTGATCCTGTACCGTGAGGGGCAAGTGCGGGATGAAGGCACACGGTCCCGGGTGAGAGCTTTTCTTCAACACCCTTTGCTGCGGAAGGAACCATTGGAGGGATCATCCGCGAAGGCGCGTTTCTACTTCCACCACATCCACAGCGCTGCGGCCTTCGCCGTTAGCGACATGGGTTCCTGCCAGCAGCACCTCAATGCGAACCTCAGCCTACTGAATGCGAACAAGGAGCAATTCAGCGAGCCTAACCTGGAGCCTGGCGTGATGAGCAACCTGATCTACACCTACACGCGCTTGGGGCGATCCGCCGAAGCATTCGATCTACTGAAGCACTTCCGCACGGCCCCTTCGCAATGGAACATGCCGGAATCCGATGACCTGGATCTCAAGTTGTTCAGCACGACCACCAGCTTGGAACTTTCCATCCATTCGCGCCTTGGCGCCTTTGATAAGGCCGTGGAACTTGTTCCGGTGGTGGAGCGCGGGTTGGCCCAGCACGGTGAACGGTTAGGGCCTGTTCGCAGATCCGCATTCCGGTACCAGGTGGCCTACGCCTACTTCGGTGCCGGCAACTACGATAAGACCACGCAGTGGCTCAACGACCTGTTGAACAATGTGGGCACAGGGGACAGCAGCGACACGGTCTGCTTCGGTCGCATGCTTCAATTGATCACGCTTCTGGATTCCGACAAGACCGATCAACTATCCTATACCCTGCGCAATACGGAGCGCTTCCTGCGGACACGCGAACGCCAGTACCGGTTCGAACCATTGCTGCTCACCTTCATTCGCAACCTCTCCAAGGCACGCACGGAGGAAGCACGGCGATCGCTCATGGTCATGTTCCGTGACAAGTTGGGCACGATCCTCCCTGATCCGCTCGAACAAGCGGTGCTGGTCATTTCGATCCGTCGCATCGAAAGCAAAGCTGACCGGGAAGGGATATGCAGCACTCGTGCGGGGCCGGGCGCTAGATCTCAGGACGCCGCCTGATGCGATTCATCGCCCTTCAAGAACGCATCCCACCCTTGGGCGAGCAACGGTTGATAGCCTTGGCTGTTCACCGCGGTGTCCGCTCTTCGCATCACACATGGGCATGACGAAGCTGCGGATTCGCTCCGGTCTTGTCGTGGTCCGCGAGCGCGACCGTGAACAGCAATTCATAGTCCTCGCCATTCAACGCGCACGTGGAGGGATCCAGGTTGAAATCGCGCGCGGTCTGGTAGGTCGTTGGGTCGACTGGCAAATTTCTGGTCTCGTGGACCATGGCGCGTGCGCTCTTGCCTGCAGAGATGGAGCACTTTCGCTCGCTGGACCATCGCTGACATCGATCATGCTGGTCTGGCTTCATGAGCTTCTTCAAGGGTTCGATGATGTCCTGCGCTTCGGTTTCAATTGTCGCTCGAGGATGTAGTCGTGTCCGGCCATCCGGCTTAGCGCCGGTCTCCTTGAACACGGCCTTCTCGCGCTCCAGCACTTGGAGGCCCATGTACGCGCCACCCAGATCCCCCGCTCACCACCAGCAGGTCGTTCTCTTCGCTGCGGTACACGATGTCCTCCTTCTTCGCCAGCTGATGGCGGTGACGGCGATGACCAGGCCACTTGCGCTGCTGCAGGTATCGCCGCCCAGCGTATCCAGCCGTAATGCGCGCACGCTTGTGCCATGCCT
>JADJKO010000010.1 GCA_016705955.1 Flavobacteriales bacterium
TCATCACCTTCCGGGGAAAGGAGCTGACCTACCAAGCGTGGGGCGGTGTGCCGCGTGAGGTCATCGACACCAACCGCACCTACAACGCATACACCTACGCGAACGAGGTGGACCACTACGACCAGACGCATTACCAACTGCTCTTCGATCAGCAGCTCGGCGCGAACACCAAGGTGAACCTCACGCTCTTCCGCGTACTCGGTGCGGGTTACTTCGAGCAGTACCGCGCCGACGACGATCTGGCCACCTACGGCATCGCACCCGCAGTGATCAACGGCGATACGATCACCACCAGCGACTTCATCCGCCGCCGGTGGTTGGACAATACCCTCACCGGTGCCAACGCGAGTGCGGAGATCACCTTCGGTGCGCATCGCTTGGTGCTCGGCGGCAGTTATGCGCACTATGAGGGCGCGCATTTCGGTGAGGTGATCTGGGCGCGGTACGCCGGAGCAACGAACATCCGCGATCGCTACTACCAGGATGATGCGCGCAAGACCGACGGCAACGCGTTCGCGAAACTGAACTACGCGATCAACCCACGACTCGATGTGTTCGGGGATGTGCAAGTGCGGACACGTGGCGCATCGTCTCTCCATGTTCAACACCGACTTCGTGGCCACCCCGCAAACGGTCGCGTACACCTTCTTCAACCCGAAGGCCGGCGTGCTGTGGAAGGTGAATGCCACCGACAAGGCCTACGCATCCGTCGCCGTCGCGAACCGCGAACCGGACCGTGAGGACCTGGTGGAGACCACGCCGGAAAGCCGTCCGCGCAGCGAGCAATTGGTGGACTACGAACTCGGCTACGAGCGACGCAGCGCGCGCTTCAGTGGCGGTGTGAACCTCTACTACATGGACTACCGGGACCAGCTCGTCCTCACCGGTGAATTGAACGATGTCGGTGCCGCGCTGCGCACGAACGTGAAGAGCAGCTACCGCGCGGGTGCGGAACTGACCTTCGCCGCGCAACTCACCAAGCGCCTCACCTGGCGCGGCAATGCGACGTTCAGCGCAAACAAGGTGCGCAACTACACCGAGTTTCTGGATGACTGGGACAACGGTGGACAGGTCGCCGTGGAACATGCCGAGAGCGACCTCTCCTTCTCCCCGTCGCTGATCGCCGGAAGCGAGTTGAGCGTCCGCCTCCTCGAAAAGGAAAAGCGCGCGCGCGTGGACCTCACGCTCGTGACGAAATACGTCGGCACGCAATACCTCGACAACAGCGCCAGCGCGGACCGCCAACTGGATCCTTACGTGGTACACGACGCCCGCGTGAACGTGACGCTCTTCGGCTTAAGAGGAACCCGCAGTGTGGACCTCAACCTCACGGTGCGCAACCTCTTCAGTGAACTCTACGAGAGCAACGGCTGGGCGTACAGTTATATGAGCGATGGGCGGCGGCAGGAACTCGTGGGCCTGTACCCGCAAGCGCCGGTGAACGTCCTGGGTGGAGTGGCTGTGCGGTTCTGAAAACGTGCGGCCGCGTGCATCGTACCGACCGGCCCTATTGTATGAGGTGGTCCCAGCGATCGGGACCGGTTCCGTGCATTGTTGATAACCTCCTTCGATGAAAAGGACCATTTGCCCGACCGGGACGATAATTCTTTTGTTCGGAACGAACAGACCCTATACATTGGTCCGCCCTTTCGTCCCATTACCTACCAAACCCTTCCCTCCCGGAACGCTCCACGAGCAACGATCCTTGGCTATTCCTGCGCCGTGATCACCGATCATGGTCGCACCCGAAACACCAGCAGGCCCACCGGCCTTACCAACGTCCGCGCTACGAATGCGCATCTGGAAACGAAAACCCTACTCAACCCAAAACCCCAAACAGATGAATGCTAGAAGCTCTTGGAACTGCCGCTCTCCGCATGGGCGCATTGAGTACCAGGTGGAGCATCCTCGCCTTGGCGCCTCCGGTATCTGGACCGAGCATCGAATGCCAGGTATTTGGGCCGCGCGACCACCTCACCAGCGCGGGAACCTGGTGAGCCAGAACTGCGACCTCATACCAAATCTCCGCAAGGGCGTACCTCAGGTTCGCGGGTAATGGCCACCACACCTGGACTGCTGGGTCGCACCTAGTTCTGGTCGCCACCTGCGCGGCCTTAGCACCTGTTCGATACCTGCTTGCGACTCTACTCCCGGGGACCGGCGGTCACTGCTCGCGTCACCGGGGATGATAGTTGCCCACAATCGACGTTCAGCTACCTCGAGACCGCCGTACGACACGCTCGGACCTGCTGACGTCAACTATGCCCGTGCATAGCTTTGACGGCGTGTTACCCAGCGTACTGAGCTATTACTACACTGGCGGCGGTGGAGGCAGGCTCTGTACGTCCTGCACACCTGCGGATGTTGCGCTCGGGGTCATCGGCACCACGGTGTTCGGCTACAGCGCCAGCGGTAATGCCGGCAACGGCGGCAAGTGGGTCGCTTCCTTCACCGGTGAAGCGGGTGCCACCTATCACTTCGACCTGTGCCCGGGCACACCCGGCACTGCCGGTGCTGCCAACTACGATATCGACATCAAGATCCTGAACTCCGCATGCACGATCCTGACAGGCCAGGACGGCAGTTGCACGGGCGGGTCGAGTTCCTACCAGCCGAATGATTTCACATGGGTATGCCCTTCTGCGGGCACCTACTACTGCACCGTGGCGCCGTATAGTTCGTACGCGTCGCACACCTGTACGGGTACCGCAGCGAACACGCATACGTTGAGCTATTATAAGGTCGCGGGCGGCGGTCCTGCCCCCTGCTTCAGCGCACCGAACGGCGAATATCCGCCCGGTGCCGTAACACCCGTCTGTGATGGCGTCCCGCACGATGTGTCCGGCTGCGGTTTTGCGGGCGAATACACCACACTGAACCTCACGTCCGGCGTGAACTACATCTTCACCAGCAGCAATGCGGCGGATTGGATCACCATCAGCAACAACACCGGTACCGTGGGCTACGTGTACGGGCTCAGCCCACAGAGCTACACCCCTACCAGCAGCACCACCTACCGGTTCTTTACGCATACCAGTTCCGCTTGTGCTGCTGAGTCTGTTTGCCGGACCCGCTACGTGCAGTGCGGTTCGCCGCCACCTCCGCCCCCGAACAATAACTGCGGTGTGAGCCCGATCACTCTTACCGTGGGCGCCAATGGTTACTGTCCGGGTGGGGCCACGGCTGGCACCACGGTGGGTGCCACCGGTGGTGCAGCGCCATACCCCTCCTGCTTGGTCGCAGGTCTTACGGATGTATGGTACTCGTTCCTCTCGGGTTCCAATACAAGCATCCAGTTCAATATCGTTCTGGGGACCATGACGGCCCGGGCGATCCAGGTGCTTACCGCGCGTGCGGAGGCACGGAGGTGTACTGCCTGGGTGACGTGTCCAGTGGTCCCTTCCCGGGCTGACCGGCACGCCCTTACATCCTTCGGGTCCTCACCACAGTGGCTGGTGCGGGCACCTTCACCATCTGCTTGCAGGCCCCGCCCACACCACCGGCGAACGATGCCTGCGCGAACGCGATCGTCGTGAACACCTATCCGTACACGAGCGCGGTCATCAGCACCGCCGCTGCAACGGATGATTACACGGCGTCCACCTGCGACGGCCCGTACAAGAACGTGTGGTGGAAGGTGAGCGGCGTATGCGGCACCATGACAGCGACCACGTGCGGATCGAGCTTCGATACGGAGTTGTCCGTGTTCAGCGGTAGCTGCGGCGCGCTTGTGCAAGTAGGCTGCAATGACGATGGCGGTAGCTGCGGCGGCCTCCTCTCCAGCGTGAGCTGGACGGCCACGCAGGGCACGGACTACTACATCTCTGCGGGCAGTTATTACGTGGCAGGATCCACAGGCAACATCCAAGTGAACGTGACCGTGACGGATGCCGATGGTGATGGCGTGGGCGATGCCTGCGACAACTGCGTAAGCGTATCGAACACGGCCCAGACGGATACCGATGGGGATGGCGTGGGCGATGCCTGCGATTCTGATGACGACAACGACGGTGTGGCCGATGGTTCGGACAATGCTCCGCTCAATCCGTTCAGCTGCCAGGACCTCGATGGCGACGGTTGCGATGATTGCTCCGTAGGGACCGATGGTTTCGGACCTTTTGCGGACTTCAACACGGCCAATGATGGCCCCGATCTCGACAGCGATGGGATCTGCGATTCCGGTGACAACTGTCCTTCGGATGCCAACCCGGCGCAGACCAACAGCGATGCTGATGCCTATGGCGATGCCTGCGACATCTGCCCCACGGTGACCAACGGAACACCCGGCGATGCGTGCGATGACGGCAATGCATTCACCTTCAACGACATGCTCGGCGCCAGCCCTGCTTGCGGTTGCGCCGGTACGGCATGCACCCAATCGGTGACCATCGAAATGGGCACCGATGGCGGTGGATTGCGTTGGGCACTGAAGGATGCAGGCAACAACACGGTGGTACAAAGCTCACCCGGCTACCCGGCGTACGAGTACCCACCAATGAGCCCGAACTACACCGAGACCACCTGCCTGCCCAACGGCGAGTTCTACTTCGTCTTCGAGGATGAGAACTGCGACGGTATCGCGGGCGGTGGCTACATCGTGCGTGTGGCCGGCAAGCGCGTGATCGACAACCGCAGCAACCTGGATCCGGTGGCATGCCCCAGCGCGATCACGGGCAACACGGGTGTGAATGTGCCCACCGGCAACGACCGCCTGATCAGCACCAGCTGTGATCGCCTCGACCTGCGCCGGAACACGAACGGCTGCTCGGACAAGCTCACGGCGGACAATACCCCCAACGGCACCAGCGGCAACGTGTACCAGTTCTGGATCTACGAGCCCAATGGTGGCCTGAGCATCCGCTTCCCCGCCAACGGTCCGGGATCCAACCAGGTGAGCATGGCCAACCTGCCATCCTTGGTGAGTGGTACCATGTACAACGTGCGCGTGCGTACCCGCATCAGTCCGGGCGTATGGCGCGCATGGGGCAATGCCTGCCGCATGATGATCGACAACGTGGTGGGCCAGTGCAAGAAGACCTCCCTGTATGACGATGTGAGCAGCCCCAACTGGTCCTGCGGACGGAACATCACGCTGCCTGTGGGCAACCAGGGCAACAACCAAGGCAACAAATTGGTGGCTTGGCCGGTGACCCGCATCTTCATGAACCAGGCAGGCAACTGCGTGAACGATCCCGCCACCAAGTACCAGTGGCGCTTCCGGATCCCTGCTGAAGGCATCGTGCTCGTGCGCAACAGCGCCAACTACAGCACCTTCATGGAGAACGCGGCCATCATCGCCACGCCGCCCACCGCGACCGACACCTTCCAAGTTTGCAAGACCTACCAAGTGGAAGTGCGTGCCAGCTTCGATGGCGGCCAAAACTGGTGCATCGGTGGTACGGATCCTATGCCGACCTGACCCCGTGGGGCAAGGTCTGCGAGGTGTACACCCAAGCATGCTTCCAGCCGGGTGGCAACCAGAACATGGCGACCGACAGTGGCGCGGCCATGCACATGTACCCGAACCCGAACCGTGGCGATCAGCTCTTCTTGAGCCTCGACGCCATTGAAGAGGGTGTGAACACGGTGAGCGTGGACATCTATGACACCTTCGGCAAGCGCGTGACCGCGCGGACGATCGCAGTGCAAGATGGCTTCATCAACACCGTGCTGGAACTGAACGGCGAACTGGCCACGGGCCTGTACATGGTCAACATCACCGCAGGGGGTGCCGTGTACACCGAGCGACTGGTGATCCAGAAGTAAGGCACCACACGAAGAATGGAACGGCGCTCACCGCAAGGTGGGCGCCGTTCTGCTTTTCGGGAGGCCCATCTAGCTTCGCTGCATGACCAGCACTGCACCACCCGATCGCCTCATCTTCTTCGATGGGGTGTGCGGGTTATGCAACCGTTTCGTGGATAGGCTGCTCCGGCTTGACCACAATGCACGGTTCCGTTTCGCACCGCTGCAAGGCAGCACGGCGCGTGAACTTCTTCCCAGCGGCATGGCCGACGCGTTGAACACCGTGGTGTACCTGCGTGACGGCATCGTCCTTGTCCGGTCCGAAGCCGCGCTCCGGATCCTGATCGATCTGGGCGGATGGCGCGCGGTGTACCGGGTGTTCTTCATCGTCCCCCGCTTCTTGCGCGATGCCGTGTACGACTGGATCTCGCGGCATCGCTACGGCTGGTTCGGGAAGCATGATGCGTGTCGGATCCCCACACCGGAGGAGCGGGATCGCTTCCTTCCCTGATCACGATCACACGAGCGGCGCATGGTCCGCGCCAGCGGGGCAAGCACCACGAAGAGCGCGGCTACCTTCGCCCACGAACTTCCCCTCATGCTCCAAGTAGAAGGCGTCAGCAAACGGTTCGGTGACTTCACCGCGCTGGATGGCATCACCATGGACGTGCCGCCCGGACAGGTCTTCGGCTTGTTGGGCCCGAACGGTGCGGGCAAGACCACGTTGATCCGCATCATCACCCGCATCACCGGTCCGGATGAAGGACGCGTGTTGCTGGACGGCAAACCGATGCGCGATGCCGATGTGGCACGCATGGGCTACCTGCCGGAGGAGCGTGGACTGTACAAGAAGATGAAGGTGGGCGAGCAGGCGCTCTACCTCGCGCGGTTGAAAGGACTCACGAAGGCGGACGCGACCAAACGCTTGAAGGCGTGGTTCGAACGGTGGGGGATCGATGGCTGGTGGAACAAGAAGGTGGAGGAACTGAGCAAGGGCATGGCGCAGAAGGTGCAGTTCATCACCACGGTGCTGCATGAACCGAAGCTGATCATCCTCGATGAACCGTTCAGCGGCTTCGATCCCATCAACGCCGACCTGATCCGTACGGAGATCATCCGCCTGCGCAATGAGGGCGTCACGGTGATGCTGAGCACGCACAGCATGCCGAGCGTGGAGGAGTTGTGCGACAACATCGGCCTCATCGACAAGGCGCGGCTGATGCTCCACGGCAACGTGAAGGAGATCCGGAAGCAGTACGCCACGAACACGTACCGGATCGAATACGACGGCAATCGCGTGGCGCTGGGCAACGCCCTCTCCTTCACCGGTGAACTCGTCGGCGCCGAGGACCGCGATGACCACCACATGGCCCGTGTGCGCATCGCGAAAGGATCCACGGTGAATGATGTGCTGCGCCAACTGTTGCCGACCGTGGCGATCCATGGCGTACAAGAAGAAGTGCCCCGCATGCACGACATCTTCATCCGCGCGGTGAGCGAACACCAGCCGGAGAACTTGGTCGTTGGAATGACAGAGTGATGCACACACACCGGCCCGCCGCACGTTGCGCGTTACGTGTTGACGGGTTGCGGGTTGACCCAACACGTAACGCGTAACCGCCCAACACGCAACCCCTCGCATGAACAAGACCCGGCTCATCATCTGGCGCGAATTCACCACGCGTGTGCGCAAGCCCAGCTTCCTGATCATGACGATCCTGGGGCCGCTCCTCATCGCCGGTGGCATCCTGGCCATGGCGTGGATCGGATCACAGGAAAGCACCAAGCACCAGGTGCTGGTGATCGACACCGAAGGCGTGATCGGTCGCCGGTTGGAGGACACCGACAAGGTGAGCTTCTTCATTGATGGCAACCAGTGGCCGGACCCGGTCTTCAAGGCCAGCCCGTACACCATCCGCATCAACCTGCTGCCGGACGTGTTGAACGACCCGAAGGCGGACCTCTACTACAAGACTGTTCCGAGCGAGTTCGTAATGAGCCACATCCGCAACCAGTTGGACAAGACCATTGAATTGGCACGCTTGAAGAAGGAACAGATCGACCCGGAAGCGTTCGAGCGCATCCGCAAACCGGTGGATATCGACTCCTTCGACATCGAGAAGGTGGGCACGCAATCGTATGCGCAGGAGCGCGCGATGATCGGCTTCTTCTTCGGCTACTTCATGTTCATCTTCATCTTCATGTACGGCGTGCAGGTGATGCGTGGCGTGATGGAGGAGAAGCAGAATCGCGTGGTGGAAGTGCTCATCAGCAGTGTGAAGCCGTTCCAGTTGATGATGGGCAAGATCATCGGGATCGCCCTCGTCGGCTTCACGCAGTTCATCCTGTGGATCGTGATCACCGGCACGCTCACCGTGGTAGGCATGTCCGTACTCGGCGCCGACCGGTACGATCCATCCGAGCTCGCACAACAAGGGATGACCACCGAGGTACGCGACCAGCTCATCAAGCAACAGATGCCTGCCGCCGACTCCGGGTTCGACCAGGAGAAGGTCGCGGACATCATCAAACAGGTGAACATCCCGCTCGTGCTGGTCACCTTCCTCTTCTACTTCATCTGCGGGTACCTGTTGTACAGTTCACTCCTTGCCGCCATCGGCAGCGCGGTGGACAGCGAGACGGACACGCAACAGTTCATGTTCCCGGTCACCTTGCCCATGATCATCGCCATCATCGTGGCGCAGATCGCCGTGATGAACCCGGCAAGTCCTGCGGTGATCTGGTGCAGCTTCATCCCTTTCACCAGCCCGATCGTGATGATGGTGCGCGTGGCGATGGGCAGCGCGCCGCTCTGGCAATTGCTGCTCAGCATGGGCCTGCTGGTGATCACCTTCATCGGTACCACGTGGTTGGCTGGACGGATCTACCGCACAGGCATCCTCATGTACGGCAAGAAGATCAGCTGGAAGGAACTGGGGAAGTGGTTGTTCTACAAAGGATAGAACGCTGCAGGCTGCACGCTTCACGCTCGATCGACCATGAGAGAACGATCACCTTCGACCGATCACGCGTGCAGCGTGCGGCGTCCCGCCTGAAGCGTACCCATCATGCGCGAAGCCATCATCGATCTCGGCACGAACACTTTCAATTTATTGGTCTTCGAGCGCGGTGATGCAGGCTTGAACGTCGTGCATAGTGCGGAGCTTCCTGTCTTCCTAGGGAAAGGCGGCATCGAGAACCGAAGAATCGCGGAGGATGCGTTCACGCGAGGGATGGAAGCGTTGCGAACACACAAGGCCACAGCGCAAGAATACGGAGCAACGCACATGCGTGGTTTCGGAACCTCGGCGTTGCGGAGTGCGCGCAACGGCAAGGACTTCGTGGAACAGGTTCGGCGTGAATTGGACATCGCGATCACGGTGATCCCCGGTGAAGAGGAAGCCGACCTGATCCTTGCTGGCGTTCGGCAAGCGGTGCCCTTCGGCAAGCAGCCTTCGTTGGTGATGGACATCGGCGGCGGCAGCATCGAGTTCATCCTCGCCACCAACAGGGCGCTGATGTGGAAGCGCAGTTTCGAACTCGGCGTGACGCGTTTGCGCGAGCGGATCCCGATCAGCGATCCGATCACGGTGGACGAGGAAGCACGCATCGCGCAATACCTCGACAGTCAGTTGGAAGGGCTCTACGCCGTGGTGGAGCGCCAAGAGCCGCATGTCCTCGTGGGCAGCGCAGGCAGCTTCGATACGCTCGCGCACATCATCGCTGCGGATCGCGGCATCACCATCCCATCGGACACGAACAAGCTCGCGTTCACAGCACTCGAGTTCGACGCGCTGCGTGATCGCATTTTACGCTTGACCTGCAGTGAACGCTCACGTGTACCCGGCCTGCCGGAGCATCGCGTGGAGACCATCCCCTATGCCCTCATCGCCATCGAACGCGTCCTGATCGCGGGCGGCATCCGCGAACTGGCGTGGAGCCGGTATGCACTGAAGGAGGGCGCCGCGATGCGCTCGTAGCCGCAACGGCCGAACCGGTACCTTGGCGGAATGCCGCTGAAGCAGCACCACACTCTCATCCGGCAATTGCCGATCCCCTCCAGGATCGGGAAGGAGGAATCGCAGTACCGGCGTGCGAAGAAGCTCCACGCATTCCGAGTTGGCGCGCGACGGCGAGTGAAGGATGTGGCGTTCATGACCGTGGGTGTGTTCAGCGCCGCGTTCGGGCTGGAGGGCTTCCTTTTGCCGAATGATTTCATCGATGGTGGCGCAACGGGTATCGCACTGCTCGTTTCGAGCCTGACGGGCTGGCCGCTCTCCGCCTTGCTCGTGTTGATCAATGCCCCGTTCATCATCATCGCGTACCGGTCGATCAGTCGGGAGTTCGCGATCAAGACCATGGTCGCCATCCTCGGCTTGGCTGCGGTCACGGCCAGTGTGCCATTCCCGGATATGACCCATGATAAGTTGCTGGTGGCCATCTTCGGCGGCTTCTGTCTCGGCGCAGGTATCGGCCTCTCGGTGCGCGGTGGCAGCGTGATCGACGGGACGGAAGTGGTGGCACTGGCCGCCAGTCGCAAACTCGGCAGTACCATCGGTGATGTGATCATGGGGATCAACCTGATCATCTTCGGCGTAGCGGCATGGTTGCTCGGTGTGGAAACCGCCATGTACGCCATGGTCACCTACCTCGCGGCAAGCAAGACGGTGGACTTCGTAGTGGAAGGCATCGAGGAGTACACGGGCATCACCATCATCAGCCCGCACCATGATGAAGTGCGCCGCATGATCACGCACGTCATGGGCCGTGGGCTCACGGTGTACACCGGTCGGCGCGGCTACGGCAAGGACACGCACAGCATCGAGACGGAGATCATCTATTGTGTGATCACGCGCTTGGAGATCAGCAAGCTGCTCACCGAAGTGGAGAAGATCGACCCGAATGCCTTCGTGGTGATGAGCCCGGTGAAGGACACGCGCGGGGGAATGATCAAGAAGCGGCCGTTGGAGCACTAGCTGCGGCCGGAACCCGCAATTGGTCGTTCATATCATCCGGGCGGATCTCACGCCGCATCTTTGCCCATCCCCTACCCATGGCCAACATCCTGATCATCGACGACGAGAAAGCGATCCGCGCGGCACTGCGCGACATCCTGGAGCACGAGAAGCACAAGGTGGAGGAGGCCGAGGACGGTGCTGCCGGATTGGACAAGGCGAAGAAGACCAAGTTCGACCTGGTGCTGTGCGACATCAAGATGCCCAGGATGGACGGCATCGAGGTGCTGGAGAAACTACAGGCCCACGACCCCGACCTGCCCGTGGTAATGATCAGCGGACACGGCAACATCGACACCGCCGTGGACGCCTTGAAGAAGGGCGCCTTCGATTTCATCCAGAAACCACCGGACATCAATCGGATCCTGGTAAGCGTGCGCAACGCGCTGGACCGCGGCGACCTGGTGCAGGAGACCAAGGTGCTGCGCCAGAAGGTGGGCAAGTCCAAGGGCAACGGCGTGCAGATGATCGGCGAGAGCAAGTCGCTCGAAGCGATCCGCGAGATGATCGAGAAGGTGGCGCCGAGCGATGCGCGCGTGTTGATCACCGGCGGCAACGGAGCGGGCAAGGAAGGCGTGGCGCGGTTGATCCACCAGAAGAGCCAGCGCGCCAACGGACCCTACATCGAAGTGAACTGCGCGGCGATCCCCGGCGAACTGATCGAGAGCGAACTCTTCGGACACATGAAAGGCAGCTTCACCAGTGCGATCAAGGACCGCAAAGGCAAGTTCGAACTGGCCGATGGCGGGACGCTCTTCCTCGACGAGATCGGCGATATGGCATTGGCCGCGCAAGCGAAGGTGTTGCGCGCGTTGCAGGAAGGGCGCATCACTCCCGTGGGTGGCGACAAGGACGTGAGCGTGAACGTGCGCGTGATCGCCGCTACGAACAAGGACCTGAAGAAGGAGATCGCCGAGGGGCGCTTCCGCGAGGATCTCTTCCACCGCCTGAGCGTGATCCCGATCCACGTGCCCAGCCTGAGCGAGCGCTTGGATGATGTGCCTCTTCTGGCGGACCATTTCATCGGACTGGTCTGCGCGGAGCAAGGCATTGCCCCGAAGAAGATCGCGGACAAAGCCGTGAAGGAATTGCAGAAGCTGCCTTGGACCGGGAACGTACGTGAGTTGCGCAACGTGATCGAACGTCTGGTGATCCTCAGCGGCAAGGAGATCACGGATGCGGATGTGAAGACCTACGCCTCTCCGAAGGGCTGATCGCGGGCTCATCAGAGCCTTTTCCCGGTTCGGCCGATCGACCTTTCCATCTGGTCGAACCCACATGCGAATGGGGAAAGTTCCGCGTTGACACAGGCAACTGGGCCGGATTACGCGCGTCTCTTTGCATGGAACCTCCTGCATTTCGGGCACTTATCGTCCCACCAATCCTGCACGTCATGGACTTCATCATGGGTATTCACAAGTACTTCTATACCACGCTGGGCATGGGTAGCGCGTTCTACTATGCCATCGGCTTCATCGCGGTCACTGCGCTAATGGCGCAGTGGCGGCTGTATGAGAAGTGCCGCTTGCCCGGTCTTGCGGCCTTCGTGCCGATCTGGAACATCAAGGTCTTCCTGCAGATCGTTGGTCGTCCGGCATGGCAGGGCTGGTTGTTCTTCGTCCCGGTCTGGGGCCAACTCTACTTCCTGCCCAAGGTCTGGATCGAGGTGGTGCAGTGCTTCGGCAAGAAGAGCATCATGGATTACGTGTTGGTACTCGCGCTCAACGGCCTGTATGTGATGAACCTGGCCTTCGGCGAGAGCGAACAATACCTCGGCCCGAAGTACAACGCGACCCCGCTGCCTCCGCCCACCAAACTGAAGGGTGCGCGCGCCCAGATGGCGTGAAGTATCTCCGGTTGCCACGAAGCCCCTCCTGAGCGGATCATGAGGGGCTTCGTCATTCCAGGTCTTGAAGGAAGGGACCCGACTTCTCGACGCTTTCCCTTGGCCGATCGGAGATCCGATCTCCAAGGAAGGATCAAGATCCCGAACTCATCCGAGCGGATCCTGTCATGCGCACACGTTCCGGATCGATGTCCTTGACATCATATGCAGGCTTCGTCCGCAATGCTGATCGCCTTACTGATGATCTCCATCCCCTCATCCACACCCGCCTCATCGATGCACAGCGGCGGCGCGACGAAGATCCAGTTCCAGCGCACGAAGGTGAACATGCCCAGCTCGTTGATCCTGGCGGCCACCTTGTTCATCACGCCCATCTCCTCGGGCTTCGCATTCCACGGTGCCATCGGTTCCTTGGTGTCGCGGTTCTTCACCAGTTCGATGCAACCCAGCAGGCCGGTGTTGCGGAAGTCGCCGATGCTCGGGTGCATCCTCGCGAGCGCAGCGACGCGATCCTCCACGTACTTGCCCATGCGCGCGGCGTTCTCCACCAGCTTCTCCTCCTCGTAGATGTCGATCACCGCGTTGGCAGCGGCGCAGGCCACAGCGTGCGCGCTGTACGTGAGCCCGATCGGTAGCGGCTTGTCATCGAAGTGTTTGATGATCTCTTCGCGCACGATGATGCCGCCGAGCGGAATGTAGCCGCTGGTGAGGCCCTTCGCCATGCACAGGATGTCCGGCACCACACCGTGGTGATCGATGCCGAACCATTTGCCGGTGCGACCGAAGCCGCTCATCACCTCATCGCAGATGGTGAGGATGCCGTACTTGTCGGCAATCGCCTTCACGCCCTTCCAGTAGCCCGGCGGGTACTTGATGCAGCCGCTGCTGCCGCTCTCCCCTTCCATCATGATCGCCGCGACGTATTGCGGGCCTTCGTACTTCACCACGCGCTCAAGGTGCGCCAGCGCGTTCTCCGTGCATTCCTCCGGCGTCCTGCTGTTCCACGGACAGCGATAGAAGTACGGGTTCTCCACATGGATGATGTTCGGCACGCCTTGGCTGTCATGCGGCAGACCGCGGGGATCACCACCCGCGCTGAGCGCGCCGTACGTAGCGCCGTGGTAGCTCTGGTACAGCGTGATGATCTTGTGGCGACCGGTGTACAGGCGCGCGAGCTTCATGGCGTGCTCCACCGCTTCGGTACCGCCGTTGGTGAAGAAGGTGCGGTTGAGCGAGCCGGGTGTGATCTCCGCCAGCTTCTTACCCAATTTGCCGCGCGCCTCGGTGATCATACCCGGATGCACGTAACTCACCTCGGCCATCTGCTTCGCCACGGCCTCCGCCACTTTCGGATGCCCATGCCCGATGTTCACGTTCATCAACTGCGAACTGAAATCGAGAAAGCGCTTGCCGCTCCGCTCGTAGATGTGGATGCCTTTGGCCTTCTCGATGTTCAACGGGTTCAAGCCGCTCTGCTTGCTCCACGAAAAGATGGTGTGCTCGAGGTTGTCCTTGAGGATCTCGGCGGGGTTGGTCTTGGTGGTCGTGCTCATGGTGTGCAACTACAGAAAGAATGGAACGCTGATAACGCGGAAAGGTCTGATGGTCACTGATGGAATGAAGATCCAGGATCCGCGTTGATCCACTGAACCTGCATCAACTGCGTTCCATTCATCTCATCCGGTCGGGTATTGAGGATCACGCGCGGAACATCCTCCGCATCAATTTCCGCTGATGATGTTCGGGCCGGCGGAGGTGGGGTGCATGCTGATGACGCTGTCCACGATGTACACGCTCATACCACGCCATGGTAGCGCCCTTACGTACTCCTTGTAATGCAGGTTGAAGTGCATGCCGCTGTTCCCCATCATGGTCTTCGCGATCTCCGGATCCTCCACCGAGAAAATGAACTCGTTGCTCTGCATGGAACCCTGCGTCCCCTTCAACCCGGTCTGGATGAGTTTGCCTTCGTAGGTCTTGAAGACCATGCCCTTGTACACCACATAGTTCAACTCGCCCGCTTTGGCGCCTTCCCCGAAGACCCAGAAGTACCGGAAATAGAAGAACACCGCCCCGAAGACCACCACGAGCAAGAGCGCCCAACGCATCATCTTCCGGAAAACGCTGGTCTTCTTGGGTACCGGTTGGTCGCTCATGCCAGCTAAGATAGCGTCGGCTTTGCCATTCCAATGTGGTTCGTTCCCCCGTTAACATCCGCCGGATGATCAGTGCGTTCGCGGATCCTGATCGGCCGGGATCCGCGATCGGATCAGCAGTACGCGAGCCAGTGGTCCGCGAAGCGCCCCGATCCGCACGAAGTCGGTGGTGAAAGTGACGACCGTGGGATCATGGTCCATGGCTGAAGAATGTTCAAGCGAGGATGGGCCGGAGAGCATTGTCGTGAACCGACCGGCTGTTACTCCGCACCCATGGAGTTCTCCGCTGGATCGGATCAGCCAGCGGTTGGATCCCGCTCAGACCTTCTCGAACACCATGCGGTAGTGCTCGAAGATCTCGCGCTCGAACACCTGTAGGTTGGGTGCGATCCGGTAGCGCCGTACCCACTTGCGGAAGTTGCTATTGAAGAGCTTGGGAAGCAATGTGGCGTAGAGCCCGTACTTCTGGAGATCGAACTTGTTGAAGGCGGCTGTCCATCGGTGGATCGTTTCGATGTAGTCCAAACGGCCACTGTCGGAGTGGATCAATTTGAAGCGCTCCTTCGCGGGTTCCACCATGCCTTCCTGGCCATAGGGCAGCCACGATCCAGGGAAGACATCACAGACGAGGTCCATCAACTCTTCACCGGAGTAGCTCTTCCTGTCCTTCCACACATTCGTCTCGCCGAACTTGATGTCCTCGAACTTCACCATGTTCGGACCGAACACCATGGTCTGGCAGTAGAAGCGACCTCCCACTGGCAAGAGTTCCGCGACCTGCTTGAAGTACGTGCGGTAGATCTCCTCTTGCTTCCCCGCACGATATTCCTCCACGGAACAGAGGTGCTCCGGGCTGCCCATTGCGCAGACGGCATCGAAGAGGCCGAAGGTCTCCGGGGTGATGGACTTGCTATCCATGTGGTGTACGTTCAATCCGTTCGCACGGCATGCATCGGCCTGGCCCTTCGCCAGCACCACTCCGGTGGTGTGTACACCGCGCTTGTTCAGATAGTCGATGAAGGCGCCCCAGCCACATCCGATGTCCAGCACCTTATCGCCGGGTTTGATGCGGCAGTGCTCCATGATGAACGCGTGCTTGCGCTCCTGTGCCTGCTCCAAGCTCAAGGAGAAGTCGCCATCGAAGCGTGCGCCGCTATACCCGCCCTTCTCGCCCAAGCTCAGGCGGAAGATCTTGTCCATGGTGGTGTAGTGCGCGTCGAGTTCCTGCTGATCGGCCATGCGAACAAGGTAAGTGTGACCGTACCGCCCCTCGAAGTTGACGTCCTCTTCGGTGGTTCTTATCACACTACGAGGTCCATCACTTAGTTGACCTCTTTCCTAATTCAGTCACGCCCCTTTGCACCTCATCCTTTATCCTTCTCCCAAGGAGAAGGAGTGGATGAATTAGGAAAGAGGTCTAGTGTGGGACAAGCCCAGAGCGCGCGGGAGCGGGAGATAAGTTCGGGGGGTGGTGATCCGGAACACCGATCACAGATCCGCGTGAGCGCGATCAAGCAGCCTTGAAGCGGTCGTTGGCCTCCCGAATGAAGGCTTCCATGTCCTTGGCTGAGAGCCTGCGCGCCAATGCATGGAGATCAGCAACCCCTTTGTCCTTGGTGAGGAAGGCGAGGTGGTCATTGCCTGCAATGGCAACGGCTTGGGCGGGCCGATAATCGTACAGGTCATGCGGCTCACAGCGGAAGATGCGACAGAGTTTCTCCAGATCCGAGAAGTGAAGGCGCTTCATGGTACCCGCGATGAGCTTCTTGGCGGTGTGATGCGAGAACCCGTTGCTGGTAAGGAACGAGTACGGACGCTGAACGCCTTTGAGGCGAGCGATGCGGGGAATGTCGAGGGTGATCATGGCAGGTGCTCGTTGGAATTCAGTGTGTGCGTTGATGTGATCGCGGCTTGGAACGTGGATATCCGATCGGAGGTTGCAGAAGATCAATGGGAAGGTGTGCCATGGGGATCTTCGGGTGTAGGAGAACAGGCTTCGGGTGCCCTAGCCGGGATGGCGGATGCAGGAACCGAACACGGCGGTGTGATGATCAAGGTATCATGCGCCGAACTTGAAGCTTGGGGTGCTGCGATGAACGGACCGGGTGTGGCAATGGAAGCTTCGGGTGCCTTTTTGAAGATCAGCGGGACGCGGATGACCGCACGCGACCGGTTATGCCCAGGTGCGAATGGTGAAACGCCTACTGGAGTGCAAAAAGCAGGCGCACGGTTCGCAGATCCGCGTGAGCGGGGGCCCGGCCCCGCGCCGGCCCCGCGCGGCGCCGCGGGCGGGGGGCGCCGGGGGGGCCGGGGGGGCCGCGGAACGATATAAAGCTCCTGATCATCGAGCATCAAGGCCAAAGCCATGTCTCCTTTCAGCGCGTAGCGGACGATGTTGGTATCGACCAACAACCTACTTCCATCCATCGCGCATCTTCTTCTGGATGGCCAGCGGATCGCACTCCAACTTCAGCTTACCGGCGAAGCTCTTCACGTCAACGCCCTTCCTCATCCGTGTTCGCTTCTTGCTCTTCAGCAGCACTGCGAGCTGTTTCCGCGTGGTGGATCGTTTCACGATGATGGTCATGCGGCGCGTGGATGAACAAATGTAGCGTTCAATACCCCCCGCCCCCGCCCTGCCCGCGTTCGATCGGGTGCCAGGTGGTTTTCACCTCTTGGGTATCGAGGATCATGTAGGGTGACTGCGCATCGGCGCTCATCCAGTCCTTCACCTTGGGAACTACCACACGCTTCATGTTCGTAGCAGCTTCGGTGTCGAGCATCGTCTTCTCCTCCTTGTCCTCGGCTCCGCTCGGACTGACAGTCGGGGCAACGACGATCGCGTTGATGTCCATGTGCGACACGAGGGGCTTGAGCAATTCGCTGCGGAAGCCGGTGAGCAGGTTCACCACGCCGCCGGGCAGGTCGCTGGTGGCGAGCACTTCGGCGAAGGTGACGGCGGGTAAGGGATGCTTCTCACTGGCCACTACCACGGCTGTGTTGCCGCCTGTGATCACAGGAGCGATCAAGCTCACCAGTTCCAGCAGGCCGTTGCTTCCGCCAGCCATTACGCCCACCACGCCGGTGGGTTCCTCCACGCTGAAGTTGAAGTGCGAACTGTTGGTGGGGTTCACGCTGCTGAAGAGTGCTTGGTACTTGTCACACCAGCCGGCGTAGTGTATCCAGCGATCGATCGCTGCACTCACTTCTTCATTCGCTTGTTGCGCTGTTGATCCGTGTAGTACAAGCTCATGCACGAACTGTGCGCGGCGGCCTTCGAGCATCTCGCCGATGCGGTAGAGGATCTGCCCGCGGTTGAAGGCGCTGCGGTTGGCCCAATCGCCCAAGGCCTTGCGCGCGGCGATCACGCTCTCGCGGACATCCTTACGACTGCTGCGGCAGATGTTCGCCAGCGCTTTACCGTCCGTGCCTTTCGGCTGGTAGTAGCGGCCACTCTCCGTGCGCGGGAATTTGCCGCCGATGAAGATCTTGTAGGTCTTCATCACGGGAACGCGCTCCGCCTTCTTAGCGGTGCCGTTGGTGCCGTGGCCGTTGAGGTCGGCTTTGACAGCGGTCGTCTTCGTGATCGTCTTGCTCATTAGTACTGACTGTGCGTAGCCAAAGCTACGGCCCGGCTGACGAGGATCTATTTGGGACCGGATCAAGCATCCTCCAATCCCTTCCCTTCCAGGATCCGCTCCACGCATTTCTCGATCCTCGCCTCGCGGGTCTTCGCTTGTTTGGCCGATGAGAAGTGAAGCAGGTAGCCGCGCTGGCGACCCGGTGTCAGCGCGTTGAATGCCTTCTTCAAGGCAGGTATCGAAGCCAACTTGTTCTTGAACTCTTCGGGCATGTCGAAGGCCGCCGTTGGCTTGAGCTTCACTTCCAGACCGGCCTTTTCCACCTCGATGGCTTCGTGGGTATACGCCTTCACGATGCGCTCCAGCTTCACGATCTCCTTCAAGTCGGTAAACCGGATCTGGCGCGCGGCCTGCACGTTCTTGGTTTGTTGCACCAGGATCCCGTGATCGTCCTTGAGCAAGGCGCCCTTGTGGAAGAGCAACGCGCAGTAGTCCTTGAAGGCATGGATCAGCACGACGTTCTTCTTCTTGAGCGTGTAGCACGGATGGCCCCACTTCATCTCCTCTTCGAGGCCGCAGTCCAGTAGGATCATCCGGAGCTTCTCCTGCTCTTGCTGCCACTTGCCGGCTTTGTTGAAGTACCAGTCAACGGTGGGGTTCATGCCACGAACTTATGCCGAACCGAACTTTGCGTGATCACAGTTGGCCCACATACCTTGGTCCGACAGATCACGAACCCATGTCACGACACGTCACCGGTATCGGCGGATTCTTCTTCCGCTCGGACGATCACAAGGCACTTGCCGCGTGGTACAACAAACACTTCGGCATCAACGACCAGGAGAACGGCTGGATCTGGCAACAGGATGCCGGCCCCACGGTGTTCTCGCCGTTCAAGCGCGACACCGACTACTTCGGCAACGACAAGCAGCAGTTCATGCTGAACCTGCGCGTGCAGGACATGGATGGCCTGCTGAAGAAACTCGAGGCCGACGGTGTGCGCATCGACCCCAAGCGCATGGATGAGGACTACGGCCGCTTCGCGTGGGTCTTCGATCCGGACGGGAACAAGATCGAATTGTGGGAGCCGAAGTAGGTGGGGTCGGAAACCGATGCACTCGAACCTCGCTGGATCTGAGACCATTCGTGCCGTGAGCATCGATCCCATATTTCGTTCAGCTACGGCTTCTTTACATCACAACTTCGGAGCCTCATGCGCCCCCTTCGCTTCTCCATCAACGTCACCTTGGACGGATGCTACGACCATACCGTCGGGCTCGCGGACGAGGACCTGCACCGCAACGCGATGGAGTACATCGCCGGGTGCGACGCCTTGCTCTTCGGCCGGGTGACCTACGACATGATGTTGGCCGCGTGGCGCATGCCACCGAACGGGATATGGCCGGAGTGGATGCCACCGTGGATGCAGCCGTTCGCCAAGACCATCGATGCGGCCAGGAAGTACGTGGTGTCGAGCACGCTGAAGGAAGTGGATTGGAACGCGGAACTCGTGCGTGGAGATCTCGAGAAGACCGTTCAGCAACTCAAGCAGCAACCGGGCAAGGGCATCGGTGTGGGCGGCGTGCAACTCGCGATGGCCTTGACGGAATTGGGCCTGATCGATGAGTACCAGATCGTGGTACACCCGCGGATCGTGGGTCGCGGGCCAACCTTGTTCGCAGGACTATCGAAGATGGTGGACCTGAAGCTTGTGGGCCGACAGGAGTTCGGCTCGGGGGCGGTGGCGATGCGGTATGAAGTGAAGCGGTAGGTTGACTTCGTCCGGGTCGTATCCATCTCCTTTCCTTTTGCCATTCATCCATCAGCGGCCCTTTATCTTTGCAACATGGAACTTAGCGAGTCTACACGGGAGCAACTGCGCCGCTTCTTCGCGGCGTATCCGGTGGACCGTGCCTACGTCTTTGGGTCATTCGCGCGTGGTGAGGCCAGGCCGGATAGCGACATGGACATCCTTGTGGACCTGGACCGATCCAAGCCCTTCGGATTGGGCTTTGTGCAAATGCAGCTCGACCTGGAGGAATTGCTCGGCCGCAAAGTGGACGTGGTGACCCGTAGTGCACTGAGCAAGTACATCGCGCCGTTCGTGACGAAGGACCTACAACTGATCTATGCGCGAGCGGCGGCGTGACCGACTTCGCTTGCAACATATGCTCGATGCGTGTGATGCCCTGATCGAGTTCATGCGCGGCAAAAACGAGGATGACCTCGTGACGGACAAGCTGCTCGTCTCGGGTGTTACACGACAGATCGAGATCATTGGAGAAGCCGCGAACATGCTCACCATCGAGCTACGGAATGAGCACCCCGATGTGCCGTGGAGACAGATCATTGGTATGCGCAACAACGTCATTCACGAATACTTCGCCGTGCAGACCGAAACCGTGTGGGACGTGGTGACGAACGATGTTCCCGTGCTGCGGGACCAGCTCGTCGCGATCATCGCCAAGTTGCCGGAAGCCGGTTTCTGAATGGCTCACGTCCTCAGGATCGACTCCATCTTCTTGCCCTTGGCCAGTTCATCCACCAACTTATCCAGGTAGCGGATCTGTTGCATCAGCGGGTCCTCGATGTCCTCTACGCGGTAGCCGCAGGACCTGTCCCGTGAAGCGGGATCATACCCGTGATCCTGTTGACGTTCGGGTTCAATTCGGGTGCCTTGGCGAAGAAGGTCTCGAAGTCGATCTTCTTGTCGAGCACGTTCTGCAAGCCCTTCTCCGTGTAGCCCGTGAGCCAGTGGATGACGGTGTGCAGCTCTGCCTTCGTGCGGCCGTCATCCCGGCCACCGAGCCGGGACTTCTCCACCTTGGTAACGTAGTGCGGGTACACGCTTGCGAAGGCCATGCGATAGACCCTTTCGTTGTTCTCTCCTGGTTTCATGATCTTAAAATGGCTTGCCCTTCGGATCACGTTTCACATGCCAGATCGAAAGAACATGTATCACGGTGGCATTGTACGAATAGAACATCATGTGATCACCGATGGTCTTTAAGCGCACGTCGGCATCACTTGTGGGTCGGCCTAGTTTGGGCTGTGCGGCGATCACGCGCAACGCCGCCCGGAACATGCCGTCCAACTTCTCGCTGTATAGGGTGGAACCACTGCGGTCCGCCCAATAGCGCAGGATCACCAAGCGCTCACGCTGGGCGTTGGCGGACCAGACTATTTGCCGAGCCATTCATCCACGGCCTTGTTCGCGTCGCGTTCGGAAAGCGTGCGGCCCGCCTTGATATCCTTCTTACCCCTGTTGACGGAAGTCTGCTGCTCCTTTGTGAGCTTGTATGGCTCCAAGCCCGCAGCATCGGTGCCCATCAGCCGGTATGCCTCACGCAGCAACGCGCTATCGCGAGATCGCATGATGCGGTTGATCAGTCGCTTCTTGAGTTCCACTTCGGACATGGGACGCGGTTTGGTCTTGCTAAGGTATGGCGAGCGCGAAACCTTTCCCTCTGGTGCATTGCTGCGAACGCACCACTGGTCCGTGAGCCTGTTAGATGATGGCATCGTCCTGCTGGCCGTCCATCCGGTGCTGTTGGGTACGGGCAAGCGCCGCACACATTCGAGCTCATCAGCACGAAGGCATTCCCATCCGGCAGCATCTTCAATGCCTGCAAGGTCGCCGGGGCTTAAAAGGCGGGGTAGTTCGAGGATGCTACAGAGTACAGGTGAACTTGATACCCAACTCCTCGATCATCTTGAAGTCATCGATGCACCGAACACCCATTGCGTCACAGACATGCGGGATCTTCACTCGCTTGTTGTTCGCGGCTGTCGGTTTCTCCTCCTTGGACACGACGCAAGCGTTCTCGGCCATAGCATGGGCGATCAGCCATGGATCCGCAAGTGATCGCTGCTTCGTGTTGTCCACAAGCAGCTGGTGCTTCGGGTCCTTCGCATAGATCTCTTTCAACTTGATGCCGACTTCCTCTGTAACACTCCGAACCTTGACGCGACTTTTCTTCAACCATTTCGACAAGTCGTCGTCGGTGCGATGGATCTCCTCGGCTACCCAACTCGGAACGAATAACTGACCGTGAGCGCCAAGCTCATCCAGGACATTCCAATAGGTAGGGCAAACGTTCGGTGAGTAGTAGCTCTCCCATGCTTTGATGAGCACGTTCGCATCGAGGCAGTATATGGTCGACTGCAAGCTCATCGGTACATGATGGCCTCGAACTTCGAGAAGTTGTTCACCGGCGTGTTGAGCAGGCTACTCGCCAATGTGGGTTGGATCACACCTCCGCGAAAGGCATCCAGAACGACCTGGGTGAAGAGTCGCCCATTCTTGTTCAAGCGAAGCAGATAGGGATCCGGGCCGCCCTTGGACCGCTCCTTCTCCTTGTTCTTCTCCGACAATGCACGCAGGTATTCCTTGAAGTCCTTGTCCAAGGTCGCCTTCATGGAATGGTAGCCCGCGTCGGTGACGAGACCACGACCATGAGCGCGCACTAGCAAAGCCCACGAACTCACACCGGATCTCTCAGAGATCTGAGCGATCGATCTGGGATCCGAGAATTGAGAAGCGGTCAATGACGCCATCACCCGATCCGGCATCAGCGCATGAGCCGCAACCGCATTGCAGAAACGTTCGATGGGATCGGCGTTAGTAACGTTCGTTACCTCTGGCTCGATCTCGCTTGAGATCCCGGTAGCCGCGATCCAGATATGTGCCAACTCATGCACTAGCGTGAACAGCTGCGCTTTGTCCCAATCCTCGGTATTGATGAAGACGAAAGGAGCGTGCGGGTCAGCGATGGCAAAGCCTTGGAACTCATCGCTGTCCAGTTTCAACCGTGTGTGAATGAAGCTCGTACGTGAAATGAAAATACCTGCGGCCTCCGCCTTGGTCATCCATTCGCGGATCGGCTCCTTCTCCTGGTAGGCTTCGGGATCAATGCCCAGCGTATAGAGGATGTCCTGCGCCACGGCGCTAGATTCATCGTTCGCCGTGTAGCGGCCAACGAACGGCAGGGCCGGTTCTTCGTTCTCGCGCTGCAATTCACTTATCCAACTATGCTTCTGTTGGATATCCCGAAGTATGAAGACCGCCGCAGTTGTCAACTCCTTGGAGCCGGAGCGACGGAAGTCGTTAAGCGGCGTGAAGTCATACGGAACATCAGGCAGGAACAGCATGGCGAACGGCCTGCGGTAAGCCTTCGCAAGCGTCTCCGCCTGTCTGATGGTCGGCTGTTCGGTTCCTTCCTCCCATTTAGCCAAACGCTCAGGTGTAAGCCTCGTGACTTTCTTGGCCGCTTGCTCAAGAGTGAGGCGCGCTGTTTCGCGCGCCCACTTCAAGACCTTAGGAGTTATGTAGGCTTTCTCTGCCACTGGCAAGGGAGCAAGGTGCTTCGCTACTGAACTAGATCGACGGGTTTCTTGGCTAGATTTTCGACAGCAAGGTATGATCGTCTTCTGAACCGTTGTCGAGACTCATCAGCACGAAGGCATTCCCATCCGGCATCATCTTCAATACCTACAAGGTCGTTGGGGCTTTGAAGGCGGGGTAGTTCGGCGAGTGGATTGGCAGTGAATACCGGAGCTCCGGACGGAAGAACCTTGCGTTGTACTTTGCGACTGCCGGTCCTGCACCCCTAACCGGACCTCAAAACAAGAAATGTCTGTCGTGTTCTGCCTTGTCAAAGTCGCGTGTGCTTGGTTGGCAATGATGTTTATCGGAACCAACCTACTGGGCTTCATCGTGCGAGGCTTCTTGGAACAGGTGGTCCCGGCCGAACCTCCCGATGACGGCAGAGCCGTGAACACCTGGATCGCTCGTGAGCGCAAGAGGATGAAAGCGTCCAATCTCGTGATGACAGCATTGGCCATTGGTGCCTGCGCTGGCTATTACTGGGCGCTCTTCCACTACCTCGGAGGTGCGCTTGCCGTGACCGCAGGAGCCATGCTTATGGTATCTCGGCTACCTGACCTGTTAGTCGAAATCAGGACCGGGAAGCCTACGACACGTAGATCCATGTCACAAACCCCACTCGACTTCTTCATGACGGCCCTGATTTGGGCGGCTCTACCAGTGATGTGGTTCGCCTTGTGTTATCAGAAATAAGCGACCGGGATTGGATGCTGGCGTCTATTGCGTGGTGCTCTCCCGTCGGAGAAATCAGCCGTGATGCTGACTGATTGATGCGCGATTCAAGTCCAGGGCACCTTAACAGATCGTTCTCGACTTTGAACTAGCACGTTCAGCGTGGGGTGAATACGGTCGTACAAACCCTTGAATACATCAGGCCATTTCCCTCCTAGTTGGATGGATGTGACTTGCAAATCATGAGACTTCGGAACTGGATAGCGAAATTCTGTCTCCATCATCCGTTGGACTTGATCACAGAAAATGTCTTCGTTCTGACTAAGGGAGATTTTCGCCATACGGGCCAACTTCTTCAACTGGTGCGTTTGAATCTTTCGTGCTAAGGCACCATTCGAAATGAGCGTTTTATCCTCGAGGATAATCTTGCCCTTGAACAGACATTCAACGCTGTAACCAAGCAGCGCACCGTAAATGTGAAGCGTAGAAACCATTGAGCGCGTATCGTCGGTTGCCTCTCCCCGAACACGCTTCATTAAATCCTCCAGCTGCCGTTCGCATTCTGGCCAAAGCAACTTTGCGGCATGGCGGAGATCGGAAGCTTTGCGTCCCCAGAAGTAAGGGCTGGCTTCCATTCTGAAATACTGATGCTCCTTTGGTTCAGGCATTTCGCGTGAGCGATTGAAGCGGAAACCCCGCAAGCCCGGTAATCCGGGCGCGGAGTTGCAGCGGAAAGCGCGACCCGGCTGCATTTGAGCCGGGGCACGCCCACATCTCGACTACGCTCGATGTGACAACGCTCCGCATCCCTCAATTCAAATTCAAGTACGCGCTCAAGCCGTGCACGCCACCCTCTCTTCCATACCCACTTTCCTTGTAGCCGCCGAAGGGTGAGGTGGGATCGAACTTGTTGAAGGTGTTGGCCCAGATGACGCCCGCGCGCAATTTGCTGGTGAGGTTGAAGATCTTGGAGCCTTTGTCCGTCCACACGCCGGCGCTGAGGCCGTAGGGCGTGTTGTTGGCCTTCTGGATCACTTCGTCCACGGTGCGGAAGGTCTGCACGGCGAGCACGGGGCCGAAGATCTCTTCCTGTGAGATGCGCGCGCTTTGGGCTACGTTGGTGAAGAGCGTGGGGCGGCACCAGAAGCCTTTGCCGGGCAGGTCGCACGCGGGTTGGAACATCTCCGCGCCGTCGGCTTGGCCGATCTTGAGGTACTTGTTGATGGTGCCGAGTTGCTCGCGGCTGTTGATGGCGCCGATGTCGGTGTTCTTGTCGAGCGGATCGCCCACGACGAGCGAGCGCATGCGGTGCTTGAGCTTGCGGATCACTTCGTCGTACACGCCTTCTTCCACGAAGAGGCGGCTGCCGGCGCAGCACACGTGGCCCTGGTTGAAGTAGATGCCGTTGATGATGCCTTCGACGGCCTGGTCGATGGCGGCGTCGGCGAAGATGATGTTGGCCGCTTTGCCGCCGAGTTCGAGGGTGAGCTTCTTACCTGATCCCGCCGTGGCGCGCTGGATGAGCTTGCCCACATTGGTGCTGCCGGTGAAGGCGACCTTGTTGACATCGGGATGGTTGACGACCGCCGCGCCCGTGGCACCCGCACCGGTGACGATGTTGACGACGCCATCGGGGAGCTCGGCTTCCTGCAGAAGTTCGGCGAGCTTGAGTGCGGTGAGCGGTGTGGTCTCGGCGGGTTTCAGCACCACGGTGTTACCGCAGGCGAGGGCGGGCGCGAGTTTCCACGCGGCCATGAGCAGCGGGAAGTTCCACGGGATCACTTGACCGGCAACGCCCAGCGGTGTCGGGTTCTTTCCCGGGAAGGCGTAGTTGAGCTTGTCCGCCCAACCGGCGTAGTAGAAGAAGTGCGCGGCGGCGAGCGGCACGTCCACGTCGCGGCTTTCGCGGATGGCCTTGCCGCCGTCCATGCTTTCGATGACGGCGAACTCGCGGGCCTTTTCCTGCAACAAGCGCGCGATGCGGTAGATGTACTTGGCGCGTTCGCTCGCGGGCATCTTACCCCAGTGCCCTTTGTATGCCTTGCGCGCGGCCTTCACGGCGGCGTCCACATCGGCGTCATTGGCCTCGGCGATGCGCGCGAGCTTCTGCTCATTGGCCGGGTTGATGGTGTCGAAGTACTTGCCGCTCTTCGGTTTCTGCCACTTGCCGTTGATGAAGAGCTCGTACTGGGGGGAGATCTTGACGTGGTCCTTGGACTCGGGGGCGGGGGCGAGGGTCCAGTCGAGGGGTTTCTTCTTGGTCTTGGTGGCCATGGTTTGTTCGTCGTAGCTGAGTGAGCGAAGGCGCAGCGACGAAGATAGCCCCGGCCTTGCTGTAACTTGGCGGCACCATGGGACGCCTCATCATCGACATTCACGATCCGAAGAAGGAGAAGGAGGTGGCCGAGATCCTGCTGGGCATCGACGGCGTGGTGGTCGAGCGGGCCATGGCCATCCCGAAGAGATCCGCAAAGGGGAAGAAGGTCGCCCGGAAACTTACTCCTGGGGAGAAACGGTTCGTGAGCGAACTGAGGCAGGCATTGAAGGAATTGAACGACCACATCACGGGCAAGAAGAAATTCCAGTCGGCCCGCGCGTTCCTGCATGAGCTATAGGGTCGGTGTTTCGCCAACCTTCAAGAAGAAGGCGAAGCGGTTGGTGAAGATGTTTCATCCCGCTTAGCGGGAAGTATGCCTCCCTGAAGGGGGAACTACTGGAGCTGATCGGCCTGCTGGAACAGGACCCCGAACAAGGCACTCCGATCGGCAAGCGATGCTTCAAGGTGCGACTTTCGATCAAGTCCAAAGGTGGCGGAAAGTCCGGTGGTGCGCGGGTGATCACATGCGTGCTGCATGTTGCCAAGGAAGTTCACCTGCTGACGATCTACGACAAATCGGAACAAGGCACGGTCACGGCCAGTGAGCTTGACACGTTATTGAAGGAGGTCCCACGTTGATCATTGACCGAGACCAACATCGTTCAATTGGCCGAACAATGCCCATCCGCCCCAACCCCTTCGCCTCGGTGACCTGGCGCACCACGTCGGGTGCCACCGAAGCGACACCTTCGGACGATGACTTCGTTGCCGGGACGGAGGACGGTTACCTGCTGCGCGTGGAGAAGATGGACCGCAAGAAGTGGTGGTGGCAGGTGTACGGTCCGGATCGCAAGGAGGTCATCGATTCACCGTGGATGATGAACACGATGGAGGACGCGTTCACGATCGCGGAGACGGTGTACGAGGTCCATCGCCGGGCAAGCCGTTGATACCATCGCAACATCTGTCGCGGTCCTTCGGCGATCACATGCTGATGTGAACGGCCCTTCGGACGTGCAGACGAAGGCTCCTCTTGCTCCCGGGCGCTCGCACGAGTTGCCGGTCGATCCTTCTGATCCTGGCCGCTGTTCAGGGTCCATTGGATCCAACGCTCTTCAACTCGTCGTGGTCGTCTGATGACAGGTCCCTCATCCCCCTCTTTCCGACCGGCTGAGCGGTGTAATGGGAAAATAATCCGTTCGGGACCCTGTGAAAAATACGTGGTCGCTTAGGGTGAAAAGACCGGTATTGCGGATCATCCGCTCGCGCCAACTTGCCCCCATGGATCTGACAGGCCATAGCGCACCGCCGAGGTTACCCCGCCAGAACGAGGAACCACCCTCCTCCAAGGGCGGGAAGTGGACCATGGTGCTTTGGTGGATCGGACTCCTCGTCTTCCTGATCGGGCTCTTGGGAATACATACGTACATGAACCCTCAATAAAGGGGTAGCAGGACGTACTTGAGCGATACGACCTCCTCCTGATCCGGGCCCGGAAGCTAGCAATGGCGGCCGGGTCCGCCTTTTCAGGGGGTCAATCAATGCTGAAGTAATCCGCGCTCTGGTAGTGCCCATCGGCCTCCTTCTGCAACTGCATCAGGATGTCGTTGGCGAGGCTGCTGGCGCCGAAGCGGAACCAGTGGTTGCTGAGCCACTCGGGGCCGAGCTCCTCCTTCACCATCATGAGATAGTGTAGCGCCTGCTTGCTCGTGCGAATGCCACCTGCGGGCTTCATGGCGATCATCTCGCCGGTCTTCAGGTAGTGATCACGGATGGCGTGCAACATCACTAGCGTCACTTCCATCGTTGCAGCTGGATTGATCTTGCCGGTGCTGGTCTTGATGAAATCGGCGCCTGCCGCAATGGCGATATCGCTCGCTAGGCGCACTTTATCGTACGTACCGAGTTCGCCGGTCTCGAGGATCACTTTCAAACGCGCTTCACCGCAGGCTTCCTTGATCGCAGCGATCTCGTCGAACACGAAGTTGTATTCACCGCTGTGGAAATGCCCGCGGCTGATGACCATGTCGATCTCGTCGGCGCCTTGGCTCACGGCGTATTTGGTGTCCGCGATCTTCACGCTCTTCGGTGCTTGTCCGCTTGGGAAGGCGGTTGATACCGACGCGACCTTCACGCCACTATCGCCCAATGCCTTCCTCGCGACTTTCACCATGGTCGGGTAAACACAAATGGCAGCGACGGTCGGTAGACCCGGAAGGCTGTCGTGCAAGTGCATGCCTTTGTAGCAGAGCTGCTTCACTTTGCTGGGTGTGTCGGCGCCCTCCAACGTGGTGAGGTCGATCATGCTCAGGGCCATTTTCATGCCCTGCACCTTTGTTTCCTTCTTGATGCTGCGCGCCTTGATGCGGGCCACGCGCTCCTCGATACCCACTGATCGATCCTGGGCGAATTACGGCGGTCCGGTAAGCGAGGTGCAGGAGCGGTCTTGGTGGTCATGGTCGGGATGCGGCCAAAGATAGGCGCGGGCTGCGCTGGACGGGGCTTTGATCCACCGACCCCTCCGTTCAAAAGCCTACTTTCGCGCTCCATTCCAAGATCGTGTCGAACGAACGCCATTTGCATCCCGTCCAGGACCGCTTGCTTCAGCGCTCCGATAAGGAAGGCCTGCTCGGGCAACGGGGTTGCGCGATCTGGATGACCGGTTTGAGCGGAAGCGGGAAGAGCACGATCGCGATCGCCTTGGAGCGTGAACTGCATGAGCAGGGTCGATTTTGCGTGGTGCTGGACGGTGACAATGTCCGCACGGGCATCAACAACAACCTCGGTTTCTCCGATGCCGACAGAACCGAGAACATTCGCAGGATCGCTGAGGTGGCGAAGCTCTTTGTTCAACAAGGCTCAGTGGTGATCTGCTGCTTCGTTTCGCCTACGATCGTGATCCGGGAACAAGCGAAAGCGATCATCGGCGGAGTGGACTTCATCGAGGTTTTCATTGACACTCCGTTGGAGGTTTGTGAAGCGCGCGATGTGAAGGGGCTCTACGCGAAGGCGCGTGCTGGCGAGGTGAAGGACTTCACGGGGATCAGCGCACCTTTCGAAGTGCCACCATCACCGGCCATTCGCATCGTTACAGCTGATCGGAGCGAAGAAGCCAGCACCGCCGAACTCTTGAACTTCATCCTGCCGCGCATATCGCGTAGTTGATCAAATGCATTCACCACAGAGGCACAGAGGACACAGAGGAATGCACTGCTCCCATTCAGCAGCTCGATCGACTTTCTCCGTGCCCTCTGTGCCTCTGTGGTGAAAAAGAACCGACCCATGCATTCGTACAGACTCACACACCTCAAGGAACTCGAAAGCGAGAGCATGCACATCCTGCGGGAAGTGGCTGCGCAGTTCGAGAACCCCGCGCTGCTCTTCAGCGGCGGCAAGGACAGCATCGTGTGCTTCCACCTCGCACGCAAGTCCTTCTTTCCGAGCAAGGTCCCGTTCCCTCTGGTCCATGTGGACACCGGCCACAATTTCCACGAGACCATCAAGTTCCGCGATGAGCTGGTGGTCGAGCACGGCGCGAAGCTGATCGTGGGCAGCGTGCAGGAAAGCATCGACCAAGGCAAAGTGCAGGAGGAGACGGGCTACTATGCCAGCCGCAACAAACTGCAAACGGTCACTTTGCTCGATACCATCGAGAAGCACAAGATCGACTGTGCCATCGGCGGCGGTCGTCGCGATGAAGAGAAGGCTCGCGCGAAGGAGCGCGTTTTCAGTCATCGCGATGATTTCGGCCAATGGGACCCGAAGAACCAGCGACCGGAATTGTGGAACCTCTACAACGGCAAGAAGCGCCCTGGTGAACACTTCCGCGCGTTCCCGATCAGCAACTGGACGGAGATGGATGTGTGGCAGTACATCCTGTTGGAGAACATCGCCATCCCTAACATCTACTTCAGCCACGAGCGCGAAGTGTTCGATCGTGATGGTGTGATCTACGCGAACAGCGACTTCATGCACCTGAAGCCGGAAGAGAAGCCGTACACCATGCGCGTGCGCTTCCGCACGATCGGTGATATGAGTTGCACCGGCGCTGTGGATTCACCGGCGGCCACATTGGAAGAGATCATCGAAGAGGTGGCTTCATCGCGCGTAACGGAGCGTGGTAGCAGACAGGATGACAAGCGCAGCGAAGCGGCCATGGAGGACAGGAAGAAGGAAGGATATTTCTGAGCACACGCTCACCCGCCGCGCGTTGCGTGTTACGTGTTGACGGGTTACGGGTTCGACAACACGCAACACGTAACGCGCCAACGCGCAACAAGAAGAATGAAGGATACTTCCACCCACGGTTACTTGGATATGGACCTGCTCCGCTTCACCACAGCGGGAAGCGTTGACGACGGCAAGAGCACGCTGATCGGGCGCTTGCTCTATGACACCAAGCAGATCTTCGAGGACCAGATGGAGGCCGTGACCAAGGCCAGTGCCAAGCGCGGCAATGGCGACGTGGATCTCTCGCTGCTCACCGACGGCCTGCGCGCCGAACGCGAACAAGGCATCACCATCGATGTGGCCTACCGCTACTTCGCCACAC
Source organism: Flavobacteriales bacterium (assembly GCA_016705955.1). Taxonomy (GTDB): domain Bacteria; phylum Bacteroidota; class Bacteroidia; order Flavobacteriales_F; family PHOS-HE28; genus PHOS-HE28. The sequence goes on from JADJKO010000010.1 coordinate 31,271, forward strand.
CGAAGCGCAAGTTCATCATCGCCGATACACCGGGCCACATCCAGTACACACGCAACATGGTCACCGGCGCGAGTACGGCCAACCTCGCGATCATCCTCGTGGACGCACGCAAGGGGATCCTGGAACAAACCTGCCGACACTCCTTCATCGCTGCGTTGCTGGGGATCCCGCACGTGGTCTTCTGCATCAACAAGATGGACCTCGTGGAATACAGCGAGGAGGTCTTCGAGAAGCTCCAGAAGGAGTTGGAGGATTTCAGCAGCAAGCTCGAGGTGCGCGACATCCGCTTCATCCCCATCAGCGCGCTGAAGGGCGACATGGTGGTGGATCGTGGCGACCGCATGCCGTGGTACCAAGGCCCGACCCTGATGTACCTCTTGGAGCACATCCACATAGCGGGTGATATCAACCACATCGACCGGCGCTTCCCGGTGCAATACGTGGTGCGGCCCATGACCAATGAGCATCACGACTTCCGCGGCTTCGCAGGGCGCGTGGCCGGTGGCGTGTTCCGCCAGGGTGACACTGTGCAGGTGCTACCGAGCGGTTTCGAGAGCAAAGTGAAGAGCATCCACATCGGTGAACAGCGATCCATGGAAGCCTTCGCGCCGCAGAGCGTGGTGATGACGCTCGCGGATGAGATCGACATCAGTCGTGGCGATATGATCGTGGGCGCGAACAGTTTGCCGGAGAGTTCACAGGAGATCGATGCGATGATCTGCTGGTTCCACGAGCGGCCGATGCAGGCGAACGGCAAGTACGCGATCAAGCACACCAGCCGCGATGCGCGCTGTGTGGTGAAGGAGATCAAGTACCGCATGGACATCAGCACCCTTCGCAAAGCGGACGGTGAACCCACGTTGAAGATGAACGACATCGGTCGTGTACACTTGCGGACCACGGTGCCGCTCCACTTCGATAAGTACCAGCGCAACCGCATCACCGGCAGCTTCATCCTGATGGATGAGAGCACCAACGAGACAGTGGCGGCGGGGATGATCGTGTAGCTCATGTCACCGCAGAGGCGCGGAGACACCGAGAACGCGGAGGAATGCCCTAGCGCAGAAAAGCGATCGGCACAATGGACCGCTCCTTTTTCAACCGCCAACGCACATAGACCGCAGCGAGCAATGCGCCTACACTGTTCGCTATCATATCGTTGATATCGGTGCGGCGGCCGAGGGCCTCAAGACCTTGCATGATCTCCGTGGCCAGTCCGTAGCCGATGCTGATCACGCACGCCCACAGCAAGTAGCGGACAGGCGTACCACGTACGATGAAGGCTTGAGCCAACAGGACGGCGAGCACGAAGAACATGAATGCGTGAACGAGCTTATCCAGATCCAGCAACGCGAACCAATCCCATTCGGGAAGCGCGGCGCCGGGCATCAAGCAGAGGACGAGGATCACCACGGCCCACAGCAGGGCCCAGCGCAACGCGCGCAGCATGGCACTTACGCGCCGACGACGGCCTTATACTGATCGGCGGTCAGCAGGTCGTTCACCTGTGCCGCATCGGCGATCTTGATCCGTACCATCCATCCTTTGCCATAAGGATCGCTGTTCACGCCCGCCGGGTCGTTGGCGAGATCCGGGTTCAGTTCCACCACGGTCCCACTCAATGGCATGAAGAGATCACTTACCGTCTTCACCGCTTCCACGGTGCCGAACACGGTTTCGCGATCCAGGGTCTGTCCTTCGGTGCCGATATCCACGAAGACGATGTCACCGAGTTCGCCTTGCGCGAAGTCCGTGATTCCGACAACGGCGTGGTCGCCTTCCACACGGATCCACTCGTGGTCCTTGGTGAAGCGTAGTTCTGCTGGGATGTTCATGGTTGTTTGGTCGGAGTCCGAGGGAATGGTCCCGTGCGGTGAATGAGTTGGCGAATGTAAAAGGATGGGTGATCCGTGGATCCGTTCCGGTTATTGCGCCAAGGTGAAGCGCAGGCTGATACCCAAATTGGTGTTGGCGCTCGGGAAGCTGGTGGAGATCACCGGGGTATTCACCACGCGCTCATAGAAGGCGCGCACGTTCAGGCGCTGGTTCAGCACGTAGTCCGCGCTTGTCTTGATCGAGAGCACTTTCTGTCCGGCAGTGACCTGGTTCTGCAACTCCTGCATCTTGCGGATGACCGTGAAGTTGTCGCGTAGGCTCAGGTCCACGCGCAGGTTCAGGTCGCTGTTCGGCTTCACGGCGCCAACCATGAAGGGCAGCTTCACGTTCTTGAAGCGATAGCCCGTGCCGATCACGTATTCCTGTCCACGAACCTCGGTCACTTGGTAGTTCGTCAGGCCCAAGCTCAGGTTGCGGTCCCTGTTGTACTCCACCTTGGCGAGCAAGCCGTTCTTCAACGTCCCATCGAAACTCATCAGCGGTCGCATGGACTCCTGCACGGTGATCACCGAGATCTGGCGGGCGGGGATGAAGTTGCCGGCGGCATCCACTTCGCTTCCCCCGGGGACATAAAGGAGGTTCGTCTGGAAGTTGGAGATGTTGAAGCTGGAGCGGTAGCTATGCTTCAGCGTGAAGGTCCGGAACCACTTCGCGAAGAGCGGGATCTTGGTCAACCCATCATAGGTCACGTCCCAGTTCGGGGCGGGCACCATCTTGAAGGGATCGAGCTTCATGTTGCTCGCATTCCGCCCGGTGTACGCAGCGAGGAACGCGGGGATCACCACGTCCTGGTTCGTTGGGCCGAAGCCGGTGTAGAAGCCGGTGTCATCGAGCACCGAGTTGGTGTTGGTGTGGCTCAAGCGTTCGCTGATGATCGGACGGTTCGCAATGAGGTCCTGAAAGACCTGGTTCACGAAGTTGCCGTCGTCCTTGGTAAAGGCCGTGCGCCATGTGATCATGCTCACACTGAAACTGCCGAACTCGTTCGGGCTGTCGTTCACGTACTCGCCCAAGGTGCTGTTCCAGCGGAAGAAGGAACGGCGATTCTCAGCAATGGTGCGGTTCGCATTCATCTCCACCCGCATGCCGCGGAAGGGCTCCAAGGACAAGCGCGCGTTGATCGTCTCGGTGCGGGTGTTGGTGTATGCGTTGAAGATCGAATTGTTCTGCACGAGCCATCCGTTCTCGGCCGCCGTGCGCGCGAAATCACGGTTGATGTCGCCACTGAGGTCGTGGTTCTGCTGGCCGGTGACGAAGCCGAAGCCCGGTGCCCCGAAGTTGTCCATCCCGATGATGTTCGTCTTCCGGTCATAGCCGGGTAACAGCATACCGGAGTTCTGGCTGTACGTCACGGAGCCTGTCCGGATCACCATCATCACGCGGGCAAGGCCTTCCAGGATATTGATGTTGCCGCCCTTCTGTGGAGGTTCATCCGGCTTGGGTTCTGCTCCGCCACGGGCCGGGGTGGTGGTGGGTTTGCGGCCACTTCCCTTGGCCTTGTCGTTGATCTTCTTCAACCACTTGCTCTTGTTGTAGAGGCTTACGAAGTTGAACTGCCCGCTCACGGAGATGTTCTGCGAGTTCTGGATCACATGGCCCAGGGTGTCCTGGGTGAACGGCGCCCGGTCCCACTGGTAACCGGCGGTGTAGGAGGTGTTCGCTGTGATCCAATCGGTGAATGGCAATTTGTCCAACGGCAGTGTGTATGTGAGCGCGATCGTGTGGTCGTAGCGTGTGACCTCGCCGAATCGTTGGATGCTGGTGAGCACGCTGTCCTTCCACAACTGGTACTCATCCCGGTCGTGCCTCGGATTCACACGCCCCGGGGTTTCCCCGATCACCGCCAGGTTGTTCGCGTTGAAATCGAGCTTCAACGATCGCGTGAGGTCGTATTTGAAGCCGTACTGGCTGATCCAGTTGAAGTTCTTGTTGTAGGTGGGTGTAGGTGGAAGTGATTCGATATTGGGGTTGGGCCGGACCAGTCGTTCCAGGTATTGGCGATCAACGGAGGTGCGCATGCTCACCTGCTTGAAACCCATATTCACGTTGAAGTCCTTGATCAGCTTCAACCACTTGCTCTTGCTCACGAAGCCGATGTCCTTGAACGGTTCGATCGGCCGCGGCTTCGGGTTGTGCAGGTACGCGAGGGAACCGCGATAGGTCCGCGTGTTCTCGAAGGCCGTGTTCACATCGAAGTATTCCTGGTCGGTGTAGGCATAGGAAAGGCTCAGGTTCTGCACGTCCCACAAGTGCTCGTCACCACCACCCTGCGCCCGATCGATGCGGACGTTGGTGAAGTTGAGGCTTCGCCTTCGGGTGTACGTGCGTGATTCCTTCAGGCGTTGTCGTCGCTCATCACGCGATAGCGTTCGCGTCGCATCATTCCATTCAATGTCCGGGTTCAGCGGATCGAACTGCGGATTGCTCACCTGCTCCGAGTAACCGATGTACATCGGGATGCGCACGTTGCTGCTCTCGGGCAGGAATTTGCCCATCTCCAGGTTCGCGCTGATGTCCACACCGTACTTCGTTTCACGTTGGCGTTCGCTCACGCGCTTGTCGATGCTACCCCAGAACGGTGTGCTGTAGTTCGCGGCGACGCTCACGGTACCGAGATCGGCGAGCTGCGCGTTCATCCGTGCGATGGCCGCCCACCCTCCGCTCTGATCGAAATCGGTCAATCGCAATTCGTTCACCCACACTTCCAAGCAGCGCGGAAGACCGTTGTCCGCCGCCCAAGGGTTGGCCTCCTCGCCATCGCGTTTCGGATTGCGGATACCGATCATGATGCTCCGCATCTGGCTCAGGTTCGGGCTGCCCTTCACGAATACGCGTCGGCTGCCATCGGTGCCCGCATAGCGCAGGTTGCGGGCGTATCCGGCCTGGTCGCGTTGCAGCTTCAGGTCGTTCAGCTTCGCGAATTCGATGATGAGGTCGTTCGCCTCGGGCCATACGTTGTAAGGGTCCGGATTGAAGAAGGTGGATGGCTGGACGGGCACCTCGTACTCGTAGTAGTTCGCGTCGAGGTCATTGCCCAGACGGATGAAGACCGTGGCATCGCCGTAAGTGATCGGGTTGGCCGGGTCGCTGCTCTCCGCGTGGATGAACATGCGCATCTTCTTGTAGCTCCGGATATCGAAGCTCACGTTGCGGAAGGCGCCGCGCGCATCACCATCGCGCAGGTTGCACACCTTCAACTGGAGCGATTGCTCATTGAGGTTGCGCAGGTTGGCACTGGCCACATCGATCTCCTTGTTGATCCCCGGAGGGAGCACGTAGTTGATCGGATAGCGATTGCCGTTCTCCTCCACGTTCACGGCCGCGACGGAGAAACTCGTGGGGTCGGGGTCCCCGCCGGGAACTTCACCCGGCGATTCCAGGCTCGACTGGTACTTGCGCCATTCACCGCGCACGAATTCGAGGCGTGCGAAACGCAGCGTCGCCTCTTGCGACCAACCATGCATGTACATCCGCATGAAGCGGATGCTCCGATAATCCTGGATGCCATTGACCACTTCGGTGGGTTGCCGCACCGGAACCTTGAACTGGTACCAGTACACGCGCTTGGTTCCATCCGGCGTGAAGGCTTCACCGAGGATCCGGTCCGTGATGAAGTTCTGGCCCACCACCATATCCTGCGGGCGCAAGGGGATCTTGTAGTGGAAGTAGCTCTCCCCTTCCGCGAGGTTCTGGTCCAGGTTGATGTCCTCCGTGGTAGGGATCGTGGTCTGCTGCGTGGGGTAGCTCTCCGGACTATCCTCGTCGGTCACGCTGTTGCCATCCGGGTTGTTGAAGTACTTGTAGCGCTGTAGGATGCTGAGTTGTTGTGAATCCTGTTGGTCCCCCCGGAAGTACATGTAATTGTCGCCGCTCGGGTCGTTCTGGATCCGTGCCAGTGCCGTGGGGTTGGTCACGTTCGCGGCCGCTGCGGCGAGGAAGGGAGCGAACGAAGCAAAGTTCTTCTCGTTCCGCCCATCGAAGTTCAGCAGGTCGGTGGGCAAGCCATCCAATCCCACATCCTGGTAGCGGTTGCTGTTCGAGGAGAGCAGGGCGAATGCGTTCACCACATTCTGCGTGGTCGGAACCACACCCCACGCCGTGACGTCCGTTGCTGCCGCTTGGTCCTGGTCATCCTTCGGCAATCCGTTCTCGAAGGACTTCCGGCCATCGCGCAGCACATCCTCGCTCAGGTTCCCGAGGTCGATGTAGAGATAGCCACCGGTGGTGTTGCTTGAACTGCTGTTGCTCGCACCGAACACGCCTTCCTGGAAGGGGTCCATCACCCAGAACTGGATGCTTTCGATGTTGCTGCTCTCGAAATCCGTGGTGGTGATCCGGCGCATCATACCGCCCCAGTTGTTCTCCGGCGTGGGCAACAGGCCTTGGTCGGTAAGGTCCGGGTTGTAGTTGTACGGTCCGCGTTCGTTCGGATAGAAGGAGATGTCCAGAACAGGAATGTTGTTCGGCGTACCTGCAGGAAGTTGGCGGAATGGGAAGACCTCGCGCTCCAACACTTCGCGCATGCGGTTGTCCCCGCGCATCACCGAGTTGTTGGCGATGTGGCTCGGCGTAAGGTTGTTCTGCCGGAAGAAGAGCGGATCGATCACATACCAAGCGATCAAGGCGCGACGATAACCGGTCGAAATGTTGTTCACCAGATTACCTTCCGGGAAAAGGCTGGGCAATCCTTGTGGCGTGCTGGCATGGAACCACAGGCTTTGCGTGCGCAGGTCGATCACGCTCACGCTGCCCTCGAAGTCATCGATGTAGCTGGTGCCGCTCTGCCCGATGGCACGGCTGTGGCCGGGGATCAGGTACGCGCCTTCGATGCTCGCCTGCACGTTGCTCTCCGCCTTGGTGGCATAGAATGGTAAGCGGTCCACCATGGTGGTGAGCCACTGGGACTTGGTCTGCCAGCTCGCATCCAATCCGATCACCGTGTTCGCGATCGGTTCATCACCCACGTTCACCTTCTGCGTAAGCGGACGCTCGTAGAGGTTCATCACGGTGCCACCGATCACGAGGTCGCGATTCACCTTGTAGTCGAAGCGTGCACCCGCGAGTGTGCGCGTTTGGATGCTGAAGAGTGAATTGCTCTCCAGTGCGATGTTCACCGGCGTGCCGCTTTCCAGGATTCCTTGGTTCAGGATCCGCACGCGACCGAGGTTGTAATCCACCGTGTAATCCTGGTTCTCGATCAGGCGCACACCACCGGCGGTGACCACCACGGACCCCTGCGGAATGTTCACGGAGTTCAGACTGATCACATCGCTGCTCGCGCTGCGGTAACTGCCCTTCAACTTGAAGCGGTTCAACTCGGGCAGGTTCTGCGCGGCGATCTTGGTGCTGTCATAGAGCTGTTGGTACACGATCGTGCGGCGGATATTCTCCGGCTGGATCGGGTTGTTCGGATCGGGTCCGATCAGTTGGCGATCAATGTAGGAGCCGAAGGGTTCCAGCACCGGGAAGTAGATGCGCCCCGATTGCGTTTGGATGGTACCACCAGCGGTGGCCGCGCCGTCCAGGAAGTCGAACCAACCATCCGGATTGGGCGCATTGTTCGGGTCGAGCCGGTCCAAGGCCACGGTCTGCAGCATCGGGATCTGGTCCAGCGGCGCTCGTGGGATGTAGTTGATGTCCACACCCGTGGTGGGGTTGTTGTAGATCACATCCAACCGGAACTTCTCGCGGTTCACTTGGAAGGCCCCGAGCGCATAGACGTTCTTCATCATCAGGTCCCACAGCGGAATGCGCGGGTTGGTGATGGTCGCCTTGAGCAACCGGAGCATCAGCGCATCGGGCGGACTGATGCCATCCGTACTGAATTCACCCACTTGATAGGTCACACCATTCAGGGTGTACTGGAACGCGACACCGAGTACCTCGTCGTTGTTCAGCGCTTGGTTCAATGTGATGAAACCGAGGCGTGGGTTGAAGGAGAATTCGCTCGGCGTGAGCAAGCGTGCGCTTTCCAGCTTTTCGAAGTGGCGCGCGGCGATAAGGCCGAGTGCTTGCAAGGCTCCGCTCGCATTCACGAAACTACGGATGCCCGGATTCGCGCTCACCGTCGCATAGAGTGAGTTCGCGCCATTGTTCGCTTCTATGCCAGCCCCATCGATCATTAGGCCGGGCGGCAGATCCCCGCTCACTCTTCCCGCCAGGATCGCTTCCGGACTGGCATCCTCGCCGAGATCGGTAAAGGCCACCACGTTCCGGTTCTGTTGGTAATCCTGCCGTGTGTTGGTCACCCACACTTCCACGCGCGTGATCTGTACCCCGCTGTTCACGGTGGGCAGTGTGCGCAGTGCGTTCTCGTACTGCTGCCGGAAGAAGTAGCTCAGGAAGTAGTGCTTGTTCGCCTCGTACTCGTCCGCCTTGATGTCGAAGTTGGTGGTCTGTGCGCCTCCTTGGGTCTGTACGTTGCGCCGCTGCCCTTTCTCCTGGCTGAAGATGGCGGTGGCGGTGAGGCGCCCGAACTTCAGTTGTGTCTTCAGGCCGAACAGGCTCTGGCTTCCTTGGATCAAGGTGCCGCGCAGCGGTAGGCTCACATTGCCCGCTTCGATCTTCTGGATGATCTCGTCCTCGTACCCGGTGTAGTCCAGCTTCACCTGGTTCTCGAAATCGAAAGTGGCCTGGGTGTTATAGTTCGTGTTGATCTTCAGCTTTTCCCCGATGCTTCCCACCAGGTTCAACTGGATGCGCTGGTCGAAGTTGAAAGTGGTCACCCTCCGCTGCGCGACAGGGATCCGTGGGTTGTCCGTCCGGCTGATGTTCAACCCGAAGATCACTTCCGCGGATCCGCGTGGTTTGATGTCGATCGTATTCCCTCCGAAGATCCGATCGAACATCTTGCCCCGGATCTTGATCTGCGGTATGAGGCTCTTCTGCGCGCTTTCGCTGTCCTGTTCCACCCGGTCCAGCCAGTAGGTCTGCATGGATCGCTCCATGTCGTAGTTCAGGTACTCGTCCAGACTCATGCTCATGGGCGGCCTGTAATCGAAGGTGCCTCCCACGGTGCTCTGCACCACATACTGCCCGGTCACTGGGTCGTAGAGGACGTCGTTCTGGATGTTGTCCGGGTTCTGTAGGTTGATCGCCCCGCCCGGTTGGCCGCCCGGCGCCAAGGGATCGGTGATCGGCCAAATCAGGTCCACTTCAGGGGTATCCGCTTGAAGAACGAGTACGGTGTAGAACAAGGAACGTCCCTTGGCGTCATCCGTCGAGAAGGCCATGACCGCCCCGACCACCAGCAACCGGGGGATCAACGACCAATGACGATGGATGCGGAAAAAGGACATCGGACTACTTTCCTAAAGGTTCTTGAGTGAGAGCTTGATCAGTTCCTCCAAGGGTGGTTGCTCCTCCCGGTCCTGCATCACCTTTTGTAGTGCACGCTCGGCTTTCATGCGGTCCAGTCCAAGGGAAACCAAGGCCGATAACGCTTCACTCCGCAACGTATTGCCCGCACCTCCAGCTACACCGACCGCCGCGGGGAAGGCACCAGCGACCAGCTTGCCTTGTAGTTCGGCGATGATCCGCTGTGCCAGCTTCGGACCGATGCCCTTGATCCCGCGCAACATCGCTTCATCGCCTTGCATGATCGCGGTTTGGATCTCCTGCACATTGCGTGCGCCCATGATCGCCATACCGATCGTGGCGCTCACGCCCTGCACCTCGATGAGCTTGCGGAATAGTTGTCGCTCACTTCGATCGCTGAAGCCGAAAAGGCGGTGCTCGCTGGCCCCGGAGCGCACGTCCACGCTCACCGCATAGTGGATATGCAATCGGCAACGCCCCGTCTCCGGTAATCTTCCGATCACCGCCGTCGGCACATGGACCAGATAGCCCACGCCGTGGCAATCAATGACCACATGGTCAATGCCTTTGTCCAAAAGCTCACCGTTCAGGCTGTCGATCATCCTGTCCCTTCGGGCCAACGCAATAATTAGAAGGGGGTCGAATCGCTACGATAGGCAGGTGATTGGCAGGGAGGGCTCCCGTTTGAAGGGTCCGAAAATAAGTGAAAGCCTCGAACGTGCATCCCGTATTGTCAATGGGCTACTTTGCAACATGGCCAAAGAACGGATCGTGGTGTTCACCGGCGCGGGGATCAGCGCGGAGAGCGGCCTGCGAACTTTCCGGGATAGCGATGGGTTGTGGGAGGAATACCGGATCGAGGAGGTGGCCACCCCGAAGCGTGGATCGCGGACCCCGAACGGGTCCTGCGCTTCTATGATCTGAGGCGCGAGCAGGTCATCAAGGCCGAACCGAATACAGCCCACCATGCGATCGCTGCGCTCGAGAAGGGATACCATGTTGATGTGGTCACACAGAACATCGATGACCTCCACGAACGCGCCGGAAGCTCCCGTGTACTCCACTTGCATGGCGAGATCCGCAAAGTGCGCAGCACCTCCGACCCCGCCCTCATCACGGAATTGAACAGTACGTCCCTTCGTCTCGGTGATCGCTGCGCGCTGGGATCCCAACTACGACCCCATATCGTATGGTTCGGGGAGGAGGTTCCTGGACTTCCACTAGCGGCTTCACTGGTGGAACGTGCGGATCGGTTGCTCGTGATCGGCACCTCACTTCAGGTCTACCCGGCCGCAGGGATCATCCATTACGCCAGCCCGGAATGTCCTGTTGTCCTGATCGATCCGAATGCCGTGGACATCCGCCTCGGACGGGTGCTGCACATTCTTGCCACCGCTACAGCCGGGGTTCCGTCGTTGGTGGATCGGTGGCTGGCCGAAAGCGGTATCAGCGAGTGATCACCAAACGCCGGGTCGTCAACATGCGACCTTGACGTTCGAGATTAGCGAAGTACACACCAGGAACCAGAACGCCGGTCGGAAGGACCACTCGGCCCTGTCGACCTTGTACCGCAACCTGATGCACCGGTTCGCCAAGGACGTTATACAGAACGACGCGGGTGCCGACCTGGTTCCTATCCAGGTTGAAGGAGACTTGGACATCCTGGCCATCACTCGGACTCGGCCAAATGGACAATCCGTTCGTGTTGTTCAACTCTTCAAGACCCACAAAGCCGCAGTGGTCCAAGTCCACCCAACTGCTATCCGGTCCGTTGGGGTTGGCCGTATCGAACCACACGAACCGGAACCGGCTCGTGGTGCTCGTGTTCCCCATGGGTTGATAGTACGCATGGAAATTGTTGTAGGAAATGGCAGGAGCCATATCTACAGCGTCCTGTGATAACCACGTCGGGTGCGTCCCCGAGGAAACCGGGAGATTGCACACCCCCCAGCAAAAGAAATCGAAACTCCCGGCAACCGGCCACACCTCGTAACGGCGAACATTCACAGTGCGGGCGGTACCCCCGGACAGGGTGGTGAACAGACTCACCGTATCCGTGCTGGACGGGCAGGGTGAGAAGATCACCGTACCGTTCACATTGTGGCCATCTTCGTCTGTTAGGCTCACAATGCCTTGAGCGTTTGTTGAGAATGCGAACAGGGTGGCGGCAACGACCTGGAGGTAACGCTTTGTCATTCGCTTCGTGTTTTCTATATTGGGGCTTATCGTCCCAAGGGCCAAAACTAACCACCCCGAAAGTGACGTGTTACCCACAGCGTTGCTTTTCAAGGTCATTAGGATCCCAACAGCACCTTGGATCGGTCCTTTCTGCGAAGTGACGAGCAACTAAGTTCGGCCATTCGGAAGGTCTAAGAACGACGGAGTCCTGTCATGACCGAAGCCTTCTGTTCAACTCAAAATACCAGAAACCAACTCCCCGCCACATGAACGTAAGATCACTACTCGCTGTACCGGCCCTGTTGACCGGCTTGCTCGTTGGGGCCCAGAACCAAAGCTGGACCGCCACGGATATCGACGGCAACTCGATCCACCTCCAAGATTATCTGGATCAAGGCAAAACCGTATTGGTGGACATCAGTGCCTATTGGTGTGGACCCTGCTGGGCGTGGCATACCAGCGGGATCATGGAGAAGCTCTATCATGAATTCGGCCCTGAAGGAACCAATGACCTCGTGATCATCTGGGTGGACGGTGATGCCGCCACCACTTCCGCTCTCCTGCATGGCGCCACAGGCTCACAAGGCGATTGGGTGACCGGTACGCCTTATCCCATTATTGGACCCAATGGGCAAGGAAATACGCTGGCCAACCTGTATGGGATTACGGCTTACCCTACATTGTTCATGCACTGCCCCGGCGCAAATGCTGGTGTTGAGATCCAGCGCCAGAGCACTTGGCAAGCGTTCTTCAATAGCTGGCGGACCGCTTGCCCAGCTCCGTTCAACAACGGTGCGAACGATGCCACGTTGATGCGAACGGAGAGCGGGGTCCTTTGCCCCGGTGAACACCCCAAGGTGGAACTCTACAACCAAGGAACAAGCACCCTCACCAGCGCTACCGTGAAACTCATGCAAGGCACAACCGTGCTCCAGACCGTTAACTGGACCGGTAGCTTGGCCCGGTGGGCCAGCACGAACGTCAGCTTCGACAACGTGAACGTGGTGGGAACGCAGACCTACACCGGCGTTGTGAGCATGCCGAACGGAACGGCCGATGAGCACCCCGAGGGCGATGAGGAGGATTATGAGTACTCACCGGCTCCGCAGGCACTGTTGGCCACCGTTCAACTGGAACTCAAGACCGATAACTACTGCGAAGAGACCTCGTGGAAATTGTACAACGCCGCGAACCAGGTCATTCAGCAAGCCGGACCGTACACTGCGAACACCCAGGACAATACCGTGTTCAACTATTGGTGGAACCTGAACCCGAATGAGTGCTACCGCTTGGAAATACTGGACGCATACGGCGATGGCTTCTGCTGCTCCTATGGCAACGGATACTACAAAGTGCGGAGCGGTGGCGTGATCATAGCTCAAGGTGGCCAGTTCGGTGCGGTCGCCAAGGCTCCGTTCGCTGCGGGTGCAGTTGTGGGTATCGAAGAGAACAGTTTGGAGGAAGGCCTCAGCATGTTCCCGAACCCGACCAACGGAACCTTGAACGTGCGGTTCAACATGACCAGCGCGGCTACGGTGCGCATCAAGGTGCTGGACCTGATGGGCGCTGAAGTGATGACCATGACCAAGGGCTTCGGCACGGGTGATCAACAGACCACCTTGGACCTGAGCGCACTTGCCAATGGTAGCTACATCGTGAACATCCTGGCCGACGGCCTCACCGCCACGCGCAAAGTGACCGTGAACCAATAAGCCAGTTGCGATAGACGTTCATTCGAAAGGTCAGCGATCCGGAGCAATGTTTGCCAACGATCGCTGACCTTTCATTTGAACCCAACCCAAGACCATGAGACTAACGACCACTTTGCTCCTTGTCGGAGTCCTTTCGATCCCCGCATTCGCCCAACAGCGTCTACCCAATGTTACGGTCCAGACCCTTGATGGCAAGAAAGTGGACAGTCGTACATTCAGCAACGACGGAAAGCCTGTGATCGTGAATTTCTGGGCGACCTGGTGTGCTCCATGCAAGAAGGAATTGAACGCCATTGCGGAGAAGTACGCCGACTGGCAAGCAAGAACCGGCGTGAAGCTCATCGCGGTGAGCATTGATGATGCCCGCAGTATGGCGCGCGTGAAACCCTATGTTAGCGGCCAGGATTGGGATTACGAAGTCTACCTTGATCCCAACGGCGACCTCAAGCGTGCATTGAATGTCAACAATGTCCCACATACATTTCTGCTGAACGGGAATGGCGAGATCGTCTATCAGCACAACAATTATGAGCCAGGGGACGAGAACGTGTTGTTCGAGCAAGTGCTTGAACTTGTGGGCAAGAAGAAGTGATCCGATGATCCGTATTCCGTGTGGCGCATGGGCGCTGCTTTGCTTGGCTTTCCTGCTGGCCACCCATTCGGCGGCCCAGGACAATGGCCAACTGCATGGCAACTTCAGCATGGATGCGCAGTACTACAACGAGGACGATGTTATCGGCGCCGTTGTTCCGCTGGAGCGACTGGCTGCGAATTCATGGATGAATCTGATCTATTCGCGGGACCGGTTCGAGATCGGCGGGCGATTCGAGGCTTATGAGCCGCGCCTTGCAGGCTATCCTGCAGGGCAGCCGTACATCGGATCAGGGATCGGATACCGGTATGCGAAGTACACCCAGAGCGATCTTGAAGTAACCGCGGGGAATTTCTTCGAACAGTTCGGCCAAGGCTTGATCTTCCGGAGCTACGAGGAACGTTACCTCGGCGTGGATAATGCCATGGAGGGCGTGCGCGTGAAATACCAGCCATATCCGGGGATCCGTTTGAAAGGGATCATCGGGCGCCAGCGTTTCGGTTTCGATAATGGACTTGTGAATGGTGCCGGTCTTGTGCGTGGTGTCGATGCGGAATTGGACATGGCCGAATTGCTCGACACCTCATGGACCTGTGTCGGCAACCTGTTGATCGGTGGCAGCTTCGTGAGCAAATACCAGCAGGACCGGGATCCCTTGCTCGTGCTTCCGGAGAATGTCGGTTGCTATGGCATCCGGTTGAACTACATCTCCCCGCGTTGGAACCTGTACACAGAGTACGCCTACAAGATCAATGATCCGAACGGCAAGAACGGGTTCATCTACAAACCCGGTCAGGCCGTGATGTTCAATATCACTTACGCGGTGAAGGGTTTCGGGGCCACATTCGGTGCGCATAGTTTCGACAACATGTTCTACCAGAGCGATCGCGCCGCTCCGACACCCTTCGACCTGAACATCAACTACCTACCACCGCTGACGAAGCAGCATACCTACAACTTGCCTGCAACGCTCTACCCCTACGCCACACAACCCAACGGCGAGGTAAGCACGCAAGGGGAGGTCTTCTACAAGTGGAAGAAAGGGACGGCCTTGGGCGGAACCTATGGAACCAAGATCGCGGTAAACTATTCCACCGCGTTCGCCCTGGATACCACCAAGCTCGGTATTGCCGACGACACCACGGCACGCATGGGTTACACCACCAAGTTGTTCTCCAAAGGCAAGCGCCAATACTTCCAGGACTTCAATATCGAGATCCGCAAGAAGGTGAGCGCCGATTGGGAGTTCGCACTGACCTGGCTCAACTTCACCTACGACATCGACATCATCCAAGGCAAACCCGGAAAGCGGACCGTTTACGCTGACATCCTGGTCCTGGAAGGTCTTCACCATTTCAATGACCGGCATTCGATCCGATTCGAACTGCAACACCTGAACACCAAACAGGATCATGGCAACTGGGCCACCGGCCTTGCCGAGTTGACCTTCAGTCCGCACTGGTTCCTGGCTGCCATGGACCAGTTCAATTATGTGACCACATCGCCAGAGGAAGGGGTGACACCGGACCGGATCCATTATCCGATAGGGTCGGTAGGCTATATCCGGGGCGGCAACCGTTTCCAAGTGAACTACGGCCGTCAGCGAGCGGGCATATTCTGCGTGGGTGGAGTTTGCCGACAGGTACCAGCGGCCAATGGACTCACTCTTTCCATTACGAGTACGTTCTAGCCATGAAGTCCACTTTCCTCTTCTTTTTCATCGCCCTCGCTATTGCCGGGTGCGATTACGTGGACGACCCCACTCCACCAGGCACCGGTGGCGGCGGTAACAATGGCGGGGATACGGTGAAACGTCGCGCACTCCTGGAGGAATTCACCGGTCACCGCTGCAATACTTGTCCGGCCGCACACGCGGTCGCTGCGAACCTCACCACCGCTTATGGCGAGGACTTGATCGTGGTGGCCATCCATGCGACCAACTTCTTTGCTGCTCCTGTGGATCCGCCTGCTGCCAACGGCTCTTATTCAACGGACTTCCGTACGCCTGCCGGAGATGCCTACGCGACCACGTTCAATGTGAGCTTCCTGCCTACCGGGTTGGTGAACAGGGTGCCTTTCAACTCGAGCACCACCATTGGTAGCGGAAATTGGAGCAGCGCGATCGCGGAGATCGTGGATGCTGACGCCGCGTGCGATATCTGGGTGGATGAATTGGTTTACAACTCCGGTGCGAACACCGTTTCCGCAGTGGTGAAGGTGGCCGTGTTGCAAGCGATCACAGGCGCCCACAACCTCACGATCTACCTCACCGAGGACCATGTGATCGACTGGCAACTCAATTCGTTGGTCTCGCCCCCCGATGTCCCGAACTACGACCACAGGCATGTGCTTCGGACCAATCTCACCGGGACTTGGGGTAGCTCGCTCATTACGGCGTCCGCTGCGGTCGGAGATACCCTGACCCTTTCGGTGCCGCCGGTGAGCATGGACCCTGCTTGGAATGGTACCGAATGCGCCTTGGTCGCCTACCTGTACAACGTTTCCAGTAACGAGATCCTGCAAGCCACGGAGCGGAAGTTCCAACCCTGATCCGGCTGCTCGGCCGACGCGGATACGGATCGTCCTTCTGCGCCGTTAGCTTTGTCCGGGGAACGTGCCGTTTGTGGAAAACCGCCCCCCTGACAAGTGACAAAAGCCCTGCACTGGTATATATTCAACCTCGCTTAACCCGAACGGTGATGATGGACCAAGGAAGGAAGATGATGGAGTTCAGCAAGCAAGTGCTCCAGAAGGTGAGTTTCGATAAGTTATTGTTCAGGAAGGAATTGATCAAGGCCCGCCGTTGGGTGGGACAGAGCGACCAGTTGGTGTTGAAGGCATGGTGCCTCGCGACCTTCGGTCATATGTACAAGGACGTGATCATGGAGGTGTTCAAGAACACCATGCGCAGCTGATCCCGCAAGGGCGTTCCACCGATCTCCGTTCACGCTTCTTCTCGCTTCGGCAACCCTAAGGATCGGATGTTCCGGGTAAGGCCGGCGTACTTGGCACGCTTGACCGGACTGCCTTGGAAGATCCGATCGAAGGTCATCTCGGTCATGCCTTTCCAGTCCGCCGAGGTCAGACCAGCGAGCTCCTCCTTCGGAGTGAATTCCGGTTCACCATGGGGCTGGCTGAAGCGGTTCCACGGACAGACCTGCTGGCAGATGTCACAACCGAAGACCCAGTTCTCCATGCGTCCCGCGAACTCCTCCGGGATCGCGTTCTTCAATTCGATCGTGAGGTAGCTGATGCATCTACTTCCGTCCACACCGTAAGGCGTGATCGCATCCGTGGGGCACGCATCAATGCAACGTCGGCAGGTACCGCAGTGATCGGTTGCTGGAGGATCCGGTTCGAATTCCAGATCGGTGATCAGCTCGCAGAGGAAGAAGAACGACCCCGCTCCTTGGCGGATCACGTTGGTGTGCTTCCCCACCCAACCGATGCCTGATCGTTGTGCCCAGGCCTTCTCCATCACCGGTGCGCTATCCACGAATGCGCGCAGGGCCACATCCCCGAAATTCTCGTGGATGAATGAAATGAGCGGCTTCAGTCGGTTGCGGACGACCTTGTGGTAATCACGACCGTATGCGTACATGCTCAGCTTCGGGGCTTCCGGATCCTGTTGCTTGGGTCCGGTGAAGTAGTTGTACGCGAGGCTGATCACACTCTTCGCGCCGGGCACCAACTTCCGTGGGTCCAACCGCAGGTCGAAGTGGTTGGCCATGTAGCCCATCTCGCCGTGCTTGCCCTGTTGAAGCCACTGCTCAAGACGAGGAGCTTCATCCGCGAGGAAGTCGGCGCGTGCGACACCGCAGGCCAGGAACCCGAGTTCCAAAGCGCGGGCTTTGATACGCTCGGATCTTTCACGCGAGGACTGCATGCCGGGAAGATAGCCGGTGGCTACTCGAACAATCCGCCCGGCTTCGTACTGGGCACGCGCCCCAAGTGCTTGTACGCGCGCTCGGTGGCTTGTCGTCCACGAGGGGTGCGCTGTAGGTAACCTTCCATGATCAGGAAGGGTTCGTACACCTCTTCGATCGTGCCGGCCTCCTCTCCCACAGCTGTGGCCACCGTGGTAAGGCCGACCGGTCCTCCACTGAATTTTTCAATGATGCAAAGCAGGATCCGGTTGTCCATCTCATCGAGGCCGTGTGCGTCCACATTCAGTGCTTTCAACGCATGCTGCGCGATGCCGAGATCGATCGTACCATCACCTTGGATCTGTGCGAAGTCCCTGACGCGCCGAAGCAAGGCGTTCGCGATCCGTGGCGTCCCCCGGCTTCGCCGTGCGATCTCATCGGATGCATCCTCCACAATGGGGACGTTCAAGAGACCCGCACTCCGTTTAATGATCCCCTTCAACGTGGCCGCGTCGTAATAATCCAAGCGACTGTTGATCCCGAAGCGGGCACGCAACGGTGCGGTGAGCAAGCCGCTTCGCGTGGTGGCACCCACCAGCGTGAACGGATTCAACGCGATCTGAACCGTGCGCGCATTCGGCCCGGAATCGATCACCAGATCGATGCGGTAATCCTCCATCGCACTGTACAGGTACTCCTCGATCACCGGAGTGAGCCGATGGATCTCATCGATGAAGAGCACGTCGTTCGGTTCCAAGTTGGTGAGCAAGCCGGCCAGATCCGCAGGTTTGTCCAACACGGGTCCACTGGTGATGCGGATCCCCACGCCCATCTCCTGGGCAATGATGTTCGCGAGGGTGGTCTTGCCCAAGCCGGGTGGGCCATGCAGGAGAACGTGGTCAAGGGCCTCGTTCCTCCCCTTCGCTGCTTGAACGAATACCTTCAAGTTGTCGGTCACCGCCCTCTGGCCAGCGAACTCGCCGAAGCGCCGAGGGCGCAACACCTGTTCCATCTCCTTATCGGAGGTGGAGCGTTGTTCGTTGCGTACATCGAAGCCGTCAGGCATTTGTGATCCCTTTCTTCACAGGATGTGCGAAGGTAGGCGGCCTGCCTGCGGTTGGAGAATGACGCTCTGCTTAGGCGGTCATCTCGACTCCGCATCCCGGATCATCTCGCCGGGAAAGATCCGGAGACCAAGGATGTAGATCGGCGCGGTCAGGTCCTCGCCAAGGTCATTGCTGGAATGAATGGCCAGCCGAAAGCCCCAACCCGCTCCAATGCCGAAGTACTTCAAGAAGCGATACTGGACCGTCATGGCCGGTTCGTAGAAGAACACCATGCTTCGCGCATAGTGTTTCGTACGCCCTTCCGCATCATCGTACACCACCGATCCGGACCCGATCCCGATCTGGACCGGTAAACGCACCTCCCACGGCCCGCGCTGGTAGAATGCATAGTCCACATACGGTGATACATAACCCAAGCGAAGACGTGCCGTCGTTGTCACACCATCCACCATGACCTCCTGTTCCACCGGCGTGATGAGGAAGCTGTAGCCGACGCCATATTGGAATCGACGCGCGTGTTGCAAACCCACCTTCGCCCCGAGAAAGCGCACGTTGCTGTTGCTGATGAATGATCCGCGGACATCGAGGCGCACCACCAAGCGCGGCGGCTCCTGAAGGAAGAGTCCGATGCTGTCCAAGAGCTGCGCGCTCATGCTGAATGGCAGGAGCAGGAGCAAGAGCAGGAGCCGTGATCGCATCCGGTGGAAAAAGAAGAATGTCCGCCACCAAAGGTGCGGACATTCCCAAGTTGTGCTGGGGTCGAGGTCAGTTGTCCTCGGTCTCGCCCGGCTCCATGGGCGTGATCTGGCTCACCCAATCCTCGGCCTTGCCCGGCTTGCTGTAATCATACGGCCAGCGATGCACCACGGGAAGCGGGCCCGGCCAGTTGCCATGCATGTGCTCGACCGGTGTGGTCCATTCCAAGGTGTTGCTCTTCCATGGGTTCTGCACCGACTTGGGTCCACGGAACACGCTATAGAAGAAGTTGCCGGTGAAGATCAACTGGGCCAGCGCGCCGGTGATGGCGAAGATGGTCACCAGGACATTCAGGTCCACCACGCCGTTGAACATGGTGAACTCGGTGTAGCTGTAATACCGACGAGGCGCACCTGCCAGACCGATGAAGTGCATAGGGAAGAAGACACCGAAGGCACAGATGAAGGTGATCCAGAAATGGAGGTAGCCCAACTTGGTGTTCATCATTCTGCCGTACATCTTCGGGAACCAATGGTAGATACCCGCGAACATGCCGAAGATGGCGCTCATCCCCATCACGATGTGGAAGTGGGCGATCACGAAATAAGTGTCGTGGACCATGATGTCCAGCGCGCTATCCGCAAGGATGATCCCGGTGAGGCCACCAGCGATGAAGGTGGCCACCAGACCGATGCTGAAGAGCATGGCCGGCGTGAAGATGATGTTCCCACGCCATAGCGTAGTGAGGTAGTTGAACACTTTCACAGCGGACGGGATCGCGATCAACAAGGTGGTGAACACGAACACGCTGCCCAGGAAGGGGTTCATGCCCGTGATGAACATGTGGTGACCCCACACGAGGAAGCTGAGGAAGGCGATCGCCATGATCGATCCGATCATGGCCCTGTAGCCGAAAATGGGCTTGCGCGCATTGGTGGAGATGATCTCCGAGGTGATCCCCAACGCGGGTAACAACACGATGTACACTTCCGGATGGCCCAGGAACCAGAAGAGGTGCTGGAACAGGATCGGGCTACCGCCGGTATTCTCCAAGGCCTCGCCCGCGATATGGATGTCACTGAGGTAGAAGCTCGTGTGCATGCTACGATCCAGCAGCAACAGCAAGGCTGCACTCAGCAGGACAGGGAAACTGAGGATACCGATCACGGCTGTAAAGAAGATGGCCCAGATCGTCAGCGGCATACGGGTCATCTTCATGCCCTTGGTCCGCAGGTTCAGGATGGTGACCACGTAATTGAGTCCGCCCATGAGGGAGGATGCGATGAAGAGCGCCATGCTCACCAGCCACAGCGTCATGCCCGCCCCGGACCCGGGTATGGCCTTCGGTAGTGCGCTAAGCGGCGGGTAGATGGTCCACCCGGCACTTGCAGGCCCACCTTCCACGAAGAGCGATGCCAGCATGATCACACTGCTCGTGAAGAAGAACCAATAGCTGAGCATGTTGATGAAGCCGCTGGCCATATCACGCGCGCCCAACTGCAATGGGATGAGCATGTTCGCGAAGGTGCCCGAAAGCCCCGCCGTCAGTACGAAGAATACCATGATGGTCCCGTGGATGGTGACCAAGGCCAGGTACATGTTCGGGTCGATCACCCCGCCCGGTGCCCACTTATCGCCCAGGAAGAAATTCGTGAAGGCGAAGCCCTCACCTGGCCAAGCCAGTTGCAACCGGAAGATCACGGACATGATCACAGCCACCCAGGCCATGAGGATGGCCGTGACCAGGAATTGCTTCCCGATCATCTTGTGATCCTGCGTGAAGACGAACTTCGAAATGAAGCTCTCCTCGTGGTGGTGCTGGTGGTCAGCTCCGTGATCGGCGTGTGCGGCGTGCGCGTGTGCACCCATGGTGATCGATCCTTTTAAGGTCAGTGGCCGGTAGAGGGCGCTTGCGTTACGCCTGTGCTATCCCCCACGAGGTTAACGGTACTGTCCGGCAAAATAGCCATTGCCCCCCGGCTGCGTTCCGGCAGGCTCGAACGGCTTCTTGTTGGCTTCAGCCACCCAAGCAGTGAACTCACTGGCCGTTACCACGGTCAATGGCATCTGCATATTGAAGTGACTGGCACCGCAGATCTTGTTGCACAAGAGGATGAAGTCGAAGGCCTCGTCATGCATCACATGCGTGCGCATGCTGTCGGTGGTGATGGTGGGCGTGACCTTCATGTGGGTGGTCATACCGGGCACCGCGTTCATCTGGATCCGCAAATGCGGCATGTAAGCACTGTGGATGACGTCGCGCGCACGGATCAGGATGTCCACCTCCTTGTGTACGGGAAGCACGAAATCCTTCGTCACCACATCATCCGCCCCGTGCAAATACGTGCTTGCTTCACCATTCTCCTTGATATCCTGCTCCATAACGACACGGAGGTTCACGATCCGGCTGGCCATCCGGCCGAGGTACCCGATGTGGTCCTCGATCTCCGCGACCTTGTCATCTGGAAGAACACCTTGCAGCCGAGCCTCTTCCTCGGCGATCTCCGTATCGATCTCGGCGAGGCGTGTGGCAATGGACTTTGCTGTTACGATACCCAGTGGGTTGTCCCCATTGATCAGGCGGTAATCCGTGGCACCCATACGGCCATCCTGGCCAGGGTAGCGTGCGGTCCAATCGAATTGCTTGGCGTAGAGTTCCACCACGACAGCATCCGGCGATGCCGGGCTGGTGATGTTGTTCCAGGAGTTGAGGCCGTAAATGATGATCACCGCCAGAACCGCTGCGGGCACTATCGTCCAGAGCAATTCCAACTTGTTGTTGTGCGGGAACCAGAACGCCCGACGGTCCTTGCTGTACACATACTTCCCGGCAAAGAAGAACAGCAGCACGTTGGTAACAACGAACATCACCGCGAGGATCGCCCAGTTGAAGTTCATCAACCAATCCGTTTCCACGCCTTGCGTACTCGCGGCAACGGGGAGCATCTTGTCCTTGTAGGCCACGATCAGCCAGATGAAGAACGCGAAATAGGCCACCAGGAACGCCCACATCAACCGGGCGTTCATCCGGTTGTCCGCCGGAGAAATATCCTCCTCGCGCTTGCCACGCAACCGTGATGTGAGCTCGTACACGCGAGCCACTTGGGCCACGGCGAGGGCGCCCACCAGAACTACGATCAGGATCAACAGCTTGCTCATTGTCCGCTCTCAGGTTCGATCCGCCAAGGGCGGAGGCTGTGGTTCATAGGGCCGTTATCAGATCTGGTGGTGTACGCTCTCCTCCAGGTAGGGATGGTTCACGGGCGTTAGCGGTGCGCGGGCCAATGCGCGGAATACCGTGGTGATGAGGATGCCAAGGAACATGACGAACATGCCGAGATCGAGCAATTCGATCCCATGGTGGAAATCATGACCGGCCGCTCCGGGCATCACGATCATGTTCACATCCAGCCAATGTCCGAAGAAGATCACCGCACACACACCAATGAGGAAACGCGGGTTGCGCTTGGCATCGCGGCTCATGAGCAACACCATGGGTATGGCGAAGTTGATGAAGAAGGTGGTCCACAACAAAATCGGGTGTTCGTCGATGCGAAGCTTGAAATAGGTCACCTCCTCGGGGATGTTCGCGAACCAGATCAACATGAACTGGCTGAAGTAGAGGTAGGACCACAAGAAGCTGACAGCGAAGACCCACTTGCCCATATCATGGATGTGGCTGTTGTTCACCTGTGGCAGGTAGCCCTTCCGCTTCAAGTAAAGCACCAGCACCACGCCGGTGATCATGGCGCTCACCCACATGCCGGAGAACACATACCAACCGAACAGGGTACTGAACCAATGTGCATCAATGCTCATGAGCCAGTCCCACGCCAGCGTGCTGCTGAACACCGCGAAGAAGACCAGGAACAAGGCACCGCGACGGTAGGTGAGCAGGTGCGTCTTCAGCAAGCTGTCCCCGGTGAGGCCATCCATCTCCAAGCTCTTCTTGCGGAACCACCGCGCGAAGAGGATGAATACCGCCAAGTACGCGATCGTGCGGATCCAGTAGAATGGCAGGTTCAGGAAGGCCTGCTTCCCGGCCATGGCCTCGTCGTAGTTCGGGTCGTTCACATCATACAGCGATGCATCCATCCAATGGTAGATGTGGTGCAGGTGCATGCTACCGGCCGCCAGGACCAGCACCATCACCCCCGCGCCGATCGGCAGAAAGGCCATGATGCCTTCGAAGACGCGCTTCACCAACACGCTCCACGCGGTCTCGGTGGCGTTCTGCAAGGCATAGAAGAAGAGCGCACCCAAGCTGATGCCGAGGAAAAAGAAGCCGTTCACGAGCAACGCAGACCACGTCCGTTGATGGTGCTCGGAGTGATCGCCGACCACGCCGTACACGGTGGCGATCGCGCCGACCGCGATCAGCGCCATGCTCAAGGTGCGGGCCCGTTTGCTGATGGTGAAGTTCATCGATGCTGTTCCGTTGTCGTCCTGGTTCAGTTCCCGGCCGGTGCCACTGCGGCCACCGGTCCACGCTCCATTTTGCCGCCGTTCTGCAGGAATTGCACGTAGCGCGTTACCAGCCAGCGTTCCTCCTTGTTCAGCTGCGAAGCATGCGCGCCCATGGCAATGTTCTTCCCATAAGTGATGGAGTGGAAGATCTTGCCTTCCGGCAGATCCTTCAACTGCGCACCGTCGTAAGCCGGCGGTGCAGGGTAGTTCCCATTGTTCACCACCGGACCATCGCCCATGCCTTGCTCGCCGTGGCATGCTTGGCAGAACTTCATGAAGATCACCTTGCCTTTCTCCACGTTCGCCTCGGTCATCGCGATCGGGTCCTTCAATGAGACACCTGCTGCTTCATAACCCTCCACGGTATTCGGATACGGATACGGCATGTTGAAGCCCGCCTTGGCCGGATCGCTGCTGAACGGGATCGTGCCTGCCACTGGTTGGCGGGCACTCGGGCGCTCCCGCTGGGAAACCGCCAATTCCTCGCTGCGGGTGTATGGGTCCTGGCCGTAATCCACATAGGCTTCCACCGCCGGGCCGCGATACATATCCGGCATGTATTCCACACCGGGGCTGTTCTTATCGCCGCCGCCGCAGGAGGCCAACAACATCACGGTCGCCAACATGCTGCCTAGTGCGATACCGTGGGAGTGCGTACGCTTGCTCATGGTTCAGTACTGGCGTTCGTTGATCTCGAACACCGGGGTGGTACGCAGCAGGCCGGTGATCTCATCGGAGCTGTGCCCGTGGTTATCGCCCGTGCGCACTTCAATGATGAACTTGTCGTCCGTGGTCCGTGGGTCCGGGTTGCGGGCAGGCATACCGGGCAGGGTCTTGTTGCGGATCAAGTAGGTGATGGCCATCCCGTGCGCGGCGCAAAGTACCGTGAACTCGAAGATCACGGGGATGAAGGCCGGGATGTTCTGGTAGAGGTGGAAGCTGGGCTTACCACCGATGTTCATCGGCCAATCGAAGATGTTGAAGTACCAGATGCCGAACGTGGCCAGCACAGTGCCGGTGATACCGAACATGAACGCTGCGATGCCCAAGCGGGTGCGCTTCACCCCGATGATCGGGTCGATACCGTGGACAGGGAATGGCGAGAATACGTCCTTCACCCGGATACCGCTCGTCACGAGCGTGCGCGCTCCCTCCTTCAGTTGCTCGGGGTCCTCGTAGACCGCGTAGATGACCTTGTTCGCCATGGATCAATGATGCTGATCGGCAGTAGCCTGTTGTTGCTTGTAGCTCTCGCCGCTGGACTTCAGGATGGACTTCAACTCATTCAACGCCACCACCGGGAAGTAGCGGGCGAAAAGGAGGTAAAGCGTGAAGAAGATACCGATGGTTCCCAGGAACACGCCCACATCCACCCAAGTGGGGTGGAACATGGTCCATGAACTGGGCATATAGTCGCGGTGCAAGCTGGTCACGATGATCACGAAGCGCTCGAACCACATCCCCACGTTCACCACGATGCTCATGAAGAAGGTGAACGCCAGGTTCGTCCGCAGTTTCTTGAACCAGAAGAGCTGGGGGCTGATCACGTTGCAGGTCATCATGCTCCAGTAGGCCCACCAGTAGGGTCCGGTCGCACGGTTGATGAAGGCGTAGCTCTCGTACTCCACCCCGCTGTACCAGCTGATGAAGAGCTCGGTGATGTACGCCACACCCACGATGGACCCCGTGACGATGATCACGATGTTCATGTACTCCACATGTTTCACATTGATGTAGCTCTCGAGCTTCATCACCTTGCGCAGGACGAGCAATAAGGTCTGCACCATGGCGAAGCCACTGAACACGGCACCGCTCACGAAATAGGGTGGGAAGATGGTGGTGTGCCAACCGGGGATGATCGACGTGGCGAAGTCCATGCTCACCACGGAGTGTACCGAGAACACCAGCGGTGTGGCCACCCCGGCCAGCACCAAGCTCACCTCCTCGAAGCGTGTCCACGCCTTGGCGTTGCCGGTCCAGCCGAAGCTGAGAATGCTGTAGGCCTTCTTCCAGGCCGGTTTGGTCAGGCGGTCGCGGATGGTGGCGAAATCGGGAATGAGGCCGATGTACCAGAACACCAACGACACACTGAAGTAGGTGCTGATCGCGAATACGTCCCAAAGCAAAGGGCTGTTGAAATTCACCCAGAGCGAACCGAACTGGTTGGGCAGCGGGAACACGTAATAAGCCATCCAGATCCGGCCCATGTGGATCATGGGGAAGGTGGCGGCCATGATCACCGCGAAAATGGTCATCGCCTCAGCGCTACGGTTGATGGCCATGCGCCACTTCTGGCGGAATAGCAGGAGCACCGCGCTGATGAGCGTGCCGGCGTGACCGATACCGACCCACCACACGAAGTTGGTGATGTCCCACGCCCAATCCACGGTCTTGTTCAAGCCCCAAGTACCGATGCCCTCACCGATGAGATAGAGGATGCAGCCGATGCCATAAGCGGCGATCAGCGCGGCGATGCTGGTGAGGATGTACCAACCGCGCGGCGCCTTGTTCTCGATCGGACCCACGATATCGACCGTGATATCGTGATAGGTCTTGTGACCCAGGATGAGCGGTTCGCGGATCGATGATTCGGAATGCATGGGGTCCTGATCGTTATTCCTTAGGCGTGTTGGGCCTCCTCTTCCGAGTTGCGCACCTTCACGAGATAGTTCACATTGGGCTTCACTCCGATCTCCTCCAGCATGTAGTAGCTCCGGTCGCTGCCCGCCAGGCCCTTCACCATGCTCTTCTTGTCGTTCAGGTCGCCGAAGACGATCGCACCGGTACCGCAGGCCGCACTACAAGCGGTCTCGATGCTGCCATCCATCACCGGGGTACCGGCTTCCTTGGCGGCGAGCTTGCCGGCCTGGATGTTCTGTACGCACATGCTGCACTTCTCGATGACGCCGCGGCTACGCACGGTCACATCGGGGTTCAGCACCATGCGGCCGAGATCATCCCAAGCCGGGTTCACTTCCGCGAACTTGTCCGAGACGTAGTTGAACCAGTTGAAGCGGCGCACCTTGTACGGGCAGTTGTTCGCGCAGTACCGTGTGCCGATGCACCGGTTATAGGTCATCTGGTTCAGACCCTCGTTGCTGTGTGTGGTGGCCGCTACCGGGCACACCGTTTCACACGGCGCGTGGTTGCAGTGCTGGCACATCACCGGCATGAAGAACACCTTGGGACTGCTCGAAGGCACTTCCATCTTCGCGTAGAGCGCGATCTTGGACTCCCCTGCTTCACGTCCTTCCTCCCAATGGGTATCGCTGGAGTAATAGCGGTCCAAACGCAACCAGTGCATTTCGCGACTGCGGCGCACCTCGTCCTTGCCCACCACGGAAATGTTGTTCTCGCTGTTGCACGCAGTGATGCACGCACCGCAACCGATACAGGAGTTCAGGTCGATGCTCAAGCCCCAGCGGTGCCCAACACCTTCCACCGGATGCTCGGCCCACAGGTCGAACTCCGCCACGGGTGCCTTGTCCCGTGAATCGATCACGCCATCGCCGTTGGTATCCTCATGGATCGGCAATGTGTGCGGTGGGTTGTAAGCGTTCTTGTCGCCCGCAGCGAAGGTCGCGAGGGAGGTCTCCCTCACGATGCTATGGCGGTCCATGTGCGTGAGGTGCGTCTGCGTGATCGCGATCGGGTACTCCTCCCCGGTGGCGGTCACCGTCACATTCAACGCGTCGTAACTGATGGCACCATTCACCAAGCTGGTGAAGGGGTAGGCGTTGCGGCCCACCGGTCCGTACACGCCGTTGTGATCCGTGGTACAAGCGGCCATGCCCACCTTTTCGCCGTTGGCACCACGGCCGTAACCGAGTGCGATGGCGATCGTGCCGGACTTCTGGCCGGGGCTAGGCACCACCGGCAACGTGATCTGCTGATCACCGGCCTTCACCGTTACGAGGCTGGCTGGAGCCTGCTCACCCAAGTGATCGTTCAGGCCGAGCTTGGCCACATCGGCGAAGCTCATGCACACGTAGTTGTCCCACGTGATCTTGGCCAACGGATCGGGCATCTCCTGCAACCAAGGGTTGTTGGCATGCTGGCCGTCGCCAATGGCTTCGGTGGTGTAGAGCGTGAGTTCGAAATCACCGGCACCGGAGGCGGCCTGCTTGGCGGCCGCCCCTGCTGTTGGGATCAGGGTGGCATCGAATGTCAAAGCGGTGGCCGCCACCGGGATGGTGACACCGGCCGGAGGATAGACCCCATCATGTACGGACTGGTTCCATACATCTCCGAAGAGCCCCGCTACCGCACCGTGTGATGCGAGGTTCGCCTGCCAGGTCTGTTCGATCAGGTCGCGGTATTTCACGTCGGAGCCGCCCCACTTCAACAGGCTCCCTTGCCAGCTACGGGTATTGAAGAGTTTGCCGATGGTCGGTTGGCCCAGCGCGTAGCTGCCCACCTTCGGCATGTAGTCGTTCCAGCTTTCCAAGTAGTGGTTGTCCGGGCAGTTCCACTGGCACAGGCTGGCGGTCTCGTCCGCGTAGCGGCTGCAACTCACCGTGAGTCCGACCTTGGCAAGACCCGCTTTGAATTCCGCAGCGTTCGGTAGGCTATAGATAGGATTCACCCCTGCCATGATCAGCGCACCGATGCTACCGGCGTTCATGTCCGTGATCAACTGCGCCATGGCAGCATCATCACCTTGGTACAGCATACTGTGCCGGTCCAGGTCGATGGTGGTTCCATAGTTCCCCAACATCAGGTTGATGTTGTTCACCAGGATCTGCACGCCCTCATTGTTGCTGCCCGCGATCACCACACAGCGACCCTTGGCATTCACTAGAGCGTCAGCAGCCTGCGATACGTGTTCATTGTCCAAACCACCACCCACGGCAGTTCCTCCGGTCTTGTTGGCGACGGCGTCGTGCAACGCGATCACCGCCAAGGGCAGTTCGCTCTGCTTCACCGGGATCCGCACATCGGCGTTCGCTCCGGTGATGCTCATGCGCGCTTCCACCTGGAAGTGCTTGCTCATACCCGCACTCGGGTTGCGCTTGAGGGCGTATTGCCACGTGGTCTCGGTGGTCGGTCCCCAGCTGCTGAGGAAGTCCGCATCCACGCTCACGATCACATCGGCCTTCGTGAAGTCATAGCCCGGGAAGACCCGCTTGCCGAAGCTCTTCAGGTTCGCACCCGTCACCCCACAATAGCTGATGGCATCCACCTGTACATGCTCCACGGTGGCATGCTTCACTTTCAGTGCTGCAATAGCAGCGGATGTACTGGGACTTGCTAAGGTGTTCGAAAGGACCACGATCCGCTTCCCGGCGGTATCCGCTGCGGCCAGGCCATCGCCAATGGCCTTGTCGGCGGTGGACCAATCCACCCCTTCATGGGTGTTCGCGCTATCACCCAGCACGTTCTTGCGGGGGCCTTTCACGCGCTCGCCATCGTAGAGCGAAAGCACGGATCCGATGATCCGCGCATTCACCACGCCCTTGTCCAGGCCGGGGTTGCGATTGATACCGAATTGTGGGTTGCCCTTGATGTGGATGGGGCGTCCCTCACGGGTCTTCACCAGGATGCTGGCGAAGTCCTGTCCATCATAGAACGTGCTCGCGTACCAGTTCGCCACACCGGGGGTGATGTCCTCCGGCTTGTTGACGTATGGAATGCTTTTGATCACCGGCGTTTCACAAGCGGCCAGCGTGGCGGCGCCCAAGGAGAAGCCGAGGAATTTGAGGAAATCACGACGGCCCGTGTTGGCACCGGCGAAGGTCTTATCGCCCAACACCTGGTCGATGGCGAGTTCCTGAGGGAACTCCTGTTCCCGGCCCTTCATCACCTCGGGGTCCTTGTTCAGGTCCGCGGCATCCATCCAGTATCGCTTCGTGCTCGACATAGTCCGCGCGTATTCTTAGTAGTGACACTTGGAGCATTCCCAGCCGCCAAGTTCCTTCACGGTGATCTTGCCGTCCTCCAAATACTTCTTCAGTTCGGCGTGCCCCAGGTTCTCATCGCCGTTCAGCCGGGCCATCACTTCATCATAGTAGCCGTTCCCTGCCATCTTCACTTCCTTCTGGGCGTGGCATTGGATGCACCAGCCCATGGTG
This sequence comes from Flavobacteriales bacterium, assembly GCA_016705955.1. Lineage (GTDB taxonomy): Bacteria > Bacteroidota > Bacteroidia > Flavobacteriales_F > PHOS-HE28 > PHOS-HE28. The sequence continues at coordinate 61,133 of JADJKO010000010.1, forward strand.
AGCGGACTCCATTGCTCTGCCACGTCCATCTGCACATCAATGGGTCCGTGGCACTCCTGACACTCCAGTTTGCCTACGGCGACATGCTGGGCGTGACTGAAGAACGCAAGGTCCGGCAGGTTATGCACCTTGATCCAGCGGATGGGTTGCTCCTTGCCGGTGAAGGCCATCTTCCCGGGGTCCCATCCGGTGGCCGCGTAGATCTTGGCGATCTCCGTCTTGCCGGTGTTCCTGCCGGTATCCACGGCCTTGTGGCAGTTCATACACACGTTGGTGCTGGGGATACCAGCGTGTTTGCTCTTCTCCGCACCGCTGTGGCAGTACTGGCAGTTGATCGCGAGGTTGCCCTGATCCACTTTCCCCGCGTGCAGGGTGTGGTTGAACAGGATGGGTTGCTCCGGCTTGTAGTGCGGTACTTCGTCGCCACCATAAACACCGATCACCCATGCGGCATCCCACGCCAACATCATGAGCCATACCGTAATGAACAGACTACCCAAGCCGACGATCACCTTGTGCTCACCGACCCAATTGCTGATCCGCTGCATGCGCGGCAGGTCCGGCACGGGTGCCTTGCCTTCGGCCTCCAACACACTGTTCCGCAGATCACGCTTCACCCCGGCCAAGGATAGGCCCACGACCAGGAAGAGCAAAGCCACGATCACCAGCCAGAGCCAATTGTTGTCATTGGCTGCTACCGGTTCCACCACGACCTCCTTCTTGGCGGTCACAGCAGGCGCATAATTGTCCACGTAGTAGAAAGCCGCATCGATCTCCTCGTTGGAAAGCGCCATCGGGGTCATCGGCGTGGGCTTGTATTCCTCCCAAATGGCGGTGGCCATGGAGTTGCCCGTTTTCAAATAGACCTGGCTGTTCTTCACCCAAGCATAGATGTCGCCTTTGCCCTCCCACTTCGCTTTGATCCCCTTCAGTGCGGGGCCGACCAACTTCACGTCCGGCTTGTGGCAGGCACCGCAATTCCCCTTGAAGATCTTCTCCCCTGATGCGTAAAGGCCGCATCGGCGGGCTGGGCCTGCAATGCAGTGGTTCCAAAAAGAAGAAAGAGTGCGAGAATAGCGTGGACAAGCCCGGGCGATCGTTCTGTAATCCTTGCTAGCAGCGGCATTCCGAGCAAATTAGTGTGGACAAGGGTCCGTTTGTCCGGCGGCAAAAATAAACGGCGAAGCGTACGAAGGGCGGTAGGTAGGGGTGCATGTCACACCGTAGTCATTATTTAGAGTCGTTCTAAATTGCACGGACCGCGCATGTCCGTCCGCATCGCCCCGTCCACCGCGACGAGCGGCATACTTTTGGACCCGCCGCGACGATGCGTTCCCTTCCGTTCCTCTTCCTCCTTCTTTGCTCCCCGAACATTTTCGGGCAGAACAGTGGAACGCGGTCGGTCCTGGTCTTCGAGCCTTACCACGGAACAGTGGAACCTGTTGCTGTGGATACACCCCCGACGATCGGACCCCATCCGGGAAATGTGGAGATCCACGCCGACCCGAAGGTGGAGCAGCTGATGCGGCGCTACACCGAACACAAGCACCCCCGAAAAGGGTATCGTGTGCAGATCTTCCTCGGCGACCGCAGGACTGCGGAGGACACCAAGCGCGCATTCCTCCTGAAGAATCCGGACAGCCCGGCCTACCTGAGCTGGTTCGCACCGAACTGGCGCTTGCGCATCGGAGACCTGCGCACGCGCCTCGAAGCCGAGCGCATGTTGCACGAACTCCGGGCGATCCATCCGGGCTGCTACATCGTGCCGGACGAGATCGAGATGCCGCGTTTGGCGACGGCGCCGTAAGGATCGGAGTTCACCGCAGAGTCGCAAAGGCGGGGAGAACGCGGAGGTTACTGTCGCTGTTCACTTTCACGACGCGGAGGATCCGCGGAGGCGGATCAGTTGGTCCGAAATGAGAACGGGGAGGAACAAGATCCTCCCCGCTCCTTTCCATTTTCGTTCGGATCAATCCGCCAATGTCCGCTTCACCTCTTCCACGATGAAGGCCTCGACGTTGTCGCCGACCTTGATGTCGTTGAAGTTCTTGATGGAGAGGCCGCACTCGTAACCGTGTGTCACTTCCTTCACCTCGTCCTTGAAACGCTTCAGCGTGTCGAGGTCGCCGGTGTACACCACGATGCCGTCGCGGATCAGGCGCACCTTGTTCTTGCGGTCGATCTTGCCATCGAGCACGTAGGCCCCGGCCACGGTACCCACCTTGCTGATCTTGAAGGTCTCGCGTACCTCAGCGGTACCCATGATCTTCTCCACCTCCTTGGGCGCGAGCAGGCCTTCCATGGCCTGCTTGATCTCCTCGATGGCGTTGTAGATGATGGAGTACATCCGGATGTCGATCTCCTCGTTCTCGGCCAGCTTGCGCGCACCGGGTGTGGGGCGCACTTGGAAACCGACGATGATGGCGTTGGATGCGGTGGCGAGCAATACATCGCTCTCGGCGATCGGACCCACCGCGCGGTGGATCACGTTCACCTTGATGCTCTCGGTGCTGAGCTTCAACAACGAATCGGTGAGCGCTTCCACGGAACCGTCCACATCGCCCTTGACAATGAGGTTGAGTTCCTTGAAGTCGCCGATCGCCAAACGACGACCGATCTCATCCAACGTGATGTGCTTGTGTGTGCGGATGCCCTGCTCGCGCTGCAACTGCTGGCGACGCGTGGCGATGGTCCGCGCTTCACGTTCATCCTCGAAGACCTGGAAGGTGTCGCCCGCATTCGGGGCACCATCGAGACCGAGGATCGAAACGGGTGTGGAAGGCGGTGCCTCGCTCACTTGCTGTCCGCGCTCGTTGAACATGTTCCGCACACGTCCACTGAACTGGCCGGAAAGAATGATGTCGCCTTTGCGCAAGGTGCCGGCATCCACGAGTAGTGTGGTGACATAACCACGACCCTGCTCCAAGGTGCTCTCCACGACCACACCGTGCGCGCGCTTGCCGGGATCGGCCTTGAGGTCGAGCAGTTCGGCTTCAAGCAACACCTTCTCCAGGAGTTGCTCCACACCGGTGCCCTTCTTCGCGCTGATCTCCTGCGTCTGGAACTTGCCGCCCCACTCCTCCACGAGGATGTTCATGCGGGACAGTTCGTCGCGGATCTTCTCGGGATCCGCCCCTGCCTTATCGATCTTGTTGAAGGCGAAGACCATGGGCACATTCGCCGCTTGCGCGTGGTTGATGGCCTCGCGCGTCTGCGGCATCACGCTGTCATCCGCCGAGATCACGATGATCGCGATGTCGGTGATCTGCGCACCACGTGCACGCATGGCGGTGAAGGCTTCGTGACCGGGTGTATCGAGGAAGGTGATCTGCTTGCCGTTCGGCAGCGTCACGCCGTAGGCACCGATGTGCTGGGTGATGCCACCGGCTTCACCGGCCACCACGTTGGCGCTGCGCACGTAATCAAGCAAGGAGGTCTTACCGTGGTCCACGTGACCCATGACGGTGACGATGGGCGGGCGGGAGATCACGCGTTCCGGATCGTCCTCATCCTGCGTCACGTTCTCCTGCACATCCGCACCGACGAACTCCACTTTGAAGCCGTATTCCTCAGCGATCACCGCGAGCGTTTCCGCATCGAGGCGTTGGTTGATGCTCACCATCATGCCCAGCGCGAAGCAGGCCTTGATGATGTCGGTGACAGGCACGCTCATCATGCTCGCCAACTCGGCGGCGGTCACGAATTCGGTGACCTTCAATGTTTGTCCGGCGAGTTCGCGTGCGGCTTGCTCCTCCTCCATGCGCTGGTAGCGCTGGTCGCGTTTGTCGCGGCGGATGCGGGAGCCCTTGCTCTTGCCGGTACTGGTGAGGCGAGCGAGTGTTTCGCTCACCTTCTTCTTCACCGCGTTCTCATCCAACTCGCCCGGACGACCGGTCGGTGTGACGCGCTTCTCCTGCTGAACGGCACGGTCCACATTCACCGGACCGGGTTTTACGATCCGCTTGCGCTTGCCGCGTTCGCTGGAGTCGCCACGATCGGTGGGTTTGCGTTCGCGTACAGCAGGCAATTCGATCTTGCCGATCGACTTCACACCAGTGAGCTTCGCCACGTTCACGCGGATGGTCTCCGGCTCGGTAGGTACTTCCGGCACTGCGGGTGCTTTCACTTCCGCAGGTGCTGGTGCTGCTGCCTCCGCCTTCTCTTCCTCCGCTTTCTTGGCGGCCTTCGTTGCTTTCTTCTTGGGCGCGTCGAGGTCGATCTTACCGACGGTCTTGGGACCGACGGTCTTCTCGGCCTTCGCCTTGATAAGTTCCGGCTCGATCGGTGCCGGTGTTGCTGGTGCTACTGGAGCGGGTGCCGGGGTAAGCGGCACCACCTCGGTGGGCTGCACGTTGTGGATGATCACCTCCGCCTCATCCTTCACCTTGGCGCGGATCTCCGCTTTGCTTGGCGTGGAGGCGAGCGTGATGGTCTCGCGCTCTTGGCGCATGGCCACCACTTGCTGGCTCTTCTCCTTGATCTCCTTGTCCTTGCCGAATTCCTCCAGCAGGAGATCGTACATCCCTCCGTCGATCTTCGAGTTCGGGTTGCTGTCCACCTCGTGGCCCTTGCCTTCGAGGAATTCCACGACGGTCCTCACGGCCAAGTTGAATTCCTTGGCCACCTTGCTCAATCGTATGCTCTTTTCCGTCGCTTCGCTCATGCGGTGGGTTGTTCGGCTTTCTTCTTTGTTCTTCTCGTTCGTCCGCCGTCACGGGCGGTTTTCATCCGCCGTCACGGGCGGACGATCGTCCGCCCCTACGCCTCCAATTCGGTCTTCAGGATCCGCAACACTTCGTTGATCGTCTCCTCCTCCAGGTCGGTGCGCTTCGCCAATTCATCGGCCGGGATGTCCATCACGCTGCGTGCGGTATCACACCCGATCGCCTTCAATTCGTCAATGATCCACTGATCGATCTCGTCCGCGAAATCGTCCAAGCTCACGTCGTCGCTCACTTCATCGGTATCGCGATACACATCGATGTCGAAGCCCGTGAGGCGACCCGCCAACTTGATGTTGTGGCCGCCTTTCCCGATAGCGAGTGCCACCTGGTCCGGCTTCATGTACACCTCGGCGCGTTTGTTCACCTGATCCAACTTGATGTCGCCCACTTTCGCCGGACTCAACGCACGTTGGATGAGCAGGACCTCGTTCGTGGTGAAGTTGATCACGTCGATGTTCTCGTTGCGCAACTCGCGCACAATGCCATGGATGCGGCTTCCCTTCATGCCCACGCACGCGCCCACTGGATCGATGCGGTCATCGTAGCTCTCCACGGCGACCTTGGCACGTTCGCCGGGTTCGCGCACGATGCGTTTGATGGTGATGAGGCCGTCGGCCACTTCGGGTACTTCCTGCTCGAACAGCTTCGCGAGGAACTCCGGTGCCGTGCGGCTCAGGATCACCTTGGGGCTGTTGTTGATCATCTCCACCTTCCACACCACGGCGCGCACGGTGTCGCCCTTCTTGAAGAAGTCGATCTTGATCTGCTGGTCCTTGGGCATGATCAGCTCATTGCCCTCGTCATCGAGGATCAGCGTTTCGCGCTTCCACACCTGGTACACTTCACCGGTGATGATCTCGCCCACGCGCTCTTTGTACTTGTTGTACAAGTGGTCCTTCTCCAGCTCCATGATCCGGCTCTGGAGGTTCTGCTTGAGGGAAAGGATGTTGCGGCGACCGAAGTCCTCGATCTTCACTTCCTGGCTCACCTCCTCGCCCACTTCGAAGTCGGGTTCGATCTTCCGCGCTTCGGTGAGTTCGATGTCGAGGTTATCGTCCTCGCTGAAGCCGTCCTCCACGATCACGCGGTTCAGCCACACCTCCAGGTCGCCCTTATCGGGGTTGATGATGATGTCCACCTTGGCCTCTTCGCCAAAGCGCTTCAGTACCACACCGCGGAAGACATCCTCCAGGATGCCCATCATGGTGACGCGATCGATGTTCTTGATGTCCTTGAAATCGCCGAAGGACTCGATGAGGTTCACAGTGGCCATGTGCCGATCAATTGAACGTGATTGTTGACTGGGTTGACTTGATATCCGAACGCGGGATCACCGTGATCTCCTCGTCCAATTTGGGTAAGCGGCCCTTCACCTTGCTGGGGTGTTGGATCCGCAAACCGATGTTGCTTTCGTTGGCGCTGGCGAGCTGCCCACGCAGATTGCGGCCATCGGTGAGCAGCACGTCCACAATGCGGTCCAGGTGTTTCTGGTACTGGCGCATCACCTTGAACGGGCGGCCCATGCCGGGGCTACTGAATTGCATTTCGAAGTTGTCCGCCTCGTCGCCGAGCTCATCGCGCACGGCGCGGTTCAGGTCGGCGAGCTCCTGCAAGGTGATGGCGCGGTCGTTATCCACCTCCACCACCAGCTTGTTGCCGGGGCGCAATTCCACCGCCACGAGGAAGTGCGTGGTACCCTCCAAGTGGTGTTGAACGATGTGTTTCACGTGTTCCGCAGTGATCATAACCTCCTTGTCCCTCAATGTGGTGGAACAAAAAAGAGGGGCGGTCCCCTCTTCCTCATCCGCCGACTTTCGCGGGCAAATGTAGGGTTTGAGGATGAATGACGAGCGCATGAAGGCGAAGTGCGCAACTGATATGACCGCGTGCGGCGAGGATGGGGCGCGGCCTACTGGACGATCAAGCGCTCGGTGGTGACGCACTCGGCACCATCCCATACCTCCAACATATATACACCGCTGTGCGCGAAAGAGAGTGTGGTGTAGTGGCCGGTGATTCCTTGTCGACAAGCCTCACTACTCAATGCGTCGCACATAACAAGTCGCCCATCCAATGGCACTTATTTCAAGTTCACCGGGCTGCTCGTCGGGTTCGGGGCACGCCACGGAGGTGTGGGAGAAAATCCTGCGTGGTCGATTGCTTGGAGGAATACTGAATCTTGTGTGGTTGAATGCGGTTCGTTCCCTTTGTGCAACGTGCCACTTGATTAACGGACTGGCGGCGATTTCAATGACAGTATCAATTGACAAGTACAATGGTGAGCTCGCTTGGCTGACCAAGGTGGATGTGATCGCCCCGCTAGCGAAGTCCCGCTACAAATGGCCCATTCACTATGCTTCGGCTTATGCGGCAGCGGCTAGGGATGCGATAAAGGAGAACCGAGCTGAAGAAGGAATCGTGTATCGATTCATGCAGGGAGTGTTCGAGATCTACCCCAAGTTCGAGCGCAAGAGCGAGCCATATGAACGTCACGGTGGTATGGGCTGGTTGCCTCGCGATTTCACCGAGAAGGATATCGAGGTAATTCGAGCGCTGATACCCCGAACCGATGATGCTGCCTATCAAGCCCACTTGCTGGACCTCCTTTTCGAGAGCCGAGCTAAGGACGGGCGAGCCGCTGCGCAGGCAGCACCACTATTTCTTGAAGTGGGAATCGGCCTATCCAGCACCAATGAGTCCTACCGAATGGACGACGCTTTCAGAAGGGCGATCCAACTAGCCCGACGATCCGGATGGCGGAACGAACTCGGTGGACGAATACGCACAGGAATAATCGACCATGTGCAGGAGCTTTCTAGAGAACCGTACGACTTCGCACTTTTCATCGGCCTCGAGGTGGTGCATGAGGCAGACCTAGGTGAAGCAGCAGCATGGTGTGAAATCGCCAAGGCCGCGGGGCAGTACCACGCGAATATTGGAGACGAGGATAACGTTCAGCGCTTTTTCTCGCTAGTGGGGCGATTCTCTCAGAAATTGAACGATGCCGATACCGAACACGAGGCGCATCGCCAGGTTGGGGAGTCATACGTTAGACAAGGACAGAAGAGCACTGAGGGGAAAAGCAGCAGTTATCTGGCCGCTGAGATGTTCATCAAGAAAGGCATCACAGCATTGCAGCGAGGCAAGGCATCTAGGGAACGAATCGCCCAGGTTCAGGGTATGCTGAGAGAATTCCAAGGCAGGATCCCGGACGAATTGGGACTGGTGCGCGAAAGTGTGGACGTCGGTGATCTAATCAAGGAAAAAGTGGAAGCCGTCAAGGGCAAGGGGCATCTGGACGTTTTGAAGGTCATGCTATTCGGCTTCCCCCTAGTTGACCCGGATAAGATCCGAACGGAAGTGCTGGACGAAGTGCGGGAGCATCCTTTCCTGCACTTGTTCCAGACTAGCATTCTTGATGCTGATGGCAGGACAAGAGAAATACACAAAGGCATTCTCGACCTCCAGGGCGACGAATTGGAGGAGGAGCTAAAGAAGCGGATGCTTCATCGTGCGCAGCACCACTGGAAATGGAGAGGCCAGACGCACATCCTGCCAATCTGGGAACGGTTACGTGAGGACCACACGATTAGGCAGGAAGACCTGAGGTGGCTGGTCACGCACAATCCTTGGATCCCCGGCGGGCACGAGGGGATAGTTCTGCGCGGACTTCAGGCTGGTTTTGATGGGGATTTCCTGGTTGCCGGTCACCTGCTCACCCTTCAATTCGAGGCGTGCGTTCGGCACGTCCTCGTGAACGCCGGTGCACATGTTTCTCTACTGGAAAAAGACGGGACTGAATTGCTGAAGACTTGGGGCGGTTTGATGTCGCTACCAATGGCCGCGCAGCTCTTTGGTCCCGAGTTAGTCTTCGAAATGTCCGGTTTGCTGTTCGAGGAATCGGGATATGGCGTACGACACAAGGTCGCCCATGGAATGCTGAAGGCTGATGAGTTCGACAACTACGCGACCCTCAACATCTGGTGGCTGATGCTATATATGTGCTTCATACAGGTGGCTTCTAGGTCCGACGCAGCCAAGGTTGGCGGACCCGAAAGACGACCACCAGAGGCGTCGAGTCAATAACGCGAAGCCCCCCTAACTCCAGCGGATTAGACCAAGGCAGGGTATCCTTCGCGGCGTGAGCCGCCACCCCAGACCTCCGCAGTTGCTCTAGTCTTGCCCATCGATGAGGATTCGTTCCTTGTCTGGGATAGATCACTGAAGAGAACTGAGCCGGGCCAGGGGTGAACCAACTCCGCAGCTAGGGCACAAGCCCTAAGAGACTTATGGGTACCTCTGGCCTTCTCAGGTCCTAGGCTCGGATAGAATTTCAGGCGTAAGGGCCTATTAGAGTCATGGAGCATCGGACCTGTCATTCAGCCTCTCCAGCGATCGTGTGTTGAACCAAAAGTAAACGAACATGAAGCACTGGATCGGCATTGATGTAAGCAGCAAGACCCTCGACTTTGCGCTGCTCGATGAACTAGGCACGCACTTGGAGAGCGCCCAAGTGGGTAACGACCGCAAAGCGGTGATGAAGCTGATGGCCGCTTGGCGCAAGCGACATGCTGTGGAGATCGAACAGAGCTTGATCTGCTTGGAACCCACCGGCCACTACACCTTGATGATGCTGAACCTGGTAGTGGAGCAACAGTGGCCCACATGGTTGGCGCATCCGCGCGACATCCAGCAGAGCATGGGCATCAAGCGCGTGAAGAACGACAAGGTCGATGCCTTGCGGATCGCGCAGTATGCGCGCACCTTCCGCGAACGGGCACGGATGTTCACGGCCCAGAACCTGAAGCTCGACAAGCTCAAGCACCTGCTCACCCGCAGGCAGCACTTGGTGCGCGTGCGGGCCATGTACAAGAAGCACATCAGTGATCTGAACCGGTATATGGATCCGGACATCAAGAAAGCATTCAACCAACTGGACAAGCGCTTGATCGCTGCATCGGATCGCGCGGTGCTTCGTGTGGAACAACTGATCATGGCACAGGTCAGGGGCGATGAACACACCAGCGAGCAATACGATCTGCTGCGCTCCATCCCAGGCGTGGGTCCGCAGTTATCAGCCTATCTCATCGCCCTCACCGACGGGTTCCATCGCTTCACAGACCCGCGCGAGCTGGCCTGCCATGCCGGTGTAGCGCCCTTCGAGCGCAGCTCAGGCAGCAGTGTGCGCGGACGAACACGCGTGTCGCATCAAGCCAACAAGACTCTCAAGACCATGCTGCACATGGCGGCGCTGGCAAACGTGCAGCGTGCTGGCGAACTCAAGACCTACTTCCAACGCAAAGTGGCCGAAGGCAAGAAGCCCATCCTGGTGGTCAACGCTGTGCGGAATAAGATCCTGCATCGCGTGTGCGCGGTCATCCGCAGAGGCCAGCCCTTCGTTCCACACCTCACTTCGACAACGGCAACCGAAAAACACTTGCAAATGACATAGAATAAGTCTCGCTCCGTGTGTGGCCTTGGCGCGCTACAAAGGAGCGGACCCTGCGGCACAAAGCGATGATCCCGGATACACTCATGGCAGCGGCTTTCTTTCCCGCCAAGATAGCCGAAGTCATGGTGCCGAGCGAGGAACGCTTCACACCTAGCCCCGGGTCCGGGCACGGAGGCCGGTCCAAGCTCAATCCCCCTCTGAACCACACCCTTTCCGCTCCAACATGAATGTGGTTTGCTCCGAACCATATGTGAACTGCGTTGGACTACATTCTGTTCGGCCCAACCTTCATGAAGTCCGGAGCAACCTTCATGAAGTCCAGAGCAGCCTTCATGAAGTCCAGAGCAACCTTCATGAAGTCCGGAGCAAACTTCATGAAGTCCGGAGCAACCTTCATGAAGTCCAGAGCAACCTTCATGAAGTCCGGAGCAACCTTCATGAAGTCCGGAGCAACCTTCATGAAGTCCGGAGCAACCTTCATGAAGTCCAGAGCAGCCTTCATGAAGTCCAGAGCAACCTTCATGAAGTCCGGAGCAACCTTCATGAAGTCCGGAGCAACCTTCATGAAGTCCAGAGCAACCTTCATGAAGTCCAGAGCAACCTTCATGAAGTCCAGAGCAACCTTCATGAAGTCCGGAGCAACCTTCATGAAGTCCGGAGCAACCTTCATGAAGTCCGGAGCAAACCTCATGAAGTCCGGAGCAACCTTCATGAAGTCCAGAGCAAACCTCATGAAGTCCGGAGCAACCTTCATGAAGTCCAGAGCAAAGCTCATGAAGTCCAGAGCAAAGCTCATGAAGTCCGGAGCAAACCTCATGAGGTCCGGAACAACCTTCATGAAGTCCAGAGCAAACCTCATGAAGTCCAGAGCAAACCTCATTCTTCCCAAGCCGTTCCGGAGACCGTTTCAGGCCAATTTGACCCTCACAGGGACGTCCGACATGGCTCTAGGCGGTTGGCCAGTACGAACACGGATGCCCTGTTAATGGGGAAGGGTCGAAACCAGCCCACTTGCTGCGATGAGCACGAATGAATGGCCGGACCGGCTCAAGGAACGGCTGCGCTGTTGAGCTTGGTGAACGAACCACTACCTCCCCCCCGGCACGCCCCCACCCTGCGGGCGGCCTTGGGGCACCGCCGCTTTCTTCACCTGCCCGTCCTCGTACTCCACGGTCTTCTGGGGTTTGCCGTCGGTGCCATAGACGGTCATGGTACCGTGCAGTCGACCGTTGCGGTAGTGCATCTCCTGGATCACGCGGCCGCGCTGGTCGTACACCTTGCACACGCCGTGCGGATCGCCGTTGAGGAGTTCCTGCTCGCGCATCTTCACACCGGCGTCATCGAAGTAGGTCCATAGGCCGGTGGGCGTGCCGTTGGCGTAGGCGCCTTCGCTGATGGGAATGCCGTTCGTGCTGTACACGATCCAGCGTCCGCTCTTGCGACCATCTGCATAGCTGCCTTCCTCCTTCACGCGTCCGCCCACGCTCTTGCCGGGGATCTGTTCGAAGTAGAGTTTCCACGCGCCGCTCTTCAAGTCGGCTTTGTACCAACCCTCGAAGTCGGGTTGGCCATCGGGGAAGAAGCCGCGCCAAAGACCTTCCATGCCGCCTTGCTTGAAGGAGCCTTCGGTCTTCAGTTGGCCGTTGTCGAACCAGCTCTGCCACTGGCCTTCCTCCTTGCCATTCACATACGGACCTTCCTGCAATTTCTTCCCGCTCTCATACCACGTGGTCCACGTGCCGTGTTTCGAGCCAGCGGAGAAGCTGCCCTTTTTCCAGAACTGTCCTTTCTCATAGAAGTACACCCACTCGCCTTCCTCCTTGTCGGCTTTGAAGGCACCTGTGCTGCTGAGCTGGGCGTTCGGATACCAGTACTTCCACACGCCTTCGCGCAGGTCCTTCTTGAAGGGGCCGGTCATCTCCGGTCGGCCTAGTGAATTGTACCAGGTCCATGTGCTGTCCTTCAAGTCGGCGGAATACCAACCGGCCACGTCCACCGTGCTGTCGTTGCGGTACACGAGGTAGGCGCCCTGCAATTTGCCCGCGAAGTAGGTGGCCGACTTCTCCGGAGATCCGTTGCTGGCGAACCAACGCCACACGCCATGACGCACACCACCACTGCTGGTGCCTTGCTCCTTCACATTCCCTGCTGGCCAGTACGCGATCTGTTCTCCGTGGCGCACGCCCATGGTGTAGTTGCCCAGTTCGCTCACCGCGCCGCTGGGGTAATAGGTACGGATGAAGCCCGCGCCGTTCATGAGCGTCTGCGTGCTGTCGCGGTCCCACGCATCCAAGCTGATGGCGATGCCTTGGTCCCAACGTTCCTTCAAGAGCGGACGACCATCGGCGTAGAAATAGCTCCATGGGCCTTGCTTCACGCCTGCTTTGTAGGCGCCTTGTTCCATCACCTTTCCGCTGATGTAGTAGCTGGTGATGGTGCTGTCCTGCGCGCCGTGCCTTATCCATCCGTCGTGCTGGAGTTGCTTCGCTTCGCCCGGATAGTAGATGCGCACGTGCCCATCGCGTTCGCCGCTCTTGAACTCGGCTTGTTCGATAAGGTGTCCTTGCGGATCGTAGAATTTCCATTCGCCCCACTCGCGGCCGTTCACCATCAGCCCTTCGCTCTTCTTGATGGTCTTCTTCGCGTCCCAATGGTCCACGTAAGGTTCGGCGCCTTGTGCGAACGCACCGAGTTGAAGAGCGATGAGGAGCGAGCAGAGCGTTAGGCGAAGGATGGACATCGATCCAAAAGTAGCCCTGTGAGTGAGAGCCATGGAAGACAAGAACGCGTACGGATCAACCATGGTGCGCTGAGAACTACGGGGATCACCGTAGCGGATCACGGTATTGCACGGATGAAGGAGGCCTGCCATTCGGGGGACGTTTGCATGGTCATCGTGATCGGTGACCGTGGATGAACCTCACAACCATGAACGTGTCGGTAACCAAGCGCAGCATCATCACCCCGGAACGACTATTCGTGGTCGCGGTACTGGCGTTGCTCACCTTGCTCGGTGTCGCGCAGGATCACCTCACTCACCAATCGCAATTGCGGCGCGTGCTGCTGGATCGCGATGGAGCCATGGCCACCAGCTTGGAACTGATGCCCGATGGCCACACCTTGGTGCAAGCCGTGGTGCAAGGCCAGCCGATCAACTTCATCGACACGGCGACATGGACCATCACGCGACGGATCGACATCACCGGGTTCTACGCCGGGCCGGAGGTGAAGTGCAGCCGCGATGGCCGGTTCCTGCACCTACGCCAACAGTTCTACATCGACTGGTCCACGAACAAGGACCGCGCGGTGGAGCAACGTGTGATCGATGCCACGACCGGATCGGTGGTGTTGCAGATCGACGCCGCGCATGATGGTGCTTGGGGAAGGGATGCGCAGTTCGCCACGTTGAGCGGCGGGGAGGTGACCTTCTGGGAATTGCCTGCGGGGAAGGCGGCCAAGGTGATCAGGATCGAAGGCGCCACGAACAGCATCGCGATCAGTCCGAACGGAACGCTGATAGCCGTGAGCCACCACCCGACCGAACAACTGTTGGGAACAGTGCCGAGCATGCGCAGCGATAAGAAAGCCGTGAAGCCCGCGCTGAAGTACCGCGAGATGATCAGCCTGTACAGCCTGCCCGATGGCAACTTGTTGCGGACGATCCCGGAGATCTACGACGTGGTGTACGACCTGGAGTTCACCGAACAAGGCGATCGCCTGCTGGTGTACAGCGCGCCGCACAGCAAGATGCAAGTGAGCGCGGCCGGGAGGCAGGGCTACGTGAACCAGATCGCCATTCCATCGGGGGAACCGTTGCGCGCCGGATTCGTGAGCCTGATGAACGAGCCGAGCATGGAGGTCTCCTATGACGGAAAACTGATGGCCTTGGCCAGCGCGGATCGCGGCAAGCGGCGGATCCTCATCCATCGCTTGGAGGATGGGGAAGTGCTGCACTTGATCGACCTCGATGCGCGCTTCGGTGAAATGATGCGCAGCGGCGAAGGACACGACGGCAGCGTGAGCCAACACTGGCTGCCCGATGGTCGGTTGGTCATCGCGCTCGGTAAACACCTCGGTATATGGCAACCCTGAAACGGATCACCACCATACTTGCTTTCGCCTCCCTGTTCGCACCGGTCGTGGTGCATGCGCAACGCCCGGTGCTCAACGATGCCGAGGTCGTGCGCGATTCGGTGCAGGCCGCGATCACACGCGATCGGGCCGAAGGACTTTGGGCGGAGGTGATCGCCAGCGGCGACCTGAAAGGAAGTGCCGTACTGGATATGGTGATCGACGACAAGGGGCGCTGCGAAAGCGTGCTCATCCGCGAAAGCGACCTGCCGATCAAATGGAAGAATGCCGTGAAGGACCAATGGTTCGATCGGCGCTTCGCGTTCAAACTCGCCAAGAATCACAAACAGAAGATCACGATCACACTTCAATTCCCATAGATCCGACGAGACCCCGGCTCAAGGCCGGGGTGACGTCCCCTGAACAAACAGAAGATCACGATCACGCTTCAATTTCCATAGCATGGGTGAGATCCCGGGTCAAGGCCGGGGTGACGTCCCCTGAACAAACAGAAGATCACGATCACGCTTCAATTCCCATAGATCCAACGAGACCCCGGCTCAAGGCCGGGGTGACGTCCCCTGAACAAACAGAAGATCACGATCACGCTTCAATTTCCATAGCATGGGTGAGATCCCGGGTCAAGCCCGGAATGACATCCGGACACAAACAGAAGATCACGCTTCAATTCCCATAGCCACCGTACGGGCCGATCATGATCGGCCCCAACGAGACCCCGGCTCAAGGCCGGGGTGACGTCCGCAAAACGACAAACCCTCACACCAAATGAAACACGCAGCACTTCTCACCAGCAGCATCCTGGCCTTCAGCTTTTGCTTGAGCGCGCAGGAGGACATGACCCAGGTCTGGAACACCCGCCTGGAACACAAGATCGAACACACCGGAACGGACCCCAACCCCGGCGAGGAAAAGTTCAGCTACGCGGCCAGCGACAAGGAGATGACCGTGTTCCGCAACAAGGACGGCGGCACGATCTGGACGAAGCCCTTCAAGGACATGGCTCCACGGCTGCGCAAGATCGATGAGCTGATCCCGTTCTGGGAGAGCAACACGGTCTTCCTCTTCGAGCGCAAGGGTGGCGCCGATGTAGTGGCCTGCATCGACCTGCCCACCGGCAACGTGTTGTGGACCACGGAGAAGTACAGCAAGCTTTCCGAGGACAATGTGATCTACCTGAAGGAGAAGGATGCCTTCTGCATCAGCACCAAGGACGGCCTCTTCTACATCATGGCGCGCACGGGCGAGGAGAAGTGGGCGAGCAAGGTCTTCACAGGAAGCGTTGGCAAGTACCACCTCGACGGCGATGACATGACCTGCGTGAACTTCGTGGGACCCGGACTCGCCGCCCTCTTCAGTGGCTTCCGCAACCAGATCGCACGTATCGACCTGAACACCGGAACGGTGAAGTGGGAGAGCAGCTACATCGGGCGTGCGGAGCGCAAAGTGGTCACGCGTGATTTCGTATACGACCTGAACGTGGAGGGTGGCAAGGTCTTCCTCAACCTGAACGGCATCCAGGTCTATGACTATACGACCGGTGCGCTGCAATGGAGCGCGGCCTTCGACTACACGCCGGAGGGCGTGGCGAAACCACCGGCACATGCCGTGAAGTTCGGCGTGTACGGCGCGGTGGCCGATCCCGTGGTGGACGGCAACGACCTGTACGTATTGGACATGCAGGACAAGCGGCACCAGTTCGTGAAGAAGTACGACCGCATGACGGGCAAATTGATCTGGACGAGTCCGGAGATCAAGGACGCGCGTGCGATCCCGGGCATGTGGGTGGCGGATGGCAAAGTGGTCCTGCAAGTAGGTGGTACGGTAGAAACGCAGTCCTACATCTACTGGCGCGAAACACAGAGCGACGGCAGCGTGGTCATCCACAAGGAATGGCGCGTGGACTACCCGAACATCAAGCCGGTGGGTGTGCAGGCGTTCAACACCACTGATGGTGCTTTGGCGTGGGACAGCGAACGCTTCCGCAAGGGCATCACGAACTGCTTGCTGGCCGATGACCGCATGTACGTGTGCAGCGGGAAGTCGCTCTACTGCATCGATCACAAGACCGGCGCTGACATCTATGAGATCGCACTCGGTGACGACGGCATCAGTTTGGCCAACCGCATCCTGCTGTACAAGGACATGGTGGCGATCATCGGCGACAAGGGCGTAAGCACGCATGCACGCAGCAACGGTGCCCTGGTGAAGAGCAACAAGTATCGCGCGAGCAGCATGGAAGCGCAACACGAGGACATGGTGCTGATGAAGACCGAACGGTCGGACATCGCCGCCTTCGATCTGGACGATTGCTCCTTCAAACAATTCAACGCACGGAACGGCGCGACCACGGAGTTGAGCTACGACGGCATGTATGTGTATGTCTATGAGAAAAAGGAAGTGACGAAGCTGCGGACGCGCTGAGCGCACGCGGTTGTGAGCACGGGCCCCTCGAGCGATCGGGGGGTTCCGTGTTTCCAGCCCTCTACCTTCGTCGTCCGCAAAAGATGAAGTACCCCTGTGTCCTTGGCCCGCTGATCGGGACCGCATTGCTCTTCGTGGCGTGGGATGAAGGCCATGGCGGCGACATGGTCCATTACCTCGTCCCGATCGGCAGCGTGGGCGATGGACTGCGCGTGGGTGGAACGGACGTGGTGGAACGCGTAGTACGCCGATGACGCTTTCGATCGCATCGCTGCAGGTGTACCCGATCAAATCGCTCGGCGGGTTCCCGGTGAACGAAGCGCGGATCACCGATCGCGGCTTTGAACATGATCGCCGGTGGATGCTGGTGGATGGCAATGGCCGCTTCATCAGCCAGCGCGAAGTCGCCGCGCTCGCGTGCTTGCATTGTTCAACACTGAATGAGGGGTTCCGCGTCACGGACGTTCGTGATGGCGATACGATCGATCTACCATGGTCGATCGCGGACGGCGAAGTGCAGCATGCAACCGTGTGGAACGACGGCGTGGAGGTCTTGCTTGCGCCGATGGTGATCTCGGCGTGGTTCGCGAAGAAACAAGGCATCGCGTGTTCGCTCGTCTTCATGCCCGATGCCACGCGCCGCGAAGTGGACGCACAATACGCCAACGGCATCACTTCCCTGAGCGATGGCTACCCGTACCTGATCATTTCACAAGCCTCCCTTGACGACCTGAACAAGCGCGGCGCAACATGGGCACATGGCCACATGGGCATATGGGCCCAAGTACCCATGGAACGCTTCCGGCCGAGCATCGTGATCGCGGGTGGAGAGGCATACCAAGAGGATGGCTGGAAGGACATCGCGATCGGCGAGACACGCTTTGCATTGGTGAAGCCGTGCATTCGATGCGTGATCACCACCACCGACCAGCGTACCGGTGAACGCGGGAAAGAACCCTTGCGCACATTGGCCACCTATCGCCGTCGAAAGGGAGAAGAAGGCGAAGTGAAAGTGGCGTTCGCAATGAACGCGATGGCGGTAAGCGGTCGAGTGGTCCGGGTTGGTGATCTTGTCAGCGCATGATCCATTCGATCCTCGCCGACAAGGCCACGCGACTCTACATCTTCCTCGGCGCCTTCTTCGTGGCCAACGCGTTGCTCGCGGAGATGATCGGCGTGAAGCTCTTCCAACTGGAGACCTCGCTCGGTCTGGACAAAGCCGACTTCCCACTCCTGGGCCAACATCATTTGAGTTTCGTCTTGAGCGTGGGTGTGTTACCGTGGCCCATCGTCTTCATCATGACCGATGTGATCAACGATTATTACGGCGTGCGCGGTGTGCGTTTCCTCACCCTGCTCACCACCGCGCTCATCGCTTTCGGGTTCGTGGTGATGTACTTCGCCATCCACATGCCACCGGACCTCGGTTGGTGGATCGGCAGCAGTGCGGCGCAAGGCGTGCCCGATATGCAGGCTGCATTCGCGAGCATCTTCGGGCAGGGCATGAACATCATCCTCGGTTCGCTCGCAGCATTCGTCATCGGCCAGCTCGTGGATGCCTTCATCTTCCGCCGCATCAAACGCATCACCGGCGACAAACGCATCTGGTTGCGCGCCACCGGCAGCACCGTGGTAAGCCAGCTCATCGATAGCGTGGTGGTGACCTACGTGGCGTTCTGGATCTTCAAGGGCATGCCCTTCCCGTTGGCCACAGCCTTGGTGCTCACGGCGTACAGTTACAAGTTGATCGTGGCGATCCTGGCCACTCCGCTGATCTACCTCGTACACGCTGGCGTGGAACGCTACCTTGGCGCGGCGCGCGCGGCGGCCATGC
This sequence comes from Flavobacteriales bacterium, assembly GCA_016705955.1. GTDB lineage: Bacteria > Bacteroidota > Bacteroidia > Flavobacteriales_F > PHOS-HE28 > PHOS-HE28. The sequence goes on from JADJKO010000010.1 coordinate 79,656, forward strand.
GTGCAGCAGCACTTACGATGCGCGACGAGCAATGAGCGATTCGGTCATCATCGAACCCATCGAGAAGGATGACTACCAAGGTCTCTTCCGATTGATCGAGGCCGAACGTGAACGCTTACTCCCTTACTTCCCGGTGACCTGTGCACATTGCAGTGATCCGCGCGCAACACGTTCGTACATCAAGGACATGATCGCGCGCGCCAAGCGGAAGGAGTTCTTCTGTTTCGCCATGCGCGACTACGAAGGCGGTGATCCGATCGGCCTGGTCTTCCTGAAGGAATTCGACTGGACGGTACCGAAGTGCGAAACGGCGTACTTCATCGGATCCATTTACGAGCGCAAGGGGCTTACCACGCTCGGCGTCATGTGGGCGGTGGACCATGCGTTCACCCAACTCAACATGGAGAAGGTGTTCGCGCGCGTGGACCCACTGAACGTGGCCAGCTGCAAAGTGCTCCAGTACTGTGGATTCGAACTGGAGGGAACATTGCGCCGCGATTACAGGACGGCCGATGGGCGCCTATTGGACCTCCAACTCTTCAGTGTGCTGAAGTGATCGGCACTTACGGTGCCGGGGTCCACTTCTCCGGCTTTCCGGCCACTGCGGGCAACGAAGCGAGGTGGTCGTAGATCGCACCCAGATCCTGCTCGCTCATGGTCGCGTACATCAACCACGGCATCACCGTTTGCAGATCGCCCTTGGCCCAATCGACAGGTGGAGGCACGTAGCTGCTGTCCGCGTATTGCTTGAACCGCGCGATGAAAGTGGCCTTGTCCCACGCACCGATCCCATCCGTAGGGTGCGGGGTGATGTTCGCTGAACGTAGTACCGCCCCATTCGGGAAGTTGAATGCGAAGCCTCCGGCGAACGGCTCACCGATCCTCTTGCCATGCTCTGTGTGCGTGTGGCACTCGATGCATGCTGCGGCATTCGTCATGTACTCCCCATAACCGGGGTCCGTGGGTTCCGGCAGCGGTGCAGGGTGCGCCGGTTCGGGCACGGTCCGCATGATCAGGTTCACCGGGAAGTCGATCACGCTCTCCGGATACGGTGCCGTCCCGATCGGTTCCAATGAACGCAGGTAGGCCATGATGCTGTACACATCCTCCGTCGCCAGCTTGTTGTAGTTCGGGTAGGGCATCACCGGGAAGAAGGGATGTCCATCCTTGCTCACGCCGCTGGTGATCGCGCGATAGAGTTCGCCGTCCGACCAATTGCTCAGCGCGAATGGCGTGAGGTTCTTCGCGTAGAATTCACCGGGGAACTGCATGGTGCGATCGAATTTGTCGCCACCGGCGCCCATGGTGCCCGGCTTCGCGGGACCCGCATAGAGGTTCCAGTCGCGTTGGGCGTGGCAATCCATGCACACGCACACACTGTTGGCAAGGTAACGGCCACGTTCGATCCGCTCCGGTGTGAGGTCCACTTTCACATCGGCCGGGACATCCACATCCGGCAGTGCGTTGGAGATGTACGCCACCGCTCCCGCGCCGACAACAACAAGGAGCAACAGGAGAACGCCAAGGATCTTCAGGAGCTTTTTCATGAGATCGGGTTCTGGTTTGTGAGTGAAAAACTAATCCACTCCGGCCAACCGTCCAAATCCGGATGGAGCTTCACGGCCATCACAAGTCGAAGGGTCCACGGCGCTACCTTGGCCGTGCATGAGCAAGAACATCTCCTCCCTCTCGGGCCGCGACGGCAAAGAACTCGATGATGCACTTTGGGAAAGGCTGCAACGGGCTTCCGAAGCAACAGGAACGGCGGACGACGGAACGCTCACCGCCATCGCCGACGAGTTTCTGGTGGGCGAAGCGATCACCTTCGGCACCAGTTCGTTCTACGATTTTTTGAAGAAGGAGAACCAAGGGAAGAAGGCCTACGTGTGCAACGGTAGCGCGTGCCTAGTGGCCGGTACGCAGGACAAGGTCCATCACGAATTGTCCAAGCATTTCAAAGCGGAGGAGATCGGCCACATGTGTTGCTTGGGTCGCTGCCATGAGAACAGCGCCTTCAACGTGGGCGGACTGAATTACTCCGGAACCGCTATCGATCGGATCGGTGATCTCGCCAAGGGAACCGATCGCAATGGCAACGATGCGCACTACGTGGGTACTTCGATGGAGCAACCCATCCTCACTGCTCCGATGCCAACGCTGCCGGAGTTCTATGCGCTTTGGGAAAAAGTGCTGAAGGGCGATGCGGCGGATGTGCTGAATGAGATCACGATCGCCACGATCCGTGGACGCGGCGGTGCAGGCTTCCCGATGGGTTTCAAATTGAAGGCCTGTCGTGATGCGCAGGACATCACCGGCAATGGCACACCGCGCAAGTACATCGTCTGCAATGCGGATGAAGGCGACCCCGGTGCGTTCAGCGATCGCTACCTCTTGGAGCAACGACCACACCTCGTGTTGCTCGGAATGATGATCACCGGCTATTGCGTGGGCGCTGATACGGGCGTGCTATACATCCGCGCCGAGTACCCCGAAGCGGTGGCGATCGTGAAGCAGGCGGTGAGGGATCTGGAAGCAAACGGCTGGATCGGCACCGACATCAAAGGCAGCGGTTTCAACTACCGCTTCAAGGTGATCAAAGCGGCCGGTGCGTATGTGTGCGGAGAAGAGACGGCGTTGCTCAACAGCATTGAAGGCAAGCGCGGCGAAGTGCGCACGCGTCCACCGTACCCCGCGCAACAAGGGCTCTTCAACCGGCCCACGGTGGTGAACAATGTGGAGACGCTGGCATGCGTGCCGTGGGTGGTGAAGAACGGCGGCGCGGCCTTCGCGAAACTCGGCAGCGAGAAGAGCAACGGCAGCAAACTCGTCTGTCTGGATAGCGGCTTCAAACGCCCCGGTCTCTACGAAGTGGAATGCGGTACTTCACTCGCGAAAGTGATCGACGACCTTGGTCAAGGCTTCGCACGGCAGACGAAAGCACTGCACATCGGCGGACCCTTGGGCGGGATCGTGCCACTGGAAAAGATCAACGCGTTGAACATCGATTTCGAGAGTTTCCAACGCGAAGGTTTTCTGTTGGGCCACGCCAGCGTCCTCAGCATCCCCACCGACTTCCCGATGGTGAAATACCTCGAACACCTCTTCGAATTCACCGAGATGGAGAGTTGCGGCAAGTGCTTCCCATGTCGCATCGGCAGTGCGCGCGGCAAGGAGTTGCTGGTGGGTGCGCAAGTCGGTCGCAAGATCGATCGGGCGCTCTTCAACGATCTGGTGGAGACCATGGAGATCGGTTCGCTGTGCGCGCTCGGTGGTGGGCTACCGTTGGGTGTGAAGAACGCGATGCAGTACTTCCGCAAGGAGCTCGATGGGTACTTCGCCTGAGCTTCGTCACCGGAACTCATCCCCCTTCAGGCGCAGCAAACGGAACGCATACGACACGTTCACTATGTGCGTGTTCAAGCCCGGCATGTCGGCGTTGGATAGCCGCACGTTGTAGCCGTAAGTGAGTTTGAACTTGAACAGGCCGATGCCGATCTCCGGCCGGAATACCCAACTTCCTTCACCGCCGTCGGTGTAGTAGATGAATTGCGCGCCCATGGCAGAGCCGGCGGTGAAGTAGAACCCCACCTTCGGACCGATGAGCGCGGTGCGATCCACGCGCACCTCGGTACCCAAGAAGGCTCCTGCTCCATAGGGATGACGGTCGGCACCCCACACATTCGCCGACAGGCCCAGGTCCGCGAAGCCGTAACGCCCTTGCACATAGCCTGTGTGCAAGCCGAGCTCCACATGGCGCGTGGCGCGGTTCACATGAAAGGCGCTGTCGGACAATTGCGCAACTGCGGATCCGATGCTGATCACGAACAAGAGGAAGAGGCCGATCGATCGTGCCATGCCGAGTGCAAAGAACCGGCGGATCCATTCATTGCGGATAACTTCGTGTGATGCCTGCGAAGAAGAAACGGATCACCAAGGCCGACCTCGACAAGATCGAGCGTGCGGTAAAGCGCGAAGCGCAGAAGGCGGCGGGTGCGCTGGATGGTCGCTTCCGTCCGCGGGTGATCAAGAGCAAGAAGAAGTACACGCGGAAGAAGCCGCCACCGGAAGATCTCTAGCAACCGCGCTCACGGTCCCGGCACCGGCCGGTAGAAGATCAACTTGCCGCCGCGCACGTCAGCGAGGCGTAGGACCGTGGTAGCCACTTTGCGGACGTTCCCGAAGTTCTGATGGGCAATGGTGTACACCCCGCGTTCCTGCACCACCACCACGATCGCGGTGTGCTTGCCGTAGATGTCCTGCTCGATCCGGCCATCGATCCTTCGCTCCGTGGTTACGCCTTCGAACTGCACGATGTCACCGGGCAGGATCTCCTGCTTGCGCCAGTCCAGCACGGAACCAAACCCATAGGCGCCATCCCATTTCGCGCCTGCTTCGTTCAGCGCACCGGCGGCCAGATCCCAGCACTCACCGCAGTCCACCTTCTTTCCCAAGTGCGCCGCAGCGAAATCCACGATGTGCTGGTTGATCCCCGGCAGCGGATGGGTCGCGGTGCTGTCCTGTGCCAGGCCCGGAATGGCAAGGCCGAGAAGAAGAATGAAGGTCCCGAAGCGCATTCAGACAAAAGAACGCAATGGACCGATCCGCATTGCTTCCCACCTTCACGCCATGAACCTGCCAAACCCTAACCTCTTCTTCATCCTCCTGGGCGTGTCGGAGATCGCACTCGCCCTCTTCAAACGCGCGAAGCAAGGCAGCGACAAGGACCGTGGCTCCTTCGTCGCGCTGTGGGGAGTGATCGGACTTTCCATCTACCTCGCCATCCGGTTCTCGTACACCATGCCGCGCTTTGCGGTGGAAGCCACCGTGGTGCAATACGCGATCGGCGTTCTTCTCTTCTGCTGCGGGTCCGCATTGCGCTGGTGGTCCATCATCCACCTCGGCCGCTTCTTCACCGTGAACGTGGCCATCGCATCGGACCATCGCGTGGTGGATGACGGGCCGTACACGTACGTGCGGCACCCGAGCTACAGCGGCGTCTTCATCGCCTTCATCGGCCTTGGCTTGTTGCTCTTCAACCGGCTTTCACTCGTGGTGCTCGTGCTGCCGGTGATCATCATGTTCTTCTGGCGGATGCATGTGGAGGAACGCGCACTGTTGGATGCACTTGGCGAGCGCTACGCGGCATACATGAAGCGCACGAAGCGGATCGTGCCGTTCGTGTATTGAGGAACGGTTCTCTCGTTGGACCGGACCCCGACCTCGCGGCCGCGCATCCTTGATCGATGGCCGTTCGACGGGAGTGTTCACCTGCACATTGCAAAGTCCAAGTGGCTAGAACCGCAGTACGGAGCGCTTTGTGAAGGAGTAGGCGGGCACGCAAACCCTAACCCCTCACCGCACTCGTACAGCACGACTTCACTGTGAAGCGCACACCGCCCCACTCGCGCTCGGGTTCTTCGCGAAGCACCGTGCGCACATCGGAAAAGCCGGCGGCGGTGAGCACCTGCTCCCATTCGGCGGGCTCGTACATCGTGAAGCCGTATTGAACGAAGGGCAACGCAAGCATGCTCGTGCGGTCCCGGTAACCGGCGAAGAACCGCCCGCCGGGCCTGAGCACACGTTTGATCTCGCGCAAGTGCGCATCGCGTTCGTCCCAGAAGTAGATCGTGTTCACGCCGAAGACCGCATCGAACGAAGCATCGGCGAAGGGCATGCGGTCGCTGCTGCCTTCGTGCAATTCGGCACGTCCGCCAGCGATCCGGGATGAGAAGGTCTTCGATGCGGCGGCCACCATCGCAGCGGAGTAGTCGAGGCCGGTGTAGTGCATGTCCGGTGCGCGCTCGAGCAACGGCAATGTGGTCAGCCCATTGCCGAAGCCCAACTCCAGGACACGTGCGTTCGGTGGCAATTGCAATTCATCCAGTACGACGCCGTAGAGGAAAGCGTTCACCTCGTTCATGCGCTTGGCCACCTTGCCGGCGGGAACACCCGATGGCTTGCGCAATTGCGCGGCCATCATCCGTGGCGTGGGGCCTTTGAAGAGGGTGCGGAGGAAGGTGAAGGGGTTCATCTCTCGGACTGAAGTTGCAAAGGAAAGTGCTGCCTCTTGGAACAAGGGAATTTCACGCGCCTTGGTCGATCCAGCGTCACGCCTCATCGCGCGGGCTTCCGCTCATGGTAGTTTGGTTCCTTCGCCTCCCCGAACAAGCCTGACCTTTGGCGAGCACATGAACATCCTTCCACCGGTCGTGAGGAAGATCCTCGACCCGCTCTTCAACACGCGCGCCGCCGCCGTGTACATCCTGCTCTTCGCCGCGTCCATCGCCGTGGGCACCTTCGTGGAGAACGATTACGGCACCAGCTCCGCGCAGCACGTGATCTACAAGTCGACGTGGTTCAGCGTCCTGCTGGCGTTGTTCTGCATCACCATCCTGGTGAACGTGGTCCGCTTCCGCATGGTGCAGCAGAAGAAGTGGGGGCTGCTGATGTTCCACCTCGCCATGATCATCATCCTCATCGGTGCGGGGGTAACGCGTTACACCGGATACGAGGGCGTGATGCACATCCGCGAGAACGATGCGTCGAACAGCTTCCTTTCCGCCGAGACGTATTTGGGGTTCGAAGTACACCGCGGCGAACAGAACTACCGCTTCGATGAACCGGTGCTCTTCTCCAGTCTGGGCAACAACGAATGGAAGGAGTCGTACCTGATCGGCAAGGACCTGATCGAGGTGGCGGTGAAGGAGTTCATCCCGAACCCGGTGGACAGGATGACGGAGGGACCCACGGGCAAGCCCACGGTGAAGGTGGTGTTCGCCGGCCAGAGCGGTCGCGAGGAATATTACCTCAGCCTTGGTGAAACACGCCGCATCCGCAATGTGCTCTTCAACTTCACGGAGGTGCCGATGGCCGGAGCGGTGAACCTCGCGTTCCGCGACAATTCGCTTTTCATCAAGGCCGACCGACCGCTGATCCAGACGGTGATGGCCACGCAGACCACCGACACCTTGTATCCGCAGGCCGACTATCACCCGCTGATGATGCGCTCGATGTACCGCGACGGCGCGAACGGCTTCGTCTTCGGCGATCTCAATGCGCAAGGCGTGGTGAGCATGCAGAGCGAAGGCATGAAGGTGCGCAACGAGAGCATCATCGCCTTGCGGATGGAGGTGAAGATCAACGGCGTGGCGCAGGACCTGTTGGTGTACGGACAGAAAGGAGCGCAAGGGCGGCCCGCGATCGCGCACGCCGATGCGCTGGACCTGGCGGTGAGCTACGGATCGAAGGAGGTGCAACTGCCTTTCTCGATCCGCCTTTACGATTTCATCATGGACCGCTATCCCGGCACCAACAGTCCGGCATCCTACGCAAGCGAAGTGCAGTTGGTGGACGAACGCGAAGACATGAAGCAGGACTACCGGATCTTCATGAACAACGTGCTGGACCACGATGGCTACCGCTTCTTCCAATCCAGCTACGACCAGGACGAGCTGGGCACCTACCTCAGCGTGAACCACGACCGCTGGGGCACGCGCGTGTCCTACCTCGGCTACATCCTGCTCACGCTGGGCATGATCCTCTCCTTGTTCAGTTCGAAGAGCCGCTTTCGGAAACTCGGGCAGAGCATCCGCGACATGCGGCGGGTGAACACGACCGCCCTGCTCGCACTTGCGCTGATGGCTGCGCCTTCGGTGCTTTCCGCGCAGAAGGTCATCGATGCGCGCCATGGTGGTGGGGTGGTGGACGCCGCGCACGCCGAGCGCTTCTCCCGGATCCTGGTGCAGGACAATCAGGGACGGATGAAACCGATCCACACCCTTTCGCGCGAGTTGCTACGGAAGGTGTATCGCCGCGAGAGCATCAATGGCCTGAACGCCGACCAGGTGATCCTGGGGATGCTCGCAAATCCGAACGATTGGTTGGACGTGCCGATGATCAAGCTCGGCGAGCACAAGCAAGTGCATGCCTTGCTCGGCGTGGAAGGCCCGATGGCCGCGTACAAGGACTTCTTCGACGAGAACGGCGATTACATCCTGCGCGATGAGCTGCGGCGCGTGGATGCGCTGAAGCCGATCGATCGCGGCATGTTGGAAAAGGACCTGATCAAGGTGGACGAGCGGCTCAACATCCTGCACATGACCTTGGGTGGCGACCTGCTGAAGATCATCCCGCTCCCCGGTGATCCGAACAACACCTGGGTGAGCGGCCATGGCGAAGGCTCCGGCCACAACCACCCCACCGATCCGACGGCCGGGCGCTTCTTCGCAGCGTATGTGCCTGCCTTGCAAGAGGCCATGGTCACGGGCAACTACAGCTTGCCGGACAAGCTCCTTAGCGAACTCGATGGCTACCAGAAGCAAGTGGGCGCGGCAGTGATCCCCTCGAACACCCAAGTGAAGGCGGAGATCCTCTTGAACGAACTGAGCGTGTTCGATCGGCTCGCGCTCTACTACACCTTCCTCGGCCTCGCCTTCCTCTTCCTGCTTTTCTTCTCGGTCTTCAGACCGAACGTGGACCTGCGGAAGGTCCAGCGCGTGATGCTGATCCTGATGCTGCTCGGCTTCGTGCTGCAGACCACCGGCCTCGGTTTGCGCTGGTACGTCTCCGAGCGCGCACCGTGGAGCAACGGCTATGAGTCGATGATCTACATCGCGTGGACCACCGTGCTCGCGGGCATCCTCTTCAGCAGGAACTCCTTCGGTGCATCCGCGGCGACCATGATCCTTTCCGCCACCCTGTTGCTGGTGGCGATGCTCAGTTACCTGGATCCCGAGATCACGCCGTTGGTGCCGGTGCTCAACTCCTACTGGCTCACGATCCACGTCTCCATGGAAGCGGGCAGCTACGGCTTCCTCGCGCTCGGCGCGGTGATCGGCCTGATCAACCTGTTGCTGATGATCTTCCTCACGAAGAGCAATGAGAAGCGCGTCCACCGCATGGTGAAGGAGATGAGCTACCTCAGCGAGATGACGCTGATCGGCGGGTTGTTCATGATCAGCGTCGGCACTTACCTCGGTGGCGTGTGGGCGAACGAATCATGGGGCGCTACTGGGGTTGGGATGCGAAAGAGACCTGGGCACTGGTGACGATCCTCGTCTATGCCTTCATCCTGCACCTGCGCTTGATCCCGAAGATGCAAGGGCTCTACCTCTTCAACGTCACTTCGCTCTTCGGCCTGGCCACGGTGATCATGACCTACTACGGCGTGAACTACTACCTCTCCGGCTTGCACTCGTACGCGGCCGGTGATCCGGTGCCCGTGCCGGATTGGGTGTACATCACCGCAGGATCATTGTTCGCGATCGGTGCGCTGGCCTATTGGCGCAAGCGGAAGTTCACGTTGATCAAGTAGGGATCACTTCACCAACCGCCCGCCTTCCAGCAGGATATCATACTGGTAGCCCGCGCCGAAGTCCTTGTCCAACGCGATCATACCGACCATGGTCACCTCCTGACCTTCGGCGATGGGGACATCGGTGGTGATCACCAACTCCGCGTCCTTCTTGCTGCCGTCCTTGATGTGGATCCAATTGCGGCCCATGATGTTCGGGTTCACCTTCACGCACTTGCCGCTCACCTGGATCACCTTGCCGTCGTACTTCTTCGCATCGGCCATGAGGTCGGCGATCTTCGTGGTGCCCGGGACATCCAATGCGGGCAACGGTGTGGACGGTGCGGTAGGCATGGTACCGGAGGCGGGTATCTCGGTCATGCCGCCCATGCTGGCACCGTGATCGGAAAGGACCAGTTGCGAAACGAGGTACAAGCGATCGAAGGTGCGGTTGTACTCCTTGCTCGGGAAATCGGTCTTCAGCAAGCCCCCGCGGTAGAAGTAGCTGCGACCGATCGCGACCTCCTGTACGGTGGTGGCGATCCAGAATTCCTCCGCTCCTTCCTTCACACGCACGTACACGTACTTGCTCGTCGGCAAGGCTTCCAAAGCGACTACGGTGTGCAGGTCCTTTTCCATGGCCGGGTCCACCACGGGTCGGTCCTTGCCCGGAGCGTTCGAGAAGACGCCAGTGCTTCCGTTCTGCGCGGCACCCCCTTCCGCAGGGATCTCCTTGGGGCCGCTATCACAAGCCGTGAAAGAGAACAAAGCAACGGCAAAAAGAATGGTGGTGGTCGATCGGTTCATCATCATTTCTTCTTGCTGTCGAAGCGTTTGGTCAAGCTCATGTTCACGCGGTAGTTGCGTTCATCCGCGATGGTGGACATCTCGCCCAGCACGGCGAACATCAATGTGCGCGCAAGGTCCAGGGTGAGGTCCGCGCCGTAGTAGCGCTGTGAAGCGCGTGATGCCAGCGACGACCCTTCGGGCCGGTTCGCATAGCGGTATTCCACGATGCGATAGTACAAGCCCATGTTCAGTCGGCGCGGGATCAGCGTGCGCGAATGACGGAAGGAGATCACATCGCTGCGCAAGTAGTTCGATGCATTGTGGTTCACCTGCACCGACCAGCGCCCAAACCCTTGCGGATCCCTGTTGATGTTGAGCGAACCGCTGATGTTGTCCGAAGCGTTCATCCCATCGGCCTGGAACCGCTTGCTGTACGCCGCACCCAAGGTCAAGGTCTTGGTCGGACGAACGTTCAGCCGGAAGCGCGCACCCTGCCGGGCCATGTCATCGTCGAGCAGCACTTCCACATCATTGCGGAAGGTCTCGTAGTACACCACACGTCGCCGGTGATCGTACGATGTGAACACGTCCACCTTCCGGCTGATGCGATAACGGCTGGAGACGAAGAGGTTGGTGAGGCGCGCCCCGCCTTGCACTGTGCTGTACAGATCCAACTCAGCCGAGGAGAAGATATTGAAGTTCCCATTGAAGGTGGTGGAGTGCTGCAGGTACGCGTAGCGGCGATCCACCATGCCGCTGTTCGTTTGTTGCAACAAGCCGATGGTGGACTTCGAATTCACCGTAGCAGAATTCATCTGCGTACCGATGTAGCCACCGTATTGAAGCAGGCTGGTGTTGAGGTCGTACGTGAAGATGTCCGGTCGGAAACCGACGATCACCCCAGCGAAGAGCGTCCCGAAGCGCCGCTCTGCTTGCAACCCATCGATCGCGCCGAGCGAGGATGCACTGTTGTTGATCTTACTCCCCAACGTCAACGTGGTGTTGCTGTCCGGTGCGTAGCTCACCGCCAGGTTATACACATTGAAGTAATCCGTTCGCTGCGGATAACGATCCATGTTCGCGGGATAGAGCTTCCGATAGTTCAGATACGTCTCGGCGGAGAACTTGGAGTTGGCGATGCGTTCCGCGTTCATCGAGAAGCGGTACATCATGCGGTGATCGTTGTCGCGCGCTGAAGGGATGCTGCTGTAGCTCGCTGCGGAAAGACGTCCACGGATCCGTTCACCCTTGCCTTTCAGCGTGTCCTCTTCCACAGGTTTCACGCGGCTCGGGCGGGTCCCTTTCATGGACGCGACCTCCGCTTCAGGCTTGTGCAGGACGCGCGTTTGGATCTTGTCCTGCTTTTCCACTTTGCAACCACCGATCACCGTACATACGCACGAGGTGGAGGACATGCTGCTTACCACAAGGCACGGTGTCGTTACTCCATCCTTCACCAGGTCCAACGTGTCCTTTGCCGCGATCCCCTCCGTGGTCGCGAACTTCACATACACATGCTGTGACGTGAGGAAAGTGACCTCGCCCGGGATGACTCCTTGAGCGGTGGCAAGCAACGGCATCAGCAGCACGAGAACAACCCCTCTGCGCGTCCTCCTCATCAGTGGGTGCCGTCGGGGTGGCAGTTGTAGCAGGCGGCGCTGTTGTATGAATAACCGTTCACACCGTTGTGGTCATCGTTCACCGAGTTCTGGTTGTTGTGCTCGTGGCAATCGACACATGTGAACACGCTATAGTTCGAGGGGTTCGTGTGGCACTCCGCACAGGTGCTCCACTCATTGTCATGGTGACCGCTGTAGATGGGGAAATAGCTCTGGTCATGGTCGAACGTGGCATTGCCCCAATTCGTCTCGTCATGACAGGACGCGCAATCCGTGGGGAACTGCGCTGCGGCGTGGTTCGGATCGCTGGTGGAGTTGTAATCCGCCATGTGGCAAGCGCTGCAGGTGGTCGGCGTGCCCATGAACCCGTTCGCATGGCATTGGTTGCATGACGCCGCCAAGTGCGCCCCGTGCAGCACGAAACCGGTGTTGCCATGGTCGAACGAGGAGTTGTCCCAGCTCGTCTCATCGTGGCAGAACGCGCAATTGGCGCCGAAGGCGCATTCCGCGTGGTTGGGGTCCGTGGTGGCGGTGTAGTCGTCCATGTGGCATTCACTGCATTCCGTGGGCGTTCCTGCATAGCCGTTCGCGTGGCATTCAATGCAAGCAGTGGTGGTGTGCGTGCCGTGCAGCGGGAAGCCCGTGCTGTTGTGATCGAAAGTAGCGTTGCCCCAGGCCGTCTCATCGTGGCACGTGGCGCAGTCCATGGAGAATCCGGACGTCGCATGGTTCGGGTCCGTGGTCGAATTGTAATCGTCGATATGACAAGCGCTGCACGCCGTCGGGGTTCCCGCGTAACCGTTCGCGTGGCATTGCATGCAATCCGTGGTGGCATGCGTGCCGTGCAAGGGGAAGTCGGTGACGTTGTGGTCGAAGGAGGCGTTCCAACCCGGACCGGTGTTGTGGCAGGTGGCGCAATCCGTCGAGAACCCGGCAGCGGTGTGGTTCGGGTCAGTGCTGCTGCTGTAATCCGTTTGGTGGCAACTGGAACATGTCGGCGAGGCATCCGCGAATATGCCCGTGGTGTGGCACTGCGCGCAGTCCTGGATCGTGTGCCCGCCGGTGAGCGGGAAGAAATCGTGGTTGGCGAACGCGGTGGACCAGCCCGTTCCCATCGGATCGTGGCATTCATCGCAGTTCGTGGAGAACCCCGCACCCGTATGGTTCGGCGATCGCGTGGCCATGTAATCCGCGCGGTGGCAATTGATGCACTCGTTACCCAGCCGTGCGAAGGCAAGGGTGTTGTCCGCGCTGTGGCAATCCACGCAACTGAGGTTGCCATGCGCGCCGATCAACGGGAAGCCGTTCTGCTCGTGCAATTCAGGGATCTCATCCACCAACCACGTCTGCGGCGTATGGCAGCGCGCGCAATCGTTGCCCACGGTCATGGCTTGCACATCCGCGTGGCACGCAATGCAATCCGAGGCGGGCTTCACATCGAATCGGATCGATGCGTGGCACGACCTGCAATCGATCCGCGCATGCACCCCGATCAAAGGCATCGCGGTGCTGTCATGGCTGAAGCCCAGCGGGTCCTTCATCGCCGTCCAACTATCCGGAACGTGGCAAGCGGAGCAGTCGATCTTGAAGGCCTCGCCGTGCGGTGATTGAGCGCTCATCTTCAGCACGAGCAAAACGACCCCGAGGAACACGCTCCACCGAGGCATACTCCAGTAACGAACCGTATCGCACTTCCGATCCTTCATCATTTCTCAATGATCGCAGTCCAAGCGGCAGTCATAGCGCGTGTTGCTGGTCGATCCTGCTGCTGACCATGGATGCAGGCCATGGTCCAAAGTAAGGACCCGAGGGCCTTGTGTTTTTACAGGACGCACGACTGATCTTGAACCATCGCCCTGAGGCGGCTCCGCAGGCGACCATAGGCTCGCAAGAAGTAGGAGTCCGACTATTTGTGGCAGTCGGCGCATGCGAAACGTTCGATCTTGAAGGAAGGGACCTTCCCATCACCGGCCACCTTGTGGCACTCCTTGCAATCCACCTTCACGTGTTCGCCCACCAACGGAAACTTCGTGAGGTCGTGGTCGAAGAGCTTCGGGAACCAATCGTCGGCCACGTGGCAGCGCGTGCAATCGGTCACGCCGTTCACCGCGAGATCATCGCCATGCACGTTGTCATGGCAATCCGTGCAGTTGGTGCCGATGTTCCGGAAGGTCCACTTCTTCGTGTCCTTCATGTGGCAGGCGAAGCACGGCGTGGCCAGATGCGCGCCAAGGAGCGGGAAAGGGGTCTTCTTGTGTTCCTCGATCGTGAACATGCTCACATCGAAACCGTCGGTGAGGAAGTGGCATTCCACGCAATCCGGTGATACGCCGTTCTTCGCGAACTGTCCTTCGTGATAGTCCTCGTGGCATCGGTTGCAGGCATCGAAAACGAGCGGATCGGTGTACGCGCCCTTATGGCACTTCTTGCAATCCACGCCCACGTGCTTGCCCTGTAAGGGGAAGTCCGTGAGCGCATGATCGAAGCGGTCCATGTCCTTCAATTTCTTGAAGCCGGTCTCCTGGTGGCACTGCGCGCAATCGGTTCCGAACTTCCCTTCGTGCTGATCGGTATGGCAGGTCACGCATTGGTCCATCCGCACGCCCGCACGATCCTGGAAAACGGTCGCCGGGTCGTGCGATCGCTTGTGGCAGGTGAAGCAATCCACGCCCTTGTGCTTCCCGTTCAGCTTGAAGGGCGTGATGTTGTGGTCGAAACGATGCAAACCGGACAACTGGCTGAAGGCCTCGTCCACATGGCATTGCGTGCAGGCGTTCGTGAAATGCGCCTTGTGCGGATCAATGTGACAGGTCTTGCAGTCGGCATGCGGCACGTCGGCGAATTGCTGGAAGGCGACGCCCTTGCGCGTGGTCTGCTTGTGGCACTTGATGCAATCCACGTTCACGTGCCCGCCGCGCAGTTTGAATTCCGCACGGTCATGGTCGAAGCGGCTGGCGGGTTTCCAATCCGTCATCGTGTGGCAATCCATGCACTCCTTCGCTAGCGTGCCTTGGTGCTGGTCCTTGTGGCACGATAAGCACGCGCGGTCCATCCCCATGAAGGTCTTCTCCCGGTACTTCGCCTTCTTGTCGGCGATGTGTTCCGGCGCATGGCACTTCCGGCAATCCACGGTCTTGTGCGCGCCTTCCAACGCATAGCCCGTGAGGCCATGGTCGAAGGCCTTCTCATCAAAGCGCACCATCTCGAATTTCCTCCCGTGGTGCTCGCTGTGGCAGGTGAAGCAATCCTTGCCCTTCACGTCGCGGCTCACATGGAATCCGCGCTTCTGCGTGATCAGGCTCTGCAATTCCTTGTGACAGGCGAGGCACTTCGCGTTGGTCACCTTGTTGCCCAGGTCGTGGCATTGCGTGCAATTGCTCATGCCCTCGAGCGAGGCGTGTGCGGTGGTGAGATCGCCCGGGGAGAGTTGCGCAAGACCCCTCACCGCTATAAGCGAGAGCATCACGAAGAGGTATTTGCGCAACCCGTTCATCCGTGCTTCTTCACAATGTGGCCGAAGCGTTTGGTGATCTCGATCCCGATCTTCTGCAGGAAGCCGGTGGGCAGTTCGCCCCCAGCGAAAATGTACACGAGGTCGTTCGGCAATTCCTTCACCTCCTCGCCCACCTTCATGAGCACCGCTTGTTCTGAAATGGACACCAGGTCCGAATTGAAGATCACCTTCAGTTCGCCCTTGGCGATGGCCGCATCGATCGCGGCCTTGTTCTTCGGCTTGATCCGCGCGAACTGGTCCTTGCGGTAGGAAAGGACCACTTCGTTCTGCTCCGCCAAGAGCATAGCGGACTCCACTGCCGAATCACCTCCGCCGACCACGATCGCTTTCTTGCCAGTGATGTTCTCCGGTTCCAACAGCCGATACGCCACGTTCGGCAGCTCCTCGCCCGGCACGCCCAGCTTGCGCGGTGTTCCTCTCCGCCCGATCGCAAGCAATACCGCATAACTTAAGAATTCGCTCCCAGTGCTCGTTGACACCTTGAAGGTCCCGTCCTTCTGCGGCACGATCGCTTCCACCTTGGTCCGTTCGGTGATCGTGATCCCCTGTTCGGCGATCACCTTGTTCCAAAGCGCAAGCAGCTCACCCTTCGAAGTATCGTACAGCTTGGCCTTGCCATGGAGCGGCAGGTCCATCGGCGAGGTCATCACGATCTTGGATCGCGGGAAGGTGAACACGGTACCGCCGAGCGAATCCTGCTCGAGGGTCACACTGGACAGCCCTCGCTTCTTCGCTTCCAGAGTGGCGGAGATCCCTGCTGGACCGGCACCGATGATGACCACATCGAGCACACCGCTTCGCTTCTCGCGTTTCAGCGCGGCGATGTTCTCCATGGCCTGCTGGCCTTGCTCCACGCTGTTCTTGATCAGCCCCATGCCGCCGAGTTCACCGGCGATGAACACTCCCTTGATGTTCGATTCGAAGGTCTGGCTCACATGCGGCAGATCGACGCCGCGCTTCTCTGTACCGATCCGCAAGGAGATGGCTTCCACCGGACACGCATGAAAGCACGCACCGTGGCCCACGCAATTGGAAGCATGGATGACGGTAGCCTTGCCATCGATGATGCCGAGGATGTCCTTCTCGGGGCACTCTGCAATGCACGCCGCACTCCCGATGCAGGTATTGAGATCGATGAATGGATGGAGCGATACCGGCTCGAACGTTCCTTCCGCTTTCGCCACTTCCACCTTCTTCACCACGATCGCCGACTTCTTGTTCAAGCTGCGCATGTAGAAGAAGACCACCAGCCCGCACAGCAGGGCCACTGAGCCGTAGATCGCGATCTGTTCAATGACCACTTCCATCAGAAGATCCACTTGTATCCGAAGGCCAGCGTAACGGCCACGTGGATGATGAGCACGATGAGCATGATCAGCGCGAAGGGCAAGTGCAGCACATGCCAGTACTTGAACAGCTTTTGCATGGTGAGCAAGCGCCCGATGCGGCGCGACAATGCGAACTCCTCCTTCACCATCCGGATGATGGACACCTGCTCGGCGCGTGCGACCTTCCGTTGCTTCAATGAGGACTTGATCGTGCGGACCGCTTTGCGCTCACGGGCGTAATTCGCGGACATGCTCGCTCCTGTCACGGTGATCCCATCGGGTTCCGCCGCGCCCGTGATCAAGTCGATCATCTTCTCATCGAGCCCGGCACTGTGCTTCAAGGTCTCCACGAGGTCTGAGCGCAAACCCTTCACCTCGTTCAGCGTGAGTTCGCGGCCTTCGATGCTCCGCGGGATCTGGATGTAGATGAAGCGACCTATGATACCGCTGGCCACCACCGCCACCATGCTCCAGAACGCCACCGAGACCAAGCCTCCGAACTTGAACGCCGTGTGGAACAGGATCAGGATCGGGCCGAGCATGCACAGGAAGATGTGGAACTCGAGCAGGTACTTCAGCCGGAGCTGCTTCGCCATGAAATTGTACCGTTTGCGCACGATGTAGATCGCCACACCGAAGAGGATGAGGAAGGTGCCCAGGATGCCCAGCCCGTGCCCGAACGCGCCGCTCGGTTTGAACCATGCGTGGCGCGGATGGTAGAAGCGTTCCTCCAACGGAAGGTCGTAATAAGACCACCCCGTATAGGCCAGATATGCTGTTACCACGACAGTGATGGCGACCATGGACCCGATGAAAAGAGCGTGGGTGGTCCGGGTCATCGCTTCCTTGGTTCGCAGGTGGCGTTTTCCACGGATCCGGATCGTGAGGTGTGCATGGCTTTGCCCCCTAAGGTCGCGCACTGCGCATAACGGATCCATGATATTTAGCCGAGGCGGGGTGGATCCGGCCATGAGCGGGACGATGCCTGCCGACGGGATCCGCGTCCCTCAAAGGTTTCCGGGCCGTTGCAGCGTGAGGGAATACCGCTTGGAATTGTGAACAGGACGCGGTTCAGATCGACGGGGCCGGGTCGGGCAATTGCCGTTCCGGTCGGTCAGCGGTTGCGGAATGACTGAACGGTACTTCGTATGACAGAGCTTGAAGATCGATCCCAATTGAGGAGACTTGCCGTCGATGGTCCCGATCCCATCAGACCAGTGAATGATGCTCCACGTATGCTCCCTGGCTGTCATGCGCACGAATGTATCTCTCGAATTTCATGAGCGAGGCTTCACTGCGAACGATGTGATCGAAGCTCTCCGCCTTCCATAGTGTTCCTGTTCTACCGAGAACCTTGTTGATCGACTTGGCTGTGTACGATTTCCAAGTATGCGTGATCGTGGAAAGGTCGACACCCACAAGCGGCACAACGAGCACATGCACATGGTTCCCTGCCACGGCGAATGTTCCCAAGCGATACCGTGGTCCGTCGAAATAGTGAAGTGCAACGATCATTTCCTCCCTTGGAATCGGCTGTCGTAGCACGCATGAACCGGCACCCGCATCCAACCAGCGCTCCACGCGTTCATGGAAGAGACGGTAGTACTCACGGCGCTGCGAAGGATCGAGCGTACGAACATCCTTGTCCCCATGCCGCGACCGCCATGCCTTGCGGTCCCGCTCAAGTTCCCTGAGCTTCACCTGCGGCAGGCTATCGGCTAAACGCCACGTTACGAAATGGACCTTGCCCTCTTGTTTCCAGTGCGGACGATTCCGGCGAGTGATCTCCAGTTCTTCATGCTCATTGAAGAAGAGGTTCTCCGTGTCCATTGGAATACGAACGTACAAGGCATTCGCCACAGCACAAGCGAGGTGGGCGATAAGATCAACAGGCGGGACGCGTCAACAACTCATCAACAGGCGGGACGCAGCAACAACCCATCAACAGGCGGGACGCAGCAACAACCCATCAACAGGCGGGACGCAGCAACAACCCATCAACAGGCGGGACGCCTGTTGGACCTTAAAGCCCCAACAACACCTCTCCCGGATCCTTCCCGCCGAACACCATCGTCTTGGGATCCTCGATCATCTGCTTCACGGCCATGAGGAAGCTCACGCTCTCCTTGCCATCGATGATGCGGTGGTCGTAGCTCAGCGCCACGTACATGATCGGGCGGATGACGACCTGACCGTTCACCGCAACAGGACGCTCCACGATGTTGTGCATGCCGAGGATCGCGCTCTGCGGCGGATTGAGGATCGGCGTGCTGAGCATGCTGCCGAAGACCCCGCCGTTGGTGATGGTGAAGGTGCCGCCGGTCATCTCATCGATGCTGAGTTTGCCATCACGTGCTTTCACCGCGAGTTCCTTGATCGTGCTTTCGATCTGCGCGAGGCTCATGCGCTCGGCGTTGCGGATCACCGGCACCATGAGGCCCTTGGGGCTGCTCACCGCGATGCCGATGTCGGCATAGTCGTGCATGATCATCTCCTCGCCATCGAGGTGCGCGTTCACGCTCGGGAACTGGCGCAACGCTTCCGTGACAGCCTTGGTGAAGAAGCTCATGAAGCCCAAGCCGATGCCCTTCTGCTCCTTGAACTTGTCCTTGTATTTGTTCCGCAGGTC
This sequence comes from Flavobacteriales bacterium, assembly GCA_016705955.1. GTDB lineage: Bacteria > Bacteroidota > Bacteroidia > Flavobacteriales_F > PHOS-HE28 > PHOS-HE28. The sequence goes on from JADJKO010000010.1 coordinate 98,827, forward strand.
CATCACCGCGCTCATGTCCACCTCGTTGAAGGTGGTGAGCATGGCGGTCTGGTTCTTCGCCATCACAAGCCGCTCCGCGACCTTCTTCCGCAGCGTGCTCATCTTCTGCCGGCTCTGGTCGCGCTTGCCGCCCCAGCCGCTCATCACCACGGCACCAGCATCCACGCCACCAGCGACGTATGCCGCCACATCGCTCTTGGTGATGCGACCGTTCGGGCCGCTGCCTTTCACTTTGTCAGCGCTGACGCCTTTCTCATCGAGCATCGCTTTGGCCACCGGAGTTGCGTGCGATGAACCAGGAGCAGGGGCAACGCTCGGTGCGGCCTTTCTTGCCTCCTGCACCTGCTCCTGCCCCCCTCCTTCTTCGGCGCGGGCGCAACGCTCGTATCGATCCTCACCACCACATCGCCGACGTTCACGGTCTGGTCCTCCTTCGCCATCAACTTCACTTGGCCTGCTGCTTCGGCGCTGAGCTCCAGTGTGGCCTTGTCGCTGTCGATCTCGCCGAGCACCTGGTCCTTGTGTACCACGTCGCCATCCTTCACAAGCCAGCGCGCAATGCGCACTTCGCTGATGCTTTCGCCGGGACTGGGGACTTTGATATCGATCGTGGCCATGCTCTGGTGTCGGTTGTCGGTTGTTCGTTATCAGGCTTTCGCTTTCACCTTGGTGGTGGACTTTGCGAAAGCTTTCTCGATGATGTCCGATTGCTGCTTCGCGCTGCGTTTGCTACTGCCGGTGGCGGGCGCGCCGCTGGCGGGCCGTGCGATCACTTCCCACTTCACCTCATTGAAGTGCATCGCCATGTAGCTCCACGCGCCCATGTTCAACGGCTCTTCTTGCACCCAAAGGAAGCGTTCGGCTTTCGCATACTTCTTGATCACCGCGCGCATTTGCTCGGCGGGCAATGGATGCAATTGTTCGAGACGAACCAAGGCCGTGTCCGTGATGTTGCTCTTCTCGCGGTGATCGAGCAGGTCGTAGTGGATCTTGCCTTGGGTGAAGATCACGGTCCTCACCTTCTTCGCTTCGGCCTCGGCATCATCGATCAATTCCTGGAAACCGCCTTTCGTCAAGTCGGCCAGTGGGCTGACGCAACGCGGATGGCGCAGCAGGCTCTTCGGTGTGAAGACGATCAGCGGCTTGCGGAATTCCCAAGCGAGTTGTCGGCGCAGCGCGTGGAAGAAGTTCGCGGGCGTGGTGCAATTCACCACCACCATGTTGCCATCGGCGCAGCTTTGCAGGAAGCGTTCCATGCGACCGCTGCTGTGCTCGGCGCCTTGTCCTTCATATCCGTGCGGCAATAGCAGCACGATGCCGTTCTGCGTATTCCACTTCTCCTCGGCGCAGCATAGGTATTGATCCAGGATGATCTGCGCGCCGTTCACGAAATCACCGAACTGCGCTTCCCAGATGGTGAGCACTTCCGGGTTCGTGAGCGCATAGCCGTACTCGAACCCGAGCACCGCGTACTCGCTCAGGAGCGAATTGTAGATCTGCAATAAGGCTTGCCCTTCCTGAATGTGCTTGAGGTGGATGAACTCCTCCTCGCTATCCTCCATCCGAACCACGGCATGGCGGTGACTGAAGGTGCCGCGCTCCACGTCCTGTCCAGTGAAGCGCACCGGGTGACCTTCAACCAGTAGTGAACCGTACGCGAGCAATTCGGCCATACCCCAATCGAGGCTCTCCTTGGCCATCATTTCCTTACGGTCGTTCAGGATCTTCTCCAGTTTGCTGAAGAACTTCTTGCCCTCGGGGATCGCCGTCAACTTCTCGCCGATCATCTTCAGTGTTGCCTTCTTCACGCCCGTCACCGGTGAAGCAGCGAAATCCTTCGCCCCTGCGCGCTTGAAGCCCTGCCAGCGCTCAGCCATGAAGTTGGTGATCTTCCCCACGCGCACCTGCTTGGCCTCGTTCAAGCGATCGTCGAGCATCGCGCTGAAGGACTGCTCCATCTCCTGCGCCATTTCGCGCGCGCCTTCCACACCGCTGTCGATCAATTTCTGCGTGTAGATCTCCCGTGGATCGGCATGCGCCGCGATCGCCTTGTACAATGTGGGCTGCGTGAATTTCGGTTCATCGCCCTCGTTGTGGCCGTGCTTGCGGTAACAGAGGATGTCCACCCACACGTCCTTGCCGGACATCTGGCGGTAGTCCATCGCCAACTTCACCGTGTAGGCCACGGCCTCGGCATCATCGCCGTTCACATGGAATACCGGGCATTGCGTGGTCTTGGCGACGTCGGTGCAATAGGTGCTCGTGCGTGCGTCGATGTAATTGGTGGTGAAGCCGACCTGATTGTTCACCACGATGTGGATCGTGCCGCCGATCTCGTAGGCTTTCAAGCCTGCCATCTGCACCACTTCATACACCACACCTTGCCCGGCCACGGCCGCGTCACCGTGGATGAGGATCGGCGCGGTGATGCCCAGCGCGAAATTGTCGTCATGCTCGATGATCGCACGGCTGATCCCTTGCATCACCGGCCCCACGGTCTCCAAGTGGCTCGGATTCGGTGCGAGGGTCAACCGCACTTCCTTGCCCGTGTTGGTGGTGATCAGGCTGCTGTAGCCCATGTGGTATTTCACATCACCTTCCACCAAGGCATCGTCGTAGTCCTTGCCCTCGAACTCGCTGAAGATGGTGTCGTAGCTCTTGCGCATGGTGTTGGCCAGCACATTCAACCGACCGCGATGCGCCATGCCGATCACATACTCGGAGATGCCCAGTTCCGCTCCGTGCTCGATCACCGTGTCCAATGCAGGGATCAGCGCTTCGGCCCCTTCGATGCTGAAACGCTTCTGGCCGATGAACTTCTTACCGAGGAAACGCTCGAAGACCACTGCCTCGTTCAGCTTCTCCAGGATGTCCTTCTTCTGCTCGATGGTGAAGTCCGGTTGGTTGCGCGTGCCTTCCATGCGATCGAGCAGCCAACGGCGTCTCTCCAGACTGCGGATGAACATGAACTCCACGCCGATGCTCTTGCAATAGGTCTCCTCGAGCAGGGCCACGATGTCGCGCAGTTTCGCAGGACCGATACCGACCTCGTTGCCCGCGGTGAACACGGTGTCGAGGTCCGCATCACCGAGTTTGTGGTTCTCCAGGGCGAGCGTGGGCGTGTACTTGCGCCGATCGCGGACGGGGTTCGTATCGGTGAAGAGGTGGCCGCGCTGGCGGTACGCATTGATCAGTTCGATGACCCGGAATTCCTTCTCGAAGCGTTCGTTCCCTGCCGAAGGTGGTGCAGTGGGCGCTGATCCCAAGGTCGCTTCACCATCGCCATCCAGCGACTTCGCGAATTCGAATCCTTCGAAGAAGCGCGCCCAGCCGGTTTCCACACTGGCCGGGTCCTTCTGGTATTGCTGGTACAGGTCGTCGAGCCATGCGCTATCGACGTTGCTCAGGTAGGAGAACTTGTCCATGGAGGCCGCGAAGGTAGGATCAGGGGTGTTCACCGCAGAGGCGCAAAGGCGCGGAGAAATGCAGAGTAATGCACAATGGAATGCACAATACGCGGCAAGCTCAACCCTTCTGCGCGAAGTGTTTGCGCAGCAGCACCTTTTGCAGGCAGCGCAGGACCATCATTCCGGCAAGTTCGGAAAAGCCGCCACGGCTCATGGCCGCATCCACCATGCGCTCGGTAAGGTCCACGCGGTTGATGGCACGCGAAAGCCCTGTGGAACCGATGCGCTGCCAGTCCTCCAGCGCATGCAGCACATGTGCGCGTAGCGACTCGAAGGCTGCATTGCTCACGGTTGGTAGAGGCAGATCCGCTTCACCAAGATCCAGATCCTTGCGGAGTTGGGCCACGGTGGCCGCGAGCACTTCGGCGCGATCAAGCGCTAGCACCAGGCCATCAGCCTCCGCTTTCGACAGTGTGGTGTTCGCCTGGGACATCTGCATGGCAAAGGTCGCACGGCGCTGGCACTATTTTCGCCCGGCGCGATCCTTTCATCAAGACCTCATCCCAATAGCAATGCGTTCGACCCTGCTCCTCTCCCTCGCCTTTCTTCTATCGTTCACGCTCAAGGCCCAGTACGGAACCTTCGACGCCGCTGGGGTGAAAGCAGCGAAGGCCACCACCATGATCGTGGTCCTCGATGCAGGTGATTCACCCTACAACCGCACGATCATGAATGCGGTGAAGAGCGAATGGAAGTTCACGGCTGCTTATGAATTCGTGACCGTGGCGGAGTTGGGCGCGATGCCGATCGACCCCACGAAGACCTATTTGTTGAAGACCGCGAAAGTGGACCCGGTGAAATACGAGGCCACCTTCCTCACGCTGGTGCGCGGTTGGAAGCAGAAGAAAGGCGAACCGCTGCAACAGAAGAACAATGCCTTCACGAGCATCGCCTCGGAGAATGAGCTGGCCTTCATCATGATCGACCCGAAGGCGATCAACGAGCAGAATATGGCGCCGATGCTCACGATCTACATCAAGCACCTACAGGATTACTTGAAACTTGTGGAGGCGGGCAAGATCACCGACAAGGCCACGGCGGATCGCACCTACGCGAGCCGGTCCCGACTGGTGCGCGATACCGAGTTGTTGATCGCTGCGGATCATCTGGACAAGAGCCTACCCGATGCCGGTGCGGTGAAGGCGCATTACACCTCCGCCGTGCGCGTAGTGAGTTTGTCTGATCTGGTGAACGCGGTGAATTCAGGGGATCGCAGCATCACGGTGAGCGATGTGGTGATGACCGGGGACTACAAGAACAAGCATTGTTTCAAGCGCGTCTTCAACGCGGGTACTGGTGAGTTGATGTACCAAAGTGATGATGCCGCCCTTTATGGAAAGAAGGAAGGCTTCATCGACGTGGACCTGAAGAACATCGAGCGCGCTCGCTAATAGTCTTCGCTACTCATGTCACGCGAACGCCTCCTGCGTCAGTTCGGTCGCATGGAGCGCGACCGGCAGGATATCTTGAAGCGCTTGGAAGGAGCGGATCCTGAGCGGCTGGCCACTTCTCCGGGTGAGCATGCATGGTCCATCGCACAAGTGATCACCCACCTCGCGATCGCCGAGGAAGGTGGGCTGGCCTACCTGAACAAGAAACTGGAAATGAAGAAGCATGGCCCTGTCGGGATCTCTTCCCATTGGCGACTCTTCCTGCTGAACATCGCGGTATGGTTGCCGATCAAGTACAAAGCACCCGCGATCGTGGCGGATGTCCCCGCGACATCCTATGAGGTGGCCAGGCAGCGCTGGAGCGCTGTTCGTGAACGGATGCGTGAAGCCTACACAACGATCGATACCTCCTTCATCGGGCACGATCTGTACAAGCATCCGATGGCCGGTCGATTCAACCTGATCCAGGGCGTGCGGTTCATGCGCCGGCATGTGCAACACCATAAGGCGCAGATCCATCGGACCCTCCGCCAAGTGTGATCGTTAGGCCGATCCCGCAGAGTTGTTACATTGTGGTGAATACCAAACCCCATTCACCATGCGTCTTACTACGCTTTCCTTGTCCTTCGCCCTTGCCTGCTCGGCCTTGGGCGCCCATTTGCCCGGCGGCAGTATCACCTACACCTGCCTCGGTAACAACCAGTACGAGGTGATCCTCCAGCTTTGGCGGGAGTGTACCGGAGCGCCCATGATCGATCAATCGCTCAAATTCTCGAACGATTGCGGCGTTTCCTTTACGCTGAACAGTATCCCCGAGATCTCCATGGAGGATGCCTCTCCCGTTTGCGAAGACCAAGTGGGCCATACCACCTGCGACGGCGGCCAGTTGATCGGCATCCAATTGTACACCTACCGGACCACCTTGTTCCTGAGTCCATGCAATTCATGGACGATCAGCTGGGATGTGTGCTGTCGGAACGCCTCGGTGAACCTGGTCGGTGAACAGGGCATTTACATAGAAGCGAGATTGAACAACGCGAACGGCGTTTGTGTCACCTCCCCGACCTTCACCGAGAACCGCCCGCCCTTCGCATGTGTGGACCAACCCGTGAGCTACGATCTGGGGGTTACCGGCGGCACCCAATCCAACCTGCGTTTCCGCCTCATCGCCGCGCGTCGCGCCCTGCCTGATGTGCAGGATGTGAGTTACCAGTTCCCATATACCGGCGATGAACCTTTCACCGGTCTGGTACTGGACACGATCACCGGGAACATCACCTTCACGCCCACGATCCAAGGGTATATCGTGGTGGTGGTGGAGGTGGATCTGTACGATGCGAACGGTGTATGGCGAGGTAGTATCATGCGCGATTTCCCCTTCGTGGCCGAGGTATGCTCCAACCATGTACCGGACGCCGCAAGCGGCACGGTCACCATCACCTCGGGTGATGCGGTGGCTTCGGCCGCCTATACCGTGGACAATTGTTCCTCCAACCACTTCTGCCTTTCCATGGAAGTGGTGGATACCGACGCTGACCAGGAGTTGTCGTTGACGAGCAACGTGGATATGGTGCTTCCGGGTGCCAGCTTCGAGGTGATGGGTACCAACCCAGCGGTGGCCACCATCTGCTGGGATCCCGCAGGCGCCAGCCCCGGTACGCGCACCTTCACCATCTCCGCATTGGATGATGCCTGTCCGGTGCGTGGGTCGCAGTCCTATACATACGTCGTCAATGTGGGCACCCCGACGAATGCCGGGACGAGTTCCACCGTGCAGTTCTGTGATGTGGTCGCGTTGGGAGACACCATCAGCCTGTTGGGTGGCACACCCGATCATGGTGGCGCATGGAGCGACCTCGGTGATGGCGTGCTGCAATACGAGGTGGAAGGTGTGGGCGGATGCGTATCGAGCAGTTCCACGCTGACGATCGAGGTGGTCGCTTCCTCCAACGCCGGCGTGGATGGCGCGGCCGAGGTTTGTGCCGTGCAGGATCCTTTTGCAATGGTGGATCTCCTTGCCAATGCGGATAATGGTGGGACCTGGATCATCGAGGGTGTCGCACACGATGGGATGTTCGACCCGGCAATGGACGCGGCAGGCACGTATTGTTATGTGGTGCAGGCCACCGCACCGTGTTTGAACGATACCGCTTGTGCCACCATCACCATCCTGTCCCCCACCGATCCGATCTGCATCAGTCTGGGTATATCGGAGGTCGGTTCCGACGTCATCCACCTTTCTCCCAACCCGAGCACCGGGCGCGTGGTGGTGACCGGCTTGGCGAAGAGCTGTCTACGCACCGATGTGCTGGATGCACAGGGTCGCATCGTGCATACCCAACGGATACATGCGGCTTCCACCCTTCAGGTCGATCTGCCGACCGGGGTCATCAATGGCGCGTACATGCTTCGCCTCCACTTCGCGGATGGGACGACCGATCTGCAACGCTTCGAATTGCTGCGTTGACCATCACCATGAATTGAATGTCGAAGGGCTCCGAACACCACGGGGCCCTTCGACATTCAATGCCTCACTGTGTGCGTGCCATGAGCTGATCGGCCAAGACGAACAACGGCGCTTTGCGTTCCATCGGAACGTTCATCACATGCAGATCCTCCAAAGCCTTCGTTTCCAAGCCTTGCACCAGCGCTTCCGCTTCGGCCCGTACACCGGAGCGGCCCAGCGCTTCGATCATCCGTTCCACATTACGTGATCCGGCTTCCTTGCGGAGTTCCACCTGCAAAGCATCCAGACCATCCGCGCGTTCCTTTTCCAGACCACGGATCAGGATCCAGGTCTTCTTTCCGGCCAGGAGATCACCGCCGCGCTGCTTGCCGGTCCGTTGCGGATCACCGAAGGCATCCAGCAGATCATCACGCAGCTGAAAGGCAAGGCCGATGCGTTCACCGAACTCACCGATCCGTTCGACATCCGCTTCCGGGGCGTTCGCCAGCGCTGCACCGATCCGCATGGAACACGCGAGCAGCACAGCCGTTTTCAGGCGAACCATCTCCATGTACTCCGCCGTGCTCACCCGATCGCGCAGCTCGAAGTCCATGTCCAGCTGTTGCCCTTCACAAACCTCCAAGGCATGCTGGCTGAAGATCCGCAACGCGCGCGGATCCCGGCCCAACAACTCATACGCCTTCACCAACAAGGCATCGCCACTGAGGATCGCTGCGTTCGTATTCCATTTCACATGCACGGTGGCATCGCCACGCCGCAAGGGTGAAGCGTCCATGATGTCGTCGTGCATCAGGGTGAAGTTGTGGAAGAGCTCGATGCCCAGCGCTTCGTCCAGTACGTCCTCCGCTTTGCCGCCATACAGTTCGTGGGCCATCAGCAGGGCGATGGGGCGGATCCGCTTTGCAGGAAGCTGAAGCAAATAGGCCATGGGCGGATAGAGCCCCAAGGCAGGTAGTCCGGCGCACCACGCCGCAATGCGCGCCTCCACCAGATCCTTCAACCGTTGCATCACACTTGACCGTCGGCGACTTTCAACAGGTACTCTCCGTAGCCGCTCTTGCGCAATGGCTCTGCGAGTTCTCGCAGCCGGTCAGCGTTGATGAAGTTGCGTCGGAAGGCGACCTCTTCGATGCAGCCGATCCTTCTGCCTTGCCGCTCCTCGATCACCTGCACATACTGTCCGGCCTGCATCAGCGAAGCGAAGGTTCCGGTATCCAGCCACGCGGTACCACGATCCAGCACTTGCACTTTCAACCGCCCTTGGCGCAGGTATTCCTTGTTCACATCGGTGATCTCGTATTCGCCACGCGCACTGGGCTTCAGGTCGCGCGCGATGTCCAGCACGCTGTTGTCGTAGAAGTAGAGGCCGGGTACCGCGTAGTTGCTCTTGGGTTTCGTGGGTTTCTCCTCGATGCTCTTCGCCTTGAAGGCCTCATCGAACTCCACCACGCCGTAGCGTTCCGGATCGCTCACACGGTAGGCGAATACCAGTCCACCATCCACCGCATGGTTCTCCATCAGTTTCGTTCCGAGCCCGCTGCCGTGGAAGATGTTGTCGCCAAGGATCAAGGCCACATGCTCCTTGCCCACATGCTCCCGGCCGATGACGAAGGCCTGCGCCAGACCGTTGGGTACGGCTTGTTCCGCGTACGTGAACTCGCATCCGAGGCGTGCACCGTCACCGAGCAGTTTCCTGAAGTGCGGTAGGTCGTGCGGCGTGCTGATGATGAGCACCTCCCGGATGCCTGCGGCCATGAGCGTGCTCAACGGGTAGTAGATCATCGGTTTGTCGTACACCGGCATGAGCTGCTTGCTCACCGCGAGTGTCAACGGGTGCAGGCGTGTGCCGGATCCTCCGGCTAGTATGATCCCCTTCATGGTCTTGGTTCATCGGCCTTCTTACCGGAGGTGCGCAATGCACTTCCATCGATCGGCCCTTCCAATTTCAACTCGTCCAGGTCGATATCCGACTCCTCGTCCAGGATATCCAATAACGGTTCGTCGAAGGCTTTGGTGGTAGCGGTCTTCTCGAAGCTCAACAACAAGGATGGCAGGATGATGAGGTTGGTACACATCGCCACCAACAAGGTGAAGGAGATGAGCGTCCCCAAAGCTTGTGTGCCGCCGAAGTCGGAGAAGACGAAAAGGCTGAAGCCGCAGAACAACACGATGCTGGTGTACATCATGCTCACCCCTGCTTCGTGCAGCGCGCCGAGCACGCTCTGTCTCACGTTGTGGCCGGTGAGTTTCAGTTCCTGCCGGTACTTGCTGAGGTAGTGGATGGCATCATCCACCGCAATGCCGAATGCGATGCTGAACACCAGCAACGTGCTGGGTTTGATCGCGACATCGAGATAGCCCATGAGGCCCGCTGTGGTGATCAGCGGTATCAGGTTGGGGATCAGGGAGACCACCACCATGCGCGCCGAATTGAAGAGCAAGGCCATGAGGCCGGCGATCGCGATCACCGCGAGGACCAAGGAGATCGCCAGGTTCTTCACCATGTACTTGCTTCCCTCCAGGAAGACCACACTGGTGCCGGTGAGCGTCACCCGGTAATCCTTTGGTGCATAGATGGAATCCACCTCTGCGCGCAGTCGGCCCATGAGCTCATCCATACGCTCGGTTCCGACATCGGCCACCTGCATGGTGAGCCGCGTGGTGCGCTTGTGCTCGTCCAGGAACGCCCGTGCGATCCCGCCCTTGTCCTGTGCCGCTTCCAGATAGGGCAGGATGAAACTCTTCTCCGTGCTGTTGAGCAGGGCATAGCGTGCGGGATCGCCGCCATAGAAGGCCTGCTTGATGAACTTCACCGCATCGGCGATGGAAAGGGATCTTGAGAGTTCCGGATAGGTGCTCAACGAATCCTGTAGACGCGACATGCGCTTGAGGTTCGCATCCTTCAACGCTTGCCCGTCCTTCCTGGTATCCACCACCACTTCCAAAGGGAGCACACCTTTGAATCGACTTTCGAAGAAACGCAGGTCCTGCATCACCGGATCATCCATGGGGAGGTCATCCACCACATGGGCCTCGTCCTTCAGCTGCATCACGCCCAGCAACCCGACCACCACCACAAGGCCGGTGATGGCATAGACCATGGGCCGGTGATACTGAACGATATCGATCAGCCAGTTCGTGCTGCGGTCCACCCATTTCCGGTCCAGGTGTGCCAAGTGCTTCTCCTCCGGATCACCTTGGAAGCTCATCATGATCGGCACGAGCAACAGGCTCAAAGCGAAGATCGCCATGATGTTCAACGAAGCGATGATGCCGAACTGCTTCAGCACATCGCTGTAGGTGAAGATGAAGGTGCCGAAGCCTGCGGCCGTGGTGGCATTGGTCATGAACGAGGCCCTGCCCACACGGTAGATCACCCGTGTCAGTCCTTTCACCCGGTTGCGATGTGAGAGGAACTCGTGATGGTATTTGTTGATGAGGAAGATGCAATTCGGGATGCCGATCACGATGATGAGCGGTGGGATCACGGCCATGACCACGGTAAGCTTGTAGCCCAAGAGGCCTATGGACCCCAATGCCCAGATCACGCTGACGGCCACCACGGTGAGGCACACGAACATCACGCGCCAGCTTCGGAAGAACAGCAGCAGCAGCAAGGCCACCACCAGGACCATAAGCCCGACGAACATCCTCAACTCGCTCTTGGTGCGCTCCGTGACCACCGTACGGATGAAGGGCAGGCCACTGTGGTAAACAGGGAAACGACCCTTGGCGAATTCATCCACACGCGCGGTGATGAGATCCACCATGTCGCCCCGATCCTCACTGTTGAAGCGCTCGGGGTTCACGAATACCATCATCAAGCTGGCGTGCGTGCTATCGTTGTAAAGAAGCCCTTTGTAGAACGGTAGGGAGCGGACAACACGGATGATGCTGTCCACCTTCACCTGGCTCTCCGGCTTGCGGCGTACCACCGGGGAGAGGTTGAACTTCTTCAGGCTGTCATTGCGGATGAGTGTGAAGATGTGCGCTTCGGAGAACACCGAATCCACACCCGGTTGCTGCTTGAGGTCCTGGCCCAGTTGCCACCACGCTTGGAAGTTGTCGAGCTCGTAAAGCCGCGGATCCTCCACGCCCAGTACGATGATGTTCCCGTCCTCGGAGAAATTGGCCAGCAATTCCTCGTACTGCACGTATGCGCTGTCCGTCTTGGGCAGCAGGCCACCGAACTTGTAACTCACCTTCACATTCCGGGTCTGCAGGCCGAGGAACACGGTGATCACCCCGATCACCACCAGGATGCCATAGCGGTTCCGAAGGATCCTACTGGATAGCCAAGCCCACATTCTTCCTTGCTCGAAAAGCGAAGGCCCAAAGGTGCGAATTGCGGAGTGGACGGGCGCGGATGGGCGACAGCGTCTTCTATTTCCCCAGCACCAGCCCGATCGTGGCCTTCACCACCAGGTTGTCCGCAGGGTCCGGGAAGCTGTTCGGTCCCATGCGATAGAAGGCCCCGACGCCAAGGCCGGTGAACCCCAGCCGCAGGACATTATCGATCTGCAAACCGCCCTCATAGAACCCATCGGCGAGTGGCGTGAAGGTGTATCCCCGATGTCTTTCCGGATGGCTGAGCGAACCCCACGCAGCATTCACCACGATCACCGGAACCGGCCTGAACCACTTCCCTTCATAGAGCAACTTCCCAAAACTGTGGCGGAGGTGGATGCTCCCATAACGATCGGCCAGGAATTCGTTCGGCCGCATGGTCTCGAAGGTGTTCTGTGTCGCAATGGGTGTGCGCGGTTGGTTGGATCCCCGCAGATCGTAGAGGTAGGTGTAGGGTGAAGTGTCCTCCACGATGCCACCGAGTATGCGCACGCCCAGCACGCCCAGCATGCGCAACCGGAAGCTCTTCTCGATCATGGCATCCACGCGCCAGAGATCGCGCTCACCAGCATACAAACCTTTCACGGCATTCATCACCTGCACATGCAGGACCGGCCATTTGCTCGGGAGCGCATACTGCCTGTCGGGGAGTCGGACCAATTGTTCTCGCCATGCGAAGCGGAAGCCGAGTGAAACGGTCCCGAGCAAGGTGCGGTCGCTGAGTACGGTCACGCCCTCCGCGACGGGTTCCGCGTATTGATAGCCGATCAGGTTACGGCGCTCGTTGCGTTCGGAGGCGAGCCACATCCGTGTGGAACTGCCGACCCGCCACGAAAGCTCCGCGCCGTACCGTTCCACTTGGTCCATGCGATCCACGTAGAGCCACCGGTAGCTCTCGGTGCTGGTCATGCTGTTGCGCACACCGGGGAAGGCCACGCCGCCGCTTTCCACCACATCGTATTCATAGAAGCCTTTCAACTCCGGTCCGATCCCCGGCTTCGGCTTCACCACCAGCTCACCGCCGAACTTGGATGCGGCATCCACGAAGCCGTAAGCGTAATAGCCGCCGATCGACGCGTAGCGCGTGAGTTTGTCGTTGGTATTGAAGCCAGCTCCCAAGCGAAGCCCTTCGTATCCGTTGTACCGCGCGATCCGGTCCAGTCGCAGATCGAACGGGCCAAGGGGTAACCGGCCCGTGGTGAGCCGCTCGAACCATTTGAGCTTCGTTTCGATATGCTCCACTTCACTGATGCTGTCGATGGTATGGTAGGTGCGGAGTTCCTTGGGTTGGAGTGAGTCCACGCGGAGTCCGTTCCAAAAAGCCTCATCGCGGCGCGCGGCGAGACGATCCATCACCAGTTCCGGTCCGCGCACTTCCTTGCGGGGGATCGGCACATCCACTTCAATGTCCTTCAGGTAGATGCGCCCGATGCCCATCATCTTGAAGGTGTTCACTTGGATGAAGTCGAAGAAGAGGAAGGTGTTCAGTTGCACCGGGAACCACACGCCCGACACGCGGTCGAACTGCTGTTGCAGTTTGATGTTCGTGCCCTTGTCGCGCACGTTGGGTTCGGCGATCACGTGTTGGATCGCGTAGCCATCGGTATTCACCCAGAGCACGCCTTTGAGCGCATCGAACTTGCGTCCATGTCGTGGCCGGTAGCTGATCACGTACACCGAATCGCGGCCTTGGTACAGCGTGTCCTCCACGATGAACAGGTAACGGTCCGTGCTGTTCGGGCCGATGGGTCCGAGGTAGCTCTTCTCGTTGATGGAGATCTGCGGTGAATAGATACTGAACGTCTTCGTGCTCGCCGCCAACGCTAAAAGCGTCGGGTCCTTCAGTCCGCTCACGCGCATGGCCAACACTTCCTCCTTCTCCGCGGCCGGTGGAATGAAGCTCTTGCGCGTGGCGCTTTCGATCAGGAGCAAGTGCTGCTTATCGAAGAAGTCGACAGCTTCCTTGTCGCTGCTATCCAATGCGGCTAAGCGCGCCGGATCGTTCAGCAACGCGCTGTCCATGGCGGCCGTGAACACCGTCTTGCCATAGCTGGTATAGCGGTGCGATCGCTGCCGCATGCTGTCGTTCAACTTGCGGTTCGCGTACACGCGGTCGATGATCCGGTGCGCAGGATTCTCTCCCGGCAGGATCCGCACTTCCTTCAACTCGAACTGCGCGCGGTGCATGCGGATGATCCCTGGGCTTGCATCATTCACCACGACTTGTAGCGCTTCATAGCCCACGTAGCTGAATGCCAACCGCAATGGAAGCACGGGCAAGACGATCGCGAACCGTCCATCGATGTCCGTGGTCGTGCCTTGGCGTGCATCCACCGGCAACACATGCACGAAGGCCAGTGGTTCCAGTGTGCGGTCATCCACCACCCGACCGTGTACCGTCACCTGGCTGTGCAGCTTGGTGAACGATCCGAAAGCGAGTGTAAGAAGGAGCAGGTAGTAGAAGCAACGCATGCGAGGGGCAACGTCCATCGGACGCACGGAGGGTGCCGAAAGTAACAGGCTGTCAACTCAAGGGGCAGGGGCAGGAGCAGGAGCAAGTGATCGCTCCAGGTAGGTGGCGCGTTTCCTTTTGTTGACGAAGCCGCAACGACCCGCTCAAAGCCACGAACGTTTGCTCCTGCCCCTGCCAACTGCTCCTTGTGCCCGCTCCTGCCGACCGCTCCTTCCACCTGCTCCTGCTCCTACGCTCCTACCTTGCTCCCATGTTCGCGCGCACCCGTGACGCCATCGAGTGGTCCCGCAAGACCACACCCCGGCGGTTGCGCAACGCGGCGGGTTTGTGGACGAGCTACCAGCGCGCGAAACACACGAAGGATCCGCGCATCGGCGGACTACCCTTCAGTATCAGCTTCGAACCCACCACGGCGTGCAACCTGCGCTGTCCGGAGTGCCCCAGCGGCTTGCGGAGTTTCACGCGGCCGACCGGAAATTTGAGGACGGACCTCTTCGAACGCGTGATGGATGAGCTCGGCCCCGATCTCTGGGCGCTCACGTTCTACTTCCAAGGCGAGCCGTACATCAACCCCGGCTTCCTGGACATGGTGGGGATCGCTCACGCGAAAGGATTGTACACCAACACCAGCACGAACGCGCACTTCCTCACCGAAGAGAAGGCCGAAGCAACGGTGCGCAGTGGGTTGTCGCGGCTCATCATTTCACTGGACGGCACCGATCAGGAAACGTACTCCGCCTACCGCCGCGAAGGCGAATTGGCCAAGGTGATCGAAGGCGCGGAGCGGATCGTGAAGTGGAAGAAGAAGCTGAAGAGCCTCACGCCGCACGTGGTCTTCCAGTTCCTGGTGGTGAAACCGAACGAACACCAGATCCCCGAAGCACGAGCCTTGGCCAAGCGCATCGGCGTGGACGACCTCTGGTTGAAGACCGCGCAGATCTACGAGCCGAAGGATGACCACCCCTTGATCCCCACGCAGGACAAGTACGCCCGTTATCGCCGAACAGCGAACGGCACGTGGGAGGTGAAGAACAGGTTGGAGGACGACTGCTGGAAGATGTGGCACAGCTGCGTGATCACATGGGATGGCAAAGTGGTTCCGTGCTGCTTCGACAAGGACGCGCACCACGTGCTCGGCGATCTGCGCACACACAGCTTCAGCGAGCTGTGGAAAAGCGATGCGTACAATGATTTCCGTCGGTCGTTGCTGCACGCGCGCAGCAGCATCGAGATGTGCAGGAATTGTAGCGAGGGGAGCCCGGTGTGGACCTAGGCGCGACTCCGGGTCAAGCCCTGAGTGACAACCGTGCGGCGCTCCGCACCTTAGACCTTCATGATATCCTTCTCCTTCAACCCAAGGAGGTCCTCCACCTTCTTGTTGTAGGTGCCGGTGAGTTTCTCCACCTGACCTTCCAGGTCCTTGGCGTGATCCTCCGGTAAGCCATCCTTCTTCGCGGACTTGATCGCGTCCATCGCTTTCTGGCGACTGCTGCGGATCCCCACCTTGGCATGCTCGGCCTCGGCGTGTGCCGTCTTCACCAACGTCTTGCGACGTTCCTCCGTGAGCATCGGCACATGGATGATCACGCTCTCGCCGTTGTTGCTCGGGTTGAAGCCGAGGTTCGCTCCGATGATCGCCTTCTCGATCGGGTCGATCATCTTCTTCTCCCACGGTTTCACGAACAACGTGCGCGCATCACCGGTGTTGATGCTCGACACTTGCGTGAGCGGTACCATCTGGCCGTAGTAGTCCACCCGCACGCCCTCGAGCATCGCGGGGTTGGCCGCACCGGCGCGCACCTTGGTCAATTCGTTGTCGAGGTGCTCAACGGCTTTGTGCATGTGCTCTTCGCACTGCGAAATGGTGGATGCGCTATCGATCATGGGAACCGGTCTTGGAAAGTGGATGCCAAAAATAGACACCTCCATCGGACCAATGCGCGGCTTTTCCGGCAAGTACCTTCGGCGCCCTCCTACCATGCGCACCGCAAAGGCCTTCGGACATCTGGTGGAACACATCCTCCGCCTCGGGCCTGTGCGCGGTCTCCGGGTCCTGTGGCTGAAGCAACGCGGTCCTGGGCATCGTGCCACCATCCGGCATCGCGATCTGGCGGGTCCGATCACCATCCGCACGGGAAGCAGCGACCTCGCGATCTTTGATGAGGTGGTGATGGGCGGCGGCTATGCCTTTCCGCTATCTGCTCCTCCTGCTGTGATCCTGGACATCGGCGCCAACATCGGGTTGGCCACATTGTGGTTCAAGCGTCGCTATCCGAACGCGCGCATCATCGCTGTGGAACCCGACGCGGAGAATTTCTCGTTGCTTCAACTCAACACCAAAGGCCTGGTCGGGGTCGAACTCGTGCGCGCCGCGATCGCACCTGCCGACGGTCGCATCGGCTTCCAGCGCGAAGGGCTCAACCCTTCCGCCTACCACATCCGTTCACTGGAAACCGGTGAAGAAGGCGTGCCTGCGATCTCCATGACCACGCTGCTCGAACGCTTCGATCTGCAAAAAGTCGATGTGTTGAAGCTGGATATCGAAGGTGCCGAGAAGGAACTCTTCGAGGCTGCTGACCTCAGCTGGATGGACCGCGTACACACCTTCGCGGTGGAACTGCACGACCGCATTCGACCGGGTTGCGGCCACGCGTTCTTCAGTGCGACATCGCGTGCGAAGCGGAACTACGACGTCCACGAATACCTGGTGATCGCGACGAAGGGTTAACCCTCCACCAGCGTCCCGACCTTCTCTCCAGCCATCAACCGGCCAAGGTTGCCGGGCTTGTTCATGTCGAACACGATGATCGGCAACTTGTTCTCCCGGCACAGCGTGAAGGCCGTGAGGTCCATCACGTTCAAGCCTTTCGAATACACTTCGGTGAAGGTGATGCGGTCGTACTTCGTTGCCGTCTTATCCTTCTCCGGATCAGCGGTGTAAATGCCGTCTACCCGTGTTCCCTTCAGGATCACGTTGGCCTCGATCTCGATCGCGCGCAAGCTCGCCGCGGTATCAGTCGTGAAGTAAGGATTGCCCGTACCCGCACCGAAGATCACCACACGACCCTTCTCCAAGTGCCGCACCGCGCGACGACGGATGAAGGGCTCGGCGATGGTGTCCATCTTGATGGCACTGAGCAACCGCGTGTTGTGGCCCTTGTGCTCCAAGGCGCTTTGCAAGGCGAGCGAGTTGATCATCGTCGCCAGCATACCCATGTGATCGCCCTGCACCCGGTCGATCCCATTCCCTTCCGCCTGCATGCCGCGATAGATATTGCCTCCACCGATCACGATCGCCACTTGGACGCCCGTCTTCACGATCGCACTGATCTCACTGGCATAGTGGTCCAAGCGGACGCTGTCGATGCCATACGCTTGGTCGCCCATCAGGCTTTCGCCGGAGAGCTTCAGGAGGATGCGCTTGTAGGGGTGGGCCATGCTGCGGGATGTGGTCCGAAGGATCGCTCCGGCGGGGCCAAAGCAACGAAAAAGGAGTGGCTCAGGAAGCGCTGGCCGAAGTGCGCGCCGCAACCAATCCGGTAAAAACCGTCGGTGATCCTGTGGCAGGCATCCTTCACGCGTTGGAACACCAGGGGAACGCAGCACGCGCATTCCAACGCCGCGAGTACATGGCCTTCTATCCACGGATCTCCACCGCAACGGCGACACGGGATCTGAAGGAAGCGGCGAGTGTTGGAAGACTTAGAGCAGAAGGGTGTGGAAGGAGTGTGCGGTATCAAGCTACATCTTGATCAGAGATCCATCACTACTTAGGAAACCTGGCCGAGCTTCCGGAAGCCTACAAGGTGAGTTGCTGCCTCAGAACTGGAAGCCGCTATCAGCATAGGCCGGTCCCACAAGACGTGGTTCGCCGGAGGCTTACTCAACATCTGCAAACTCCACAACGACCCCAAGAACAGCGTCAACCGCAAACGCAAGCCCGCCGCTTGGACCGACCACTATCTGGATCTCCTCCTCGGATTCAAGACGCGATAGCCCTTGGGTTCATATCAATAGCCCAATGATTCATCTGCCAAACCGGGAATAATCATGGAGATGGAATGTCGTGAAGGGATCTTCTTGGGCCAAACTCCAGACCAAGGATCAATGAAAGACCATTACCCCGGCGAGGTGTGGACGGCTGTAACGCCAGACCATTGTGTTTCAACCAGGCATATACGTCTCGAATCACAGCAAAACCGGTGGCCTCAAAGAAGACCCGAGCTCCATTCCAAATAACACGAGAGTATCGACCACCGAAGCGAATTGCAGAACCTACTTGACCGTCTCCATCGCTTCGAAACCGTTCTCCAACTCCAGAAGGAGTAGTTACGTCCATGGCTACTCTGTAAGCGCTAGGTACGACCCCACCTAATACAACCCCCGCATCCCATGTTTCATACTGTGCCAGATTCATAGCCAAGCCGAAGCCGACTCCGAAGCTCTTGCACCTCATAGATGTTGTGCTTAACAATACCGTCTTATTCGAAAGTGGAAGAAACAAGCGCTTATTTGCTTCGCGATCGAGCCATCCAAGATCAACCAAGAACGACGTCCGCTCACCTAATTCGTGCCTATAACGGACACCATACATCAAGTCAGGCTTGGGTACATCGACGGCGACTGTCGAACCTTCCTGACTCGTCCTGATCCGGGTTTACGCAAAAGCGAACCTCATGAAGGACGGAACGGACAAGGAAAAAGGAAGGCCACGCAAATACGATGTGGCGTTCAAACGAATGGTGATCGGCGAGTACCGGAGCGGTCGCTGGACCATGGAGCAATTGCGTCGGCGATACGCCTTGGCGGGCAAGAGCTGTATTGCAGAATGGATGACGCAGATGGACCTTGGTGCGCGGCCACAGCCCAGTGCCGAAGTTTGGGCGATCAACCCCAAGGAGATGCCCCAGCGCAAGAAGAGCGAACGCAGCGCGGACCTGCGCAACCGGATCAGGGAACTGGAACGGCAACTGGAGGATGAACAGCTCAAGAGCGAAGCCTATTCCAAGCCGATCGACCTGGCGGAGAGCGAGCACCAGATCGCGATCCGAAAAAAGGACAATACCAAGTGATCCGTGAGATGAAGGACAGCTATCCGCACATCAGCTTGGTGCGGCTCTGTCGATCATTTGGTGTTACACGACAAGCCTTCTATCAGCACTTTTGGACGACCCAAGCCTATTGCATGGAACATGAACTGGTGCTGGTGCGCGTGCAGGAGATCCGCCAGGACCATCGGCGCTTGGGTACGCGTAAGTTGATGGACAAGCTCCAGCCCTTCCTCCTGGAGCACCACATCAAGATGGGCCGCGACGCGCTTCTTCGATCTGCTCGCCGATCACGGTCTGCTGGTACGACGGCTCCGCAAGTACATCCACACCACACGCTCATCGCACTGGTTACGCAAGTGGCCCAACCCGATCAAGGACAGGAAGCTCACCGGACCTGGGCAGCTCTGGGTAAGCGATATCACCTACTTCAAGACCGGGAAGGAAGGCTACACTTACATCAGCTTGATCACCGACGCTTGGTCGCACCGCATCATGGGCCACCACTTGGCCACGGACCTTGAAGCAGCCAGCACATTGGAAGCCTTGCGCATGGCCATCGCACAGGCGGTCACCGTTCCCAAGGGCTTCGATCCATCACAGCGATCGTGGCGTGCAGTACTGTTCGCAAGCGTACGTGGATGTGCTGCAAGCCAATGGCATCGGCATAAGCATGACCGAGAAGGGCGCATCCCTGGAGAACGCCGTGGCCGAACGCATCAACGGGATCATCAAACAGGAATACCTCGATACATGGTGCATCGATACGGTTGCACAAGCGCGTGCCGCTCTGGAACGTGCCGTGTTCCTCTACAACTCCGATCGGCCGCACAACAGCATCAGCAATCTCACACCTGACCAAGCGCACACCGGTACCATGAAGATCAAACGGCTTTGGAAGAACTACTACCTCAAGCGAACACCTGTCAACGCAGTTCAGGACGTTCTCTCAACTGTAAACCTATCTTCGGACATCAACCAAAACCTGTAAACCTTTTTCAGGACGGGTCATCCTGATAGCTAGTAAACGCCCCCCCCCTGATATCCCTAACCAACCGTTCTGTGCCGTTGCAATGATCCCTCCATAGCACGACCATATCAACAACGTCATGCGGATAGTGTGGTAACCCAATACGTCCAATCTCATGGTTGAGCCACGACCAAACGATGAGTAACCCGAGTAATGGAAGCACCTAACCAAGTTAGTTCGAGTAGGTAAACTCCGCTTTCAATGCCAATCATGTCAATCTCAGCTTGCTCTTTATACCGGCGCAGTGTCTTCGCCGATCGTTCCGCTTCACGAAAACCTTCGCAGTGGTCTTCCGTCTTCGGAAACCATGCGGCCCGTAGTCGTGATCGAATATCGCAAGCGCTTCGATCCCACCATCGTATTCTCCAAGCATCGCTCGCACATCATGGCCTGCCACCCTCTGGCACGACCACGCGGAACGTCCGTGATGTTCGGCCATCGAACAACCGCAGGACGTAGATGCCCGCATTGCGCTGACCCAGGTCGATCCATTGTGCTGATGGAGAAGAACGAAACTCCTTCACCGATCGACCTTGCGCATCGAACAGTTCCAACTGCGCCGAAGCGGACAAGGATGCGGGCAACATAATACGGCCATCAGCGCCAGCCGTGAGCGTGGTGATCTCCACGAGCGCGGGGATCCCCGTAGTCAAGCACGTCGGTCCGCTGCCGATGCACTCCGTTGTTTCGGGCCAAGGATCCAACTCCCAAGGGGTCGGGAAGACCAGGAACCGAATGGGTAGGAAGTCACCGGCGGTACAGCTCAGTGCGAGTTCCGGCGGGTCGAATTCGATGTAGAGCGAAGCGTTCTCCGAGACACCCGTTACGCCATGGATATCCTGAAAACTACCCGTAGAGCCGGTGATGGGAGGACCTGTATCGTCCATGCTACTGAACGACCGGATGACGAAACCGGTAGGCGTCCCTCCAGAGCAGAACACCACCGAAATGGAGGATGTGTTCATGGAATCCGGGCATATGATGAAGCTCATGCCCGGGATCGGTTCGCCGGGTTGCAAGGGGCCATCGTAACAATAGCAGAACTCCGTGACATCGCAGATGATGTTCGGCGTCTGTGCTTGTGTCGATCGTGCTGCGAGGAGGACGACAACCATCATCATGAAGGACCTGCACATGGATGATCGAGTGTTGGAACGGGTGTTCATTTCGCGACCGGGTCTATTACAACTCCTCCTGCCCAATGAAGTTCAAGCTTTGGCGGTCGTACTATGTGGCATCCAAGGTATCCCATCTCGACCCAGTCGACGCGGTGAATTCGGCGCTCGGTCTCCTTGCTGCCCACGTTACTGCTGGTACGCAGAACGGCTCCCATCCGGGAGCCGTTCGCAATTCCTGGTCGGAAACTCGTTACACCGTCAGCGAGTGCCGCTTGAAGCCAACGACCGTGAGGTCCTTGTCCGCGCTCTTCACGTACTGCTCCACGTTCAGCTTGTTGTCCTTGATGAATTCCTGAGCGAGCAACGTGCTCTCCTTGAAGAACTTGTTCAGGCGGCCCATGGCGATCTTCTCGGCCATCTCGGCGGGCTTGCCCTCTTGGATCGCGAGCTCCTTCCCGATCTCGATCTCCTTGTCGATGATGTTCTGCGGCGTGGTCTCCTTGCTCAACGCGATCGGGCCCATGGCCGCCACTTGCATCGCGACGTCCTTGGCCACGTTCTCGAAACCGGCCTTGCTCAATCCTACGAGGCTGCCCACCTTGTTACCGGGGTGGTTGTAAGCGTACACATACGCCGCATCGAGCAGGTGGCATGCGCTCACTTCGATCTTCTCGCCGATCACGCCGGTCTGTTCGATCAACTTCTCCGCGATCGTCTGTCCGTTGCTGTCGTAGGCGAGTGCCTTCAGCGCATCCACGCTATCCGCACCCTTCTCAAGAGCGATGGTGGCGATGCGGGTGGCCATGGCCGCGAAGTCCGCGTTCTTGGCCATGAAGTCGGTCTCGCAGTTGGTGCAAACCAGAACCCCGCGCTTGCCATCCGCGCTGATCACGCCGATGACCTGTCCTTCGGAGGCGTCCCGATCGGCGCGCTTCGCAGCGACCTTCTGGCCCTTCTTCCGCAGGATGTCGATGGCGGCATCGAAGTCGCCGTTCGCCTCGGTGAGGGCCTGCTTGCAATCCATCATACCCGCGCCGGTGATCTGGCGGAGCTTGTTCACATCGGTGGCGGTAATGGCCATGGTTGTCATAGTTGTGGGTTTGGTCGGGGCGGACGTCATTCCGGGCTTCACCCGGGATCCCGTCCTCGCATGTCTATACGGAGTGGATCACGCCTTCTCCTCGGTCGCTTCGCTATCGGCAGCGGCCTCGGTGGTAGCAGGCTCCGCAACAGGAGCTTCGGTGGTAGGCTCAACGCCAGCGGCCTTCGTGGCAGCAGGTTCAGCTACCGCGGCCTCAACGGTCCGAGGCGCAGCGTCACCTGTCTCGGCACCATCCTCCTCCGCTCCTTCGTCCACAGCGGTCTTGTCGTTCTTGCGTTCCTCCAAGCCTTCGTTGATCGCGGCGATCATGGTGTCCACGATCAGCTCGATGCTCTTGGTCGCATCATCATTCGCAGGGATCGCGAAATCCACCAAAGTGGGATCGCTGTTGGTATCCACCATCGCGAACGTGGGGATGTTCAGCTTGCGGGCCTCGGCCACGGCGATATGCTCCTTCACGATGTCCACGATGAACAACGCGCTGGGCAATCGGGTAAGATCGGCGATGGAACCAAGGTTCTTCTCCATCTTCTCCCGCTGGCGGCTCACTTGCAAACGCTCTCGCTTGCTCATGTTGTTGAACGTGCCGTCGATCTTCATCCGGTCGATGGTCGCCATCTTCTTGATGGTACGACGGATGGTGCCGAAGTTGGTGAGCATACCACCGCTCCAACGCTCGGTGACGTAAGGCATGCCCGTGGTCTTCACCTTCTCGGTCACGATGTCCTTCGCCTGCTTCTTGGTAGCCACGAAAAGGACCTTCTTACCGCTCTTCGCGATGTTCTTCATCGCTGCGGCGGCCTCCTCCAGCTTCGCGCTGGTCTTGTTCAGGTCGATGATGTGGATCCCCTTCTTCTCGCCGAAGATGTACGGGGCCATGTTGGGGTTCCACTTCCGGCGCAAATGGCCGAAGTGTACACCCGCGTCGAGTAGTTGTTGGAATTCGAGACGTGCCATGATGTTCAATTCACTTTCCTTGTTCCCGTTGGTACAGGCATCCTGGTGGTAGCGTATGTGTCACTTCGAGCGGAGCCGGGAAGTACACGTACAGTCCGCCAGGATTGGATCCTGAACAAGCGTAGGGACCTTAACGCTTGCTGAACTGGAAGCGCTTACGCGCCTTCTTGCGTCCGAACTTCTTCCGTTCCACGGCGCGTGGGTCACGGGTCATCAGTTCTTCCGCCTTGAGTTTCGGTTTGTGCTCGGCATCGATCTTCACCAATGCGCGGGCGATGCCCAGACGCACGGCGTCCACCTGGCCGGTGATCCCGCCGCCATCCACGGTCGCCATCACGTCGTACTTGCCAACGGTGTCGGTAAGCTTGAACGCCTGCTCCAACTTGAATTGTTGCAGCATGATGGGGAAGTATTCCTTGCTGTCACGGCCGTTGACCGTGATGATGCCTTTGCCCTCCGTGAGGTTCACGCGCGCCACGGCTGTCTTGCGGCGTCCCAGGCTGTTGGTGGTTGCCATCTTACTTGATCGTATTCAGGTCGAATGAACGCGGCTTCTGTGCTTCATGCTCGTGCGTGGCACCGGCCACCACATGCAGGTTGTTGAAGAGGCGACGGCCGAGGGTGTTCTTGGGGAGCATGCCGCGAACGGCGATCTCCACCATGGCCTCGGGCTTGCGCGCCATCAGCTTGTGGGCGGGCTCGCGGGTCTGTCCACCCGGATAGAGGCTGTACCGCTGGTACTCCTTGTCCTTCATCTTGTTACCGGTCAGGCGCACCTTGTCGGCATTGATGATGATGACGTGATCGCCACAGTTCACATGCGGTGTGAAGGTGGGCTTGTGCTTTCCGCGAACGAGCATGGCCACCTTGCTAGCAAGGCGTCCAAGTACTTCATTCTCAGCGTCTACCAGCAACCATTCGGGCTGAACGGTGGCCGCGTTGGCCATGCTGGTGGTGTGGGTAGTGGATGCCACGGTCGTGCGTGTATGAGTGGATAGGTCCCTGAAAACGGGCTGCGAATATAGCGGCTTTCCGTGAAAATGAACAAAGGCACGTTCATCCTCTTTTTCTTTCCCGCAAGGGATCGATGGGGCCGGACCTTCTCTTCAGATCACTCCCAAGGCCTTGCCCACCTTGCCGAAGGCGGCCAACGCATGATCGATATGGGCTTCCGTGTGGGACGCGCTCAGTTGCACACGGATCCGGGCCGTGTCCTTGGGCACCACCGGGAAGAAGAACCCGATCACATAGATCCCCTCCTTCAGCAGTTCGTCCGCCATGGTCTGGCTCAATTTGGCATCGCCGAGCATCACCGGTACGATGGCGGAATCGGCGCCACGGGTCTTGAATCCCAGTGCTTCGATCCCGGTGCGGAAGTGGTTTACGTTCCGTTCCAGACGGTCACGGAGTTCGGTACTTGCTGTCAGCAGTTCGATCACTTTGATGGAAGCCCCGACGATCGACGGTGCCAACGAATTGCTGAAGAGGTAGGGCCGACTGCGTTGGCGCAGCATGTCGATGACCTCCTTGCGGCCGGTGGTGTATCCGCCCATCGCACCGCCCAGCGCTTTGCCCAAGGTTCCGGTGATGATGTCCACGCGACCCATCACCCCGCAGTGTTCCACACTACCACGACCGGTCCTGCCGATGAAGCCTGCCGCGTGGCATTCGTCCACCATCACCATCGCTTCGTACTTGTCGGCAAGGTCGCAGACGCCTTTCAGATCGGCCACGATGCCATCCATGCTGAAGACGCCGTCGGTAACGATGATGATGTGCCTTGCACCATCCGCCCGGGCCATGTTCAACTGTACCTCCAGATCGGCCATGTCGTTGTTCGCGTAGCGATAGCGCATGGCTTTGCACAAGCGCACACCATCGATGATGCTGGCGTGGTTGAGCGAATCACTGATGATCGCATCCTCTTCACCCAGCAAAGGCTCGAACACGCCACCGTTCGCATCAAAGCATGCTGCATAGAGGATGGTGTCCTCGGTTCCGTGGAACGCAGCCAATTTCTCCTCCAGCTCTTTGTGGATATCCTGCGTGCCGCAGATGAAGCGGACGCTGCTCATTCCATAGCCATGGCTGTCGAGCGTAGCGTGCGCCGCTGCGACCACATCCGGATGCGAACTGAGGCCGAGGTAGTTGTTGGCGCAGAAGTTCAGGACTGAACGGCCATTCACAGTGATCTCCGCCGCTTGTTCGCTGGTGATGATGCGTTCTCGCTTGTACAGTCCAGCTTCTTCAATGGACTGGAGTTCCTGAGCCAAGTGCTGCTTGATCTTGCCGTACATGTGGGTGATGAAAATGGTCGGCAAGGTAACCGTGCCCTCCACAGCCTTGAAAGGATACAGAGCCCTTCTTAGCTATCAGAACCCAAGGTCCGTGGACCGACCGGTCGTCCCGCTCACATTGAACGATGGATCCCGAAGGACCGGTGGTGGGATCTTCCATACCGGGCGCGGCACTGTGCCAAGATCCTTCGGGCCATAGCGCAGGACCAGGTAGATGACCACACCAATCTCCACCACGATGAACCCGATCACATAACTCGGGTCCATATCGTGCCAAGCCGGAAGGGCAGGCAGGACGAAAAAGGCGATGTTGCTGACGACCTGCATGATCAACAGCACGATGCCGCTGTGGGTCCTGTTATAGGTCCAACCCAGCAGGAGGGTAAGCCCAACCATGCTCACCAGGAACGCATACCACGGATAGCCCTCCGGCACACCTTCCCCCAACAACAACATGGGCAGGTACCAGAGCCCCCAAGCCAGCCCGGTAAGAACGCAGGCCGTGAATGCGGTGTAGCGTGCTTGTAAGCGGGTCACACAGAACTTCATCCATGTGGTCTCTTCCACCAGCGCAATGCCGATAATGAACGGCATGGTGTAAAGCATGGTTATGAATTGATGGTGGTCGCCATCGAAGAAGTTGGCCACTAACGCTCCCGGCCACTCCAGGATACCCGCAAGATCCGCGATCACCCAAGCCACGTAACAGAAAAGGAATTTCCACGAGAAGGCGAACGCGTAGAACCGGACCGGGACGCGCCAGACCCGGTAGGCGCTGAACAAGTGCGAAACGCCGGAACGGCCTTCAAGGTAATAGGTGATCCCAACGGCAAGGACCAGTGGCCAGAAGACGCGCAGCCGGAATATCGAATGCGCCAACGGGGCGTCGCGCAACCGGACACCCTCCGGCAGGAGATGGGCGGTGACCATGACGATGCCGAACTGGACCCCGAGAACAAGGACTGTAAGAATAAGGACCGGGTAACGGGTGATCAAGGCCCTCATGGTGGGATCATTCGCCGGATATGCTTACCGGCGCGGCGCAAGATGCGAAAACCGCTGATCCATGCATGGCGGATCGGACCATCCCTTCGAACTGCTGTACTGGAACCGGCCTCAGCCCTTGTCCACCACCCGGGGGACCTTGAAGTAGTCGCTGTCCTTCACCGGCGCGTTCTTCAAGGCGTCCTGCTTGGTGATCGTGATCTCGGCCACATCCTCACGCAGGTTGTTCTCGCCTTCGGTCATGAAGATCAAGGGTTCCACACCGGTGGTATCCACCTCATTCAGTTTCTCCACGAAACCGAGGACCCGTTCCATGTCGGCGAGGATCGCCTTGCGCGCAGCCGGGTCGCTGTGATCCAAGCGGGCCAGTTCAGAAATTCGATCCAAGGTGGCGTCGTCGATCTTCATGTTCCGTTCTCTTGTTCAGGCTTCCAGCAATGGACCTTCGATCACCGCGTAGACCTGCTTGCGCAAAGCTATCTGATCGGCCTCGGTCATTCCCTTGGTCGGAATGGGCGCATGGACCACCACACGCGCCACCCCCGGACGGGCACGCGACATGATCTCCAACGGTTCACCGAAGAGTCGCCAGTGATCCAGGAAGGTCACGGGCACCACAGGTACTTGTTTCTCGATGGCCAATTTGAAGGCGCCGTCCTTGAATGGTTTCATCCGCGGCGTGAACGCAGGAATGGTCCCTTCCGGGAAGATGGCGATGCTCGTCCCCCGATCGATCGCTTGGGCCGCTCTACGAAAAGCTTGTGCGGCCTCCACGGTGTTCCCCCGGTTCACTGCGATGTTCATCCCTTTGAAGAAGATGTTGAAGAGCGGCCACTTCAGCAGTTCGTACTTCCCGATGAAGAGGAAGTAGCGTGGGATCACATTGTACATCTGGATGATGTCCAGGTAGCTGCTGTGATTGCTACAGATGACATAGGGTGGATCGGGAAGCGGCGCGTGGCGTTCGATCCGCAACGAAACACCGGAGGCCCTTCGAAGGAAGCTCGCCCACACCCGCTTCAGCCGGAACGCCCGGTAGTAGCGCTGCGGCCGCTTCAGCAGGATCCGGAACGGGATGTACAGGATCACCAACGAACCGAAGAAGACCAGGACGAACCACACCTTGTAGAGCCAGCGGAACGGCAGGAACAACCATTTCGTCACCGGGTGGCGACGCAGTTCGCCATCCAGCACGCGCGATCGTTCGGTTTCCTGCGGCTCGCTCATGATCGGAAGGGCGGCGAAGGTAGGCGGCCGTTCCAGCCCGATCCGCCGCCTTCCATGCGTGCTCTGCGCGGATATCTTCGCCGCGCTTCCCATGGCACGCATCCTCACCGGCATACAGAGCACGGGCACCACCCACCTCGGCAACGTGTTGGGCGCGATACGCCCAGCGATCGCCTTGGCCAACGACGCCAGCAACGAGTCCTTCCTCTTCATCGCGGACCTGCACGCGCTCACCCAGGTGAAGGACGCCGAAGTGATGCGCGAGAACACGGACCGCGTTGCTGCGGTGTGGTTGGCATGCGGGCTGAATACCGAGCGTACGGTCTTCTATCGCCAGAGCGATGTGCCGGAGACCGCGGAACTCGCGTGGTACCTCAGCTGCTTCTTCCCGTACTCACGCCTGTCCCTTGCGCACAGCTTCAAGGACAAGGCCGACCGATTGGATGATGTGAACGCCGGGCTGTTCACTTACCCGATGCTGATGGCAGCGGACATCCTGCTGTACGATGCGGAGTTCGTACCCGTGGGCAAGGACCAGAAACAGCACGTGGAGTTCACGCGCGATGTCGCCGAACGCTTCAACCGGCAAATGGGCGAGACGTTCGTGCTGCCCGATGCGCGCATCGACCCGATGGTGATGATCGTGCCCGGCACCGATGGCGAGAAGATGAGCAAGAGCCGCAACAACCTGATCGATCCCTTCGCGCCGGAGAAGGAATTGAAGAAGCAGGTGATGGGCATTGTCACGGACAGCGTACCCATGGAGGAGCCCAAGGACCCGGAGCAGAACACCGTGTACCGGCTCTTCAAGCTGGTGGCGCCCGCCGAAGCGGTATCCACGATGGCGGCGAACTTCCGCGCCGGTGGGTACGGATACGGCCACGCGAAGAAGGAATTGCTGGCCGCATTGCTGGATGGATTCCGGAACGAGCGTGTCGCCTTCGATCGGTTGATGGCTGATCGCAGTGAACTGTATGCGCACCTGAAGGAAGGACAAGCGAAGGCGAGGGTGATCGCAACCGATGTATTGAAGCGCGTGCGCAGCCGGCTGGGTTACTGACCCTGCTCCGCCCGGCGCTTGTACTGCCGGTATAATTCCTTCTGGTGATCGTCCAGCACGATCCGACGCCCTTGGATGAACGCGAGTTGGACATCGTTGCCACGCATGTCCAATGCATCACCAGCGGAAACGAACAGCGTGGCGTCCTTCCCGACCGACAAGCTTCCGCAGTGATCATCGATGCCGAGCACGGCGGCCGCATCGAGGGTGATCGCACGAAGTGCATCCTCGCTATCCAATCCATACGCCCGCGCTGTGCCCGCCACGAACGGAAGGTTGCGCACACCGGCGTGCTCGTGATTGCCAGCGTAGTCCAGGCAGAACCGGACGCCGCGCTCCTTCAACAACGCGGGAAGCCGGTACGGTAGATCCACATCGTCGTCCGGCCGCAGCGGAAGGCTGTGTGTCCGGCGCAGGATCACATCCACCTTGTTCTCGCGCAGGAGATCCGCCACACGCCACGCATCGTAACCGCCCACGATCACCGTGCGCTTGATGCCTTCGGCCTTGGCGAGTTGCACCGCTTCAATGATCTCGCGTGCAGCGTTCGCGCGCACGAAGAGCGAAGCACTTCCCGTGAAGAGCGGGCGCATCGATTCCATCCGCGGATCCTTCACCACCGGCGGTGGCGCTTGTGCGTAGGCCTTGGCCTTTCGGATGAACGTCCTGATCTCCTCGATCTTCTTCGCACGTTCGTCCTTCTTCTCGCTGTCCGTTTCCCCGGGTTCCGCCCACCATCCGCTTCGCTGGTATGCTGCAGGCCAGGTCATGAATACGCCATCACCGGAGCGTATCAATGCCGCATCACCATCCCATGCATCGAGTTGCACGATGCTGCTCGTGCCTGCTATCGTAAGTCCTTGCGGAGCGATCTGCGCCATCAACACACCGTTGGAACGCACCGTGGGGATCACGCGTGAATCCGCCTTGTACGCCGGGATCGCACGCAACTCGGGTTCCATGCCACCGAGGTCCTGGATGTCCGATGTGGCGCGGATCTGTTCAACCTCCAGAAGTCCCAGCGGGCTATCCGGCGCAATGATGCCCGGGTACACATGCCGTCCCTTCACGTCGATCACCGTGTCGTACACGACCGTCACACCGTAGTTGTAACCGACATAGTCGATGCGACCGTTGCGGAAGCCCACCGCACCGTCGTCGATCACTTTGCCATCGCCCACATGCACGGTTCCTCCGGTAACGAGTACGCTCTTCGTTTGGGCAGGTGCTGGCGAAGGACGCTGCGCGAGGAGTACACCGCTGATCGCGATCGCCCATGCGAAGGAGAGGATACGGTCAGTGCGCATGGTCCAGTTCTTCTTCATCGCCGAGATCATCGCAGTGCCACAAGTGTGGTTGATCGCGGCGTGCTTTGCGTGTCGGTGCACCATCGGTCTTCGCCTGCATCATGGCCCGCACGATGCGATCGCGCTCCGATGCGATCCATGCGCGTTGCGCTTGATCGCGTTGCGCATCGTAGTAGCACACACCATCCACGTACGTCTTCAAGGCCCTGGCATCGATGCTCAACGGATCGGTGCTCCACAACACCAGATCGGCATCCTTGCCCGGTTCCACCGATCCGATGCGGTGATCGAGCTTCAGCATACGCGCCGGGTTCAGCGTCACCATCTTCCACGCTTCCTCGGCGCTCACGCCGCCGTACTTCACCGTCTTCGCGGCCTCCTGGTTCAGCCGTCGGCTCATCTCGGCATCGTCGCTGTTGATCCCGACGTTCAGTCCACGCGCGTGCATCAGCGCTGCGTTGTACGGGATCGCATCGTTCACCTCGAATTTATAGGCCCACCAATCGCTGAAGGTGCTCGCACTTGCGCCGTGCTGCTTCATCCGGTCGGCCAACTTGTAGCCTTCGAGGATATGCGTGAAGGTGTTCACTTTGAAGCCCATGCTGTCGGCCACGTGCATGAGCATGCCGATCTCGCTCTGCACATAGCTGTGGCAACTGATGTCGCGCTCCCCGCGCAGGATCTCGGCGAGTGCTTCCAAGCGAAGATCCCTGCGCGGTGCGTTGCGCAACTCACGCTCCTTCGGTTTCAAGAGCGACCAGCTCGTGCGGTCGAGGTCGTATTGTTTGGCGCGGAGGAAGGCGTCGTAATACACCTGCTCCACACCCATGCGCGTGGCGGGGAAGCGCGAACCCGGTCCCCAGTTGCTTTGCTTGACGTTCTCGCCCAAGGCGAACTTGATCCGCTTCGGGGCATTGCGGATAAGGAGGCTGTCCGCCACATGACCCCAGCGCAGTTTGATCAGCGCGCTCTGGCCTCCTATCGGGTTCGCGCTGCCGTGGAGCAACTGCGCGGTGGTGACGCCACCGGCGAGATCGCGGTACAGGTTCACATCATCCGGGTTCACCACATCGCCCATGCGCACTTCACTGGTCACATTGTGGGATCCTTCATTCACGCCGCGTGAAAGTGCGATGTGCGAATGCTCGTCCACGATCCCGCAGGTGAGGTGCTTTCCCGTGGCATCCACTTCCGTCACGGTCGGCTTCTTCTTGCCGGGGAAAAGCACATTCACATCCAACCGTTCGCCCACGGCCATCACCTTACCCTCGTGAACCAGCACATCCGTGTTGCGGCGGATCCCGCTTGATGTGTTCGTCCACACCGTAGCGTTCCGGAACAGCACGGTCTCCTGCTTCGGTGCGCTGACCCAACCATAGCCGACGAGCGGATAATTGATCGACGGTTTCGCAGGTCGCGGCTTCACCTTGGTGGTGTCCGCTAGCTGCTTGCCGCCGCCCTTGTCCGATCGGCGGATCGCGCTCCACACGAACCATGCACCGCCGGGCTTCTGTCCTTGTCCATCCCAGATCCCGCCACCGGCGTGGATGGTCCCGTTCAAGCGGACGATCTCCTCCGGCTTGTCCTTCGGTGCGAAACTGAAACTCACCACACTTCCTTGGCGATCGAAGCGGACCTTCAATTTCAAACTGTCGTTCTCTGTGGAACGACGGACCGTGACCTCCGGCTTATCACGCTCTCCGCCGATGTCCATGGTCCAGATCGCATCCACGAAATTGAGTTCGTAGGCCCCTTGCAGCTTCGGCGCCTCCGGATCCGCCAACACGAATCGCTTGCCATTCACCCAGGTCTCATGGATGATGTTCTTCGCATTCAACAGATGCTGACTGGTGATCAGCAGGTTCGCCGACATGCCCGGACGAAGTGCGCCGTAGCGATCATCCAATCCGAAAAGCCGCGCTGGATCCGTGGTGAAAAGTTCGATGGCACGCGCGCTGTCCAGGCCGCACTCCACCAGCTTTCGCAGATCCTTCCATACCGATGCAAGATCCTTCCGTCCCTGCGTGGTAAGCGCGAAAGGGATCGCGGCACTGTCCAACATCGCCGCATTGAAGGGTGCGAGTTCCCAATGCTTCAACCGTGCGAAGCTGACCTCCTGCGCATCGTAGGGATCATCCACATCGTATGCTTCCGGCAGGTCGAAGGGAACGATGAGCGGAAGTCCGGTGGCCTTGATCGCCTCCAGGCGTGCATACTCATCCCCCGCCCCCTTGATGATGGCTGGTAATTGGAACTCGCGCAATATCGTCGACCATCGCAACACGTCATTCCGATCGGAGGCTTCGCACACCAGCCGGCCGGTCAACTGGCAACCCAAGGCGTGCAACACCGCGTCCGTTTCCGTGGTGGAGTGAAGCGAAGCATACCACTGCGCATCAAGGAAGGCCTGTCGGACCAACGCGATGGCCCCGGTGAGCGACCCGGGATAGCCATCCGTGCTGCTCCCTTTCCGAAAACTGAAATGTGCCGCAAGATCCGGTTCCACCACCGCTTTCACCGGTGACTCATCACTCAGCACGATCGCTGCGGATGTCCCGCGCGCGATGCCGTCCATCCGATGGAAGATCACTAATGCAAAGCCTTGCTCACGGAATTTCCCTGCCCGCTCCATATCGTTCTTGAACAACTCATGCGCGTGTGCATCGCTGCGCAAGGCGCCGTTCCAATGCCGCGCGGCACGGTTCTCAGCCTTGCGTTCCTCGGAGGTGCTGACCGGAAGACCGAGATCGCTGTACGGTTCGATCAGCGCTGGCCAGATGTGCAGTCCTTGTAGATCACGGACCACGGCGCCCGCAGGGATCGATACCCCGACCCCGGCAGCCATCACCAGATCATCCTTCACCACCAACGTCGCCTTCTGGAGCGTGGTGCGCGCATCGATGTGCAGGGTCGCATTGGTGAACGCGGTGATCACCGGGGCGGTGTTCACCACATGCACAGGAGGCGCGGTGCTCTGGCCGAAGGAGATCGCGCAGAAAAGCAACGCGAGGAAAAGAGGGAAGCTCCGCATGAGGCCCGGCGAAAGTAGCCACCGCACGCACGCCCCGGAACTGCGCGATCAACGGTCCCTGTCTCACGCTACTACCTTCGGCCCTCCGATCCCGGAACAGACCCATGGACAACAGCTTTCTCGGCTTCCTGCATAGCCTGCTCCGCTATGCCGTGCTGCTGGCCCTCCTCTGGGCCTTCGTCGTGAACCTGCGCGGCTGGCTCACCGGTCGGCCCATCCTCACCGGTGATCGCATGGTCACCATTCTGGCCATGGTGTTCTGCCACGTACAATTGGTCCTCGGCGGCATCCTGTACGCGATGCACTACACGGCCATCGACCACATGGAGGAACCTCACAGGCGGTTCTTCAAGTACGAGCACATCGGCACCATGATCATCGCCATCGCCCTGATCACGGTGGGGCGCATGCTTTCCAAGAAAGCCAATGCGGAATACCTGAAGCAGCGCACGATCGTGATCTTCTATGGGATCGGCCTGCTGCTGATCCTCTGGGCCGTTCCATGGCCGTTCACGGAGGTCGGCCATGCATTGGGTTGGCTATGAGGAGACCGATCATCGGCATCACCTCCCTTGTGTTGTTCGCCATTGCCTGCGGAAGCAGCGATGCACCCATGGGGTCGGGCGTGTATGGCGGCATGAGCAAAGGCGAACAGCTCTACCGCATGAACTGCGTGCTCTGCCACGGCGGCAATGGCAAGTTGGGCTTCAACGGCGCCAAGGACCTCACGGCATCCGTACTCACCAAGGCTGAAATGACCGCGCGTGTGAGCGAGGGCAAGGGCGTGATGCAGCCATTCAAGAACATGCTCACGGCGAAGGAGATCGATGCCGTGGTGGATCATGTCCGCGCATTGGCGAAGAAGAAATGATCGACCCACTGGAGCTGAGCGGGAAGGCCGAGCGCGCGGTGCTCATCGGACTCATCAACAATGATCAGGACGCTGACCAGGTGAAGGAATACCTGGATGAACTCGAGTTCCTCGCCACCACCGCGAACATCAGTACGCTGAAGCGATTCACCCAGCGCTTGCACAAACCCGATGGCCGCACGTACGTGGGCAGTGGCAAGCTCGCCGAGATCAAGGAATGGATGACGGCGAACGGTGCGGATTGCGTGATCTTCGATGATGAACTCTCCGCCGCCCAGCAACGCAATCTGGAAAAGGTATTGGCGAAGCCGGTGCTCGATCGTCCGCGCTTGATCCTCGACATCTTCGCCCGTAGGGCACGCAGCGCACACGCCAAGAAGCAGGTGGAGTTGGCACAGTACGAGTACATGCTGCCGCGCCTCACCAAGTTGTGGACGCACTTGGAGCGGCAGCGCGGCGGAACCGGCACGCGCGGTGGTGCCGGTGAAAAGGAGATCGAGACCGACAGGCGTTTGGTACGCGATCGCATCGCGTTGCTCAAAGGTCAACTGAAGGACATCGACCGGCAGATGGCCACACAGCGCAGCAACCGTGGCAAATTGGTGCGCGTGGCGGTGGTGGGCTATACCAACGTGGGCAAGAGCACGCTCATGACCGTGTTGAGCAAGAGCGAGGTCTTCGCCGAGAACAAGCTCTTCGCGACGCTCGACACGACGGTGCGCAAAGTGGTGCTCGGCAATCTACCCTTCCTTGTCAGTGACACGGTAGGCTTCATCCGCAAGCTGCCGCACCAACTGATCGAAAGCTTCAAGAGTACGCTGGATGAAACGCGCGAAGCCGATCTGCTCTTGCACGTCGTGGACATCAGCCACCACAACTTCGAGGAGCAGTACGAAACGGTGAAACAGACGTTGAACGAGATCGGCGCGGGTGACAAGCCCGTGATCGTGATCTTCAACAAGATCGATGCATATCGCCCTGCGCACCACGACCCTGACGACCTCGAACCCAAACGCGTGGAGCAGTACTCGCTGGAGGAATTGAAGGAGACATGGATGGCGCGCATGGCCGGTGAGGAATGCATCTTCATCAGTGCCGTGCAGAAGAGCAACTTCGATCAATTGCGCAAGCTTCTGTATGCGCGGGTGAAGGCCCTGCACATCGCGCGCTACCCGTACGAGAGCGACCTGCTCTTCAAGGACGACTACCTGGAGCCCTGATGCGTGGCGTGCGAACGATCCGTTCGGAACGTTGAGGACTTATGGCCAAGAAGCGCAGTAAGAAAGGAAAGGGACGCGGGCGGATCGCTCTGAAAGTGGTGCTCTTCGGCCTTGCACTCGCTGTGGTCGCCTTCTTCACCTTGATGCAACTCGTGAGCAGCGGTGTGTTCGGCGAACTTCCCGGTGAAGCAGAGCTGGGCAACATCCGCCACGAACAAGCCACATTGGTGCTCGCTGCGGATGGCACCTTGATCGGGAAGATCTTCGCGCAGGACCGCACGAACATCCGGTACGAGGACCTGCCTCAACACTTGATCGACGCATTGGTATCCACCGAGGACGCGCGCTTCTTCGAGCACGCCGGAGTGGACGGCCGCAGCTATGTGCGCGTCTTCTTCCGCACACTGCTGGGCCGCGATCGCAGCGGTGGCGGCGGCAGCACCATCTCGCAACAGATCGTCAAGAACCTCTACGGTCGCGGAAAGCACGGCTTGCTCACCATTCCCGTGAACAAGATGAAGGAAGCGCTCGTTGCCCAACGACTGGAACGCGTGCTGAGCAAGAACGATGTGCTCGTACTCTACTTCAACTCGGTACCCTTCGGCGAGAACACGTACGGGATCGGATCAGCGGCACAACGCTTCTTCGGCAAACCCACCAAACGCTTGCGCGTGGAGGAAGGCGCCGTGCTCGTGGGCATGCTGAAAGCGAACACGAGCTACAATCCACGCTTGCATCCGGAACGATCGAAGGACCGGCGCGATCAGGTACTTGAGCTGATGCACGACCGCGGACACTTGGACCGCGCAGTGACCGACAGCCTTCGCAAACGGGTGATCGACCTGAACTATACGGGCGGTGATGTGCTCGACCTCTATGGTTACTTCAACCAACACGTAGCGGATGAAGCGCGGCTCATCCTGAAGGACATCACGAAGGCGACCGGGAAGCAGTACGACCTGGAAAAGGATGGACTGCGGATCACCACGACGATAGACCCCGCGTTGCAACAACTCGCATACGACGCCGCGCACGCGCACCTCGCGGCGATGCAACCGAAGTTGGATCGCGAGCTGCGCTCCGGGAAAGTGCGCGCGGGGTGGGAGAAGAAAACAACGCACCGGAAGGAACGACGTTGGAAGTCGAACCCGATCTACACCGGTGAACTGTACGATCATGATGGCAAGCGCGTGGACACGTTGAGCTATCGCGATAGCCTCTGGCACTACCACCGCATGCTGAATGCTTCCGTGTTGATGATGGACCCCACGAGCGGAGCCGTACGCGCATGGATCGGCGGCAATGATCACCGCTATCTCCCCTACGACCTCGTGAACGCCAAGCGTCCGGTGGCGAGCACGATCAAACCCATTGTCTATGCGGCGGCGATCGAAGGTGGCATGAGTCCGTGCGACTACCTCGACAACTCACGACAGACCTACGCGGCCTACGACGACTGGACACCGGACAACTTCGACCGCGACACCATCGAAGGATCAGTAGCCATGTGGTATGCCCTGACCCGCAGTATGAACCGGCCCACCGTGGACCTGTACTTCCACACCGGCACGGACACCTTGCGCAAGGTGATGACCGACCTCGGATTGCCGACCACCGATGTCAGCAACCCGGCCATGGCCTTGGGTGCAACGGACATCGCACTGCATGATCTCGTGCCCGCGTACGGCGCGTTCGCGAACGGGGGACAGCGTGTGGTGCCGCAGTTCATCACCTCCATCAGCGATGCGCAAGGCAAGGTGCTTTACAAAGCGAAGAAGGTGAAGACCACGCGTGCGATCAAGGAGCAGACCGCTGCGGATATCACCGCCATGTTGCAGCGGGCCGTGAATGAAGGCACCGGTGCATCGTTGCGTTCACGCTACGGGGTGACCGGGCCATACGCCGGGAAGACCGGCACCTCACAAGGCTACAGCGATGCGTGGTTCGTGGCGTACACCTCCAATCTCGTCATCGGCACGTGGGTCGGCGCGTTCGATCCGGACATCCACTTCACCAGCGCCAACGGAACCGGCGGACAACTCGCGCTCCCGATCGTTGGTCGCGTGCTGAAAGGGATCGAAGCCGAACCCGCGTTGCGGAAGAAGTACGTCACTGGCTTCGCGTGGATGGAAGCGGAAGATGTGGCCATGAACTGTGAACCGCGGCTTACAACGAGCGCGGTGGATCGCTTCGTCCAAAAGTTGTTCAGGCCTTCACGGGCGGATACGGCCGCGAAGGAGGATCGGCCCAGCTTCTTCCAGCGATTGTTCCAGAAGAAGGAGTAGTGACAAGCGGAAGAGGTGGGGCCGTGCGGCGGCCATCAGAGTGCAGTTGCCCATGACCCTTTACGCTCGTTATCACCACGGAATGAGGTAGCCAACGCTTAAGAGCCAAACGCGGTGCTTGGCCGTGATGTCATCGGAATACTGGACCATGTTCCCAGCCGGGACGAAGTCCGTAACACTGGACTGGTAGCGCAGATCAACGAACACTTCCGTGCGCTTTGTCCTGTACAGGACCCCTGCACCCGCTAGCAACGCGATGTCGTACAACTCATACTGCGACTCCGGATCATCGCCGAAGGTCATTTGCCAAGGGAAGGAATACTCACCGAACACCGGGGAGTCGATCGTGGCGATATCGAACCCGCCAACGCCCCGGCCCACCACCGGACCGACCAGAACGAAGGGCTGCCATTTACCTGCGAACGGAGAGTAACGAACCAACACAGGCAACTCGAGGTAGTTCATTCGAAGCACGTCGTTCTTGATCGATGGTCGCGGGTACCACTGGCTTCTCCAACCGCGCTGCGTGTATGCCAGCTCGGGTTGCAAGCTGAACCGATCATTCAACCTGATGTTCACCACAAGTGCGCTGGCCAGACCTTTCAGGGGTTCCGAATCGCTGTTCACACGATCCTGTTCTTCGGGCAAGGAAGCTGTGTACACGATCGAAGCATAGGAAACACCGGCCCTTTGACCAATGGAGAAACGCCTAGGTGCGGCCTTAACAGCTTCGCGTGTTGTGTCACGAGCTGCAGTCGAACTCGAACGTCGCCCGACCTCAAGCACATAGCCCAACGAGATGGTCATCGAGCGTTGAAAGGCACGATCCGGTATGGTGGGGTCCGGTATTCCCTCCGGGTTGTCGAAGTCCGCGTAAGGAGGGATATAGTTGATCATCATGTTGCTCACGCCATGTTGATATCCCACGACAAGGCCGATCCTTGATCTCTTCAACTGATAGTCAACGGAGAGTCGGCCTTGAAGTGCCCATTCGCAATCAGGCATACGGTAGGGATATCCAATGTCGTCAGGTCTTCCGATCGGCGTATAGGCCCGGAGATCGAGTACCCCGATGTCGAAGCGACGCGCCCCACCCATGTTCTTGGAGAGCGTAGCTCCGAGCGAGGGCGTGAAATGAAAGCGAGAAGAGCCTAACCGCACACCGACCAAGAGTGGAAGCTGGAGGAATCCAACACGATACAATTCGTGACTCTCCTTCCATTGAAATCCCTTCTGAATGAAGCCGAGCCCGGAAATGAGCCTGAACTTGCGGAATACGGGGATCTCCACAGGGATCTCAAAGAAGAGACCCGGCATCGGCGACTGCTCGCTGTTCCAATCGTTCGCTGCTTCAGTCGCGCCACCGTTTACCGCCCACCTCGACAAAGCGAACCCCACGTTGTGCCCGACCGTGACTTGACCGATGGTCGGACACACAAACGTTAGGAGGCAAATGACGAGCGAGCCGGTCCGCATGGAACCAAGGTAGAGACTACCCGAACGCCTGCATATCACACAGCTTTCGGTATTGCCCACCGGCCTCATACAGCTGCTGATGCGTGCCGCGCTCGATGATACGGCCTTGTTGCATCACGCAGATCTCATCGCAGTGCTGGATGGTGCTGAGGCGGTGCGCGATCACGAGGCTTGTGCGCCCTTCCATCATCTTGATCAGTGCATCCTGCACGAGGCGTTCGCTCTCGGTGTCCAGCGCGCTGGTGGCCTCGTCCATGATCAGGATCGGCGGGTTCTTCAGCACCGCACGCGCAATGGCGATGCGCTGCTTCTGCCCACCGCTCAGGCGATTGCCGCCATCGCCGATGTTGGTCTGATATCCGTTCTCCAACTTCCCGATGAACTCGTGCGCGTTGGCGATGCGCGCAGCCCGTTCGATGTCCGCTTGGCTCGTGCCCGGTGCACCGAAGGCGATGTTGTTCGCCACGGTATCGTTGAACAGGATGCTGTCCTGCGTGACGATCCCCATGAGCGCACGCAGGTCGGTGATGCGCAGATCGCGGATGTCGATGCCATCCACCAGCAAGGCCCCTTCGCTCACATCGAAGAAGCGTGGCAACAGGTTGGCGAGGGTGGTTTTTCCGCCGCCGCTGGTGCCCACCAAGGCCACGCTCTTCCCTTTGGTGATGGTGAGGTCGATGTCCTGCAACACCGCCGTTCTTCCTTCCGGCACCGGGCCCTTGGCGGGATCCTGGTACGCGAAGGCGATCGACTTGTACTCAATGCGGTCAGTGAAGTCAGTGATCGGTTTCGCGTCCGGCTTCTCCTTCACGGTGTTCTCCACGGCGAGCAGGTCGAAGATGCGTTGACCGCTTGCGCCGCCGCGCGTGATGCCGCTCCAACCCTGTGAGAATCCTTTGATCGGCGCGAGCAGTTGCGAGAAGATGATGATGAAGCCGAGGAAGCTGTCGCCGGTAAGGGACGGTTCCGAGCCCAAGACATACGAGCCACCGATATACGCGATGGCCGCCATCACCGCAGCACCCATCGTTTCACTGAGCGGCGATGCGATGTCCTGCCGGTTCAACATGGAAATGCTTCCACGCGTGAGCAATTCGTTCTCCCGTTCGAAGCGACGGCGCATGTCCGCTTCACCGTTGAAGGCCTTCACCACGCGGATACCGGATAGCGTTTCCTCCACCCGCGCGAGCAGGTCGGCGCTCTTCTCCTGCACGCGCGCGCTCTTGCGCTTCAAACTCTTGCTGATGCGTGCGATGAGCAATCCACTGACCGGCAGCAGCAGCAACGAGATCACGGTGAGCTGTGGCGATAGCGTGAGCATGGTGGCCAGGAAGAGCAGCACGGCGATGGGCTCGCGGAAGATCATCTCGATGTAGTACATCACACTGTACTCCACCACTTGCATGTCGTTGGTGATGAGCGAGAGCAGGTCACCCTTGCGCTCGTTGGTATGGTAGCGCAGCGGTAGCTCCAACAGCTTGTCGTAGATCCGCGCTCGGATATCGCGCACAATGAAATTGCGGAAGTTGCAGATGGCAACAATGGCGAGGTAGC
Organism: Flavobacteriales bacterium; assembly: GCA_016705955.1. GTDB lineage: Bacteria > Bacteroidota > Bacteroidia > Flavobacteriales_F > PHOS-HE28 > PHOS-HE28. The sequence continues at coordinate 139,560 of JADJKO010000010.1, forward strand.
GGAAGATGTTCTTGAAGAGGAAGAGGACCACCACGCCGATGCTGATCACCAACAGCGCACCCATCTGGCCGCGCTCCCCGATCAACTGTGTAAGGATCCAGTTGAAGGTTCCTTCCAATCCTTCGCGGGTCCACAGTTCACCGGGCCGGACATCCACGGGCTTCACCTGTCCGAGCAGCAGCCGAAGGAACGGGATGAAGAGCAGCAAGGAGGCCAGGTGGAAGACCGTGGCCAGCAGGTTGAAGAACGCGTTGAGGAAAGCGTAGTGCCGGTACGGCGCACCGAAGCGGAGGATCCGGAAGAAGTTGCGCATCGCTGGCGGTGGGCGAAGGTAGCCGCAGCACAGCACGATGCACGGTTGCCCTACCGGGATGCGCGCCGATATCAGGTTCATCACGTCCCCTCTTGGGGGATCACGTCCACAGACAGCTGAGCGATCAAAGACCCGTCGGGGTCCCGGACACAGTAGGGGCTCTGGACCAAATGATGCGGCCTTCCCATTCCCGGACCGGCCTGAAAAGGGGATCGTTGTACCCCATGGATCGCATCGGATCCGTTGCCGTGTTGGAGATGACATATCGCACCGTCCCATCAACCATCGCTTGATCGAACAGATGCAGGTCAAAGGGCGGGGTCCTGCTCCACTCGAGGATGTCCTTTTGCGCCAATAGTCCATATCCGTTCAACAACAATTCCAAGTGGCCGCGATAGGTGATGAATACGCGATCCTGCGTCCGAAGACCAAGCTCACCGACCAGAACATGGAAAGCCCGGAGGTCCGAACGGTACTCCTTTAACGAGGTGGACCGTTCCGCATCACTGCCCAACCAAGCTTGGAGTTGGCGTGTACGGTGTACCATGAAAAGAAGCGCATACGAGAGGAATAGAACACCTGCAACACGCGATGCCCGCTCAGAAGCAGAAGCGATCCAGACCACACATCCTACCATGACGAAAAGGTGGAATTCGAAGAGGTAATGCGAACCGCTGCCTTGCTTGAAGCTGGCGACCGCCCCGAACAAGAGCGACAGGAGAATGGCCACGGCAAAGAAGCGAAAGACCCCGTTCCCCTTGCGGAAGAACACGACGAACAAGGCAACCGCAGCAATGTGCCAGCCCGCGTAGAATTTGTACACCCCTGGATCACGAAAGTGAGGGAAGGGTCGCTCGACCAACCCATTCATCAAGCCTTGAACAGTGTTCTTCCAGAGATCGATCGGTGCTGAATCGATCAACGTGAGGCCCAGACCGGCAAGAATGAACAACATGGAGGCGATCGCGAACAGGCCAAAGGATCGCCACGATCGTTCGATGAGGAGATAGGCTCCCACGATGCCGATCATCAACACACCGTTCTGCTTGGTCATGAAAGCCAGCGCACATAGCAGTGTACAAACGAGCAGTCCCTTGCGTCCTTCAGCATGAATGGATCGGATGAAGACGAGCAGTGAGGCAGTGAAGAATAGCGCATAAAGGGAGTCGACGCGCGAATAGAATTGCTCGGAATGAAGGGCGAACACCAGCGCACCTGTGGCCAGCCCCAACCACGTACCCGCTCCGACCACACGAGTAAGGAGATAGATGAGCCAGCAAGTCGTTAGATTCAACAAGAGCGACGTGATCCTGCTCAAAAGGAAAAGGGCGTACGTGTCCTGGACATCGATACCTACGACAGACCCGACACCAGCACACAAGAAATAGTATGCCGGGGTGTACTGCATCACGTCAAAGGGCGGCTCCTCCGGATCTTGATATAACGGCCTGCCAAGCATGATCTTCTGTATGCCGTACACCACGTTGATCTCCTGTGCACCAAGATCAACTCTGTGGTCGGTGATCAAGCGTAAACGGAACCCGAAGTGGACCACCATCAAGCCCAGGATCAGAATGACGAGAGTTCGCTTCACGAGGTCCATGCCTTTCATCAGTCCGGCTTATGTGCGATACGGATCAACGAGTGATCGAATGTGCGCATCATCAGGTTGTCGACGATGGGGAGGATTGCCCGGCCTAGCGTCGTTGGTGTGGGAACTCAGGGAAAGCTCCAGTAGAGGAGATACTGGACCACGCTTGTATGGTGAGGAAAGCATGAACGCAGTACAGCCTTCCGTAATGGAGGATCCCGAAGAACGTGCGCATCGCTGGCGGTGGGCGAAGGTAGGGGCGATGGTGCGCGCGGTTGGTGCGGGGCAAATGCATCCGATCCGCAGCCCTGGCCGTTAATGAACCATGCGCTGTGAACCCACGGCGCAACTTGGGCGTTGATCCCGGATGTGTCCATGGATGCGTTCGGGAAAATACCCGCACCATGCCGCACTTTTTCGCGAACTATGCAGCGATGATGGCGCGGCAAGGGTTGATCCTTCGGCATAGCATTCGCCATGCACGCGCCATGCGAACCCTGATCTTCGGAACCATTGCGGTTCTGTGCTTCGTCTCCTGTTCACCTTACAAGGAAGTGGAACTCACGGACATCACCAACGTGGAACTCCTCTCCATGGACGCCCGCACCGTGGCCTTGCGGGTGGATGCGCGGATCGATAACCCGAACGGCTTCACCATCGCCGTGGAAGAACCCGACGTGGATCTCTTCCTCAACGACAAGTACATCGGGAAAGGACTCCTCGATTCGGCGCTGGTGCTTGACCGCAAAACGGCGAAAGTGTACCCCGTATACCTGCACGCCGATCTCGAAGCCGGACCGCTCATCGGGATGCTGATCACCAGTGCGCTCATCGGCCAAGTGAAGGTGGGTGTGAAGGGCACGGTGTCCGGCCGCTCCGGCGCTTTCCGCAAGCGCTTCCCTTTCGAGATGGAAGAGGTGATCGACCTCCGCGATTGATCATTCTTTCAACTCATGACATGATCCGCCTTGGCGGATCCTCCGCGCCTTTGCTACAACGTGCAACGCTCCTCTCCGCGTACTCGGCGCCTTAGCGCCTCTGCGTTGAGTGCATTCAACAGTTGTCTTCAAGGCATTCCCGCCAGCGGTTCCTTCCGCAACACCACCGGGAACCCGAACAGCCCATCCGCCAAAGAGACTCGCACGTGCGAGCCGACCGTTGCATTCCAATCCTTGTACGTCGATCGCGCGAACGGATACTCCGCTAGGAAATCATCGCCGAAGACATAGGTGATCAACGTCCCACCGTGCTCCGTCGTGGCAACTGCATGGACCGTGTCATCACTTGGCCCGTGAAGCAGGAAATTCAACCAAAGCAGAACGCTGGTGACCACCGGACCAACCGCGATCAAGTTGAAGAGGAAGAACTCCAAGCGCGCCATGCCGAGTCGCGCGCCGACGATGATCAACGGAACAAGGTTGCCGATGAAGCACAGGCCCAGAAGCACGCGCAACAACAGCTCCGGTGGGATCAAAGTCCACGGCATCACGGTGAGGGCGCTGATCAAACTGAAGAAGACACCGAGGCCCATGACCGTTCCCGGCCAGTAGTGATCGCTCTCCTCGCCCTTCACGGCGGATCGTTGATGCTGCGCGCGAAAGTCCGCTCGGCGCGGTACGAGGATCCTGTTCCTTTGATCGGCCATGTGCGTTCCGTCCTGTGCAAAGGTCCACATCCTCGGTGGACTGATCCTCGCATCAGGCTGTGCGCAACATGGCACGTCCGTACCGGGCGCGACGACAGCAGACACCATGGCAACCCATAGCAATCGGCTCATCCACGAAAGCAGCCCTTACCTGCTGCAGCACGCGCACAATCCTGTGGATTGGTATCCGTGGGGCGAGGAGGCGTTCGCAAAGGCGAAGGCGGAGAACAAGCTGATGCTCGTGAGCATCGGGTACAGCAGTTGCCACTGGTGCCATGTGATGGAGCGCGAGTGCTTCGAGAACGAGGCCATCGCCGCGCAGATGAACGAACAGTTCGTATGCATCAAGGTGGATCGCGAGGAACGCCCCGATGTGGACCAGGTGTACATGGCCGCCGTGCAGCTGATGACCGGTCGCGGTGGATGGCCCTTGAACTGTTTCGCGCTCGCCGATGGCCGACCGGTCTTTGGCGGCACCTACTTCCCACCGCCGCAATGGACCCAGGTCCTCAACGATCTGCACAGCACTTGGCAACGCGATCCGACACGCGTGATCGGTTACGCGGAACAATTGCGCACGGGCGTAGTGGCACAGGGACTTGTGGTGCCGGTGACCGAGGAAGTGGAATTCAAGCGTACCGAACTGGAGGATCTGGTGAATGCGTGGTCGCCCACCTTCGACCAGGTACACGGCGGATCGGACAAGGCTCCGAAGTTCCCGATGCCGAACAACTACGAGTTCCTGCTGCGCTATGCGTTCCTAACGAACGACGCGAAACTGAAGAAGCACGTCGCACTCACGCTGGACAAGATGGCCCTCGGTGGGATCTTCGACCAGGTGGGTGGTGGCTTCGCGCGCTACAGCACGGATGTGTTGTGGAAGGCGCCGCACTTCGAGAAGATGCTGTACGACAACGCGCAGCTCGTTTCGCTCTACAGCCAAGCGTACCAAGCCTTCAACAACCCGTTGTACAAGGCGACGGTGGAACGCACGCTCGACTTCATTGAACGCGAGATGATGTCCCCGGAAGGTGCTTTCTACAGTGCGTTGGATGCCGACAGCGAAGGCGAGGAAGGTTTGTTCTACGTGTGGACGAAGGATGAACTGGAAACCCTGCTCGGCGCGGAGTACGATCTGGCGAAGGCGTACTACAACGTGGGCGGCGCGGGACTGTGGGAACACGGCCGGAACATTTTGCTGCGGACCACGACCGACGAACAATTCGCTGCGGACTTCGGCATTTCCGAAGCGGACCTGGTCACACGGATCACCGCGATCGATAACATCCTATTAGCGGCACGGAGCAAGCGCATCCGTCCGGGGCTCGACGACAAATCGCTCACGTCGTGGAACGCGATGATGATCTCCGGCTACTGCGATGCCTACGAGGTATTCGGTCACCAACCGTGGCGTGATCGCGCCATTGCCTCGATGGAACTGATGCTGAACAAGTGCAAGCGCAGCAACGGCGGATTGTGGCATGTGTACAAAGGCGGCAAGGCGAGCATCAACGGCTACCTCGAGGACTATGCCTTCATGACCGAAGCGCTGATCGATCTCTATGGGATCACCTTCGATGAGCGTTGGCTCACGGAAGCGCAAGGATTGGCCGAACATGCGATCCGCCATTTCCACGACGCGGGCAACGGCATGTTCCACTTCACCAGTGATCTGGACCCTGCCCTCATCGCGCGGCCGATCGAACTGAACGACAATGTGATCCCCGCATCGAACAGCAGTTTGGCGAAGTCGCTCTATCTGCTTGGACAACTCTTCGACAACGAACGCTACCTCGAACTGAGCAACACGATGTTGCACACCATGGCGCCGCGCATGAGCAGCTATCCTGCTGGTCATTCCAACTGGGCCGAACTGATGCTGATGCACGTGTTCCCCTTCCCGGAGATCGCGATCATGGGTCCGGATGCGATGGCGTTGCGCGCGCAATTCGCCGCGCATTACCTGCCGAGTCGCCAGTTCCTCGGAAGTACGACAGCGAGCAGCTTGCCGTTGTTGAAGGACAAGACCCTGCCGGGCAGTACGATCTTTGTCTGCGAGAACAAGACCTGCCGCCTTCCGGTGCCCACTGTGAATGAAGCCTTGCACGAACTCCGATGATGCGCCCGATCCTTTTCCTTCTGCTCGTCCTCGGATCCGCTCCGTTGGTCGCCCAGACCCTGGTGGTGTCGCCTTCGCTGGAAGTGCCCGACCTGCCGGAGTTCAACACCGTCTTCATCGCACGCAACGGCATCACGAGCATCACCGGCGTACGCATGTTGAAGCGCGACGGTGAACCGATGCGCGAGGAGAGCGAACGCCACGCGTACCGCTTCGATACCCAAGGCCGCACGATCTATGGCAACCACAGCTACGGCCGTCCCGGTTCCGGTCGCGATACCGTTTCCGTTGCCTACAGTTATGACATGCAAGGCCGCCAGACCCAGAAGCTGCACAATGGTGCGGGCGGACAGTTCGCCTACATCCGGGAGTACGACGCCGATGATCGCGTGGTGCGCGAGACCTACCGCCGCATTGCACGACCGGTGGATACGGAAGCCGGCGTAGCTCCCGGGACGATCACGGAAGTGAGTGACGAGCAGTTCACCTACACCACGGTGAACGACACCACGTGGCGAAAGCATTACAACAATTACCTCGGCCTGCCTTACCGCGAGCAGACCTTCACCAAGGACCATCGCGGTTACTTGTTGAAGGTGGAGGACCGCTACCTGATCTCCGAGCGACGCTCGCGCATCACCTTCACCTACGACGATCGCGGCCAGCTCGCTTCACGCACCGAACAACCCGACCTGTCGCAACCCGACATCATCCGCCACACGTGGCAGTATGATGCCGTGGGCAACGTGATCTCGGCCGAACTCTGGCGCGGTGACCGCCAGGTACACCGCGAGGAATTCCTGTACGACGAAGGGACCATGGTGCTGAAAGCCCGCTTGCGCAGGGATCTTACGTCCGGCAACATCCAAGTGACCAAGTACACGATCCACCGCTGAGTGATGCGTGCGCCTTTGTTGCTCATCGCTGTTCTCCTGCTTGCCGGTGAAGTCGCAGCACAGCGTCATGTGGTGAATTGGGCGTATGGGCCTTTCGCCACACCGGAGGATGCCGCCTTCGTGGTGGACCGCGACCGGATCTTCTTGGCCACCGGTCCGTTCGGTGAGCACGGCCGCACTTTGTGGATCTACCAGAACGACCAGGTCTTCCGCAGTGTCGGCCGCTCCGCTTCACGGGGGAATTGCGCGTTCACCTTGGATGGCGATCACTTCATGCGCACCGAAGGCGCGTTCTGCACGAAAGTCTCCTGCGTGTTCCTCCTCGAAAAGGACAGGACACGACCCGGCAGTTTGAAAGTCCACCGCGCCGAAGGAGCTTTCTGCACCAGCACCAGCGGGGGCTTTGTGATCGAACAGAATGCGGTCTATCTCGCCGAAGGCGTTTTCGCCAACAAGGCCGATGCGATCCTCGTGCTTCCGGATGGTATCGCGCTCGTAGCGGTGCTCACCATCCTTGCCGGTTTGTGATCGACCACGGTCGGTCGTTCAAAAACCCCACAGCGCTCCTGTCGTACAAGGCTGCCGGTCCACCATTTTCGCAGCGACCGGACACACATGAAGAAGATCATCTGGGGGCTCCTCGGGCTCACCGCCGGCAGGCGCTCCATGCAAGGGCTCTATGAATTCCTCCTGGACGTGGCGCTGCATGGCATGAACTACGGCCGTGGCGGCGACTTCCGCACGGACGGCGAGCTCGACCTGTTGCATTACATCAAGAAAAAGCTCGGCCCGAATGACAAGGCCATCGTCTTCGACGTGGGCGCCAACATCGGGGAGTACAGCGTGGCACTGGCCGATTTCTTCGGCAAAGGCAGCACCGTACACGCCTTCGAACCCAGCAAGGACACCCACGCCAAGTTGATGAAGACCCTCGGTGGTCACACCAACCCATCGTCGGGCGTGGTGGTGGCGCACAACACCGGCTTCAGTGATGCGGTGGGCACGCTTCGCCTCTACCGCAATCCCGAACGGCACACGCTCGCCTCCGTCTATAACCGCGACCTGGAGCACTTCAACATCACCATGGATGAGGTGGAGGAGATCCAACTCACCACCGTGGACCAGTTCTGCGCGGACCACCGCATCGAGCGCCTGCATTTCCTCAAGATCGACATCGAAGGCCACGAACTGAGCGCACTGAAAGGGGCAGAGCGCATGATCCGCGAAGGCCGCATCGATCACATCCAGTTCGAGTTCGGCGGCGCCAACGTGGATTCACGCACCTACTTCCGCGATTTCTATTCGCTGCTGAAGGACAAGTTCACCCTCTACCGCATCGTGCGTAACGGACTGCGGCCCATCCCCTACTACAAGGAGGCGTACGAGCAGTTCCAGACGATCAATTATCTGGCGGAAAGGAAGGGGTAGAGATCACACCCCCTGCTTCTTCGGCTGCGTCACATTCGCCTCCTTGCCATAGGTGGGCACGAGGTAGGCGAGGTCATCCACGGCACCGGCGCGCAAGCGTTCCTCGGCCAGGGGGAGCAGGTACCGCGCTAAGGGCATGATGCCGGGCAGGTACTCCACGTTCGATCGGTCCTTCCAGAAGGCAGTTGCCTTGTCGGCGCCATCGCCGAACACGCGGATCGCGCCTTGTGCCGCGATCCATTCATCGGTGATCACCACGGGCTGTACCTCACCGATGGGTTGCTCCTGTGCGTCGTGTTCTTGGGTGAAGACCTCCATGCGTCGTGCATCGATCATGGGCCATTGCACGGTGGCCGAAGCGCCTGCCGCACGAGCCAGCGTGGTGAGCGTGTTCACCCCGATGATAGGGATGTCCAACGCGTGGCAGAGGCCCTTCGCGGTACTCAGTCCGATGCGCAAACCGGTGTAGGATCCCGGCCCGATCCCCACACCGACGGCATGCACATCCTTCAGCGTCAAGCCGGCCTCGGCCATCACTTCCGCCACGAAGACGCTCACACTCGCGGCGTGTGCTTGCTTGCCGGGAAGAGAGGTGCGTTCGGCCAGCAACACGCCATCACGCCCCAACGCGACGCTGCATAGATGCGTGGCCGTTTCGATGGCCAGGATGATGGACATGCTCACAAGGTAATTGGCAACCCTTGCAGGATCTCCAAGTACTTGGTGGCCATGAGGTACTGGTACTTCGCGTTGATCATGTCCGCCGTGGTCCGGTTGAGCGCGGCCTTCACTGTGGCGAGTTCCATGCTGGTGATCACGCCCTGCTCGTACCGCTCCTGCGCGAAGGTGTTGTTCAACGTGCCGGCTTCCACCGCCTTCTCCGCCGCGAGGAAGGAACGATAGCCGGACCGCTGCGCCACCATGGCGTCGAGGACGTTGCGTTGCAGATCGTTGCGCACACCCACCAGGTTGTTGCGCATGCGTTCATGTTGCACGCGCGCCTGATCGATGGCCAAGCGGTTCTGCATGTTGTTGAAGAGCGGCACGTTCAGCGTGAAGCCGATGCTCTGGTTCAGGTTCTGGTCCAGCTGGTCCTTGAAGGGCGTGAGTTCCGTGTTGTAGCTCACGTTCGGCGTGTACACCGCTTCGCCGCTCTGCGTCGCACCGATGAAGATCGGATCACCGACCACCGGTTCGCCGACCACGCGGATATCGCGTCCGCTGAAGCCGGTACCGACGGAACCGTTCAACTGCAAGGAGGGGAGGCTTCCGGAACGCGCCACACCGATGGAACGCTCGGCACTGGCTACGCGCGTTTCGGCTTGCGCGAAGGAGGGATTGCTGCGCAGCACATTGGCCAGCACTTCATTGGAGGAGGCCGTGGGTTCCATGATCCGCAAGGCGCTGATCGCAGGGCCTTGGATCTCGAAGGACATCATCTGCTCCGGTTCCAACTGCATGGCGCGTGCAAGGGCGAGCGAGCGTTGGTCGCGTTGGTTGCTGAGGTCGGTGATGGTGTACTCCTCCTGCGCGAGCTGCGACTCCAACGAGAGCAGGTCGGCACGCGCCACGCGACCGGCCTCCACCAAGGCTTGGGTGCGCGCGACCGCTCACGCGTGCTGGCCGCTTGCGACTCTGCAGCGGACACCCGCTCGGCCAAGCCAAGCACATCGAGGAAGGCCTGCACCACTTCAAGGCGGACGTTGTTACGCGCTGCCTCGATCCCGAGCAGGGCGGCCTGCGCATCCAGCTCAGTGCGTTTGATGGTGCCCTGCTTCTGCAAGCCCTGGAACAGGGTGATGGTGCTGCTGAGGTAGAAGTTGTTGGTGCGCACCCGGTCCGTGGCGAAGGTGTTGGTGAAGCGATCGATCACCCGGCCGTAGTTGTAGCCGTGTGTTGCTGTACCGTTCAGGTTGGGCGCCATGTCCCAATAGGCCTGCTCATGCGTCTCGTCGGCCAATTCGGCATCGAGGGCGGCGTTCATCATCGCGAGGTTCTTCTCCTCGGCGCGCTTCACGCATTGTTCAAGGGTCCACGCTTGTTGGGCGTTTGTGCTGCCGATGATGCAGCACAGGGCTAGTAAGATGGAGATGCGCATGGTCCGAGGCCCGAAAGGAAAAGGGCGGAACCAAAAGTATCCGGGACGCACAGGGCGTCCGGCGCGATTTGATGAACGGTGGTGAGGGGGTGCGGGTGGCCTGATCAGTTGCCGACGACATTGATCTCCACGCGGCGATTGGCCTCACTCTCCTCCTTGTTCTTCGGCGTGGGGTACAACATCCGGGAGTTGCCCTTGCCCACGTAGGCAAGGCGTGGTGGCTCCACTTCGTTCACAAGCAGGAAATCATATACGGTCCGGGCGCGTGCTGTGCTGAGTTCGATGAACTCCTTCGTGTTCTTGAAGGTCGGGCCGTTCACGTGGCCCTCGATCTCGATCTTCACCTTGGGGTTCATTTGCATGAAGCGCAGCAGCAGGAGCAGCGATGCTTCCGACTGGCGCATCACCTTGTCCTCGTTGCCCACGAAACGGATGTCGTCCAGGACCACGCGTTCACCGGCTCCCACCGGCGTGAGCTTCACCTCCACCTCCACCACAGGGTCCACGCTGCCCCTTCACCTTGGTGGTCTGGAACATGTAGCCTGCGCGGACGCACCCGATCTTCAGGGTACGGTAGGTGTCCATCTCGTAGGTGTAGCTGCTCTTTCCTTTTGCCTCCACCACTTCATCGAAGCGCATGCCTGCGATGGTCAAGCTGGCGTCGATCGGTTTGCCCGTCTTCGCATCCACCACGGTGATGTTCAGTTGCTGTTTCTGCTTCTTCTCCTCGGGCTCCGGTGGCGGTGGCGGCGGATCGTAGTGGAAGCGGATGGTGTACCCGGCCAGTGGACGGTCCTGGTAATCGATCACGAGGTAGAAGAGGTCGCCTTGGGTCACCTCCATGCCTTTGCTGAAACTGCTGCCCACCCCGCTGCGCACGAATGCATCCGGCGCGTCCTTCAGCAGGCCGCAGATGGAGCGGTTGGTCTTGTCGTTGCGCGAGATGTTGCTGCGGATGGGCTGCACCTGCTTCGTGGCGATCTTGTCACAGATCCCCGGCACGGCGCCTTCTGAATACGAGGAAGTCGATGTCGTCCTCGATGTTATCGGGGATGATCTCGAAAGTGAGTGTGGTGGTGGCCGGTGAACGGAACTTGTACCAGGTGGTGTGGTGCTCCCGCTCGAACCATTGCAGATCCTCACTGGGGTTCTCCTTGATCTCCAACTTGTTCCCGAAACCGCGCACGGCGCTGGGCTGGTGGTACACGGAATCGGTGATGAAGATGGCACCGGTGCAATCGCCATTGTCCTGCGTAAGCCCGGCTTGCGCATGGGCGAAAGACCCATGCACCAGCATGCCGAAAACCACCAGGGATCGGATCCGTTCCACGTTCACGGCCCGTGCATACGGCCGGACGGGACCTAAGGTTCGTAGCCCAAGTTGCTCCCCAGCCAACGCTCCATCTCCTGCTGGTCGATGCCCTTGCGCTGCGCGAGATCCTGCACCTGATCGCGGCCCACGCGACCCACGCCGAAGTATTTGGAACGCGGGTGCGCGAAGTACCAGCCGCTCACCGCAGCGGTGGGGTACATGGCCAGGCTGTCGGTGAGGGTGATGCTGGTGTGTGCCGTGGCGTCCAACAGGCGGAAGAGTTCCGGCTTGGTGGTGTGATCCGGACAGGCCGGGTAGCCCGGTGCCGGGCGGACGCCCTGATATTCCTCCCGGATCAGTTGCTCGTTGGTGAAGGGCGCGGTCTCATAGCCCCAGAGTTCTTCGCGCACGATCTCATGCAGCTTCTCGGCGAAGGCTTCCGCGAGACGATCGGCGAGTGCCTTCAGGAGGATCGCGCTGTAGTCGTCGTGCGCGGCTTCGAAGCGTTTCACGCGTTCATCCACACCATGCCCTGCGCTCACCGCGAAGCCACCGAGGAAGTCGGGCGTGCCCTGGGGTGCGATGAAGTCGGCCAGCGCGATGTACGGCACACCGGGAGCCTTCTTGGATTGTTGCCGCATGGTCTGGCAGGTACCGAGCACCGCCGTGCGATCGGCATTCGCGTAGAGCGCGATGTCGTCATCGTTCACCGCATTCGCTGGCCAGATGGCGGCGACACCATGCGCTTGGATCCATTGCTCCTTCACGATGCGGTCCAGCATTTTCAGGGCATCGTTGTGCAAGCGCGTAGCCTCCGTGCCGACCACCGCATCCGTGAGGATCGCGGGGTACTTGCCCGCCAGTTCCCACGCCATGAAGAAGGGCCTCCAGTCGATGTACGGAATGAGTTGCTTCAGCGGATAATTGCGATAGCTGAACACGCCGGTGCTCTTGGGCTGTACTGGTGGTTCCTCGGTCCAGTCGATCTTGAATTTCTTAGCGCGTGCTTCGGCGATCGGGAGGTATTCCTTCTCGCGTTGACTGCCTTCGTACTGCGTGCGCACTTTGGCGTACTCGGCTTTCACCTCGGCTTCGAAGCGCGTGCGTTCGTTGTCGCTGAGCAAGTTGCTCACCACGGGCACGCTACGCGAAGCATCGATCACGTGTACGACCGGTTTGCTGTAATGCGGCGCGATGCGCACGGCGGTATGCACGCGACTGGTCGTCGCGCCGCCGATCAGCAGCGGCGTTTCAAAGCCTTCGCGTTCCATCTCCTTCGCCACGTGGACCATCTCATCCAGTGAAGGCGTGATCAAGCCGCTGAGGCCGATGATGTCCGCCTTCAACTCGCGCGCGGCCTTGAGGATGACCGCGCTCTGCACCATCACACCCAGGTCGATCACTTGCCAACCGTTGCACGCGAGGATCACACCCACGATGTTCTTGCCGATGTCGTGTACATCACCCTTTACGGTGGCGAGCAGCACTTTCTTCGCGCCCTCCTGTCGCGTTCCCATGGTTTCCACCTGTGGTGCAGAACGCTTCTTCTCTTCGAGGAAAGGTTCGAGATAAGCCACGGCGCGCTTCATCACGCGCGCGCTCTTCACCACTTGCGGCAGGAACATCTTGCCGGAACCGAAGAGATCCCCGACGACGTTCATACCCGCCATGAGCGGACCTTCGATCACGAGCACCGGCTCGTCGTACTTCACCCGCGCCTCTTCGGTATCGGCTTCGATGTATTCCGTGACGCCGTGTACCAGGGCGTGCTTCAAGCGATCCTCCACCGTGCCTTCGCGCCATGCGGCTTGCGCGGCCACCACCTCTGCGGATGGCGCGCCTTTGAACTGTTCTGCGAAGGTGACCATGCGCTCCGTCGCATCCGACCGACGTGCGAGCAATACATCCTCCACGTGTTCGAGCAGGTCCTTCGGGATGTCGTCGTAGACACCGATCTGCCCCGCGTTCACGATGCCCATGTCCATGCCCGCTTGGATGGCGTGGTAGAGGAAGGCGGTGTGGATCGCTTCGCGCACGGGTTCGTTCCCGCGGAAGCTGAAGCTCACGTTGCTGACACCGCCGCTCACCAGCGCACCCGGCAGGTTCTGCTTGATCCACCGCACGGCTTCGATGTAGTCGATGGCGTAGCGATCGTGTTCGCTCATGCCCGTGGCCACCGTGAGGATATTCGGGTCGATGATGATGTCGTGCGGCGGGAAACCGGCTTTCGTGATGAGCAGATCGTACACGCGTTGCGCGATCGCGACCCTGCGCTCGTAGTTGTCCGCCTGGCCCTTCTCATCGAAGCACATCACCACCGTGGCGGCACCCAATCGGCGGATGATCTTCGCTTGCCGGAGGAACTCCTCCTCCCCTTCCTTCAGGCTGATGCTGTTGGCGATGCCCTTGCCTTGCAAACACTTCAACCCTGCTTCGATCACACTGAACTTGGAGGAGTCCACCATCACCGGTACGCGCGCGATGTCCGGCTCGGCCGCGATGAGGTTGAGGAGCTTGGTCATGGCCTGTACGCCATCGATCAGGCCCTCGTCCATGTTCACGTCGATCACTTGCGCGCCGTTCTCCACTTGCTGGCGCGCCACGTTCACGGCCTCATCGTAGTTGCCGTTCTTGATCAGCTTGCGAAAGGCCGCACTGCCGGTGACGTTCGTGCGCTCGCCGATGTTGACGAAGTTGGCGCCCTTGAAAATGCGCAGCGGTTCGAGACCGGAGTAGTTGGGGATGCTCATCTCAAGAGAAGCTCACAGAGGGGAATGGGAATACAGGTTCACGCAGAGGCGCAGGGAACGCAGAGCATGAAGAGTTTGACGCAAGAAGGATCTGACCACCGCGCGCCTCTGCGTTCTCTGCGCCTCTGCGTGATGGCTCTCTCTTCGATCTGCTCATACGCTCACAGGTAGCGGACGTGGTTGATGCTTGCTCGCTTCCTCAGCCAGCGCAGCGATGTGTTCGGGTGTGGTGCCGCAACATCCACCGACCACATTCACCCATCCGCTCTTCATGAACTCGCCCACGAGTTTCGCGGTGACCTCCGGCGTTTCGCGGTACTCGCCCATCTGGTCCGGAAGTCCGGCGTTCGGGTACACACTGGTACGGCAACTCGCTTGCTCGGCGATCACTTCCAGATAGGGTCGCATCTGCGCGGCACCCAATGCACAGTTCAACCCCAGGCTGAAGAGCGGCACATGCGCCATACTGATCATGAAGGCTTCGATCGTTTGTCCGCTGAGGGTGCGACCGCTCGCATCGGTGATGGTCACACTGCACATGAGCGGTAAGCGCTTGCCGCGCGCTTCGAACACTTCCTCGATGGCGTAGAAGGCGGCCTTCGCATTCAACGTATCGAAGATGGTCTCCACCAGGAGCAGGTCCACACCGCCGTCCATCAGCGCTTCCACTTGCTCGCGGTAAGCGCTGGCCAATTCATCAAACGTGACGGCGCGGTAACCGGGGTCGTTCACATCCGGACTCAGCGATGCGGTCTTGTTCATCGGCCCGATCGCACCGGCCACGAAGCGCGGCTTGGACGGGTGCAGCGCGGTGTACTTGTCGCAGGCCTCGCGCGCCAATTGCGCGGAGCGGATGTTCATCTCTCGCACGAGGTGTTCGCACTTGTGCTCACCCTGTGCGATACGCGTCGCGCTGAAGGTGTTGGTCTCCACGATGTCGGCACCGGCCTCCAGGTATTGCTCGTGGATGGTGCGGATGGCATCCGGCCGCGTGAGCGAGAGCAGTTCGTTGTTGCCCTGCAAAAGGATCGGGTGATCCTTCATGCTTTCGGGACGGAAGTCCTCCTCGGAAAGTCCGAGGCGTTGGATCATGGTGCCCATAGCCCCATCCAGGATGAGGATCCGTCCTTCAGCGAGTTGTTCGATCGTGTTCATTTCTGGTCACAAAAAAGCCCCACCCGGTGTACCGGATGAGGCCTGCGGGACGCGAGTTGCGCACAATGACCTGATCACGGCTCATCTTTTTCCTCCATGTCAGTCCGAGCGGAGCCGAGCACGACATGGAGGAACTGGATTTGGCACCTGTCCGGGGTGGGAACTCCGGGGGGTTGCCAAGGCTTCAACGGGCCAGTCCCTCAGCCTTTCTTGATAAGCAAATGGAAAGAACGCGCGGCGAAAGTAAGAGAACCCGGTGGGCGATCCGCAATGGACTCACCCTTGCGCACTCGCGAACTCCTTCACGAAGCTCACGATCTTCTTGCGCAACAGCAGGAAGAGCAGTACGTAGGGCACGGCCATCAGGTACAGGATGCCGTTGTTCAGGCCCCGGCCGATGGGCTGCTCACCACCGAAGATCCCGCCATCGCGGCTTTGTGCCACCGCCTTGCACATGGCACAGCCCTGCGCCCACACATCAGCGGGAAGCAACGCTAGCAGTACGACAAGGAAAAGGAGGGTGAGCCTGCCCATGACGGATCAAATGTAACCGCCGGGGATGGAATTGGTTCCGACCTAGTAGTAGGGCGATATGAGCAAATAGACCACCACCCCGCTCAGGCTCACGAAGAGCCAGATCGGCCAGACCCGTCGGGCCATCCTCCGGTGCTCCGGATAGCGCGCGGACAATGCCCGGTAGGCTGTGAAGAGAATGAAGGGAAGCGATCCCGCAGCGAGCAGGATGTGCGTGGCCAGGATGATGTAGTAGATCACCTTGATCGCACCGGTACCTCCGAAGCGGGTGTCCCCAGCGAACAGGTGGTGCAGGATGTACGAGATCAAGAAGAGCACCGAAAGAATGATCGCGGTCATCATAATGCCCCGATGCGCTTGCCATCTTCGGGAACGTGCTGCGATCAACCCAGCGACAAGCAACACACTTACCACGGAATTCAGGATCGCGTTGATCCGAGCGAAGACATGCACATCGAATCCGTCCGGCGCGGGCACTTGTACTCGGTTCAAGATCACCACCAGAAGGAAGACGATCACCGAGAAGATCCAGATCACACGGTTCGCCTTCTTGTCGGCGACGTCCAGCGCTCGCTTCGGATAGGCCTCCTTCATCCGGTCAGCGCTTGCGGCGTTCGCGCTCCGCATCGGCGGCCTTGACCTTCTCCTCCTTCAAGAGCATCTTCAGATCCGCCGCAAGTGCATTCATGCCGGCCATAGTGGTGCCGTCGTAATACCCACGGATGTGCCGGTCCTTGTCCACCAGGACGAATTGATCCGAATGGAGGAAACCACCCGGTGCCATCACATCCTCCTTGGCCGCGAGGTAGTAGCCCTCGGATCCTTGCAGGTAGATGTCCGCCTTGTTGCCGGTGAGGAATTTCCAACGCGTGGTATCCGCTTGGAGTTTGTGCGCATACGCGTCCAGTACTTCCGGCGTGTCGTATTCGGGATCCACGGTGTGGCTCAGGAAGACCACATCATCGAACGCATCATCATCGAGCTTCAATTGAAGCTGTTGCATCTGCACACCCATCTTCGGGCAGATGGAGGTGCAGCGGGTGAAGAAGAAATCGACCACGAGGATCTTGCCTTCCACCATCTTGTCCGTGAAGGGCTTACCGTGCCGATCGATGAAACTGAACGGTGGAACGGTGGTGTAGATCGTATCGATCACCGACTTCCCATCGCGTTGCACCACCACGGTCTCCTTCGGCCCGAAATAGGGCAGGTAATTGAAGTGGTGCTTGGCAATACCCAACAAGGGCGAGAAGAACACGAAGAGGCCGACGATGAACACGCCGATACCACCAAGAATGAGGATCTTCTTCAACCGGCCCGCGGGCTCGATGGTCATCTCAGAGGTAGGTCTCCCAGAGCCAGTGTATGTACTGCGATTCCCAGATGGCAATGAAGACCAGGTACAGGATGAACAGCGCGTACGGCACCAGGATAATGGCGCGGATGTTCCGGCGCTCGTCGCCCAGGTGCATGAAGCTCATCACGATGTAGGTGGCCTTCACGAGTGTGAGCATCACGTAGGTCCACTTGATGGTATTCCACGCGCTGTGGTCGAACCAGTCCTTCCAGTAGGCACCAAGGGTCACTTCCACGGTGGTCACCACACTCAGGAGCAAGGTCACCAACCAGATCTTCCGGCGGATCTTCCGGCCTTCCTCCTCGCTGTGGTGAGCGTCCAGGCTGTATTCAATGACATCGTCGCGTACCAACATGATCAGAGGAGATAGAAGAAGGTGAACACGAACACCCACACCAGATCCACGAAGTGCCAGTACAAACCGGCCTTCTCCACCATTTCATAGTGGCCCCGGCGGTGGAAGACACCCCGCACCACCATGATCAGTACGATGAGGTTGATGATGACCCCGCTGAACACGTGGAAACCGTGGAAGCCGGTGATGAAGAAGAAGAAGTTGGCGTACTGCGGTGGGCCATACTCGTTCCGGCGCATGTTCGCACCGTCCACATAGGACACACGGTCATTCCAGATCGCCAAGGAAGCGTTACGGTCCAAGTGTTCTGCGCCCTCCACGCCTTTGAGGTAATGGCCTTCCACCGCCTTCACCAAGTGGAAGCTGTCGTGCGCCGTGGGGTCGTGGGTATCGTGTTCATCGTTATGGACCCAGTACTTATCCCCTTGGGTGGTGGTGATGTAGCCTCCACCGCCGTGGATGAAGTGGCTCCACTCCCATGCTTGCGATCCCACGAAGAAGGCACCGCCAAGCACGGTGGCGAAAAGCCATTTGATCACACCTCCCTTGTCCATGCGGTGCCCGGCCTCCACGGCCAGCACCATGGTCACGGAGCTGAAGATGAGGATGGCCGTCATGAGGGCCACGTAGATTAACGGGAAACTGCCATTGGTGAAGGGCAGTGCCCGGAAGACCTCCTCCCCGATGGGCCACGCTTCGGTGGTGCTGTGGCGCACGAATCCGTAGGCCGTCAGCAAGCCGCTGAAGGTCAACGCGTCCGACACCAGGAAGAACCACATCATCATCTTCCCGTAGCTGATGCTGAACGGGGACCTTCCGCCGCCCCATAGGACGTCGTTGCTCAAGGTTTTGGTAGTGTCTCCTGCCATGGTCTTTTATACGGCGGCAATGTTAGTGAACAAAGCGCAGGAACAAAAAGAGGTATATCCACAGGCCGCCGAGGAAATGCCAATAGACCGTCCCTGCCCACAGACCCACATGGTCCGTAGCGGTGTACCGCTGCCGGATGGCCATGCCCAACATGATCACCAGGCTCAACAGCCCGAAGGCCATGTGCGCCGCATGGGCGATGGTCAAGGTGTACACGTAAGGTCCGGTGCGGTCCCACTGCTCTGCGATCTCCGCGTCCAGCGGGTGCTCCCGGCCGGTGTCATCGGCCGTGTACCAGTGGCCATCCACGGGGATCAGTGGCTGCCCGTCCTTGGTAATGGTGAAGTCCGTGCCGTAGGTCCCGCCGATCCCCAGCAACTTGTTCGGACTCCATGTGATACCCAAGCGGACCAGGTCCTTCCACCCTTGCATCTGGGATGCGAAGAAGCCGATGCCGAGCGCCAGGCTCGCCACCAGCAGCGGGGCCACCAGCTTCGCTTTCCCGCGGCGGACCATGATCAGGGAAAGATGCAGCATGACACTTCCCAGGACCACATACAGGGTGCTCCAATAGAACGGCTGCGGCATGGTGATCCGCGTCCAATACCCTGCGCTCTTGCTCACGATGTACGCACTGGTGAGTCCGGCGAAGAACATCACGATCGCGAAGATCACCAGCCAGGTCATCAACCGCCGTGTGCCGATGGCGCGTTGCCGTTCTTCTTCCGGGGTGAATGCGTCCATGGTCAGATCCGATCCAGCACATAGGCCAGTTGCACCAAGGGCAGGTACATGAAGCTGGCGAACATCAAACGACGAGCAGCGGGGATCTCTTTCTTGTTCCACAGCACCAAGGCTGGAACGAGCATGACCACGCCCATGATCAGCGCCACCGCCATGGCCCACGGGCCAACGAGGCCGAAGACCCATGGCAGCATACCCGCCGGAATGAGGAAGAGGGTGTAGAGCAGGATCAGGAAGGCGCTACGGCCATCACGCCCACCGGCGGAAGGGAGCAACCGGTAACCCGCACGGGCATAGTCCTCATCCAACACCCAAGCGATGGCCCAGTAGTGGGGGAACTGCCACATGAACTGCATGGCGAAGAGCAGGCCGGCACCCAGGTCGAAATGGCCCGTTGCCGCCACGTAGCCCAGCATCGGAGGGAAGGCCCCTGGAAAAGCGCCAACGAAGACGGCCCATGATGAACGCTTCTTAAAGGGCGTGTACAACGCCACGTACATGAAGAGCGAGATGAAGCCCAGGATCCCGGTGAGTGGACCGAAGGTGGACCACAAGAGGAAGGTTCCCAAGCCACCCGCGATGAAAGCCGCCCATACCGCTTCCGATGTGGAGAGCGTACCGCGCACCAAAGGCCTTTCGGCCGTGCGGCGCATAAGGGTATCCTCCCGAACTTCAAGCACCTGGTTCAAGGCATTCGAAGCGCCGGTGAGGATCGTGCCGGCGATGATCAGGATGACCATGGAGTTGAGGTCGAAGGCCCCCGCAGGGATACCGACCAGGTAACCGAACACCGCGCTGACCACCACCAAGGAAGCCAAGCGCAACTTGAAGAGGACGGCTACATCACGCAGCCGATGGCCGAACGTGCGAGTGGTGGAGTATGCTTCGGGACGTTCCAACAGGAGGAAGGGTGGTTCGGTGCGGGCGCCAAAAGTATTGTTCGCCACCGGATCGGGATCAATTCAACACATAACGCACTTCCTGTTCCGGGTGCCGCTCACGGAAATGGCAGACCAGTCCTAGGCGGAACACATGCGCCAATTGTGGATCCCCTTCACCTGTCCGTTGCCGGAATAGATAGGAGGCTTCGATCCGCGTGCCCGTGTTCGCATCCAGCAGGTAACCGGTCCTCAGTTCGCCGTGGAAGAGCGAATAGCCCACCGCGTTCCCGATCCGGTACCCGAAGTCACGGTGCCCGCTCGCGCTCCCCAACCGGTCATCCTCCGGGCGGAAGATGTTGTTGCCGTTGCTGAAGGTGGTATCGGAGCCGAGCCAAGCGGTGCTTGTGCGTATGCTGTGCAGCCATCGCCCATGCGACCATTCCACCTGCCCGATCAACTCCTGGAAATTGGATCCGTAGGGGTGCGCCAATGGCTGCCCCATGTGCGCGTAGTTCTGGCGCGTATCGCTGTGGGTGTACATGAAGGGCCGCACCAGGTTCCATTCCAACCGCAACTGAAGACCCGGCACCTTGAACGCATCGCGTGCCACCACTCCCAATTGGGCAGCTTGTTTGTTGCCGTACCAACCATTGCCCGCCCGCACTTCCTTCATAAGGAATTCATCCAGCATCACCTGTGAGTAGATGAGCGTGTGCTTTCCGACGCGCACATTCAGCGCCCCCCCGATCAACGCGTTGTCCGGCGATCCGATGCTGTATTCCACGGGGCGGTAGAAGATGATCGGGTTCAGATAGTTCATGTCGAAGCCCCGAGGGAAGAGCGAGTCGCCCTGGCTCCAGACCACGGCTTCGAACAGGGCCACATTCAATCGCTTGCTTGCGTTCCACGAGAGGTAATGCATGCTCGTGTACTTCCGGTTGAAGTCGGCCGGGTTCCCATCCGCTCCCCGGATGTCATTCATCACGGTGAACAGGTTCACGTATTTGATGTGCCAGACCGTGGTGGTGATCTTGAGGAACGGATAGCTCGTGGCCTCATCACTCAACAGCAACGATCGGTAACCCTCGCCAAAGAAGTTCTTGCCGCGACCCAAAGTGAAGTTGAAGTACTTGCCGGGGTCCCAACTCACGTAAGCGTTCCAATCATAATGCGTGTAGTTCGGCGCATCACCATACGCATAGCCTTCACCTGCGCTCATTTGTGTGGCACGGGCCAGCGTATCCAAGTAGGTCGGGAAGCGTTCGTTCCAGACCTGTCCGTCCAGATGGAAGGTGAGCTTCGCACCGATGTCGCGCTCGGCCCATACCCCCCCACCGACGCGATGACCGATGTAGCTCGATGACGTATCCGATGAGTAGATGGCCTGTGCATCCACCAGCGGGCCCCACCTGAAGGCGCGACCGTTGCGCACACCAGCCCACTTGTCCAGGGCCGCCAACGCGGACGGAAGCCGCAGTGTATCCTTGGGATCGAGTGCCAGGATCTCGCTGGAACGATAAGGCCTGATGGCCGTGTGGATCGTGGATCCCGTGCGATACATGAGCGCACTGAAGGGCCGCTCCACCTCGCGGCTCAACGGCATCCAGCCCGTTTGTGGGAACACCTGTGCCACCACCAACGTGGCGACACCGACCAACACCTTCCTCATGCCTTGTTGGACTTGGGCCAGACGAAGGGCAGCATGGCCAGCACGAAAGCGGAAGTACCCATCACCATCAACCCGACGTTGGGTTGCCACTTCCGGGTGATCATGCTCAGGGCGATCACGACGATCACGTAAACGTAGATGGCGAGGGTGGTGCCCCGATGGCCCAAGCCAAGCAATAGCAACCGGTGGTGGATGTGATTGCGATCGGCGGTGAAGGGTGAAGTACCCTTGCTCATGCGGATCACGAACACGCGCAGGGTATCCACGAGCGGGTAGGCGAGCACGGCCATGGCGAAGATCGGTGGGGAGAGCTGCTGTAGTTGGAGTGGCAGGCGCGAGGTGTCGTGATCCACCACGCGCATGGCCAACACCGCCAGAATGGCCCCGATGATCAGCGAACCACTGTCGCCCATGAAGATCCGGGCCGGATGCACATTGAACACCAGGAAGCCAGCAAGTGCTCCGGCCAGCACCAAAGCGAGGAATGAATGCGTGACATCCCCGGCCAGGTAAAGCCATGTGCCGTACGCCATCGCGGCGATGAAGCCCACACCCCCGGCCAATCCATCCACACCATCGATCAGGTTCACCGCATTCACCAGGACCACATAAACGAACAAGGAAAAGGCGATACTGACCGGCGCGGGTAGGTCATAGATACCGAAGAGCCCATGCATATCGGTGATCCGGATACCGGCCATGATCACCAGGATGTACCCGACGACCATGTGCCCGACCAACTTCTTCACCGGCGAGAAACCGATGATATCATCCTTCACCCCGATGAAGAAGAGCAGCACCATGGCCGCGATGATGTACTTGAAATCGCGGTAGGCGGCACCCATGCCCTGATACAGGGAACGCAAGCCCTCGTCCGGCATGCCGATCAAGCGCCCTTCCGGGAACCAGAGCGCGTAGGAGAAAATGATCGCCGCGAAGATGATGATGCCGCCGATCGTAGGAACACTGCTCTGGTGGAGCTTGCGTTCCTCGGAGGGTTCATCGACCAAGTGCTTCATCCGCGCCACCTTGATCAGGGACGGCATGGTGAGCAGCACGACGAGGAAGGCCGTCCCGAAACCGAAGAGGAGGATGTAACCGTGTTCTTTCACGTGCTGGGGAAGACCCGATCAAAGATCGTAATACCGGTTGAAGAGATTGGTGCGCACGGCGATATAGATGTATGTGCTCTGGACGATGTCCGGCGAACCCGGCTGATCACGACGCCACATGCCTGCCACGATACGCAGGTTCGTGTTCGGGTTGACCAGGTAGGAGGCGTTCAGGTCCAAGTACGTAAGCGTACGATGCACCGGGCCATCGGGCGAAGGGAGGTCCACGTCCGGCCGGTCGAGGTCCGTGCCGTTGTTGAAGACCGTTGATGTATCCCGTTCCAAGGCAGCCAGGTTCACCTTCCCTTGGAACCAGAAACGCTTCACGCCGAGATCCACAATGGCGACGAATTCCCCGAAGGAGGTCCCCAACGGATGCGCCAGCGGGTACCCACCGTGCATGTACGCTTGCCGCACGGGGGAGTTCATGTACATGAAAGGCGATGCGGCATTGTATTCCACTTGCACATGCAGGTCCTTGCGCAGCACATCGAAGGCACGCGCACCGGCCTGCCACGCAAAACGGCCCGGGCCATCGGTGGCGAACTGGCCGTAGACATAAGCCTTGTCCGTGAGCTTCACGCGCAGGTCCGTGCCCACTAGGCATTTGGTCCCGTTCCCGAAGCCATAGCGTAGGGTGTTCAGGCCGATGACCGGGTTCAATTCCATCGCATCGAACGCCTGCTGCCTGTCCTGGTCCAAGTTCCGGAACAGGGTCGCCTCGAACAACCCGACCTGCGCTCGGCCAAGATCCAAGGACAGGTGATGGAAGCGAGCGCGCGTCCAGTAGAAGAGGTTCTCGCTGCTCTCTCCGGAAGCGATCCGATCATCCCGCGTAACACCATGCATCAACTTGGTATGCCAGGTGGAATACTGCCACTTCCTGTTCGGAGCCAGGACGCTGAACTCGAGGTACGGCGAGTTGATCGCGTTATCGCTGAGCAGCACGCTGCGGTAACCATGCCCCACGAAGTGCTTGCCGTGGCCGAGCTGGATGTTCAACCACTTCACGGGTGAATAGCTCACGTTGCCTTGCGACCAACCGTAATCCAACTGGGTCTCGTTCTTGATCTTCACACGTCCCTGTCCCGGCAGGACTTCCGTGCGCAGCACGCGTTGGTAGAGATACTGCGGCACATGCCCTTGGTTCTCATGGAACATGGTCTGGAAGGACACCTTCGGGCCGATATCCCCGCGTACCCAGAATCCGCGCGTGTTGAAGGAGAGCAGGGTGGTGTCCGCGTACGCGCTCGTATTGCCTTCATCCCGACCGTACTCCTGGTGGAAGAGCGGATCCACGGTGAGGCGGAAGTCACCCTCATTCACAATGAGCAAGTGCTCCTTGAAGAGCTTCTCCGTGACCACATAGTAGTACTTCGAGCTATCCACGCGATAGCCCATCACATTGGTAAGGTCGGCACGGCTCTCGATCAGCGGTTTGAGGCCGGAGTGGATCCGCGCATCAAGCTTCGCGGCGTTGCGCTCCACGTCGATGTAGATATCGCGCTGCAACGGCACATCGTTCTGCTGGGCGAATGCCGAATGCAGATCGATGATCGAAAAAAGAGCCAGAAGAACGCGATAGCGGCACATGTGCGGAAACCGGCGGGAAGGTAGGTGGAGCGCACCAAGCCGATGATCGCGGTCGGCGGCTTTCGACGAGTGCCTACCGAAAAAGGCAGAGCACTCAGGCCTTCGCCAATTCGCTCTTCGCGAACTCGCTGTACACCGCAGCGATCCCTTCGCGCAAACCGATGCGGTGCTTCCAACCCAGATTGTGCAAGCGTGACACATCCATGAGGTTGCGCGGGGTGCCGTCCGGTTTGTCGGTGTTCCACTTCAGTTCACCCGTGTACCCCACGATCTCCTTGATCATCTCCGCGAGCGCCTTGATGGTGAGGTCCTCGCCCGTACCGATATTCACGAACATCTCCTCATCATAGTTCTGCAAGAGGAAGAAGCAGGCGTCGGCGAGATCGTCCACGTGGAGAAATTCTCGCATGGGTGAGCCGGTGCCCCACACCTCCACCTGAGCTGCTCCGGAGATCTTCGCCGTGTGGAACTTGCGGATCAGTGCAGGCAGCACGTGACTGTTGTTCAGGTCGTAGTTATCGTTGGGCCCATAGAGATTGGTGGGCATGGCGCTGATGAAGTTCGCGCCGTACTGCCGGCGGTAGCTCTCCGCCAATTTGATCCCAGCGATCTTGGCGATGGCATAAGGCTCGTTGGTCTGCTCCAGCAGGCCGGTGAGCAGGCTTTCCTCCTTCAACGGTTGCGGCGCCAGCTTCGGATAGATACAGGACGAGCCGAGGAAGAGCAGCTTCTTCACTCCGTTTTCATAAGCGGAGTGGATCACGTTGCTTTCGATCATCAGGTTCTCGTACAGGAACTGTGCGCGATAGACATTGTTGGCGTGGATGCCACCCACCTTGGCTGCGGCCAACACGACCACATCAGGCTTCTCGCTCTTGAAGAAGTCGCGAACGGCAACTTGTTCCTTCAGGTCGAGTTCCTTGCTGGTGCGTGTGATGATGTTCGTGAAGCCATCCTTCTGCAAACGGCGCACGATGGCCGAGCCCACCATGCCGCGGTGGCCTGCGATGTAGATCTTGTCTTGTTTGATCATAGGGGTTGCGGGTTGGCGTGTTACGTGTTACGTGTTACGTGTTACGTGTTCGCGGGGGGCCAACGCGCAACACGTAACACGCTAACACGTAACGATCTATTCCTGTTCGTGCAGGATCTTGTGTCCGCCCTTCTTCAGGTACACATCGCGCTTGAAGAGTTCCACGTCGCTGGCCACCATTTCCTTCACCAGCGCCTTCAGGTCGTACTTGTGTTTCCAACCCAGCACGCGTTGCGCCTTGCGCGGATCGCCTTCCAAGTGGTCCACTTCCGCCGGGCGGTAGTAGCGCTTGTCGATGGCAACGAGCGTCTTGCCGGTCTTCTTGTCGATGCCCTTCTCGTTGGCACCCTTGCCTTTCCACTCGAGCTTGATACCGACCTCGGCGAAGGCCAGATCGATGAAGTGGCGCACGGTGTAGGTCTTTCCGGTCGCGAGCACGAAGTCATCAGGCTTCTTCGCCTGGAGCATGAGCCACATGCCTTCCACATAATCCTTGGCGTGCCCCCAATCCCGCTTGGCGTCGAGGTTACCGAGGTAAAGGGTCTGCTGCAGGCCGAGCTTGATCTTGGCCACGGCACGCGTGATCTTACGCGTCACGAACGTCTCCCCGCGCAATGGACTCTCGTGGTTGAAGAGAATACCGTTGCACGCGAACATGTTGTAGCTCTCGCGGTAGTTCTTGGTGATCCAGAAGCCGTAGAGCTTGGCCACGCCATAGGGGCTCTTCGGATAGAACGGGGTCTCCTCGTTCTGGGCGTGCGGCAACACGCCGCCATACAATTCACTGGTGCTCGCTTGGTAGAAGCGTGTTTTCTTCTCCAAGCCGAGGATCCGGATCGCTTCCAGGAAACGCAAGGTGCCGATGCCATCAGCATTCGCTGTGTACTCCGGCAATTCGAAGCTCACGGCCACATGGCTCATCGCGGCCAGGTTGTAGATCTCGTCGGGCTGGATCTCCTTCACCAGCCGGAGGCAATTGACGCTGTCGGTAAGGTCGCCGTAGTGCAGGTGGAAGGGACGGCCCTTCTCATGCATGTCGTGATAGAGGTGATCGATGCGATCGGTGTTGAACAACGAACTGCGGCGTTTGACGCCATGCACTTCGTAGCCCTTGTTCAGCAGCAATTCGCTGAGGTAGGCACCATCCTGCCCGGTGACACCGGTGATCAACGCGACCTTCCGCTTTTTGCTCTTCGCTGTTCCCTTCTTCGCCATGTTCGTATGATTCTTCTTAATGGACGATGAACCAGTTGTTCACCAATTCGTTCTTGTTGTAGCGCATGGGTGCACCGGTGGTGATGTCGATCAAGCGCATACCGGACTCGTTCACAATGGCGTGGCCTGCTGCGGTGTCCCACTCCATGGTGGGCGCATAACGTGGATAGGCATCGGCGGCTCCTTCCGCGACCAAGCAGATCTTCAGCGCGCTGCCCATACTGGTCAACGCCACCTCGCCGTGCTCGGCTTCCATCTTCCGGATGTAGGCCTCGGTCTCCGGGCTGGGATGCGAACGACTGGCCACGACAGTGTACATCGTTCGGTCGTGTTTCAGCGGGAGTCGTTCGCTCATGGAGGCCCGCTCATACGCATCGGTCGCAAGGTGGGTTCCGGCTTCTTGAAGTCGGTATGCGCCACCGCCCTGCCACGCGAAGTAGAGCGTGTCCTTCACCGGGACATACAACACGCCAGCGATCGGTCGAGCCATGCCGAGGGGACCAGCCGGTAAGGCATCACGCTCCATGAGTGCGATGTTCACCGTGAACTCCCCGTTGCGCTTGATGAATTCCTTCGTGCCATCCAGGGGGTCGACCAACCAGTAGCGTTGCCAGCCCTGTCGCTCGGCTAGTGAAAGGGTCTTTCCCTCTTCACTCAACACCGGTAGACCTGTGCTTTCGAGAATGGAAACGATGACTCTGTGCGCGCGCTTATCAGCTTCTGTGAGCGGACTCCTATCCGCTTTTTGTTCAGCGGAGAAGTCGGTGCCATAGACGGCCAGGATCTCCCGCCCGGCAGCGAAGGCGGCTTTGATCGCCACCTCCACCGATCCGGCTAGTTCATTTTGCATGCGCGCAAATGTACCCGCGCGTTAGAGCACAGGCCACCACAGCGTTCTCTTCCGAGAAACGCGGGCTGTTGACGGGGTGCCTCGGACTACTTCTTGTTGCCCAGGATCTTGAACATACCCGTGTTGCACACGGAGCACGTCCCCTTCATGGCCTTGCGGCCGTTGGCCATCTCCACCTCCTTGGCATCCTTCATATCGCGCTTCGACTTGCACTTCACGCAGTAACCTTCTACAGCTGGCATGGTGTTCGGTTTTAGTTCAACGTTGTGGCAAGGTACCCGCCTGAGCACAACGGCGTTCCCGGATGCCAAACGGGTTATCAACAGTCCTTGCGCCTTGTTCCGCCTTGGATCGGACACCGACCATGACGCTCCCGCCTGAACGGTGCCCTTCCGGGATGGTGGTCATAACCTTTCGCCCAAGCACTTACGTGCTGGGGCATCGCCCTGATCCGCGCGCGAAGTTCTTCCTTCAACCCTGTGTTCCATGTTCCGGATACTGGTTGAAATTATCCGGTCACCGGACTCCCGGATCCGAGTTCCCACTTCTACAGCGATGACGTTCATGTGTGGGCAGGGGCCATGATGCGACCCTGGAGTTCAGTCCTCCGTCCGGATGGCTTGATCCGCCACAACCGAGAACGTGTGCTTCACTTTCATGGTTCCACTACCATTCACGAAGCCGAGCGAGCCCACGGGGCCATCATACTTGCATCCGGGTCGCTTCCTTACGGGTTCCAATACCACGTCGAACCTCACTTTGCGGTTGGTGCGCTCCGCTTGTGGAGTGACGAGGGCGTTGCGGGTATCCACCACCACTTCCTTGGTCAGGTGGCCCGGCTTGCTGAAGGTGAGGACCACCCTTGAACCCGCAGGCACCGAAAGGCTGAAACGGCCACTGCCCTCCACCTCGGCGTAGAGGCAGTTGTCATTCACCTCCGCAGAGAGCACGATATCCGTTGCATTGTGGTCCTCCACTTGCAACCAGCCGGTAAGTAGCACCTCATCTCGCGTGGTAGCCGGTGCTGACAATGCGGTTAGTGCGAAAAGGGCGAGGGCGGCTGCCAGCAGCAGGGCCTCGGGTCGGATGGTGATGCGCTGATCATTACTTCGGGGTGTTTCAAGTACACCTCAAAAGTCTCTATGCGAAGCGCGATCCGCAATACCCACAAAGGATGATTTTTCGGTCCCGCCCGAACGAGCTGCGGGGTCGCTTTCACGGCAACATTCCTACGACACTATCACGCCCACCGACGGTCCACGGCGTACTTCACCAAGCCAGCGATACTCCGCACATTCAATTTGGTCATGAGCCGTTTGCGATGGGACTTCACCGTGGCCTCTGAGATATTCAGCGCAGTGCCGATCTCGCTGTTCGTGCGTTCCAAGGCGATCATGCGGATGATCTCCCGCTCCCGTAAGGTGAGTCCGACATACTCGCCATCCGGCCGCTTGGCCGTGTACGCATAGCCTTGGTCCACGCTTCGTTGCGCGTCCGGACTGAGGTATTTGCGCCCACGCATCACCTCGCGTATGGCCCTGACCAGTTCCTCCTTCGTGCCGCTCTTCACATAGTATCCCCATGCACCTTCAATAAGCATACTGTTCACATACTCGATATCCGTCAACGCAGAGAAGGCCAGGACCCGCACTGTTGGATGACTACTGTGCAGCGCACGCATGGTGTCTATCCCATCCATGCCGGGCAGGGCCACTTCCAGCAACACCAATTCACACGGGGTGTGACGAAGTACCCCCAACAGATCATTGCCCGTGCGCGCGTGACCGGATATCCTGAGGTCTTTCTCCCCGCTCAACCACGACCGCACCCCATCCACCACCACGGCCAGCGGATCGGCGATGAGGATGCGAACAATGGGCATGGTACGAAGGTCGGGAGTGTTCGGTGCGATGCGTACCCGAACGAGAAGCCCCGCTCGTCAACATGACGAGCGGGGCTTCCATTCAACCGATCATTCCTAGGGTTGGATCACCAAACGTTCGGTCCAACTGGTATCGCCGACGGTGATGTTCACCATGTACAGGCCGGTGGCCAGTTCGCCGTTCAGTTCAAGCACGGTGTTGATGAAGCCTTCCGAGCCGAAGCCGAGGGACTGCACTTGTAGCGTACGTGCGCTCACGCGCTTGCCGAAGGTGTCATAGATGTCCACACTCACCGTATTCACACCCTCTTCAATGGCGTCGAGGCTCAAGAAGAGCTGATCACCGCGGTTCGGGTTCGGGTACATCCGAATGGCCGCACCTTCTGAGCCTGTTGAAGGATCGGATGCCATGTGCTGGTTGCCACCCGGCTGGAAGCAGGCTTGGGTGTACACCTCGCAGACCTTGCCCCAAGGGGTCAGGTCTCCATAAGGATCAGCACCACCCACGCACCAGTTCTGGCCGCCATCGAAGCTGGCACGCACTTCCACCTCGTAGGTCTTGCAAGGCTGGAAGGTGCCACCCGGGTTGGGCAATGTGGTGGGGATGATGGCCGCGTTCTCCATGAAGGTGCTGTAGTTGGTGCTGTTGCGCACAAGCACCACATTCTCCGCTGGGATCCGGAAGCGCCACTGGTATTTAGTGGCACTCACGTTCACGCAGTTGTTGTTGTAACGCGTCACCGGCCATGCCACCAATTTGTTGCCTTGGTTGTTGCCTTGGTTGCCCACCGGCAGTGTGATCGGCCTTCCGCAGGACCAGTTGGGACTGCTCGTGTCGTCGAACAGCGAGGTCTTCTTGCATTGGCCTGCGATGTTGTCGATCATCATGCGGCAGGAATTGCCCCACGCTCGCCATACGCCCGGACCGATGCGGGTGCGCACACGCACATTGTACATCGTTCCTTCCACCAAGGATGGCAGGTTGGCCATGCTCACTTGGTTGGATCCGGGACCATTGGCAGGGTAGCGGATGCTCAGGCCACCATTGGGCTCGTAGATCCAGAACTGGTACACGTTGCCGCTGGTGCCGTTCGGGGTATCGTCCGCCGTGAGCTTGTCCGAGCAGCCGTTCACGTTCCGACGCAGGTCGAGGCGATCGCAGCTTACGCTGATCAGGCGGTCGTTGCCGGTGGGCACATTCACACCCGTGTTGCCCGCGATCTGGCTGGGGCAGCCGCTGTGGTTGGTGCGGTTGTCGATCACACGCTTGCCGGCCACACGCACGATGTAGCCGCCACCTGCGATACCGTCGCAGTTCTCATCCTCGAACACGAAGTAGAATTCGCCGTTGGGCAAACAGGTGGTGACGGTGTAGTTCGGGCTAGGGGGCGGGTAGTCGTACGCCGGGTAGCCGGGGGAGCTTTGCACCACCGTATTGTTCACGGAACTGCGCAAGGTCCAGCGCAGGCCACTGCCGTCGGTACCCATTTCGATGGTCACCGACTGGGTGCAAGCCGTACCTGCGCATCCGCAGTTGGGGCTGGCGCCGAGCATGTCGTTGAAGGTGAACGCGTCACCGTCGTCGCACGCGTCACCGGGGGTGCCGTTGGGCACCGTGGGGCAGATGTCGCAGGCATCGCCAGCGCCATCACTGTCCGTGTCTGTTTGAGTGGTATTCGGATCCATCGGACAGTTGTCCGTGTTGTTGGTCACGTCGCCGGCGTTGGGTGGGGTACAACCCGTGCCGGTGGATGGTCCGCTTCCGAAACCGTCGCCATCCGCGTCCGCATACCAGATCGATGGTTGCTGGATGGTGATGCTCACCTCCGCGTTCGTGGAAGCGCAGGGTGCATTGCTGATGGTCCAACGAAGTACCACTGGACCAGCTCCCGTGGCATGCGTGAACGTTGCGTTCGGATCATTGGCATCCGGACTGAAGTTCCCCGTTCCTCCGCTCTGCGCGCTCCATGCACCGATACCAATGGTCGGTGCATTGCCACCGAGCCCGTTAGTGGTGCCAAGTATGCACACCGTCTGTGTACCGCCAACCGTTGCCGCGCTCGGGTTCTGGTTGATGGTGATGCTGACCTCCGCGAACGATGCGGCACAAGGTGCATTCGTGATCGTCCATCGCAGCACCACCGGACCCGCTCCACCCGTGTGCGTGAATGTCGCGTTCGGGTTGCTCATACTGCTGAAGGTTCCGGTACCACCGCTCACAATGCTCCATGCGCCGGTTCCAACCGTAGGTGTATTGCCACCAAGCCCAATTGTGGCACCCAGCGCACAGATCGTCTGCGCACCACCCACGGTCGCTGTGGTAGGAGGTGCTTTCACCGTGAAGCTGGTGGCCGCACGGATGCTTTCACAACTGTTGTATGCACACGCCGCATAGAACGGAGTGATGGACGGAGCCGCATTACTGACCACACTTTGACCCACGGGATCGAACAAGGGGCCGGTGAAATGCAAGGTGCCACTGACCGGCGCGGAGTACCAACGGACCGTTGCCGGGACCGTGTAGTCCACCTCGATCAACGCACTGGCGATAACGGCGTCGGGAGTGGTGAACAGGTTATCCGCGGTTTGTCGTGTGCGCAGGTTGATCGTACCACCAGCCGCAGGGAATCCGACCAGGTTGATCACCGGGTTCGGGCTCACTGTTCCCGGGCCGGTGGCCGTGGTCAATTGCGTTTCAGCCAATATGTACGAACCGTTCAAGGCCACGCGGATGTTCTGGCGCTGTCCATCCAACCCCAAAATGCCCGTATTGGCCACTACATTGAAGAGCTTCAACCGCGCGGCGGTGACCACGGCCCCGGCCGGAAGCGCAGGCATGACAAGCGTGGATCGCGTGGTGATGGTGGTGCCTTCGCTCTGGAAGTTGCTTCCGGGGAATGCGTTGCTGGTGGACTGCGCAATAGGCGCGCAGGATGCACTGAGACCTTGACCACCCGGCACCGTGGTGTTCTGGCAGATCGTGTATGTGCCTGTTCCGATGGTGGGATTGCCCGGCTGGATCGGGCAGGTGATCAACTGCCACTCCAATACGAAGTTGCCGGAGCCTGTTCCGAAACCGTCCTGGATCCACCAGACCCGCTGCGTTGTTCCGGTGGTGTTGGACCAGTTCACCCAGCCGATCTCGGCTGCATCATCATCCACGCAAGCGATCACATTGGTTCCGGGGCACGCACCGCCGTACCGGACGTAGTGCTGCGAGTTGTAGGTGTTGCTCTGCTGACGGATGTTGAACTGGGCGCCGTTCGGTACGTCCATATAATAGATGGCATCCGGAGCGGTGTTCGCCGTTGCGGTACCGCATGCGAACGTGAAGTCATGCACGCGGCCCAAGGTGGTACCGGGCAAGGGACTTGACTGGGTAGCCAGGTTCAGTGCGTTCACACAGGTCTCCGCCGATGGACAACCACCGCTGTAGAAGAAGTTGCCGAAGTTCCGGTCGCAGGCGGCGTCACTTTCGTGCAGCAAGCGCACATTTACCACATCGCCGATCGCGAAGGGTCCCAACGTCTCGATATCGTTCTCCAGCAGGCCCGGTATATCGGTGGGTGCGCCACCATTCACAGTGTATTGCAAGGTGACGCTGCTTCCATCACCGGTGAACAGGATCTCCGCGTCGATATTGAATTGGTTCGTTGCACAGAGGTTGTTCACCGAGATGGCCGCATCCGGTTCGGTGCAACCTGCCGTACACTTCACTTCGAAATTCCAAGAGGTCTGTTGGCCGGTCGCACAGCTATTGCTGCCATCGCTGTCGATCTCGATGAACAAGGTCGTGCCGACCGATGTACCGCTCACTCCGGTCAAGGTTGCGAAGTGTCCGGTGAGTGTGGGGATCGGGGCGCCACCATTGTTGGTGCCGCTATACGTGCGGATCACATCACCAGGCCCCATGGTACCGCTGATGAACGACAGCGTGAGCGTACCCATCGGGTCGCTGCTCGTAAAGGTGAAGGTCCGCGTGTCGAAGTTCCGGTAACAGTGGTTCACGGATAAGGTGGATCCGCAGGTTACCGTGACCGGACAAGTGGAGTAGCGATACTCCGGAGTGGAGGTGCAACCCGGGGATCCGTTGCTCAAGGTGCAGATCACCTCGCTACCAGCCGCGAAGGGACCCACCGTAGTAGTACCGAGTCCGAGTGAAGCGAAGAGCGGAACTCCGTTCTCCGTGTACGTCAGGTCCGCGCTGCTTCCGGACCCAAGGCTCGTCACATTCACTTGCACACTGAACCGTTCGTTCGCACAATCGTTGACGACGGTGAACGTGGCCACCGCAGGTTGTCCCACCGTTACCGAGCCCACACCACCCGCACTGGAGATGGTACCGGCTTGGCAGGTGACCACCACCGGACCCGTGGTGCCGGTTCCGACCGTTACCGTAACGGAGGTCGCCGTATTGGCCGTGATCGTGGCAGCCGTTCCACCAATGGTGACCGACGTAGCGCACGCCAGGTTCGTTCCGTTGATCACCAAGCTTGAACCCGCACATGCACTGCTCGCAGAGAACGAGGTGATCATGGGCGCCAGCATGCTTGTCTGGATCTGGATATTCCCACGAACGGTGCTATAGGTATAGGCAACTATCCGATACGTGGTGCCCGCATTCAAGGACACCGACGGGATCACTGAACTAGTCGCGTTCGAGCAAAGCGCACCTGCATCGTCGCTGCACGCTAGTTCCGTGAACGCACCTCCACAAACCCCGGTACCCACCACCAGTACGTGGTCGATAGCACCCGAGGAAGGGGCATCCGCCGGGCAGGTGGAGAAGCGATACTCACCACTGCACGTTGGGGTGAAGGAGTACCAGATGCTCCCATTCGCGGTGCCTTGACAGGTTGGGGTTGGCTGGCCGGTATTGGTCGCATTGGTATTGTTCACCACTGTGGTCAAGTGCGGGAATGGTCCAGCACCCGGGATCGGGATCGAACTTGCACAGAGGTCGTTGGCTGGCGGTGTGGGTGGTGCCTGTAGGCAGATGGTGAACGTACCTGTGGTCGTTGCCAAGGTCAGCGCCCGGAAGATGTAGTTGGTGTTCGCGGTGACCGCGAAGGACCCGGAAAGCACGTCGCCCTCACAATACACCTCCGTGCCTCCACAGGCGGTAAGTATCTGGTATCCGAAGGCCGTTTGTGTGCCCTCCACAATGCTGAACTGGATGCTTGTGTTGGAACCCGAGAAGAACGAGTACCATACGTCCACCAGTCCTGTGATCAAGCACCCAGGGGCGGGTGCTGCACCACCGGTGGCGCCCACCGTGGTGCCCGCCGTGGCCGCACCCGGACAGGAACCATTGGCGCCCACCGTAAGGCCGACCGCGTTCGCACAGTTGTTGTTCGCGGGCGGGGTCGGGGGCACGGTGCAGGCAACGCTCAGGCTGAAGGCACTGGAGCTGCTGTACCCGTATACCTTGATGTAGTACGTCACCCCGTTCGTGGAGACCCAGCTATAGCTCGCCGAAAGACCCGTGCAAGCCGGCCCGCTATCGTCATTGCCGCCGATGCAGGTCAGCGAGGTACAGGTGCCGGAGTAGATGGAGATCCTACTATCCCACGCCGTGGCACAAAGGCTTGCGGTCATGGTCTGACCATTGCCGACAATGGCGTACCAAGCTCCGGGCTGGGACTGTGAGACCCCGCAGGTGCTTGTTCCTTCATAGGTGCCTGTGCTGGTAAAGCCCACCGTGGTGCCCGGGGTGGTGCTTCCGCAAGTGATCACTTGGGCATTGCACACCAGGTCATTGGACACCGGCGGGGGCGCCACACAGGAAATACCCACCTGGAACCCGGCGCCGGTGACCGAGATGTCGGAGTAGAACTGTACCGTCAACGGGCCGGTGGTGGAGGTCAACGTCGGGATAGCGGTACCCATGTAATACGTCCCCAGGATCGTCCCACCGGTGCCGGCGCCATCATACACGCGCACATAATCGCAGCACGCCTCACCCGCGCTGGACTGGCCGACGATCCGGATGACCATACCACCCGTTGAGGGGTTGATCACCGTATAGCCGTTCTGGTTGACGGCATAGTTGCCCGTGCCGCCGGGATCGCAGATCGTGCCACTGCATGTGGTAATGGAATTGTTGCCGGAACCAGGCACTGTGTACGTGCATGTGGGAGGTCCGACGTAGTAATAGCTCACCTGGGCCGCAGCCGTCAACGCGTTACACGAATACCTCGTCAAGAGGACCGAGCGGGTCGTGCTCGCGGTCTCCACATAGCTGAACGTCGATTGTGCGCTACAACCATCGTCGTTGGACGCGAGCACCGTACCGCCGGTCCCCGTTGAATAGAGGCGCAGGTAGGTGTCCCCTGTACTGAGGCCGCAGGTGGCGAAGTAATACGTGCGACCAGCGGTGGTGGCGAAGCTGAACGCCCTTATGCCGGAGTTGTATGAGACCGTGTTCTGGCTCACCGTGGTCGGGGTGATCACCGTGTTCGTGGTCGCTGTGCCACAGTACTGGGCATTCGCATTCGTGGCCCGCAAGGCACCAACCGCGCAAAGCGCGATCACTGTGACCATCGTAAAGGCTCGGCCGATCGCCGACCGGTTCAACTGGGTAATGTGCTGTGTTCGCATGGGCAGGGAGGTGTATCGGGGTTGTAGAGTCTGGTGTGCGGCGGCGCGTTGCGACGGAGGAGATCGAACGGGTGCTACGGGGTGAATGGGACGCTGGATCCGGGTTTCCTCCGGTCCTGGTCCTGGGCCATTCCACCTGCATCGGGCCTTGCAAACCCGCTTACAGAAACAGAGCTTCGTTGTCTTCGCCGAAGGCTTTTCCCTGTTTATCGGACGCAATCTAGACCTGGTCGATGACCGCTGTCAAGTATTTCCATCGACTGATTATGAACATCCCTCCATGAACAGCTCAATATTCACGACCAAAATGGAGGCGGGGGTGTTCGGGCACGGGTGCTTCGGTATTCTGCCAAGAGGAGAACCGGCGGCTTGGTGGAAACCGGTTCCACAACCTATCGGTGGCACACCGGAACCTTCGGGCTGCTCGATGAGCACTTGGCCAACTGGCGCAATTCACGCCTGACGCACGCGCAGCAACTACCTACGGGTCATGGCGGCGCGGTTCACGACCCCTTCCCGCAAGAAGGTCTTCGGCAAATACAGGGTGATGAAGAACCTGCGCTCCGCTGGGAAGCCATGGACCGGGAGGACCCGGTTCCGGCGCTGTTCCGTGATCCGCTGTGGAGGGGTTCGCCCTTCCACTACTCCGCCATCAGCCACACGGCTTGCCGACCGCCATCCGGTTGCTGCACCTGTAAGATGTACGCTCCCGGCGGCAATGCACCACGAGGAATGGTCAATGGCCCACCGGCGAACCGCGTGGCCGCGACCACCGGCCTTCCGCAGGCATCGTACAGGGCGTAGGTGCCCCCCTTGGAAAGCGTGGGCGACTGCACCACCACGGCAGAGCGGAACGGGTTCGGCTGGACGATCAAGGGCTGCTCATCACCAAGTTCCGTGACCGCACGGAAGCCGCAATCCAATTGCAGCCTCACCGGGAGCCATGCGTTCGTGTTCGTCCCGATGGCGAGCTGCCCCCATTCGTTGTTCCCCCACGCCCAGACCCCGCCATCACCGGTGCGGGCAAGGCTGTGCCCGGCACCGCCGCAGAGCTCCACCACGTTGCTGAGGGTAGTGATCTGCACGGGGCTCCAGCGGTTCGTCTGGGTGCCGTCGCCCAAGCGGCCGTAGAGGTTGTATCCCCAGGCCCAGGCGGTGCCATCGTCCTTCAACGCCAAGGAATGGAACACGCCCGCCTTCACACTGGTGAAGCCGCTGGTGGCCAAGGAGGGCACCGGACCGCTCTTGTCCACGGTGGTGCCATCGCCCAGTTCGCCTTCCCCGTTGGCGCCCCATGACCAGATGCTGCCGTTGGCGCGCAGCATCAACGAGTGGTTGTTCCCGGCGGCCACGGCCGTGGCGGTGGGGCCTACCACATTCACCGGACTGGGCCGGTTCTCGGTGGTCACATCGCCCAGTTGCCCATTCGCGTTCATGCCCCACGAACGGATGCTGCCATCGGCCAACAAGGCGAGGGTATGGTAGCCCCCGGTGGCGATGGCGATGACCCCTGAAAGACCCGGCACCTGTATGGGTGCCAAGGCCACCGTGCCCGGCCCCATCTGCCCGTTGCCCAACTGGCCGAAGAGGCCACTGCCCAGATCCACACCGTGCTATCCACGCGCAGGGCCGCCGCGTGCGCGAAGCCCATGGCCACCTGGGTCACATTACTCAATCCGGGTACATGGTAGGGAATGCTGTCGTACACATCGCTCGTGCCCAAACGGAAGCCCCAGGTCCACACCGTGCCATCGGCGCCCAGCACGATGGCCTGCTGTTGTTGCACGCTCACCATGGTCACTTCATCCGTCAGGTCCACCGGCACCGCTACGTTCTGGTCTCCCGAGGCATAGTTGCCCAGCTGCCCGTAGTAGTCCGAACCGGCGGCACTGAGGCCCGCGGGTGCGCACAGGAATACGCTGAACTGGTTGCCCGCACCAAGGGTCTGGCCATACCCGGCGAAGGGGGCGCACAGGAGGGCGATCAAGGTCGGGAGAAGTGAATGGCGTAAAGGCTGCATGGTAGGGGTGGGTAGCATGTGGTTCGGTCGGATAGTGGGCGGTCGGCCCGTTCCGTTGGCGGTTTGATACGCAAGGGACGAAGAACGTCTTCGGGCGGTTGCCAAGGGGTGGCGGACCCGCCACGCGAGAAGCCCCGCCGTTCCCGGCTCGAGGACCAGGAGGGCGGAGGCTGTCGCACCGAGGAGGGTCTGGGTCCTATGCCGATGCGCGGCCCATGGCCGGATCGCTCTTGGGGCCTTCACCAGCGGCACCCACGGCACTCACCAGGAACCACACGGGCGTATACGGCTCCAGGCCCTCCACGGTGTGGCGCACCTTCTTCGTCACGGTGACCAGCGTCAGCTTCACACCCGGTGTCGCAGGATCCTCTTCG
The DNA here is from genome assembly GCA_016705955.1 of Flavobacteriales bacterium. Lineage (GTDB taxonomy): Bacteria > Bacteroidota > Bacteroidia > Flavobacteriales_F > PHOS-HE28 > PHOS-HE28. The sequence goes on from JADJKO010000010.1 coordinate 177,956, forward strand.
GTGGAGTACAAACAGTAGAAATGTGCACCGTGAACGCCCGTCCATAATACCAGCACCTGCCCTGCGATCCCTGTCATCTGCACGAAGCGGATGAACGGAACACCCACAGGACCCACCGGCACCGGCACCTTGGCCAACGGAAAACCGCTGCTCTCCAGCTTGGTCCGGTCGCCATTGCCCGTTAAGCGCACATAATTCCCTTGCGTGCGCAACATGTCCCGGCCTTGCGTCACCAGGTCGTCACGCAGCAGGCGGCTCTGTCGGCTGCCGTTCGTGGCCTCTGTGATGGCCGTCTCCAGGTCATCGGCCAAAGTGCCCATGGCCACCATCGTGATCGGCGGTGCGGGGAAGTGGATGTTGCCCGCCATCCGGGCGACCACGTTGCGGAGCAAGGCCAGCAGCCGCACGGGGTTCAGTCGGGCAAGGGACATTCTGATGTTCGCACGCATGGCAAGGGGCCTCTCTCCGGAGCCACCCGGATTTAGGGGATGAATAGGCAACGCGGACCTGTTCACGTTGGTATGTCGCCTCCGCCGTATGCGATCCCGCATGGACCTTACCGCACTACGCCCTACTGGATCCGGGCATTCCCACCATTCCTATGCGGAACGGAATAATTCATTCGGATCGGAATAGCGGTGCATGATCCTCTGATCTGGTGGGGAACACGACCGACTTGATGCTGCATGACGACCGACTTGATGGTGCAGGTCGATCGTCTTGATGGTACAGGTCGATCGTCTTGGAGGTGCAGGTCGACCGACTTGGTGGTGCAGGTCGACCGACTTGGTGGCCCAGGTCGACCGACTTGATGGGGCAGGTCGATCGTCTTGGTGGTGCAGGTCGATCGACTTGGTGGTGCAGGTCGATCGTCATGGTGGTGCAGGTCGATCGTCTTGATGGTGCAGGTCGATCGACTTGATGGTGCAGGTCGATCGACTTGATGGTGCAGGTCGATCGTCATGGTGGTGCAGGTCGATCGACTTGATGGTGCATGACGATCGTATCCGACGGCGACGATCGCTTGCATGGGTGCCAAAGCCAGCGGACAAACCCACTTGCGCGGTTGGCTTGGCTACACCAAACGTGTTGGCAGAAGAGCCGTTCCGCAATACCCACAAAGGATGATCTTGTGGGGGGTAGACCTACGATTCGCACTCAGTCTATTACCGTAAAACGCCTGCAAATGATCTGGTCCTTCGAAACAACATTCGCGATGTACACCCCTGGAGCAAACCCTCGAAGTGGAACGGTCACAAGGCTTTGATCATAGGTCGCGCGGTGAAGCAATACCCCAGCAAGATTCACGATTCGTACTTCAACAGCGTGATCAAGCGAGCCTAGCTCTATACTTAAATAATCCACAGCCGGGTCCGGGTAAACCAAGAGATGATCCACCAGAACCTCTTCCTCAATTCCGACGACTTCATTGAATGATCTCCTCCACACACCCGGAAGGGCCGATCCAGCAAACAATTCAGTGCTATTCGCTCCAAACGCCAATACCCCGATCGGCGATGGGAATCCCGTGTTCATTTGAACCCATGTACCCCCATTGTCATTGGAGACGAAAGCTCCGTTCGAAGTTGTTCCCGCAAGGATCGTGCTCCCGAATCTGGAAAGCGCCAATACGCTACCACTGCTCAACGGGCCGCCACTAACAGCAGCCCAACTATCCCCTCCATTCGTCGATCTATACAATCCATTGCCCGCAGTACCCGCAAAGACTTGTTGACCACTGGTAACCACTGAATAGATCAACTGAACCGGATTTCCATTGTTGACGGCGGCCCAACTATTCCGTCATTCGTCGATCTGTAGACACCATCGCCAAAAGTACCCGCGTAAAGCGTCGCGCCGTCGGTCGCAAGCGCTTCCAATGGAAGGTTGTTCAGCCCGTTGTTGACAGCAGTCCAACTACTACCTCCGTTTGTTGAACGGTACACCCCCCCAAAGCCCCCTGCAAACAACCCCGCTCCGGTCTTAACGATCTGCCTGATCGTGAGATTCGTTATGCCTGTGTTCGATTCATTCCAACTATTCCCGTTATCAATGGACTTGAATACGCCTGCCGATGAACCAATGAAGACATCTTCTCCATCAATAAGGATCGACGATACTCTGTAATTCTCAACCACCACCAATCCGTTGTTCGCGGGTGACCAATTATTCCCGAAGTCCGAGGACCGGAACACACCACATGTGCATCCGGCGAACACCTCATCCCCCTTTGTGGCGATTGAATATACCGATCCGTGGGATAAGCCATTGTTCACCCCTACCCAATTGGATCCCCCGTCACCGGTCCGGTACATACCACACCATGTTCCAGCGAACAAACTGGACCCGCTACCAACAATGGTATTGATGCCCGTTATCACCAAACCAGAGTTAACAGTGGACCAATTATCGCCGTTATCATCGGATCGATAAATGCCTTCAGCAAGTGTGCCAGCATACAGTGACCCATCATGAATGCATAAGGACAGGGCACTGGCATTCACCATTCCACTGTTAACATCAACCCAGTTATCGCCATTGTCAACCGACCGACGCACTCCACCATATAGACCCCCGGCGTATAGCACCCCTGAATCGGCGATCAGTGCAAGCAGAAAGGTATTCGGCAACCCCGAATCAAGATAGGTCCAACTCGCACCCCCATTAGTGGACCTGAATACTCCACTTGCGGACGTACGGACGAATATGCTTGAACCGTTCACGGCAACCCCTCGAATATCCAAAGCCGGGAGACCGGTACTGATGGATACCCAATTGCTGCCGTTATCCGTCGACCGGAATACACCTCCATTTGTTCCAACATATAGGTCGGCTCCACTTGCGAACAGCGACCAGATCGACAGATTCGTTAACCCAGTGTTCGATAGACTCCAACTAGCCCCATTGTTAGTCGATCTGTATACACCATCACCCAGTCCTGCAAAGACGCCAGCGGCATTGATCGCCAATGCACCTGCGAAACTGTAGTTCGGCGAGAACCCATTGTTCGCGAGTGACCAATTTGCACCATTATCAGCACTCCGAAAGACTCCCACAGGAGTTCCAACGAAAGTGGTCGCCCCGTCGCTGGCAATGCACAAGATGTTCCCCACATTCGGCCCATTCGTCGGCTGCCACTGTGCATTGGTCAGACCAAGTACTGAAGTGACCCAAACCAGTAGGACGAATCGTTTCATGCTCTGAGGATTTATGAACGAAAGATCGTAATTTTTCTTTAGGCGCACATCTCCGGGAATGACCGTCGTAAGAGCAAGGAGTTCTTCCAAATAGACACTCGCGAACCGGTCGAGGTACGTTGTTGTCACGTCACCTTCAACCCGCCGCAGCCCCTGCATCCATCCCGAACACCTTTCGGATCACCCACACAAGGTACAGGACCACGGAGATGGGAATGCACGTGAGGACGATGACGATTTTCAGGAGGAAACGGAACACATCGCCGTTGTCGTCATTGAACACCGCTTGCGGATCGTCCTCGAAGGCTTGGCGGCAATGGCCGGGACCATCCACCGGCCAAAAGGTGAAGTTCACAATGGCCTCCACGGTCCGTCAATAGTACTTCGTCAGGTCGCGATTCACCTGGGAGAAATATCCGGTCCAGGCGGAGATGGTATTATCCGGGTTACCGCCGCACAAAGTGTTGCCGAGTTGATCCACCGAGACAAGGACGTTCTTAAAGTAGCCCATGGTAGTGCTGATGGTTGACCGGACGCGTCACGGTGAATGTAGTCCGACCCACCTCCCCCAAAAAAACGACGAACGGGCCGCGGCTTGCGCCTTGACCCGTCCGTCCCCCTTTGGTCCCCCTAACCCCGGACCAAAACCTTCAACTCCTTTCTACTTGCTCAGCACCTTGAACTCGGTGCGGCGGTTCCGTTGGTGTTCGTCGTCCGAGCACTTCTCGCACACGCACGTCTCGCTCGGCTTGCTCTCACCGTAGCCCTTGCTCTTCAGGCGCTCCTTCGTGATGCCCTTGCTGATGAGGTAGTCCACGGCGCTCTTCGCGCGCTTCTCGGAGAGGTTCATGTTGTACGCGTCCTTGCCGCGGCAGTCGGTGTGTGAGCTCAGCTCGATGCTCACTGTCGGGTTGTCCTCCAGGGTCAGCACGAGCTTGTCCAGTTCGATGGCGGCATCGGGGCGGATGTCCCACTTGTTGTAGTCGTAGAAGATGTTCTCCAAGCGCACCACTTGGTCCACCACCAGCGGGAAGAGGCGGAAGTCGGTCACGATGATCGCACTCGGCCGACCCTTGGTGCTGATACGTGCGCTCTGTTTGAAGAAGCCCTCCTTCTCCACCTTCAAGCGGTAGTCGGTGTCCTTGAGCAGCGGAAAGTGGTAGGTGCCCGTGGCATCGGTGGTCACGCGGCCGATCTCATCGCCCAAGGCATCGTGCAATGTGACGATGCTGCCTGCCAGCGGTTCATTCGTTTCGCCGTGGAAGACGGTGCCCTCGGCGGCGTAGTCGTACTTCACCAGTTCCACCACGATGTTCTCCAGCGGATCGTCGTTGGTCTCGATGGGCATCTCCGCTTGGTAGTACCCATTGGCACTGGCCACGAGAAGGTAGCGCTGGTGGTATTCCGTTTCGATCTTGAACTTGCCGCCGGGTTCCGTTTCCAATTGGAAGCGCTTCACGTGCTCGCCCTTTTCATCCTTCAGGAGGATGGTGGCACCTTCGATGGGTTCGCGCGTGGCCTTGTCGATGACGATACCCGCGAGGTAGATCATCTGCGGGCGGATGGTGCAGCCGTAGATGTCATCACTGCCCTGCCCACCCGGACGGTCGCTGGCGAAGAAGCCGCTGCTGTCGTTGATCAGCATCAGGCTGTGGTCGTTGTAGCGCGTATTCATGGGATAGCCCAGGTTGAACACATTGCCCGCACCGTTCGCACCGATGCGTGTGAAGAATATATCCAGCCCGCCCAGGCCGGGATGGCCCGTACTGGCGAAATAGAAGGTGCCGTTCGCGGCGAGGTAGGGGAACATCTCATTGCCGGAGGTGTTCACCTTGGGGCCCATGTTCTCGGGCTCGCCCCACTGGTTCCCGAGGTTCCTCGAATACCAGATATCCGTGCCCCCCATGCCACCGGCGCGGTCACTCACGAAGTAGATGGTGCGTCCGTCGGCGCTCACCCACGGGTGGCCGCAGTTGCTGTTCACGTCATTGTAGTCGAAGGGGATCAGGTTGCCCCACTCGGGTTGCCCGAATTCACCGGTGATCACATCGGCGAAGTAGATGCCCAGGTTCAGGTTGCCGGTCTCCCCGCGTTGCACATCGCCATAGAAGACCTGGTTACGGGTGAAGTACATGCGCTTGGCCAGCGAATCGAAGCAGACCATCCCGTCGTGGTAGCGGGAGTTGATGTCGTTGCGCATCACCGCGGGTTCCTCTGCCGTCTCCCCTTTCAGGAAGGCGCTGTACAGGTTCAGGAAGGGTTGGTCATCCCACGCGTAGATGCGTCGTCCTCCGGCACCTTCACCGCGTGCGCTGCTGAAGAGCAGCAATTCGTTCATCACGCTCATGCCCAGGTCCGCCTGCGGGGAGTTGATCGGCACCGTGCGGATGGTGGAACTCGTGCTGTCCTTCTTCAAGCGGAAGAAGAGGTTGGTGCTCTTGAGGTAGACCTGCGCGCGTGGATCATCCGGACGTTCCTTCGCGTAGATGGCATACTGCTCCAGCGCCTCGTTGTACTTGCCGTTGGCGCGGAGCTGATCGGCGAAGACGAGCACATCATCGGCCGTGCGACCCGGCACGATCATCATTCGCCGGTAGGCGCCTTCCGCGGATGGGGCATCACCCATTTTCGCGTAGGCCATGGCCAGCTTGCGCAGGGAGGCTGCGTCGCTCTTGCCTTTGCTATCCAAGTCCTCGTAGATCTGCGCGACCTTACCATAATCGAAAAGGTCGGCGTACTTATCGGCCATGCGCTGCTGCAGCTTCTGCGCATGGACGGCTGTCCCCAACAGGAGGATGCAGGCCAGTGCTGCGAGGACGATGGTATGGTGCGTGCGTGCCGTCATGATCAGAAGTAACGGGGTGAGCGAATGCCTTTCAGTTTGTTGCTGAACGTGTAGCCCAGCATGATCTCGTGGCTACCACCGCTGTAGTTGCGCAACGTGGAGAGCGGGAAGTCGTAGGCGTATCCGGCAGTGAATTCATTGGTGATCTGGTATTGTGCCAACACCCCCACGGCGTCGTGGTGGCGGTACATGGCGCCCAACCAGAACTTCTCATAGAAGAGGAAGTTGGCACTGAGGTCGAAACTGATGGGTGCCCCCTGCACGGCCTTGATGAGGAAGGTGGGCTTGAACTTGTGGTAGAGACCCATGTCGAACACGTAGCCGCCACTGAGGAAGTAGTGCGAACGCTGTCCCGGCGAACTCACGAAGGCGAGGGAGTCGGTCTGGAAGAATTCGGTGCGTAACAACTTGGGTGTGCTCAGGCCGATGTAGTAGCGGTCGCTGTAGTACATCACCCCGAAACCGAATTGGGGGTCGAGCTTGGAGTTCACGTTCTGCTGGAACACCTGGTCGCCCGCCGTGATCGGATTCAGGTCAGCGAACTTTCCCTGGAAGAGGTTGAGGCCGCCCTTCAAGCCGAAGGACAGTTTGGCGTCGCCCATGAAGATGCGATACGCCGCATCCACCATGAAGCCGTACTGCGTCACCGGGCCATGCGAATCGCGCATGAGCGTTCCGCCGAGTGCGAAACTTTCATGGAACACCGGTGCGTGCGCGGTGATCGTTTGCGTGGTCGGTGCTCCTTCGAAGCCCACCCATTGGTGGCGTGTGAGCGCACGGATGGCGAGCGCATCGTGGCTGCCCGCATAGGCCGGGTTCAGCGCCAACATGTTGAACATGTACTGCGTGAACTGCGGATCCTGCTGGCCGAAGAGCGTGGTGCCGAGGAACAGCGCGAGCACTGTTCCTTTCCATCGGTTTGCCTTTCTCATCTTCATCGTTGTTCGTTAGGGTCCGATGATCATCGGCCCGTACACTATTGTTTATCGGCGCAGATAGATGAAGCCGGTGTAAGCGTCGCTACCATCGCCGAGGGTGAGGACGTAGTAGTAGGTGCTCTCCGGCAGGCCTTCCTTGAAGGCCGACCCGAACTGGCTGGTGCCATCCCACTGGTTGGTATACGGGCTGGCCTCATACACCTTGTTGCCCCAGCGATTGAAGACCACGAAGTCGTTGTTCGGGTAGCTCTCGATGTTGAGGATCACGAAGAGGTCGTTCACGCCATCACCGTTCGGCGAGTAGGCGTCCGGGATGGTGATGGTGAGGCAGTCCTTGATGAACACCGTCATGGTGTCCGACGTGCTTCCGCAATCGCCGTTCTCCACGGTCCACACGAACACGTTGTAGCCCAGTTGCAATCCGTTCACCGTGCTGGCCGGATCATTGGGCTGCTCCACAGTACCATGTCCGGAGAGTAAACTCCAGGTTCCGGTCGCCGTGGTGGTGGTGGGCACCGCGTTCAAGGTGGTGTGGGTCACGTCCTGGCAGAACTGGAGACTCGGGCCTGCGTTGGCATCGGCCACCGTTCCATCATACACCATGATGGTCATCTCAGCCGAGGTGGATCCACATTCACCGTTATCCACGGTCCATTCGAACACGTTCGCACCCAAGCCGAGGCCGGTGATCACCGTGAATGGATCATTCGGCTGAACGATGGTTCCTGCACCGCTGACAAGTGTCCACGTTCCAATGCCCGGCGCGGCGATCGTGCTGGCGAGCATCGTCACCTGTTCGGTGATCGGTGTGCAGTAGGATTGGTCCGGACCAGCAGCGGCAGGTGCGGCCTGACCATCGAAGATCCGGATGGTCACCAGGTCCGTGGTGGTTCCGCAGGCACCGTTGTCCACTGTCCATTGCAACACCACTGTACCCACCGATAGGCCGCTGAGCGTGGCGTTCGGGTTATTCGGGTCGCTGATATTGCCCGTACCCGTTACGAACACCCATGTGCCTGTGGCCGGGAAAGTGATCGGGCTACCGCTGAGCGTGGTGCTCGTGGTGGGCGTACACAGCTCCTTGTCCGGACCAGCGTTGGCCTGCGGATGTGATGCGTCGAACACGGTAATGGTCACCGCATCCTGCGTGTCGCCGCACGGACCGTTCATGAGGGTCCACTGGAAGGTATTGGTGCCGATGGACAAGCCGCTCACGGTCGTACCCGGATCGGTATCATCCGTGAACACACCCGTACCGGTGATCACCGTCCACAGACCCGTGGCCGGGAAGGTGGCAGGGCTACCGGCGAGCGTTGTGTTGGTGGTCGGGGTACAGAGTTCCTGATCACTGCCCGCACTCGCTCCCTCCATATTCCCATCGAAGATGAAAACGCTGATGCCATCGCTGGAGCTACCGCAGGCCCCGTTGTTGATCGTCCACAGGAAGTCATGTTGTCCCACGCCGAGTCCGGTGATCAAGGTGTTCGGATCGCTCGGATCCACGATCACACCCGTGCCGCTTATCGAGGTCCACGTGCCGGTTGCCGGGAAGATCGGATCGTTCGCAGTAAGCACCGCGGTGCTTGTCGGCGTACACCAACTGATGTCGCTACCGGCTTGCGCAGGTGGCGCTTGGCTGTCGAAGATGTCCACTTGCACCGTGTCACGACTTGGTGGCCCGAAGCCGCACATGCCGTTGTAGATCTCCCACACGAACTGGTAGGACCCCACATCAAGACCCGTGATCAACGTGGCCGGGTCGTTCGGTGATACGATAGTGGCCGTTGCGCCGAGGACCTGTGTCCACGTTCCTACACCAGGGATCTCCGGCGTGTTACCAGCCATGGCGGTCTCGGGTGCGGGTGTGCAGAGGTTCTGATCCGGTCCTGCGTTGGCCAGCGGTGCGTTCGGGTTGTAGATCAACACATTCACCGTGTCGGTGAGGATACCGTTGTTCGGACACGGATCCCACTCCAGGGTCCACACGAAGGTGTTGGTGCCTTGCGTGAGTCCAGTGACGTGCGTCACAGGATCGTTCGGGTCATCGAACGCGCCAGTACCAGCGATCACGGTCCATGTGCCTTGTGCAGGAGCCGGTGGCATCACGCCTTGCATGTCGATCTCCGTGATCGGCAAGCAGGTCTCCAGGTCAGGGCCGGCGTTCGCGGCAGCCGTGGTATCGTCGTAGAGGATCACCGTCACCTCATCCAAGCTGCTTCCGCAAGGACCGTTGTACACACTCCACTGGAAGGTGTTCACACCGATGCTCAAGGTGCTGATCATCGTGAGCGGATCGTTCGGGTTCACCGGCACACCCGTGCCTACGAGCGTGCTCCATGTGCCTTGTGCCGGGAAGATGAGCGAGCTGCCGCCCATGAACACACTGTCCTGTGGCACGCAGAGTTCCTGATCCAATCCTGCAAATGCCGGTGGGTTCTGCGGATCGAAGATGAAGATGCTCACTTCGTCCTCAGTGGTCACGCAGGTTCCGCTCGCGATCGTCCAGCGGAAGATGTTCTCACCGATCGGCATGTTCGTCACCGTGGTGGTCGGCGAGTTGGGGTCGGTGATATCACCCGCCCCACCGGCGAGAGTCCACACTCCTATCGCTGCTCCAACCGGGGGGTTACCGATGATCGTGGTGCTGTTGTCCGGGAAGCAGAACTCCTGGTCCGGACCGGCGTCGGCCTCCGGCGCTTGTGCATCGAAGAGCGTGATGGTGACCTGATCACTGGTGAGGCTGTTCGCGCAGCTTCCGTTGTAGACCTCCCATTGGAAGATGTTCACGCCAAGACCGAGGTTGGTGATCAGCGTGTTCGGATCATTCGCATCGGCGATGTCACCACTGCCGAGGATCACCGTCCATGTTCCCACTGCTGGGAAGGTGTTCGCACTACCGGCCATGGTGGCACTGGTCTCCGGCGTACATACCTGTTGGTCCGGACCGGCGTCGGCATCCGGGTTGTTCTCATCGAACACCAGAATGGTGACGATATCCGTGGTGAGCGGGTTCGCACACGGACCGTTGCTCACCGTCCACTGGAAGATGTGTTCACCGATCTCAAGACCCGTCACTGCGGAAGCGGGATCGTTCGGGTTGGAAAGAACGCCTGTTCCGCTCACCACCGTCCATGTGCCCACTGCGGGGAAGATGATCGCGCTGCCTTGCAGGTTGGTGCTCGCGGTGGTTCCCGTGGGTGTGCAGAGTTCCTGATCCACACCCGCGTCCGCGATCGGGTTCAACTCATCATACAAGGTGATGACGAGCTGATCGCTCGTGAGTCCGTTCGGACACGCACCATTGTCCACGGTCCACTCCACGATGATCACACCGACACCGAGGTTGGTGATCGTGGTGTTCGGGCTATTCGGGTCCGTGACGGTACCCTGGCCGCTCACTACGGTCCACGTACCGATGGCCGGGAAGGTGACGGGGCTCGCGGTCAGTTGCGCTGTGGTACCACCGCTTGTGCACAGATCCTGATCAGCTCCGGCGTTCGCGCTCGGGTTGGTCTCGTCGAACACTTGGATGCTCACCTGATCGGTGGTGAGTCCGTTCGCGCATGGCCCGTTGCTCACGGTCCATTGAAAGATGCTTTCGCCGATGGAGAGATCGAAGACCATCGTGTTCGGATCGTTCGCGTTGGCGATCGTTCCGGTGCCGCTTACCAGTGTCCACGTTCCAACTGAAGGGAAGGTCACCGGGCTACCAGCGAGTGTGGCATCCGTGACGTTCGGCGTACAGAGTTCCTGATCCGGACCCGCGTTCGCATCGGCGTTCACATCACTGAAGACGAAGATGCTCACAATGTCGATACTGCCCGAGTTCTCGCAAGGTCCGTTGTCGATCGTCCACATGAACACGTTCTCACCCACAGCGAGGTTCGTGATCAACGTGTTCGGATCATTCGCGTCGGCGATATCACCTTGCCCACTCACGAGCGACCATGTTCCGAAGGCAGGAACGATCAACGTATTGCCTGCGAGGTTCGTGCTGGTCTGCGGCGTACACATCTCCTGATCAGGACCGGCATCCGAAGGCGGGTTGTTGATGTCGTACAGGAAGATGGTCACCTGATCCTGCGTCAAGCTGTTCACACATGGACCGTTGCTCAAGGTCCATTGGAAGATGTTGATGCCCACAGCGATGTTGGTGATCGTGGTGGTCGGTGAGGTCGGGTCGGTGATCGTCGCAGAACCGCCCACCAAGGTCCACAGGCCAGTGGCCGGGAAGATCGGCGTGTTGCCGAACAAGGTGGTGATGGTGGTGGGCGTACAGAGATCCTGGTCCTGGCCGGCATCCGCCACCGGGCTGTTCGCATCAAAGACGAAGATGCTCACGAGATCCGTGGTCGGTTCGCCGCACGGACCGTTGCTCACGGTCCACTCGAACACGTTCTCCCCTACGGCGAGGTCCGATATTCCACTTGTTGGTGAACCCGGAGTGGTGATGGTGCCTTGGCCACTGACCAAGGTCCACACACCGGTGGCCGGGAAGATCACGTTGCTACCCGCCATGGTCACGGTGCTTTGCGGCGTGCAGATCTCCTGATCCGGACCAGCGTTCGCTGGCGGGTTCAGCTCGTCGAACACGCGCACGGCCACATCATCGGTGGTGGTGCCGCACGGTCCATTGCTGATGTTCCACTGGAAGATGTGCTCACCGACCGGTAGGCCGGTTACCGTGGTGTTCGGGTCGGAAGGATCGGTGATCGTGCCGAAGCCGCTCAGTTGGAACCAGAATCCTTCAGCGGGGAATGTCGCAGGATTCCCGCTCAGCGTAACGCTGCTCGTCGGCGTGCAGATCTCGATGTCATCACCGGCGTCCGCATCAACCTGCAGGTTGTCATACACGAAGATGCTCACGAGATCGGTGGTGATCGGGTTCACGCAGGGACCGTTGTTCACCGTCCACTGGAATACGTTCTCACCGATGCTCAAGCCCGTGACGAAGCTGTTCGGGTTGTTGGGGTTCGTAGGTGTACCGGTTCCGCTCACCAAGGTCCATGTTCCCACCGCTGGGCTGATGATGATGCTTCCTTGCAAGGTGGTGGTGACCGTCGGGAAACAGAGCTGCTGGTCGTTGCCCGCATTCGCTACCGGGTTCAGCGCATTGAACACGCGGATGCGAACCTCGTCCGTCGTCGTCGCGCAATTGCCGTTCACGATCGTCCACGCGTAGGTGTGCGTACCCACGGGCAGGTTGCTGATCGTGGTGTTCGGGTTGTTCACGTTCGCCACAACTCCACCCGCTCCGCCGGTCAAGGTCCATGTACCGATCGCGGAACCGACCACACTGTTGGCAGCCATGCTCACGCTGTTCGTCGGCGTGCATACATCCACATCGGGACCCGCGTTCGCGGCTGGCGCATCATTATCATAGAGGAACACGGTCACCTGATCCGTGGTGATCGGGTTCAGGCAGGCACCGTTGTTCACCTGCCACTGGAATACGTTCGCGCCGATCGCCAATCCGCTGACCCCTGTTGTGGGTGTATTCGGGCTGGTGATCGTTCCGCTGCCGCTAATGAGCGTCCACGTTCCCACAGCGGGGATGATCAGTGAACTGCCGACCAAGGTGGTGCTCGTGGAAGGCGTGCAGATCTGCTGATCCGGACCAGCGTTCGCCACCGGGTTGTTAGGGTCGTACACGAGCACGGTCATGTTGTCCGTGGTGATCCCGCATGCTCCGTTGTTGATGCTCCAACGTAGGATGTTCACGCCGATGGACAAGCCGTTGGCCGTGGTCGTCGGGCTGGCTGCGTTCGTGAAGTTGGCCGTGCCTTGGACCACGCTCCAACTGCCGGTGGCCACGCCCGTTGGCGTATTCGCGGCCAGGGTGATGGTGCTCGCGGTTCCGCAAACACTTTGATCAGGTCCGGCATTGGCTGCTTGTGCATCGCCATCGGCCAACGTGATCGTCATCGGATCGCTGGTGACACCGTTCGGACAGGGACCATTGGTCACGGTCCAAACGAATTGGCTCACACCCACACCGATGCCCGTGATACTCGTGAGCGGATCGTTCGGACTCACGATCGTGGCCGCAGGTCCGAACGCTTGCGACCAGGTTCCTTGTGCGGGGAAGATCACCGCACTGCCCTGCATCGTGGTGCTCGTAACCGGTGTGCAGAAACTCTGGTTATCACCCGCGTTCGCGACCGCATTGTTCGGGTCGTAAACGAAGATGCTCATCTGGTCGGTGGTGATCCCCGTGCAGGGTCCGTTGTCCACCGTCCATTGGAAGATGTTCTGTCCTACCTGAAGACCCGTGATCGTGGTGGTCGGGCTGTTGGCACTGGTGATCGTTCCGGTACCGGTCACCAACGTCCAAGTTCCCACCGCAGGGCTGATGATGTTGCTGCCGACCATCGTCGTGGATCCGTTCGTTGTACACAACGATTGATCAGGGCCAGCGTTGGCCAACGGATTGCTGAAGTCGTACACGCGGATGGTCACATCATCGGTGGTGATCCCCGTGGCGCAAGGCCCGTTGTCCACCGTCCATCGGAACACGTGCGTACCCACGATCAGGTTGCTGACCATCGTGGTCGGGCTGTTCACGTCAGCGATCGTGATCCCCAGCGCTGCGGAGACGATGGTCCATGTCCCTGTTGCCGGGAAGGTGACCGCACTCGCACTCATGAACACCACGTTCGGTGCTACCGGCACGCAAATGCTCTGATCAGGACCCGCGTTCGCGATCGGGTTGTTCGGATCGTAGTTCAGGATCGTCACGTCATCACTGCTCGATCCGCACGGTCCGTTGTTCACCGTCCAACGCAGCGTTACACTTCCAGTGCCGAGACCAGTGATCGCGGTCGCAGCACCGTTCGGGCTACCGATCGTCGCTGTTCCACTTACTACCGTCCATGTACCTACCGCTGGTGCAGCCACGGCGTTCGCCGCCATCACCGTGCTCGTTTCACCGCAGAGCGATTGATCCGGACCTGCGTTCGCAACGGCTACTGCGGGATCGAACAAGGTGATGGTGACATCACTCGTGGTCACTGCGCCTGGGCAAGGACCGTTGTTCGTGGTCCATCGATACACGTTCGCTCCGAGCGCCATGCCTGTTACGGTCGTCGTCGGGCTGTTCGCATTCGCGAACACACCGGCTCCGCTGATCAATGTCCATGTGCCGGAGGCGGGTGCTGTTGGCGTATTGGCCGCGAGGGTCACGCTGGCAACGGGTGCACAGAGGTTCTGGTTCGGACCCGCATTGGCCACCGCGGCATTGCGATCGAAGATCCGGATCACCACATCATCCGTGGACGTGGGCGGTACGCAGGGACCGTTGTTCACTGTCCAGCGCAGTGTGTGCGTTCCCACCGCCATGTTGGTCACAGTAGTGGTCGGGCTTCCGGGTGTGGTGATCACCGCACCGGCCGGCCCGCTGATGATCGTCCAGAGACCGACGGCAGGTGCGGTAGCCGCACTTGCCGCCATGGTTGCACTGGCTACACCTGTAGCACCAACACTACACAATGCAATGTCCGGACCCGCATTGGAAAGCGGGGTGTTCGGATCGAAGCGCGTGATGGTGACCTGGCTCGTGGTGACGCCATTCGCGCAAGGACCATTGTTCACCGTCCATTGGAACACGTTGTTCCCGATGGTCAAGCCGCTCACAGCCGTGGTCGGGCTGTTGGCAACCGTAAATGTTCCGGTACCACTGACCACGGACCACACGCCGGTCGCTGGGGTTATCGGCGTGTTTCCGGCTAGGGTCGTGGCGGCGGAGCACACCTGTTGGTTCGGTCCGGCATTCGCGTTCGGACTCGCCGGGTTGAACAAGGTCACGATCACATCATCCACTGAGGTCGGCGGCACGCATGGGCCATTGCTGATCGTCCAACGGAAGGTGTTCACACCGATGCTTAAGCCGCTCACCGAGGTTGTCGGGCTAGCTGCATTCGCGAAGGTCCCGGTGCCGTTCTGCACCGTCCACGCGCCGGTCGCAGGGAAGATCAATGCATTGCCCGCAAGGTTCGCGGTGGTGGTGGGCGCACAGAGTTGCTGGTCAGGTCCGGCGTTCGCAGCAGCTTGAACATTGCTGTACACGAATACCGTTACTTGATCATTGGTCGGTGTACCACAAGGACCGTTGTTGATGGACCAACGGAAGGTGTTCGCACCAACGCCGAGACCACTTACCGATGTGGTGGGGCTGTTCGCATTCGCAAAGGCTCCTGTACCACTGATCAGGGTCCACGTTCCAACAGCAGGGCTTGCAGCGGTGTTGGCCGCAAGTGAAGTGCTTGTGCTCGGCAGGCAAACACTCTGGTCCGGACCCGCATTGGCCGCAGCTTGTGCCGGGTTGTAGCTGGTGATGATGACATCATCACTCGTGGTTCCGCAGGTACCATAGTTCACCGTCCAGCGGAAGGTGTTCACCCCGACCGTAAGACCGGTGACAGTGGAGGTCGGACTGTTCGCATTGCCGAATGTACCCGTACCATTCACCACGGTCCATGTGCCGGGGACCGCGAAGGGCAACAGCCCAGCAAGTGTTGCCGAGCTTCCGCAGACGTTCTGGTCCGGCCCTGCATTGGACGGTGTGAACGGCGGCGTGACCTGCACTGAGAACCCGAAATTGTTCAAGCCGACCAACGGACAAGCATTGTCCTGCACATTCACCGAGAAGAGGTTCTGCCCGATGTTGGCGGCAGTCGGTGTCCAGCAGAATGTTCCCACCGGTAACGGACCCGCAGTGGTGGTGAAGGTGCCTGACGGAATACCGTTGTTCCAGGCCATGGTCACCACTTGACCCGCATCGCCATCGCTGCTGTTCACCGTGAAGCAGAAGCTCTGGCCCGCGCAAACCGAATAACTATAGCTGCCCGTTCCGTTCACCCCGCTCACCTGCGGCAGGTTGTTGCTACAGGCGATGATCGCGAATTGCACGTCGCGGATGTACTCGCCGATCTGCACACCGTTCCGGAACTCACGTACCAGAACCGTCACCACACTGAACTGTTGGATGCTCGGCGTGAAGGTGATCGTACCGGTGACCGGGTTGATCTGGACCGCGTTCGCGCCGCCGCTGGTAATGATCGGTTGTAGCGCGGTGTAACCGGCACTATATGGTATGGCACTTCCATTCGCGCCTAAAGCACCTGTCAAGGAGAAGGCAAGTGAGTCGCCATCCACATCATTGAACCCGTGGTTGTAGCTCACTGCTTGGCCAACACATGCGAAAGGCGTCGGGGTATTGAGGTAGCGGGGTGAGTTGTTGCACGGGGCCGCGACCTGGTTCAACTGCGCATACAGATAGAGGTTGCGTGAACCGGGATTGTTCAAGGAGGTGATCGCATTGTTCCGGCAGCACAGGTCCCAGTCGATGATCCAGTCCGAACCGCAACCCGCATAGGCGCTCAAATTCACCACCGCACTGAACCGGTAGCGCTCGATACCATACTGTGCAGATGAATTCGTGCAGCGATCCGCAGCTCCGAAGCACAGGGGTGTGACCACATCCACGCCATCCAAGCTGAAGCACGGATTCAATGTGGTGTTGCACGTCGTGCTACGCAACCGGAACTGGCGCCCGTTGCTACAGTTGGTGGGCGCGGCCACCCCGTTGCAATCACGATAGAAATTCAATTGCACACGATAGATGCCCGTACCGATGCACTCATAGGTCAGTTCACCACCCATGGCGTGCGTGGCATGCGCCTCGCTCTGCCAAAGCAGCAGCGCAGCGACCACGGGGATCAGGTTGCGGAAGAAGGAGATCAGTGCGCTACCCGCTTTGCGGGCCGCGATCGAAACGCGTCGTTGTTCTGCCATGTACCGACCAGCTTGTGAGCACCGGCCGGAACGATCGCGGGCCGAGGTCGGCCGATACCCGTTCTCGACGGGATCCAGCGCGATCGCCGGTTGAGTGCTGGGCAAACCTAGACGCGCACTCTTGCGCTGCTCCTCGCGTGCATGCGCACTTGTCAACAGACGCATGTGGGACGATCCGTGGAATGCTGACCTCCATTGATCCGTCGATCGGATCCGTTGCGTCGATGGAATGAGCCGCTTCATCGGCTCTATACTTACGACCACCTAATGTGGATCTTGATCAAGGAGTGGTCCTTCAACCATCCGTTCGTTCACTTGATCCCGAACCGAAGAACATGAATCTGATCCACTTCCCGGTTGGACCATTCGACCTGCGGATCAGCATGATCCTTCGACAACGATCCATCCGTGATCGAACCCGGCACGATGATGGCGGTCCAACATGTGAATCCTCAAGATCATGCGAACGACCCTGCTTCCCTTCTCTCTTCTGCTCACCACTTTGGTCTGCGCCACTCCGCAGATCCCGGACAGCACCGGACTGCCGGGTGACAATTTCAGCCTACGTGGCGCTTTGGAACTTTTCAAGAACGCCAAGGACCTCGATGCATTCGAACAAGCGCTGAATACCGAGGCCAACCATGTGAACAACCTGGACCTCGATGCGAACGGCGAGATCGACTACATCCATGTGAAGACCATCGCGGACGGTGACGCCCGCGTGATCGTCCTTCAAGTGGCCTTGGCCAAGGAGGATCTTCAGGATGTGGCGGCCGTCGAATTGGAGAAGACCGGTGATGCAGTGGCCATGATCCAGATACGGGGTGATGACGAATTGTATCCGGAAAGCACCATCATCGAACCGCAGGAGGAAGTGAAGGAAGGAGGTCGAAAGGCCGGTGGGCCATCGGCACCGGCGGTACAAGTGACCCTTTGGGTGAATGTGTGGATGTGGCCCGGTGTGCAGTGGTGCTACGGCCCGAGCTGGTACGGTTGGAGTTCCCCATGGTACTGGGGTTATTACCCGCAATGGTGGAGGCCATGGCGTCCGTTCGGTTGGGGGTATTTCTGGGGCTTCCCCCGACCCTACTACGGCTGGTACCATCCGGTTCACATCTGTCGCGTGGAGCAGGCACACAACATCTATGCGCATCGTCGGAGTGTATCATCCACCGTGGTCCGGAACAACACCGTTGTCAGACAGCGCAGCAACGCGGGTGATGTGAAGCCGACAGCTCCAGTGCGGGATGCGAAACCCGGAAGGGTGAATGATCCGGCCCGTAAACCGGCCAGGCCGACGGACAAGCCCGTCACCCGCCCGACGACCAAGCCGCGCACGACTCCGCAGAAGGCTCCGAGCCCGGCCAAGCAGCCAAGCCGGACCACGCCCCGGAAGGCGCCCGGCAATCACGGTGGAAAGCGATAGCGGAGTGGCCGGGGATCGTTGACCTCATGCGCGACCGACCGCGGTCGCGCATGTTGTGTGATCACGGCGCTAGTGTGATCGCTTCCGGTCCTGCTCGATCACGGATAGGATCTCGTTGATCGTCTTGGGCCGGGCGATGATGCGATGTTCGCGATCGAGCACGAAGTACTTCGGCGTGACGTTGATCTTCCACGTCTCCTTGTACATGATGCTGGCCGCTGTCGTGTTCGCGGGTGCCTTGCGCGCAGGATCCTGCATGAACGCTTGGTACACATTGTAAGGACAACCCACGTTGGTCCAGGTCAAGTGCTTCTCACGCACGAATGCTTTCCAATCCGCGAACAAGGTGGCGTCGGTCGCGTCCGCGACGGCATACACGCCCACGCCTTGTTTCCGAAGCACCTGATCGTACTTCTCATGGAACGCAGGCAGCGCCTGTTTGCAATGGCCGCAATGCGGACTCCAGAACACCACGACCGTGTAGTCGTTCGCCATGTTGTGCAGGTCGATCCATTGGCGTGCGCTCGTATCCGCTAGGACCAGACCGGGGGACACCGCCCCGACGATCAGTGGTGCCTTCGTCCGTGCCATTTCGCATACATGGTTCCGGATCGCATCCGGCATCCCGGACGGACCGGAGGGGACATCCTTCGCACAGACATACTTCTGCGCCAAGTGCACATACAGCGCATCCATCCCCCGGTCATCCATGTTCTCATAGCGGTCGAAGACCTTCACCAACAGGAAGTGGATCACCGCCTTCGTGCCGTTGGTCCGTACGAGCAGATCGTCCACGTAACGTTCGATCGAGTCGGAATGGTCCGGCACCGCAACGGCGAGGAATTCCTCGAAGCGGTTCTGCAGGTCCGGCGTGTTCACCATCCGCGCATCGCTCAGGTCGATCCCATCCCAGTAATGCATGCGGAAGTTGTGGTCGGTCATCACGCTGTCCAACGTTC
Organism: Flavobacteriales bacterium; assembly: GCA_016705955.1. Classification (GTDB taxonomy): domain Bacteria; phylum Bacteroidota; class Bacteroidia; order Flavobacteriales_F; family PHOS-HE28; genus PHOS-HE28. The sequence continues at coordinate 197,113 of JADJKO010000010.1, forward strand.
CGTTCTTCCGCAACACGGGATCGCGTGTCGCAGGTCCGCTCATGCGGATCATGCTGGCCACCAAGGTCTGTGCGTTCTTCTCCGCCAATGCGTGCAAGGCCGCTGCATTCTCCAGCGCTGTACCCAACCGCTTGCGTTCACGGAACAATTCATTCTCCACGCTCTGTACTACGGTGAGGTGGCCATCGAGGTCCTTGCTGTCCGTGCGCAAGCGCACCAGCGGTTCGTTCAGGACCAACTCACAACGCTTCCCATTCCACAGCAGCGCATACTGGCCCGGCGCGTAACCCGTGGCGCGATCGAAGACCAGTTCGCCGTTCGCGTTCGCAACGGCCGTATCGCAATAGAACAAACGGTTACCATAGTAATTGGCGAGCATCACCGTGTCGTTGGCCAAGCCGTCCACCGTCACTTCCAAGCGACCGGCTTGCTGCGCCATCACAGCAGGGCCAACAAATAGCAGGACTAGGAACGAGAGTGCCTTTCGCATGCGCCAAAAATAGACTTGCACCTCGCTTCGTCCGCTCCTGATGATCGTCATCCGTTCAACGCACGGCAACGATTTCCTTGTTCTTCCAACCCTTCCCATGGCATCCACCGCTCGTATCCGTCGCATCTTCCATCCCACCGATCTGCGTGACGGCAGTGTTACGGCCTTCTTCCATGCACTGCGCCTGACCGTGGCCGCACCCGCAACGCTCACCATCCTGCATGTCGCAAGTGAGCGTGATGAGGTCGAGATGGGCAGTTTGCCGCATGTGCGTGACACCCTTGTGAAATGGGGGATCATCACCGACGGAACCGCTGTGGATGAACTGACAGCGATGCGGATCGGTGTACACAAGGTAGTGGTCGATGATGCGCCGGTGCAGGCTTGCTTGGATCACTTGGACCATCATCCCACGGATCTCATCGTACTGCACACCACCCAACGCGCGGGGCGAAGCACATGGTTGGCCCCACGCGTGTCCGAACCGCTGATGCGAAGTGCGGGTGAATTGACCCTGCTCGTTCCCGAGGGTGTGCCTGGCTTCGTGGTGGCCAACACCGGCGAGGTGCGGCTCCGTCGCTTCCTCATTCCGCTGGCAGCTGCACCCGCACCGCAACAGAGTGTGGACATGGCCGCCGGGATCGCTGATCTATTGGAGGTGAAGGATGCGGAATTCCACTTGCTCCATGTGGGGGATGACGGGGACATGCCACGCGTGCATACACCGGAACGAAAAGGCTGGCGGTGGATCGAGGTGACGCGCAACGGACCGGTGGTGGATACGATCCTGCAATTGGAACGCGATCTCCGACCCGACCTATTGGTGATGACCACCCAAGGCCATGATGGATTCCTGGATGCCTTGCGTGGGAGCACGACCGAACGGGTGCTGAGACACATCCGATGCCCTTTGCTCACTGCGGTGTCGAAGTGATGCGACGGACACAGTGGGCCTCACCTCACCAGTGTCACGTGCCCGATGACATCCTTGTGCTTCTGGTATGGTAACCGGTACCCGACGCGGTACACGTACACATCGACCTGTGATTCCACACCGGCGTACGTCCCGTCCCAGAAACTTGTAGGGTCCTCGGAGGTGAAGATGACTTCACCCCATCGGTTGAAGACCATGACCTGGAATTCCTCCGGCACGCATTCGGTCTTCCAACTCCACGTGTCGTTGTAGGTATCGCCGTTCGGGGTGAAGGCATTCGGGATCCACACGCGACACGAATCGGAACAATCCGTTATGTGGATCGTTCGTTGTACGGTCACCACGCCGCAACCCAGTGTCGCTTGCAACGTGACGAGCATATCCCCCGCACTCGTGAAGTTCATGATGGGATCCGTTCCCAACGAAGCGTTGGCCGCGTCGCCGAAGTCCCAGTGCGCGCCCAACACAAGCGAATCAGCGACCAAGGTGAAGTGTACCGGTTCCTGCATGCACTGCGCATCGTGCATGAAGTCCGCTTCGCACAAACACGCCACGTTGATCACCGTCGCCATTGCTTCATCCATACATCCATTCGCATCGATCACCGTAACCATGTACGCGCCGGAGTCCGCGACCGCAGTGGGATAATCGACGTTCGCC
>JADJKO010000011.1 GCA_016705955.1 Flavobacteriales bacterium
TTGCAGGAGCGGAGCATAGAATCCGTTCACGTTCAACAGGCCCATCGGCTTGTGGTGGATGCCGAGTTGCCGCCAGGTGAGCAGTTCGAAGAGCTCGTCCATGGTGCCGAAGCCGCCGGGCAGGGCGATCACCGCCTGGCTCAGCTCGTGCATGCGCATCTTCCGCTCGTGCATGTCGCGCACGATGATCAGTTCGGAAAGGCCTTGGTGGGCGAGTTCCTTCTCCACCATGAACCCCGGGATCACGCCGATCACTTCGCCACCGGCTTCCAAGGCCGCATCCGCCACGGCGCCCATCAACCCCACATGCCCGCCCCCGAAGACGATGCCCATGCCGCGCTCCGCCATGGTGCGACCCGTTGCACGCGCAGCTTCGAGGATGGCGGGATCGGCGCCGCTGTTGGCTCCGCAGAAGACGGCGATGCGGCGCATCAGTTCGAGCGGACCTTCATCGCGGTCTTCGCGTCGACCTTCTTGGAGCGATCCACGCCACGCATCATCCGGGATAGCCCCATATCGAGCAGTTCATCCTCGGAAAGGGACTGGCTCACCATACCAAGTCGCTCCAGCAGACCTTCAATGAAAGCTTGCTCTTTGGGCGACTTCGGCCTGATCAGAATGGCGGTGTTCTTCTTCCCCATAGGGCAAAGCTAGTGCGACGGCATCCAGCGACGATAGCGCTGCGCGTACTGGGGCGCAGTCTGTTCCGAACGGGCCTTCGGTCCGGAGAAGGAAGGAGCGCGACCCCCGGAGTTGATGGTCCGGTCATGGATCCGAATAGTGAACATGGAGACCCGTTCAGCGAAATGGGACCACGGATCGAAGATCCATTGGAGAAGGATATTCGCAACAGCATGACCTGTTGCGTGCAGCTTCGCGGATGGCGGGATCGGTGCCGCTGTTGGCTCCGCAGAAGACGGCGATGCGCATGTCCGGATGGGTCGTTGGTCGTGTCGGTCCCGATCGGATCACCGCTCGGCTTCCGCCCCGATGGGCGTGCCGCTCAACGCGGTGGTGGTCCATTGGGCGTTGTTGAAGTTGCCGCTGGATTGGCCTTGGAACATGGCATAGGCGTTGGTGCTGGTGTAGATCACCAACTGGTGCCGGGAGGCTGCGGCGCCCAACACATTGCCGCTCATTGAGATCGTATTCCACTGCGCATTGCTCAACCCCCCGGTCGTTTGCCCTTGGAACAGGCCGTACGCGTTCGTGGTGGTGTACACGGCCACCTGGTTGGTGTTGCTCACAGCGCCGAGCACGTTCCCGCCTAGGCTGATGGTGGTCCATTGGGCGTTGTTCAAACTGCCGGAGCTCTGCGCCTGGTAGAGGCCGTAGGCATTGGTGGTGGTGTAGATCACGATGGTGTTCTCCGAGGCCTCCGCACCGAGCACCGTCCCGCTCAGCGCGATGGTGGTCCATTGGGCGTTGTTGAAGCTGCCGCTGGATTGGCCTTGGTAGAGGCCGTATGCATTGGTGCTGGTGTACACGCAGAGCATGTTCCCCGTGCGGACCATGTTACACCCCGGTTCGCCTTGCGGCCCTTGCGGACCGGCAGGCCCTTGCATGTTGTTGGCCGCGTGCAGCGCATACGGCACGCTGAGCAATTGGCTGGTACCGCTGATGGTGTACGCACTGCCCCCGTTCGGGTCGGTCTCGGTCTTCAGGAAGTAGGGTCCATTCGCCCAGTCGATCGCATCCATCGTTCCGCTCACCGGGTTGCCATCGCCGATGACGAGGGTTACCAGTCCGTTGGCATTGGTGGTGGTGGTGTGCGTCTCCACGAACACCGCAGCGCCGTTGATGGTCCCTTGCAGGACACTGGCACGCACGCCCACGGCACCATTCACGATCAGCGCATCGGCGTTGTCGCGGAGCACCGCTTGGAAGCTCATTTTCCGTGGTGCTTGGGCGAAGAGCGGATCGGCGAACAGGGAGAGCGCGCACAGGATGAAGGGGATCCTCATGGTCAATGCTTGATGATCTTGATGGTGGAGGTGGGGCGGCCCATGTCCAGGACCACGATGGTGTACACGGCCGCAGGCAGGTCGGCCATGGGCACTGCAGTGCGCTGATCCGTGAGCCGTGCGCTGCGGATCAATGCGCCGTCCTGGCCCAGCAACCGATAGCTCATATCGCCGGTGGGTGTGGAAGCCAGTTGCAGGAGGATGCCATCCACGGTGGGGTTCGGCGAAACGGAAAGCGCCGGTGGTGCATGGATCCCCTCCACGGGCAGCACTAGGAATTCGTACGGTTGCTGGACCCCCTGCGCCACCGTTCCACCGGCGCTCGTGACCACCATGTGGTCCACCTGCCCGATGGTGTAGCTCATGGTACCGCCGGTCCCGGTGGCTTCGGTACCCGTGGCCACGGTGTTCCGCTGGGCCATGGCCGCACCGCCGCCGAGCAGGAGTGTGCCGACCAGGAAGGATGTGCAGCGTCCGGGCATCCGGAAGCGAATGTAGGACCGGGCATGCAAGGCGCATCCCGGGTCAGCGCTATCGGGTTCCATCCCCTTGGCCAGCAGGGAGAGCCTATGGCCGGGGGCCGCCGTACGGGCGGGTCGCAGCAACGACAAGACGTTACGATCCGATAGCCTTCGACTGCTGCGCCAAGCTCATCCACGTACACGCGGCCAAGGCGGCGGTCTCGGTGCGCAAGCGCGCACTCCCGATCGTGATGGGTTGCACCAACCGTGCGTTCATCCGATCCGCTTCGGCAGGCGTGAAGTCGCCCTCGGGGCCGATCAGGATCAACCCATCACGCGCAGGATCGTACACCTCCATGAAGGAGCGGTGCTCGCCTTCGCACCAACCGAAGTAGCGCTGGATGAAGGTGGAAGCCTTCAACACGTCCTCCAGTGAAGTGATCGGATCCAACGTGGGCAACCAGGTCCGTTGGCTTTGTTTCATGGCCGTGACCGCCACACGCTCCAAGCGGTCCATGCGTACCTGCACGCGTTCCGAACGTGCGGTCCGCAACAAGGTGATGCGGTCCACGCCGATCTCCACGGCCTTCTCCACGAACCATTCGATCCGGTCCATCTTCTTCGTCGGCGCGATGGCGATGTGGATCAATGCGGTGCGTTCGCGTGGATGTTCGACCCGCTTGATCACCTGCGCCATGCAACCCTTCCTGCTCACCTCCACCAGTTCGGCTTCGGCACGCACGCCCTTGCCGTTCAACAAGCCGATGCGATCGCCGACGCCGAGCCGCAGCACATGCGTGGCGTGATGTGCTTCCTCCTCGGGCAGTTGCACGAGGTCGGGCACGAGGTCGGTGCAATGGAAGAGATGCATCAGGTGGAAGGAGTGGTCCGGCGCATGTACTTCAATGCAAGAAGCAACGCGATCGCGAAGAAGAAGGTACCCATGATGGGCGAGAAACCCACGGCGACGGGCCATTGCATCACCGTGAAGCCACGTTGCAACACGTACGGCAGGATCATCTCCCGGAACGGGTGCAGGACCGTGGTGGGCAACGAGTACCACGCGGTGCTCTTCGCGGACACGGAGACCACCAAACCCCACACGCCCAACCACACCAAGGCGCCATCGGCCCATGGCTTGTCCGGCAGTTTCGGCAACGCGGCAAGGAGCAGCAGCGCGGCCACCGCTGTAAGATGTCGCGGACCGAAAGCCCAGCCGCCCCACCACATGCTGTGTCCGGAGATCATGGCGATCAGCAGGAGGGAAGGGATCACGAGCGGATGCAAAGCGGTCCACTTCAACCCGTTGCGCCGGATGGCAACGAGCGCCACGATCGCACACACGATCGTGACCGGTGCATGCGTGAACAAGCCACGGAACGAGCTGAAGAGCAATCCCCACAGGCCTGCAAGCGTCGGCATGCCAAGCCCGAGGATCCCGCCGCTGCGATCCACATGTTCGGCCACATCGGCGTAGGGCAAGGTCCACGGCTTCCCGGTGATCATCAGGTTCATGAAGCCGAGGAAGAGCAGGCCGGGCAGTCCGCCGAAGACCTGCGCGCCGAGCGCTTTCCATTTGCGTTGGAATGCATCCTGCAGGAACCACACCAGCGGGAACACGAAGAGGCTGTACTCGCAGAGGATCGCCGCGCTGGCCAGCACGGTAGCGAGCACATGCGCGTCGCGGGTCCGCATGCGCCACGCCAACACCAGGAAGAGCGCGGCCAACAAATGCCCGTGGAAGCTGCCGCTGTACACGAAGAGGAAGGAGCCCATGAAGGGGAGCAGGGCGATCCACCCGCGAGGCAGCGGCACGGGTGAATGGCGCAGATCCCGGTACAGCAAGAGGATGAGCAAAGCGAGTGGAACACTTCCGCAGAGGAAACCACCCAACTGCAATAGCCCGTCGGTGAGCAGGCCGTGATCATCGGGCGTGATCCAATGCAACCCGTTGGCCATGGACCAGAACGGCCACACGATCAAGGCCGGCAGCGGGGCCTTCTCGGAGTAGTAATGGCCAGCGACCAGCGCCTTGTCCGCCGTGAGTTCCTGGTACGGGTCGATGCAGAGACTGCCGCTTTCCACCAAGGCCGCCACCATGGCCGCACGACTGATGGTGTTCGCATTGCGCCCGCTGTCCAAGTGCCAACTGCACAAGGCAAGCGTGATGAGGAAGAAGATCAGGGTGCCACCCCGCAGCGTCGGCATGGGGCTAAAGGTGACCACTTCCGGGGACAGGATCGGTCCGGGGGCATTCCCGCCATCCGCCGTAGGCATCCGTAGGCGGGTCCTGATCGTCTTAGTTGAAAGTACTTCAGGCCCGATCCAATATGCCGTTCCCTGTTTGCATCGGCCCGCATCTTCCCCTAACTTGCTTTTCCTCATGGACCCGAAGCGAACAATAGCGACATGCATCCTCGTGTTGGTCCTGGTGGTGGGCCATGCACAAGGACCTGCGGCGTTGGAAAAACTGCGCGAGCGATACACCGAGGACCAGTTGAACGAATTGCGCGAGAACACCCATTACAAGTACGTGGGCCTGTTGCTCTTCTATGATTCCTCCTTCAAGGTCCTGGAGAATGGTGCGTACCGGGCGGCCACGGAGAATGAGGTCGCGTTGGTGGACCTGCACCAGTATGACGGCATGCGTCGCCCGAACGAGAACATCCTGGTGGACGATGCGCAATTGGGGAAGGGGATCATGCTCCTTGGTCGCGCGCAATTCAGGTCCGTGGTCCTTGATCGATCGGATGCAGCGGATCGCGCGGCGTTCCTGGCCTATGAAGCGGCCGCGCAGAAAAACCCGGAGTTGAAACTTCCGTAGCCATGCACAGCGCGATCACCGGCCGGATCCACGGCCTCGTACTTGGCCTGACCATATCCATTGGTGCGTTCGCGCAGACGTACTTCCATTCCACGGTCGGCATGCAAAGCACCTACACGGGCAATTGCATGGTCACCACCTGTTCCGGCACCTACTATGACAACGGCGGCGCGGCGGGGAACTACGGCGCGAACGTGAACAACATCTTCCGGACCTTCTGCCCGAACGCGGCCGGTATGTGCGTGCGCGCCACATTCACGCAGTTCGCCATGAACGACACCTATTTCCTGTGTTTCGGCCCGAACAGTTGCTGTGACTACCTCTCCATCCTGAACGGGCCGGTGCAGAACAGCCCTGCGCTGTGGAGCAACTGCACTGCTTCTCCGGGTACCATCACAGCGAACAATGCGAGCGGCTGCCTCACCTTCCGTTTCGTATCCGATGGCTCGGTGCAACTGGCCGGATGGACCGCCACGCTCTCCTGCGTGCCGTGCGGCATCGGACCCAGCGGCACCACCAACAGCGACTGTGCTTTTGCCACCAACGTGTGCTCGGACGTGAACCTGAACGATGCCAGCACCGGCCCGGGCATTACCGCCGAGGGATGCGCGGGGTGCGTGACCTCGGAGAATTACACGAACTGGTACCGTATCCAGATCCAGACCAGCGGAACCCTCGCCTTCACCATCAACCCGAACAACAACGCCGATGATTTCGACCCGGTGGTCTTCGGGCCCAATGTGAGCTGCGCCGCGATGGGTTCACCGATCCGTTGCTCCTATGCCATCGGTGCCGGCAACGGGAACACGGGCCTTGGGAACGGGGCGGTGGACAATTCGGAGGATGTGTACGGGGACCAGTGGGTGGCACCCATCAATGCGATCGCAGGGCAGATCTATTACATCATGATCAACGGCTGGTCCGCGACTTCCGGATCGAACGGCTTCCTGCTCGACTGGACCGGCACCGCAGGGCTGAACTGCACGTTGCCGGTGGAAATGCTTCGCGTGAACGCGGAATGCGCCGATGGTCGTGCCTTGGTGGAATGGGCCACCGCGAGCGAGTGGCACAACAGCCATTTCACGGTGGAGCGCAGCCCGGATGGCATCAACTGGAAAGAGGCGGGCCGCGTGAATGGCCAAGGCGATACCCAGGAGGTCACGGAGTACCTCTTCGTGGATCCCGAACCGGCGTCGGAAGGCCTGATGTTCTATCGGGTCAAGCAATCGGACTTCTCCGGTGAGGGGTCCATCAGTCGCACGGTGGAGGTGCAAGGATGCCAGCCACATACGGGCATGACCGTGGCGCCCAACCCCACGGTGGATGGCGTACGCGTGGTCCTCAACAGCGCTTCAGCAGGAGCGGGCAACATCGAGATCCGCGACATCATGGGCCGCTTGGTGGCCGTTGCCCCGCTCATGGATGGAAGAAGTGCCGACATCGGCATGGGGCGGTTGGAAGCAGGAACCTACAACCTCTCGCTGAGGCTGCCGGACGGCCGCGAGGTGGAACGCGCGCAGATCGTGAAGGAGTGATCCCTAAGGCGAAGAGGCTGCCGCGTGGTTGCCGCGCACTTGGTGCGGAACGGAACCCCGGGTGGATCAAGGCTGCTTCTTGAAGTCCAACTTGAAAAAGTGGAAGTCCGGACTGTGCAGATCCACCTTGAAGCCCGTGACCTTGTGATCGGTATCGAACTGGAAGGTGATGTAGCCCGGCTCCAGGAAAGGATCCGCGTGCAACCATTGGAAGGTGTCGTAATGCCAGTGATCCAACGCGCCGGTGAACAGTTCCGGGCGCGGGGAGGAAGGAGAGGGTGAGCTTGCCTTCCTTCTCCATGATCACCGCATCGCCATAGATCTTGTCCGAATAGGTTCCGGCGTAGGCCGCTGGGGCCAGTGAAGGCTTGGTCTTCGGAATGCGCGCCGCCACGCGATCGGCCACGCGCTTCTTCTCGCGCTCCGTGCGCTTGGCGATGCGCGGCAGCATGTCGGCCACCGGATCCGCCGTGCCATCGCCGAGGTACATATCCATGATCTTGTTCGTGATCGCGAACACGCTATAGCTCTCGCCGTTGCCCAAGCAGATCACCGCCAGGTCCTTGTCCGGTACCACGGCGTGGTTCAGGATGAAGCCCGGCATGCCACCGCTGTGGGTGATCACCGTTTCGCCATGATCGGACTCGAGGAACCAACCGAGCGCCGCGCCATCGCGCTGCCCACCCATGGGCAGGTGCATTTCCGTGATCGTGCCGTAGGTCTTCGCGCTGATGAAGGGCTTGTCGCCGAGCTTTCCTTCGTTCATCCACATGGCGTCCCACTTCGCCAGGTCCACCACCGTGCTCAACACGCCGCACGCGCCATCCGCACCCTGCAACGGCTGGTACGGCATGCTCTTCTGCGGCGCATCGGGGTCCTGCCCTTTGCGCACATGGGGCATCGCCACATCCGTCATGGATGCCAGGTCCGAGGTCTCCACGCGACTGCGGTCCATGCCCAGCGGCGTGAAGATCCGCGTGGTGATGAATTTGTCCCACGACATGCCGCTCACCCGTTCGATCAGTTGGGCCGCCGCGATGAGCATGAGGTTGCTGTACCCGAAGTCCGTCCGGAACTCATGTGTGAAGGGTTCCTTGGAATGACGTGCGAGGATCTCCGCAGAGGTGTAATGCGTGCCGTACCACAAGAGGTCTCCGTCGAAGGTGATCCATCCGCTGCGGTGGCACATCAGGTCCTTCACCAGGAAATGTTCGGTCACATAGGGGTTGGGTGTTTCGAACTCCGGCAGGTATTTCCGCACCGGGTCGTCGAAACCCACCTTGCCTTCGTCCACCAACAGCCCGATGGCGCAAGCGGTGAACGCCTTGCTCAAACTCGCGCAGTAGAACACACTGTTCGGGGTGACCGGATCCGGCTTCGCGAGGTCGAGCTTTCCGTAGCCCTTCTGGAAGATCAGCTTACCGTCCTTCACGATCCCCACGGCGAGGCCGGGCTGATCGAACTTCACCACCGCATCGGCGATGTAGGCGTCCAGTTTCTCCAGATCCTGACCGAACGCAGGAAGGAAGCACACCGCGATGGCCAGGGATAACAAGGAACGGCGGAAGGAGCGTGGCTTGATCATGCAACAAGTGTAACCAACGGCCGTGGAAGAAGGCCCGGCCGCTCCTCCATGGGGCGCACCGTTCATGTAAGCAGAGCCGTGACCGGCGGTGTGCCCGGTACTTTCGGGGCCGTCGCGCATTGAACGCCGGAACATGATCGAACTGAAAGGGATCCGCAAGGCCTACCGCATGGGCGCTAACATCATGCCCGTGCTCAAGGGCATCGACCTTCATGTGGATGCCGGTGAAATGGTAAGCATCATGGGCGCCAGCGGTTCCGGAAAGAGCACCTTGCTCAACATCATCGGCATCCTGGACAATTACGACAGCGGTGAGTACAAACTGGACAACCTGTTGATCAAAGGCCAGAGCGAAACGGAGAACGCATTGCTGCGCAGCAAGTACATCGGCTTCGTGTTCCAGAGCTTCAACCTGATCAATTTCAAGAACGCGGTGGAGAACGTGGCGCTGCCGCTCTACTACCAAGGTGTTGCACGCCGCAAGCGCAATGACCTCGCGCTGGCCATGTTGGAAAAGGTGGGTTTGAAGGATTGGGCGAAGCACATGCCCAACGAGATGAGCGGCGGACAGAAACAGCGCGTGGCCATCGCTCGGGCGCTCATCAGCAACCCGAAGATCATCCTCGCCGATGAACCCACAGGAGCACTGGATAGCACCACGAGCCAAGAGGTGATGGAACTGCTGACCAACGTGAACAAAGAACTGGGGCTTACCGTGGTGATCGTTACCCACGAGCGCGCGGTAGCCGCCAACACGCAACGCGTCATCCGCCTCAAGGACGGGCTGATCGAGGACGCGCACATGGACCCTGCCTTACTACTCGCCGATGTTCAGTAGGGAGACCTGGGGCGAGATCCTGCAGAGCATCGGCAAGAACAAGTTGCGGACGGTGCTCACGGGCTTCGCCGTGTTCTGGGGCATCTTCATGCTCATCCTGTTGCTCGGACTTGGAGCGGGACTCAAGAACGGCTTCGCGTACAACTTCCGGAACACCGCCGAGAACAGCATCAGCATCTGGGGCGGTGAGACGAGCAAACCGTGGAATGGCCTGCCCACAAACCGGCAGATCCAACTGGACGAGGAGGATGTGGAAACGCTGCGCAACGCCGTGCCGGGCGTGATCAATATCAGCGGCAGTTACCGGGTGTGGCGGGGCAACAGCCGGTTGCAGCGTGGTGATAAGTATGGCAGCTACAACATCCACGGCGTGGTGAGCGAGCACCAGCAGTTGGAGAAGCAGATCATGGATCGCGGACGCTTCATCAACGAAGTGGACGAACAGGAGAAGCGCAAGGTGATCGTGATCGCCGAGGACGCGCGGAAGGAACTCTTCGCGAAGGATGAAGAGCCCCTGGGTGAATGGCTGAACGTGAACGGGGTCCCCTTTCAAGTAGTGGGCTTGTACCGGTTCGAGAACGAGGGTCGCCACGGCATGATGGGACGCAGCCCCGTATACATCCCATTGAGCGCGGCACAACAGGTCTTCAATGCGCAGCGCGATGTGGACGAGATCATGTTCAGTTTCTCCGACGCCAGTGCAGTGGGCGCCGCCATGGCCGAGCAGCGCGCCATCAGTGCGATCGCGCGGCGCCACAATTTCGACCCCACCGATGAGCGCGCCTTGTGGACGCAGAACAACGTGGAGAACGTCGGTCAGTTCAACATGATCTTCGGTTTCATCAATGCCTTCATCGTCGTCATCGGTATCGGCAGCTTGGTCGCGGGCATCGTAGGGATCGGCAACATCATGCTCATCGTGGTGAAGGACCGCACGCGCGAGATCGGCATCCGCAAGGCCTTGGGCGCAACGCCCGCGAACGTCGTGGGGCAGATCATCCTCGAAGCGCTCTTCGTTACCACCTTGTTCGGATACTTCGGCTTGGCGGCAGGTGTAGGATCGGTGGAAGTGATCGCGAGCCTGGTGCCGGGCGGTGAGTTCTTCCGCGACCCGACGATCGGTTTCAGCACGGCGGTGTATTCACTGCTTGCCATGCTGGTGGCCGGCACGTTGGCGGGTTATTTCCCGGCGCGCCGGGCCGCGGCGATACGACCTATTGAAGCACTACGGGACGAATGACGATGCGAAGCCATGTTCGATAAGGACCGTTGGAACGAGGTGATGCTGACGCTGATGCGCAACAAACTGCGCAGCTTCCTCACCATGCTTGGCGTGGCCTGGGGCATCTTCATGCTCGTGGTCATGCTTGGTATGGGGAATGGGTTGAAGCATGCGGTCATGGATGGCTTCAATGGCTTCGCGAGCAATTGCGCCTTCATCTGGACCATGCCCACCACCAAGCCGTACGGTGGCTTCCAAAGCGGGCGACGTTTCAATTTCGACAATGAGGACACGCGCATCATCCGCGAGCACATCGAAGGACTGGAACTGTGCTCCCCGGAATTGCAACTCGGCGGCTGGCGCGGCGGCAACAACGTGAACTACAACGGCAAGACGGCGGCGTTTTCCATCTATGGCGCCGAACCGGAAGTGATCCAGGTGGAGGCGGTGCTGGTGAAACAGGGCCGCTTCCTGAACAAGCAGGACCTCAACGAGGAGCGCAAGATCTGCGTGATCGGTAAGGAGGTGCTGAACCTGTTATTCGGGAAGGAGGATCCCATGGGCAAGTACATCCGCATCAACGGCGTGTACTTCAAAGTGGTGGGTGTGATGGCCAAGAAAGGCAGCGCACAAATGGGTGACAATCCGGACGCCAAGATCTACGTGCCGTTCACCACCTTCCAGAAGGCCTTCAACAGCCTCAATCAGGTGCATTGGTTCAATGTGGTGGCCAAGCCCGGTGTGGAAGTGAGCAAGATGGAGAAGGAGATCAAGCTCCTCTTGGCGCGCAGGCACCGCGTGGATCCCAACGACGAGAACGCCTTCGGCAGTTTCAACCTGCAGGAGATCTACACCATGATGAACATGTTGTTCGTGGTCATCGCGGGGGTCAGTTGGTTCGTCGGGATCTGTTCGCTCATCGCGGGGGTGATCGGCATCGGCAACATCATGCTCATCAGCATCAAGGAGCGCACGAAGGAGATCGGCATCCGACGCAGCATCGGTGCCACGCCACGAGCCATCACCGGCCAGATCATGCAGGAGGCGCTCACGCTCATCCTCATCGCCGGGTACTTCGGCCTATTGGCGGCGGTCGGCCTGCTCGAAGCCACGCGTGCGCTGATGGGCGATGGCAGTGACTTCTTCAAGAATCCAGGGGTTGACATCAACGTGGCGTTGGTGGCCTTCACCGTACTCATCATCTCCGGGCTCTTCGCGGGTTATCTACCCGCCCGCAGGGCCTTGGCCATCAAAGCAGTTGACGCATTAAGAGCAGAGTGAACCCATGAAAAAGTTCTTCAAGTACCTCCTTCTCATCGGCCTCGTCGTTCTATTCTTCTGGACCATGTGGTTCCTCTATGCCAAGAGCAACCCACCGGCGGATGAGTTCAAGACGGAGAAGCCCACGAAGAACAACATCATCAAGAAGACCGTGGCCAACGGCAAGATCGTGCCGCGCAAGGAGATCCTGATCAAACCTGTCGTGAGCGGCATCATCCGCGAACTGTACGTGGAGGCAGGTGACATCGTGAAGAAGGACCAGGCCTTGGCCAAGATCCAGATCGTGCCGGACATGCTCTCGTTGAGCAACTCGGAGAACCGCGTGAAGAATGCGGAGATCGCGGTACAGAACGCGCAGATGAATTTCGATCGGAACAAGCCGCTGTTGGACAAGGGCGTGATCGCTGCCGCGGAGATGCAGACCTATGACATCGCGTTGCGCAACGCGAAACAGGAACTGGATGCCGCGAGGGAGGCGCTGCAAGTAGTGCGCGATGGGATCAGTCGCAGCAGTGCGGGCAACACGGTGGTGCGCAGCACGATAGACGGCATGGTGCTCGACGTACCGGTGAAGGAGGGGAACAGCGTGATCGAGCGCAACAACTTCAACGAAGGCACGACCATAGCGGCCATCGCCGACATGACCGACCTGATCTTCCAAGGCAAAGTGGATGAGAGCGAAGTGGGCAAGGTGAGGCTGGGAATGCCCGTGGTGCTCACCGTGGGTGCGATCGAGGATGCCAAGTGGGATGCGGATCTGGAATACATCGCACCGAAGGGTGTGGAAGAGAACGGTGCCATCCAGTTCGAGATCCGCGCGGCGGTGAAAGTGAAGGAAGGCCAACATCTGCGCAGCGGCTACAGTGGCAATGCCGATATTGAACTCGACCGCCGTGACAGTGTGCTCACCGTACCCGAAAGCGTGGTGGAGTTCAACGCGAAGGGCGATAGCGCCTTCGTGCAATTGAAGCAGCCCGGCGATCGCGCAACGTACAAGCGTACCTACATCAAGACCGGGCTCAGCGATGGGCTCAACATCGAAGTGCTCTCAGGGATCGATGCCGCAGCAGAACTGAAGGGCGCGAAGAAGGAGGAGGAGAAGAAGGAGCACGAAATGGGAGGGGATTGACCTAGACCAGATCCCACACAGTGTGCTTGCGTCGCGGTGCGAAGCTCAAGAGGAACGTGGCCGGAACATTGGCGAAGGGCACGGCTGTGAGAAGTCCGATCCAATGGTTCCATCCTGCATCCCGTGCGCGATGCACGCTGTTCCAAACAAGCGCCGTGAAGAAAAGGAAGGTACTGGCGCAGATCGCTGATGAGAGATCGCCGGTGAGCCACGGCTCGATCAGCGTAAAAGGGTTCAACCAACCGTAGGCGATCAAGCCGATATCAGGTTGAGGTACGGCCACCGCCAAGGTGATGCTGTCGGCAATAAGCTTTGCGGCGATCAACGCGGCCACGTTCCGTTGGTAGGTGAGCCGGTCCGTGCGTCCATCGCAATGCAGGAGATGTGATAGGGCTTTCATCGCGATCAAGGTTGATGCGTTGGAGCATTGCACAATTCGTCCAGCGCGGTGTGGATGGTGGGATGTCGGAATGTGAAGCCGAGTTGCAACGCACGGTTCGGAATTACCCGCCTGCTCTTCAGCACAAGTTCCGTTTCCGTTCGGAGCATGATCGCGCCCATGGGTAATAGCCAAGTGGGCGTGTTGATGTGGAAGAGGGGCTTGATGCGTTTGCGCAATGCGGTCATCAGTTCCGTTTCCGGTAATGGGTTCGGCGCCGCCAGATTGATGATGCCTTTGGCTTTGGGAGTGTCAATGAGCCACTGGAAGAACTGAGCGACATCCGTTTCATGCACCCAACTCACGAATTGCTTCCCGCTTCCGTGATGACCGCCCAGACCAACGCGCGTGAGTTGCGCAAAGCGCGGGAATGCACCACCGCGTGGGCTGAAGACCATAGCGGACCGCACTGCCACTTGGCGGACACCCGCGCGTTGATGCGCGAAGAATTCCTTTTCCCAAGCCAGCACTACCTGAGGACTGAAGTCGTTACCCGACTCACCGGTCTGCTCATCCATTGCCCGATCTTCTGCGTGGCGGTACACCGTCGCACTGCTCATGTTGATCCATAGCGCAGGAGGCTTCGCACACTTTGATAGGGCGTTCCCCAATGCACGCGTGGCCAGGACGCGGCTGTTCAGGATCAAGGCTTTGTTCTTCGCCGTGTAGCGACAATCCACACTGCGACCAGCCAGGTTGATGACGACATCCGCGCCATCGAGTTCTTTCGTCCATGGACCTTCTGTACGTCCATCCCAATTCACCTGTCGGACGGATGGAAGAGTTCCATGTCGTCCTCTTGTGAGGACGATCACCTCATCCCCGCGTTCAACAAAGTGTTGTTGGAGGATCACCCCCATGGTGCCGGTACCTCCGGCCAGGATCACTTTGCGTGGCATGGATTAGCGGGTTGTAGTTTCAGGAAGTAGTGAAACATAGTATCGAAAAAAAGCGTCGTCATTTCAGCAACGTACTTGCCGCCTTCACGAACCACTGCACATCGCGGCGCGTACTGTGATCAAGCAACGTGTCCAAGCGGGTGGTGAGGTCGTGCAGATCATGCGTCATCTTCCGGAAGCTTTTTGCTTCCGGGCTGGTTCCTGGAACATCCTCCAATTCATCCAGCAAGCGGACCAAAGGCTCCAACTCTCTCTTCTTTCGCTCGCGTGTGATGTGGGTGGCCACCTTCCACACATCCTTCTCCGCTTCAAAGAACTCACGTCGCTCACCGGTCTTCAACACGCGGCGCACCAAGCTCCAGTCGATCAGCGCGCGCAGGTTCATGTTCGCGTTGCCCCGGCTGATGTTCAACTCCTCCATTGCATCCTCCGTGCATAGAGGTTCGTGGCTGATGAGCAGGAGCGCATGCACTTGGGCCATGCTCCGATTGATCCCCCACGCGCTACCGAAAGCGCCCCACGCTTCAATGAACTTGGCGCGGGCTTCCTTCAGTTCCGCATTCATCGCGGTAGGGGTGGTTGCCATGGTTGAACGCCTCAAATGTAGACGGAATACTTAAAGTTCCAAATAGTATTGAAACATGATTCCCAACACATGAACGTCGATGCTCAGGATCAGGAACGGTCGATAAAGGATGATGTACTAGGGGATGGTGCCGCCGCAGAACGAGGGACACGGCTCCGTGCAGACCACCGATGGCGGGGCCGGATTCACGGTCCCACTGCTCCCGGCGAGTTTCACAGGCGCCATGCGCATGGAATAGGTGGCCAACCGCTCAGGGGTGAGTTTCACGCCGTTGCATCCGGCGGCGGTGATCATATCCGAGACTTCGGTTCGCTTGAATCTGGCCGAGTAGCTCATTTCATGGGCGGCCTTCACGTAACCGATGTGAGTGATCGCTTCGTCGCGTGTGAGGTCCACCACGAGCGTGGTTCCTTTGCTGATCCGATCATACATCTTGTACTTCAAGGTGGTGCCGTTGTAGATCTCCTCACCTGAATCCTTGGTCGCGATGGCGATCACCGTGCCTTGGGTATCGCCGGAAGTGCGACGCGCGTTGTAGAACCGGATGTACGCACACGACGGGTCCGCCATCAATCCATTCAATTTCGCGGCATCGAGGTAGCCATCCACGAAGCCGGCTTCACCGGCAAGGCTCTTTGGTGGATTGGTGCAGCCGGAGTTCAGCAGGGCAATGCCAAGTGGCATCAACAGCGCAAGCGATCGGATCCCGTGGTTCATGGTCTGGGGCTTTCCCGAAAGCTAGCGGTTGGCAGCATCCGACCTTCAATTCCCCGAAAATATTCCGACCGGAACCATATCGGCCCAAGGCCACCCCCGTTGAAGGACCCCTCGAACTCGCCGGGTCGGGGAGAACGCGGTTGGCGATCCACCTGTGGTGTGCGGCGGTCCGGCTTTTCCGGAACCTTCGCCTCACCACCGCATGCTCACCGGCTCGCTCGCTCCGCTCTCCGTGCCATCGGGAAGCACCAAGCGCAGCACGTACAAGTGCAGGGCACCCGCAGCGGTCGATCCATCGGTGTATCCCGATGCGTCGATAGGCAAGGACTTCAAGAGCTCGGGCTCGCCGTTGTCCACGGCGCGGTACAGGTTGAAGCCTTTGCCATGGCGTTCCCGGGCGGCCCATTCCAATGCGATGCCTTTCACTGTGCGATGCGCCATCATCATGCGCGGCACTTGGGCGGCCGGATCATCGCCCACCAGCACGACGGACGCGGAAGGAACACCCCGTGTACCGGTGAACGACACGCCCACCACGCGATAGGTGTAGGACCGGTTCGCCGTTGCGGTCGGGTCCTTGAACACCGTGATGCCCGGCTCCAACGGCTGCGTATTCATCACTTTGAATTCGGTGCTCCCCGCATCGGCGCGCTCCACGTTAGTCTGGAAAGCGCCAGGTGCCCCGGCCCATGGATCGCGCCAACTGATCATGACCGTATCATCCAACAGACGCACGGCAACATCCGTGGGCGTGTTCGGCGTGCGGCCATCGACCGCTTGGATCGTGACATTCTCTGAAGGCTCGCTGATCGTTCCGCCGATGCCCACGGCCCGCACACGGTAGCTCCGCACGCCGCGATCGGTCGCCGCACTGTCCGTCCACTGCACGGGTCCTGCGGACGATGCACGGATCCCATCGGCGACGAGCACGTACTTCTCTTCCCTCGGTGCTCCCCGCTCCACTTGGTAGTACGCGATGTCCGGTCCGCCATGCGGCCAATAAAGCGTGACTCCGTAAAGCTCCGCTTTGGCGATCACGCCGCTGGGCGGTGCTGCGGGCGGAGCGGTATTGCTCAAGCCTTGCACGGGCATGCTCACCGTGGAGTTGCCCACCACGTCGATCACTTCCACGCGGTAGAAGTAGGTCTCCTTCACCCGTTGCACGCGATCCACGTACACCGTGTCGGCAGCGTCCACGTCCGCGAGGCGCAGGTACGGGCCATCGAATTTCTCGGCCCGGTGGATCGCGATGCCGCGCGCACGTTCCGGGTTCTCCAAGGCCCATCGCAGGCGGATGCTCCGCGCGCCGGGCACGTCCTCGGCATGGATGGAACGCAGCCAAGGCCGGGCCTCTTCATGCAGGTTGTTCGCAGTGGTCCATGGGGACGATGGTCCTTCGCGACCTGCGGAATCCACAGGCATCAGGCGGTACTCGTAGATCCCCAGTTCGGTGAACAGCGTGTCCCAGCACTGCACGATCGTGGTGTCGTGCCGCGTGCCGAAGAAGATGACCGGATGGATCTCCGCTTCGGTGCCCACATGCTGCCGACGGCGGTACACGCGCACCGAGGCCAGTTCGCATGCGGGCGATGCCCAGGCGATCCGGATGCGTTCGCCATCGGTAGCGGCGGAAAGAGGACGCAACGCGCAGGACTTGCCTGCGGAGGTGGAGGACGTAGTGCTCTGGCCCATGCAAGGAAGCGCGAGCGATAAGAGGGGAAGGAGGATCGTTCTCATGGTCGTTGCAGTTATTGTCCGCCGCATGATCCGCTGATGCGCTCCAGTGTGATCTTGCCTTGGGAGTTCACAGTCCCTTTCACGGTAAGGCCGAAGCTGTCGCCCACGCCGCAGATCGAGGCGCTGGCGGAGGTCGATCCGCACGAGGTCATGGTGAACACCTCGTTCTGGTACGCGGCCTCGAACAGCATTTCGGCACTGGCCGAAACGCTTGCACTGGAACAATCGGGGATCGGGCTGAGCAACCAGAACTCAAGGCCCGCATCGGCGTATGCCATCCCACCAAGTCCGACACTGCCGCTCAGGTCCACCCATGTGCGGCCTTCCACTTTGCAGCTCGCGTGGCCTTCCACGCCAAGCAGCAATAGGTTGATGCTCGGTACGGAAAAGTCGATCAGGCTCAATTTGTTCTGTAGGTACATGCCGCTGATCTTCTTGCCGGCCATGTGGCTGGGTAATGACTTCAGGCGGAAGGCACTCATCATGTTGGCGAGCAGCGTGTCCGGGATGGCATTGTGCGCGCCGATCATGAAGGCCGGATGGTGGTCCTGCAACGGCCATGGTGCGGCCGGTACGATCACGTGCGAATCGTAGCAGCTCACCAGGAAACCGTCCTTGTCCACGAGCAGGCCGAGCTGCGCGTTCACGATGTTCACCGCGCCGAAGTTGTTGTTCGCAAGGTCCATGCTGCCCACGAGACGCGCGTGCTCGAAGTCGTAGCTCATGTTCATGTCACCGAAGGGCGTGCTCAATTGGCTCATGGAGATCTTGCCTTGGTCCAGGTCCATTGCGCCTTTCACGATGAAGGAAAGCTCGTTCTCCGGACCGTCCGGGATGCCGCCCATGTTGAGCAGGTTGCCCTTGAAGGCGAGCTCGTTCCATTGCGTGGCGGCCATCGTCTGCCGGCCGCTGTTCAGTAGCATCTTCTTATCGGGTGAGGTACCGAAGCGGATCTCCTGGCGCGTGTTGCCTTTGTAGTGGTCCGCATCCACGCGGATCAGATCCATGTACGTGTTGCCCGCCTTGTGATCGAGGAAGCCGTAGGCATACACGGGATCGCCGGTAGCGCCATCCTCCGGGTCGATGCGGAACCTGCCGTAACAGGTGAATTGCCCCGGCTTGAGCTCCTGCGAGGCCATGCGATCGTCCATCTTGAAGTACACGTTCCCACGTCCGGTGGTGACCGTTGCGCCGAGCGGCTTCAGGCGGCTCACGGTCTTCCCGCTTTCCTTGAAGAAGGAGAAGAAGCCCGTGGTCTGCGGCAGGCCATGGATCGCCATGGAGCAGTTCACCAACAGGTCCACACCGCCGGGCGTGAACTGCATGCTGCCCACCGGCACCATGTCCATGATGTTGAAATAGCGGTAGTTCAGGGCACGCACTTCAGCAAGCGGTTGGCCGCGGCTCACCAACGAGAAACTGGAGAACTGCAACTTGTTTGGCACGAGTTCCGGCGGACCTTGAATGGTCGCTACCGTACCGCTGCCCGCCGTCATGGTGCCGAAGCGCCATACGCCGGTCTTGCCTTGGTAGACATAGCCGGGATCATAGCCGAAGGTCCACGGCACGTTCGCTTCGGGGATCAGCGGCGCCACGCCACCAAGGCGCACTTCGCCCAGGTTCTGCGCGTTCATTTCCAGCGCGTTCGGCCGGATCATGATCTGCGTCACGTCGGCCTTCACCAGCGCCATGTCCAGGATCCCTTTGGGGATCACGATGGCGGCCAGATCGTTGCTGAAGGCCCATGGCGTAGTGGACTCGAAGCTCCAGTTGTTCAGCTTGAAGCTGAGCTTGGCGCCGCCCCCTTGGATGCCTTCGATGGTGGTGGGTGTTACGCGGATATCGCCCACGTTCAGTTCCAGCACGGGCGGGGTGAGGTCGGGCACGTCCTTCACTTCGATCACAGTGGCGATGCGGAAGACATCCGGTTCCACGAACGAATGCTCACGGTCGCTGCGCGCCGGGAATCCGCGGAGCGAGAAGCGCGCGTTGGATGCCGCCCATCCTTGGTTGCCCACGAGGTTAAGCGTCATCAGGTTGAAGCTGCGTTGCGGATAGAGCGCGCTGCTGCGGAACACATCGAACAGCGGCTGGTCCTTGTCAGTACCGAGGTAGAAGCGGCCGCTGAAATCGTAGGAGAAATTGAAGGACGAGAGTTCGCTGCTCACTGTGCCGCGCACTTCGCCGCCCTGTGGGGTACCCTTCACCTGAACACGGCCGGGATAGAACAGGACGGGCATGCCCTGTAACGTGACATCCAGGCCGGTGAATAGCTTGAGCGGCACGTGGGTCATGTCCGTGATCACCGGATCGATCACCGGCACCGCGCGCGGCACACCTTGCGCATTGGGCGCACCCGGGTTCACCTTGATGTGACTGAATGCGATGCGTTGCGCGGGATCCTCCACGCGGAAGTTGGCATTGCCGGGAAGGTGTACGAAGGCCCCGCTGATCGTGGAACTGCCATCGCTGTTCTTCACGCGTGCGGTCACTTCCACTGGGAAACCGTGAATGGTGGTGAGGTCAAGGTCCTCCACGCGCTGAAGGGTCAACACCGCATACGGAAGTTGAGGGATCATCTTGAAGTCCGGCGGCGGGCCGGGCATCATGGCGTAGGTGATGGCTTGGGAAGTGCCGATGTAACTGATCTGCGCATCAGACTTCGCGGCATACACCGTGAAGGGGCCCATGGGCACACCGGAAAGGATGAACTCGCCGTTCTCATCCGCCGTGGTCTGGTTCAACTGCGGGCCGTATTGGTCCGCGCCGATCTCCACCCACACGCGTGCGCCGGGCACCTTCGTATTGCCCGGAATGCTTTCCACCCGGCCGGCCAGTTTGGCGCCCGTCTCGATCGCCTGATGTAGCGTCAATGGTTCCGGCGAGACCTGGTTCACGATGATGCGGTCCACTGGCATCATGTCGCCGGGGGGATCCACCTTCAACCGGAACTCGGATTCGGGCGAGACGAATTCGAAAAAGGCCACACCCGCTTGATCGGAGATCACTTGGCGTTCATCCAGCCGCACCACAGCGCCCACCACGGGACCGTCGAAGGAACTGAGTTCCACCCGCAGGCGGTGCCGTTTCTCCTTCACCGTGAATTTGCCCAGATCGCTAGGCACATTGCCCACATTGAACGGCACGGTGCGCGTCACGGTAAGCGGGAAGTACTGATCGCTCAAGGGGAGCAGACGGATCTGCTGGGCACCCGGCGGGCCGGGCACTTTGAATTGTTCAACGACGCTGAACGATGCATAGACGGTGGTACCGATCGCACCGGAGGCTCCAGTAGGGAACTGCGTGTAATCCGGCTGCTGGTTCTGGCCACCACCGCCACCGGGTGTGCCTGTCGGAAGCTGGATGATCCACGGCCCGGCGACCTGCTGGACGCCACTGCCGGATGTTCCGGCCGGAACTTGCACAACCCCGGATGGGGCCCATTGGCCGCCACTATTCACGGAGGGCGCGGCCGACTGCATCACGGCCTCCGATCGGCCCCACGGACCATCGCCCACTTGCACATCGCAGCGCACGGGTTTGCCATCCTCATCCTGGATCGTGCCCATCACCAGTCCGTAGGGTTCCAGCAGGATCCCGCTGGTCATGTCCCATTGCAGGCCCATCTTCAGGTCCACCTTCGGATGCGCCGGATCGCTGTTGTTGAATTGCTCGGGCTTGAACCCTGTTTCGTTGGAACCACTTGGCAAGGGCCTCACCATGGTGCGGTAGCCGGGCTTGCTCACGATGATGCTCGCGTGCGGCCCGAGGAAGAACATGCCGTCCTTCGATCCCTTCACCACGATGTTGGAGAAATCGAAAAGGCCGTTTGCATCAGTGGTGCGCTTGAATTCCATGTACTGGAAGTCGGCGGTTTCCGTGTTGTGGTCACAACCCACCACCACCGGGGGTATTGCGCCCACGGCCTTGTCGTAGTACAGCCGAAGCTTCACGGTAGCATCGGCCAAGGGTTGTGTCACGCTCACCATTACCCGGCCGATCACGCGGGGACTTCGGGGCACCAGCGCCACGGGCACATCGAACTCCAGCACCTCGAAGCCGCTGTTGCGCAGATAACGATGGTCCCCGTCCACGTTGGGTCCGTTCGACTGACCGGTCGGGTAGGGTGCGGACCAAGTGAAGTAGGTGTATAGCCCGCGGTCCTTGTCCGTGCTGCATTTCAGGAGGTACTCGTCCGGCGAATAGGCGTCGTGGAACACCATGTTGTTGAACAGCGCACTGCCATCGCTGCTCTTGGAGGAACAGCGCGACACCAAAGGGATCTCGCCGAGGCCGGGCATCGTCACGGTCCCATCGATGTTCTGTCCTTCATCGGAAGGCACGGCTTGCGGGGACTGGTCCGCGGGACGCAATACGCTCACTTCCACATTGCCCATCGGTGCGCCCGAACCGCCCATCTGGTAATTGCATGCGCCCTGCGTCACCGTCAACTTCAGGTCATAGCTGCGCACGTAGCAGGCCTGGTCGGGCAGTTCCACCACATCGCCGGGCTGCGCATAGATCTCCAGATCGGGGCTGCAGTAGTAAGGTGATACCACCTCGATCATCAGGACCTTGTACGCCCGTGATGCCGAGGTGCTGCCATCCCATTGGTGTGCGGGCTGGCCATACTTGTCCAAGGGGATGAAGTAGTCGAACTCGCCCGGCACGGGGATGCCGGTGTAGGAAGGCTGGTGGTAGAACAGGTCGAACTCACCGTTGGGGCCGGTGGTGCCCGTGGCGATCTCCTTACCCATGTGCCATTCATTGCCCTGCCCAAGACCTCCGAACCCGCCCCCGGGTATATCATCCACTCCGAGGACCACGCGATCGGCCTCACCCGTCACTTGGCCTTGGATATTGCGGGACACCACACCTTCCAGCACCACGCGTTCCACCAGTTTGATCGGGATGTCCTTCAGCGGCTTGCCACCTGATGTGCTCACGGGAAAACGGTCGATCCATTTGTCCGTTGGGAAGGGGCTTACCTGGGTGACTTGCCCAGCGTTCAACATTCCTCCATCCAAATAGCTGCTCGCACCGGAGTTCGATGATCCGCCGGGAAGATCGAACGCACCCATGACCAAGTTGCCTGTATTCCATCCCGCCTGGGTCGCACTTCCGCCGGTGGATGTGCCAGCGGTCGGTCCTTGGATCGGCCCTTGGAAAATGCCCCCAGCGCTTATCACCATGTCGCCGATCGATACAGCCCCCGTCGACTCGCCACATCCCGTGCGGCCGCTGTTCTTGAAGCGGTACACCAACCGGCCCTTGACGTGCGTGTCCTTGATGGGGCCGATGGGCAACGCCGTGAAGGCGGAGGCGGGAATGGTCGAGGCAATTGTGTTGGTGGCCGGTCCCGTTGGGGGAGGTTCGATCATGAATGTGCAGACCTCGCTCCGTCCCTTGTTCTCGATCACGATGCTGTTGGTGATGTCGCGTGCTACCACGCCCACAGCATACGTGGTGTTCAGTTTCAATGAGGGATCGAAGGGCTGCCACGGGTAGGTGGGCACCATCAGGTCGGTGCGGGTGATGGGATTGCCTGCAACGCCATCGATCGCGAGCCACAATGCCGCTGTGGGATTCTGCCCCGGGAGCAGTTCCAGAATGTATAGGTCGTAGCGGATGTTGGCGAGGTTGAAGTTGCCGATGGGCGGGCTCCAGGTGAACACGGGCCATGGCGTGGCGATCGTTTCGTTGCACCATGGGAAGGTGAGCACCGGCGGCTGCGCGTAACTGATGGTGAAGAACAGGCAGCCGATCGGCGCTTCGGGGGAGAGCGGGGCCGAGGTGGCGTAGTCCAACGCTTGGATGCAGAGCTGGTAGTTCCCCTCGGGCAGGATCCCGGTCTGCGCCACCGCGTCCTGGATCTGCTGCGGTGCATTGACCTGGAAGTTGTTCTGGTCGATGAAACCGAGGGCGGAGGAATTGGCTTGCAGCACGCGCACTTCGAGCGGGGCCAGCGTAATGGGCTGCGCCGGTTGGTAAGCGGAGCGGGTGCGGCCGCTGTAGCCGTTGTCCCCTTCAACATACCCGATCAATTTGAGGGACTGCGTGGTGTTGGTCTGGTTCACAAGGTTTACCACCATCGCCCCCTGGTAGTCGCTCAGATACACGCTGTAGGGTGGCATCACCACGGGCGTTACGGATATTTCGTTCTGTGCGAACAGCGCGCATGGGATGGTGAGCGCGGCGAGGAGGAGGCGGGTTCGGGTGCGCATGGTCAGAATCGGATATCGACACCGATGATGCCGGTGTCTTCGGTGAACGCGGGAATGAAGGGATCGTCGCTGCGGTTGTCCTGGTGGATGATCTGTGCGGTGAGGCCGATGCGTTTGCTCACGCGGAGGTTCAGGTCGAGGTTCAGTTGCACAGTGTTCCCGGTGCCTCCGCCCGGCAGGTCGTTCGCGAGGAAGGTGGTGCGCAACTGTGTGCCCAGCTTGTTGTCCTTCAACCATGATCGGCCTGCTTCCAGATGCGCGCCGCGACTGTCCGTGCGGCCGATGGCGGTCTCGGTGCTGCGGTAGATGATCCCGCCACCGATCCGAAGGCCGTACTGCTTCCAACCGCGCGTATAGGCCAGGTCGTTGTGCATGCCGGTGAGCTGGGCATTGGCGAAAGCGTTCTCGCTGCGATCGCTCAGTGCGAAGAAGTTGAAGGTGTAGCTGATCGAATGCGTTCCGTTCGCGACGATGTACTGCAGCCGGGGCTGCAACAGGAGGTTCTGGCTCACCTGCTGCAACAGGGCGGTGTCGCCCAAGCTGGGCCGCACGGGGTTCTGCGTGATCCCGAAATTGGTGTAGTTCATCAGGAAGCCGAAGGCCTTGCCGCTGTTGTAGTTCAACCCCAGGTTACCGATGATGCGCCGTGCCGTGGCGGTGCGCAGTTCCTTCAGGTTGTTGCGCTGCCAGCCCAAGGTGAGGTTGGTGCTCAACTTGTTCTTGAAGAAGGTGCTCGCCGCCGTTCCGGTGATCTGCTCCACATCGGTCTGGAAGTAGTAGGCCCCCATGCTCTTGAAGTCCGGGTCCACTCGGCGGTACACCAGTTTGTAGCGGGCGCGCTTGCGCTTGAGCGCGAGTCCGGTTTCCACGGCGATCAAGCCTTGCGTACTGGTGCGGGGAATGAACAGGCTGTTCAATGTGTTGGTCACCGCCCCGCCATCCTCCAGCAATTCATTGCTTCGCACATCGCGGGTGAAGGCACTGCCGGCCATGTCGAAGTCCCAGGTCCATTTCTCGTTGAGCTTGATCCGGCCCGTCATCCCGATCACGAGGTTCTCTTCCGGTGTGAGCCGCGTATGCACAGGGTCGTGGATCGAGCCTTCGTCATCGGCACCGCGCATCATCACCAGGTCCACATGTTGCTCCTCCGTGCCCACGCCGAGCTTCACGGCATAGCCGGTGCGCTGGTAGGAGGGCACGGGCACTTCGCTGATGTAACGGTCCGGGTCGTACATCGCTAACGTATCCTCTTCCACCGCTTTGCGGAAGCGGCCGTACACGAAGCCGAAGCGGAACTTGCCGGGGTTGAGCTCTAAACCAGCCATCAAGGCGCGATGCCCTGCGAGGGTGAATTTGGAGAAGGTGACATCGCGGTAGCCCAGATGCACCTTCACCCATTTGTAGTAGGGGCTCAGGCCGAACTGGTTGAAGGGTTGCTGGAACGAACGGTGCTGATCGCTCACCACCAACATGAAGGGAAGCTGCACGCCTTCTATGGTCGCTGTGGGCGTTCCGCTGATCGCCCAGAAAGTGGGCGTGCGTCGTGGATCGATGCCGTCCACGTGGTAGAAGCCGAATTGCGCGCTGAGGCCCGCGTTGAATTGCACGGGACTCTGATGGCCGACCTGTCCGAGGTCCTGCGCGATCGTCGCGGTGCAACCCAGGAGGGCGACCATGACGGACCAGAAGCGTATCAAGCATCCTTGCATGACCGCCTGAAACTACCGGTGTATATCGGCTCCTGCGGGCCTGATCAAGCGTGGGTCACTTCCGATCGAGAATTCGGACGCTTAGGCTTAGTGCGATCCCGTATTTGGATCCCTCACACCTGGAACTTCTCATGGAAAGCCTCGCGCCTGCTCTTCGCCAAGGGCACGCTGGTGCCGTCGCTCATCATGAGGTAGCCGCCTTCACTGCGCACGTATTTCGTGAGGTGCAGCGGATTGATCAGGTGCGATTGATGGCTTCGGAAGAACCCGTGCGGAGTGAGCATGTCGTCCAGGTCCTTGAGCGTGCGGGAGAGCAGCAGCTTGCGGCCGTCCTTCACATGCACATGCGTGTAGTTGCTGTCCGCTTCACAACGCACGATGTCCTCGACACCGAAGAATTCGACGCCATCACCGGTGGGCAGCGCGATGCGCGGATGCCTTGAACCTTCGGTCCCCATGTTGTGCATGAGCACCCGCATGTGCTTGCCGGCGGCGAGGTCGCCCCGGTCAAGGGACCGTTGCACGGCCTGTTTCAATTCGCTCGGCTGCACGGGCTTCAGCAGGTAGTCCACCGCGCTGAACCGGAACGCGCGGATGGCGTACTGATCGAAGGCCGTGACGAAGATCACCTGGCCCTTGATGTCGCCCAGCTTCTCCAGCACTTGGAAGCCGTCCATGCGCGGCATCTGCACGTCGAGGAAGATCAGGTCCGGCGCGTGCTGCTTCACGGCTTCGATCGCTTCCGGTCCGGAACTGCACACGGCCACAATGGTCACTTCGGGGCAATGTTGTTCCAATTCCATGCGCAGCGTTTCACGGCTGTGCTTCTCGTCGTCGGCGATGATGGCGGTGTGGCCCATGGTCATGTGTCAGGTGATGGCCTCGTGCATCAAGGGAATGAAAAGTACCACACGCGTGCCGCATGGCGCTCCGTTCGGATCAACGAGGTCCTCCACCGTGGACCTGAGGCCAAGGCCCAAGGTCTGCGCGGCGAGTTCCATCCGCTCGGCAGTGATGCGCATGCCGAACGATCGTTCGCGATGGGCGATCGTGTTCTTGATCTCCTCGGCCTTCACACGTCCCACGCCGTCGTCCTCGATCACGATCCGCAGCCCTTCGCTGTCCGTGCTGATGTCCACCGTGAGCGAGCCGCGTTCCTCCTTGTTCATCAATCCGTGCCAAATGGCGTTCTCCACGTATGGCTGCACCAGCATGGGCGGTAAGCGGAGCTGTTCAGGGTCGATGTCCTTCGCCACATGGATGCGGTGATCGAACTTGTGTTCCAGCCGCAACGATTCGATCTCGATATAGAGCCGCAATGCTTCGAGTTCATCCTTCAACGACACCAGGTCCTCCCGCGAGTTCTGCAGGATGCGGCGGATGAGCATGGCGAAGGTGCCTAGGTAATCGGCGGTTTCACGCGGCGTCCTCGTCATCGCGTAGTACTTGATGCTGTTCAGGCTGTTGAAGAGGAAGTGCGGGTTCATCTGCGCGCGCAAGGCGTGCATCTCCACTTCGGCGAGCTGCTTCTGGAACGCGGCCTTGCGTTGTTCTTCGCGCCGCACCGTGCGCAATCGGTTCCGGAAGAGCAGCAGTACAGCACCCGCGAGCAGCAGTAGTCCGATCATGCGTGCGAGGATGGTCTTGTACCAGGGTGGTGTGATGGTGAAGCCGATGGTGCGCGCATTCTCCAACGGTCGGCCGCCGCGTACCGACCGCACCTGCACGCGGTAGTTGCCGGGTTCCAGCGATGCGAACTGGACGTTGCGTTCCTGCCCCAGCGCGTGCCATGCGCTGTCGGCGCCCAGGATCCGGTACTCGAACTGGTGCGCGAAGGGATGCGAGAGATCGATGGCCGCGAATTCGATCTGCAGTGGAAGGTCGGACTCCTTGATCGGGATCGTTCTTTCGACCGTTCCGAACTGATCCGTGGTGTACGTGGTGCTCCGCGTGCGGATCATCAATACTTCGATGACCGGTGCAACGGGCTCGCGCAACAGATCCTCCACGCGGAAGACCTGTATCATCGGCTTCTCGTCCACATGGACCATGAGGCGACCATCGCGCGTTACCAGGATCCCGGCCTCGCCGTCCGGCAACGTGAGCAGCCCGTCGTTGCGATCGAAGCGCCGCGTCCTGCCCGTGCGTGTATCCACCATCAGCACGCCCTTGTTCACCGCCCACAACCGGTCCTGCGCATCAATGGTCATGCGCAGGCAGCGTTCGCGTTCCAGACCGTTGCGAGCATCAATGGGGTGGGAGAGGAACGCGCCCTCCGTGCTCACCTCCACGCGGCACATGCCACCGTGGGGCAGGCTCACCCACATGCTCCCCTGGCTATCGCGCACCACGCTGTACACCCTGCTGGTCGTGAATCCATTCCGTTCTGTGGGGTCCTTGCCGAAGTTGAAGAAGCGGTCCTTCCCTTCGTCGTACACGCTCAGTCCTTCGCTCGTCGTGATCCAGATCCGCCCTAGGGTGTCCTGCGCGATCCCCCATATTCCCGCGTTACTGATGAGCGAATTATCATCGTCCACTTGGTGTTTCAATTCCTTCATGGTGCCCGTGCCACGTTCCCACACGCGCACGCCGGACCCACCGGTACCGATCCACAGACGGCCCTTCGCATCCTCACATAGACCTGCGGACCAGAAGCGCTCACCCGGAAAGAGCGGCGTCATCCGTTCGGAACCCGGCGGCATCATCAGCGGGCCATCGCGCGTGGCGACCCAAAGCGTTCCATCGCGGCCATAGAGGATGTTGTTCACGCGCACCGTGGTGCCGTCGATCTCCGCAGGTGCATGGATCACCTTCCATTCACCGCCCGTTCCTTGTTGCAGGATCCCCGCTCCATCGTAAGTACCGATGGTGATCGTTCCCGTCCTCGGGTCCTCGGCCATGGACATCACCCAGAGCGGCGTCTTCCCGCTCACCCCATCATCCGGGAAATCGATCAACCGGTACGGGTAGGTTGATGCAGGAAGTACGAAGAGCCCGTTGTCCGTGGTCGCCAACGCACCGCCATCATGCAAGGTGAGCACTTGGTTCGTCACTGCACGTTGTTGCGGTAGCATGGGATCCACCACCGGGTGCGCCATGCGGATCGATCCGTCGCGTGCGTCCATTTCCAGGATGCCGTATTCCGAGGCCACCCATAGCGTGCTGTCGTCCTTCACGGAAATGGACGTGGTGTAACCGCCCAGCACATCGTTGCCTTGGCGGATCCGGAAGTGCTCGGCCTTGGAATGGTCCAACTTGAAGCGACGCACCCCCTCGCCCCAACTACCCACCCAGATCCAGCCGGCATGCACCACGGCAGGCACGGTGAGGTAGGTCGTTTCCCCAGCGGACCCGAGGTAGTCCATGAATTCACCGGTCGCAGGATCGAACTCGGTGATCAACGCGTTGGTCGTCACGATCAACCGCCTTCCAAGGCCGGGATGGTCCGTTATCGCGATGATCCGCTTATCGGTGTATCGGTCGGGCAAAGCATAGCGCACGCTCGTGCCACGCCACGGATCCACGCGTAGGAAAGCATCCTTCACAACCATCCACAAGCCACCATCGGCAGCCAAGTGAACGTGAAGCACCGGTTCATTTCGCGGTAGGCCCTGAACGGCAGGACGCCATGCCGTATGCCGCGCCAGCCGCCATGCGCACAACCCGTTGTCCGTGGCCAGCCAAAGCAAGGAGTCGCCTTGCAGAGCAGAGCCATGGATGGTGCGCCCGGGGATCGCCGTGCTGTCCATCGGGTCGAAGGGCAGCCGCTGTACTGTGGTGCCGTTGGTCACGAAGAGCCCTTCCGTACCACCAAGCCAAACACGGCCTTGGGTATCCTCCGTGACCGTCGAGATCCAGCGATCGGCGAGTTCGGCGAGATGCGGATACGGACGGAAGGTCTCGCCCTGCTTGAAGGGTTGGGCCGTGGCACGCGGCATCCCCGCGCAGCACATGCACAGCAAGGCGAGCGAACACTTCGCAGCGATGGCAGCCTTCAATACCTTCTTCGGCACGGGCTGAATTTCGCCATTCGCCACGCAGTGCGTATCACCGATCGAGCAAGGGAGCACCCTGATCGATCCAATGCAGCACAGCGTCCAGCTTCCGGATCCGACGCGGCCTCAGTTGTTGGTTGATCGCGCCGCCACCGGAACTGTACGACCGATGCTGAGCAGAGACGGTCGTTCAGGGTCCGATCAGGAGGATACCACTCTAGGGTAGCTGTTCATCCAGCGTGTTCGTCGGCACCGAGCCGCCGATGTTGCTGAGGATCGGATCGCGGTCGTTGCCAGCACCGATGTACTTCGTCACGCCATCCATGTTCACATCCGTTACGGAGTAACCTGCGATGATATTGGTCGGCACCGAACCGCCGATCGCTTCAAGGATGGGATCGCGATCGTTGGACTGGCCGGTGTACTTGAGTTCCTCCATCGCAGGCGCGGAGCGGAACACATTGCCCGCCCACAAGGCCATCGCTCCTGAAATGTCCTTGCGCGCATTGGTGCCGAAGGTGCTTGTTGCTGCCGAGCGGAAGTCGATCGTGGGCGTGGCACCGGTGAAGTCCACCGTGCCCAGCGTCATCGCCCCGAGGTGGTTGCGATGCCGCACGACCACGAAATAGTCACCTGCCCCCGCATCAAAGCCCAGGACGGAAGAACCGTTCGCGGCCACCACGTCCCCATCGCGCTGCACCAGCGCATGACGCGAGGCCACGAGGCTGGTCGCATCGCTGGCGGAACGCAGTTCCACACGCACCCAATCCACGATGGCGTTGTTGCCTTCGGTGGCCAGCACGCCTGCCGTGGTGGTTTCGCCGCCACCGCCACCGGCATTCGTGTAGCCCATGGAAGTGTACGGTTCCAAAAGCGGGATCAGGTTGTTCACGCGAAGGCTGTCGGTCATCAGGCCCGTGCCGCTGTCGTAGGGTCCATCAAGCCAGAGCTTCACGTTCGCCTGCGCCTGTGCCGCAGCGGTGATCGTGAAATCGGTGTTGCTCATGTCGAAGAAGATGTTGCCGTTCGCCTTCACCACGATGCGCGCGGTGGTGGTGGCGATGTCCGGAACCGTGATCGTTGCGCTGCCATCGTTGGGCGTTGCGCTCAACAAGGTCGTCGGCCAGGTGAGGCCGCCATCTGTGCTCAACAGGATGTCCACGTTCGCGCAGCTCACCGGTGATGCGGTGGTGCCGGCCACGTTCCATGTGACGGTCTGCGTGCTTTGCCCGGCCCATGTCACTGCCGTGTTCGGGGCGGTTACCAGGAAGGGCCCTGCTGTACCGTTCACCGTCACCACCATGTTGTCCTGCGCATTGCATCCGCCGCCGATGGCATTGTCGCGAACCGTGAGCCTGAAGTTGTACGTGCGCCCCACCGATGCCAGCACTTCCCATGTGGGCGTGGTGTTGGCGATGATCGCGTCCAGATCCGGGAAGAAGCGCTGGTCGCTCGTTGTAGGCAGGAAGGGCCGGAAGCAGGGTCCGCCGGTATTGGTGCTCAACGGTGGTTGCGTGGCCACGGTACTGTTCATCTGCTCCCAGCTATAGGTGAGCACATCAGCGCCGTTGGCATCGGTGCCTGTGCCCGTGAGTATGAAGGGCGTGCTTTTCGGGATCACGCGATCGGCACCGGCATTGGCCATGGGCGATGCGTTCACCAGGGCCGTCACCGCATCGCATGTGTGGCTGCCACCGGTGATGAAGGTGTGGATCTCGCCCAAGGAGTATCCTCCGAACATGTCATCGCTGTGCAGTGCCACGTCGGGGGAGCATACGCCGGCGTAGCCCATGATCGTGATGCCGCTGCCCACTTCCACCGCTGCGGCGGAAGAACGATTGCAGTTGTTGTTCTGCGTGTGGTTGCCGCCGAACTGGTGGCCCATCTCATGCGCCACGTAGTCGATGTCGAAGGGGTCGCCCACCGGGGCACTGGAACCCGTGACGCCGCCCGCCTTGTTGCTGGAGCATACGCTGGCCAGGTAGGCTACGCCGCCGCCGCCTGTGCTGAACACATGGCCGATGTCGTAGTTGGCCGAACCGATCACGCTATTGCACGTGCTGATGTTCTGGCCCAGCATCGTGTTGCCACTTCCGTTGGAGTACGGGTCGGTGGAGGAATTGAGGTAGATGAGGCTGTTGTTGTTCGCCACCAGTTGCAGGGTGAGCGTGGCATCGCGCTCGAACATCTGGTTCACGCGAAGCAAGCTGGTGGTCATTGCCGCCGCGACGAGCGGCACCGTTCCGCCATGGAACGCGGCATACTCGCCCGTGCAGGCCAGGGCCAGCCTGTACGTGCGGAACTGGCAATCGCCTGCGCGCGCGCCTTCGAGCGACCCGATCACCTCCTGCGCACGGCGCTCGATGTGCTCCGCGTCGTTCACTTCATCGAAGGCGCAGAACCGGAAGCCGTGAGCGAGTTCCTTGTGGAAATCGACTTTGCGGTAACAGATCAGGTCGGTGGTGTTGCCGTACGCGTACGGGTCGATGTAGTACGCTTCGTGCTGTGCAGAGAGCACCATAGCGTGGAAGCCGTGCGGCGTTAGATCGAAGCGCACCGTGGCGCCGGGATCATCCATCCCATATCCTGCGTACGTGCGGATCATGGGTAATTCCGCCTGTAGATCGGGGTGCATCACCGAGGATTCCATGAAATGGAAGCGCGCTATGCTGCCATCGGGCATGGGCAGGGCGATGGTGCGGTCCGCCTTGATCGCCATTTCGGGGATGGTGCCGCTGTTGGCGCCCTCGAGCACGTCGCTCAGTGCCGTGCCGTTGATCCGTACAATGCGGTACGCGTCCGGCACGATCCTGCGTTCACCGGCTATGATCACATCGCGTTCGCTGATGTCGGACCACCAGGCCGCGGTGCCGGACCGGTTTTGGGCGGTGGTACTGAGCGGGCAGAGAAGCAGTGCGGCCCCGAATGCGGGCCATTTTCCGGGAAAGCGCATATGCGATGTTACTGGAATCGATCGGATCAGGGCGAACGGTTTTCGGCGAGCCTTGGAGATCATCCGCTGGATGACATGATCCGAGGGGCAGCCATGACTCAATCGCAATGGCTACTGTTGCTAAATGAAGAAGCCCACCAAGTGGCGGGCTTCTGCGGACCGGACGGGACTCGAACCCGCGACCTCCGCCGTGACAGGGCGGCATTCTAACCAGCTGAACTACCAGTCCGAGTTGCTTCGTTTTCCAACGAAGCGGCTGCAAATGTAGGCGCATGCAGCGAATGTGCAAGGCATGGGGTTGATGTTATCCGCCATCCCGCGATGGGTGCGGTTCCCCGGCAACAACGGGCCGTGCGCGGAGTGACTGTTCAGTACAAGCGCGCACGCTTGTTCAGGAATTCCAACAGGATCGGTTCGAAGCCTGCGTTGATGTCGGCTTCCACTAGATCGATGCGGTATTGGCCGCACTTCAGCTTCAAGCGGTGCCAACGTTCGGCCATGGCCGTGCGATACGCATCACGCACCTCAGCTGGGTGCGCCTTCACTTGCTCGCCGGTCTCCACATCCACGAAGGTGTACGGGCGGTCCTGCACGTCCAATTCCAGTTCGCGCTTCCGATCCACCACATGGAACAGGATGATGTCGTGCTTGTTGAACCGCAGGTGCTGGAGTGCGTCGAACATCTCCTCCTCCCGGTCCGCGCTATCCAGCATGTCGCTCAGGATCACTATAAGGCTTCGGCGGTGTGCGCGTTGCGCGATGTCATGCAGTGCGGCCACCATGTCCGTGCGTTGGCCCCGATTCGGTGCGTCGTCAGCGAGCAGTGCCTCCAAGCGGTTCATCAGGTTCCGCAGGTGTGCGCCACTGCTTTTCGCCTTTTCCGAAGCGGCCACGACATCGCTGAAGATGGTAAGGCCCACCGCGTCGCGCTGTTTCCGCAGGAGTTGGATGAAGGTCGCTGCCGCATGGATCGCGAATTCGGCCTTGTTGAAGCCTTTCACATCCGACTTCGCCGGGTAGTACATCGAACTGGATGCGTCCAATACCAACTCACACCGCAAATTGGTCTCCTCCTCGTAACGCTTCACGAAGAGTTTGTCCGTGCGTGCAAAGAGTTTCCAATCGATGTGCTTCGTGCTTTCCCCTTGGTTGTATGCGCGGTGTTCCGCGAACTCCACACTGAACCCGTGGAACGGACTCTTGTGTAGGCCTGCAAGAAATCCTTCCACCACTTGGCGTGCCTTGAACTCAAGGGCGCTAAGGGCTTGTATCTGGTTCTGTTCGATGGGCACGGAGCAAAGGTCGAGGTTCGACGGACAAGACGGGTTCAAGGATCAATCCACATCAGGAATGTCGCCTGGCAGATTGAACAAGCCCCAATCATCATACATACGATCGGAGTCCTTGAAGGTCGCCACCCATTCCACGAACAAGGGGCGGAATTCCTCCACTGCGTTGCGCAACAGGTCGAAGTGCGCTTGTTCGCTGTGTCCGGCGATCTCCAGGCCACGCAAGGCAACGACCATCTCTCGGCATGCCCGCCGGATCAAACAAGCGTTCTCCATTTGGAGGTCATACAAGTTCATGGCGAATGCTCCCGCGATTTTCGCTCGAATGAGATGCGCATTGGCCATGATGTCGTCCTTGCTGCCTTCCAGCATGTGCTCATCGAACTCACGCCGCTTCGGGTCGCCTCCCTTGATCTCGTCCGGAGCGCTCTCCACAATAGCGGTAGCCAGTTTGCGGATCTCTTCCGCCTGCTTGAAGATCGGGCTCTTCCGGTAATTGTCGTCTTCGTCGTCCATGTCCTGTTGGTTCGGTGCGTACCACGCGTATCGCTGCAACGATACAACGCGGTGCCCGAGCTACTACCGTTGAACCGGAAAGAAGAACCCCGCACAACGCAATGCGATGTGCGGGGTTCGTCAGGTCAATGGATTCAGGCCAACTGCCCGTCCAGCTTCTGTGTTAATTGCGACTTGGGAACAGCACCCACGCTGCGATCCACTACTTCGCCATTCTTGAAGAACAGGATGGTCGGGATGCTGCGGATGCCGTACTTCATGCTCACCTGCGCGTTCTGGTCCACGTTGAGCTTGCCTACGACGGCCTTGCCTTCGTATTCCGCGGCGATCTCCTGGACCACCGGGCCTACCATGCGGCAGGGGCCGCACCATTCCGCCCAAAAGTCCACCACCACGGGCTTGTCGCTCTTCAGGACGAGTTCTTCAAAATTGCTGTCTGTGAATTCGAGTGCCATGTTGTTGTGTTGCGCCGTTGCGCTGGTTGATTGCGTGTGTTGGTCGTTCTTCGGCCCCGGTGCTTACCGTCCGGTTTCGCCGCCAAAGGTATCGTGGCTCATCGATCTCCTTGCCACTTCGGTTCACCTGTCTATGTGTCAGTTCAGCGTATAGGAAACATCGGCAACACCGTCCAACGCATTTACCAATTCCTCACTGATGGTCACTTTGTGCCGCTTGCTGGGCGTATCGACGGCTACGTTCTCGGATTGGCTGACGAGTTGGAAGTTCACTTTGCATTTGCCGGGATGCGCCGCGAGTAGCTGTCCAAGTTCGCGGACCAGTTCGTCCGAGACGCGTTCGGCCTCCAATGTCAAGTTCAACTTGGTCAGGTGCTTTTCACGTACATCGCTCAAGAACTCCATGCTCGTGATCTTGAATTCCATTTGGCCCTCATCACGCCCCCAGGTGCGCGCCATCGCCCGGCCTTTCACGAAAAGGAGCGCGCCCGGTTGCAGGTACAGCTTGAAGCGCAAGTAATCCTCACTGAAGAGCATGAAGTCGTGCGAGCCGAGGTGATCCTCCAGGCTCAACGTACCGAAGGGCTTGCCGCTCTTCGCGATGCGATGCTCGGCTTTCGTGACGATCCCCGCGAAAGAGACATCGCGACCCTCCAGTGCTTTGAGGTCGGTGAGTTGTGCGAGATCGTTGTGGCAGAGGTACTTGATCTCCAAACGGTGATCATCCAGTGGGTGGCCGCTCAAGTAGAAACCGATCACCTCCTTCTCGAAGTGGAGCTTCTCCAACGCGCTCCATCCTTCGATCTGTGGTAAGGGCGGTTCGGGGATGCCCGCGCCTTCCACCGCACCATCGAACATGCTCACTTGCGCGGAATCAACCCCGTCCTGGTGCTGTTGGCCGAAGCGAGTGAGTGTTTCCATCCACGTGGGCTTGCCTTCACCTGCGCTGTGGAAGAAATATGCACGCGTCACGTTCAACGAATCGAAGGCG
Source organism: Flavobacteriales bacterium (assembly GCA_016705955.1). Lineage (GTDB taxonomy): Bacteria > Bacteroidota > Bacteroidia > Flavobacteriales_F > PHOS-HE28 > PHOS-HE28. Next base: position 35,350 of record JADJKO010000011.1, read on the forward strand.
CCTGCATAAGCAAGGCTTTCCAATGCCTTCCGGTTCGCTGATCGCAGGTTCACGCGACGAACGAGATCGAAGATGGTGGAGTAGGGGCCGTCCTTGCCGCGTTCCGTCACGATCGTTTCCACGGCGGCTTCGCCCACGCCTTTCACGGCGCCCAATCCGAAACGGATCCGCCCCTCCTTGTTCACGCTGAACTGGAAGCTGCTTTCGTTCACATCGGGCCCGAGCACCTTGATCCCCATGCGCCTGCACTCCTCCATGAAGAAGGTGATCTTGTCGATCTGGCCGCCGGAATGCGTGAGCACGCTGGCCATGTATTCGCTCGGGTAGTTCGCTTTCAGCCATGCCGTTTGGTAAGCCACGACGGCGTAGCAGGTGCTGTGCGATTTGTTGAAGGCGTACTGGGCGAACGCTTCCCAGTCGGTCCAGATCTTCATGCACACTTTCTCGTCGAACCCGCGCTCGCTCGTTCCCGAGAGGAACTGGCCCTTCATCTTGTCCAGCATTACGCGGTCCTTCTTGCCCATCGCTTTGCGCAACACATCCGCATCGCCTTTGCTGAAGCCCGCGAGCTTCTGGCTGAGCAGCATCACCTGCTCCTGGTACACCGTGACGCCGTACGTCTCCCTCAGCAGGTCCTCCATCTCGGGGAGGTCGTACACGATCTTCTCCAACCCGTGCTTGCGCTTGATGAAGTTCGGGATGTACTCCATCGGGCCCGGACGGTACAGCGCGTTCATGGCGATGAGGTCGCCGAACTGGTCCGCCTTGAGTTCGCGCAGGTGCTTCTGCATGCCCGGACTTTCGAACTGGAAGGTACCATTGGTCTCGGCGCGCTGGTAGATCCCGAAGGTCTTCTCGTCGTCCAGCGGAATGTCGTCGATCGCGATGTCGATGCCGTGGTTGGCCTTGATCATGCGCAGTGCATCGCGGATGATGGTGAGCGTCTTCAGGCCCAGGAAGTCCATCTTGATCACCCCGGCGTCCTCGATCACCTTGCCTTCGTACTGCGTGAGCAGGAGGGTGGATTCCTTCGAGGTGCAGACCGGGATGATCTCCGTGAGGTCGCTCGGCGCGATGATGATGCCCGCCGGGTGAACACCAGTGCCGCGCACGCTGCCTTCCAGCTTCTCGGCTTCGCGCAGCACGTCCGACGTGAGCTCGCCGCTTTCGAGGATCTCGCGCAACGCCTTCACATTGGCGAGTTCATCGCTGCTGAGGTTCTCCTTCACCTTCAAGCTGCCCGGTCCTTCGATCGGTGCGTTCAGGATGCGGCCCAGTTCGATGCCCGGTCGTTCGGGGACCAGCTTCGCGAGGCGATCGGCTTCCTGTAGCGGCAGGTCCATCACGCGGCTCACGTCGCGGATGCTGCTCTTGGCGGCCATGCTGCCGTAGGTGATGATCTGCGCCACCTGGTTCTTGCCGTACTTGTTCACCACGTAGTCGATCACCTTCTGCCGACCCTCGTCATCGAAGTCGGTGTCGATATCGGGCATGCTCTTGCGGTCCGGGTTCAGGAAGCGCTCGAACAGCAGGTCGTACTTGATCGGGTCGATGTTCGTGATGCCGATGCAATACGCCACCACGCTTCCCGCTGCACTGCCACGACCGGGGCCGATCAGTACGCCCATGGCCTTGCCGGCGTTGATGAAATCCTGCGTGATCAGGAAGTAGCCGCTGAAGCCCATCGTGCGGATGGTGAACAGCTCGAAGTCGATCCGCTCCTTGATCTTGGGGTCGAGCGAATCGATGCCGGCGTCCGTCAGTCGACCCGGAGGATCGACGGTTCGGGCGCTTCGATCCGGATCCGTTGCGAGGTAGCGGCGTATCGCTCCTTCGTAAGTGAGGTGCTTCAGGTATTCGCTCTGGTCCGCAAAGCCGGTGGGGATCTCGTAGTTGGGGAGCAGGATGTCCTTCTTCAGCTTCAAGGGTTCCACCTTGTCCACGATGCGGTTCGTGTTGTCCAGGGCTTCGGGCAGATCGCTGAAGGACTTCAGCATCTGCTCTTGGGTCTTGAAGTAGAACTCGTCGTTGTAGAAGGCGAAGCGTTTGCCCTTCTGGCTCACCTCGTCATCGCCGTCATCGGCTTTGGGCGTGCTCTGCTTTTCGCCGGTGTTGATGCACAACAGGATGTCGTGCGCGTTGCTGTCCGCCTGGTCCACATAGTGGCTGTCGTTGCTGGCGATCACCGGTACGTTGTACTTCTTCGCCCAGTCCAGCAGCACGGCGTTCACGCGGTCCTGTTCCGGCATCCCATGGCGTTGGATCTCCACGTAGTAGTCCTCGCCGAACAGGTTGAGCCACCACTTGAATTCCTCCTCCGCCTTGGACAGATCGGTGCCGCCGCGCAGGATGGCTTGTGGTACGCTTGCGCCCAAGCAGCACGTTGTGGCGATCAGGCCTTCGTGGTACTTCTCGATCAGCTCCTTGTCGATGCGCGCGTACTTGCTGTAGAAGCCCTCGATGTACCCGAGCGAGCACAACTTGCTCAGGTTCCTGTAGCCCGTCGCGTTCTTCGCCAGCATCAACTGGTGGAAGCGCTTGTCCTTGTCCTCGCGGGTGAACGCCTTCTTGTGCCGGTCCGCTACCACGTAGAACTCGCAGCCCACGATCGGCTTCACCTTCGGCGTGCCGTCCTCGTTCTTGTGCTTGCCCGCCTCGGCCACGAACTTGAACACGCCGAACATGTTGCCATGGTCCGTGATGGCGAGCGCGGGCTGCCCATCGGCAGCGGCTTTCTTGTACAGCGCGGGGATGCTGGCCGCGCCATCGAGAAGTGAGAATTGGGTGTGAACGTGGAGGTGCGAGAACTTCATGGCGATGCGAGCGCCGAAGGTACCCGACCGGGATGGGGTGGGAGGTGATCAGTTTTCCACAGTCCTGGAACGCCGTAATTTCGTTCCATGAATTACATCCTCACCGTACCGGACGACCGCAAGGACTTCCTGGAGGAGCTGATCAAGGCCATGCCATTCTTGAAAGCGCGACCTATCTCCAAGGCGAAGGCCGAGCGCGTGAGCGATATGCTCGATGCGATCGTGGAGATGAAAGCGATCGAAGCAGGCAAGCGGAAGCCGCGTTCCATGAAGGCCAACTAGGATTCGCGAGAATTATCTGCATGGGCAACGGACCAAATCTTCGGCAAGCCGTTATCAACTGGAGTATATTGTTGGTGATCGGATTCGCGGTTGTTTGGTTTGCTTGGTTGAAGCCACGCTCACAGGAGCGGGAGATTGAGGATGCCATAGAAATGAGACTGCAAGAGCTTCGGAATGAGCCTGTCCCGCAGTCAAGTGCAGTCGGCTCGACTGAACCGGCGTTGAACCATGAAGAGCAAATGGTGCAGGACTCCGTTCTGTGTTTGAGCCGAGATGGCCAACTGCTAACGCAGCATGAGCGAGCGGAAGAGCTTTTGGTTACTGGCGATACCGCTGCGGCAATTCGCATTTGGCGCGGTGTTGACTGGAGGCGGAATATTTGGTTGTACTCTAAGGTTGGGGATAGACTCACCTCTAAACCGATTCAGAGCTACTTCGGTCGGAAGGATGATTGGTACTAAGGGCCTTCGCACGTACTTCATTCCTCACAGACCCTGCGCTCTTCAATTCCTCGGCAGCTGTGAGACTCCGGGTCTCGGTCGCGGAGCCTCCGATCGCCCGGAGTGACGCCTTGGTGGATGCGAAAGTGGGATTGCACGGCGCGATATCGGGCTTGCACGATGGCTACCTGGGTTTGGAGGATGCCTATCTGACCGATGCGGACGCCTATCTCAAGGTGCAGGACGCCATTCTGACCGAGGTGGATTCGCTGGCGATGGTGGTGGCTGCGCGAGATCCCTTCGCTGCGCTTGCGATGACGGATGACGATGGTGGAGGCTGCGTCGGGCGCAGAAATTCAAGTGTGCTGTTTCACCTGATAGGTCCCCGCTGGCGACCGGCTTGCGATGCTCAACCTGTTCCAGACGTTGATCACGGAAATGGCGAAGGTGAGGTCGGCCAGTTCGGTGGGGCTGAAGTGCGGTCGTACCTCCTCATACACGGCGTCCGGGACATTGCCTTCGGTCACTAGGGTCACGGCTTCGGTCCATGCCAGCGCGGCGCGCTCCCGGTCCGTGTACCATGTGCATTCGCGCCAGGCGTCCAAGGAATAGAGCCGTTGCTCACTTTCGCCTAGCGCGCGGAGGTCCTTCCAGTGCATGTCGAGGCAATAGGCGCAGCCGTTGATCTGTGATGCGCGCAGTTTGATGAGGTGGATCAAGGGGATCCCGATGGAGCAGTGGTGGAGGTATTCCTCCACGGCTCCCATGGCCTTGTAGATGCCCGGGGAGTCCTTGGCATAATTGGATCTTGGTGTCATGAGAGGTTGGAGTTGAAGCCGAAAGCTAATGGGCTGCTACCGGGCAATGGCAATTTCACACCGCTGAGGAACAATGCGGTGGGCTATCTGTTGGGTCTTGTGGGGCAGGAGGCCACATCCCGGTTCCGGCTGAAATACACGGAGCGCTCTGTGTGATGAACTCGCGGTACATCGATAAGGTGGTGGAGTAGAGGCGTCATCGGCAGCACCGTTACTTTCACGGCATGTCCACGGTCACTCGCTACTTTGAAGCACTGGCACAACGTGACTGGGCCGGGATGGCAGCGTGCTATTCCGACCATGCGCACTTCAGCGATCCGGTGTTCCCGGACCTCGATGCAACGGGGGTGAGGGCGATGTGGAAGATGTTGCTGACCTCCGGGACGGACCTGCGCGTGACGTATCGCGTGCTGGATGAATCGGAGACACGAGCGAAAGGGGAATGGCAAGCAGACTACACCTTCAGCAGGACCGGCAGGAATGTACGCAACATCATCAGTAGTGAGTTCGAGCTTCGCGATGGACTCATCGTTCGGCAATGCGATCACTTCGACTTTTGGCGTTGGAGCAGACAAGCGTTGGGCGTTCCAGGACTCCTGCTTGGGTGGACATCCTTGGTCCAGAACAAGGTGCAACGCACTGCGCACACCACGTTGGATAGGTCGATGCGCTGATCAACCAGTGCTCATGACCGCCTTATACCGCAAGGAGAAGTTCACCGAGCGCGTGCGTAACTCTCGTAGGCATGTGTGTGATCACCTTTCCACTCATGGCTTTCTCGCTTTGATCCGCTCCTCCAAGGCCGGCAATTCCTTCTTGTAGGCCTCTACGTCCCAGATCAGTTCCCAGCGCGCGATGTAATCCGCAATGGGACCCAGCCCGACCGCGGCTCGACGAACATCCACATTGTCGGGGTCCTCCAGTGGACTGAGGAAGTATGCGCCGGTTCCCGGGTCGCGCCCGATCTGGCTACCATAGCGTTGTTGCTTGCCGTTGCGTATGAGCACACGATCCTCCAACAAGGCGAGGCTACTGCCTTTCGCGTTCCCCTTGGTGACCGCCTCGCGCATCATGGGCAGGTACTTCTCCTGAGTGACCAGGTCCGCATGTTGGATCACCAGAAACAAGGTTGAATTCCCCGTTTGACCAATGACATCGGGGCCGAGCCAACCACGTTCGTCGAGGATCCGCGTGACGATCACCAGGTTCGTTGAATCGGCCTGTGCCATGCGATCCCAGAGTGCCTGCATTTCCTTGGAGTCGCGGCCGGATCCGGTTTCCACCTTTTCGATCTGCCGACGAAGTCCCTGATCCTCATCAAAGACGGAGTCCAACAGGGCAACCAGTGGTTTGTCGTAGTCGGCTTCAATGCGCTCCTTATTGGCCTTTACCACACCGATCAACCTCGGCCAACGTGGATCGTTATGCAACGTGTTCAGGTCAACATCCGTTGTGATGTGCTGCACGTTGGCGTAGTCCATCAGCGAGGCGATCCGGTCCAAGTGGAAGAAAGCGGAATCCGGCACTCCGGCCAGGGCGTAGGAGCATGCAGCGTTGTAACGGTCGTTGCTCGATCCCTTCCAGCCCAACGCTTGGAATGCTGCTGAGTAGCTCGCGGCGGACTCCCTGAATTCCTTCTTCTCGTAGAGGCCCCATGCTTCCTTGATGAGCGCGTCGTGGCGGACCCGATCCTGGCCGACGACATATGGACCGATCAGCAGCACCAACAGAACGAGGATCATCTGTTTCATACCGGAAATGTAAACGCCCGGATCCGTTCGCACGGTCCGGGTGTTCATCAAGTAATAGAACCTAGCTGTTCTCTTTGGGCACTTCCACCTTGAAGGTCGGAACGAAATGGATGTTGTGGAAGAAGAAGCTCCACTTGTCCGCTTGCTCCTCGATGACCTTGCTTGTGGGCTTGCCTCCGCCGTGTCCGGCTTGGGTATCCACGCGGATCAGTACCGGCGCGCTGCCTTGTTGCGCGACTTGCAACGTGCTGATGAATTTGAAGCTGTGCGCGGGGACCACGCGGTCATCATGGTCCGCCGTCATCACCATGGTGGGCGGGTAGCTCGCTGGCTTCACGTTATGCAGTGGTGAGTACTTCACCAGATAATCGAACTCTTCCTTGCTGTTGTCGGCGTTGCCATACTCGGGCGTCCAACCGAAACCCGCAGTGAACTTCTGGTAGCGCAGCATGTCGAGCACACCCACTTCAGGGAAGCAGACCGCGAAGAGATCGGGACGCTGTGTCATTACGGCGCCGATCAGCAAGCCGCCGTTGCTACCACCGTTCACACCGAGGTGAGCCGTGTCGGTCCACTTCTCCGCGATCAGGTATTCCGCTGCGGCGATGAAATCATCGAAGACGTTCTGCTTCTTCTCCTTCATGCCGGCCTTGTGCCAGTCCTCGCCGTACTCTCCACCACCGCGCAAATTGGCCAGCGCGAACACGCCACCTTGTTCCAGTAGCAGCATGCGGCTGGTGCTGAAACTCGGGGAGAGGCTGATGTTGAATCCGCCGTAGGCGTACATCAGCGTGGGGTTCGAGCCGTTGGGCTTCACGTCCTTCCGATGTACAATGAACAGGGGCACCTTCGTGCCGTCCTTGCTAGGGTAGAACACTTGCTCCGTGGTGTACTCCAAGGGATCGAACTTCAACTCCGGACGGAAGAACACGTCGCTTTTACCTGTGGTATAATCATACTTGTAGATCGAACCGGGATCAGTGAATGAGGTGAAGCTGTAGAATCCGAAGGTGTCCTTGCGCTTGCCTCCGAAGCCACCCGCACTGCCGATGTCGGGTAATGCGATCTCCTGTTCGCCGGTACCGTCCTCCTTGTAGCGATAGAACCGGCTTGTAGCGTCCTTCAGGTACTCCGCGAAGAGAATTCCGCCGCCGCTGCTCACGCCTTGCAACAACTCTTTCTTCTGCGGAATGATGTCCTTCCAGTTCTCCTTGGCCGGGTTCGCGGGATCCACTTCCACCAAGCGGTAGTTCGGTGCATCCACTTCGGTCATCACCAGGAATTTGCCTGTGGTCGGAACGAAGTCGATGATGCTTGTCTTGTGCTCGAAGCCTTGTTGCAATGCGACCCATGCCGTGGCTGGGGTGGGCAGTTGGCCTTTCCGCAGGTCGTGGAAGTACATCTCGAAGCCATCAGTGCCCGTGCTGATGTACAGCGTAGCGAATTCCTCCTCTTCCGTCACACCGACACCTACGTATAGATCGCCGTTCACCTTGTCCTCCCATACTAACACATCCTTCTCCTGCGCGTCGCCCAGCTTGTGGTAGTACACCTTCTGGAACTTGCTCGCCGCGCTGAGTTCAGTGCCCTTCGCGGGAGTGGGGTAACGGCTGTAGAAGAAGCCGTTCTTGTAGAATGAAGCACCGCTGAATTTGCTCCACTTGAGCAGGTCGTTGGTGGGCTGCATGGTCGTGAGGTCGTATACCATGATCTCCTGCCAATCGCTCCCCGCACGTTGAACACCTACGGCCATGTATCGATCGTCCTTGCTCACGCCGATCGGGCTGTAGGTGGTGGTGCCTGCCGGATCCAGTTCGTTCGGATCGATGAAGACCTTGTCCTCGCCATCGAGTCCTTTGCGCACGTTGATCACGCTCTGGTTCTGCAAGCCGCTGTTCTTCCAGATGAAGTACAGGTCGCCCACGCGCATCGGCCCGCTAACCTTGGGGAAGTTGTACAACTCCTCGTAGCGTTTCGCGAGATCCTTCCGGTAGGGGATCTTCCCGAGATATGCGTTGGTCACCTCGTTCTGTGCCGTAACCCAAGCTGCGGTCTCCACGGTGGTATCATTCTCCAGCCACCGATAGGGATCGGCCACCCACGTGCCGTGCAGGGAATCACCAGCTGTGGTGTCCTTGCGTGTTTCGGGGTAGGTGATCTTCTCCACGACCTGATTCTCTTCGGAATTGCACGCAACAAGCGTGAGCAGCGGGAGGGCAAATAAAGCAGGCTTCAACATGGGGCTGGCTTCCGCATTTTTCCGGAAGGGTCCCAAAAGTAGCCGACGACAATTAGCGAGGATCCCTTGCGGATCAGGACAAGCGGAGAAGGATCAGGCGCGTTTGCGTCGCTGCTCCTGCACGGGCAGTAGCTCGTACACCGTACCGGGGCCGGGGCGTAGATGAACGGTATTGCCCAGTTGCCCGGCGAGTGTATGGATCAGGTCCATGCCCAAGCTGTTCGGGCGGTCCCATTGGGCTTTGGCAGGTAGACCGACGCCGTCATCCCCGATCCGCAGATGAAGTCCGTTCTCATCACCATCCAGGTGAACCAGGATGGTTCCTCGATCGCGGCCCTTGAAGGCGTACTTCAAGGAGTTCGAGATCACTTCGTTGATGAGCAGGCCGAGGGGGATCAACGTGTCCACTCCAAGGGTCGGGATGTTGATCTTGATGTCCAGGTCGAGCTTCGTATCGATGGTATAGGCGTAACAGAGATCGCGTGTAAGGTGTGTGAGGTAGGAGTTCACATCGATGTTCGCGAGATCCTTGCTGAGGTAGGTCTGTTCATGCACCAAGGCCATGGCACTTACCCGGTTCACGCATTCGTTGAAGAGTTCAAGCGTGCGTGCGTCCTTCACCTGGTCCATCTGGAAGCGGATCAGGCTCTTCACGATCTGCAGGTTGTTCTTCACCCGGTGGTGGATCTCCTTGATCATCACCTCCTTCTCCTCTTTGCTCAACATCGTCTCCCGAAGTTCCTTGTTGGAACGCTCCAGATCCTGCCGCGCGATGTCGAGTTGCTCGGATCGCAGGTGGCTTTCCTGGAGCAACTTGTTCCGGGCGCCCATGAGCCACGCCATCAGGATGGCGAGCAGGCAGGCCGTGATCAGAAGGAACTGTGCCTCGTTCCATCGGTCGCTCAAGGTGGCGGTGTGCTTACTCAAGCCCTGCTCATGAACGCTGCGGGCCGATCGGTCCACCACTTTCTGCGCACGCTGCATCATGAGTTGGAAGACCGCTTCCAATGATCGGGGGTCCGCGATGTTGTCGCCGCGAAGCATTGCTTGGGCATGGAGTGAATCCGCACGGTGAAGGACCGGTTCGAGATCCGCGACGAGTTCTTGTGCACCGGGAGAGGAAACGAAGCGTTCACTCGCCTTCTGTATGCGAACCTTGAACCGATGGAGATCGGCCGGCCATCGGTGCTGGCCCGCATTCAGGTCCACACGGTGGATGATCGACAACTGGTGCAGGTCGTCATTGATATGGCTGAGTTCATCCAACAGGGCCACTTCATGGTTGATCCGCATCTGTAGATCGCGCGAACGCGAGACCAGGTTCATGCCATATCCGATGAACAGAATGGCAAGTACGCCGGCAACGAAGGGCCAGCGACGGCGGGAAAGGGTTTGGAAGGCTAGCATGAGGCCAGCCGTTCAACGGGTTCCTGTCCGGAGGGTTGCGCTCAGGGTTGGGCACTGGCCCGCAATCGTGCTTCGAACGCTTGCAGGACAGCCGTAATGCGCGCATTGGTGGTGTCCTTCACCTCCGCATAGATGCGGCGCAGGTTACTTCCACCCAACCCGCGAACCTTCATCACGGGATCCGGGCCGCGCACCAAGAGACCCAAATGAACACCTCCGCGCGGAGTGGTCCGATTTCCTGTGTGGACACATTCGGAAATGGTGATCCTGCATTCGCCTGCATGCACGTTCATCACCACCCTGTATTGCACGGAACCCATGGTCTCCTCACGCATGCTCAATTGTTCCGATCGATAATTCACGCGAGCAGTGGCTTCCAATGTACCCGTGGTGCGATCGGACAGCAGGAGCTTGCCTCCGGGTTCCTTGCCGAAGGTCCAGGTCCATGCCTCGGTCGCTTTGTCGAAAAGGAGGACCGCATTCAACGGAACAGCAATGCTTCGTATGTAAGTGATGGCTCCGGCCGACCCTCCGGCGGGTACTTGCGCGAAAAGAGTACTGGTGGCCAATAAGAACGCGAGGAGCGTATGGACGCGGGGCATCGCACGCAAGTTAGTCGGCTCCTGATGTGCGGATGACCGGACCACCGCGGTCTTTCCACATATGGTTCCATGCAAACAGGGAACGGTACGCGAACGATCGCGATCAGTGCGCGATCGGAAGTCGCAGTTCGAATGTGGATCCCTTGTCCGGACCTGCGCTTCGCGCTTGTAGCACGCCGCCATGTGCTTCGGCCCATTGCTTGGCGCGAGCCAGATTGCCGCGACCTTGAGCTTCGCCAGCCGTGGATCGGCTTTTCAGCCATGCGTACCGCACGAAGATCCTCTCGAGATCCTCCGCGTCCAACCCTGCGCCATCATCCTGTACGGTCAGCACCGCAGCATTGTCTTCATTCGATAGGCGGATCCGGATAACACCGCCGGGTGTACCGAATTTCGAGGCGTTGCTCAATAGCACAGTGATCAATTCATTCAACCAATGCTTGTCGGCCTTGATCGTCAGGCTGGAACCAGCATCGATGTGAAGGGTCTGGCCCTTGCGTGTGAACCGGTGCTGCATCAGGTCGATGGATGCGCGGAGGAGTTCCGTGAGATCGACGTTGGAAAGCGATAGCGCCCCGACACCGCGCTCAACATGGAAGCCGTCCAACAGATCCTCCGTGCTTCGCATCGCCTTGAAGTACTGTTGCTCGGCGAATCCGATCAGTTCCGCCTGCTCTTCAGCAGGAGTGGAGCTCAACTGCGAAAGCACTTGCTGGATGGCCGCAAGCCTGTTGCGCAGGTCGTGCGAGAAATGATGCAGAAGCTCGGCTTGTTCCGGTGTGGCACCTTGGTTCTTGTCCATGTGCTCCGCCATTGCGCTAGGATCGTGAGAACCGCCGCAACACATCCTCCAGACTGTCCGAGTTGATCGGTTTGGAGAGGTACTGGCAATCCTTCAGTTCGCGAATGGCGCTCACCACTTCCGGCTTTGTGCTCGCTGTGAGGAACAACACCGGGATCGGGTCGTCCTTGTGGATCTGCTGCGCCAGTTCCAGGCCGTTCTTATCGCCTTTCAGGTAGATGTCCATGATGATGAGGTCGGGGCGTTGGTCACGCAACAATTCCTCGGCCTCCTCCGAACTGCGGGCAGTGCCGATGACATCGAAGCCCATGCGCTCCAATTGCAGCCGGTAGCTGAATGAGATGATGGTCTCGTCCTCGATGATCAGGATCTTCTTCATGTGATGATGGTGAACAGGATGTTTCCTTGTTCGGTTGATCAAGCGCGACGCGCCTGAAGGTGATCGTTCAATACTCGCTCGAAGCTATCCACGGAAAGCGCCTTCTCGACGTAGCCGATCACGGATCGGAACCCCAATGCACGTTCCAGATCGGATGGCCGATTGCTGCTGCTGAACATGACCACACTGGTGAGTTCATTGGGCAGCAATCCTTCTGCTTCGCACGTGGCCAGGAACTCGAATCCGTTCACGGCTGGCATGTTGATGTCCACGAACATCAGGTCCGGGAGGTCGTGGCCACTGCGCATGTGTGCCAATGCGTCGGTCGCAGAGGTATAAGTGGTCAGCTTCCCGGAGAAGCCGGCCTTCTTCAGGACCATCCGCGTGACGAAGTTGCAATCGTCCTCGTCGTCGACCAATAGGATATGCATCGCCTCTTTCAACTCCCGCATTCGCTCGTTGTTGTTTGTCGTTGGTCTTCGTTGCTACCGGCGGTTCCAACGCCGATGTCCCACGGAAGGTTTCGGATGGATCGAACCCGATCCGCGGTCGTGTGTACAGCATCGTACTTCCAAGAGATGCGCTTTCTCCAACCCATCAACGCTATACTCGTTTTCCTCAAACAGGACGCCCGTCATTTCCAGATCGTGTTCCTAGCGGGCTTTCTCCTTTTCGGGATACTTCAATTGCATTGGGACGCGGAACTAACGCGCTACTTGTTGCTGCTCGGGACCTGTCTTGGTGTGCAAGCGTGCTTCATCCGGTGGAAGAGTTTGCCTTGGAGTTCGCTCAAGAGTGCTGCGGTGAGTGCCCTTGGAATGTGTCTGTTGTTGAAGGCGGCCGGTCCTGGAGCCTTGGTACTTGGAGCAGTAGTCGCGATCGCGAGCAAATTCATCCTTCGCGTGAAAGGTCGTCATGTCTTCAACCCCGGTAACCTCGGGATCGCCGCAGCCGTGCTGCTCACCGGCGATGCGTGGGTGAGTCCCGGACAGTGGGGGAGTGGTGTGGCATTGTTCTTCCTCGTCACTGCTGCGGGTTGCATGGTGGTGCTTCGCGTGGGGCGGATCGATACGAGCCTCGCCTTCCTCGGCACCCTTGCCGTATTGGAGTATTTCCGCACAGTGCTGTACCTGGGCTGGGAGATGGATGTCTGGTTGCATCGCCTCTCCAACGGGTCGCTCTTGCTCTTCACGTTCTTCATGATCACGGATCCCATGACCACCCCACGCGCGCAACGCATGCGTGTGATCTGGAGCGTGGCGATCGCGGTCCTCTCCTTCCTGCTCGGCTGGTACTTCTGGATCAATTCTGCACCGATCTGGGCCTTGCTCATTATCAGCACGATCACGCCGATCCTCGATCACCTTCAGCACGGCGACGCCTTCAATTGGAACGCCGAGCGATCTGAACGAACTGCACGAAACGAACAACATCAACTCACATGAACACCCGATCACTTCTTCCCTTTGCGGCGTTTCTGGCCTCCATGCACGCCTCCGCGTTCTGTGGATTCTATGTGGCCAAGGCTGATGCCACCTTGTTCAATGATCGCAGCGAGGTGATCCTCGTTCGCGATGGACAGCGGACCATCATCACCATGAGCAACGACTTCAAGGGTGATGTGAAGGATTTCGCGATGGTGGTGCCTGTGCCAACAGTGCTTCGCCGCGAGGACATCCGCGTGGTCGAGCGTCGATTGTTCGATGCATTGGATGCGTATAGCGCGCCGCGCCTCGTGGAGTACTACGATGAGAACCCGTGCGTACGCTTCGACCTGTATGATTCCGTGATGGAGAGTGAAATGAGTCGCGCGCCAACGAGCACGGGAATGGCGCAAGAAAAGACCGCCCGCAAAATGGGTGTGACCATCGAAGCGCGCTACACCGTGGGTGAATATGACATCCTGCTGCTGAGCGCGAAGGAGAGTGTGGGCCTGAAGGACTGGTTGATCGCGAACGGGTACCGGATCCCGGCGACGGCGCATGAGGTGCTCGATCCCTACATCCGTTCCAACATGAAGTTCTTCGTGGTGAAGGTGGACATGACCCGGTTCCAACAGAGTGGCTTCAACCTACTGCGCCCGATCCAACTGCGCTTCGAGAGCAACAAGTTCATGCTGCCCATCCGCCTCGGCATGGCGAACAGCAATGGATCACAGGATATGATCGTCCATGCGTTCACACGCACCGGGCGCGTGGAATGTGTGAACTACCGCACGGTGAAGGTTCCGAGTGATCGCAACATCTCGCTATTCGTGAAGCAGCAATTCGGAGCGTTCTACAAGGATCTTTTCGCACGCGCGCATCGCCGCGAAGGACGCAACACGGTGTTCCTGGAGTATGCTTGGAATGTGACGCCAAGCTTCAGTGGTGTGAAGTGCGACCCCTGCGTCGGACCACCACCGATGCCCCGGGAATTCGCTGAGGCTGGTGCCGATTGGGGTGGTGCAGCGACCTTCTACACACGCATGCACGTTCGCTACGCCCGTGATATGTTCCCGCAGGATCTGGTCTTTCAAGTGACCCCGAACACGGAGAATTTCCAGGCCCGCTACATCCTTAGGCATCCCGCGCAAGGTGATCTGACCTGTAGCGAGGGACAGGACTACCTGGAGAACCTGGCGTATCGTCGCCAACGTGAGTTGGGAGAACTGAATGCGCTCACCGGTTGGGATGTCGCGAAGCATCAGGGCTACGTGAACGAGGTACGCGGCCGACTTTCTCCGGAGCGGCGCAACAATGCCGTGCCGTTCGGTTGGAATATCAAATGGCCAGGGGATGGGTTCCCACCGTCGTGGCCGATGGTGGCGTGGATCGCTGCGCTGATCCTGGTTCCTTGCCTGATCAGGCCGGCAAAACGAAGCGTAGCGGTTGCGTAGGACCCGATCTCGAACTTAGCGGCCCCTGGCGCGACAAAGAGTGGAAATGGTTGTGCGGTCCGATGATCAGTATGGTCGAACAGTCAGGTTCGATCGTCCCGATCGTCCGCCTTGGTGGCGCGCCCATCAATGGGATACTTTGGTGCCATGTTCGAACACCGATCACGCCCGCTCATCAGTCAGCGACGCTTCGCTGGACGGTTGTTGAAATACTTGGGCTACGCCTTGCTGCTTGTGGGCCTTTCGTTGGCCTTGGGTGTTTGGGGGTACATGGAATTCGGGCACTTGCGCTTCGTGGATGCATTCCTCAATGCGTCGATGATCCTGGGTGGCATGGGGCCGGTGGATGTGTTGACGACCGATCCTGCGAAGTACTTCGCCGCGTTCTATGCTTTGTACAGTGGGATCACCTTACTCGGCGCGGTCGCGGTCTTCCTCACCCCGGTCCTACATCGCATGCTGCACATCCTGCATCTGGATGACAACAAGCGCGGTGATTGATCAATCCTTGAGCGTCCGCTGCCAAGTGGCGTATCGTGCGGCTATCGGTTCACGTTCACTCGGGATCTTCCTGAGCGGCTCGCAGACCTTCAATGTCCTGTACAGTTCAGAAGGAAGCCCTTGGTAGAGCTTTGTGCCTTCGGTCTTCCACCCGATCATCTCGTCGCTCACATCCTTCACCGCTTTGGCGGGGTTGCCCACGATCACCTTTCGCCGCTCCCAAACGCTTCCTGTTTGAAGGAAGGCCAGTGCTCCAACGATGCATTCTTCGCCCAGCACCACGTCGTCCATCAGCACGGCGTTCATCCCCACCAGGCAGTTCCGCCCGATGTGCGCTCCATGGATCACCGCGCCATGGCCGATGTGAGCGCCCTCCTCCAGCCGCACCGTGATGCCCGGGAACATGTGGATGGTGCAGTTCTCCTGCACGTTGCAACCGTCGGCGATGAGAATGGCGCCCCAATCGCCACGCACGGCTGCACCCGGGCCGATATACACATCACGGCCGATGACCACATTGCCGGTGACCGTTGCTTGGGGATGGATGAAGGAGCTTTCATGCACCACCGGCCTGTACCCGTTGAATTCGTAGATCATGTCCGCAAAGGTGCGATGGGTCCGGACGTGGTCCATGTTAAGGTTGTATTAAGGTTGTAGGGGACATGGGTGTTGGGTGGATGCCCCGGATAGATTTGTCGCCGAAACAGCACCCCATGGCCCTTGATTCCCTGCTCAATTTCTTCAAACCGAAGGACCGCGTGTTCTTCTTCCATTTCGAAGCGTCCGCTGCGAACGTGTTGAAGATGAGCGAGGACCTGATCGCCATCATGAACAGCGAACCGGGCTCGCAGCGAACCGCGTTGCTGGAACGCATGGAGATCGAGGAGCGCGCGAACGACGACCTGACCCATACCATCTTCACGGATCTGGCGCGGAACTTCATCACGCCGATCGACCGGGAGGACATCCACAGCTTGGCTTCCAGCTTGGACGATGTGGCCGACTTCATCCTGGCCAGCGCAAAGAACCTCGAACTCTTCGGCATCGGCAAACCGGACGAGACCTGCCGTGAACTGGCCCGCTTGGTGAACGAGGGTGCGCACATCGTACAGCTTGCGGTCCAGAACCTTCGGCATATGCACAAGAGCAATGCGCACAACGAGTTCGTGGTGCAGATCAACAGCATGGAGAACCAGGCCGACGAGGTGTACGACAAGGCCATCCAACGCCTCTTCGCGACCGAGAAGGATCCCATCCAACTCATTCGCATGCGGGACATCTACAGCACATTGGAACTCGCCACGGACAAGTGCGAGGACGTGAGCAACGTGATGGAGTCCATCATGCTGAAGTACGCTTGAGCGCATGTCGCTGCTCCTGGTCATTATCGTCCTGGCCCTGGTGTTCGATTACATCAACGGCTTCCACGACGCCGCCAACTCCATCGCCACGGTGGTCAGCACGAAGGTGCTCACCCCGTTCCAAGCGGTTCTGTGGGCTGCATTCTTCAATTTCGTCGCCTTCTTCATCTTCAAGGACCATGCGGTGGCGAACACCATCAGCAAGACGGTTCACGTGGAGTTCATCACTCTCAAGGTCATTCTCGCGGGTCTCATCGCCGCGATCATTTGGAACCTCGTCACATGGTGGTACGGCATTCCAAGCAGCAGCTCTCACGCGTTGATCGGCGGATTCGCCGGTGCGGCCATCGCACACGCCTTCGCAACCTCGGACAGCTTCGGATTCAGCGATGTGGTGGAGAACGACAAGATCAACAAGACCTTGATCTTCATCTTCCTCGCGCCGCTCGTGGGAATGGTCATCAGCATGTTCATCACATTCGTCACCATTGTCCGGAAGGTATGGGTGCGCGTGGGCATCATAGTGTTGGCTTCCATTGGCACCTGGTTCTTCTTCACCCACCTTCAACAAGGGAAATTGGAGGAGAACCTCGGGAAGTTCTACAAGACCGACGTGCTGGGAAAGGCAGCCGCCGAGGATCCTTCCAAGACTGCGGAATTCAACGTGGCGCAAGCGAAAGTGGATGCGGCCATGCCCTACCTGATCCATTTCAATTCGCAAGGTGGTGAAGGGATCGCGGCGAACGTCAAGGCCAATGCCGATCCCAACGTCGATACCGACAAACTGGCGAAGGCCATGGATAAGGCGGACAATTCCGTGATCAGGATCGGGATCATGGTGGGCGCGCTGATCTTCATCCTCACATACTTGTATGTGGAGAAGGTGAGGACGCCGAATGCGTACTCCATGTCGAAGATGTTCAAGCGGTTGCAGCTGCTCAGTTCTGCGGCATTCAGCATCGGGCACGGTGGTAACGATGCACAGAAGGTGATGGGGATCATCACGGCAGCGATGATCGCCAATGGGGACATCACGGATATCAAGGATATGCCCTACTGGGTGCCATTGGCATGCTACACGGCCATTGGCTTGGGAACGTTGAGCGGTGGATGGAAGATCGTGAAGACCATGGGTACTCGGATCACCAAGGTGACACCGCTGGAAGGCGTCTGCGCAGAGTCGGCCGGTGCGATCACGCTCTACCTCACCGAGCAGATGGGGATCCCGGTGAGCACCACGCATACCATCACCGGCGCGATCATTGGCGTGGGAGCTACCAAGCGATTGAGCGCCGTTCGTTGGGGCGTTACATTCCAACTCCTCTGGGCATGGATCCTCACGATCCCGGTCAGTGCGACACTCGCAGGGATCGCGTATTGGCTCTGCACCCTCGGCGGTATGGAGTGATCGGTCGGCGGTGTTCCGGTTGAGGGTCCGTCCACGATACCTTCGCGTGCATGTCGATCATCCTTTCCGACGCCGGTCTGCACAAGCATTTACTTCCGTTGACCTTCACGCGGCCGGTGGCCCAGCTACGCCCGGGCGTATTGCGCTTGTCTGAAGGATGGTACGTGAGGAGCGGGCTCCCTGTAGGATACCGGACCGAACCTTATTTGTCCGAAGCATTCCGTCTGCCTACTGAAGCGGCGGACTTCGAAGTGGATGGTGGCCTGTTCCCGACCGAGGATCTGGTCGCTGCCGTCATGAACCTGCGTGCAGGGGAAGTGCTGGTGAAGGAAGGTCGCGCGTTGGCATTCGGAATACAAGGACAAGCGATCCCATCGGAGTCGGACTGGAGCGCACCACCGGCATTCCTGAAGCGGATCGAATTCGTCGGCGAACTCATTCGCTTCGAGCGGCCTTGGCACGTGTTCCAGCAGTGCGGCCGTGCCATCGCACTTGATCATGCATTGCTTACCGATGGTCGTCGTTCGCAACCATTGAGCGGCCTCAATACGGTCATCGGCGATCCGCAGCATATCTTTTTAGAAGAAGGTGCTGTCGTGGAGGGTTGCACACTGAACACCAGAGGTGGTCCGATCTACATCGGTCGGAACGCGGAAGTGATGGAGGGCAGTTTGATCCGTGGCCCCTTCGCGCTCGGTGATCATGCGCAGGTGAAGATGGGAGCGAAGATCTACGGCCCTTCCAGCTTCGGACCGGAGTGCAGGGTAGGAGGTGAAGTGAACAACAGCGTCCTGCTCGGCTTCAGCAACAAAGGGCATGACGGTTTCCTCGGGAACAGCGTGCTGGGCGAATGGTGCAACCTCGGAGCGGACACCAACAACAGCAACCTGAAGAACACGTATGGGAACGTGAAGGTGTTCAGCTATGCGAGCGGATTTGATGAGGACTCCGGGTTGCAGTTCTGCGGCTTGATCATGGGCGATCACGCCAAGAGCGGGATCAATACCATGTTCAACACAGGCACGGTCGTGGGCGTGGCAGCAAACGTCTTCGGGGGCGGATTCCAGCCCAAGCACATCCCCGGTTTCTCGTGGGGAGGTGTTGAAGGGATCGTGGTCCACGATGTGGAACGCGCACTCCGTACAGCGCGCTTGGTCATGGAGCGCAGGCACGTCCAGTTGACTGCGCTGGATGACGCCGTCCTTCGTCATGTGTTCGCGCTGGAGCAGGCCGGGATCAAGGTTCCGCACTGATCCCGCCAGCGCCCCATCGTTCTACTTTTACGCGCTTATCAACGTAGCGCCATGCCCCAACTGACACAACAGCATTCGAAGACCCAACGTGCCATCGACCTCGAGGAGCGTTACGGTGCACACAATTACCACCCGTTGCCGGTGGTGCTGGATAGTGGGAAAGGTGTGTTCGTGTGGGATGTGGAGGGCAAGCGGTACTACGACTTCCTCAGTGCGTACAGTGCGGTGAACCAAGGCCATTGCCATCCGCGATTGGTAGCCGTGATGCAGGACCAGGCCGCACGCATGACGTTGACTTCCCGTGCGTTCTACAACAGCCTGCTGGGCGAATACGAGCGGATGGTTTGCGAGTTCTTCGGCTACGAGAAAATGTTGCCGATGAACACCGGTGCGGAAGCGGTGGAAACCGCGCTGAAGATGGCGCGAAAGTGGGGCTACCAGAAGAAGGGCATTCCGGCTGGTGAAGCGAAGATCCTCGTGTGCGAAGGGAACTTCCACGGTCGCACCATCACGATCGTGGGCATGAGCACCGATCCCGATTGCCAGATCGGCTTCGGACCGTTCACTCCGGGCTTCGAGGTGATCCCGTACGACGACATCCCTGCGTTGGAGAAAGCGCTCGCGGATCCGAATGTCTGTGCTTTCCTCGTGGAACCCATTCAAGGGGAGCGCGGTGTGTACACCCCGGCTGATGACTACATGCCGAAAGCGATCGCGGCGTGCAAGAAGCACAACGTCCTCTTCATCGCCGATGAGATCCAGACCGGGATCGCGCGCACCGGACGGTTGCTTTGCAGTGTGCCGGACGAGGAACAGGATCCAGCGAAACGACCGGATGCCGTGATCCTGGCGAAAGCATTGAGTGGCGGGATGTACCCGGTGAGCGCGGTGCTCGCGAGCGATGCCATCATGAGCGTCTTCACGCCCGGCACCCACGGTAGCACATACGGCGGAAATCCAATGGGTGCGCGGGTCGCGATGGAAGCATTGGCCGTAGTGAAGGACGAGGACCTGACCGCGAATTCCGAGCGACTCGGGAAAGTCTTCCGCGCTGAAATGCAGAAGCTCGTGGACCAGTACCCGTTCATCAAACTGGTGCGCGGCAAAGGATTGTTGAATGCGGTAGTGATCGAGGAACGCATAGCTGCCGATGGATCTCCACGAAGTGCATGGGAACTTTGCTTGCTGATGCGCGACAACGGATTGCTCGCCAAACCAACTCATGGCGACATCATCCGCTTCGCTCCCCCATTGGTGATCCGCGAGGAGGAGTTGATGGAGTGCTGCCGGATCATCGCATCCAGCGTGCAGCAGTTCGCGTAGGCTATCGCGCCACGAGAAATCGCTGCGTGATCAGTGTGCCGTTCGAGGATCGCGTTCGCAGCCAGTAGGAACCGACAGGCAGATCCGAGACATCGAGTTGCCCATTGCGGATCGTGACGTCGATCACGCGACCATCCACGCTCGCCACTTGCGCAGGTGCGTTGGACCCGAATGAGTTCGGTACTTGAACGAAGTCGGATGCTGGGATAGGGAATAGTGTAGGCGATGCGCTGATCTCCGGGACGGATGTGGTGGAACATATCACCGTGTTCAATCGCTCCCAAATGCCATCCGCGAGCAAGTACGGCACAGGTACCGATGCACCCGGCGCATTCCCCATGCGTACGACCACCAACCCCTGGGACGGCACCACGCAAAGGATCTGGCCGTTCTTGCCCAACGCATTGTAGCCGTCCGGCGGTTCGTTCGGGATCAGCATGCCGGGGATCACGACTTGCAGTCCCGGCACCATGTAATTGCTCTGCCCATTCAGCCACCACAGGTATCCGTAGGAGTTGTTCAACGATTGTGACGGCGTCACCATCGCATTGAAGTAGTCGGCATCGTTCATCACTACCGAACCGTTCCAAATTCCTTGTTCCATGGCAAGCAATCCGAATCGCGCGAAGTGCCGCGCCTTGCTGAAGAACACATTGTTCGCCCCGACCTGCACATAGGCGCCCGTGAGGCCCGTGGTCAGCGTGAGTTTGTTGAAGACGTAACTGTTCAGCGTTTGCCCGGTCGCCGTGCTGATCACGCCATCGAGCATTGTGTAAGGAGCGTTGTGATAGGCCCAGCGCGTGCCGGGATCAGCGAGGTATTGCAAACAGGCGGGATCCGTGCAGTCCGTATCGCCGGTGCCGTCATCAAGACCCGTGGTCATGGTCAACTGGTTGCGCACGGTGATCGCGCCTTCCTGCAGCGGTGTGCAACTCGTCCAACCCGCACCGAGGTAGTCACTGCTCGGATCGTTGATGTCGAGGAAGCCTTCCTCTTGTGCCTTCCCGACCAGGAATGCCGTGAGCGATTTGCCTGCACTTGCCCAATACCACAAGCTGTCCTGCGTGAAGGTCCCGAAGTAGTGTTCAATGACGATCCGCCCATCCTTCAGCACGAGGAAGGCCTTGCTGTTGTTCACATCGAGGTAGTCGATCAAAGCGGGGATCTCGTCCGTACACCAACCCAAGGTGGCGGGATCCACGGTCTCCCACGTGTTTCCGAGGTTCGGTGGGAAGTAGATGTCCTGTGCCGAAAGTGTGGTGAAGGATACGAGCAGGAAAAGGGTGGAATGAAGACGCATGAGGTCGGATCTTTCAGGTGGACGCTGTTCGCTCCTTTTGGTTCGATCCACGGGTGAAGAAATGCAGTGCGACAAGCAGCACAAGGCCGATGTTCGCGATACCGAGTACGCCAAAATGGACCATTCGATCCGATAGATCACCCAAGGCATCAGCCCAATTGCCGCCGTATGCGAACAGCAAGAGCAACGCGACGAGCAACAACCACCGGGATCGTGGGCGTGGTATCAGACGGTGACAGAGCAACATGATCGCCGGAAGGCTGAACAGGAAATGGTTCGTATCGGTGAGTGTGATGCTCGGAACCAATGCGAGCAGTAGGAAATACTCGATCACGATGTGGCCCGCCATGCCGGCATTGTTCCGTTCGATCATCCTGTTCCGCAGCACATACGCGGCAAAGAGCAACGCGATACAGCCGAGGATGACCGCCACTTCAAGAGTGCTGGGTGAGGTGAAGTGATGGAGTACCGTGCGATGCAGGAACGAATAGATCGTGTCCACGCTGTTGTGTGCATCACCGCCGGTGTAGATGAGCGAGGCGTTGTGTCCGGCCATCACCGCGAACCAATCACGATGCAGTTGAATGGTGTGTTCAACGCCTAGGAACGCAGCGGGCAGGACAAGGCCGAGGATCACGGTGACAACGGCCATGCTGCAAGCCCTACGCTGGTCGCGCAATAGGAGTAGCGGAAGCAGGACCACGAAATGCGGCTTCGCGAGGATGGCCAGGCCGATCAGGATACCAGCCGTTCCCGAGCGTCCGCTCAGGATCCGGTCGAGACCAAGTAGGAGGATCCATAACAGCAGGACATTGATGTTCCCCAAGTGCAGTTCGCGATGTAGGTGTACCACCACCACGAGTGTGGTCAGGAAGACCGGGCC
Organism: Flavobacteriales bacterium; assembly: GCA_016705955.1. Lineage (GTDB taxonomy): Bacteria > Bacteroidota > Bacteroidia > Flavobacteriales_F > PHOS-HE28 > PHOS-HE28. Next base: position 57,790 of record JADJKO010000011.1, read on the forward strand.
ATACCCAGCGGCCCTCCCGCCAAGGACATGGGTGCGAACAAGCCGGTCCGTCAACAGGACCGACCAGATGAATGCTGCCACGATCAGCACGTACTGGATGGTCGCTGCAACGGAGTAGGGGAGCAATGCGAGCGGGACGTACGCCATCGCCATGATCGGCGCGTACTTGAAGGTCCCGGAATCAAGTCCGTGCGCTACGCCGTATAGTGTATCGCCGTGCAAGAAGCTCTGCGCGGCACCGTAGTAAACGCGGAAGTCGTTCAACCAGAACCGTCCGTTGACATGCTCCAGCACCAGCAGGAGCAGTGTAAGAAGGACCAGGACGATCGTGAAACGGCCGGGGAACCTGTTCCAGCCAAGGAACATGGCTAGTTGAGTTTGCTACGGTCCACCTCCTTCACAAGGCGGCCACGGTCGTAGTACAATTCGCGGTACACCTTCCCATCCGGGCCATAGTCCAAGTGGATCCCGTGCTCCACACCATTCTCCCAGTGCTCCACGAACTTCTTCGTTCCCGACTCATAGTAGTACACCCACTCGCCGTGCTCCACGCCGTTCTCGAATCGCCCTACATATTCCATCCGACCGCTGGGGTAGTACACCTTTTCCATCACCTTCAGTGCATCCTCGCCCTTGCCCTTCATGTACACCACCACTTCGGGCTTGCCGTTGGGGTGGCTGGCAGCGACGTATTTGTGGGTGGAGCAGCTTGCGAGTAGAACGAGGAGGCCGACGAGCAGAAGGAGGCGCAGTTGCATGGTCCGCTAAAATAGGAGAACGCCCCGTGCCACAGGTCGGCTATTGTTTGATGAAGCGGGTGACCCAGCCCGTTTGACCACGCGCTAGGTAGGCCCCGGCGTCGAGGGTGCTCACGTCGATCGGGCCGGAAATGGATCCTATGAGCGCTATGCGGCCGAACGCATCCATAATGGTAAAGGGCTCCTTCCGGCCGGGCGTTCCGGTGATGATGGTGATCTCCGAGGTCGCCGGATCGGGATAGAGATGCCCCGATGGAAGATGGTGCTCGGCTATGCCGACATCCGGGGCGAGATTCCAGCCGATATCGCGCAGGATGCCCAAGCATATTGGCCCTGGCCAGTGGTTGCTCTGTCCTGCGGAACTGAAGGGCGTCATCAACTCGTTCGGGTTCCCAGCCGGGAATGTCGCTTCATTCAAGTGGACACAACTGCTGCCCAAGGCGAAGACCGAGGGTGCGTAGATCCGTGCGTTCTGTCCACTATTCGCAGCCATCGCGTTCGCACCATTGAAGTACACTTGGTTGCTGGTGAAGGCGGTGCCGAGGACTGTGCTCGGATTGTTCAGGAAGGTCAATGGCCCATTGGCAGTACTCGTGAGGAAACGATCGAAGATCCCGGGTAGCGTGTCCTGTTCGGGCCACGGGAAGGTGGTGATCAGCGGTGCGAAGTCACTTGCTTGCAACAAGCCGAAGGAGCCTTCATTCGCTACTTTCTTGGCCAGCCCGACGAAACCGAGGCCATGCCCCAACTCATGCAGTGCGATGCTCACCAGGTCGTACTGTCCAGCAGGCGTGTTGCCATCGGTGCCCAAGTACCAGTTGGTACCACTGTTCAGGTAAACGTTGATGTCGTCCTCGCCAACGTTCAGCTCTGCGCCAGCGATGCTGTTCGCCAGCGCTGTCGCATACCATGTTGATGCGAACGGAGCGCTCGGAAAATCCTTTCGGCCGTTCGGGAAGGTGACGCCCAATGCCGCACCACCCAATGCGGACCAACTCACGCTCACCTTGATCGGCACATCACTTATCAGGATCCCGCCCCAGATATCGGCGGCATACTGGATCGCGGCTTGCGCATCGGGCGGTGTGCCGAAGTGTGTGATGGAAAAGGTTGCTGCCGATGAAGGCGCAGCCATGCATGCGACGAAGAGCAGGGAGAAGAGTTTCCGCATGCCACGAACTTACACCGCGAGCATGGGTAGAAGGCGGTACAGATCGGGTTCGATCGCCTTTTTCATCACGATGTCTTCTGCATGTGGCGTGTAGGTGAGATCACCCTTCACCACACCCACGACACAGTTCGACTTCCCTGCGATGAGGCCTTCCACGGCGCCAGCGCCAAGCCGCGCTGCGAGCAAGCGATCCGCCACGGTCGGGTTCCCGCCACGCTGCAAGTGGCCCAGCACACTCACACGGATATCGAACTGCGGGCAGCATGCCTTCACTTGTTCAGCGAGCTTGAACGCACCACCCTCTTGATCGCCTTCTGCCACCACCACCACGCTGCTCCCTTTTTCGCTGGACCGGTTCTCCAATACCTTCACCAACTCATCAACGCTTTCCCGCCGTTCCGGTATCATCACATATTCCGCCCCGGCGGCGATACCGGTGTGCATGGCGATGAAGCCCGTGTCGCGTCCCATCACCTCCACGAAGAAGATGCGGCCATGGCTCGACGCGGTGTCGCGCAAACGATCGATCGCTTCCAAGGCCGTGTTGCATGCGGTATCGAAACCGATGGTGCGGTCGCTGGCGCCGAGGTCATTGTCGATGGTGCTGGCCACGCCCATCACCCGAATATCATGTTCGATAGCGAGTTGGTGCGCGCCGGTCTGCGTGCCACCGCCTCCAATGCAGATCAAGGCATCGATGCCCGCATCGCGCAGGTTCTTGGCAGCGGTCGCCCTTCCCTCGGGTGTGCGGAATGCTTCGCTGCGCGCGCTGCGCAACATGGTGCCGCCACGCTGCACGATGTTCTTCACATCACGCGGACCGAGCTCGATGAAGGATCCTTTCACCAAACCGTTGTACCCATCCATCACGCCGATGGCTTTGATCCCGTGGAAATGCGCGGTGCGCACCACCGCGCGAATGGCGGCGTTCATGCCGGGCGCATCACCACCGGAGGTGAGGAGAGCGAGGTGTTGGGGTTTCATGTCCTTGTCTTGAAGTTGCCGAGCGTCCAGCCGATCACGCGACCCATCATTCCCACGGTCACGACCGCCGCTGCAATATCGACCACGAGCGGGACAAGGTCATTGAAGAAATGCGAGGTCGAGTACCAATAGGCGTTCGTCATCAGAGCCACCAGTGTACCGATGATCGCACCGAGGGTGATACCTGCTTTCATTGTCCGAACGTGCGCCCAGCGTTCGAACTCGATCGCCAACAACAGCGCATATGCCGCACAGGACACCACGAGCATCAGCATGCTTGCTTCCGCATCGGACTTCTTGAAGCCTTGGATCTGTGTGGTGTGCCCGGCCATGTAGTCGCCGAGGATCCATTCGAACACCAACCAACCGAACAGGAAGTACGCGACGGTGCCCGCGAGTGTGGCGACAACTATCCTGACAGCGCTTCCACCGGAGTTGAGGAGGGCGAGGAGTTTCATTGATGAACGTTCGGATCCAATATTAGAATAGTGGAGTGCCTCGGCCAATGTGTGGCTTCCTCCTCCGCAGTTCACGTTTTGAAAGTGGCTTTGATTCGATATACCAATTCCGATCGGCTTCCAACCGAGGTTGCTTCTTGTCTGCATAAGGAAACGCCCCCCAGTTACTCGTCGCAAGCATCAATACCGGAAACTCACCTTTCTGATTAAGGATCACGGGTAGCATCAGATCTGGAACGCAGTTCGTCCATCTTGTCCAAAGAGTCCCTTTTCGTATGCCCCATTCGAGTACTGGTATCTGTGTGGTCCGTAAGTATTGATCAAAGACGGATCTGTCCAAGAGGCCCGTTCGTACATTGAAGTTGACCATGAACTCCTCGATCTCCGCGCTCGTCACCACCTTATGGTAGAAGCGCCGGTTCATCTCCAACAACATCGCCTTGAAGGTGCTGTCTCCGACGATGTGGCGGATCGTGTGCATCAGGTTCGCGCCCTTCGGGTACATGTCGCCATTGCCTTCCTGGTTCACGCCGTATGGTCCGATCACCGGTGATCGGTTGCCGATCTTGTCACGCAGTCCGATCACGTACTCTTCCGCGGCCTCCTTGCCCTGCTGGCATTCGGTGTAGATCACTTCGGTGTATTGCGTGATGCCTTCATGCACCCACATGTCGGCGATGTCCGCTGTGGTGATGCTGTTGCCGAACCACTCGTGCCCGCTCTCGTGGATGATGATGAAGTCCCACAACAGCCCGCGACCCGTGCCGCTGAGGTCCATGCCGAGGTAGCCATTCTGGTACTTGTTGCCGTAGGCCACCGCGCTCTGGTGCTCCATACCGAGGTGCGGCGCCTCCACCAATTTGTAACCGTCCTCATAGAAAGGATATGGCCCCAACCACTCCTCGAAGCATTTCAACATAAGCGGTACTTGCTTGAAGTGCTCGCGCGCTTTCGCCTCGTTGAATGCGAGGACCCAGTAGTCGAGATCGAGTGGACCCTTCACGCCAACGAAGTCCTCGTGGAAGTGTGCGTACTTGCCGATGTACGGCACGAGGTTGTAGGTATTGATCGGGTTCTTCACCTGCCAGTTCCACGTCGTTGTTCCGTCGCTGTTCTTCTGTTTGTTGCGGAGCCGACCATTGCCGATGGCTTGCAAACTGTCCGGCACGGTGATGTGCAGATTCGCGCCGTACTCCGGCTCGTCGCTTTGGGTGTCCTTGCACGGATACCACACGCTGGCGCCGAGTCCTTGGCAGGCCACGCTCATCCACGGGTTGCCCTGTTCATCCTTCTTCCAGATCCAGCCGCCGTCCCAAGGTGGGTTGCGCGCCGTGCGCGGAACGCCATGGTAGGAGATGGTGATCGTCGTGGCTTCACCCTTCTTCATGGCTTGTGGCAGATCCACCCAGATCACGTTCTCCTCGCGGCTGAAGGGAATGGTCTTGTAGCTCACCGCGATCGCCCCGTCCTTGAATTCCGCGAAATCCGTCACGATGCTGTCCACAACGAGCGGCTGTTGAAGATCGATCTGCATACGCCCACCGGCCTCAACAGCATCGAAGGCGATGATGGTACGACCCACGATGGATCGCGTTTCGAAGTCCGGCCGCACGGTGACATCATAGCCGACCACGTTCCACCACGCACGGTATGGCCCGATGGATCCACGCAAGGTGTCGGCGTGCGTGAAGGTCTGTTGCCCATCGCCCAATTGCGCGTGTGCCACCGCACCAACCAGCACCATACTGAGAGCAAGAGCCTTCCTGAACATGTCGGCGAAGGTATCGGCGACTTCAATGCGCGACGGCCCGCCCGGCGTTCGATCCACCCGTTCACAGGCAATGTTGTGCATGGTCGGGCGCATCTTGTCGTTGATGCTTCCACGGAAGTGGTCCACCTTCGCACCATGAGGACCCGGTTCACCTTACTGCTCTGCCTGCCGCTCCGGCTCGTAGGTCAGGTATTGGTTCCCGATCTGCTCACCGTGCTACCGGCGCAGATGAACGAGACCAGCGGTCTCATCGTGGTGAGCGGCGTGATCTGGACGATACTCGACAGCGGCAATCCGCCGGCGCTTTACGCTGTGGATCCGGACAACGGAAGCGTGTTGCGTACCGTGCAACTCACGGGCGCCACCAACGTGGATTTCGAGGAGATCACCGCCGATGCGAACTGGGTGTACATCGGTGACTTCGGCAACAACCTCGGCTCGCGCACCGATCTCCGCATCTATCGCATCCCGCGTTCGGCGCTGGAGGACGAAGGCATCACGGAGGCGGCCGTCGATACGATCCACTTCACCTTCAGCGACCAGACCGACTTCACACCCGCATGGAACGCGACGAACTTCGACCAGGAGGCGATGATCGCGGTGGATGATAGCCTCTTCCTCTTTTCGAAGCGTTGGCTCGACGAACGCACGCGACTGTACGCACTTCCGGCAACGCCCGGTGATCATGTGGCGGAAGCGCGCGGCATATTCGACACGAACGGTGTGATCACCGCCGCATCATGGGACGGTGTTGATCGCCTTGCTCTGCTGGGACATGAGGACGATCCCGGCCAGCCCTTCATCTGGTTGTTCAGCAATGTCGAGGGCCACGACTTCTTCGGTGCGAACGCTCTTCGCCGGAACGTGGACCTCTTCGATCACCAGACCGAGGGGATCGCTTGGCGGACGCCAGATGAATGGATCCTCAGCAATGAGTGGACGGCGGCATTTCCTGCTTCGTTGTGGTCGGTGGAAGTGGGGCAGACCGTATTGGATCGCGGGTCGATCGGCGAGAGGCCTAGCACGTTCCCACAACCAGCGGATCGCGAAGTGCGGATAAGCGGACTACGAGGACCGACGTCTGTTCGAATAGTGGATCACACGGGACGCGAGATCGCTTCCTTCCGCATCAACGGCGACGGACCGATCGACACTAGCTCTCTCGTCCCGGGCATTTACGTGATGGTGATCAGGGATGGCAGCAGCTTGTGGCGCTTACCGCTGATGATCGTTCACTGATCCCGTTGGTTCCTGGACGGGAACCGTGAGCTTCACCACCACCATCTCGCGGATGCCAACTTTGATCTGGAGCAGGCGGCTGTTTTCAGAGTTGAGTCCAACTTCACGGACCGGGCCTTGCCAAGGGCACGCCCCTTGCTCGGCGCCCGTACCTTTACCGCCCATGCTCCTGCGCCTTTCCGTGTTCCTTCCCGTGTTCTTCCTTGGCCTGCTGGTACTGGCCCAACCTCCCGTGCCCGCAACCAATACCACCGATGCGCAGGGCCGCAAGCAAGGCATTTGGAGCAAGGCGTGGCCGAACGGCACGATCCGGTACATGGGCCAGTTCAAGGATGATCGTCCGATCGGCGACTTTTCGCACTTCGATGAGGAAGGGCACCTGACCACCATCCAGCACCACGCCGGTGATGGGAGGACGAGTCGCGCGGAGCACTACCACGGATCGGGCGCGGTGATGGCCCGTGGAAAGTATGTGGGCCAGCAGAAGGACAGCACATGGAACTACTACGCCGAGAGTGGCGAACTGCGCAAAGTGGAACGCTACCTCAACGGCAAATTGCACGGCGAGCAGGTGACGTATTTCCCCGGTGGCCAAGTGGCCGAGAAGGAAACCCGCGCCGACGGCCTGTTGCACGGCGAGAACAAGAGCTGGTTCGATACCGGCAAGTTGAAATCGGAGGCGACCTACGTACACGGCGAACCGGAGGGTCGAATGGTTTTCTACTTCCCCAACGGCACCAAGGAGATCGAGGGTGGCGTGGTGAACGGCGCGCGCGAAGGGACCTGGTACTACTTCAATGAGGATGGCAGCATTCAACTTCAAGCGCTGTACGCGAAAGGCACGTTGGTGAAGGAGCGGAAGGAGAACGGCACGTTCAAGGAGTACTACGACGACGAGCAGTTGAAAAGCGAGGTAACCTACAAGAAGGGCATGCGCGAAGGCCGCTTCGTGGAGTACCACGACAACGGCAAGTGGGTGATGAAACCCATGGCGCCGGATCCGGAGTTCGGTACGCCCGGCGACATGGAGCGTGTGCTGGAAGGACAGATGAAGAAACGCGAAGGCACCTATTTGAACGACCTGCTACACGGTGAGGTGAAGGAGTACGACGAGAAAGGGAAGGTGCTGAAGGTGACGAAGTATGTGGGGGGGGAGGAGCGGTAGGCAGTTAGCAGTAGCCAGTTGGCAGTAGGCAGGGGCGGGAGCAAGCGATCTTCGAGAACCGAACACCGAACAACGTTCAATACGAACAACGAAGAGCAAGTGAGCAAGCACGGGCGCATACTGGTAGCCATGAGCGGCGGAGTGGATAGCTCCGTGGCGGCGCTGATGCTGCATGAGCAAGGCTATGAGGTGATCGGCGTCACGATGAAGACGTGGGACTACACGGACAACAGCGGTGGCAAGCGCATCACCGGTTGCTGCGACCTGGACAGCATCAACGACGCGCGGAACATGGCGGTGAGCCGCGGATTCCACCATATGATCATCGACATCCGCGAGGAGTTCGGCGATGCGATCATCAGCAACTTCACCAGCGAGTACATGGCCGGCCGCACGCCGAACCCGTGCGTGCTGTGTAACACCTTCATCAAATGGGAAGCGCTGCTGAAGCGCGCCGACATGATGGACTGCGAGTTGATCGCCACCGGACACTACGCCGGTTCACACCAGAACGACGACGGACGCTGGGTGGTGAGCAAGGGTCTGGATCCCGGCAAGGACCAGAGCTACGTGCTTTGGGGTCTGGAGCAGCAGAACCTCGCCCGCACGCGCTTTCCCATCGGGCACTTCCACAAGAGCGAGATCCGGAAGATGGCCATGGACAGCGGCTTCCCGGAACTGGCCACGAAAAGCGAGAGCTACGAGATCTGCTTCATCCCGGACAACGACTACCGCGGATTCCTGAAACGGAAGGAACCTGCCGCTTTTAAGCAATTGGCAGGCGGACAGTTGGTCTCGACCTCCGGTGCGGTGCTGGGCGAGCACGACGGCTATCCCTTCTTCACCATCGGCCAGCGCAAGGGATTGGGCATCGCTACTGGCGAACCGATGTACGTGACGGAGATCAAGCCGCAAACGAATACCGTGGTGCTTGGCAGCAAGGACGACCTGCAAGGCACCACGATGTGGGTGCGCCGTCCGAACTTCCAGATGGTGGAGGCGCTTGATGGGGAAATGGAGGCCGTGACGCGGATCAGGTACAAGGACAAAGGCACGCCGAGCACCATTTCCATGGACGGTACACGGGTGCGTGTTGATCTTCATGCACCGGTCACAGGCATCGCACCGGGGCAAAGTGCCGTCTTTTACGTGGGCGACGATGTGCTCGGTGGTGGGTTCATCGATCGTCCGACCGCAACGCCATGAAAATGCCGCTCCGTTTCCTCCTCCTGATCATGGGCGTGGCCCTGTTAGGCGCCGCGTGCAACAAGGACCAAGCGGAAGGCGAGGATCTGGGCTACGGCTACTTCCCGCGGAAGGTGGGTGCGTGGATCGAATACCAAGTGGATTCGATGTGGCGCGATGACCAGGCCGGTGTGCGCGACAGTGTGAGCTACCGCTTGAAGGAAAAGGTGGTGGAGGCCTATTATGATCCGGCCGGTCGGCTGTCGTGGCGGATCCACCGGTTCATCCTGAATGCGAACGACGAATGGGTGATCCGTGATGTGTGGACCAGCACAAGCGACAACTTCTACGCGGAGGTGGCCGAAGAGAATGTGCGCCGATTGAAGTTGAGCTTCCCGGTGCGCTCCGGGCGCAAGTGGGACCTGAACGTGTACAACAGCGAGGCTGAACTGGAGGTGGCCTACCGCGAAGTGGGGCAAGCATGGGCTGGTCCGGTGATCACCTTTCCGAGGACGGTGCTGATCAAGAACACGGTGGGGCCGAACTTCATCATCAAACGGAACCACGAGGAGCGCTACGCCCTGGACATCGGGTTGGTGAGCCGCTATTGGGAGGAAATGGAATCGCAGCCGGATACCGCCGGTATTTTGCGCGTGGTGGGTTGGCGTTTGAACATGGCAGCTATCGCTTATGGTACGGAATAGGACGATCCTCACCTTGATCCTGCTCGGTGGCTTGCTCACCGGAGCAATGGCCCAAACAGCACCCGACACCTATTGGGTACAATTCACCGATAAGGAGAACACGCCGTACAGTATCACGCAACCGGAGCAATTCCTGTCGGCACGGTCCATCGCGCGTAGACAAGCGCAAGGCATCGCTGTTGAAGAGAGCGACCTGCCGGTGGATCCCGCCTACATCGCAGCGGTGCTGGCCACCGGTGATGTGCAATTGATCAACCGGAGCAAGTGGTTCAACGCGATCACCATCCGTACCACGGAGCAGAGCGCGCTGGATGCGATCGAGCAGTTGTCGTTCGTGAGCCATGTGCGGAGCCGGATGCGAATGGTATCGAACGATCCATTACCGGAGGACATGCCAGCACCACCGATGATGGAACAGCGCGGTGGTGAGCCGAGCGATTATGGTGCCTCATGGAACCAGATCTACATGCTCAACGGACATCTGCTCCACGCCATGGAAGCGAAAGGGCAGGGGATGCTCATCGGTGTGCTTGACTCGGGCTTCGATCAAGCGGATTCACTGCCTGCGTTCGCGGATCTGCGTGCGCGCGAAGGCATCCTGCTGGAACGCGACATGGTGAACCACGATGGCGATGTGTACGAGGATCATTGGCACGGGCGCTCGGTACTGAGTTGCATGGCCGGGATCCTGCCCGGCTACTTGCAAGGCACGGCGCCGCTGGCGGATTATGTGCTGCTTCGCACCGAAGAGGCAGCGACGGAGTATGTGGTGGAAGAGGATAATTGGGTGGCCGGGATCGAACTCGCGGACAGTATCGGATGCGATGTGATCAACTCCTCGCTCGGCTACACGGAGTTCGACGACAGCGTGCAGGATCACACCTACGCCGATATGGATGGCCAGACCGCTCGCATCAGCATCGCGGCGGGCTTGGCTTCGCAGAAAGGCATGATACCGGTATGCAGTGCGGGGAACAATGGGAACACACCATGGCATTTCATCAGCGCGCCTGCGGATGCGGTCGACATCCTTGCGGTCGGTGCCGTGGGTGGCTTCGGCCAACATGCGCCGTTCAGTTCATTCGGTCCAAGTGCCGACGGACGCGTGAAGCCCGATGTGTGTACGATGGGCTGGGGCGCGATCGGTTTGCGCGTGGAAGGGGATAGCATCGCACCGATCAGCGGTACTTCCTTCTCCGCACCTATCCTCGCAGGGCTGGTCGCATGCCTGTGGCAATTGCATCCGGAGCAGAGCGCGCAGACCATCATGCAGGCCGTGCGCGAAAGCGCGTCGCTCTACTTCGCGCCGAACGACTCCATGGGCTACGGCATCCCGAATTTCCTGATGGCCCACAACGCGCTGTCGGTGCTTGGGGCGAATGATATTGCTGGATCGAACGCGCTACCCGTCGTTCCGAATCCATTCAACGATCTGCTGATTGTGGATCTTCCCGATGCGCTCGGAAGCACCGTGAGTTGTTCTTTCATCGATGTCCAAGGACGCATTGTCCGATCCAACACGGCAAGAGCGACCGGAGGTAAAGTGAACCTGAGCGGGCTTCAGGATCTGGTCCCGGGCGTCTACCTCTTGCGCCTTCAATTCGGCGATGTCGTGCTGCACCATCGCGTGGTGAAGCAATGACCGCTTCCGATCTCGAGACCATTCCTGTTGACGTGCTGCTGAAGGCCTATACGCGCGGCGTCTTCCCGATGGCGCATGACGACGGTGAACTCTATTGGCACGAGCCGGATCCGCGCGCGGTCTTCAACCTTGCTTCGATACAACCCGATCCCACCACGGCCCGTGTGATGCGATCAGGTCGTTACGCGATCACCAGGGATCTCAAGTTCGAAGCAGTCATGCGCGCCTGTGCCGTGCGCGACGAGACCTGGATCGATGAGCGCATCATCGGGAGCTATGTCGCATTGCACGCAACTGGGCATGCGCATTCAGTGGAGGTCCGGGAAGGAGAGAAGCTCATTGGGGGGATCTATGGTGTCGCCCTCGGCGGTGCCTTCTTCGGCGAAAGCATGTTCGGAGTGAACAATGCAGGCAAGGTGGCGTTCTATTCACTGGTGAAGCATATCCAACAACAAGGATTCGTGCTTTTCGATAGCCAGTATATCAATCCGTTCACGAAACGCTTGGGAGCGATCGAGATCCCGAAAGCTGACTTCATGCAGCGATTGGATCACGCGCTCTCATTGACTGCGCACTTCTGAGCGATGCGTTGCGTGCTGCTCATCGGGTTGCTTGTCGCATGTGCTTCAGAGATACACGCGCAGTCCAACGCGATCCTGGAGATCGTGCTGAGCCGCCCGGATGCCGGTGGGACCGTGCGCATCGCGATCTGTCCGGATGAAGCTTCCTACGATAAGGAGAAGGGATGCATTGTGCGAAGTGCGTCTGCCAGTGGAGCGGTTGTACGGGTGCCGCTCACTGGCATCGCCACGGGCACTTACGGCATCAAGATCTTTCACGACGTGAACGACAACGGCGTGCTCGACACCAATTGGATCGGCATCCCGACGGAGCCTTACGGATTCAGCAACGATGCCATGGGGACCTTCGGCCCGCCGGGGTTCAAGGAAGCTGCGGTGGGGAATCGGTGTCCGCGACGGGGAAAACCGCGTTACGAGGAAAAAACCACCCCCCCTCCGGGGGGGGGGAGGAAGAGGGGAAAAGCGCACAGAAACAAAGAAGAAAAAAAAAAAAGGGGAACAAACCAAGCGGGCTAGGGGGGGGGCGCGCAACAACAACCGCAGGGCGGGCCCCAAACCACTGAAGCACTTTGGGGCAGGGAAAAAAGCGAGGGGGGCCCATTTTCCCTGGGGGGGGTGGGTGGAAGGAAGGGGGAGGGGGGGGGGGGAAGGCAAGGGGGGGGGGGGGGGGGGGGGGGGGGGGGGGGGGGGGGGGGGGGTTGCGGGGGGCCGGGGGGGGGGGGGGGGGGGGGGGGGGGACGGGGGGTCGGGGGGGGGAAAAAGGAAGAGGGGCGAGGGAAGAGGGACAGGCCGGGGGAAAAAAAGTTTTCTGGGGGGGGCGGGGGGGGCCCCCCGGGGGCCCCCCCCGGGGGCCCCCCGGGGGGGGGACCGGGCCCGGCCCGGGCGGGGGGGGGCGCGGGGGGGGCCCCGGGGGGGGGCGGGGGGGGGGGGGGGGGGGGGGGGCCCGGCCGGGCGGGGCGGCCCCGGGGGGGGGGGGGCCGGGGGGGGGGGGGGGGGGGGGGAGGGGGGGGGGCCCCCCGGGGACGGGGCGGGCCCCCCCCCGGGGGGGGGGGGGGGGGGGGGGGGCGGGGGGGGGGGGGGGGGGGGGGGGCCCGGGGGGGGGGGGGGCCGGCCCCCGCGGGGGAGAGGGGGGGCCCCCCCCGCCCCCAGGGGGCCCCCGGCCCCCCGGGGGCGGCGGGGCGGACAACCCCAACCCCGCCGGGGGGGGCGGGGGCCCCGAGAAAAAAAAAAGGAGAAAGGGGGGGGGCGGGCACAGCGGCGCCCGGGGGGGGGGGCCCACCGGGGGGGGGGGGAGGGGGCCCCCCCGGGGGGGGGGGGGGGGGGGGGGGGGGCCCACACGCCGGGGCCGGGAAGGGAGGGGGGGGGGGGGGGGGGGGGGGGGCAAGCGAGGGGGGGGGGGGCCGCCGGGGAAAGGGGGGGCGGAAACGGGGGGGGGCCCCCCCCGGGGGGGGGGGGGGGGGGGGGCCCCCCCGGGGGGGGCCCCGGGGGGGGGGGGCGGGGGGCCCCCCCGGGGGGGGGGGCAAGGGGGGGGGGCGGGGGGGGAACCGGGGGGGGGGGGCGGCGGCGGGGGGGGGGGCGGGACACCCCCCGCGGGGGGGGGGGGGGGGGGGGGGGCCCCGGGGGAAACCCCCCGGGGGGGGGGGGGGGGGGGGGGGGGGCGGGGGGGGGGGGGGATGCGTGATCCGTATCCGGATGAAGGGCTAGCGTTGGGCACGCACGATCTCCGGAACCACCGCCTGTCGTTCAGCGAGGTAACGCTGGTAATCCGCGCTGTACGCCGCCCTGCGATCGATCGTTTCGCCGTAGCGCCCCATGATGTGAAGCAGTGCATCCGTCGCTTCGCGCAGGCCATTCTGTCCGCCGCTGAACGCGGTGACCACATCGGCGCTGCCGCGCGCGATCACGCGCTCCACGAACGCCTGGCCTGCCGGGTGCCGCATGAGGACGCGGAAGCCGCAGCGATCGGCCACAGAGAGGTCGATCGCATCATCAAAGAAGAAGGCGACCTGTTCCGCGCGCAATTGGTGCTTTGCAAGGAATGCGTCGAAGGCTTCGGGCTTGTGGATGAAGCCCATGTAGAGGCCGTGCATCCGTTCGCGTTGCACGAAACGCTCCGCGTGTCCGTTGTGCTGGCCGGTGATCACCGCCGCATAGGGGAGGTGTTCCTCGTTCTGTAACCACAAGCCGAAGCGCAGCATATTCACGCCCATGCTGCCCACTTCACTGAAGGGACTGCCGCCGTCGATGTCCTTCCAGCCGTCGTTGAAGACGCCGTCCCAATCAAAGATCACCGCGCGGATCGTGCGCAGTCGCTCGCGAAGCGCTTCCGGTGAATGCAGGAACAGGGTTCCTTGATCGCGGAAAGACTTCAGGTCGTCCATTGCAGCCTAGCCAGCGATCGCCTTCAGCAGGTCCTGAATGTCCAGCATGCCGAGCTGCTTGCCGTTCTCGCTCACACTCAACGTATCCACCTTGTGCTCCTTGAATGCCTTCTGTGCGTCATCGAGCAAGGCCTCCGGACTGATGGTGAAGGGCGCGTTGAACTTCAGCGTGCTCATCTTCTTCATGAGGAATTTGTTGCCTTCCTTCTCGATGCCGCGACGCAAGCCACCATCGGTGAAGACGCCGACGTTCTTGCCCTTGCCGTCCACCATCATCACCGCGCCGAAGCCGTGCTTCGTCATGGCCACCAGCGCTTCCGTGACGGTCGCGCTGTCCTTTACGACCGGGTTGTTGTGCGTGAGGATGTCCTTCACCTTCATGGTGATCAAGCGTGTATCCACGTAGAACTGCTGCGTGCCGATCGCGGTGAAGTGGTTGTCGGTGAGCTGCTTCATCAGCTTCCACGGAACGGTGATCGTGTGAACGCCGATCTCCACGGCATTGCGCACATGCTCCACCGTGCGCACACTGCTGAACATGATCTTGCTGTCGTAACCGTAGTAGTTCACGGCCTCCACGCATTGCTGCACCAACGCAAGTGCATCGTGTCCTTGGTCCTGCAAACGACCGACGAGCGGGCACACGTAGTTGGCACCGGCCTGCATGGCCATGTACGCTTGTTGCAGCGTGTACACGAGGTGTACGTTCACCATGATGCCGTCCTTCCGCAGCATGCGACATGCGCGGAGGCCTTCGAGGCTGACGGGGATCTTGAAGACGGTGGTCTCCTTCTTCAGGCCCATCTTCAATTGGCGCTTGGCCTCCTTCACCACATCCTCTGCGGTCTCGCCAAGTGCTTCCACTTGTAAGATGGGGACCTTCTTCGCGAGGTCCAGGATCATCTTGTCGATGTTCGTGACACCGCCGCGGTGCATGAAGGTGGGGGTGGTGGTGAGACCGGTGAGGAAGCCGAGTTTGAAGGCTTCGTCGATCTCCTTGATGTCAGCGCTGTCGAGGTAGAGTTCCATGTTCGTGGTGGTCATTTGTCGACCCTGAGGGTCGACGGTACTGGTGCGTTGATCAAATGCTGACGGTGGCGTGGCGATGCTTCACCTCCACGGCGTGGAGGTCGAGGAGGGGTTTCAGGAATTCTTCGAGGTCGTACACGCAGAGCTGGCTGGCGGCATCGCACAAGGCTTTGCTCGGGTCGGGGTGCGTTTCGATGAAGACGCCATCGCAGCCCGCAGCCACACCGGCGCGAGCGATCGTGGGCATCACCTCGCGGTTGCCGCCTCTCGGGTCGGCGCTGGGGATGCCGTATTTGCGGATGCTGTGCGTGATGTCGAAGACCACGGGATAGCCGGTCCTACGCAAGTGGTAGAAGGAGCGGGGATCCACCACCATATCGTTGTATCCGAATGTGTAGCCGCGTTCAGTAAGGATGATCTTGCTGTTGCCGACGCTCTCGCATTTCTGCGCAGGCTTGATCATGTTGTCCGGCGCGAGGAATTGTCCGTGCTTGATGTTGATCACCGCACCCGTCCTTGCCGCCTCTGTGACCAAGGTGGTCTGCATGCACAAGTAAGCCGGGATCTGTAGCACATCGCATACTTCCGCTGCTGGGGCTGCTTGGCTCGGGTAGTGGATGTCCGTAAGGATCGGGAAGCCGAAGTCCTTCTTGATCCGCGCCAGCATCTTCAAACCTTCATCGAGTCCTGGGCCCTGGTAGAAATCGACGCTGCTGCGGTTGTCCTTCGTGAAGCTGCTCTTGTAGATCACGGGCACCTTCATCCGCTCACTCACCTCCTTCAACTTCTCGGCGGTGCGCAGCATCACATCCTCCGTTTCGATCACGCACGGGCCACTGATGAGGAATAGCTCATCCGCACCGCATGGGATATTGCCGACTTGAACGATCCTGGTCATGGTCGGCAAAGGTATCCTACCGCTTGGAAGGGGCCTTCTCCACTTTCAAGTCGAAGAGGAGTTCGCCCAGCATGTAGCCTTCGAGCCGGTCTCCGGCCGCGATCAGACCCACGCCAGCTGGGGTTCCAGTGAATAGGAGATCGTCCGGCTGAAGGGTCATGTACCGCTCCACGGTTGCGATCAAGGTGGCCACATCAAAGAGTGTTTGGCCGCTGTGTCCGCTCTGGGCCACATGTCCGTTCTTCTTCAGCATGAAGTCGATGTGATGCCCTTTCGGGAAGGACTCGAGTGCTACAAAGGCGTCAGCGACATAGGCCGACCCGTCGAAGGCCTTGGCCTTTTCCCACGGCAATCCGCCCTCCTTCAATGCCAGTTGAAGGCTGCGAGCGGTGAGGTCCAAGCCGATCGAGACCTTGTCCGCTTGGGCTTTTCCATTCTTCCGGATGATGGAATAGACCAGTTCGATCTCGTGATGGATATCTGAACTGAAAGACGGTAGTGTGATGGGACCTCCGTTCGGGATCAGCGCGCTTTCCGGTTTCAAGAAGACCACAGGTTCACCGGGGATCGCATTGCCGAGCTCCTTCGCGTGGTCGCTGTAATTGCGACCGATGCAGACCAGCTTCATTCTAGGCTTGTATGTCGGCGAGAGCAGCGCGCATGATGGACAAGGTGCTGCCCGGTAGTTCGGCCTTGGTCATCAACCATTGCAGATAACCCGGGTCGTTCTTGCCGATCCGCTCCAAGGGCCAGCCATTGTACTTGCCGAAGGCCAGACACACGGCACCATGATCATCGTACTTCAGTTTACCGGCAGCATCCGGACTGCGCTTGCGGTCACCGCTCAGTTCACCGAGAAAATCCACGGTGCCTTGGAGTTGATCCGGGTAGCGCTCCAATTGGGCGATAAGGACATCGGCCGTGGCTTCCACGTCGGCGAGGGCATCGTGCGCCCCTTCGTGCTCGCGGCCGCAGTAGTACTTCAGAGCGGCACTGAGGTTCCGTGGTTCCATTTGGTGATAGATGCGCGCGACATCCACGATCCGAAGTTGCGAGCTATCCCACTCCACGCCCACACGATGGAACTCCTCCGCAAGGAAGGGAACGTCGAATCGAAGGCAATTGAATCCGCTTAGATCACAGCCGTCCAGATGCCCGAGGATCTCCGCGGCCACCGCATCGAGGGTAGGCGCCATGGCCACATCGAGATCGGTGATCCCGTGGATCGCGGTCGTTTCAGCGGGGATCGGTATACCGGGGTTCACGAGGGTCTGGTAGCGTTCGCGGGTTCCATCGGGTTGTAGCCGGACGATCCCGATCTGCACGATGCGGTCGCGCCCGATCTTGATCCCGGTGGTTTCCAGATCGAAGAAGGCGAGTGGACGTTCGAGGGTGAGAAGCATGCTCCAAAGTTCACCAAAGAAGAACCCCGGCGGTGGGCCGGGGCGCTTCAAGTTCTTCACAACCGTTCCCGTCAGCGCACCTTCAGCTTCACGTACTGGAACTTGCCGTATTTGTCGGTGTTCAGGTAGTCGCCAGCATACTTCGGGCCCTGCACCAGATTGTTCACCGCTTCCAAGCGGAGTTTGTCGGCATCCAATCCGCGAGCACGAATGGCTTCCACAAGACGCTTGCGCGCGTCCTCCATCCGCTGGCGGCTCAGGTTCTCGTTACTACCGTACGTCTTCGTCGGCACCTTGGAGGCGCTGCCCTCGATCACGATACGCGCTTCACCCTTTTCGGTGATGAGCTTCGCCACCACGTCGATGAACTGGCGCCAACGATCCTCATTGAGGTCGATGTCCTTCACGTTGTACGCATAATACTTGGCGTATTCATCCGCGTAGGAAGCATCAGGTGCTACGTGCGTTCCGGCCTTTTCCTTGATCTCCGCATCCGTAAGCGGCTTCTCCTTGCCAGGGCCTGATCCAGGTACTGTTCCGTCCGGCTTGGGTTTCACGGCCGGCTCGCCCTTCTCCTTCTTGCCAGGAGGCGATCCCTTCGGCAGATCCACAATGCTGGCAGGGCCACCCAATGAGACCGGGGACAGGTAGATCTCCTTGTTGATCTCCTGGTACGCGCTCTCGCACTCCACGAAGATGTCCTCGGTATGCACCGTCTTATCGTTCACCCGGTAATCCAGATTGTATTCGCGGCATGGGGGTAGGATGGCCACATACACACCATCGCGTTGGCGGGGCTTGTAGGTCTTCACTTCACCCGTGCTCTTGTCGGTAACGTAAAGAATGGTACTCGGTGGCAAGGCCTCACCCTGTGCGGGAATGATGTATCCTTTCAGGACGGTTAGGCCTTCGCTCTCCGCATCCACGCCGAGATCGACGAAGTAGATATCCTTCTCACCATATCCCCCGATCTGATCGCTGCTGAAGTACCCGCGTCGACCATCGGCGGTGGTGATGAAGAAGACGTCGTCATCCACCGTGTTCAAGGGGTAACCCAAGTTGGTCGGTACGGTCCAAGTCCCATCATCCTGCAGTTCGGTCTTGAAAATGTCGAAGCCACCCATTGAATTGTGTCCAGCCGAACCGAAGTACATCGTTCGGCCATTCGGGTGGATGAACACACCATCCTCATCATAGGGCGTATTCACCACATTGCCAAGGTTCTGCGCTTTGCTCCATTGTCCGTTGGGGAGGCGCACCACACGGTAGATGTCCCGGCCACCTTGGCCTCCATCGCGGTTACTGACGAAATAGAAGGTGTTCCCGTCCGCAGAAAGTGCACCGTGTGTCTCCCAGGAGCGCGTATTGATATCGCTGCCCATGAGCACCGGATCGCTCCAGACCTCACCCACGAGTTTGCTCTCGTAGATGTTGCCGTCGCCACCATCATCGCGGTAGATGTACAGGGTCTGTCCATCGGCGGCCACGTTCACCGATGCCAAGTGTCCAGCGCCAGCCGGGTTGATGTTCAGCAATTCAGGGGTCTGCCAGTTGCCGTCACGGTCCTTGTAGCTCACATAGATGTTCTCGTATGGCTGCCCAGCGATGGGGTCGAGGATGTTGCTGTTGGAACTATCCGGGCGGATCCTGCGTGAGGTGTAGAACAAGGCATTGCCGTCCACGGAAAGCACCGGGCTGAAGTCAGGGTGATCACCATTGATCACCGGACCCACGTTGGACACTTCGAAGTTCACCGGATGCTTCTGCAACTCACGTGCATTGGCGGTCTGTTGCAACCCACGGGTCGCTGAAGGGCTCAAGCTGTGTTTGCCCGCCTCATCAATGAACTTCTGGTAGAACTGGTCGGCTAGGTCGAATTGCTGGTTGAGGTGGTAAGCACGTCCGAGGTAGTAGTCCACTTCCACAGGCGCATTACGCTCCCTCGGTTCGAACGGATCGTAACCGGCCTGGTTGAAGCCACCGTAGCTGCCGGACTTCCGGAGCAGGGATGCTTTCTCCAAGTATGGCAAGGCCTTGGCCTTCTGGTTGTAGGAACTGAAATAGCTCAAGCCGAGCTTGTAGTTCAGGTTGGCATTCTCCTGATCGGTAGCAAGCAACTCCTTCCAGATATCCGCAGCCTGATTGAAGAGTTTCTCCTCCATCAGCTTGTTACCTTCCTCGAACTTCCAATTGAAGGAAGTGTTGGAAGCATTCTGTGCGAGGAGGGGCTGGAACGTGAGAAGGGTTCCGGCCAGGAAAGAGATAATGTACCCGTGCTTCATCGAGGCAATTCGTTCTGAGTGATCTGGTCAGGCTGCATTGGCGGCTAATGTAGGATTTTCCCCACCTGCACCCGCCTAGTAAGGTTGGTCCACGGACCATGCCTCCAGAATGTCCGCAACGCGGCGTACGAAACGCCCGCCCAGTGCGCCATCCACCACGCGGTGGTCATAACCATGTGAAAGGAACATCAGGTGCCGGATACCGATCAGGTCGCCTTCGGATGTTTCGATCACCGCAGGTTTCTTGCGGATGGCACCCGTGGCCATGATCGCCACTTGAGGTTGATTGATGACCGGTGTGCCAAGGACATTCCCGAAGGTGCCCACGTTGGTCACGGTGTAGGTGCCGCCAGCCACTTCATCAGGAAGTAGTTTGCCGGTTCTGGCGCGGTTGGCCAGATCGTTCACCTTCTTCGCCATCCCGACCAGATTGAACTGGTCCGCGTTCTTGATCACCGGTACGATCAGGTTGCCCGAAGGCAGTGCCGCTGCCATGCCGATGTTGATGTCCTTCTTCTTGATGATCGTGTAACCGTCCACCTGGATATTGATCATCGGCATCTCCTTGATCGCTTGCACGATGGCCATGATGAAGACCGGTGTGAAGGTGAGCTTCTCTCCTTCACGCTTCTCGAAAGCCGCCTTGACCTTTTCCCGCCAGCGCACGAGGTTGGTCACATCGGCCTCCACGAAACTGGTCACGTGGGGGCTGGTGCGCTTGCTCATCACCATGTGATCGGAAATGAGGCGGCGCATGCGGTCCATTTCGATCAACTCGTCGCCGACCATTGGTATGATGGAAGGTGCAAGAGCCGGCGCTGCGGTGGTTGATGGTGCCGCTGCTCGCGCAACAGGTGCTGCTGCTGATCCGGTACCACGAGCCGGCAGATAATCCAGGATGTCCTTCTTGGTCACCCGACCGCCTTGACCACTACCTGCGATCGCTTCCAGCTCCTGCATGGATACGCCCTCGTTCTTGGCGATGGTGCGCACCAACGGGCTGTAGAATTTTCCACTGGCTCCTACGCGTTCAACGGCAGTGGTGGCGGGAGCATGGGCGGCAACGGTCGCGGCAGGCTGGTGTCCATTGCTGGCGGGTGCAGGAACCGGTTTGGGGACTTCCGGTGCTTTCGGGGCGGAAGAGGGGGAGCCCACGGAACTTCCGATCCGTGCGATGGGTTGGCCCACCTTCACCACATCACCTTCCTTCACCAATTGCTCGCTCAGGATGCCGGCTTCGGGAGCGGGCACTTCGCTATCCACCTTGTCGGTGGCGATCTCCACGATGGGTTCATCGGCAGCGACGGTATCACCGGGTTTCTTCAACCACTTGGTGATGGTGGCCTCCGCCACGCTTTCGCCCATCTTGGGCAACAGGATCTCGATCTGTGACATGGATCCAAGCTCTTTTTAGCTGGTGGCCAACGGTAACCACCACGTTCCAAGGGCGACCGGGTCAGGCGTGACCCAGCGATCGGAATCCTTTGACCAGCAAGACCACATCGTTCCATGCGCTGTAGTCCTTGGCGTACGCCGCATTGGCACGAACGGCCCACGCATCGCGAACGTTCTCCATACTCAAGAGCGGATCGATGATCCCGGGCTTGATCCCTGGAAGTTTCAACGCACGCTCCGGACCCTGGTGGTAGCCCACCCAACTCTTCCTCCCGCGCAGTACATCCCATGCGTTCCGGATGAAACCGCTGCGGCCGTTTACGAACCAGACGGTGATGGGTATGGCCAGCAGTAATACGGATGCGGTAGTGACATCCATCAGCCGTTTCGTACGTCGACCGGCGGCGCTGTTCACCGAATGCAATTCCATGATGTCCAGGTCCTGTATGCTCTCGATGCTGTTCGGGCCGATGATGAACTCCCTGCCCGGCTGGGCGATCTTGAACATCACTTCCGTGTTGCGCAGTTGCTCGATGAGTTCGATGATGCGTCCCCATGCAAGATCCTTCGCGCAGAAGACCACCTCATCGATGTCGTGCTTGCGGATCTTCTTGCGGATCAGTTCCACTGCACCAGCGGATCCGGCGTCCGTGGTGCTCATCTGTTTCTGGCGCCCCAGGCCGAAGTGCGTTTGCCAAAGCAAGGCGAGCGCGTGTTTGTTCTCCTCGGAACTTCCGATGGACAGCACGCGCTTGCGGTCGAGCATGCGCAGGCTGAAGGACCGCACGCGCAATAAGTGAAGCAGTACGCGGGTTGCCGAATAGCAGGCCGTCGCGCAGACGATGACCTCGGCCATCCATACATAGGTGTCCATCGGCTCACCTGTGAACACGTTGATCACCCCGGCGACGACGGCCAGCACCCCCATGGCGCGCAACACGTTGATGAGCCGGACAGGTAGATCGTATCCACCGAACAAGGCCAGGAAGGATTGCGCGATGGCACAGGCCCAGAGGAAGAATACCGTCAAGCCCTTGTTGGTGATGGTGAAGCTGTCGTTCCTTGAGATCACGACCAGATAGGCCAACGACATCGTCAGCAGAAGATCCAACATTGGAAGCAATGCACGCCGGATGAACCGCATGACGATCGCACCCGCTGCGCTGAGGTAGATGCTGCCATTGATCAGCAGGCTCAACAAATTGGTTCGCCGTTGTGTGAAGTGCTTCTGGGCGAAAATGGCCATGGCATTGTAGAACACGAACACGTAGTTCACGCTGCTCTTCTTGGTGCTCTCGCCCTTGTAGTGGATGATCCGTGCACCCGGGAAGTACCAGTTCTCGTAGCCGCCGATGGTGATCCGGTAACTGAGGTCGATGTCCTCGCCGTACATGAAGAAGCTCTCATCGAGCAGGCCCACTTCATCCAGTGTTTTCTTCCGCAGGAACATGCACGCTCCGGAGAGGATCTCGATCGGCGCAGCGGTGTTCTCGGCCATGTGACCGAGGTGGTAACGCCCGAACTTCCGGCTGTGTGGGAACAACCGTGTAAGACCGATGATCTTGTAAAAGGCCACGGCCGGTGTCGGCAATCCACGTTTGCTTTCCGGCAGGAAATGGCCGGTGCCGTCGATCATCTTCACACCCAGACCTCCGGCCTTGGGTTGCGAGTCCATGAAGCCGATCACCTTGCGGAACACGTCCTCGCCGACCACGGTGTCAGGGTTCAGCAGCACCACATACTCCGCATCGCTGGCCTTGATCGCTTGGTTGTTCGCGCGGCTGAAACCGACGTTCTCCTTGTTGGCGATCAAACGCACCTTCGGGAACTTTTCCCGCACCATCTCCACGCTGCCGTCCGTGCTCAGGTTGTCCACTACGAACACATCGCCCTCGATCCCCTCCAATGCCGTGAACACCGTCCGGAGGCACTGCTCCAAGTACGCGCGCACATTGTAGTTGACGATGATGACGGAGAGTTTCATGTGGCCATGTGTCCATTTGGATCCCGCGCAATGCTAACGCGCCATGTGGTCATGCGAAAAGACGCTCCGTTGCGCCAGGGCATTCCATGGTCACATGGCCACATGGTCGAATGGACACATGCCTCCTTCATCGCTTCACGCTTTGCTCATACGGCTTGCGGTCCGCGATGCTGCGGCCCAACGTGAGTTCATCCGCTTGGTCCAGATCGGCACCCACACTGATGCCGCGCGCGATCGTGGTGACCATCACACCAGCCTCGGCCAATCTTCGGTTCAAATAGAAGCCGGTGGTGTCTCCTTCCAAGGTCCCGCCCAGCGCGAGCACGACCTCCCGCACGCCGCCTTGGCGTATGCGCTCCTGCAACTCGTTGGTGTGCAGGTCATCCGGCCCGATGCCGTCCATGGGATTGATCACGCCACCCAGAACGTGGTACACGCCGCGGAATTGTCGGGTATTCTCGATCGCGATCACATCGCGGATGTCCTCCACCACGCAGATCAGGCCAGAGTCGCGGTTCGGGTCGCGGCAGATCGCGCACTTGGGTTCATCGCTGATGTTGCAGCACACCTCGCAATAGCGCACCTCTTCGCGCATACGCTTGATCGCCTCGCTGAAGCGCGATACCTCGTGTGGTTCGCGGCGTAGGAGATCAAGCGCGAGCCGCATGGCCGTGCGCCTACCGATCCCCGGCAACGAGGCGAGTTGATCAACGGCATTCTCCAGAAGAGAGGAAGAAAGGGACATGCGGCAAAGGAATGGCTTGGACCGATGGGAAAGGTGAACGAGCTACTTGCTTGGCGATATCGCGATCACCGCACCCGCCGCGCCACGAGCAAACAACTACTGCCGAAGGGGATCCTTCCGCCCTTCTTCACACGGCCGAGCTCGGCGCCCCACACGCGGTTCATCAGCGAATCCATCAACCCCTTTTTCGGCGCATGCTCCTGCACGTGCTTGTCCGGGTCGTTGGATCCCTTGTTCATTCCAAGGCGGCTTGGGATGGACCGGAACAAGAGGATGGGAAGGGTGAGGATGGAGAAGAAATAGCTTCCGTAGAGCACCTCGAATCCGACTTCCTTCAATTTGCCCGTCAGGCCTCGCACCGTGTGCCGTCGGAAATGGCCAGCATCCACATCCTCATTGGACCACAGGAAATTGTACGCCGGTACGGTGATGAAGACAGTGCCACCGACCTCGAGCATTTCATACGCACTGCGCAGGAAGGATACGTCGTCCTCGATGTGTTCCACCACATCGAAGAGGCCCATGGCCGGAACCGTTCCTTGTCCCAGCCCAGCGTTCTCCAGAGTGGTACAGACCACGCGCTTCAATCCACGCTTACGCGCATTCACGCATCCCTGAAGGCCGGGCTCGATGAGCGTAGTGCGGATCCCGTTCTCCTGAAGGCTGTGGGACACGTAGCCATTGCCACCACCCACATCGAAGAAATGCGCATGGGGTGCGAACCGCTGCACAACGCTCAGGATGCACGCGTTGCGGTGCTTGAACCAGAAGCTGTTCTCCTCGATCCGGAAATAGAGTTCATTGCCCGCTTCCGGATAACTCACCGGTGCCTCCGTAGCAGCGAAGAGGATCCCGTCGCGTTCGATCAATCCGCTGGTGAGTTCAGACATGCTGCAAATGAAGGGACAAAGTCAGCGTCCTATTGATATCCTTCTCAAGCCCGATCACGACCTCAGCGTCGGCGCCCCCGAGGTTCGCGGCGGCCGTGGCTATGTATTGACTTTCGGAACGCCGTATCGATAAGATCCTTCAATCCACTAGCCGCAGAACGCATCATCCAGATAGGGATACTGAAGAGAGCGAGTACGATGAGCAGGGCAGCGGGTAGGATCACGATCGCTTCCGTGGTTGATAGAGTTGGATCAGAGGCGACCAGAACGACGACCAGCACACAGAAATTGATGGCCAGAAAAATGAGAACGAAATGCAGCCAATTCCCGGATCGGATCCTGCACTCGATAAGCGTCCCGGAGCGTTCTGGCGTGAACAGTCCATAGGCCACCGGCCGGGATCTGTTCGAGTCCAATTTGTAAGATCGTTCTCGTAAGCGGAATCCCGTCGCGTCGACCTTGCCGACCAGATCCTTGCCGTGAGCATTCCTTCCTTCACTCCATGACACGCTGTCCGGGTCACCCACTTCAACCCAGTTCGACAACCTGCCGGCGAGAACCTCGGGAGGCAATGGAACAACCACGCTCCAATTGATCGTGAGCTTGATGTGTTCGAGGAATGTAGGCACTGCGGAAAGTTAGAGGTCGGCTCGTATCCACCCGACTCCTGACAACTGACAATCCCCAACGAACAACTCTTCCGTTCTCAACGCCCGGCTACGAGTTCCGCCACCTTCCTTCGCACCATGTCGCCCGTCCTGCTTCTCTCCATCGTCTTCGGGTACTTCCTGTTGTTGTTGGGCATTGCGTGGTACACGAGTCGAGGTGCGGGTGAGCACGCGTTCTACAGCGGCGAGCGCAAGAGCTTGTGGTATGTGGTGGCCTTCGGGATGATCGGGACTTCGCTAAGCGGCGTTACGTTCATCAGTGTACCCGGTATGGTGCAGGCGAAGGGTTGGACCTATCTGCAATTGGTCATCGGTTTCGCGATCGGGTATTGGATCGTGGCGGGTGTGCTGCTGCCGCTCTACTACCGCTTGCAACTCACGAGTATCTACGGATACCTGCGAGAGCGCTTCGGCATGACCAGCTACCGCACCGGTGCGGCCTTCTTCATCCTGAGCCGACTCGCCGGTGCGACGATCCGGATCTACGTGGTGCTGAATGTGATCCAGCTTTTCGTGCTCGATGCCATGGGCGTCCCGTTCGAACTCACAGCGTTCGTGGTGTTGCTCATGATCGTGTTGTACACGTTGAAAGGCGGCGTGAAGACCATCGTGTGGACGGACACCTTGCAAACACTCTTCATGCTCGGAGCGTTGATCGGCACGATCGTCTTCATCACCAATGCTGCGGAGATGGTGGAGTGGAGGTCGTTCCTATCAACAAGCGGAATGACCGGTGTCATCAACACCGACTGGCGTAGCGATGGTTTCTTCCTCAAGCAGATCCTCGCGGGGATCTTCATCACCATTGCGATGACCGGATTGGATCAGGAGATGATGCAGAAGAACCTCAGCGTCGCGACCGTCGGCGATGCGAAGAAGAACATGCGCGTCTTCAGTGTCGTGTTGCTGGGTGTCAATGTGCTCTTCCTCTTGCTTGGTGCGCTGCTCTACCTGTTCATCTACTCAGGCCGTTTCGGTGCGGCCTTGCCGATGCGACCAGACGATGTGTTCCCCACGATGGCGCTGAATTATTTCCCCACTTGGTTGGGCCTGCTCTTCATCATCGGTCTCATCAGCGCACTCTTCCCCAGTGCGGATGGCGCACTAACCGCGCTCACCGCCAGTACCTGCATCGATCTGATCGGGATCCGTGATCGCGGTTGGGACGAAGCGCGGCAGAAGCAAGTTCGCCAGCGCGTACACCTCGGCATGGCGGTGCTCTTTCTGGCGTTCGTGCTCTATTTCCACTGGCTCGCCACACCCACGGTGATCAAGACGCTGTTCGATGTCGCTGGCTTCACCTACGGTCCGCTTCTCGGACTCTTCGCGTACGGGCTCTTCTTCAAAGGGAAGCCCACGGAGCGTTGGGTGCCTGTGATCTGCATCGCCGCGCCGATCTTCACCTACTTCATCCGGATGTACTCGAAGGAATTGCTGTTCGGCTACCAAATGGGATTTGAAGTGCTGCTGGTGGTGGCAGCGATCACGATGGTAGGGTTGGCGGTCCTTGGGTCTGAACCGGGTGATAGGAAAGAAGTCGGTCCAAGCCCACGTTGACTTTCCGCCTTCCCGCTTCTGAACGGACTGGTTCCCCAACTTCAGGATCCGTATCATTGTAGGACAGGTCCGTGCCTGCTCAAAACCCCACAACAATGCCGACCCTCACCGCACCCGCAGATGCCAAGGTTCAATTGACCGAAGCGAACAAGGCGTTCATCAAACGCGCCAACAAGTTGCTGATCGATGGGCAATGGGTCCCATCGGCAAGCGGCAAGACCTTTCCCACATACAATCCTGCGACCGGCGAGGTGATCACGCGCTGCGCCGAGGGGGACAAGGAGGACATCAACCGTGCGGTCGCCGCCGCCCGGCAGGCCTTTGAAAAAGGCCCGTGGAAGGACCTCACCGCCAGCGAACGTGGACGGATCGTGTGGAAGATCGGGGACCTGATGCTGGAGCATGCCGATGAACTGGCCGAACTGGAAGCCTACGACAATGGCAAGACCCGTGGCGTTGCGCGCTATGTGGATGTGCCACTCTCCGCCGACGCCTTCCACTATATGGCAGGCTGGGCCACCAAGATCTGCGGACAGACTTTTCCGATCTCCGTGCCCTACATGCCTGGATCGAAGTTCCATGCCATGAGCCTGCGCGAGCCGGTAGGTGTAGTAGGTCAGATCATCCCTTGGAACTTCCCGCTGCTGATGGCCGCGTGGAAGTTGGCCCCGGCCCTGGCCGCAGGTTGCACCGTGGTGTTGAAGCCTGCCGAACAAACACCGCTCACCGCGTTGCGCCTCGGCGAACTGATGATCGAAGCAGGTGTTCCTCCCGGCGTGGTGAACATCGTGACGGGCTATGGCGAAACCGCCGGGGCCTCGCTCGCCGCGCATGACGACGTGGACAAGGTGGCCTTCACGGGAAGCACCGAAGTGGGCAAGCTCATCGTGCAGGCCGCTGCGGGCAACTTGAAGAAGGTGAGCCTCGAGCTCGGCGGGAAATCGCCCAACGTGATCTTCAAGGACACAGCCGATCTGGAGACCGCGATCAACGGTGCGGCGAACGCAGTCTTCTTCAACCATGGCCAGTGCTGCGTAGCCGGCACACGCCTCTTCGCGGAGAAGGCCGTGTTCGATCAGGTGGTGGACGGGATCGCGTCGCGAGCGAAAAAGATCAAGCTCGGTTTCGGGCTGGACGAGGACACGCAGATGGGACCACTGGTCTCCGAAGAGCAACTGGCCCGCGTGACGGGTTACCTCGAAGCGGGAAAGCGCGATGGCGCGGAGTTCGTCACCGGCGGTGTGCGCCATGGCGACCGCGGCTATTTCGTGGAACCCACGATCATCACCAACACCAAGCCGCACATGAGCGTGGTGCAGGAGGAGATCTTCGGACCGGTGCTCGTCGCGGAACCCTTCAGCGACGAAGAGGACCTGATCCGCAGGGCGAATGACACCACGTACGGCCTGGCCGCTGCGGTCTGGACGAAGGATACCGCGCGTGCGCACCGCATTGCGAAGGCCTACCGTGCAGGCACCGTATGGGTGAACTGCTACAACGTCTTCGACTCCGCGCTGCCTTTCGGCGGGTACAAACAAAGCGGCTGGGGACGCGAGATGAGCGGCGAGGCGCTTGCGCTTTACACCGAATCGAAAGCGGTGATCGTGGCTCTTTGAGCAACACGCGGCCACCAGGACGCGGTACCGACCACATGCAATGCGGCCAGTGCCATAGCGAGAATCCGCAGGATGCGAAGTTCTGCGCCCAGTGCGGTGCGGGAATGGCGCGGACCTGCCCCGCATGCCGCATCGAGGTGCTCCCGACGGCCAAATTCTGCCACGAGTGCGGCACTTCGCTGGAGGTGCGGGAACATGCCACTGCGAACCATCCGGCACCGCAACTTCCGGAAGCGGCGGATCCTGTTGCCACGCTCGAAACCAGCCATGCGGAGCAGCGCCAGCTCTCGGTGATCTTCAGTGACCTGGTCTCCTTCACCCAGCTCTCGCAGCAGCTCGATCCGGAGGACCTCAATACCGTGGTGCATGCCTACTATGAAGTATGTCGCGCGGTTTGCGAACGCTACGAAGGCCATGTGGCCAACTACCTCGGCGATGGTGTGCTCATGTATTTCGGTTTCCCCAAGGCCCACGAGGACGATGCCCACCGGGCGGTGCGCACCGGCCTGGCGGTGATCGAAGGCATCGCGGCGTTGAACGAACGCATGGAGCGCGAGATGAAGGTGCGATTGAGCGTGCGCGTGGGGATCCATACCGGGCCGATGATCGTGGGCGATGACCGTGCGGGCGATTGGCAGAAGATGGCGCTCGGCGAAACGCTCAACATCGCCGCGGGTGCAAGGCGTGGCGCAGGAGAATACGGTTGTGGTGAGCGCGGTCACCAAGCTGATGGTGGAAGGGTTCTTCACCATGCGCAGCATCGGGACACATGCGCTGAAGGGCGTGGCGCAACCAATGGAGGTTTTCAGTGTAACGCATGAGAGTACGGCGCGCGGGCGACTGGAGGCCGCTGGGCGCGCAACCCTCACTCCATTGACCGGCCGTGATACCGAGGTGGGGATCCTGATCGACGAATGGAAGAAGGCCAGCGCAGGGGAAGGGCGCGCCGTGCTGATCTCGGCCGAGGGCGGGATGGGCAAATCGCGTTTGGTGCAGATGCTGAAGGAGCATGTCGCCGCATCGTCCATCGCTTGGCTCACCCCGTGCCAGTGCTCGCCGTACCATCAAAGCACCTCGATGTACCCGTACATCGACCTGATCGAGCGTGTGGTGCTGAAATTCGAACGGCACGAGACGCCTCGTGAGAAGCTGACCAAGATCGAGGGCATGCTGGTGCAGTACGGCTTCCACGTCCCGGAGATCCTGCCCGTCTTCGGCGCGTTCCACTCGCTGCCGCCCGAGGCCGGCTACACGCCCACGGCCATGGATCCCGCGCAGCAACGGCGCAAGTACATGGATGCCATGTTGCGGATCCTGGACGATCGCTCGCGCAGGCAGCCGCTCCTCTTCGTGGTGGAGGACCTGCACTGGTCCGATCCCAGCTCGTTGGAGACCTTCAAGGAACTGGTGGAGATCGTGAAGCGGCACCGGATGCTGCTGTTGTACACGTGCAGGCCGGAGTTCAACTCGCCGTGGGACGGGCATCCATCCGTCCATACCATGCGATTGTCCAGATTGGATGCGGAGCAAACGCGTGCGCTGTGCAAGCACGTGGCACGCAAGAAGCAACTACCGGACGAGGTGTTGGAGCAGATCATCGAACGTGCTGATGGAGTGCCGCTTTTCGCGGAGGAACTCACCAAGATGATCATCGGCTCCGGCCTGATGACTGAATCCGGCGACCGATACGTGCTGGATGGGCCATTGCCGCCCCTAGCCATTCCCAACACGTTGCAGGATTCGCTGATGGCACGGCTGGACCGCTTGGCAGCGGTGAAGGAGATCGCGCAGATCGGCGCGGTGATCGGGCGCGAGTTCAGCTATGAGATGATCCACTACGTGCATCCGTTGGACGATGCCGTTCTCCGGCATAGCCTGGAGCAGCTGGTGGACGCGGAGATCATTGATCAGGTCGAACCCGGATCGCATTCAACTTACAGCTTCAAACATGCACTGGTGCAGGAGGCGGCCTACCGTTCCTTGATCAAGAGCCGCAGACAGCACCATCACCGGTTGGTAGCCCATGCGCTCGAGGAGCATTTTCCGGAGGTCGCGGAGTTGGAACCGGAGATCCTGGCGCTGCATTATGGCAAGGCGAACCTCGGTTGGCAGGCGATCCCGTACTTGCAAAGGGCCGGAGAAAAGGCCGCCGCACGGTCCGCGCACGCCGAGGCGATCACCCACTTTTCACGCGGGCTGGAACAAGTGCAAGCGCTCTCGGATAGCGGCCAGCGTTGGCAACTGGAGATCAGGCTGCTCATCGGGCAGGGCGCTTCGCTCACCGCGATCCATGGTTACGGTGCCAAGGACGTCGAGCAGACCTATTCACACGCACGGGACCTCTGCGAGCAGTTCGGTACGCCGGGCCAGTTGTTCCAAGCCAGCTACGGGCTATGGCGGTTGCACATGCTGCGCGCCGAATATCACATCGCCACCAAGCAAGGAGAGAACCTGCTGGAGCTCGCCTCACGGCAGGAGAACGAGGCCTTCCTGATAGCAGCTCATCGCGCGTTGGGTTCCACCTTGTTCTACCGCGGCGAATTCGAACGTGCCAGGGACCACTGCGAAAGCGTGATCGCCATGACCGGTGAAGAGGGTGATAGTGCCACCTTGATCCGCGACATCTACGATGTGGTCGATCCGCGTGTCACCTGTCGCAGCTACCTGTCATGGATCCTTTGGATGCAGGGCTTCCCGGAGAAGGCGAAGTCCGAAAGCGCCAGGGCCATTGCGCTGGCCGAACGCTTGGAGCATCCGTTCTCGATCGCGCTAGCGTTGAGCTTCGCCGCCTGGCTGGAACAGTTCCTGGGGAACGCGGCGCGCGTGGAGGAATTGGCGAGCCGATCCATCGCACATTGCGAAGCGCACGGCTTCGGTTTTTGGATCGGTTGGGACCAGGTGCTCCTCGGCTGGGCCTCTGCCATGCAGGGTGCGGATCCCGCCGAACAAGTGGCGAACATCAACAACGGGTTGGCGCTGTGGAAGGAGAAGGGTTCCGAACTGGGGCGTGGCTACTTCTACAGTTTGCTCGCCGACGTTCACCTGCGCGCGGGCGAGCCGGTGCGTGCAATGGAGTTGCTCACGCGGGCGCGCACCTTCATGTACGAGCGCGACGAACGCTACTGGGAGGCCGAGCGACAGCGCATGAGCGGCGATGCGGAGTTGGCGATGGGGACCGATGCGAAACAGGCGGTCATCCGCTTCCACGATGCGAAGGCGATCGCGAAGCGCCAGGGCGCGACCTCACTGGAACTGCGCGCGGCGATAAGTCTTGCGCGCTTGGAGAAGGAGTTGGGCGATGGCAATGGCGCATTAAAAGAATTGGCGGACGTCTTGGCGACCATGACGGAAGGGCATAGCACACAGGAGGCACTTGCCGCGCGGGCGATCATCGATTGATCACTCCCCCGGCCACTCAAAGCTCGGCCCCAGCATCGTCCCCGCGATACCGCTGGGCACATTCATCAGGCTCTTGGCACGCTTCTTCAATTCCAGCATGAAGGGCACGGCGCGCACCAGTCGGTCCTTCTTCCCGTTGAGGCCATCCTCCAGCGCACGCAGCATTTCCTTCCACATCGCGTTGCAGGAATCCATCATGTCACGGCGCGGATCACCCGGAGCGAACCATCCGCTTTGCGGGTTGCTGATCATGTTCGCGGTCGCGTTCCAATCCACCGGGAGCAGGTTGCCGGTCGGTCCGCTCGCGGTGGTATCGCCTGCTTTGAAACGGCGGCCAGCATTGATCTCCCAGAAGCGGTAGTAGTGCGCGAGGTGGTAGCCGAGGTCGTCCTTCGACATGCCCTTTACGTAGATCGATTTAGTGGTGCCTTCGCCCTGGTCCATGATCTCGCTGATCGCTTTCAGCGCGCTTTCCAGATCCGTGACCTGGATCACCTTGCCATGGCCGTTGTAGTAATCCGCAGGATCCACTTGCCGCTCCGGATGGTGGTCGAAACGGATCTTCTTCGCCTTGTGCAAGCGCACCAGCGCATCCTTGATGGCCTCATAGAACTGGCCAATGGTGTCGTAGCCTTCGGCTTTCGGTTGTATGCCCGCAGGCGTCGGCAGTTCCACGCGCATGAAGTCGGCAATGGCCGCGCGGCTGAAGGGTTGCAAGCTGATGCTGAACGCACCATCGCTTTGCGGTAGTACCGTTGGATATTCGGGTGCCACGCCCTTCTTCGCTAGCACGGGTGATCCGCCGATCGCGTTGAGGACGTTGGCCGCGAGGATGATGTGCAGCATTTCCTCCATCATCACACTGCGGATCAAACCGGCCGCTTCAACGTTGGTGCCGTCCGGAATGGAATAGAGCGCACACAAATACGGCGGCAATGTGGTCATCTCCAGTTCCACGGCTACCTGTAAGTGCGCCTTCAGCGAATCCAGATCGGGGACTCTTGTATCAAGAGCTTGAAGCTTGTGGAGCAGCATCATAGGCGAAGTGGCTTTTCCTTGTTCAGGTCGCGGAGGATGGATTCCGCTGCACGGTAAGCGAGCGCGGCCATGGTAAGCGAAGGGTTCGAGGTGCCCCACGTGGGCATCGCGCCGCAGCCCACGAGGTAGAGGTTCTCGTGGTCCCAGGTGCGGAGCCAGGAGTTGGTGACCGAGTTCTCGGAGTTGGAGCCTAGGCGGTGCGTGCCCACCAAGTGACCGCAGCCCTTGAACTCGTACGGTTTGCCGTTGTACTCCAGGTAACCCATGTTCGCCGGGTTGTAGAAGGTCTGGTCAGCAACGCCCACGTGCTTGAAGATCTTCTTGCTCACGTTGAAGGCGGTCTCCATGCCACGGCGCACGTAATCACTGATGGAGTAGTTGATCACAGGCCGCGGCAGGCCGAGCGCATCCAAGAAGTTCGGGTCGATGGTCACGCGGTTGCGGGCTTCGGGCAATTGCTCCAGTTCCCATTGCAAGGTGAATTGCCTGGAGACGTTGTTGGCCAACGACTGCCGGAGGTCGCGACCGATCTTCCCTTCGCCGATCATCTGGCCCACGGTGCTGCCTGGGGCGAAGGTTCCCCAGATCCATCCCCAATTGTCGATGGGTACCACGCAAGCACTGTGGTCCGATCGGAAGGGACCATCACGGAAACTAGCGATGGCATTGGTCTGGCCCGGTCCACGGAAAGGCCAGATCGGTTCATCCATCAAGCCCCAGGTGAGCATGGTGGGATGGTCCATCAGGTTGCGGCCCATCTGGTCGCTGCTGTTTGCCACGCCGCTCATCAGGCAGAGCTTGGCGGTTTCCACGGCGTGGGCCGCGATCACATAGACCTTGCCTTTCGCGATCCCCGGAACGGTGGGCCCCAGATCCCGCTGGTAGGTGAGGTATTCGATGTGATCGATGCGCGAGTTGTCCGCGTTGCGAACGATGCGCGTGGCAACGGACTGCGTCTTGATGTGTACGTAGCGCGATCCACCGGAAGGATGATAGCGCTCGGCGCGATGCAGCGTGCGCAACGCGGAATACTTCGCCTGCACCGGACAGATGGGAACACAGTTGGCGTTGCCCTGGCAGCGCTCACCGCGCATGGGATCGTTGAAGGCCCCTTGCGGCTTGTAGGGTGTGTACTTGCGCGCTTCCTCCAATTCCTTCTTGATCTTGGCCGGTGGCACGTAGTCCGGGTTGGGCATGCCGTTACGTCCTTGTGGCGTGGGCGTTACGCGGATCGTGTAGTCCTTGCCCAACACATCCACCTTCAATCCCTTGGCCTTCTCCGCGAAACGCTTCGCCACGTAGCTGCTGGGGATCGCCTTCATCGGGTACTGATAGCCTTTCCAGTAGGTCTTCGGATCCACACCGGGGAGCCAGTACGCGTCGGCATCGCAAGCAACACCGATCTCGTATTCCGCAAGCTCGTAGTAGGGGCGCAGGTCCTCGTATTCGATCGGCCAATCCATGGCCACACCGTAGTTGGTGTTCATCTTGAAATCGTTGGGCAGCATGCGCAGGGAGCAGGCGAGCCAGTGCAAGGTGGTGCCGCCCTTGGTGCGCGTGTAGTCGCTGCCGAAGCTCTGCGGTCCGCGTTGCACCCAATAGCCGGAAGAGTTCGGGATGCCGTCCTTGATGCGCTGGTATTGCAGTACATCGGGCTGCGGCGCGGAACCCGTGGGAGGGTAGGGCGAGTTGGGCACCTTTGCCACCTGCGTGTAGAAATAGTCGACCGCGCTTTGCCAACCTTCCTCATCATCGCTCAACGCACGACCGGCTTCAAGGATCAGCACACGTTTGCCTGCCTTCGCGAGTTCCAAGGCGACGATGGCACCGGACATCCCGGCTCCCACGATCACCACGTCATACTCTTCGTCCGTGGTCTGCTGTTGCTTGCTCATGACTTCGGAGGATCGGTGTTCACGATGTTGATCGGTGGATATTCCCACGAACCGTAGCCCGGTGCTTTCGCTGCGGGCGGTTGTGATCCGAAGGTGGGCCACACCAAACCGGCCTTGTAGGCGGCGGGAGAAGGGATGAACATCACGTCGTTCTCGCCGATACCGTACGCATCGCACCAGGCCGCTGGCATCGGGTTCCAAGTGGACACATACCAAAGGCCGAGGATCCGTTGCCCGATGGGGCCATAGCACGGATCCTTCATCACCAGCCGGTCCAGGTTCTTCTCCAACGCATCGATGTCCTCGCTTTTGGCGAAGGCCACACCACACACGCTGAGGAAGTCACCGGCGATGGCGCTGCCCACCACGCCAAGAACGATGTTCCAATACTCCGCTGCCTGCCCTGTGGCGGTGATCTCCGTTGTGGAGTAGGCCGTGAGCGCGGCAGAGAGGGCGATGAATTGATCTTCGGGGTCGGACGGATAGTACATGGTCGTGATGCGCTTATCAGTGTTGCGAACCTGCAAATGCGAGAGTGGACGATCGAAGGATCATCCGCTACGGTCGCCGGGCCTATTTCTTCTTCTTACCGAGGTCCACGTAATAGGGACGGTTCTCGGCGGCTGCGGGCGGCGATACGAACACGCGCACGGCGCACACCTTCGCACCCTTGCCCAATGTGGCGCGCAGATCCACGGCCATCGGATGCTGCGTTTTCCCGATGGTGAGCGTGAAGCTCTTCTGCTGGGCAGGGGTCAGGCCGAGATACATGTCATACACACCGAACATGTTCCAGCGCGAGCCGATGAGGTCCATGTCCTTGCCACCTGCGGGGCGGTTGGGTCCGCCGGGAAGCATGCTGTACAGCGTGAGCGGCGATGGATTCGCCACGCGACGCGGGATCACAGAGAGATCGGCGGTGAGGGTGTACAGGGCCTTGGACTTGTCTCCTTCGAAAGTGGGATCGTACACGGTGTAGGCCCAATTCTCCACGGTGGGCGCATCGGGTGTGGGCACCATGTAATCGAAGGTGGTGAGGAACTTGCGCTCACCGAAACACTTCACGCCGGCCTGCACGGCCACGGCGTTATCGGCAGGAACGTGCAGGCGCATTTCCCCGATCAATTTGGTGGCGTCCTGTCCGTAGAGGTAATCCTGCAACGACATCACCGGCACCTCCGCCTCATGCTTTTCGGGATAGCAATGCACATTGAACTCGATCTCGTTCACCGTGGAGATCATCATCCCCAGGAAGGCGGAGTAGTTCTGGAAGTTGAGCGAGATCAGCACCTTGCCCTTCGACTCCGGATCCGTGAACCGCGCGGGTTTCAGTCGCGTGTCCTTCAGCAGTGGTAGTACCAGTTTTTCGTCAACCCAGTAATAGGTCCAGATCAGCGAGAGCGAACTGTAGAAGAACGGCATCTTGAATACCGGATCGGCGGGCGGGAAAACGGGTGGGTTGTTCTTGGCCATGGTGGGTGGAATGTTTTGGTGGGTTTTCACAATGTATCGGTTTGCGTGATCGATGCAAGTCGGGACGGACGCTTACTGATCGGCAATTCCGAATCACTGCGGCAAAATTGGCTCGTCCGGGCCACATGTGAAATACCCACTAAGGGTGAAAGTCGATGCGTGCCGTGACGGTTACATTCGATGCCTTACAACCCAGGACATGACCACGACCATCGGCCAGATGTACATCCTATCAGGATCGGAGACAGCAGCAAAGGCCCTGTTGAATCAACTCGCTGCGGACGTGCATGCCAACGAGCCCGACACGCTGCTCTATCTGATCCACATGCCCGATGCGAGCGGTGTGAGCATGCCGCCAACAAGCGCGGGCGAAGTCACCTTCGTGGAAGTGTACAAGGACGAGGCGGCCTTCAAGGCGCACTTGAGCGGACCCGCGTTCACCACTTTCGTTGCGAAGAGCAAAGGGCTTTTCCTGATGACGGAGAACAAGGCGCCGGACGGCACGACCGTCACCAGTCTCTTCGCGACGTTCGCCGCTGTGGACCGACTGGCTGGCTTTTCGCGCTCGTAAACGACAACGCTCGTTCAATTGCGGTGCAGACTTCGGGAATTGCCAGCGGTGCGATCAATCCTGCCGCTGCCAGTTCCGCTCGATCACTTCGATCAGCTCGTTGTGGATCGCGTTATTGCTCGCGACGATCTCCTCATCGAAGACCGGGTCCTTCGCGGGGCGGAACCCACTGACCTTCCCACCGGCTTCGCGCACGAGCAATACGCCGGCTGCCACATCCCAGCTGTTGAGGCCATACTCGTAGAAGGCTTCGAAGCGACCACATGCGACGTACGCGAGATCAGCCGCCGCGCTACCCAACCGACGGATGCCGCGCGTGCGGTGCATCAGTTCGCGGAGCAGGTCCATGTACTCGGCTTCGTGTCCGAAGTCGTCGTACGGAAAACCAGTGGCGAGCAAACTATCCTGTAGTTGTGATCGCTCGCTCACGCGGATCGGTAGTCCGTTCAGATGTGCGCCGCCGCCTTTCCACGCCGTGAAGCGTTCATCGCGCGTGACCTCATGCACGATCCCGAGCAACGGCTCGCTGCCATCAAGCAAGGCGATGCTGATGCAATAGCATGGTACGCCGTGAACGAAGTTGGTGGTGCCGTCCAACGGATCGATCACCCAGTTGAGTCCAAGACCTTTCTCACCACTGCCTTCCTCGGCGATGAAACCTGCATCGGGTAACAACAATCCAAGTCCTTCCACAAGGCGATCCTCGGCGACGTGATCCACGTGTGTCACAAGGTTGTTCAAGCTCTTCGAGCTCACGCGCGATTCGGTGAGTCGTCCTGCTTCGCTGCGGATGAAGGCGGCCACATCCACGCTGAGCGCGGTGACCTGGTCAGTGAGTTTCTTGAGGTCCATTCGTCGTGTTCGATCGGCGGCGCAGCCAAATAAGGCCCGCTGCGCTGAATACCATGAGCAAGGTGGCGATGATCTCCGCTTGGGTGATGGTGCCCCACACCGGGACATTCACACGGATCTTCTCGATGAAGAAACGCTCGAGGCCATCCAAAAAGAGGAAGAGCAGGAAGATCGTTCCTGCGGGTTTCAACCGTTTCCGCAACGACCACAACACAGCGAAAAGCGCGAGACACATGATCGTCTCATACACGGACGTGGGATACACCGGATGCGGCAACACCGTGCAATAGCCCGGGAAGCAGGTTCCATCAAGGATCGGTACACCGACGCCATTCACGTTGTTCGGATAGTCGTAGCTCCACAGCCAGTTCGGGATCCAACCCGGCGCCGGACTGTTGTTCACGATCCCCCAATCGCCATCACCGCTCACATGGCAACCGATCCGCCCGATCGCATACGCGAGCATCACGCCGGGTGCAGCGGCATCGGCACCGCTCCATGCAGGAATGCCGTGTTTGATGAAATAGCGGATCACCATTGCGCCAGCCATGATCAGCCCGCCGTACATCGTGAGGCCGCTGATGATGTCCTTGCCCATCGGATCTTCGAGGAAGGCGATGAACTGATCCGGATTCTCCAACCAGTGGAAGGTCTTCGCGCCGATGAAGCCCCAGATGGCGGCGATGATGGTGATGTTGCCCGCGTGTTCGTGCGGCATCATCTTCACTTCCTCCTGCTTCGGCTCGGGCAGTTTCGCCTTGTCCTTTTCGCGCCAGCGGAGGTACACGAGGATCCCGCCCACGCCGATGCCGCCTAGGAAATTCCCGGTGCCGCTCAAGAGGAACCCCGGTGGATCCGCAGTGACCTCCGCGAGGTTCATCACGAGGTAGAGGCCTTTCCAACCCAGGAGGAAGCCGAGCAGGAATTGGCCGATCAAGTCGCCAACGGATGCCGGAAGCCCTACGGTGATCGTGCGCACCGATGGGCGCATCAGACCAAGTCCTTCCATCCGACGCAACTCAAGACTTAGTGTCCAATTCGCTAGGATGAACGCGATCGCGACGAAGAAACCGAAGCTGTTCAGGAATTTCAACGGCGACCAATCGAGGCCGAAGAGATCCAGGAAGACGTGGTAGATGGTGGGGTACATGGGTCAGTCGGCAGTAGCCAGTTGGCAGGAGGCAGTTTCGTGCGCCGACACATCATCAACTTTTCCGGTGATGTGACCATCACCGTTGATGCGGCCGAGTTCAATGGGAACGATGCGGTTCACGAGATCAGCGGAGTAGGGGAGTGCCACGCGGATGTAGTTGTCGGTGTAACCGTGCATCACCTCCGCAGGGTCTCCCGACGAAGGAGGGGACCCTGCGGTTGAAGATCCGCGGGCCGCAGGGTCAGCTGCGCGAGACCCTGCGGAGGTACTCGGCACACCGTCACCGGCTTCAAACAACACAGGCCGCTCGCTGCCCAGGGTGCCGCTCGTAGAACGCGCGTTGCAACTTGCTGCTCAGGATCCGCAACTGCTTGGTGCGTTCACGGCGGACCTCCA
Source organism: Flavobacteriales bacterium (assembly GCA_016705955.1). GTDB lineage: Bacteria > Bacteroidota > Bacteroidia > Flavobacteriales_F > PHOS-HE28 > PHOS-HE28. The sequence goes on from JADJKO010000011.1 coordinate 97,073, forward strand.
TCGGCACCACATCCTCCATACGCACCGCGGTGGTGTTCGCGCGCTCGCTGTACGTGAAGACGTGCAAGTAGTCCACGGGGATGGAGCGCAGGAATGCGTGCGTCTTCACGAACTCCTCTTCCGTTTCGCCGGGTGTGCCGGTGATCACGTCCACACCGATGCACGCATGCGGCATGCGCTCCTTGATGCGTTGCACGCGCTCCGCGTAAAGCGCGGTGTCGTACCGGCGGCGCATGCGTTCCAGGATCATGTCACTACCGCTTTGCAAGGGCATGTGGAAGTGCGGTGCGAAGCGTTTGCTCGTCGCCACGAAGTCGATGACGCCGTCGTGGCAGAGGTTCGGTTCGATGCTGCTGATGCGGAAGCGCTCGATGCCTTCAACGGTGTCGAGCGCTTCGATGAGTTGAAGGAAGTCCTCGAGGGGAGTCAAGGGCTGGCGGCCGAAATCTCCGGTGTTCACGCCGGTGAGCACGATCTCCTTCACACCCGATGCAGCGATCGATTCGGCCTGCGCCACGGTCTCGGCGATGGTGCCGCTGCGGCTTCGTCCGCGTGCGAGCGGAATGGTGCAGAAGGAGCAGAAGTAGTCGCAGCCGTCCTGCACTTTCAAAAAGGTGCGGGTGCGGTCGTTGGCATTGTATGAGGGAATGAAGCGCTTGACATCCTTGATGGGGGAGAAAAGCACCTCACCCCCGGCCCCTCTCCCAAGGAGAGGGGAGGAAATGCCCTTCTCAACGAATTCAGCCAGATCGAACTTTTCGTTCGCGCCGAGCACGAGGTCAACGCCGGGTATCGCGGCGATCTCCGTGGGCTTCAACTGCGCATAGCAACCCACAACCGCGATGAAGGCCTCGGAATTGATCCGCTGGAATTTGCGCACCCATTGGCGACATTCCTTATCCGCGTTCTCGGTCACGCTGCATGTGTTGAGCACGAAGACATCCGGGCGCTCCTCCACTTTCACCCGCGCATAACCAGCCTCCTCCAGCGAACGGGCCAGGGTGCTGGTCTCGCTGAAGTTGAGCTTGCAGCCCAAGGTGTGGAAGGCGACGGTGCGTGCGTGGCGCATAGGGGCGGCGAAGATACCCGGAGGGTCCTGTTGAAAGGACTTGGCCTACCTTCAGGCATCCAAATCCGGAAGGGTCGTCTGCCGAGTGGCAGGATACCCTCCCGGCCGCCACCGAACCAAGACCCATGACGCGAACCTTACGCGGGACCTTCCTTTCTCTTGTCCTTGTGATCGCCGCTGGCGCGCATGCGCTTACGGTAACGCTCACCCCTCACCATGAGTTCTGCGGCAATGCCAGCGGCTGGATCGATTGCACCGTAAGCGGCGGTGTGCCACCCTACACCTTCGCGTGGAGCAATGCCGATACCAGTGAGGATGTGTACGCGCTGGTGGCGGGGATCTACTCGGTGACGGTGACGGACTTCGTGGGCACGCAGGTGATCGAGCAGACCACCGTGAACAGCTTGACCGCATACCCTCCCGCCGCGTTCCTTGGTCAGCGGGCGTATTGCCTCTCCGGCGGGGGAGCCGCAACGGCGCATTCGGTGGTGGAATTGGTCGGACTTCAGGAGCAGTATTTCAACCTGGGTTACCCTTTGCCTCAACAGCCATTGATGTTCAACGGCGTGGTGGCCGAGGAATTCCTTGAGGTCAGCGGTTTTCCCAGTTACTTGATCATGGCCAGCGCCATGCCTGGGGTCACCTACCAAGTCTCCTTTACGGACAACAGCGGGTGCCCCGGAGCGATCGATCTACGCAATGGATGGGAGGTGGAATGGCCGACGATGAGCGTGCTGGACGTGCAGGGTGCATGTTCTTCCGGCAACAATGGCGTGATCCAACTCGCCCTCACCGCCGAAGGGCACCAGCAATTCACCGACCTGGAACTGCGGCGTGCGGACCATTCGCTGGTGGAGAGGCAGGGAGCCGGAAACCAGGCTGGGGTACAACAGTTCTCGGCCTTGGTCCCTGGCGATTACTGGGTGGTGCAACGGATCCTATCACTTGGCAATTCCACTTTGGGAGCGCAGATCAGGGCGTTTTGTGGCGACTCGATCTTCGTGACCGTACCTGACCTCGGTGCTGCTTGCGGCAATGTGAACGGTACGGTGTACATGGACTACAACGTGGACTGTGTGATGGGCAGCGCCGGATCCGAGACGCGCGTACCCTGTGCGATCCTGGAGTTCCAGCCGGGGCCGGTCTATGCTACTGCGAATGCCAGCGGTGCATACAGCATCAACCTGGCCAGTGGTGCCTACACCTTGCAGCAGATCGCTGCGGACATCGCGCAGCATTGTCCTGCACCTCCAGCGCCCGTGAATGTGGTCGGCGTGCAGACCTTGAACATCGCGGACACCGCGCTGGTGCCGATGGATGCCGAAGTGATGATCGCGAATGGTCCGGCGCGGCCGGGCTTCGAACTGCACTACGTGATCCAACAGACCAACCTCACCCCGGCGAGCACAGGCAATACCAGCACGGTCTTCACCTTCGATCCTGCGGTGACGTACGTCAGTGCCTCACCCGCGCCGAGCAATGTGAACGGTAATGTGCTTACGTGGAACCAGAACGCGATGGGGGCCTTCGGGATCCGCACTATCCAGGTGCAGTTGCAGGTGCCGCCGGATGTGGGCTTGATCGGCACGGTGCTCAATGCATCGGTATCGCTCACAACGATCAACACGGACGCCGTAGCTGCCAACAACAGCGCGAGCACGATCTTGACGGTCACGGCGAGCTACGATCCGAACGACAAGGTCGCGCTGACCAGTTCGCAATGGAGCAATGATCTCTACTACATCGACGTGGACGACTGGGTCGACTACACTGTACGCTTCCAGAACACGGGAACCGACACGGCCTTCACGGTGATCATTACCGATACGCTGCCCAGCACCTTGGACCTGGCATCGGTCCAGTGGGGGGCAAGCTCGCACACCTGCATGCGATCGCTCACCAGCCAGGGGATCTTGAAATTCATTTTCCCGAACATTCTGCTGCCCGACAGCAATGTGAACGAAGCAGCGAGCCATGGCTTCGCATCCTTCCGCATCAAGCTGCGCACGCCGGTCCTGCCCGGCACGATCATCGAGAATGTCGCAAACATCTTCTTCGACTTCAATCCGCCGGTGATCACCGAGCCGAGCGTGCTGGTGGCGGAGTTCAGTACGGGGGTGATCGATGTGCAACAGGCCCGGATGCAACTGTACCCGAATCCCGCCAACGATCGCGTGCGCGTGAACTGGCCGCAAGGAACGCCTCTGAATTCGTCCTGGTCCCTCGTTGCGCCGGATGGTCGGGTCGTGCTGAGTGGAAGAACCACGGCCCAGGATGAGAACCTCGATATTCGTTCTGCGGCCACCGGGGCATACGTGCTCCGTCTGGAGACCAACACCGCGATCAGCTCAGTCACGTTGCTCAGATCCACCCACCCATGAACCGGAACATTACACTTGCCTCTGCCGCATTCCTGCTCTGCTCGCTCACTTCTTCCGCGGTTTCCGTGGTCGTCTACAAGGCATCGGATGCGCCCTGTGGCCAATCACTTGGTTACCTCACTGCAGAGATTTCTGGCGGAACGCCTCCATTCACTTATCAATGGAGCAATGGAGCCACCACCCCGGTCATCGAATTCCTTCCACCCGGCATCTATTCCGTAACGGTCACCGACGCACTTAGCGATATGGCCACGGATGATGAAGAGATCCTCGTCACCAGCTTTCACCCCTCATATCAAGGTGGGTTCCAGGGCCTCGTGCATTGTGCGGGGGATAACCCATATGCCTTCGTCTTCTTGGACGACCCGCACCATGGACCTGAGCCGCATTCGATCCAGACACCGGGCACCTTGTTCGGCAACTTCACCGATCAGTACGGCGGATCGCTCAACTACTACGCCATCTGGATGAACGCGGCCCCGGGCAGTTGGGTCAACTTGGATTGGACCGATGGCTTGGGTTGTCCGGGATCGACCATCCTGCAGATCTCGAACGCTTTTGTGCCACCGAACGTGCAGATCAACAGTGTGCTCGGTGCGTGTGGAGGGAGTAACGGCCGCATCGGTGTAGCGGTGAGTGGTGCCGATCCAAGTCAGTATTTCAGAGTGAACATTCGCACACTCAATGGCGAGATCCCCCCGAGTCAGCTATTTAGTGGGGGGAGCCAAGGAATAACGGGCAACACCTCCTTCAACTTCTCCAACCTCGCTGCCGGTGCCTATTGGATCATCACCGATCCGGATATCCTAGGCTCTGTGCCGAATGGTCCAGGTGGGCAACTCAATTGCGTGGATTCCATGTACGTGGAAGTGCCTGACTACTTCGGGCAATGCGCTTATGTGGGTGGTCAGGTCTTCATCGATCACAACCAGGATTGTGTGCGCGACGCGAACGATCCGGCATTGCGCTTCAGGCTCATCGAATACACGCCAGGCCCGTACTATGCGATCACCAACTACCTCGGGAATTACGGGATCTACCTTCCCAATGGAAGTTTCAGCATGGATGTGCAAGGCACGGGATCCGACCTTTATCCGATCTGCCCATCGGGTCAGCCGATACCGGTCGTGTTGAGCGGCGTGAACCAAGTGGTGAACGTGGCCGATAGCAGCTTGGTGCCGCTGGATCTGATCACTACGATATCCGGCTGGCCTGCACGCATCGGTTTTCAGCACACGACCAGGATGCGTGTTCTTAATAGTAGCGGCCAGACGTCGGGAGCGATCACAGCGACCATGGAGTTCGATCCGCAGATGAGCTTCATCAGTGCATATCCAGCGCCCACTTCGGTGGTCGGCAATTTGGTGACCTGGAACCTGCCAGCGCTGATAGGCTATGATTTCGTGTATGCCTCGGTCCAATTGCAGGTGCCGGTGGATATCGGCTTGATCGGTGCGCCCTACAGCCATATTGCCACTGCGAGCCAGGGCCTAGCCGAAGTAACGCTGGCTAATAATTCAGTCACCCGGAATTCGTTCTTCACCGCGAGCTACGACCCCAACGACAAACTGGTCGAGACCAGTTCGGGGGCGAGCGAAAGCCTGTACCTCATCGATGAGGACGAGTGGATGGAATACACTATCCGCTTCCAGAACACCGGCAGTGACACAGCCTTTACCGTGGTGGTGCGCGATGTTCTTCCCCTGACATTGGACATGGGCACCTTCGAGCAGGGGATCGCCTCACATCCGTTCGATGTGAGCTTCAAACCCGGCAGGGTGGTGGAGTGGCGCTTCGCGAATATCCTGCTGCCGGACAGCAACGTGAACGAAGGTGACAGCCACGGGCAGGTTTCATTCCGCATCCGACCGCACCTGCCGTTGCTACCTGGCACCGTGATCGAGAACACGGCCAACATCTATTTCGATTACAATCCACCGGTGATCACCGAGCCAAGTGTGCTCACGGCGGAGTTCAGCACGTCGGTAGATATGGCGAACGGTCCGACCGATCACCTTGTCACGATCCAACCGGTCCCGGCAAAGGAGGCCACGGACATCATTTCGAACGGCCCCGCGATAAGCACGGTACGCATGCTTGCAATGGATGGCCGGACGATGATGACGCGATCTGGACGCACCGGTTCAGTGCATCTGTTGCTGGACGGCATGGCGGATGGCATGTACGTCGTCGTCACCCACTTGATCGATGGATCGGTCCATCGGAACACATTCATCAAACAATAGACAACATGCGATTCATCCTCTCCCTTGCAGCGGTCGTTCCTTGTAGCCTGATGGCCATGTACATCAGCACGGACAGCATCTTCAACTCACCATGCTCCTACAACGACGGCAGGATCTACATCACGCCAACGGGCGGCACCGGGCCATACACCTATGCTTGGGACGATGGTCCGACCATTGAGGACAGGACAGGGCTCGCCCTGGCAGCTATGGGGTCACCGTTACGGACTTCGTTGGTGCCACGGCCACCGGTAGCTGGAGCATCTACCTAACGGATCTTGGCCAGCCGCTCAATTCGTTCATCATCGATGGCCAAGGCTTCAATCCTTGCCCTGGGCAACACAACGGATCGGTGCTTTACGCGGCGCATTACCTGAACGGTATCCCGCCTTACAACGTGAGCATGCAGGTAAGCGGCGTGAGCTTGGACCTGGCAGGCTATGACCAGCAAGGTGATCCGTATTTCTCGGGGGTCGGGAATGGTGATCAGGTGGATGTGTACATCAATGATCAAGGGGGATGCACGGGGCAGTTCTCCTTCATGGTGAGCGGGCCGTTGGGCGTGCCCGCTACGGTCCAGGCGAACGGGGCTTGTGCCGGCCAGGCTAACGGTAGCGCGCTCATCATCCCCTCGCAGGAAATGCTCGATTGGAGCGGTGGCGGCGGTTTCAAGGTCATCAATGACCTGACGCAGCAGATCGCCTTCAACATCCCGTATTACCCGAACGATTCCATCATGGTACCCGGTCTCGCTGCGGGTGACTATACGATCTACCCGACCGCTCCAGTGGTGGCCGGATGTTATACGGCAGGCCAGTTCACCATACCCGACCTAGGGAGCACTTGCGGTAACATCAGCGGAACGGTGTTCATCGACCACGATCAGAATTGCTCCCAGGACGCAGGTGACGTTGGACTCTCGGAGCGCCTGCTCACCATCGGACCGGGTCCGGACTATGCGATCACCGATGCGAACGGCCACTATTCGCGCAATCTTCTTCCGGGCGACTTCGACATCAGCCTGAACGACGCGGACCTTCTGCAGCTTTGTCCGGGTACTTCGCCTGTACCGTTCACCATTTCCAGCGGAACGCCGTTGGTGAACATCGATCTTGCCGACAGCAGCCTTGCTCCGCTGGACCTGGTGGCCTCCCTCGTCGGCCTTTCCCCGGCGAGGCCGGGTTTCGAGTTCGTCACTTGGCTGCGTGTGGTGAACACGAGCGGACAACTCAGCGGACCCCTGACCGGGAGTTTCACATTCGACCCGACGTTCACCTATGTGGATGCCTATCCCGCACCGGCGAACGTGAGCGGCAACGTGATCACGTGGTCGATGGGCGCATTGGGTTCATTCGCCTCGCCGTACTTCTCCGTCACCTTGAGCGTTCCTCCCGATCCCGGGCTCATCGGCAGCACCTTCCCTTGTTCTTCACCAGTAGCCAACCGCTTACGGAAACTTCCCTGACGAACAACGATGTGCTCATCGATGTCACGGTGCAGGGCAGCTATGACCCGAATGTGAAGACGGTCGAACCGCGGGATGTTTATCTTATCGATCAGGACAGTACGCTCACCTATACGATCTGCTTCCAGAACACCGGAACGGACACGGCTTTCACGGTGGTCGTCACGGATACGCTGGATGCACTGTTGGACATAGGCACGCTTCAGCTCTTGGGCGCGTCCCATGCCTACATTCCGCAGCTTGATGATCCGCGCGTGCTCCGCTTCACCTTCAACAACATCAACCTGCCGGACAGTGGCACCAATGAGACGCTCAGTCATGGTGCGTTGAGCTTCCGCATCAGGCCGCATGCATCTCTTCAGCCGGGTGACGTCATCAGCAACACCGCCAACATCTTCTTCGACCTCAACCCGCCGGTGATCACTGCCCCGAGTGTGTTGGTGGCGGAGTTCAGTACTGATGTACAGGGGCAGGAGCAAGGGCAGGTCATCCTCGCCCCGAATCCAGCGAGCGATCGCATCACCATAACGTCACCGATCGAGTTGCGCTCGGTGAAGTTGTTCTCCCCGGACGGCCGCGTGATCCAACAGCAACGCGTTGGCGCTTCGGTGGTGACGCTTGATATCGCCGGACTGGCCGGTGGTAGCTATGTGGTCGAGATCACCGATCGGAACGGTCGAGTTCTCCGCGATCGATTCATCAAGCAGTAGGTTCAGCCGAACGGTCTGCCCAACATCCACGTTTCCATGAGAGCACTGTCCACTTCATTCCTGTTGCTCTTGGCGCCCGTCGCGGCCTCTGCGCTCACCATCAACGGGAACATCACCCACCCGACGTGCAGCTATGCGAACGGATCCATTGATGCGTACGCGACCGGAGGCGCTGCGCCGTACAGCTACATGTGGTCCCCTGTGCCGCCGAGCGGACAAGGGGTTCCAAGTATTTCGGGTCTCACCGCTGGAACATGGACGTTGACCGTGACCGACAATGTGGGTACGCAGGCTTCACACGATTTCGTCCTGGTCGCGGGACAACTCAACGTCGATTTCAATTACACATGGGTCTATGATAACAGCGCGGCGCATCACCCGTGTCCGGGATCGCAAAACGGATCCATCAGCATTATCACCGCTGCACTGAATGGTTTGGGGCCATACACCGGAACGCTGGACGTCAATGGCTCGATCTCCGGCCCGCTCGGTTTCGACATCAATACCGGCGCTCCGTACTTCGGGTACTTCGGCGTCAATGATCAGGTGTACCTCACCATCACGGACTTCAACGGATGTTCCGGAAGTAGCTGGATAGGTATCGATTCACCGCAATCCTTGGGCGCGATCGCCACGAACATCAACCCGTCGTGTGGGGGTCTGGCCAATGGAAGTGCCGAGCTCATCTTCGGGTTTGCGGGCCCCTATGGCCCTGCGATCTCGGTCTTTCAGATCGGTGTGGGCGGCGCGATCTTCCAGGATCTGAACCCCATGGAGCCTTTGGTGCTCACAGGCTTGGAAGCAGGTGATTATACGGTGTATGGTGATTACTCATCCGTCTACTTCGGTCCTCCGGGATGCGGCTACACGAGCAATTTCACCATCCCCGACCTTGGCCCCGACTGTGGTTCGGTGAGCGGCCGACTCTATATCGACAACAACCAGAACTGCGTGCAGAATGGTGCGGAACCGAGCGTGCCGTACCGCGTGATCGAGATCTTGCCCGGCCCGCAGTACGCGATCACGAATGCCAACGGCGATTTCACGCGGAACCTGATCAATGGGAACTTCACCTTGGAAGCACAGGGAACCGGAACCGATCTGTATCCGATCTGTCCATCCACGGCGCTGGCGCCTTTCACCGTGAATTACAACAACGTCACCGTGAACCTCGCGGATAGCAGCTTGGTCCCGCTGGATGTGCAGGTCACCGCGCACGCGAACGTGGCCCGTCCTGGTTTCGCGCATACGATCTGGGGGAATGTGCGGAACCTCAGCGCGCAGATCAGCGGCGCGGTCACGCTCACGATGACCTTCGACGCGCAGATGTCCTATGCGAGCGCGACGCCTGCACCGACCACGGTGAACGCGAACACGATCACATGGGATCTTCCGGCCCTCAGCGCTTTCGGTCAACACAATTTCAGCATCACCCTACAAGTGCCGGCCGATGTGGGCTTGATCGGCCAGCCGTTCGCGCATGCATTCACAGCGAGCCAGAGCTTGACGGAATCGACCCTTGCGAACAACATGGCAAACCCAGGCGGGGTCATCCAAGGGGCATACGATCCGAACGACAAGCGCGCGTTCACCAGCAGTGGCTGGAGCAGCGATCTGTATTACATCGGACAGGATGAATGGATCGATTATGTGATCCGTTTCCAGAACACCGGAACCGATACGTCCTTCACGGTAGTGGTTTCGGATACGCTCGCAGCCGATCTCGACATGGCGAGCTTCGAGCAAGGCGTGGCCTCGCATCCGTTCACCGTCGAGTTCAAGAACGACAGGGTAGTGGAGTGGCGCTTCGCGAACATCCTGTTGCCCGATAGCGGCACCAATGAGGCCGCAAGTCATGGCCTCATCAGCTTCCGGATCAAACCTGCGCAACCGCTTGTGCCGGGTAGCGTGATCGCCAATAACGCCGACATCTTCTTCGACTTCAACCCGCCGATCCGCACGAACGATGCGGTGTTGACGACCGAGTTCAGCACGGCGGTACGCGAACAAGGACCCGGACAAGTGCTCCTCGTTCCGAATCCGGCGAGCGATCACATCACGCTCACATCGAACACCACCACGATCCTCGGCGTCCGTGTATTCAGTGCCGATGGAAGGCTGATGCGCATTGAAGGGGGCAATGCGAACCGATGCACCATGGAGGTCTCGGATCTCTCACCCGGCATCTATGTGGCGCAAGTGCGTCTTGGAAACGGCGGTGTCATTCAACAGCGCTTCATCAAGCACTGATCACATGCGTGCTCTTCTGATCATTTCGATACTCTTCCATCTTTCCGCGGTTGCAACGCCGCTTGGTGTCACGTTGATCCGGAGAGCCGCCAATTCACGGCCTGTGGAAATCCAATTGGCCAGCTGCTGATCACCGTGAGCGGTGGCACCGAACCATACACTTATCAGTGGAGCGATGGACCCACCATCGAGGACCGCACGGATCTGAGCGCAGGTTCCTACACGGTGACCGTTACCGACTTCGTCGGTGCAACGGTGGATGCCACGTTCAGCATCACAAATGATCCGCAACTCTATGGCGGATTCACCCAGGCCGCTGGAATGCCTTGCCCCGGTGAAGCGAACGGGACCTTGGCCGTGGTGGAGAGCACCATGCACGGGTTACCTCCGTATTCTCATTCGGTCACGGCGAACGGGGTTCCGCTCACGTTCGTTGGTTTGACAACACCATGGAACGATCCGATGTATTTCGGGTTCGCGAACGGCGATCTGATACAGGTCGACATGATGGACGCACTCGGTTGCTCGGGGTCCATCACGCAAGTGGCCTTCGGTCCGGATGCAACGCCGGTCACCGTTGATGCGACCGTAGGTGAATGCGTTGGGACTTTGGGAAAGATCCATTGGTCCGGTGCTTTTCCATGGTCGGTGGATCTTACCGTAGTGGATGATGTCGGCGTATCGCATTATCACTCATCGAACGCCAGCACGGCAGGCTGGATCAACGGCTTGGCTGCGGGGAACTATGTTCTGAAACAGACGTGGACCTATCTCTGGACAGCACCTTGCGATACGATCTTCATCCCATTCACGGTTCCGTATGTGGGCAACTTATGCGGCACGGTGCAAGGCAGCAGTTGGTACGATGTGAATGGAGATTGTGTGCACGATGTCAATGAAGTGGGCATTCCGTACAGCCCCATGTTGATCCAGCCCGGCGGACAAGTGGCGCTCACCGGTTTCGGTGGTGGATTCACCTTTCCACTGACGAATGGTGCTTACACGTTGGAGCAGGCCAATGCCACCTTGATCCCGATATGCCCAGCCGCGCAACCGGTTCCCTTCACGGTGAACTCGGACATTCAAACCCTCGAACTGGCGAATGGGAGCACCGTGCCGTTGGATCTCTCCATCGTTGGGTCGCATGGCCAGGCCCGTCCGGGTTTCGATACCCAGATCCATGCGTTGGTGCGCAACCTATCACCGCAATTGAGCGGTGCGGTAACGGCCACCATCACCTTCGATCCGTTGCTCGTCTTCCAGATCGCATGGCCACAGCCAACCGATGTGACCGGGAATACCGTGACCTGGGACTTCCCCGCGATGAGTTCTTTTGGACAACAGGACCTTCACGTGCAGGCCAATGTGCCAGTGGGCACTGCGCTCGGGACCTTGCTCGCATGCAGTGGAACGGTCTCCAACACCCTTTCGGATGCACTGCTTTCCAACAACAGCTTCGGTGTTTCGCAAAGTGTGACGCAAGTGGTCACCGGCAGCTTCGATCCCAACGATAAGATCGCGCGCACCAGCAGTGCGTGGAGCGATGCACTCTACTACATCGATCAGGATGAATGGATCGATTACACCATCCGCTTCCAGAACACCGGCACCGATACGGCGTTCACGGTGGTGGTCACGGACACGGTGAGCGCGGCGCTCGATCTCTTGAGCTTCGAGCAGGGCGCATCGTCCCATCCGTTCTCCGTTTCGTTCAAGCCGGGCCGTGTGATCGAGTGGCGCTTCGCGAACATCCTCTTGCCGGACAGCAACGTGAACGAAGCCGCGAGCCATGGCCTCGTCAGCTTCCGCATCAAACCGATGCTTCCGTTGTTGCTCGGCACGTCGATCGAGAACACCGCGAACATCTATTTCGACTTCAACGATCCGGTGATCACCGAGCCGAGCGTGCTGCTGGCGGAGTTCAGTACAGCGATCCATGAACGAGCTGCCGGAAACGAGATCGGGTTGTTCCCGAATCCGGGCTCGGACCAGATCACTTTGGCAGTGGATGGCAATTTCTCCGTGCAGGTGATGGACTTGGCAGGAAGGGTGATGCTCCGGTCCGTCGGTCATGCGGATCGCGCAACGCTTTCAGCCACGGCGCTGGTCTCCGGCGTGTATCTGGTCGGCATAACCACCATCGATGGTCGAACGTTCACACGGCCCTGGACGAAACTCTAGGCCATGGCAAGCAACCATTCCACAGTGATCCGTCATTGGAGTGCTCCTCAAGACAACACCATGGATCGTACACGCTCGGCCAGCCGGAATGCGCTCATTCGTACCAGCATGTTGCTCTTCGCGCTGCTGGCCATCGTCTCCTTCGCCCTCGCCCATGTGGCGTGGTGAATAACCTGCCGTCGGTCGGCCATTTTGGTTTTTCTGGTTGCGCAGAAGGGTGTTCCGAATACCCTTTCCCCCTACATTCGAGCCATGCCAGCAACGGAACGCGTGTGCTTGGAGTGCGGCGAGAAACTTCTCGGCCGTACGGATAAGCGCTTTTGCAGCGATGCCTGCCGGAACCTCTTTCACTACCACACCAATAATGCGCCCATCAACTATGTGCGCAACGTGGTGAACGCGTTGAAGCGGAATCGCCGGATCATGGCCGAGTTGAACACAGGGCCGGAGGGGAAGACCAAGGTGCATAGGGAGAAGCTCATTGAACGCGGGTACAGCTTCATGTACCACACCAATACGCACCGCACCAAGGCGGGGAACACCTACGTGTTCTGTTTCGAGCAGGGCTTCCTCGAACTGACCGAGAATTGGTTCATGCTCGTACGGCGCGACGAATATCTGGATCGGGCAGGGGACCAGCGGCCGGATACCACGAGGAGCGTGAGCTAGCTCATCGCCCAGACCACGAGAATGATCGCGGTGAGGATGATAAGGCTGACCAGTACCGGCCCAGCGATCTCATTCTGTTCAGCTTCCTCCGGGAAATGTGCGCTGTGGTGTTGATCGCTCATGATCGTCTTGCCGCACCTGATAGCGCGGCGCGGGCAAATATATACGCCGTCCTGTAGAGGGAATGTGGGGAAGCAGCCTGTTGGATCGGATCCTGATCTCAGTTCAAACTGAAAGTCGGTTGCCGCAGCACCATACGCGCGATCACGGAACTCTCGTTGCACCGCATCTGCTGGAAGAGCGAATGCACCTGCTGGTCGAGTTCGTGGTCGCTGAGCTTCGCTAGATCCTTATAGACCGGCAGGCTGCTCCTGCTCTTGAGGATGAGCGCTATTTTGTAGGAGCGTGACATGTGATGCACAACCAAGACGTGTCTACAGAGCATTGGGATGCCTCTGCTGATCATTCGCGGATCCGATCTTGGAGGAACGGGCTTGGCGGATCGATGAACGGTGGTCCGTGGCAGCCGTTCCAGGACAAGGCACATTGCGCTCCCGGGACTTCTAGCTCGAATTTCGAGCATCGCTGTGTAGCACTTGGCGCCTGATCCCTATAAGGCCATCACCAACATTTCGCGATGAACCTGTGAATGTCCGGTCCGGTAAGGAGTGATCCGCGCGTATCCTGTTCCTAGCAAGGTGGTGGTAGGCGGAATCCCCGACGGCTATTCGTCTATTCGATATGACAGAGACGGGCGGCGTAGGCCGAGAATAGGTGCGGTTGTCCGAGGCGCCCTACATTCGCGGCCCAACATTCCAGAATCATGGCACAGGATCCACAGGCGCAAGCCATCCGCAAACGCAAGGCGACCAGGAAGATCGCCCGCCTGAAGGCCGCTGCTGTAGCAGCTCCGGACAAGGCCCCGAAGACCAAGTCCGCTGAGGCGAAAGCCTGACCGAGCGGGCATTCCCACGGTTGAAGCCCGGCGAACAGCCGGGCTTCAACATGTCCGGATCCCGTGTCACTCCCTTGTTGGTGGATCGTCGCCCCCAACGGACGTCACACCGGAAGTCGCACGCACGTTCTGGTGCGTGGTGGCGATCCAGAGTGATAAATCCCGCGATCGGAACATTCTTTTCAGTGATCGCGCAGAACGAAAGAACCCTGGCGATCCGCCGGGGTTCTTTCCTGTTCGTTACTTCTGGATCACCAACCGCTCGGTGTACACCGCATCCCCTGCAGTGATGTGTACCATGTACAGACCCGTGGCCAGTTCACCATTCAGATCCAGCACCGTGTTGATGAAGCCTCCCGAGCCGGGGCCGAGAGGGTTCACCGCGATCGTACGTGCGCTCACCCGCTTGCCGAAGGCATCGTAGATGTCCACGCTCACGGTATGCACCCCGTCGGCGATCGCATCGATGCTCAGGAAGAGCTGATCGCCACGGTTCGGGTTGGGATAGAGTCCCACGCTTTGCTCGGACCGACCGGCTTCGAGCATGTGATTGTTCCCTACGAACTCCTCATCGCAACCACCGGTGTACACTTCGCACACCTTGCCCCACGGCGTGAGGTCATCCACCGGATCCACACCACCGCGACACCACGTAGAACCGCTGTTGAAGCTCGCGCGCACCTCCACCTCATAGGTCTTGCACTCCGCGAAACCATCGCTTGTATGCATGTGCGTGAAGTTGGTGTTGCTGTTGCGCACGATCACCACGTTCTCCGCCGGGATGCGGAAGCGGAACTGGTATTTGTTCGCCTGCACGTTCACGCAGTTGTTGTTGTAGCGCGTCACCGGCATGCACACCACGCGGTTGGCCGCGCCGGAGCTATTGCCCGCGGGCAGCGTAATGTTCTTGCCGCAGCTGTGGTTGGCATTGCTCAGGTCATCCACCAACGCAGCCGCGCCGCATTGGCCCAGGGTGTTATCGATCCGCATGCGACAGGCGCTGCCCCATGCACGCCATTGGCCCGGAGCGATGCGGGTACGCACGCGCACGTTGTACATCGTTCCTTCCGCCAAAGAAGGCAACGCGGCCATGCTCACCTGGTTGGATCCCGGGCCATTGGCAGGGTAGCGGATGCTCAGGCCACCGTTGGGTTCGTAGATCCAGAACTGGTACACGTTACCGCTGGTGCCGTTGGGGGTATTATCCGCCGTGAGCCTATCGGAACAGTTCGCATTCACGCCGCGCCGCAGTTCCAACCGGTCGCAACTTGCGCTGATCAATCGGTCGTTGCCCACGGGGACGTTCACGCCGGTGTTGCCCGCGATCTGGCTGGGACAGCCGTTGTTGAGGTTGCTGCGGTTGTCGATCACGCGCTTGCCGCCCACGCGCACGATGTAGCCGCCGTTCACGATACCGTCGCAGTTCTCGTCCTCGAAGACGAAGTAGAATTCACCATCGGGCAGACAGGTGGTCTCTGTGTAGTCCGGGCTGGCAGGCGGGTTGTAGTATCCGGGGTAACCAGGTGAGCTTTGCACCACCGCGTTGCTTCCTGCATCATGCAAGGCCCAGCGCAGACCACCGCCGTCGGTGCTGAACTCGAGCTCGACGATGGTGGAGCACGGCGGTTCAGCGTTGACACGGGCCAGGCGGTTGCGCCCCGTGCCGTTGTAACTGGTGAAGGAACCGCTGATGAGCACCTTGCCGTTGGACTGCACGGCCATGGTCGTGATCGATCCTGAATATCCCGTTCCGGGCACACCTGTTCCGGGGTCGAAGCTGTTGTCTAAGCTGCCGTTCACGTTCAATCGTGCCAGGCGTGGCCGCGATACGCCGTTGACGCTGATGAAGTAGCCGCCGATCAGCACTTTCCCATCATACTGTTCCTTGATGGACAGTACGGCGTTCTCCGCTCCGATCCCCGGAGCGAACGAAGCATCGTTACTGCCGTTGGGCAGGAGGCGTGCAATGCGGTTGCGCGGCGTGCCATTGAAGCTGGTGAACCACCCGCCGATGAGAATGGTGCCATCGGTACGTAGCGACATGGCGAGGATATTCGCACTTGCCCCGCTGCCGATAGTGAAGGACGCATCCAGGCTGCCATCCGAGTTCACCCGGGCGACGTAGTTGCGGTTGATGTTGTTGTAGCTCTGGAAGTCCCCGGCGATGAGCACCTTTCCGTCAGGTTGCAAGGCCATGGCCCTCACATAGCCGTTGGCGCCCGTACCTGGATCGAAGGAGAGGTCCAAACTGCCATCGCTGTTCAAGCGAGCGATATTCCGGAACGGCACCAGATCTACCGTGTTCCACACTCCACCGATCACCACCTTCCCATCGGGTTGTAGCACGATGGCTTGTACTTCATTGTCCACCCCGGCACCCGGATCGAAGGAGGTATCCAGCGCGCCGTCGCTGTTCAGGCGCGCTATGCCTTTGCGTGCAGTGCCGTTGTAGTTGGTGAAGTTCCCCCCGATCAGCAGCTTGCCATCGGGTTGGCGCACGATGGCATAGATCACACTATTCGGGCCGGTACCCGCGTTGAAGGTCCCATCCACTGAACCATCCGCGAACAGGCGGGCGATCCGCGGGCGCGTGATACCGTTCACCGTGTTGAAATTCCCGCCAATGAGGATCCGACCATCCGGCAATACGACCATGGCCTGCGCTCCGCCACCAAGGCCGGAGGATGGGTTGTAGCCATTGTCGAGCGCCCCGTTCGTGCCGAACCGGGCCAGTCCGTTGCGGGGGATCGCGAAGTTGCCGCCGGCCAGAAGCATACCATCGGTCTGCAGGGCCATGCAAATGACGGCGCCGTTCACACCCGCTCCGGGGTCATAGGTGCCATCCAATGTACCATCGGTATTGAACCGGGCCAGCCGGTTGCGTGTGCTACCACCCACATTGGAGAAGCTGCCGCCGATCAATACGCGGCCATCGGCTTGTTGGAATACGGCAAAAACGAAATTGTTGGCGCCCGTGCCGGGATCGAACGACCCATCCAAGCTGCCATCACTGTTGATGCGGGCCACACGATTGCGCCCTGTGCCGTTGTAGGTGGTGAAATTGCCCACAATGAGCACCTTGCCATCCGTTTGCAAGGCGACCCCACGCACCATGCTGTTGGCACCTGCAACAGGGGCGAAGGACGGATCCAGGCTGCCATCCGCATTAGCACGTGCGATGTAGTTGCGGCCAACTCCATTGTAGCTGGTGAACTCCCCGCCAACAACCACTTTGCCGTCGCTCTGCAGCACAATGGACCAAACGGGCTGGTTCACGCCGACGCCGGGGTTGAACGAGGCGTCCAATGACCCATCGGCGTTCAGGCGTGCGATGCGCGCGCGCGCCGTGCCATTGTAGCTGGTGAAGTACCCTCCGATCAGCACCTTGCCATCCGGCTGTAGCGCGATCGAGAGAACGGAGTTGTTGGCCCCGGTGCCGGGGACGAACGAAAGGTCCAAGCTGCCATCGGGGTTCACACGCGCTACGCCATTCCTGGGGATGCCGTTGTACAAGCTGAACTCACCAGCGATCAACAGCTTGCCATCGGGTTGCCGCACGATGCCCACGATGTTGTAGTTCGTTCCCGTTCCGGGATCGAACGAGGTGTCGAGATCTCCGTTCGGATGCACACGTGCCAGCTTTGTTCTGGGTGTGCCATTGTAGGTGCCGAATGAACCGCCAATGATGGACTTGCCATCGGGCTGCACCGCTACGGCCAGGACTTGTCCCGTCGCCCCATCACCGCTCCCGTACCCGGCATCAGTGGAATTGAAGGTGGCATCGATGGTGCCGGGCTGCGCGAACATAGCCATCGAGAAGAGGCCTGCGCTCAACAGCGTAAGGAAGGATCGTGGTCGGCTCGTCATTGAAGGTCGGTATGGATCGGTTGATCAATTGGTGCGGTACTGCATCACCTTCGGGTTGTCGAAACGGATGAAGCGATCACCAGTAACATCGAAACGCGGGCGGTAGCAACCACTGAGCGAACCCATGATCGCACCCGTGGCGGGATCGAAGCGGATGAACTCGTTGCGGTCGTCCGCGGCCTTCCCGGTCCACACGATGAAGGCATCACCACGCATCTCGGTGAGGATGCACTTGCCGGTGTTGGTGGCGTACTTCAGTTTCAGGTCCGCATCCACTTGTGCGATGCCCTTCTCGCCCTCGATCATGAACGCATCGCCGAAGGCATAGAGCCATTTGGCGCCACCGATCGCCTTGCTGTTGTATTCCACCTGTTGCAGCACCTTGCCCGTGGCGGGATCGAAGGCGTAGAGGTTCTTCTCACCGCACGCGTAGATCCGCCCGGCCTTGTTCAGGATGCTGCACTCGCTCTTCTTGAAATTGTCCGACAACTCCATCGCCTCGGTGTTCCACATCGCCTTGCCGCTGCCGACCTCGTAGGCCCGTAGACTGGTGCTTCCCTCGAAGGTGTATTCCACTTTGTAGGTGCCATCGCCCACGCCGCCGTTCGCACTGGGAATGAACACTTCATTGCGCACCAGACCACCGAAGCGCGCGATCAGGTTGCCGCCTTCGAGCACGAGCTCCGAAACGATGTCGTCCTTCTTCAACTTGTCGGCTGTCCAGATCACCGCGCCGGTGGTGAGGTCCAGTTTCTTGATGGTGCGTTCGCCTTTGCTGAAGTCGCAGATGTACACGCCGTCGGCGGCGGGTAGCGGCATGGCCGCACGACCGATCACCTGCTTTGCCTTCAGGCCCACGCTGGTCTCCGAATTATCGAAGGATGTGCTCCACAGCACCTTACCGCTCGCGAGGTCCAAGCACGTAATGCCCTCGTACACCACGAAGACACGACCGTAGCCCACGCTCACATCCAACAGCACCTCGCCATCATCAGCGGGCAGCATGTCGTAGATCATGTGCGCCACCACTTTGCCGGTGAAGTTGCTCTTCCAGCTGTGTCCGCCACTGGCCTGCACAGTGATGTTCAGGTCCGAACCACCCATGGCGCTCTTGATCTTCTTGTCGTCGTAGCTCAGACGCACGGTGGTGTGGCTCGCTTCGTCCATCACTTCGGCCTTGTTGATCCTCCTCGACACGAAGCCGCTGCGCCGGGCACCACTGCCGTCCTTGGTGCGCGCCGCGAGTTGCTCGCTGGCCACCACGTTGCCGGTGCGGTAGTCCAAGTGTGTGATCTCCTGTGGTGCGTTCTTGTCCTTCTGCGTGATCACTTCGATGGTCTCCGTGTCGTGGTGCGCGATCCAATCCTCGCACTTCTTCACGCCGTGTTTTTCCTTGAAGTTGTATTTCCACAGCGCCTTTCCGGTAGCGCCATCGAGCATTTCGATCTCCTCCATATCACCGGCCACCACAAAGGCCAGGTCGGGCGAGACCGCGTTCCAGCGGGCGTCCACGGTGAATTTCGCTTCCCACACCTTGGGGAATTCCTTCTGGGCGAAGAGGAGGGAAGGGAGCAGTGCGAGCAGTAGAACGGAGTGGCGCATGGTGGGATGTTGTTGTGCCGCCAAAGGTTTCCCGATGGGCAGCGCGGCACAATACCACTTTCATGCGACCATGTCGCGGATCCACGTCTAACGCGGGTAGAGCTTGTTCAGCGCATCGGTGCGCGAACTCACGTGCAGCTTATCGTAGAGGTTGCGCACGTGGGTGCGCACAGTGTCGATGCTCAGTTGCAAACGGTCGGCGATCTCCTTGTAGCGGTAGCCGTTGGCGAGTTGATCCAGCACTTGGCGTTCACGTTCGGTGAGCAGTTCGAATTCCTTGGCCTGCTTGCGCGGTGCCGTGAAACTGGCCAGCACGCGGCGCGCGATCCCGGGGCTCATCGGCGACCCACCGGCGAGGACGGCCTTCACGGCATCCACCACTTGCGCTGGACGTGCGTCCTTCAACAGGTAACCCGTAGCACCGGCGCACAGCGCGTTGAAGAGGCTGTCGTCATCGTCCTGAACCGTACACACCAGTACCTGCGTAGCCGTATTCTTCTCCTTGATCAGCCGGGTGCATTCGATGCCGCTCATGCCCGGCAGGTTCAGGTCCATGATCACCACATCGGGCCGCGTGTCCTTCTCCTGTTGCAGGTACGTCTCCGCATCGGCGAAGGCACCGCAAACCTCCATGCCGTCGTCGGCCGCAAGCGCATCACCGAACGCTTCGCGCAGTATGCCATCGTCCTCCACGATCGCCACACGGATCTTCTTCACCTCACTCATCCAGGCACGAAGATCGGCCAAAGACGCGAACCACGGTGCCGCCGTCCGGACCCGGTACGCGTTCGAAGGTGGCCATCATTTCCTCGGCGCGCTCACGCATGTTCACGCTTCCATGTCCACTGCCTTGCGGAACGGAGGTGATGATGCCACTGCCGTTATCCGAAACGCTGAAGGTGAAGCCCTCGTCATCGATCCGCCAGCTGACGGTGATCCGCTGTGCGCCGCTGTATTTCTTGGCGTTGTGCAAGGCTTCGCGTGCGATCAGGTAAAGGTTCCGGCGGAAGGAACCGCCAATGGTGCGTTCGGGGAGGGGCTTCGGGAATTCGAATACGAGTAGCACATCATCGTTCTCGAAGAGGTCGTTCGCGAATTCGCGGATGCGGAGCAACAGTTGTTCGAGTGTGCCGCTTCGCGGATCGTTCATCCACACCACGTCGCGCAGGTTGTCCAACAGTTCGGCGCTGATGTCGCCGACCTTCTCGAAGCGTTCCTCCGCATCGCTTACGCGTTTCGGTGAACGCGAGAGTGCCGCCATGCGTGCGAGGCCACTGCCCACATCATCGTGGATGTCCTTCGCGAGCCGCGTACGCATCCGCAGTTCCTTCATCTCCGCCTCCGCGATGCGCAATCGTGAGCGCATGCGTTTTCGGTAAGCCATCATCCAGAACCACGCGATCGATCCGAAGACGACCACCACCACGATCACGATGAACCACGGGCTGGCCCATAAGGGACGGACCACGCGGATCTCCAACACCGTGGCCATCAGTCCTTCCAGCCCATCGCCGTTGATCCCGATCACCTCCAACCGGAATTCACCGGCAGGCACGTTGTTCAGTTCGATGGGGTCCGATGCGGCGACCGAGATCCATTCATCGCGGTAGCCGATCATCCGCCATTTGCAGGTGTTGCGTTCCGGTGCCGTGAACTCGAGTACCGCGAGGTCGATGCGTAGCGTATTGCGCGGATACGGAAGCTCCACCCTGGTGCGGGGAAGCGCGAGCGTATCGTTCCCGCTTCGCAAGGCGCATCACCTGCACGAGCGCCTTGTCGGCATCGCCCTGCACGGCTTGAGGAAGGAAGTGGGAAAACCCGTTCACGCCACCGAAGTACATCCGTCCGCTCGCCGACCGGAAGAACGCGTTGCTGTTGAACTCCTTGCTCTGCAAGCCATCCGCCGTCGAGTAGTTGTGGAAGGTGAACGCACGCGGATCGAAATGGCTCAGGCCGTTGTTGGTGCTGATCCACCACGTGCCATCGCCGGCTTTCAGCATCCCGTAAAGGAATTGGTCCGGCAGGCCATCATGCACGGTGAAGTGCTGCACGATACGCAGGCTCTTCGCATCGATCCGGTACAGGCCATCGTTGGTGCAGACCCACAGGTGGTCGCCATCCGCCTTCAGGTCGAGCATCCGCACGGCCCGCTGTGGATCAACAGTGGCATCGAAAGGCGATCGTACTTCGGCGCTATCGTTCCAGATGCGGATCGGCATCACATCGCTGGACAGCCAGTAGCGCCCAGCCGGATCCTGGAACATGGAGCGCGGCATGTTCCGCTGCTCCTCGACCGCCTTGGCCTCAGCTGTCATAGGCAACGTCCTGAACCGTACCGGACCCGGACCGGGGATCAACAATGTCGGCGGTTGGCAAGGGGAAATGCGGAACAACGAACCATCCTTGCGGCGCATCATGCGATCACCGCAAGCAGCGGTGTAGCGGTGAACGACCTGCTCGGTCCTTGGATCCACACAGTGGATCCGCGGGCCGTCATTCAACCAGATCCTCCCTTCCGCATCGCGCAGCGGCACGCCATGGGTGGTGCCGCTTCCGAAGAGCTTCGGGTCGAGTGGAGCCGGGCCGAGCAGGTCGGTGCGTTCGTCAAAAAGCGCCAGACCTCCTTCGTGGAAACTCACCAGCACGCGGTGATCATCCCATTGTGCGAAGCCTCGCGTGAACCACGAGCGTGGTTCCCACGGCAACGCATGACCGGGCATCACCCGACCGAACTTGTTCTGTTGCGGCGCGATCCTGAACACCCCCTTGCCATCGGTTCCCACCCATGTGTTTCCTTGCCGATCGAAAGCGATGCACGTGATGTTGAGCGGGCGTTGTTCCGGTGGTAACAAGGGGTAGCGCATCGTCACCTCCAATGCTTCGTTCAGTGTGACCACGCCATAGCCCGAGATACCCAGCCACAGTGTGCCGTCGGGTGCGCGTTCCACCTCCTTGCGGCCCGGATGGTTGATCATGAGGAGGTTCAACGCAATAGGCAATGACCTCACATGCATGTCGGCATCCACCCGATACGCAGCCTTGTCACTGAAGAGCAGCCAGTCCTTGCCATGCCGGATCATGGTCATATCCCTTACCGACGGGTCGATCGGCAGGATGGTGATCGCACTTCGCGGGTCCGATGAATGCGAAACGACCAGGGTATCGGGAAGATTGAACTGCACCACGGTGGATCCATCATCCTCCACGCGCATGGTGTAGGAGTCGCGGTGCGATGATCGCCAGCGCTTCATGTCGGTCTTATCGATCCGCAGGAATTCGCGCAGCAATGGTGAATAGAACAGTGCTTGTTCCGTATCCACCCGCAGGGGTGTCCAGCAGCCGTCCGGCTCTCCGATACGCTGGTGTTCGAAGCGCCCCGTGCGCGTGTCCAACCGGTCCAGCCCGGATCGCGTGCCCACCCACAAGTGGTTCGCATCGGCCACTGCCAGGCCCCAGATGCGGTTGTTGGAGAGGCTGGTGCTATCGCGGCCATCGTGCTTGTGTACCACGAAGCGTTGCCCATCGAAACGCGCCAGACCATCACCAGTGCCCAACCAGATGAAGCCATCGCGGTCCTGCACCACGTGGTTCACCATGCTTTGCGGCAGGCCCTGGTCCACGTCGTAGCGCGACACCTCCACTTGTTGCGCGAGCGCAGTACACGGGCCGAAGAGCAGAAGAAGCGGGTGGAAGCGGGTACGCACTCGGTGCGAAGGTCGACCGTAGGGGTGGAAACACGAAGCCCCGGCCAACCGGCCGGGGCTTCGTGTTCGTTGTGTCTTCAGGTCCTACTTCTGGATCACCAGTCGTTGGGTGTACACGGCATCACCCGCAGTGATGTTCACCATGTACAAGCCGGTGGCCAGTTCGCCATTGAGTTCCAGCACGCTGTTGATGAAGCCATCCTGCACCGCCAGCGTACGTGCGCTCACGCGCTTGCCGAAGGTGTCATAGATGTCCACGCTTACGGTCTGCACACCCTCTTGGATCGCGTCGAGGCTCAAGTAGAGCTGATCGCCACGGTTCGGGTTGGGGTACATGTGCATGGCCGCACCATCGTCAGTTGCCATGTTCTGGTTGCCACCTACAGCAGGAGGCGGGCAGGACGTGTATACCTCGCAGACCTTGCCCCAAGGGGTCAGATCGCCATACGGGTCACCACCCACACACCACGAATAACCGTTGTCGAAGCTGGCGCGCACTTCCACCGTATAGGTCTTGCAGTTCGCGAAACCGGCTCCTGCGGTCATGTACTTGACGTTGGTCGGGCTGTTCAGCACGATGGTCACCGCCTCGGCAGGGATGCGGAAGCGGAACTGGTACTTGTTGGCCGTTGAGTTCACGCAGTTGTTGTTGAAGCGCACGGCCGGCCATGCGACCACATGGTTCGCAAACCCATTGCCTTGGTTGCCCACAGGCAGGGTGATGGTCTTGCCGCAGCAATAGTTGGAGTTGCCCACTTCGTCCACAAGCCCGGACAGTTTGCACTGGCCGCGGGTGTTGTCGATCATCATGCGGCAGGCATTGCCCCACTCGCGCCATACGCCCGGACTGATGCGGGTGCGTACCCGCACATTGTACAGGGTACCTTCCACCAAGGATGGCAGATTGGCCATGCTCACCTGGTTGGATCCCGGACCGTTGGCAGGGTAGCGGAAGCTCAGGCTACCGTTGGGGTCGTAGAACCAGAACTGGTACACGTTTCCGCTGGTGCCGTTGGGGGTATTGTCGGCCGTGATCTTGTCCGAGCAGCTGTTCGGACCCACACCACGACGCAGGTCGAGGCGGTCGCAGCTAAAGGAGATCAAGCGGTCGTTGCCCATCGGCAGGCAGAAGCCCGGGGTTGCGCTCATGGTGCTTTCGTAGCTGGATCCAGCGGCGAAATCCCCGTAGTTGTTGCGGTTGTCGATGATCCGCTGTCCGGAGAGCATGCGCAAGGTGTAGCCACCCGTGAAACCGCCAGTGACCATGCCATCACCGAAGGTGTCATACACATGCAGTTCGTAGCAGCCATCGGGCAAGCAGCAGGCAATGGGGTATATCGCATTGCCCGGATAAATACCGGGGCCACCACCACAAAGCGCGGCACCGCCACCGGCGGGTACCACCTCCCAGCTGGTCTCGCCTCCGAAAAAGTCCGTCTGCAATTCCATCACCAGGTCATTGGTGCAGGGTACGACGGGCGCACAACTCACCGTGAAGGTCCCGGAACCCGTGCTGCCGCTGTAGCCGGCCAAGCGGATCCAGTAGGAGGTCCCGCTCACGGTCGCAAAAGTGATGGTGCTCTGCAACCCACCGTCATCATCGTTACATACGATCTCCGATCCGCCGCAGGCATCCCAAGCGCTCAGGCCGGTGTCCATCGCGGTTCCTCCCACCGTGGTCACGGTGGTGGTACCAGTGCAACTGGCCACGTACTCATACCAGATGTCCTTGGTATCCGAATAGCAGCAGCTGGAGATATCGGTTCCCGTCGCCCCGGTATTGTCGAAGGGGCTGACCCCATCACCGATCACCGTGGCTAAAGCACAATCGTCATTGGGAGGTGCGCCGCCGGGAGTGAGGCAACCGGTGCAAGCGCCGTCCGAGGCAGCTTCACCAGCACAGTATGCATCCCAAGAGGTGGAACAGCAGTACGCGTCATAGCCGCACACAGAAGCCTCGCATCCGGCATCGCTCGGGAAACCAGGGGTCCCTTGGGCCATATCGCAATAGACGGGCGGAGCTGCCGAGCAGGTGACCGATCGCGTGGTGCAGAACGCATCCAGATCGCCGCAGGCGGCATCGGTGTGCGTATAGAAGCGGTGGTCACCGGAAGAAGCGGCCATAAAGACCACGGGCATGGTTCCTGCAGCCAGAGCCGTGGCGCCAGCTGCATCGCTGATGGTGATGTAGTAGCCGGGCTGATCGCTGGTAAAGGTGTAGCTGGTCCCACTGGTCAGGGTCACCATGGAATACTCACCGGACCAACCGCACGTGGTGACGTCTTCCGGGCTGCCCGTGCAAGCTGGCACGTATGGGCTGAAAGGATATTGACCATTGATCGCCGTGAGGCAACCGGCCGGGGGAGCCACCCTCGTAACCGAGATGTTGTCCAAGGCCCACCAATAATCCCAAGATCCAGCGTAATGGAAACGCACTTGCGCTGCGGCGCTGCCGCCCGTAGCGGCTGTGATATCCGTGCTATGCGTAACGGCAGGATTACCATAGCCTACTGATGTGGCGCCCAAGGAGTACACCGAGGTCCAAGCGGCACCGTCCCAAACGTCCACGCTAGCGACGGACCCACAACACACCCTGTATTGATGGTCGAACGCCAACGTGAAGAATCCTCCTGTTGAAGCATCGAAGGTCGGGGAGTAGAAGTATGCGTCGAGATTCGTTCCGCTTCCACATATGTCGCTATCGAACATGGCGAAATCGGCATCGAAGCCGACACCTGTGATCGTGCGAGCTCCCGGGTTGCCGTACACGGCCGCGCAACCAGAGGAGCCGTTGTCCACGATCGAGAAGCCTTCGGAACTGGCATTGCCCGTGAATGCTTCATCGAACAGGACCTGTGCGTTAGCAAGGCCACTGAACAGGAGTGCTCCTCCCAGAAAGGCGGACTTGCGCCACCACGATGTTCGGTGTGGTGAGTTAGAGTTGCTTCTACAATTCATGATCAATTGGTTTTGGTGAATGACTGTGGTCCAAGGACCTGTGACAAGGCTGTCGTTCACAGTGAGCGACGGAGCCAAAGTATCTTTTCAAACAATTGATTGTTGGCATTCACACCATTTGGTGGTGAACGACCTTGGCCCATCCGGATCGGGGATCATTAGCACTCTGGTTCCCAGCGGATAGCGATGATCCTTACGAAAGGAAAATGTGGAGAAAAGATCGATCCTTGGCCATGGGGCTCCAATGTTCCGGCATGGGCCATGGAACGATGGCCGAGGACGGAACGCGAGCGGGAACCATTCATCCGTTCGGGAAAGGGACCGCCGGGCAGGTACGGCGGTCAGTTATTCGACTTCTGGTAGAATTGCCGCACCAACCGGGTCTCGCGGATCAGTTGCCGATAGCGGATCGGGTGGTCCGCTGCGGCCCGAAGGTATTCCCGCCCCTGCTTGCCGTAGAACTCCGGGTAGCGGACCTTGAAGATCAGCTCCGCTTCCTGTGCGCTTCCGGCGGTCTTCATGATCTCGGGTAATACGAAGTCCTTGGGCAGGTCCTCATGGAGCACACTGCGGATGTAGGCCTTGGTCGTGAGGATGTCGGCGCCCTTCAAGCGCGCGATCAAGGCCCTGTCGGCATCCGAGAGTATCAGCGTATCGTATCCTGCACCAAGGGCGGAGTCCGGTACGTAGGGTGCGGGCCCGTAAATGATCTTCTTGATGTTGCGGCCGGTCGCACGGTCGTTCTGCGCTCCCCGGGTACTGTCGCGGATCGCGGTGGAGGAAGTTGTCGCTCCCGGTTCCGGGACGTTGTTGCAGGATGCCAGCAACCCGAGGGTCACTGTGAACAGGGTGGTGGATGCGAGCGTGTTCATCTGGTTTCAGTGCGGGGTCATGATAGTCCGCCGATCACCGGTTCCGGGGACGAAACTATGGCCGTGGTCAGGGAACCGGGTTCAAGATATCATTCCGTGAACTTGTGATGCGCCGGAACAAACCACCGCGCATCCAGGCTGCTGCGCGAGGCTACTTTTTAGAGGTCCTCCTTACTTCTGGATCACCAAGGGTTGGGTGTACGCGGCATCACCTGCCTTCCTTGTCGGGTCGGCTGCACTGATGTTCACCATGTACAAGCCGGTGGACGGTTCGGCGTAAAGTTCAAGCATGGTGTTGATGACGACTTCCGAATAGGGGATCGCGGATAGCCCGACGATGCATGGCCCGGCAGAATGGATCATTCGCAACTTGGCGCCATCAGCATCCTCCATAAGAAGAAAGGGTGCGGATCCAGCACTGCGCTGTCCCCGCACCCTTCCGGGTTCCGCGATCGACCCTACTTCACCACCCGCATCGTTGTGCGTGAGGTGCCGGAACTCAACCGCAACACATAGCTGCCCGGCGTGAGCTCGGCCGTGTGTACGGTGATCGTTTCAACCGCACTCTTCATCTCGTCGATGACGCGCTGGCCGGACAGGTTGAACAGTTCCACACGCAGTGGCCCTGCTTGTCCATTCGTGCGCACCATCAGATGATCGGTGAAGGGATCGGGGAACACCACGAAGGCATTGCCATTGGTCAGGTCGCTCGTACCCAGGATCGTGATGGCCGTGCAGTCGGAGGTCTGCGAGCAATCCCCACTGGTGATGATCACTGCGTAGTTGCCATTCTCGGTCGCTGTGAAACTCTGGCCATCGGCGCCGATGATCGGTTCGTAATTGTTGTTGCAATCCACCCACTGGTAGGTCAGGCCGGAAGCCGTTGCGGTCAGTGTCGCATCGATCTCGATCACGCTCAGGTCGATCACCACTTCCACCGGCTCTGCGAATACCGCGATGCCATCGCCGTTGTTGCAATCCACGGTCACGGTGCCGCTCACGGGTTCGTAGCAAGGCAGCGTGATGCTGTAGCTGTACTCACCGAAAGGCACATCGGCGATCATGTCGCCACCGAAAGATCGCTGGTCACGATGGTCGTGTTGTAGGTCCCGGCATCCCATAGTTGCACCGTGGCGCCGGTGATGGCCAACGGCGAACCGACGAAGAAGAACACGCCGTTGGTGGTCGCTTCCACCGGCTCTGCGAATACCGCGATGCCGTCGCCGTTGTTGCAATCCACGGTCACGGTGCCGCTCACGGGTTCGTAGCAAGGCAGCGTGATGCTGTAGCTGTACTCACCGAAAGGTACATCGGCGATCATGTCGCCACCGAAAGGGATCGCTGGTCACGATGGTCGTGTTGTAGGTCCCGGCATCCCATAGTTGCACCGTGGCGCCGGTGATGGCCAACGGCGAACCGACGAAGAAGAACACGCCGTTGGTGGTCGCTTCCACCGGCTCTGCGAATACCGCGATGCCGTCTCCGTTGTTGCAATCCACGGTCACGGTGTCGCTCACGGGTTCGTAGCAAGGCAGCGTGATGCTGTAGCTGTACTCACCGAAAAACACATCGACGATCATGTCGCCACCGAAGGGATCGCTGGTCACGATGGTCGTGTTGTAGGTCCCGGCATCCCATAGTTGCACCGTGGCGCCGGTGATGGCCAACGGCGAACCGACGAAGAAGAACACGCCGTTGGTGGTCGCTTCCACCGGCTCTGCGAATACCGCGATGCCGTCGCCGTTGTTGCAATCCACGGTCACGGTGCCGCTCACGGGTTCGTAGCAAGGCAGCGTGATGCTGTAGCTGTACTCACCGAAAGGCACATCGGCGATCATGTCGCCACCGAAAGGATCGCTGGTCACGATGGTCGTGTTGTAGGTCCCGGCATCCCATAGTTGCACCGTGGCGCCGGTGATGGCCAACGGCGAACCGACGAAGAAGAACACGCCGTTGGTGGTCGCCGGTTCTATCGAGATCGACACGATGGCATCCGCACCCGCGATGGTGACCGAGCCCGGACCGGAATTGTAACAGGTGGCGGTGACGAAGTAGTCATAGGTACCGTCCGCAAGCCCCATGAACACGACCTGGCCGGCCGGGTCAGTGGAGAGGAAGTTGCCGCCCAATTCGACGGTCGCGTTCGGCACAGGTAGTCCGGTGCTGAGGTCAGTGACGTTGATGACGGCGTTGAATTGCGCGAACGCGCTCGTGGCCGCCAGCACGACGAACGCAAATGTGATGTAGAGCTGTTTCATGGTCATGTGTATTGTTGGATTCATTGAGCGATGATGATGGTCGAGGTACTTCGTGCGCCCGGTTGCCCGAACGCGAGTTGGTAGATCCCCGGCGCGACATCAGTGGGCAGTTGGATGGAAACACCCTGCGCGGTGCGTGCGAGTTGTTGGACAGAGTAGGAGTGTATGCGCCGTCCATCCGCGGCGTACAACTCGATCCGCGCAATGGGCTGCAGGGCATTGTCGAGTTGTACCGTCACTGTTGATCCTGCCGATGCCGGATTGGGAAAGGTGTATGCTTGGTCCACGCTGCTCAGTTCGGCCACCGAGTTGGTGATGTCGTTCTGCAACCGTGCGATGAGGAAATTGTTCACGTTCACCGTAGTGCGTGCTTGGCCACCGACAAGGATCCGCCCATCCGCTTGCACCTCCATCGCATTGATCATGGCGTAGCGGTCGGGGATCACCGGTGCGGCGAGACCGTTGGTGCCGAAGCTGTTGTCCCGCGTTCCATCGGGGAGGTATTTCCACACAGCCATATCGAAGCCGTTCGGAGGTCCAACGCCGGAGGAACCGGCCATGATGATCGTACCATCGGAGATCCATGATACGTTCGATGCGAGATCGAAATTGTTCAGGTCCTCTTCCACGGCCCCGTCTGTGCCGAACGAGATATCCACTGCACCATCCGCCGTGAATTTCATCAGTAGCGCACTGTAGTTGTACGTCTGCGTCACCGTTACCCCGGCCACCAGAATGGATCCATCCGGGGCAAGAGCAAGATCATATCCTTCGTCGTCCACATTGCCGTAGTTGTACTGTACCACACCCGCGTTCCCGAAACTCGCGTCGAGGCTGCCGTCCGCTTCGTAACGCACCAAGAGCAATTCAAACCACTGCAGACCGGCACCGAAGAAGCCCGAAGCGAGGATCTTGCCATCGGCTTGCACCACGATCCCGCGGAAGCCACTGCTGCCCACGCCCGCCGGTATCGAGGCCACGCCGTTGGTGCCGAAGCCGGTGTCCAGTTGCCCATCAGGCGTGAAGCGCACCACGATCGGGCGGCGGATATAGTTCGCATCATAGGAGCTGCCGCAAACCAGGATGTTGCCATCCGCGTCCAGTGCAAGATCGTAGGCCATGTCCTCCGCGTTGTCCACCACCACGCTAACGCTTTGTGCGAGTACTCCGGTCCCTGCGAAGGAATCATCGAGGGTGCCGTCGGCGTTGAGTTGGATCAGTAGCAACCGATAGGTCTGGTAGTCGGTGGTGCTTCCGGCAAGGATGATCTTTCCATCCGCGGTCAACACGGCGGAATAGAGGTCGGCCTCGAAATCCAGTTCATACGTGAACACACCGTTGATGCCGAAGCCGGTGTCCCGCGAACCATCGGGGTTGTAGCGGTAGACCTGCGCGCGCGCCACGTATTGTGCGTCGAAGCTCATGCCGATGAGCAGGATCTTCTGGTCGGGTTGCACCAGGATCTTTTGTCCCGCGTCGAGGTTATTCACCGGATCGATCACGTACCCTGTGCCATTGAAGGAGGGGTCCAGCGTTCCCGACTGGGCCTGTAGGAATGAAGTGGCCCCAAAGAGGAGGCATCCGATCAGAAAGGCGTAGCGTTTGGTCATCAGGTGTTGGGTTTTTCGGTTTCAGGTTTGCCGGGTTCGTCGGTGGACAATTTGCCGAGGTTCGCCAGCAGGTTGCGCCATGCTTCGCGCATCGCATTGGCCTGCTTCTGCAGTTCTTCCAAACGATCGAACTCGTCCTGCGGAGCAGCGTCCTTTTCCGGGGTCGTCACGGCTTTTCGGGTTGATGCGGCGAAGGTGCGGGCGGAATTTCCGTTCCCTTCCGAAAGCACGGTTACATCATCGGTACAACCACCAAGAACCACCTTACATGGTCTGTACAAGCATGCGCTTGGCCCTTACATCCACACTACAAGTAGCGCTTGGCGGTTGACCCTCAGCGCGTTGGAAGAAAGCCGCCCCAATGGGTCAGATCGACTGGAGCAGGTCGATCAGCTGCACATCCTCGCCCTCGATCCCCAACTTCTTGCGCAGCCTTGAGCGTGCCACCGTGATGCTGTTCACGGTCTGGTGCGTGATGGCGGAGATGTCCTTGGTGCTCATGTTGAGGCGCAGGAAGGCGCAGAGCTTGCGTTCGTTAGGAGTGAGCGCCGGGAAGCGCTCTTGCAGATCGTGGTAGAAGGTGGTATGCACCCGGGTGAAGTGCGTTTCGAACTCCTGCCAGTTGTGTTCGTCCTGGCTGGCCTGTAGGTCGCGCACGATCTCCTGCACCACGCGCTGGTTCTCCTCCTTGAAGGCGGACTTCGCCTTGAGCAAACGCTCGGCGATGTGCGCGATCAGCTCGTTCTTGTTCAAGAGGAACAAGGCATTGGCGGTGAGTTCGCGGTCCTTGTATTCCAAGCTCTCTTTCAGCGTGCGCTGCTCCGCTTCCAGCTTCTCGCTTTCCAATCGCAACTTCTCCTGTTCCAACCGGCCGTTCCGCACCCGTGCGCGCATCACATTGAACAGGAGGAAGGCGGTGAGGAGCAGGAAGAACAGCGCGCCCGCGAGCGCGATGTTCCACACGCGCCGCTGCTCGTTCTCGGCGTCCTTGCGTTTGGCTTCGAGCTCGAAGACCTTCTTCTCCTTGTCGCGGCGGAAGGCATCCTCCAAGCGCGCGATGGTCATGCGGCTCTCCGTGCTGTACAGGCTATCGTTCAACGCCTTGAATTCGCGGTAGGTCTCCAGCGCGGACTTGTAGTTCCGCAGTGTATCGTACAGGAGCGCGAGCGACTCCAA
The DNA here is from genome assembly GCA_016705955.1 of Flavobacteriales bacterium. Taxonomy (GTDB): domain Bacteria; phylum Bacteroidota; class Bacteroidia; order Flavobacteriales_F; family PHOS-HE28; genus PHOS-HE28. The sequence goes on from JADJKO010000011.1 coordinate 129,046, forward strand.
GGAAATGACCATCGATGCCGAGGACCCGATCTCCCGACCGAGCGCGAGGGCTTGCGCGAAATGGTCTCTTGCCGTGGAGAAGTGGCCGAAGTAGACCTGGTTCTTCCCAAGATTGTTGAGCACCTGTGCCTGACCGCGTATATCCCCGGTCTCCTTGCGCACCGCAAGTGCCTTCAGGAAATACTCGTTGGCCAGTTCGTACCGCCCCGTTTCCATGTAACAGATGCCGATGTTGTTGTTCAAGGAACTTTCGTTGCGCGGTCGGTTGAACGGCCGATCGAGTTCCACGGCTTGTTGGAAATAGGGAAGTGCGGTGGCGTAGTCCGATCGTTGGATGTACACGCCTGCGATGTTGTTGAACGCGCGCACTTTCCGGTCCGCCAATTCAGCGGTCGCGATATCCTTCGCTCCGTCCAGGATCCGCAAGGCATCGGTGTAGCACGCCATGCTCTTGTCGAAGTTGCGCAGGGTGAAGTGCAGCACACCGATCTTCAGTTGGATGTCCGCTTGCGCGAGGACCAATACATCTGAAGCACCTTCCTTTTCCGTGGCTTCATCCACCACCGTCTGCGCACGCTGAAAGGCCGCCAAGGCGGACGGCATTTCACCCGTTTCCATGTACGCGTCGCCCAGCAGCATCAGGGCTTGGGTCTTGCGCTCGGCCGAGGGAAGTTCATCCAATTGCTTCTCCACCTCCAGGGCAAGCACCAACGCGGAGTCCGGGTTCTGCCCGAGCAATTCCCTGGCGCGCACGAGCTGCGTTTCGACGGTGGATCCAGTGCGTTCCGATCGGGTGGATTGGGGTGCGGCAATGGCCGACGCTGCCGCGAGCAACGCGACCGTGAACATCGCCATGCACGAACGCGCTCTGCGCTTGGGGTTCGTTGCGGATCGGATGTGCATGCGCTTCGGCCTTACGATCTGGATCATTCAAACCTAATGCATGGGCCGTGCGTGGATGATGTGGGTTGTTCGGGGTATTGCCATTGAACGAGAAAGCCCCGCTCATTCGCCGTGCGGCGGACGAGCGGGGCTTCACATATCGAGATCTCCTTACGGCTGGATCACCAGTCGCTCGGTGTACACCGCGTTCCCTGCCATGATGTTCACCATGTACAGTCCAGTGGCCAATTCACCATTCAGTTCCAGCACGGTGTTCACAAACCCATCGCTGACCGCGATCGTGCGTGCACTCACGCGCTTGCCGAAGGTGTCGAAAATGTCCACGCTCACCGTGTTCACACCCTCCGCGATCGCGTCGAGGCTCAAGAAGAGTTGGTCGCCATGGTTCGGGTTCGGGTAGATCTTCAGATCTTCTTTTTGCGCGGACGGATCGGCTCCGAGCAGATGCTGGTTGCCACCGTTCATGCAGACCTGGGTGTACACCGGGCAGATATCGCCCCAAGGGGTCAGGTCGGAGTAAGGGTCACCACCCACGCACCAGGTGGATCCGCCGTCGAAGCTGGCACGCACTTCCACTTCGTAGGCCCTGCAAGCCTGGAACGTGCCACCCGGGTTGGGCAATGTGGTGGGGATGATGGCTGTGTTGTCCATGTAAGTGCTGTAGGTGTTGCTGTTGCGCACGAGCACCACGCCTTCGGCGGCGATCCGGAAACGGAACTGGTATTTGGTGGCACTCACGTTCACGCAGTTGTTGTTGTAGCGGGTCACCGGCCATGCCACCAACTTGTTGCCTTGGCCGTTGCCCTGGTTGCCCACAGGCAGCGTGATCTGCCTGCCGCAGGACCAGTTAGGGCTGCTCGTGTCGTCCACAAGCCCGGTCTGTTTGCACTGGCCTGCGGTGTTGTCGATCTTCATGCGGCAGACAGAGCCCCACGCCCGCCACTGCATGCCGATCCGGGTGCGCACCCGCACGTTGTACATCGTTCCTTCCACCAAGGAGGGCAGGTTGGCCATGCTCACCAGGTTGGAACCCGGACCATTGGCAGGGTAGGTGAAGCTCAGGCCGCCGTTGGGGTCGAAGAACCAGAACTGGTACACGTTGCCGCTGGTGCCGTTGGGGGTATTGTCGGCCGTGAGTTTGTCCGAGCAGCCGTTCACGTTCCGGCGCAGGTCGAGGCGGTCGCAGCTCTGGCTGATCAGGCGGTCGTTGCCCACCGGGACGTCCACGCCCGTGTTACCAGCGACCTGACTGGGGCAGCCATTGTTCATGTTGCTCCGGTCATCGATCACACGCACGCCGCCTACACGTACGATATAGCCCCCGTTCACGATGCCGTTGCAGCCTTGGTCCTCCACCACTAGGTAGAAGCTGCCATTGGGGAGGCAGGTCGTTGCGGTGTGGTTCGGGGGGGGCGGGTTGAAGTAGAACGGGAAGCCGGGGGAGCTTTGCACCACCGCATTGTTGACCGAACTCCGCAGGCTCCAGCGCAGGCCGCCCCAATCGGTAACGAACTCGATGGTCACCGTCTCCGTGCAGGCCGTGCCAGCGCAACCGCATGTGGGGCTGGATCCGAACACGTCATTGACCGTATTGGGGTTCCCGTCGTTGCAGGCACCACCCGGCACGCCGTTGAAGATGTTCGGGCATACATCGCAGGCATCGCCAACACCATCGTTGTCCGAGTCCTGCTGGCCCGGGTTATAGGTCGTCGGGCAGTTGTCGAGCGCATCCTCGATCCCGTCGCCATCGCCGTCCGCGTCGGGTGGATCGCCCAATTTCCGTGCGGCGGGATCGTGGCCCGTATCGTTGATGAAGGTGTGGCCTGCCCCGGTCGGGTGCTTCCCATCCGGCAGTAGAACGGAGGTACGAACCGTGTGGTCGGCCCCGATCCCCTGCCCGAGACCCGGGTCGGTGGTGTTGAAAGACGCAGCGCTCCCTCCGTGGTGTGCCCGAAGGTGCGTGCCGGAGAGCAGAAGAAGGAAGAGCAGGATGGAGGTGCCCAGATCGAAAATGCGGAAGGAATGTGCTTGTTTCATGATCGAAGTTTTTGTTTGATAGGTGAATGGACCGTTTGTGATAGAACAAATCTGCGGGGTCATATCCTTGAGTACAAGGTGGTTTTTCCCGGAAGGGCACCACGTATTTTTCACAGGTAGGTATGGGGTTCGACGCGGAGACCCGCACCCCAATGAGGGGGGACTGTCGGTATGGATCGGAGGGAAGGCGGGCCCGTCGGTGCCTGTTGCCTGTCGAGAACTGAATGGCCTGGATCCGGGTATCGGCAACATGCACGTGTGCCACGAATGGATCTCGGTGCGGTCATGCGTCGGTATGCACGGGTTTGGGAGCAGGTGCCCCCGAAAAGCAGAACGGCGCCCACCTTGCGGTGAGCGCCGTTCCATTCTTCGTGTGGTGCCTTACTTCTGGATCACCAGTCGCTCGGTGTAGGTAGCATCCCCTGCGGTGATGTTCACCATGTAGAGTCCACCGGCCAGTTCGCCGTTCAGTTCCAGCACGGTGTTGATGAAGCCATCCTGCACTGCGATCGTCCGCGCGCTCACGCGCTTGCCGAAGGCATCGAAGATGTCCACGCTCACCGTGTGTACACCCTCTTCAATGGCCTCCAAGCTCAGGAAAAGCTGGTCGCCACGGTTCGGGTTCGGGTACATGTGCATGGCCGCGCCATTGTCAGTTGCCATGTTCTGGTTGCCACCCGGCTGGAAGCATGCTTGGGTGTACACCTCGCAGACCTTGCCCCACGGGGTCAGGTCGGCATAAGGATCCGTACCACCGATGCACCAGTTTTGGCCGCCATCGAAGCTGGCACGCACTTCCACTTGGTAGGTCTTGCAAGGCTGGAAGGTGAGGCCCGCAGTAGGTAGCGTGGTGGGGATGATGGCCGCGTTCTCCATGAAGGTGCTGTAGTTGGCGCTGTTGCGCACGAGCACGATGCTTTCAGCAGGGATCCGGAAGCGCCACTGGTACTTGGTGGCGGGATCGTTCACGCAGTTGCCTGCCTGGTTCATGAAGATGCGGGTCACCGGCCAGGCTACCAATTTGTTGCCTTGGTTGTTGCCCTGGTTGCCCACAGGCAGTGTGATCGGCCTACCGCAGGACCAGTTGGGGCTGCTCGTGTCGTCATACAGGGAGGTCTTCTTGCACTGGCCCACCACGTTGTCGATCATCATGCGGCAGGCATTGCCCCATGCACGCCATACGCCCGGACTGATGCGGGTACGCACGCGCACGTTGTACATGGTACCACTCACCAAGGATGGCAGGTTGGCCATGCTCACCTGGTTGGATCCAGGACCGTTGGCAGGGAAGCGGATGCTCAGGCCACCGTTGGGTTCGTAGATCCAGAACTGGTACACGTTGCCGCTGGTGCCGTTGGGGGTATTGTCCGCCGTGAGCTTGTCCGAGCAGCCGTTCGTGTTCCGACGCAGGTCGAGGCGATCGCAGCTTACGCTGATCAGGCGGTCGTTGCCGGTGGGCACATTCACCCGTGTTGCCCGCGATCGCGCTGGGGCATGCCACCGGATCCAGGTTGCTGCGGTTGTCGATCACGCGCTTGCCGGCCACACGCACGATGTAACCACCGCCTGGCGATACCGTCGCAGTCCTCATCCTCGAAGACGGTAGAACTCGCCGTTGGGCAGGCAGGTGGTCTCGGTGTAGTTCGGGCTCATCGGTGGGTACGTCGCAAGCCGGGTAGCCGGGGGAGCTTTGCCAATGGTATTGTTGTTGCCGCATCCTTCAGTGCCCAGCGCAGGCCACCGCCATCGGTGCCCATTTCGATGGTCACCGATTGGGTGCAAGCCGTACCGGCGCAACCGCAAGTGGGCTGGCGCCGAGCATGTCGTTGAAGGTGAATGCATTGCCGTCATCGCACGCATCACCGGGTGTTCCGTTGGTCACCGTGGGGCAGATGTCACAGGCATCGCCAGCGGCATCGGCATCGCTGTTGGTCTGCGCCGGGTTGGCATCAGCAGGACAGTTGTCGCAGGCATCGCCCACGCCGTCGCCATCGCCATCGGTCTGGGACGCGTTCGATACGCTCGCGCAGTTGTCGCAGGCATCGCCCACGCCGTCCCCATCGGTATCCTGGATAGTGCCCGTGCAGACGCAACCAGCACTCCATAGATCGTTGATCGTGCATACATCGCCATCATTGCATGCTGTTCCGGGCACGGCAGGGCCGCCCAATACGCCTTGGCAATCGAGGGGGAGGAAGTTCAATTGGAGGTAGCGTAGCGCGCCAGCGTCTGTGCCGGTGTCGTCGCAGATGTGCAGCACCCAAGTTCCATTCGGGTTACCCGTGAGGCTGGCGAGCGGTTGTTCCGGCGCCCAGTTGCCCGTGGTATTGTTGGATGCGGGCATGGTGGACAAGGCTGCGCCCGAGTCACGCAATCGGAAGACCGCTGTCGGGCAGTTGCCATTGTTGCCGAAGTTGTTGTTGTCACCACCGCGATCCATAATGAGGTTGAGGATCTGGCCGCCCGGTGTTTCCAGGGTCAGATCAATGTCTTCGCGCCAGGTATGGGTAAGGATGATGTCCACACTTTCCAGGCCCACGTTGGTGCCGAGGCTGTTCGGTTGTCCGCTGATGGTGAAGATGGCGTCCACGCAACCGGGATCCGGTATCGTCAGATTCTGCGCACAGGTGCCCAGCGGGAAGAGCGGGGGTGGTCCCACGGTCCATTCCAAGGTGAAGGTTCCCGCACCCACGCCGAAGCCGTCCTGGATCCACCACACGCGCTGCGTGGAGCCGGTGGTGTTCGTCCAGTTCACGAAGCCGATCTCGGCATTGTCGTCGTCGATGCAAGCGATCACCGTGGATCCCGGGCAGGCCCCACCGTAGCGCACGTAATGCTGCGAGTCGTAGTTGTTGGTCTGCTGACGTATGCTCAACAGGTTACCGTTCGGCACGTCGATGTAGTAAATGGCATCCGGTGCCGTGTTGGTGGACGCGGTCCCGCACGCGAAGCTGAAATCGTTCACGCGGCCCACGGTGGTGCCGGGTAGTGGACTCGTTTGCGTGCCGAGGTTCAGCGCGTTCACGCAGCTTTCCGCAGTGGGGCAGCTATTGTCGTCCGTGAAGTTGCCCAGGTTCTTATCGCATGCCCCATCCGTTTCGTGCAAAAGGCGGACGTTCACGATATCATCGATCGCAAAGGGTCCGATGTTCTGGATATCGTAGTCCACGAGGCCGGGGATGTCCGTGGGTGTACCTCCGTTCACGGTGTAACGCAAGGTGACCGTTCCGGCATCACCGGTGAACAGGACCTCCACATCCATGGTGAAGTCGTACGTGCCGCAATTGGTGTTCACCACCACGCTGCCATCGGGATCCACGCATCCAGCGGTACACTCCACTTCGAAGGACCAGCTGGTCTGTTGCCCTGTCGCGCAGCTATTGCTTCCGTCGCTGTCGATCTCCAGGAACATTTCGTCACCGGTCGCTGTTCCGGTCGCCCCGGCCAGGTTCGCGAAGGAACCCGTGAGCGACGCGATCGCGGGATCGCCGTTGCTGCTGCCACTGTATGCGCGGATCACATCGTTCGCGTCCATGGTTCCGTTCACGAAGGCCAAGGTCAGGGTCTCGAACGGATTGTCGGAAACGAAATGGAAGGTGCGCGGATCGTGGTTCTGGTAACAGTGGTCGATGGTGGTGGTGGTGCCGCATGCGATCCCGATCGGGCAGCCGGAGTAGAAGAGTGTAGGCCCGGTCGCGCAGCCCGGCGGGCCGTTGTTCACCGAAAGCGAGACCACCGAGGTGCTGGCGAATGGACCGATGTTGAAAGGGTTCAGTCCGACGTTGTTCAATGTGGTCGGAGTGCCTCCATCCACTGAATACACCACATTGGCCTGCGATCCCGATCCGTAACCGTCCACATCCACTAGGATGCTGAACTGGTTGTTCCCGCAATCATCCACCGCGTTGAGCGTGGCGGTAGGCGGTGCGCATGGGATCACGTTCACGATATAGTCCTCCGCTTCGGAATAGTTCAGGGCGCCGCATGGTACGGTACCCCCGTTGAAGTCGATGGAGGTTCGCACCCGCATATAGGTGGCACCACCCAGCGCGTCGATGGGCACGGTGATGTTCAGGGGGGATCCGCTCGTGATGAGGGGATTGCCGCCAGTGGCCGTACCCAGATCGTACTCCTCGCTTGGATCGAAGACACTGTTCTGGTTCCAATCGATCCACGCCTTGGTCAGCACCGTGTACGCCCCTGCGGTATTCACATAGACGGTGAGTGGATAGACCTGTCCCGCGTTCACCGTGGTCTGCACCGCCGTCCAGTCCGTGTATGCAGGACCGCCGGGAGAGGTGTTGCTGATCGTATTGAAGGTCACATTGCGGATGCCGGTCGCGTCGTCGGAGCCCGCCGTTGGAAGCATGCCTGCGCAATAGCAGGCTGGTGATAATTCCGGGGTTGCCGTACAGGGGTTGCTCGTGGCCGTTCCTCCGCCAAGGCTCGTGCATGTCACGCTCAACCGGTATTGCTTCGGCCCGGCCAACGGTGGGGTGGTGTAGGTAGTAGTGGTCGCACCACTGCCTCCCACCGCGTTCACCCAGATGGAGCCGTTGAACTCCTCCCATTGCATCGTCACACCGTTTCCGTTCCCACCGGCCCCGGATGCAGTGATGTTCACCGTGCCATTCGGACACGTGCTCAGTGCGGCGGGTACGGTACCTCCGCTCGGCATTCCGCTACAAGGGGTGTTCGGTATGTAGTTGAGCGACACATTGTCCACGGCGATCTGCGCGGCCGGGGCCACACCATCGCTGATGTTCGTGAACACCAAGCGGACGGTCGTTCCGGCCAGTGCCGTCAGGTCGAAGGGCCCTATGGCGGTGAAGGAGAGGTATTGGGTCGCCGTATTCGCGAAGACCTGCGTGTACCCCGCGCCGGGAATGGTGCCGGAAACCGGTGTATTGGCGGTGGTGGTGGTATATACCCGGAAGTGGTCGTAGGTGGCGTCGGTCACGGGCATCAACAGGTTGAAGGAGAACGCGACGTTGGTGGCCCCTGCCGGGATCATCACGTTGCGATAGAAATGCCCCACCTGAGCAGCGTTGGCACCGTTGAAGTTCGCAGCAGCGCCCACATAGGCCGCTTTGGTGCCACCGGCCATGCTCCCGGCGGCGGTGCCCACGCGCCATTGGCGTGCGACAGCGGGTGTTACTTCCGTCCAACCATTCGCAGCGAAGGTGCTCGTGGCGTTCTCGAAGCCGCCATCGGATGTGGAGATGCCCGTCTGGGCAAGCAGGTTCGGCGCAGCAGCGATCAACCACGCTGTTGCCAACCGATGCAGAAGGTGCGCAGGGCGGATCGTCAGCAACGATCCGGGGTATTGATCGGCCATGATATAGGGGGTTTTGGTTCTGGGAACGAGGATCCAACAACCGGGGCAGGTGTGTTGGGGTCAGCAAATTAGATGGTATTCGGACAAATTCATAAGCAAGACGTGGAACTATCCGTTTGTTGGCCTTCTGCCCGGGAAAAACTTCTCCACTATGTGACCTTCGGCTGCTGGCTAGGCCAGCTTGGGTCGGGCGGCGGCCGTGACCGGGAAAAGCAGAACGGCGCCCACCTTGCGGTGAGCGCCGTTCCATTCTTCGTGTGGTGCCTTACTTCTGGATCACCAGTCGCTCGGTGTAGGTAGCATCCCCTGCGGTGATGTTCACCATGTAGAGTCCACCGGCCAGTTCGCCGTTCAGTTCCAGCACGGTGTTGATGAAGCCATCCTGCACTGCGATCGTCCGCGCGGTCACGCGCTTGCCGAAGGTGTCATAGATGTCCACGCTCACCGTGTGTACACCCTCTTCAATGGCGTCGAGGCTCAAGAAGAGCTGATCGCCACGGTTCGGGTTCGGGTACATGTGCATGGCGCTCACTCCTGAGCCTGTCGAAGGATCAGTTGCCATGTTCTGGTTGCCACCCGGCTGGAAGCATGCTTGGGTGTACACCTCGCAGACCTTGCCCCACGGGGTCAGGTCGGCATAAGGATCCGTACCACCGATGCACCAGTTTTGGCCGCCATCGAAGCTGGCACGCACTTCCACTTGGTAGGTCTTGCAAACTTGGAAGGTGTCGGTCGCGGTGGGTGGCGTGGCGATGATGGCCGCGTTCTCCATGAAGGTGCTGTAGTTGGCGCTGTTGCGCACGAGCACGATGCCTTCAGCAGGGATCCGGAAGCGCCACTGATACTTGGTGGCGGGATCGTTCACGCAGTTGCCTGCCTGGTTCATGAAGATGCGGGTCACCGGCCAAGCCACCAACTTGTTGCCTTGGTTGTTGCCCTGGTTGCCCACAGGCAGCGTGATGTTCCGTCCGCAGGACCAGTTGGGGCTGCTCACATCGTCATACAGGGAGGTCATCTTGCACTGGCCCACCACGTTGTCGATCATCATGCGGCAGGCATTGCCCCATGCACGCCATACGCCCGGACTGATGCGGGTACGCACGCGCACGTTGTACATGGTACCACTCACCAAGGATGGCAGGTTGGCCATGCTCACCTGGTTGGATCCCGGACCGTTGGCGGGGTAGCGGATGCTCAGGCCACCGTTGGGTTCGTAGATCCAGAACTGGTACACGTTGCCGCTGGTGCCGTTGGGGGTATTGTCCGCCGTGAGCTTGTCCGAGCAGCCGTTCGTGTTCCGGCGCAGGTCGAGGCGATCACAGCTGGTGCTGATCAGGCGGTCGTTGCCGGTGGGCACATTCACACCCGTGTTGCCCGTGATCGCGCTGGGGCATGCCACCGGATCCAGGTTGCTGCGGTTGTCGATCACGCGCTTGCCGGCCACACGCACGATGTAACCACCGCCCGCGATACCGTCGCAGTTCTCATCCTCGAAGACGAAGTAGAACTCGCCGTTGGGCAAGCAGGTGGTCTCGGTGTAGTTCGGGCTCATTGGTGGGTACTCGTACGCCGGGTAGCCGGGTGAGCTTTGTACCACCGTGTTGTTGCCTGCATCCTTCAGTGCCCAGCGCAGGCCACCGCCATCGGTGCCCATTTCGATGGTCACCGATTGGGTGCATGCCGTACCGGCGCAACCGCCAGCGGGGCTGGCGCCGAACATGTCGTTGAAGGTGAATGCATTGCCGTCATCGCACGCATCGCCGGGTGTTCCGTTGGTCACCGTGGGGCAGATGTCGCAGGCATCGCCATAGGCATCAGCATCGCTGTTGGTCTGCGCCGGGTTGGAATCAGCAGGACAGTTGTCGCAGGCATCGCCCACGCTGTCGCCATCGCCATCGGTCTGGGCCGCGTTCGATACGCTCGCGCAGTTGTCGCAGGCATCGCCCACGCCGTCCCCATCGCCATCGGTCTGTGACGCGTTCGATACGCCCGCGCAGTTGTCGCAGGCATCGCCCACGCCGTCGCTATCGCCATCGGTCTGGGACGCGTTCGATACGCTCGCGCAGTTGTCGCAGGCATCGCCCACGCCGTCGCTATCACCATCGGTCTGGGATGGGTTCGATACGCTTACGCAGTTGTCGCAGGCATCGCCCACGCCATCGCCATCGCCATCGGTCTGGGACGCGTTCGATACGCTTACGCAGTTGTCGCAGGCATCGCCCACGCCATCGCTATCGCCATCCGTCTGGGATGCGTTCGATACGCTCGCGCAATTGTCGCAGGCATCGCCCACGCCATCGCTATCGCCATCGGTCTGGCCGGCGTTCGATACGCTCGCGCAGTTGTCGCAGGCATCGCCCACGCCATCGGAATCGGTATCCGTTTGGGCGGGGTTGGGGGTGTTCACGCAGTTGTCATCCACATCGCAAACCCCATCGCCGTCGGTGTCCGGGTTCACCGTGAAGACCGCCGGTGCCCGCAAGGTGCCGATGCAATTCGACAGATCGCATTGGGCATAGAAGGTGGTGGCGCCCGGAGTGTTCGGGTTCACCGCGCCAGCGGCCACGGGATCGAAGACCACGCCACCGCCCAAGGGCGCGCCGCCTGTGGCGGTCGCGAACCAGACCGGGGTGGGCATGGTGTAATCGAGTTCGAGGGTCATGCTTGCGATCGTCGCATCGGGCACGATGGCATCGTTATAGCTCTCGTACATCGAGATGGCGATGCTGCCACCAGCTTCCCATCCGGTGAAGGGTCCCGCGATCGTGAACGTGGCCAATGGAATGTTCCCCGCTGCGGCAGGCGCGCCTGGCACTCCGACACCGGTGCCGACCAGCAGGCCGGTCGCATCGAAGCGGATCTCGCTCAGGTAGGAAGGACTCGTTGAGGTGATGTTGATCAAGTTGAAACGCACGCCGGTCACTACGGCCCCGGTCGGCAACGCCGGTACGGTCAATGTGCTTTGCAGGACGGGTGTGGTGCCATCGCTCTCGAACGGAGCGCTGGGGAAGGGAAGCACAGAACCGAACGGAAGCGTGGACAAGGAACAGGCGGTTCCTGTGAGTCCCTGGCCGCTCGGAACGGATCCACCTTGGCACATGGTGTAGTTGCCTGTGGTCGGTGCGGCGCAGGGGGCTGGAGGGGCGGCGGGTATGAAGCTCACGGAAAAGCTACAGGCGGTATTGGCATAGGTGTTATGCCACTGGATGAGGATCGTCTGCCCACTGGTCATCGGCCATACCACCGTACTGTTGTAACCACTCGGATGGCAGCCGTAGTCATAGTCATCATCGTTCGAGGCCAAGCAGGCACCCGCACATGTTCCGTGGATGGACAGATAGGTATCCCGGTTGCTTTGGCAGGATTTGACCGTGACCGTGCCGTCGCTGGGAGCGGTGAACTGGTACCAGCGGGCGCGTGCCCCGGTCGTGCAGTTGTTGTTCGGCGTACCGGCCACCATGGCCGAATAGGTGAACGCTCCGGTACCGATCACACTCGCTGTGGCGCAGGTGTTGCCACCACCTTGCCCGAAGGCAGGGGCCACCAATAACAAGAACAGGAATGGAAGAAGGATGCTGGACCACATGAACGATCGTTCGGCTGGTCGCACAGTATTCGTATGTCTCATGAGGTAGGGTTTTAGTTGATGATCAGAGGTTCTTTGTCGGCGTTCGTGCCGTCTGACGGGTAAGGCCGGATGGCCTGGAATGGGTTGGCGTACATATGCGAACGCCCGACTGCTGCGGGTTGACTACGTGCGGGTCATGGGCGCTCTGTGTTAGAGGCCCTCCTTCTGCACTTGGGCTGGGTTCCCGCTTGCGGTCGGCCTTGCATTCCGACGACAAGCCATTCAACGGGTGATCCGGCAGGTTCGCCGATGGATCCGTTCCGTTGGACGAGCGAATATGGGGAGATAGCGAAACAAATGTCAAGTCTTTTTTCGACGAGTTCTTAACAGCTCGAGGCTGAGTCGGCTTTCGGCCCGATGAATGTTCCACCTCAATAGGTCCTCTCCAAGAGGATTCTGGCGCACCGATCATCCGGAAGGGCCCCTGTAACCGCGCGGCTTCAGGAATTCCCTTTTCCTCTATCTGCTTTCAGATCCGCCTCTTTGGTAGCGCTTTCGCCGAGCGGATCCCGCGATCCGAGCCCATAGGCCTCGTCACACAAGTAGCCACGTTCCGGCCACCGGACCGTGGCAGATCCGTGGCCGACAAAGCACTCACAGCAATCCCCAGCGCATGGCGAAGAGCACCAGGCCGGTCTTGCTCTTGATGTGGAACTTCGTGAAGAGCGCGATCCGGAAATTGTCCACCGTGCGGTGATGGATGCCCATCTGTTGGGCGATCTGCTCATACGTGAACTCGTCCTCATGACACACGAGCTTGAGGAATTCCATTTCACGCGGGGTGATGCTTTGTAGGATGCGTTCCCGTTCGCACTCTTCCCGCGTCTTCATCTCCGGGTGCCGCTGTAGCACATCGTGCGTGGTGTCCGTGTAGTAGTAGCCTGTGAGCATCAGGCTGTCCAGCGCGTTCTTCAACACCTGTGGCTGCGCATCCTTCAGCAGGAAGCCGCGCGCACCGGCGCGCACGGCCTTCACCAGGGCGGCGTCCGTGGCATCGAAGGTGAGTGCGAGAGGCAGCACGGCAGGATGATGTTCGCGCAGCCAAGTGATGGTGGCATATCCGTCCATCACGGGCATGTTCAGGTCCACGATGGCGATGTCCGGCGGATCGGCGCGCTCCAACGCCTCGATCAGTTCCTGTCCGTTGCCGACCTCGATGGTCACGTTGTACCCACCCAACCCGTTCACCATGGCCACCAGGCCGCTGCGCACCAGGTGGTGGTCGTCCACCAGTGCCACGCTATGCTCGTTCATCGCCTTGTTGTTCGAATTGCCAGGTGCAGCCGCTGCCGGGCGCACTGGTGCAGCGCGCTGTGAAGCCGATCAGCGCGCTGCGTTTGCGGATGTTCACCAGGCCGCCGTTCGCATGGGTCTGCTCCGGGTCGAAGCCCCTGCCGTTGTCCGCGATGGTGAGTGCGAAGCGTGGCGCGGCTTGCAGCGTGATGGTCAAGGTGTTGGCTCCGCTGTGTTTCAACGCGTTGTTCACCGTTTCCTGAAAGATGCGGAAGAGGATCGTGTTGCGATCGGCGGGGAGCAGGGGCAGCTCGCCTTTCACGAGCACATGCGCCTTTACCCGCAGCACGCGTTCGAGGCGTTGCGCCTCAGCACCGATGGCATCGGCCAGGGACCGTTGCTGCCAGAGGTCGCTGTTCAGGTCGCGCCCCAGACGGCGCACTTCTTCGATACCCCGGCCCAGAGCATCGCGCGTGGCACCGAGTTGTGGGTCTGCGACCCCGGTCCCGATCACGGCGCTCAACCCCATGGAGGCCACGCCGAGGAGTTGCCCCACATTGTCGTGCAATTCGCGCCCCACCTCGCGCAGCGTTTGCTCGGTGGCTTCGCGCTCGGCAGCGCGCACCTCGCGTTCGTGCATCAAATGCACCTCGGCCAGTTGGGCACGGTGGCGGTGGCGGCGGTTGGTGTTCAGCACCAATAGCAGCACCATGAACCCGATGAAGCCGAGCAGGACCATCGTGCCCACGACCACGGTCAGTTGCATATCCGGATCCGTGGTCATGCGCGAACGGGGGATCGGGGCAACAGGGCTCCGGCAAGCCACACCATGCCATAGCGAAGGAAGAAGAGGACCTCGATGATGCCGAAGAGCGACTTCGCGAGCGCAGGGTCGCTGGTGTACAGGTGGTTCATGAGCCCCACGTACGGGATCACCGCCCCCGTGAAGACCACGATGGACAGGTAGACCCAGAAGCGCTGGTCCTTCCACAAGCGCACCTCGGTACTCCCCGCCAGGCGCACCAGCAGCACCGAGAAGGTGATGGTGAGGGTGGCATAGGCGAGCAGGAGGCTCTTGGTGAAGATGATCGGTGTGCCCTGCCGTAGCTCCAGGAACAGGACCACTCCATAGCACACCACCACCAGTAGCAGGACCGCGTGTACCAGGCGCGACCTGAAGCTGAATGCGGCGAATGCGCAGAGCAGGGCGAATTCCAAGGGGATGTAGAAGTTGTACAATACGCTGTTCTCGTGATCGAAGATGAACAGGATCCCCGACGTGTTCTCCACCACCATGGCCAGTGCCAATTGGGCGAAGAAAAAGCGCTGGGCGAAGGGCATGCTCCTGAGGCGCAGGGTCCATTGGATGAACACCGCGCTCATGAACAGGATCTTCAGGATGGCAAGTGTGTTGATCGGTCGGGCTGTTGGGTCGATCTGACAGGATGGGCGATCTACTTGCAGTTCGGCGGACAGAGGTGGCCCAGGTCCATGGCCATTCCCTCGTACCCCGTATCCCGATCCTTCGCGAGCACATCCTTGGTCCCATCGGCGATGTTCAGGGCCAGGATGTGCCGGAATTCGGGACTCGGGGGGATGGCCCCGTTGATCTCTGAATAGCACAACATCTCGCTGATGCAGGTGATCACGAGCCTAGGGTCGCTGAGGCCTCCCGCGTTCGCGGCATACAAAGCGTTCACGTTGTCCGCGTAAGAGAACCATTCGCCGAGCGGATCCACGTCGCCAGAGCCTGTGCTGATCTTGGAAAAGCCGGAGTCGGCTCGCATGACCGAGACCGTGTTGATGTAGTTGTCCATGTAGTTCCGGGCGGTGATGGGATCGATCTCAAGCAGGGAGTTCTGATCCATGTGGAAGTATTTTTCCCTGTACAGGACAAGGTCGCCACGTCCGGTCCCACTGTCGTCCGGATAAAGGAATTGGAAGAGCGGCTTGAACTTCTCTCGGTCCATGCCATAGTGGATGAGGATC
Organism: Flavobacteriales bacterium; assembly: GCA_016705955.1. Classification (GTDB taxonomy): domain Bacteria; phylum Bacteroidota; class Bacteroidia; order Flavobacteriales_F; family PHOS-HE28; genus PHOS-HE28. The sequence continues at coordinate 144,174 of JADJKO010000011.1, forward strand.
CCGCGGACGGGCTTATGCACTTTGCTTTCCACCACCGCCTCCGCCGCGAGCAGGTCCGGCCAAGGAATACTGACCTTGGTATCCGTGATCACCTTGGGGGCGGCACCGGTACCGGGTCCATCGGGGTCGTACATGAAATGCACACTGAAGGTGTCGTTCACCACAGCGAGCTCGGGGCCTGTGTAGAATTTGGCGCGCCGATGCCGTGTGGTGCCGCCCTCGCAGCCGGTCAGGGCCAACTTCTTGCCGGGTGCGCCACCCTTGTTCTCCGGTGGGCATTTCTCGCCACAGCCGATCAGCAACAGCGACGCACCGAAGAGGAGACCGGCGGTGCGGATCCGGGAACGGAGGATGATGGTTCGCATGGGGTGGGGGTTTGTTCAATGCGAAGGTATCCGGCTGCGGGATCGCCGCACCTGTGAAAAATACGTGCATGGCACCTGTGAATAATACGCTGGTGGACGGCCGCTGGCTGTGGTTGGTTTGTGGGGTGAAAGACAACGTGATGAGCTCCTTCCCAACAAGCGCTGTGTTCATCGCCTCCACCCTATCGGGGCGTTCGCACGGGGAACAAGGAACCCCGAACGCCCTCCGGAAGGTGGCGGATGTCAACATACGGTCCGGCATCCGCGCCTTCCGATATGGGGGTGTGCTAGAGGCCGGTTTCCATTGATCCCCGACGCGATCAACCATGGGCGAGACACCGGCTCCCGCAAGGATCAGAGAACCCACTGCGCAGGGATGGAATGGCATTCCGGAAGCTGTGCGTGGAAGTTGGTATTCACCGCCCATTCCGCAGGCCTGTACACTTGCCTGCCCGCAGCCGCGCACGGTGCGCCCTCACACCAACCTCCAGCGCATGGCGAAGAGCACGAGGCCGGTCTTGCTCTTGATGTGGAACTTCTCGAAGAGTTCGATCCGGAAATTGTCCACGGTGCGGTGATGGACGCCCATGTGTTGCGCGATCTGACCATAGGTGAGCTCGTCCTCATCACACACGAGTTTGAGGAATTCCATTTCGCGCGGGGTGATGCTTTGCAGGATGCGTTCCCGTTCGTACTCTTCCCGGGTTTTCATGTCCGGGTGCCGCTGTAGCACATCGTGCGTAGTGTCCGTGTAGTAGTAGCCTGTGAGCATCAGGCTGTCCAGCGCGTTCTTCAGCACGGCGGGTCGTGCATTCTTCAGGAGGAAACCGCGCGCACCGGCACGTACGGCCTTCACCAGTGCGTCCTCGGTCGCATCGAAGGTGAGTGCGAGCGGCAGGACCGTCGGCCTGTTCTCGCGGAGCCATGCGATGGTGGCGTAACCGTCCATCACGGGCATGTTCAGGTCCACGATCGCAATGGTCGGCGGTGGTGCTTTCGCCAAGACCTCCACGAGTTCGCGGCCATGCCCCGCTTCAATGGTGACGCGGTATCCGCCCAGCGCGTTCACCGTGGCCACAAGGCCGTTCCGGACCAGGTGATGGTCATCCACCAAGGCCACGCTATGCTCTTCCATGGTCGGTCGGTTGTTGTTGCAGGTTCCATGTGCAGCCCTTGCCGGGTGCGGTCACACACGAGGCGGAGAAGCCGATCAGGTCACAGCGCTTGTGGATGTTCACCAACCCGCCGTGGCCATTGGCCCCCGAGCAATTGAAGCCGCAACCGTTGTCGGAGATGGACAGGGTGTATGCGGGCGTGGTGGCGAAGGTGATCGTCATGGAATCCGCGCCGCTGTGCTTGAGCGCATTGTTCACCACCTCTTGGAACACCCGGAAGAGGATGGTGCGACTGTCCGTGGGCAATTCAGGCAACCCCGGTGCGATGTCCACCCGGGTGCGCACGCGTGCCACCCGTTCTATGCGTTCCGCTTCGAGGCGGATGGCCTCCACCAATGTGCGGTCCTGCCACAGATCGCTGTTCAGGTCGTGCCCCAACCGGCGCACCTCCTCCACGCCGCGGTCCACGGAATCCCGTGCATCGATGATGCGCGCGTTCGTTCCGTCCTCCACCAGCAGGTGGTTCAAGCCCAGTTGGGCCACCGTGAGGATCTGTGCCACGTTGTCGTGCAGATCCCGGGCGACCTCCTTCAGGGTATGCTGTGTCGCCTCGCGCTCCGCGCGCCGCACTTCCTGTTCGCGTTGCAATTGCAGGTCGGCCATTTGCGCGCTGTGGCGATGGCGACGATTGGCGTTCACCACCAACAGGACGCCCATGGTGCCGATGAGCACCAGCAGCACCATGGTGCCGATGATGGCGGCAAAGACCAGCCGTGCGGAGTCATCCATGTGATCCTTGGCGTATGTCGCGGGCAATGCGTACACAAGCATAGGCGGCGAGAAGATAACGAGCAGTGCTCAATATGGGCGGGATCGACCACAACAGGTTCGCCATGCCTTGATCATTGCGGAACACGAAGTGGATCATGGCGAAGGCCGGGATGAGGCCGCCATAGAAGAGCAGCAGGCCCATGAAGAGCCAGAACTCAGGGAGCAGCTGCAACGCCCGGGTGCTTGTGCGTGCCAGCTGCCACAGCAGCACGAGCACCATGACCACCACCACGAGGGAGAGCACGAGCACACCTTCGGTCAGCATGAATTTCGCACCGCGGGTCGCGGATGCATCATAGGCCATTGCCGCCAACCCGATGCACGCGCCGCCCCACAACCACGCTTTCCGCAACACGCGGATGGAGGCCACCATGGCGAGCACGAGGGCGAACTCCACCACCGCGAAGGCATTGTAGAGGATGGTGTTGTTCACATGCAGATCGGCCGTGATCCGCCCTGTGCATTCAAGGAGCAGGGCGAGGACCGTGTTCGCCAGCAGGAGCTTGAACAGCAGTGGGCGCGGTGCGGGAATGCGCAAGCACGCGACCAGCGTCACCAGCATGCTCATGATCATGAGCCCGATCCAGAGGTGGGCGAGTATCACTGCGGTTCCGGGGAATGCGACCGGCTTTGCATCAAGGTAGGCAGGTGTGCCGTGGCGCCAAGCCCACCTTGCCAAAGATGAAGGGTTCATCCGGACAGGTCACCGGGCACGGCGAGCCCCAATCCGCCGCCTTGTTCTTGTAGGGTGCTGCGGTGTTCTCGACGTCATCCAACACCACATCCACGGGAACCCAGAGCATGCCTTGGTGATAGCCGGTCTCCACATAGGAGTCGTCCGGCTGCCTAACCCGCGTTACCGGTGAGGCCATCGGCACCAAGCGCAGACTTCCGCTCGGGGACAAACCGTTCTGTGCGATCAGATCCTTGATCCGGCCTTCGTACGGGAACAGGGTGGAGTGTACATCCGTGTCGGCCGTGTACGGGGACCACTCCCCGCCCGCATCGTGCTGGATGAATACGCGCTCGGCGTAAGTGGCGCCATTTCCGCCGCGACCATACCAGGTGGTGATGCCGTCCCGCTCGAAGTCCAGCGTACCGTCCGTATCGATCACATAGCAATCCCTGGATCCGGCATAGGTATATTCCTCCGAACCGGCTTTGTAGGTCAAACACTGGATCTGTAGGACCGCGGCCAATGCGAAGTGGGCATCGAGCCCATAATGCACGATGATGCCATGGGCCACAGGGCCGCTATCCGCGCACACGCTCATTCCAGCGATGATGCGTTCCAGCTCGGAGACCTTGAACTCCAGCGAACTGCCTATGGTGCTGATGGACCCGTGGCTCGTTTTCTCGCCCTGGTGGATGTGGTAGCCGAAGTCTTTCGTCACGCATTTGAATTCCGCCGGACCCACATAGGGGAACTGCGTACCGTACGGATCACCCGCGCTGAACAAGGACATCGTTCTGGCCAGCACCCGGCTCCCATGGGGATCGGGCTCCGGTACGGCAGCCGCTTCCGGCGCGCCGGAACCGCCGCACGCGTGAAGCAGGAGCAGGACCGGCACCACGATGATCGCGCCGGACCGGCGTTGGAAGGTGGAACTCATGGGGTTCATGGTGGGTGGAGTTTGGTTGCTGACAAAGCAATCCGGCACAGCGATCCCCTACCCTGTGAAAAATACGTGGATGGGGGGTGTGAAAAAGACGCTGGTACGGGACCTTTCGGTGTCCTTGGTTTGCGGTTGGAACACGAAGCGATGAGCACCACCCCGACCACCGCACCGCTCATCGCCTCCTCAATATCGGGGCGTTCACCCTGGGCGCAACGGCGCATGAACGCCCTCCGGAAGTCGAGGGGCACCGGTTTTTGGTCCGGTGTTCCCGGCTTCCGATATGGGGGGTGGTGTACGAATACTCGGATATCGGACGCGACAACTATGAACACCAAATAAGAATATGGCTACTCCAACCCCGACCGTCGGCCTCGCGGCTGTGATCGCCTCCTTCTTGATCCCACTGGCACAAGTGGTCGCACCGGCCGTGCAAGAGATCGCCACCACAAAACAGAAAACCGTAGTGGAACAGGAGATCGCGTATGACAAGCACAAGGAGCAGGTCGCGGACATCCTGCTCAAGAGATACATCGATCAGGACGCGAATGATCAGCACGGTGCGCTGGCCATCATCGGTGCATTGTTCCCGGAGTTCGCCGTGAAGTTGGAGGAAGCCTTCGGCCGATACGCGAAGGATAGTACTGTACAGCGGCAGGCCGAGATGATCGTGGCGCAAGCCGCAAGCGTGGCGACGAGTGATCTGAAGATCGCCCGCGAAGCGGAGAACAGCGGCTTCGAAGCACTGGCCCAAGGTGATGCGGTAACGGCAAAGCAGCAATTCAACATGGCGTACGAGGCGTACCCCACTTTCCACAATGTGGATGAGATCCGCCGGAAGTTGGACACGGTAACGGTTAACGATCCGGTGGCAGTGCAAAGGACCATCGAAAGCATACGCAAGGAGAATGCGTGGCGCATGCCAGCGGGCATCAAGCAACGCTTGGACCAACGAATGATCAGACCATGAAGACCATGCAAGCCGCCATCGACAATCCTTACTTGGATACCATCATCAGCTTGGTGCTGGTGTATGCGCTGTTGAGTGTGCTGGTGAGCGTGCTACTGGAAGCGTGGAACCGTCGGACCAAGGAGCGCGGGGTGTTCCTGCAAAAGGTCATCATCCGGTTGCTCGATGATCCCTTGAACAAGAACTACGGTTACCTGATCTACCAACATCCGATCATCAACAAGATGCGGAGTTCGGGGAATAGCTATCCGCATTACATCCCGGCGGAGGGATTCGCGAACGCACTCGTGGATACGCTCGCGGACCAGGCCGTGGTGGTGCGCTTCAAGGCGTTCTTGGGTGAAGTGGATGTGGACGATGCTTACCGAGCAGGCACATTGACGGCGGAGCAACTGGCCCAAGTGGTCCTGCGCAAGATCGAGGAGGCGAAAGGGGGGAGCCTTGCCGAGCGTTTGAAATTCGGGGTGGAACGCATGGCGGACAGTGAGCTAAAGCGGCTCCTGCGGAATTTCATTTCGCGCAACGAAAGCGGGGAAGGTGATGCGCGCACTGTGAACCTGGACAATCTCAAGACCGAACTAGGCCGTTGGTTCGATGATTTCATGGACAGGTGCAGCGGCGAGTTCAAGTTGAACCAGCGGAAGAAGTTGCAACTCATGGGTCTCGCCGTCGCGCTCCTTCTCAACGTGGATTCCATTCACTTGGCCAAGGTCTTCTTCATGGATCCAAGCCTGCGCGAACGCATGGTGGAACGTGCCGAAGGAGTGAGCGACGCAGTGCGGCAGAGTCGGGATACCACCGAAGTGGGATTGCGCAACACGGTATTACACACGCTCAGTGAAATGGACACCACCAAGTTGTCCCGCTTGCGGAACGATAGCACCTTGATCCGGTCCTTAAATTTCCTGATGAATGATGACAGCCTTGTCGTGCAGCGACGGCAGGCGGATTCGCTGCTGATGGTGTTGGACCAATGGCAGCTCCCCATCGGGTGGTCGAGCACGGAGGCACCGTCGAGTTGGAAGGGCCAATGGCGCACATGGAGTGCGAAGGAACCGATGCGCGTGAACAACCCGCTGACGACCTACTTCGAGGTGCGCAACCACGGGAGCGTCACCTACGCTTTCCTCTGGGTCCTCGGCATTATTATCACCACCTGGACCTTGAGCCTCGGCGCACCGTTCTGGTTCGAGGCACTGGTGAAGCTCATCAACATCCGCCGCAGTGGTCCGAAGCCGAAGACCACCGCCGAACGCAACGCTTGATCCCATGGCACGCATCACCAACATCCATAGCCACGTGTTCACCGGAGGGTGCGCACCAGACTATTTCTTCAAAATGGTGTTGCCCTCCTGGGCCGACCGATGGGCCGATGAGATCAAGTTCTTCCTGGAGAAACCGTGGATGCGACGTATCATCAAAGCCATGGCAAGCCGCAGGGGGCACAGCCAATTGCTCCGCTACCTTCAGTTCATCGAAGTAGGCACGCAGAGCACCCAGGAGGAGGTATTCGTTTCCATGCGGAACGCCTACGCCGTGTTCGGTCCCGAGGTCCGATTCGTCGCGCTCACCTTGAACATGGACCACATGGATGTGCAAGCGAGCAACCACGCACGCATCGAAACGCAACTGGCCGAAGTGGAACGCGTGCGCACGCACTACCCCGATGTCTTCTTCCCCTTCGTGGGCGTGGATCCCCGTCACCTCAGTGGAGTGGCTTTGCGTGACTGGGTGAAGGAGAAGGTGGAGCGCCGCATGTTCTTCGGCATCAAGATCTACCCGAGCATCGGCTTCTTCCCCTTTGATGCAGGACTGGATGAATTGTACAAATGGGCGGAAGCGGAACAAGTGCCCGTGATGACGCATTGTACGCGCAGTGGCACCTTCTACACCGGTGCCATGGACCAAGTGCTCGCCGATCCGAGGCCATCTGGCTTGAACCCGATGGCACCGGAGATGGTGGACATCCACGCCCGCATCACCGCGTTCAAGAATAACCCCTTCAGTTGGAAGGACAGCAAGTACGGTTGCAACATCTTCCTGCATCCGCAGAACTATGAGCCGGTCCTGCGCAAGTACCCGAAGCTGAAGCTCTGCTTCGCGCATTTCGGGGGCGATGACGAGATGCTGAACGAGAAGCAGCCCTTGCGCGACAAGGGCATCGACCCCACGAACTGGCACAATGAGGTCAAGCGCATCATGTCCACCACCAACGCGCAAGGCGATCTCCTCTACCCGAATACCTACACGGATATCTCCTACACGCTCTTCCGCGACAAGATCTATCCGCTGCTCTTACCGTTGATCGATGGACCGCTTGGCGATCGCATCCTCTTCGGCACCGATTTCTTCATGACCCTCCGCGAGGACCCGGAAGCAGCACTGCTGAAACGGTGCATCGATGGAATGACGATGGAGCGGTTCAGGAGGATAGCAATGAACAACAACGACAACTTTTTGCGATCGAGCCGATACGATCCCGCAAGCCCAATTGCTTGAAACACCAGATACACGAACCTAAAACCCACTAAGCACCATGACACGCGTAAGACTTGAGATCGATTCCATTCAGATCCACCGGCCCAAAGAGCGCTGGCATCTCTATTTCGTGGTAATGACAGAGCACCCGACCGATCCGGACAAGATGATTGTGGCCACGTTGCCGACCACGCCCTTCAAATTGACCCCGCGCCATGAGAACAAGTATTCGTTTGATGGTGACGGAACGCAGGGTGCGGAAGGGCTCAAGGTCTTCACCAAGGAGATGCCTGACATCCGGGAGTTGAATTGCCATATCTACCTGAGACACTCAAGAAGGGCGACCAGGGACCTTGGGGCCATCCTTGCTGATCTGAAGACAGGCTTGGGAGGGGATGCGATCGGACTTGTGGAGAACATTGTGGGAACGACCACACCTTGGCTGGTGATCGCGAAGTCGGCCGTTTCCCTGGTCGGAAAGACTCTGGAGAAGATACCGGACCGGGACCTCGGTTTCGTCAGTGCTTTCGAGCGTTTCGGTCCTGAGTTCGAACTCCAAACGGATATCGACCGCGCGAAGGATTTCACAGGGGATGCTTCACTGGTTTACAGTTGGAGTGTTGAATGATCGAACACCCTTGAACGGATCGCAATCATCCCAACTTCTTCGTACGATCATTGGGGATCGGATCGTAAGCATCCCGGTCTAACAGGTACCCTGCGCATCGAAGCCCGGCCGTGGAGTTGAGTGGGAGAGGGGGTTGTTCACTCACCCCACCACCCCGTCCTTCAAATACCCATCGTGGTAGTACTTCCTTAGGAAGGCCATGCCGTTCTCCCACAACAATTTGTCGATCCAATGGGCGGCTGGTTTGCCGTAGCGATGATCGGTGTAGAGCGCGGCGATGGTGGGATCGGGATGTGTGCAGGACGCATCCCAGAAGGTGATGAGATCGGTGCGTAGTGTTTTCATGTCGCTGCTCTGGCGGTAGATATCAATGGGATTGATCACGCCGTCGAAGTCGGTGCCGAGAGCCACATGGTCCCAACCTTGCTCACCCACTTGGTCCAGGATGTGGAAGAGCTGGCGAAGGATCACGCTGAGGTAGGCCGGTCGTAAGCCATCCAGCAACGGCGCCATCAGACCGGTGATGCGGGCCAGTTCAAGGTCGCGGTCGGCATCGTTGCGTTCGCCCCATGCGTTCAGCTGTTTCGTCATCGTCCACTGGTGCATCAGGTCGCGGTTGCTCTTGGACACCACGTCGAAGTCCTTCTTGGTGATGCCCGCTTCCGGCGGGATCGCATCGCCCATGATGCGGCGCTCATCGATCATCAGACCCATGATGCCATCACTGGCCACCACGCGCACGATCTCGTCGTCGAATAGGTTGATGACGCCGTTGTAGAAGTACTTCGATGGTGCTTCCTCATCGGCGAACAACTTCAGGTCATTCGCAATGGTGCGTGCGATCTCCTTGCGACCGGAGACGGCGGTGTGGCTCACCACGATCGGGATGGCATCGTTGAAGAACTGCTTGCGTTGGTCCACGATGGCGTAATAATCCAGCCGCGCTTGCGGGCTCATGTGCTTGGCATCGATGAGCATGCGGCGCACCGGGTTGCCCAAACTGTTCTCGCGTTTCAACAGGTGCGCCACGACGCGCATGCACCACGGCCGGATGCCGAGGTGGAAGTAGTTCGTGTCGTAGCCCGTGGCGTTGGGCGCACCGCCTGTTTGCGGCAGCAGCAGTTGTACTTCCGGCGTGAGGCTGGGGGAGTGGCCGCAGAGGTGGTTGTAATAGTGGTGCGCCAGCGTGATGAAGAAGGGCGTGTGCTCCCACGTGCTCTTGATGCGGTCGATGTTGGCGATCATCCCTTCGATGTACAGTTCGAACCAGCTCGCCCCATCGCGCCGACCGACCCTGCGCAAGAAGCGGGCCTCTTCATCGAAGATGCGCACGGCCCTGCCCATGCGATCATAGAGGTTGTCGCCGAATGCATGCGCACCCTCGATGCTGTTCACGATGCAGATCATGTCGGGATCCCCTGCGAGCAGCGTGTCGATCTCCTGCGCGGAATCGACCACGCGGTAGCTGTTCCCTTTGGTGCTGAAGCGACGGAAGCGCTGTCCCTCCATCAGGTTGCGGTACTCGCGCTCGAGGTCCTGGAAATGGGATCGGCGCCCGGTGTAGATGTCCTCCAACACTTCCGGCGAGAAACCGGTGAGGGTGCTCAGCGGCTTGTTCATTAGTTTGGAAGTGAAGCCCTTCTCCAGTGGATAGAGCGCGTTCACGATCACGCGGAAGCCGCCCTCGGTGGCCGCGTTGCCGTGCAGCTGACTGCTCTTCACCACGTTCTTGTCCAGCTTCGTGATCAGGTCGCTGAAGTCCGCCTTCCGTTTGAAGCGCTCGCGCCAGTGGTCCACATCGGGTAGTACGTTCTCGGCGAAGCTGCGCGAGTTGGCCGGCTTGAAACTGAAATGGCTGTGCAGGTCGAGGATCGGCATGGCGGTGGAATTGGGAGGTTGAATTTCCGAAGTGGGAGCGATCCGTGCAAGGATCTCACCTCGACAGGGTTTCTCGAAGAGGACCCTGGCGTACCGATCATCCGGTAGGTTCCCCTGGCCGCGCACAATGCGAACGCGCGGGAGACCTATTCTATGTCAAAAGCAAGCGTTGTGAGAAGTTTATTTCAGGCATGAGGAACTCCAGGCATGTGTCAGGGGCGAAGTGCCCCCGACACATGTTCATGCCTGTCGTACATCGCGCTTATCCCTGGCAGGTTGCTCTCCAGCAGAGCCCGCTTCCGTTTGAGCGCGATGTGCGAAGTTGCGGCTATCCGATCAGTTCGCGGCGACTGTTCGTACCTCGTAAGGCTTGTTGTTCCTGATCACAGCACAGATGCGATGCACGAGCTTGTTGCGCACGGCATTGACCACTAGGATGGGCTTCTTGCCTTCGGCACGTTTGCGCTCGTAGTACTGGCGTAGCTCGCCGGGTTCGCGCACACTCACCAGAGCGGACATGTGAAGTAAGGTCTTGAGCGATTTATCAGCTTGATGCGACACTTGTGTTCGTCCGCGTACGCTGCTGCCTGAGCTGCGCTCGAAGGGCGCCACGCCGGCATGGCAGGAGAGTTGGCGCGGCGTGTTGAAGCGCGCGAAGCCATCGGTGAAGGCCACCAGATATGCGGCCAGCTGAGGGCCAACGCCGGGTATGGTGCGCAACAGATCGTACTGCCGCTGGGTCTGCGGGTCAGCCTTGATCTCATCAAGGATCAAGTCGTCCACATGGGCCACGAGCTTGTCTTCAAGCTTGATCTGCCGTTCGTCCATGCGATCGAACTCGATCCTTACTTGGCGGTCCATGTAACGGTTCAGGTCCGTGATGTGGGTCCTATGCCGAGCCCGGCTGCGCACCAGGTGCTTCCTGCGAGTGATCAGATGCTTGAGCCGGTCCAGCTTCAGGTTCTGCGCGGTGAACAACCTGGCTTTCTCATGGAAGGTGCGCGCGTATTGCGCGATGCGCAGGGCATCCACCTTGTCGTTCTTCACCCGCTTGATGCCCATGCTCTGCAGGATGTCGTTGGGGTGTGCCAACCAAGCGCGCCACTGTTGCGCAACCACCATGTTCAAGAGCATCAGGGTATAGTGCCCGGTGGCCTCCATGCAGATCAGGCTCCGCTCGGGCATTACCCCGTACCGTTTGCGCCAAGCGCCCATCAGCTTCATCACCGTCTTGCGTTCGTTGTCCACCTGGGCGCTCTCCAGATGCGTTCCCTTCTCATCCAGCAAGGCGAAGTCCAGTGTCGCGCTGCTCACATCAATGCCGATCCAGTGTTCCATCTCCAGTTACTTTTGGGTTACACAAAACAATCGCTGGAGAGGCTGAGCGACAGGTCCGATGCTCCATGACTCTAATAGGCCCTCACGCCTGGAATTCTATCCGAGCCTAAGACCTGAGATGACCGTGGGTACCGATAGGTCTCATAGGGCTTGTTCCCTACCTGCAACTGTTGGTTCACCCACGGCCAAGCTCAGTTCTCTTCAGTGATCTATCGTCAACAAGGAAACTATCCCTCATCGACGGTGCAACACTAGAGCCTTCGGAGGTTTCAGGGCTGATCACGGTGATCAGCAAGAGGAAAGGGCGGAGGAAATTCTTCGTGCCGATGATGCTGCTCGAATTGCAACGACAAGGTGTTGGATCCTCCAATATGAAGTGCTATTCCGGATACCAACCTTCGTTCAATTGACCATGTGGAACGCATCGCCAGGCCGCTGCTGACGGACGTTCCACGGGTATCGTGAACTTTGTTGACACGCCAACGGCGGAGACCGCCATGCGTTCATTCGGTCATCCGTCCCACCAGCATCGCACACGAAGGAAGCCCCACTCATCCGCCATGCGGCGGACGAGTGGGGCTTCTTTCTGTCGTCTATCCCTACTTCTGGATCACCAACCGCTCGGTGTACACCGCATCCCCTGCAGTGATGTGTACCATGTACAGACCCGTGGCCAGTTCGCCGTTCAGTTCAAGCACCGTGTTGATGAAGCCTCCCGAGCCGGAGCCGAGGGGGTTCACCGCGATCGTACGCGCGCTTACACGCTTGCCGAAGGCATCGTAGATGTCCACGCTGACGGTGTGTACGCCTTCCTCGATCGCATCGAGACTCAGGAAGAGCTGATCGCCGCGGTTCGGGTTCGGGTACATGTGGATTCCTTCGCTTTGCTCGGACTGATCGGCTCCGAGCAAGTGATGGTTACCTACGAACTCCTCATCGCAACCGCCGGTGTACACTTCGCACACCTTGCCCCACGGGGTGAGGTCGTCGACCGGATCAACTCCGCCACGGCACCATGTGGTCCCGCTGTTGAAGCTCGCGCGCACTTCCACCTCATAGGTCTTGCACTCCGCGAAACCATCGCTCGTATGCATGTGCGTGAAGTTGGTGTTGCTGTTGCGCACGATCACCACGTTCTCTGCGGGAATGCGGAAGCGGAACTGGTATTTGTTCGCCTGCACGTTCACGCAGTTGTTGTTGTAGCGCGTCACCGGCATGCACACCACGCGGTTGGCTGCGCCGGAGCTATTGCCCGCTGGCAGCGTAATGTTCTTGCCGCAGCTGTGGTTGGCATTGCTCAGGTCATCCACCAACGCAGCCGCGCCGCATTGGCCCAGGGTGTTATCGATCCGCATGCGACAGGCGCTGCCCCATGCACGCCATTGGCCCGGAGCGATGCGGGTACGCACGCGCACGTTGTACATCGTTCCTTCCGCCAAAGAAGGCAACGCGGCCATGCTCACCTGATTGGATCCCGGACCCGTGGCAGGGTAGCGGATGCTCAGGCCACCGTTGGGTTCGTAGATCCAGAACTGGTACACGTTGCCGCTGGTGCCGTTGGGGGTATTATCCGCCGTGAGCCTATCGGAACAGGAAGCGTTCACGCCGCGCCGTAGTTCCAACCGGTCGCAACTTGCGCTGATCAAGCGGTCGTTGCCCACGGGGACGTTCACGCCGGTGTTCCCTGCGATCGCACTCGGGCAGCCGTTGTTGAGGTTATTCCGGTTGTCGATCACGCGCTTGCCGCCCACACGCACGATGTAACCACCGTTCACGATACCGTCGCAGTTCTCGTCCTCGAGGACGAAGTAGAATTCACCATCAGGCAAACACGTGTTCTCTGTGTAGTCCGGGCTGGCAGGCGGGTATTCATAGGCAGGATAACCCGGTGAACCGGCGACCACCGCAGCGGTCCCCGCATCATGGAAGGCCCAGCGCAGGCCACCGCCGTCGGTACCCATTTCAATGGTTGTGGTGGTGCAGCACACGATGGGCGTGAAGACGCAAACACCAGCCACGCACGCATCGGAGGTGCAGGGGTCACTGTCGTCGCACACGATGGGGATATGCATGCAGATGGGCGGCCCGCTGCCCCGTGGGGTCTGCATGCGTACAGTGCCGGTGGTGCTGCCGCTCATGCCCGCCAAGGGACCGCCCGCAGCGCCCACGAAGTCGATGCGGTAGGTGATGTCGAAGAAACTATCGACCGCCCAATTGCCTCCGGGGAGTTGCACCAAGGTGGTATGGCCCGGACTGGGCAGGCCGAGATCAGTGCCGCCCGTGATGCGCAGCAGATCGAAGTCGGGATCGCCCGGTGGCAGTTCCCCGAAGAGCCTGGAGAGATCGGCGGGCCCCTGCTGCACGGGACCCGAGGTGAGCGACAATTGGACCATCTCGATGTCGATGGGTACGGGGATGTTGCGGTTGAAGCCGGCCAAGCTGCCCGTGCCGGTCATGGGCATCAGTACCATGCCGCTGCGGCAGGAGCTATAGCCGAGGCCCTGGGGCTGCATGCATGTGGGCGAGGAGAAACTGCACACGCTCGAAGGGGAGCACACCAGGTTCTGGATCGTGCTGGGGATGTCGATCGTGGTGCCCACCGGTAGGCCGCTGATGATCTGCATGGCTTCACCGGGCGCACAGGCGTATGGGCAGGAAGCGGCGGGCAGGTCGGCCGAGCCGCTGCCGTTGTCCGGCGCCGTGCAGGCCCCGGGCACGATGCAGAGGTCCGTGGTGCAGGGGTCACTGTCGTCGCAGTCAAGCGGTGTGGAAAGGCACATGGGAGGACCCGTTCCGGGCGGGGTCTGCATGCGTACGGTGCCAGTGGTGCTGCCGCTCATGCCCGCCAAGGGTCCACCCGGCGCACCCACGAAGTCGATGCGGTAGGTGATGTCGAAGAAACTATCGACGGCCCAATTTCCTCCGGGCAGTTGCACCAAGGTGGTATGGCCCGGACTGGGCAGGCCGAGATCAGTGCCGCCCGTGATGCGCAGCAGGTCGAAGTCGGGATCGCCCGGTGGCAGTTCCCCGAAGAGCCTGGAGAGATCGGCGGGCCCCTGCTGCACGGGACCCGAGGTGAGCGACAATTGGACGATCTCGACGTCGATGGGCACGGGGATGTTGCGGTTGAAGCCGGCCAGGCTGCCCGTGCCGGTCATGGGCATCAGTACCATGCCGCTGCGGCAGGAGCTATAGCCGAGGCCCTGGGGCTGCATGCATGTGGGCGAGGAGAAACTGCACACGCTCGAAGGGGAGCACACCAGGTTCTGGATCGTGCTGGGGATGTCGGTCGTGGTGCCCACCGGGAGGCCGCTGATGATCCGCATGGCTTCACCGGGCGCACAGGCGTATGGGCAGGAAGCGGCGGGCAGGTCGGCCGAGCCGCTGCCGTTGTCCGGCGCCGTGCAGGCCCCGGGCACGATGCACAGGTCCGTGGTGCAGGGGTCGCTGTCATCGCACGCCGGTGTCCCGCCGGAGCATTGGCAGGATCCATCCACCGTGGTGCCGATGGTACAGGGATCGCCGTCGTCACAGGGGTCGCCGAAGTTCAGGCCCAAGCCCGGACAGTCAACGACAAGCGGCGTTGGGCCGTGGGATGTGGCCGGGACGTGGCCAGCCAGTGAAACGTGCGCAATGAGCAGCGCGCACAGCAGCAGCATCGGGGGCAGTGGTCTTCGTTGTTTCATGTGGATGTGGATCAGTGAAGGATGGACAGGGTGGGTTGCTCACCGCTCCTGCGTCGGAGCCGGTGAAGTCGTGCCAGGATGTGTCGTGCATGGACCAAGCGGGCCTGATGGGCGTGATCATGGTCCGCAGGGAAAGCCGTACCTCGATCTCCTCGGAGATCCAAGGAAGCAATGGCTACCAACGGTAGCCGTTCGATCCTCCTGCTACAGCGCGAATGCCCTGCATGGAGAAAGCGCATAAGTTCCATCTCGATGCCGATTGAGGTTCTCCCTCCCCTCGATCACTCCGGAACGTGCATCCAAGGTTAGCGCACAACCACCGAACACGGAAGCGTTTGTTGATAAGTTGTGCCGACGGATGGCAGGGCATGGCTTGCTTGCATCCACGCGGCATTCACCTCGTGGTGAGGGCCGCTCGCTTGCGGGCATCCCTTCAGTTGCATCGCAGGCCGCCCACATCCCTGCACACACTCCGCAGCATCCACATCCGGAGTTCCCCGATGTCCATCGGGTGCCCCATCACGCGGTCCAGGTATTCGATACCGCCGATGCTGCCGTCGGTCATCACATCCACCACGAGGGCGCCCAGGGTGGGGTGGGCGAGGAAGAGGTTCGCGGCGAAGTGCTTGGTGCGGCGATCGGCGGGCGAATTGAAATACGTGTACAATTCATTGCGGTCCCACGCGCGCGTACACCGCGCGAAGGCCACGGCCAATTGCGGCTCGTCCGTCCATTGCGCTTGGGCGCATTCCACCAAGGTGCGCGGGTCGAAGCGCGTGCCGGGGTGGGTGTCGCGGTGGTACCAAGCGAGGTATTCGCGTTCGTAGGGGTTCATGGGGGTTCGTCAGCCTCCAACGGACGTCATGCCGGAAGCCATGTGCGTGGGGCTGGTGGGGGTGCGGCTATCCGGCATCTCGTTAGTGATCGAAGACGGATCATTCCCGGTGGTCATTTACGAGACCCCGTCCCGGCGTTCGCCGGGATGACGGCCCTTGTCCGTTGTGCTTCCGGGGTGACGTGCGCGCTGGGGGGTGACGATCGCCACCCCCAACGGACGTCATGCCGGGCTTGACCCGGCATCTCGTAAGTGATCGAAGGCGGATCATTCCCGGTGGTCCTTTACGAGACCCCGTCCCGGCGTTCGCCGGGATGACGGCCCTTGTCCGTTGTGCTTCCGGAGTGACGTGCGCGCTGGGAGGTGACGATCGCCACCCCAACGGACGTCATGCCGGGCTTGACCCGGCAT
>JADJKO010000012.1 GCA_016705955.1 Flavobacteriales bacterium
GACGATCGGCAATGAAGCCGGGCTGAGCGCCGTGGCACCAGCACAGGTTGTGGCATGCGCCACCTGGGTATTCAATGTGCCGCCGATGAGGAAGGCCGCAGCCAACCACCACCGCGTTCGGCGGGTCGGGGAATTGTCGAGTCGAGATTTCATGAGCATGAGGGTTTGGTTAGTAGGGTTTTCGTTTCCAGGTGCGCATCCGTAGCGCGGACGTTGGTAAGGCTGGTGGCCTGGTGGTGTTTCGGGTGCGACCATGATCGGTGATCACGGCGCAGGAATAGCAAAGGATCGTTGCTCGTGGAGCGTTCCGGGAG
Organism: Flavobacteriales bacterium; assembly: GCA_016705955.1. Classification (GTDB taxonomy): domain Bacteria; phylum Bacteroidota; class Bacteroidia; order Flavobacteriales_F; family PHOS-HE28; genus PHOS-HE28. Next base: position 315 of record JADJKO010000012.1, read on the forward strand.
GGAAGGGTTTGGTAGGTAATGGGACGAAAGGGCGGACCAATGTATAGGGTCTGTTCGCTCCGGCCAAAAGAATTATCGATCCCGGTCGGGCAAATGGTCCTTTTCATCGAAGAGGGTTATCAACAATGCACGGAACAGGTCCCGATCGCTGGGACCACCTCATACAATGGGGCCGGTCGGTACGATGCATGCGGCCGCACGTTTTCAGAACCGCACCGTCACTCCACCCAGGACGTTCATCGGCGCTTGCGGATACAGGCCCACGAGTTCCTGCCGCCGCCCATCGCTCATATAACTGTACGCCCAGCCATTGCTCTCGTACAGTTCACTGAAGAGGTTGCGCACCGTGAGGTTGAGGTCCACACTGCGGGTTCCTCTTAAGCCGAAGAGCGTCACGTTCAGGCGCGCATCGTGTACCACGTACGCACCCAGTTGGCGGTCCGCGCTCGCGCTGTTGTCGAGGTATTGCGTGCCCACGTACTTGGACACCAGCGTGAGATCCACGCGCGCGCGCTTTTCCTTTTCGATGATGCGCACACTCAACTCACTGCCGGCGATCACCGATGGGGAGAAGGAAAGGTCGCTCTCGGCATGTTCCACCGCCACCTGCCCGCCATTGTCCCAGTCGTCGAGGTACTCGGTGTAGTTGCGCACCTTGTTACTGCTCAACGTGGCATTGCCTCGCCACGTGAGGCGTTTGGTGAGCTGCGCGGCGAAGGTCAGTTCCACGCCTGCGCGGTAGCTGCTCTTCACGTTGGTGCGCAACGCGGCGCCCACATCGTTCAATTCACCGGTAAGGACGAGCTGGTCCCGGTAGTCCATGTAATAGAGGTTCGCGCCGCCACTGAAGCGCGCGCTGCGCCGCTCGTATCCCACTTCGTAGTCCACCAATTGTTCGCTGCGCGGCCGGCTTTCCGGTGTCGTCTCCACCAGGTCCTCGCGGTTCGGTTCGCGATTCGCCACGGCGATGGAAGCGTAGGCCTTGTCGCTGGCGTTCACCTTCCAGAGCACACCCGCTTTCGGATTGAAGAAGGTGTACCGGATCGTTTGCGGTGCGGCCACGAAGTCGCTGTTGAACATGGCGAGGCGGTGCTCCACGTTGCGCACTTGCACATCGCCGAACACATCCAGCCGAGGGTTGATGGCGTAGCTCAGTTTCGCGAAGGCGTTGCCATCCGTCTTGCTCGCGTCGTCGTCGTAGTACCGATCACCGATGTTGGTTGTTCCGGCGTAACGCGCCCAGATCACCTCGCCGAAATGCGCGCCTTCATACCGCGCATAGCTGCCACCGAGCACCAGACGATGCGCTCCGAGTTTGATCTCCGCGCTTGCGTTCGCGCCGGTGAGTGTATTGTCCAACCACCGCCGACGGATGATGTCGCTGGTGGTGATCGTATCGCCGTTGATCACTGCGGGTGCGATGCCGTAGGTCGAGAGATCATCGTCGGCGCGGTACTGCTCGAAGTAGCCCGCACCGAGAACGCGGAAGAGCGTGAGGTTCAACTTGGTGTTCGCGCCGAGTTGCTGATCGAAGAGCACTTGGTAGTGCGTCTGGTCGTAATGGTCCACCTCGTTCGCGTAGGTGTATCCGTTGTAGGTCCGGTTGGTGTCGATGACCTCACGCGGCACACCGCCCCACGCTTGGTAGGTCAGCTCCTTTCCCCGGAAGGTGATGAACCGCAGCGACCGCTTCGCACCGATCCACGCGCCTTGCAGGAAGTAGCTTTTCAGGTCTGCGGATGCACGATCCACATAGCCATCGCTGGTGATGGAGGAGAGGCGCACATCAAGGCTGAAGTGCTCGTTCAGCAGGCCAGTACCCGCGCTGACGGAATAGCGCTGTGTGTGGAAGGATCCACCGCTCACACCGACCAGTGCCCACGGTTCGCGTTTCACGGCCGTGGTGCGCACATTCACGCTCGCGCCGAACGCAGCAGGGCCATTCGTGCTGGTGCCCACGCCGCGTTGGATCTCGATGTCCTCGGCGCTTGAGACCAGATCCGGCATGTTCACCAGAAAGGCGCCTTGGCTCTCGGGATCGTTGAAGGGCACCCCGTTCACGGTGATGTTGGTGCGCGTGCCATCGGTGCCGCGGATGCGCATGTACGTGTAGCCGATGCCCGTGCCGCCATCGCTGGTGCTCACCACGCTGGGTTGTTGGTCCAACACGTAGGGCAGATCCACACCGGTGTTGATGCGGTCGATCGTGGCGCGCGTCACGGTGCTCTTCGCGAACGGCGCGCGATCGCCAGCGCGCAAGGCGGTGACCTCCACGCCGGTGATCAGGTGGGCGTTCGGCCGCAGGCGGAAGGTGTGCTGCGTTCCATGCGCCACCATGATCGTGGTGTCCAGCGTGATGTACCCGACGTAGGTCACGCGGATCTTGCGCAGTCCATCGCTCACACCGACGACGGTGTAGCGTCCGTTCGCGTCCGTGGCGTCGCCGAGGTTGTTCGCGCCATCGAGCACGACGTTGGCGCCCATGAGCGGCGCGTTGTGTTCATCCAGCACCGTACCGGTGACCATGGATTGCGCGAACACGTTGACGCAAGCGATCAACGCGAAACAGCCAAGCAGATACTTCGTCATCGTCCTCCGTGTTGGTGGTGCTTGCACGGAGGTGCTGCCCGGGGCGGGCTTCCCTTCGCAGCATTACCTGCGCAGGTTCAACGGGTATGATCTCAGCTTCCGCCTTCCGGTGGAGCACCCCGATGCAAGACGGGGCGAAGGTAGTGGGGTGAGGTGATCGGGATCATGGGCTTCACCTAATGCGTGGATCGCTTCCCATGAAAGACGTAGGAGAGGTCCACCATTGGCATGTCGAGCCAGTCGCTTGAACGACCCGATGAATACCAGCCGTAGTCCCATGTCTTTGCGCGAATGGTCGCAGATGCTTCGATGCGTTTCCGCTTGAACGCGAAAGTCCTTCCATCCCAGCGCAGCCCATATCGACCGTGCCTCCACTGGCGAATGATCGCTCCCCGGTGTGATATCGCGAGGTACCGTGATAATCGATCCTCAACGTGTTCGTTCAACGGAAAGTGGAATGAACCAGGAACCATTCCGATAGTTCCGCTCCTTCCCAAACGGGAAACGCACCCCGCTCGAGGAGGGATGAGGTTCTTCTTGAACTGGAATCACATCAGCATTCGCCGTATCGAATCCACTGGTTGCAATGGTGCGTGGGTTGTAAATGAATTCGAAGGATCCATCCTGCCAATAAGGGATAGCGGTACCTAACCCGGCTGTCAGATCCCATTGCCGGCCCATCGATAGCGTCCCATAGAACTGAAGGCCGACAACCGTGGACGTGAATGCCACCGGGGCGGGCGCAAGGGCCAGGGATAGGCGGGTCCCGACCCGATCCGTGAGCGGATGCCAGGATCGCCAAGCTGCACGACAATGATCGGATCACATTCACGATAACGGATGCCGAGCGCGATCCTTGTGTGTGGGCTTCTTAGGACCACATTGCACCGCACTATGGATAGGATCCTCTGATCGCCATGATCGCGCTCTGCAAGCGTTGACCTCGATCACCGCTGATCACCGTGAATGGTTTTCCCAGTCGCACCAGCATCGCCACGTACACCGCGAACAAACGATCACGGTCATCCCGATTCTCGCGCAGCGGATCCGCTTCCCAAGGAATGTCCGGCGAACACAAGAGCCAGAGATCGTAATGTCGGTGCTCGCTCTGCTCGACGATCCACGGATCGCAGCGCCCGTATTTCTCTTCGCTCCAGATGCGGATGGTGATCAGGTCGGTGTCGCAGACCAGGATCCCGTTCTCCATGCCTTGCACCATGCGGTCCTCATCGGTCGCTTGTTGCTGCGCGATGTGCAACAGATCGGCTTCCACGTACGGCCGACCCGACTCCGTGAGGAATTCACGCGCGACCTCCGGAACCATCCACGCGCGCATTTCGCGCATGAGCGCTTCGCACAAGGTGGTCTTGCCACTGCTCTCGGGTCCTACGATGGCGATCTTGCGCATTGGTGGGAAAAGTAACTTTCCATCACGGTGCGGGCAGCGAAGTGAGTTGGATCGACCGTCATACCTGTGAACGAAAACTCCCGGCCATGAGAAACGCCCTACTCCTCATATCGATCATCGGATCATCCTCCGTGTCCTTCGCCGTGCTGCCTCCTACCGTGGAAGCGCCGCGAACCGCGCACATGGTGGAAGTGAATGCGCAATGGACCGCGCAAGGGTTCGCACGAACCACGGGTGAGGCCATGATCTCCTTCTCTTCGGAGGCGGAACGGATCGCGATGCACCTGCACTTGGTGCGCGAACACCTGATGGCGCGGCAGCCCGAGGGTTCTTCCACCGGACAACTGCAACAACGCGCGGACCTGTTGAACCGCCTCGACGTGTATGCCGATGCGATGACCTTTCCGCAGAACCGTGTGCTGCCGGTCCGCAATCCGGTCTTCATCGACGCGAGCGGAACAGCCTGCGCGGTGGGTTGGCTGATGATCCAGAGCGGACGACGTGACCTGGCGGAACGCATCGCTCATGACATGAACCTCGCGTATGTGTTGGACATGCCGGGCACAGCGCTTTGGCCGGAGATCGCGGCGTGGGCCGCGGACCACGGTTTTACCGCTGCCGAACTCGCGTGGATCCAACCGGGCTACCCGCCGAACCTGCCGTGGACCCCTCTCGGGGGCGGAACGAATGGCACGGTCACGGTGATCAGGGAACTCGCCAATGGTGATCTGTTGGTCGCCGGGGAATTCACGAACGCGGGCGGCATCGCAGCGAGCCATGTGGCGGTCTGGAACGGGACCACCTACGCACCCCTGGGCGCAGGTGTGCAGGGTGAAGTGAATGCCGCCGTGGAATTCAACGGCGACCTCTACCTCGGTGGTGCGATGCTGAGCGGCCCTGCCGACCTGGCGAAGTGGGATGGAAACTCCTGGAGTTTCAGTTCGGTGTTCGACGGAAAATATCCGTGGATCAGTGCGCTGCACGTACACAACGGAAGCTTGTATGCGGCGGGTGCGGTTTCCGGTTTCGCGGGCCTGAACCATTTCGTACAGCGGATGGATGGAACGGCGTGGACGCCTATCGGCAACGAGTTCAACAACACCGTCCTCGCGCTTGCTTCGCACGGTGGCGCCTTGATCGCAGCGGGTGACTTCACGGGCATCATCACCACACCTGTTCCGCCGCAGATCCTCCATATCGCGGAATTGAACGGCAACCAATGGAGCCAACTCGGGGATGGCTTGGATGCACCCGTGCGTACACTGTTGGATGTGAACGGAACACTGTACGCTGGAGGCGATCTGTACGCGAACATCGCCGTCACATTCGGTCTGGCGCGCATCGCGCAAGGGTCGTCGAGCTGGGAGCTGTTGATCCCGAACCATGAGGGGTATATGGTCGCCGGTGTCGGACCGACCTGGATCGGTTCGCTCACGGCGTACAATGAGGAGATCTATTTCGGCGGCGAATTCTCCGTGTACGTGGGCATGGACAACGGAACGAACATCGCGCGGTGGGGAGGGACTGCTGATGATGTAGCGCCGCTCGCTTGGGTGGAGGCGCCCGTGCGTGCGGTCGAGATGACCGGCGTACAACTGGTGATGGGCGGGGAGTTCGAAGCGGGCTTCCCGCACATCGCGATCCTGGATCTCACGAGTTCGACCGCTGATCGGCATGCGGTCATCGGCACGTTGCAGCTCGCACCCAACCCGGTGACGGATGAAGTGCGCGTTGTTCTTCCACCGAACACAACGTCCTCGACGCCGATCCTCTTCGATGCCACCGTGCGACGTGTAGCGATCGCCTTTGAACGCAAGGACGCCGGATACCGTGCGCTGGTGGGCGCGCTGCCCGCTGGTCCGTATGTGTTGCAGGTGATCACACCGGATGGGGTGATGACCGCTCGCTTCGTGAAGCAGTAGCGTGCATTCGGTGATGTGTCCGGCGCCGGGGAGCGATCACCGGCGCTGAACATTTCAGGGCCAGGCGTGTTCCTTTGCGAAGAAGCATGGAACGCTACTACTACCTCGGGCTCGATCTGTTCAGCATCGCGTTCCCACTGGCGGCGAGTTTCGAGCCACGCATCGCCTACTGGAGGAAGTGGCGTGGCCTGTTCACAGGCATGGCGGTGATGATGCTCGTGTTCATCGCGTGGGATGCGGTCTTCGCCGCGAATGGCGTGTGGGGCTTCAGTTCGCGGTACACGCTCGGGGTGGACATTTTCGGTTTACCGCTGGAGGAATGGTTGTTCTTCCTCGCCATCCCGTATGCGTGCGTATACCTCTATGAAGTGATGCGCTACGCGGTGCGGCGGGATGTGCTCGCGCGCGTCGCACGTCCACTGAGCATCGTGCTTATCGTCGTCCTCGCACTCGTCGGACTATTGTGCGTCGATCGCGTGTACACCGCCGTCACATTTCTCTGCACCGCAGCGTTGCTCGCCGTCCATGTCTTTGCATTGAAGAGCAATTACCTCGGTCGCTTCTACCTCGGCTATGCGGTAAGCCTCGTCCCGTTCTTCATTGTCAACGGCATCCTCACCGGTTGGCTCTTGCCGGAACCGATCGTGTGGTACAACGATGCCGAGAACCTCGGTGTGCGCTTGAACACGATCCCGGTGGAGGATGCGGTGTACCTGTTGTTCTTCCTCTTGCTGACGATCACGTTCTATGAGCGCGGACGAAGAAAGGGGCAGGAGCAGGGGCAGGCGCAAGCGTGATCATTGCTCCTGCCCCTGCCCCTTAAGCTTCCTGCTCCAGCTGATGAAGCCCGCAACGGCCAGCGCGATGTAGATCCCATTGAGCAGCGCATAGCCCTCGTAGCCGAGCCAGTGGTTGTAGAGTACCGCGACGAGATCGCCGAGTGTCCAGTAGAACCAGTTCTCCAATGCCTTCTTGCTCATCATCCACGTGGCCACCATGGCCGATGCCGTGATGAAGGATTCCATGCCGTGGTACTTGCCGGGCACCTCGAAGTGCTGCATCAGGAAGAAGAGGACCACCGTGGAAACCAGCGCGATGGAAACGAGCAGGACATGCATGCGGCGACCGAACGTGATGATGCGTTGATCCTCCGAAGCGCGCCCCCAACTCCACCAGCCGTAGGCGCCCATGCCCGCGTAGAAGGCGTTGAGCGCGGCCATCAGCCAAGCGTCCTGCGCAACGTAGAGCAGCACGCCGAACGCCGACGCGACGAAGCCGAGCAGCCAACCGATCCGCCGCTCGATGGCGATGAGGATGGTGAAGCCGATGTTCAGCGCGACGGCGCTCCACTCCAGCAGGAAGGCGAGGTCAGGGGAGAGGTTCACGCTGGGAAGGCGAAAGGTTCACGTACCACGCTGCGAAGGAAGGGAAGACGCGGTCGGGTCGGTACTTGGAACGGTCACGTTCCACCGACGCACGGGTTCATCACGCTACGTCCCTCGATCCTCTTCGGAGATCCATCCATGGCAATTTCCATTTTATCACTGACCGGGCCAGGTCCATAGGCCACTGCGGCTGCTGTGCGTTCTTCCCCTTGGCACGATCTTCGACTTGCCCGCGCACCGGCTACTTTCGCCGCCTCCATCCGCCCCATGACAAGCAAGCTCCACCTTCTCCTCGTCGCTTCACTGATCCCGCTGCTGTCGTGCGGACAATCGAAACAGGAGTACGTGCCCGCACTGGTGGGCTTCTACAATTTGGAGAATATGTATGATACGCTTGACGCGCCGAACACGGACGATGCCGAGTTCCTGCCCGGAAGCGCGAAGCAGTGGGGAAGCAAGCGCTACTTCCGCAAACTGGACAAGAACGCGAGCGTCATCGCCGCCATGGGAAAGGATCTGCATCCGCAGGGTCTGGCGATCCTCGGCCTGGCGGAGATCGAGAACCGCGCGGTGGTGGAGGACCTCGTCGCACGCGAACCCTTGAAAGCGCGCGGTTACAAGGTGGTGCAGGTGGAAGGCATCGATCGGCGCGGCATCGACGTGGCGCTGGTGTACAACCCGGATCTCTTCAAGGTATATGCGTATCGGAGTTACCGTCTGCACATGGCTGATACCGCCTTCCGCACGCGCGACCAATTGCTCGTGAGCGGGGTGCTCGATGGCGATACCACGCACGTGATCGTCACGCACTGGCCTTCCCGTCGCGGCGGTGAGAAACGCAGCGAACCGAACCGGAAGGCTGCGGCCGAGCTCGGCCGACACATCATCGATTCCTTGTTGGCGATCAATGCGAACGCGCACATCATGTACATGGGCGATCTGAACGACGATCCGGTGAACGTGAGCGTGGACCGATTCCTGCGCGCCACGGGCGATAAGACCAAGGCGGTCGACGGGACCTTCTTCAACCCGATGTTCGATCCTTACCAGAAGGGTATCGGTACGCTTGCGTGGCGCGACTCCTGGAACCTCTTCGACCAGATCACGATCTCACCCGGCTTGCTCACGGGCGCCGGGGGCAAGTACCATTACTATGGCGTCCGGATCTTCAATGAACCTTACTTGCGTCAACAGGAAGGCAACTTCATCGGCTATCCCTTACGCACCTTCGTGGGCGATGTGTACCAGGACGGTTACAGCGATCACTTCCCGGTGTTCCTGATCCTGGTGAAGGAGGCGAAGTAGAACAGACGGCGATCAATTCGGCCTCAGAACCACGCGCTGTTATCGGAGCGGGTTTCCAGCAGGGAGATGATCAGGATCCTGTCACCTTCAATGCGGTAAACGACCTTCACATTCTTGTGGATCACGCCCATGCGTAAGGAGGGGTGCAAGGGTGAGGCTGGTGAACCTTTCGGGAACTGTGCGATCAGATCCTCGAATTCGAACACCAACGTGAGGGATCGATCCGCAATACGATCCGACCATTGCGTGCGAACGAATTGATGGATCCGCTGTAGTTGATCCCTAGCCTCCGGGGTCCACTCAACCTTTAGGAGCGCGGCCATACTGCTTCCGGATCTCTTCGGAAATGATGGTCCTCCCCGCAGAAGCATCCGCCGATCCACGATCAATGGATGCCTTCTGCTCCGCGGACAACGTGGCATACCAATCCTCCGCCTCACTGGCCTTCTTCCAGTTGAAAAGGGAAGCGATCACACTTGGTTCCTTCAACTTGGTCAGCCACTCGATCAATTCGAGTTTCATGGCATCGGTGCTCATGTGGATCGTATTGGTTGTTCAAATGTACCGCACGGCCTGAAGAGGCCCGTCCATCCCGAGCAGAACGCCCCGCCTTGGTCCAACCAAAGCGGGGCGTTCGAGTTCGTTCTTGTTCTACTAGTGCTGCACCAGCACGCGCGCTTGGCGAATACCGTCGGTGCTACGGATGATCAACGTGTAGGCACCGTTCACCAGATCCTGCACGCTGAGCACGTTGCTCGTCAGCGAGCCCGCCATCACATTGCGGCCGGTCGCATCGATCATGGTGTACTCCACGCGCTGGCCGTTGTTCCCGAGGTCCATGCGGATCAGGTCGCTGGCCGGGTTCGGGTAGAAACCCAGACGTTCCACGGAGAATTCATTCACGCCTGAACCCACGGCGATGTCGGCGAGGAAGCGCGGCTCGATCTTGCGTTCAGCGAATGTGTATGTGAGGCAGCCGGTCACCGAGTAGAAGTTGCCGACGGTCGGGGTGTAGAGGTACATCAGGTCATCCACAATGAGCGATCCTGCCGTGGTGCTCACACCGGTCCACTGGTTGTTGATATCCAGAGGAGCCACGCATCCGATGTTCTCCACCGTGGCGAGCACGCCCTCCCACTGCTCCTCCTGTGCCGCGTTCGGGGTGAGCACCTCCGGCGCGGGAACCGGGAACTGCCCAACGATCATGAGGTTGGAAACACCACCCAGTTCGGTAAGGCCATTGTATTCCGACGCGGACGCTTGCAGGGTCACGCTGTCACCGATGGCGACCACCGAAACCGCATCGAACACGGAGATCCCCGTCCAAGGGCCGGTGCCGCTCTGGATGAAGTACGAGTTCGTGCCGATCGTATCCACGCCGGTCACGATCCCGCCCGTGAGCACGATCTGCCCGGCGTAGGGTGAATTGCCACTTACATCGGTCGTGTATTGGATGTCATAGATGGAAACGGCCACGGGAGCACCACCCCCGGTGATATTCACATCATCCACCACCAGGAATTCCGGGCCTACGGTGGACTGGATGGAGAGGATGAATTCGGCAGCCGCCGATGTATTGGCCGCTGCAAGTTGCTGGGTCACTTCGGTCCACGTGTTACCGGTCGAGTTGTAGTAGGCATTGTAGGATGAATAACCTGATCCGGTCGGGCGGCCATCATACAAGCCCGTGCGGATATTGCCTTGGCCACGCACCCAGAACGACACCGTGTAGATAACGCCATCGGTCACGCTCACGGGTTGGGTGGTGAAGCGTTTGTGGCCCGTGCCGGAGTTCTGCAGACGCGCGGCGTACATACCGCCATGCACGTCCGTGCTCACCTGCATCACGCTATCCGCATTCAAGGTGGTCTTGGAGCCCATCCAATCGCCGGGCACGGTGTCCGGCCAGTTCTCGAAACCGCTGGTGAATTGCGCGCTTGCTGAGATGCCTGCCAGAATTAGAATGGAGAGTACTGTTGTTCTCATGATCAAGTGGGGTTCGATTGGATTTGCTGCTGATTACTGGATCGAGATCTTGATGTTGTCCACCTCCCAGGTCCTGCCGTCCGTGCTGGAACCGGTGTACTTGAAGGCGACGTGGAAATTGCTGGAGATGTAAGGCGTCATGTCCAACGCCCCGGACTGCACCCATGCCCACGCCCCGGCGCTCAATGCAGGTGAAAGCGTTGCCCATGTGGCGGTGGTGGGATCCCCGCTGATGTAATCCGTGCTCACCAGCACCTGAAGGACAGCGCCGGTGTAGTTGCATCCGGTCACGAACGAGAGGGACGGTGATGAAGTTCCTGTAAGGTTCACAGCCGGAGAGATCAACCAGGACTGCCCGGCAATGTTCGCTGAGCCGTTCCAATTCTTCACCTGAGCGTAGGAGCTTCCATCGATCGAACCGATGGAATTCGTGGACCATGGAATGACCGCATCGGACCAAAGCGTCCAACCCCCGGAGGTCACACTGCCGTCGTTGAAATTCTTCAGGAAGAAAGGCAGTTCCTGTCCGGGGCAACGATCGCCGGTCATGTGTACATCGTTCATCCTTCTGTTCGATAGCTGCACCGTACTGCCGAAGACACCTGTGATGCACTGGATGGATCCTTTGCCTGTAGGCAACGCTTGTCCTGCATAGCTGGCGTATCCGCTGGTGCGGATCTGTACTTGAGCAAGCGTGCAATCCTCAAGATAGCGCGTACCGGTCGCTTGGTTGGCAGCGTCGGCCCATGTGCCACCTGCCGCATCCGCAGAAGTGAACTCCACATCGTTCAATTGGATCAACATGCTCTGCAAGGTGTCCATGGCCGTGGCGGTCAACTGGCCGATGGTGCGTACAATGGGCTCCACATGCACCAGCGTGGCTTGCTTCACGGTGTTGTTGTCCACGTTCACGCTGTCCAGTTGCATCAAGCCGTTGTAGGGTGAAAGTACGGTGCCGGGCAGGTAGATCCGGATGCTGTCCCCGATGTACAAACCGCCGCTCGTGATCAACCGAAGTGTGATGCCACCGGTGTGATCCTGCACGCTGATGTTCTTATAGAAATTCCCGTCGTTCTCATCGGCGGTCACCACGGCGTAAACGCTCTTGGGCTCGGTGAAATGCACCGCCGTATTGGTGTAGAGCGCTTTGAGTTCTTTGATCGTCAACACACTACCTACAGGGAGCGTGCGCGAGGGTGGTGCGTCAAGGTCCTTCTTACAGGAACTCGCGATCAACGCGATGGTCAAGAGGGGGAGGAGGAAGCGGAAGTTCATGCGAAAGGGGAATGCGTTGGTTGGCATCGATCAGAAGCTGAAGGTGACCATGGCGAAGTAGTTCCGCCCGTAGAGGTAGCTGTACTTGGGTGCGAATTTGTCCACTTGCATGCTGTTGTAGCGGAGCTGCTCGAATCCGCCGGTCCGGAATTCCTGGTTGTTCAGCACGTTGCTCACGCTCAGGTTCACCGCCAAGCGGTATTTGCGTTGGAACATCCAGCTCTTGCCCGCATAGGCGTCCACGGTGAATTGATCGTCCAAGCGGGTCTGGTCCAGTAGTTCGTTCCACTGCGGATCGCTTTCCACCAGGTTCTGCAGCGCTTCGGCCGTGCGGCGATCGGGGTTCGGATCCAAGTAGATATTGCCGAACCAGTTCGCGTTGAACCCTGCGAACCAGAACTTGGGTGAGTTGTACTTCAGCCCTAAGGAAGCGGCGCTCTGCGGCATGCCACCCACGCGGTATCCTTTCCAGAACACGGTACGATCCAGCGCGAAGATCTGATCGCTGTTGTTACGGGTTACCGTGGCCAGCGGGCGGGAGTCATAGACGTAGTTACCACCGGCATATACCGCGGTCATCTGCCACGTACTCGTGAGGTTGGCATCGAGCCCGAGTTCCACTCCGCGATGCACTTGGTCCACACCGGTCATGGCGTAGTTCACGATGGTCAGGAAATCATCGTGGTAGTAGCTGCGGTTCCAAACCTGGTTCGCGATCTTGGCATAGTACAAGGTGGCGCGACCTTTCAGACGTGGCCCTTTGATGATGTAGCTGATGTCGCCTGAGTAGGCCGTTTCATTCGTCAAGGCGCTGACCACTGCATCGCGAACGCGTGGAGATAAGTACGCCACGTTCGCGCCAGGAGGACGCACGATATAAGCCCCGTTGCCACTTAGGAAATGACGCCCGGTGATCTTGTAGATCCCACCGAACTTGAATCCGAAGCCGGTGAAATTCTGCTTCTCGGACTTGCCCAAGGAGTTGTTCGGGAAACGGCCGTTCTGCAGGTTTCCTTCACGCCAGAACGTGGTCTGCGAAAGATCCAGTCCGACGTACGCTTCCAAGCGACCGATCGTGCGCTCTACCTGGGCGAATGCATCCGCGTAACTCGTGTGCATGTAGTAGTCCCAGCCGAACACATCACCTTCCTTCACGGTCTTGTTCGGTGTGCTCAGATCGTTCTGTGAAATGATCGTATCGCTGAAATCGCGATCCGCGAACTGGTCGATGTCCACCCAGAAGTCACCGCCGAGCAGATCATCCACCACCTTGAAGTAGTGCGTGCGTTGTTTGTGGTAACTGGCTCCAACGGTCAGGTGCGTCCGGTCATCCACGTTCTTGTTCCAAACGGAGTTCAGTCCGTAGCGCACAGGATCCGTGCGCACTTCCTCGATGATGTACTTGCTGCGGTTCCCGGTGATGGTATCACCAAGTACCCCGTTCGCGTTCACCACTGAATAGAGGTTCTTGCCATTCGCGAAGTACAATTGGTCCCAATCGATCTGCCGGGTGTTGTCATCATTCTGCCAGGCAGCCACCCGATCCGGATATTGTTCGGCGTTCTGGTACCGGTAATAGCTGGGGAGGTAGCGGTAATAGTCAGGGCGTGGATCCTTCGCGTCGAACCAGTTCATACCGGTCAGACCATCGTGTCCGAAGGTGTAATAGGCCGAGGTGCTCAGCTTGGCCTTTTCGCTGATGGTGAAGTTGTGCGTAAGCATCACCATCGGCTTGTGGTCGAAGCTCATCTTGGCATTGCGCTTCTTGCCATTCTGGTAGCCCCAGTTCGGGTTGTACCAATTGTTGTCGGTCAGATCATACACCTCCTGCACAGCGATCCCTTGTCGGCCCTGTCTGATCGGCGATCCGAAAGCACTCAAGCTGATGCTGTGGCGGTCATTGATCTTCTTCTCTGCGGCTAGGAAGTACGAATACGCGTCGAAGGAGGTGCCTTCGACATATCCCTCTTCCGCCCAACGACGTGAACCGCTGAAGGCGAACGCCCATCCCTTGGCGTTCATCCCTGTGGCGTACGTGAACATGAGCCGGTTGCGGTAAGCCCTGTTGGCGGAGGCATAGGAGGTGCGAATACCCTTGCGCAGTGCGGTCGCTTGGATGTTCATGTCCGTGAGGCCACCCAAACTGCCGAAGTTCATCCGGCTGGGTCCGACGCCTGTCCGTACTTGCATCCAACGGGTCACATCATTCAAGCCGCCCCAGTTGCTCCATACAGCGTAACCGGTCTCCAGATCGTTCACCTTCACTCCATTGATCGTCACGAAGGTGTTCTCCCCATCGAATCCACGTACCCGGAAACGCGCCTGCCCGAAATTGTAACCGGCCACGGAGGTGAACACATCGCGGGAGGATTGGAGGATCCCGCTGATGTCCTGGTTGCCGAGTTCGGCATCGAGGTCGTCCGACGTCAGCGTGAACACCGGCAAGCGTGGGTTATTGGTCACCTGCGTGGTGTCCGGTTGGGTCACGTTCAGCAGCGTATCGGTCTGGGCGGAAAGCGCCAGGGCGGCCGGGACCACGCCCAACGTAAGGAGTGAGCGGAGGAACCGTGAATGGCGTAGCACCATGGGGGTCAGTTGACGAGGTTCTCAAGCGCCTTCCGCGCAACACTTTGCGTCCTTACCGGATACAAGGGGTTGAAGAAGGGCTTTTCAAGGGGACGGCAAAAGTAGACTTGTATGCATACCAGCTTCGGTTCTTAGGAGGTTAATTCCATGACAAGTGATCAACACCGACGCTGCAATGCGGTCAAGTGGATGGCCTCGTTGACGTAACACCCTGATGCGTAACAGGTTTGACTACATTTACGAGCTTGTAACTACCAATATGCGCACTGGTTCGGAACAACTTCTCCAGCGGATCGGCTCCTCGTGGGCCATGCGCACAGGGATCGCGCTGTTCATCTGCTTGGTAGGTGTCGTCCCGATCGCCAAGGCGGACCACTTCTCAGGCGCCAACATCACCTACCAATGCGTTGGCCCGAACAACTACCAGGTAACCTTGGACCTTTATCTGGACTGCGCGGGCGCTCCCCTCACTCCACAGTCGCTGAACTTCGTCAACAACTGCGGCGTCTCATTCACCTTGGTGGGGATCCCGCTGGTCCTTACGGAGGAGGTTTCCCAACTCTGCGGAAGCCAGTTGGGCAATTCCACCTGCAACGGTGGCACCCAGCCCGGAGTGATGCACTATCAGTTCCAGACCACCTTGTTCCTGGCCCCGTGCAATTCCTGGTCGATCGGCTGGAATATCTGTTGCCGAAGCGCAACTCAGAACGTTCAGCTGACCCCGGGCATGTATGTGTCCGCTTCGCTGAACAATTTCGGGGGGCTGTGTGATCAATCCCCACAGTTCGGGGACGAGACCATTCCGTACGTGTGTGTGAACGAGCCGGTGAGCTACAACCCACTGGTCACCGATGCGGATGGGAACACGTTGGTGTTCTCGTTCATCAGCGCGCGCTTCGCCGCTCCCTTGCCGACGAACGTTTCGTACGTCCCCGGATTCACTGCCGGCGCCCCCATTCCCGGGATCACCTTGGACCCGGCCACCGGCCAGATCAACTTCACGCCCACGGTGAGCGGTAGTTATGTAGTGGCTCTGCAAGTGGCCTCCTACAATGGTTCAGGCCAGCTGATCGGTACGGTGATGCGGGACTTCCTGTTCATCGTGATCAATTGTATCAACCCGCCAGCGGATAACCTCGGACCGACCTCGATCACGAATGGCATCATTACGAGTACGAACGGGATCGAGGTATGCACAGGCGTTGCGTTCTGTGTCGACATCTCTTTCAGCGACGTGGATCCACTGGCGGTGATCACCTTGCTTTCCACGGTCGCTGCGGATCTTCCGGGAGCGACCTTCAGCGTAAATGGAACCAATCCGGCTGTGGCGACACTCTGCTGGACGCCTGTTCTTGCGCTTTCGCCAGCGAACGTGCTCATCAACGTGAACGATGGAGCGTGTCCGATCCAGAACCTGTCCACGTACGCCATGACCATCACGGTCACAGCGCCACCACCGTTGCCGCCCGATCCGGGAACCGATGTGACGATCAACGCGTGTGTGGGCTCGCCGAATGTGAACCTCTTCAATCAATTGGGCGGTACACCGGATGTCGGTGGTGTATGGACCGGACCGAATGGGGCTGCACATCCAGGAACCTTCATCACCGCAACTGACCTTTTCGGGCAATACACCTACACGGTCGGAAATGGTTGTTTGAATGCTTCCGCGGTGGTCACCATCAACCAGAACGCCAGCGCGAATGCGGGTACTAACGCATCGGTCACGCTGTGCAGTAATGGTGCGGTGATCAGCTTGGTCGCCCAATTGGGTGGAGCGCCGCAAGCCGGTGGTGCTTGGAGTGGTCCGAGTCCTGTGATCGCCGGGAACTACAACCCCGCTACGATGAGCCCCGGGGTGTACACCTATACAGTGACCGGCACTCCACCCTGTCCGAATGCGACATCGACAGTGACCGTTGCGGAGAACCTTGCACCCAACGCGGGCACGAATGGAACGCTTACGGTGTGCAGCACATCCGCCGCAACGAGTCTGATCGCGCAGCTCGGTGGTGGTCCTTCTGCTGGGGGAACATGGAGCGGACCGAGTCCTGTTGGTGGAGGGGGCAATTACAATCCGGCCACAATGGATCCCGGCGTGTACACATACACCCTTGTGGGTGTAGCGCCATGCACGAATTCAACCGCAACCGTTACGGTCACGGAGAATCCGGCTGCAAGCGCCGGTTCCAATGGTTCGGTGTCCACTTGTTCCAACGGAGCCACAGTGGCGTTGATCGCCAGTCTGGGTGGAGCGCCGCAAGCCGGTGGTGCTTGGAGTGGGCCGAGTCCGGTGGTGGGTGGCAACTACAACCCGGCGACCATGAACCCCGGGGTCTACACCTATACTGTGACAGGGGCGGCTCCTTGTCCGAACGCCACGGCGACGGTGAACGTGACGGAGAACGCTTCGCCCAATGCAGGCACGAACGGCACACTGACCATTTGTAGTTCTGCAGCACCGGCGAGTTTGATCGCGCAGTTGGGAGGTGGCCCATCGGCAGGTGGAACATGGAGTGGTCCGAGTCCTGTTGGTGGTGCAGGCAATTACAACCCGGCCACGATGAACCCGGGAGTGTACACCTACACGGTGACCGGAGTGGCTCCATGTGCCAACGCCACCGCCACAGTGACCGTTACTGAGAATGCTGTCGCTGTTGCGGGTTCGAACGGCTCGGTCTCCGTTTGCTCGACCGGCGCATCGATCGCCTTGGTGAACTCCTTGGGCGGAGTTCCGGATCCCGGCGGTGCATGGAGTGGTCCAAGCCCGGTGGTGGGCGGTATGTATGATCCGGCCACGATGGGTCCGGGTGTGTACACGTACACCGTGACCGGAGTTGCACCATGTCCGAATGCATCAGCCACCGTTACCGTTACGGAGAATGCGGCCCCGAACGCTGGCACGAACGGAACGCTCACGCTGTGTAGCACGTCTGCACCCACAAGTCTGATCGCGCAGTTGGGAGGAGGCCCATCGGCAGGTGGAACATGGAGTGGTCCGAGTCCTGTTGGTGGTGCAGGCAATTACAACCCGGCCACGATGAACCCGGGAGTGTACACCTACACGGTGACCGGAGTGGCTCCATGTGCCAACGCCACCGCCACAGTGACCGTTACTGAGAATGCTGTCGCTGTTGCGGGTTCGAACGGCTCGGTCTCCGTTTGCTCGACCGGCGCATCGATCGCCTTGGTGAACTCCTTGGGCGGAGTTCCGGATCCCGGAGGTGCATGGAGTGGTCCCAGCCCGGTGGTGGGCGGCAACTACGATCCGGCCACGATGGGTCCGGGTGTGTACACGTACACCGTGACCGGAGTTGCACCATGTCCGAATGCATCAGCCACCGTTACCGTTACGGAGAATGCGGCCCCGAACGCTGGTACGAACGGAACGCTCACGCTGTGTAGCACGTCTGCACCCACAAGTCTGATCGCGCAGTTGGGAGGAGGCCCATCGGCAGGTGGAACATGGAGTGGTCCGAGTCCTGTTGGTGGTGCAGGCAATTACAACCCGGCCACGATGAACCCGGGAGTGTACACCTACACGGTGACCGGAGTGGCTCCATGTGCCAACGCCACCGCCACAGTGACCGTTACTGAGAATGCTGTCGCTGTTGCGGGTTCGAACGGCTCGGTCTCCGTTTGCTCGACCGGCGCATCGATCGCCTTGGTGAACTCCTTGGGCGGAGTTCCGGATCCCGGAGGTGCATGGAGTGGTCCCAGCCCGGTGGTGGGCGGCAACTACGATCCGGCCACGATGGGTCCTGGTGTGTACACATACACGGTTACCGGAGTTGCACCATGTCCGAATGCATCTGCCACCGTTACCGTTACGGAGAATGCGGCCCCGAACGCCGGCACGAACGGAACGCTCACGCTGTGTAGTACGTCTGCACCCACAAGTCTGATCGCGCAGTTGGGAGGAGGCCCATCGGCAGGTGGAACATGGAGTGGTCCGAGTCCTGTTGGTGGTGCAGGCAATTACAACCCGGCCACGATGAACCCGGGAGTGTACACCTACACGGTGACCGGAGTGGCTCCATGTGCGAACGCCACCGCGACCGTCACAGTGACCGAGAACCTTGCTGCAACTGCGGGATCGAATGGATCGATCACACTTTGCTCGACCGGCGCATCGATCGCCTTGGTGAATAGCTTGGGTGGAGTTCCGGATCCCGGCGGTGCATGGAGTGGTCCCAGCCCGGTGGTGGGCGGTATGTATGATCCGGCCACGATGGGTCCTGGTGTGTACACATACACGGTTACCGGAGTTGCACCATGTCCGAATGCATCTGCCACCGTTACCGTTACGGAGAATGCGGCACCCAACGCCGGGGCCAACGGTGCGCTCACACTTTGCTCGAACGGTGCAGCGGTGGCACTGGGCACGGGGTTAGGCGGAATACCGGATGCGGGCGGTGCTTGGAGCGGACCGAGCCCGGTGATCGGTGGCAACTACGACCCCGCGACAATGAACGCGGGCGTTTACACCTACACGGTCACCGGTGTCGCTCCGTGTGCGAATGCTTCAGCAACGGTTAACGTGACGGAGAACCCGGCTACGAACGCTGGCAGCAACGGGTCGATCACGCTTTGTTCCTCGGATGCATCAGTCTCGCTGTTCGCGCAACTCGGCGGCGTTCCTCAAGCAGGCGGCGCATGGAGTGGTCCCAGCCCCGTTGTAGGCGGCAGTTACGATCCGGCTACGATGACGGCTGGCGTGTACACCTACACGGTCACAGGAATAGCGCCTTGCGTGAACGCATCTTCGACGGTCACCGTGACAGAGAACGCTGCGCCGAATGCGGGCATCAATGGAGCGCTGACGTTGTGCTCCAACGGTGCATCGGTTGCACTCATCACTGGACTGGGAGGAATACCGAGTGCCGGTGGTGCGTGGAGCGGACCAAGCCCTGTTGTTGCTGGTAACTACGATCCCTCCACAATGACGGGCGGCGTGTACACATACACCGTTGCGGGTGTTGCTCCATGTGCGAATGCTTCAGCAACGGTTACCGTGACGGAGAACCCGGCTACGAACGCTGGCAGCAACGGGTCGATCACGCTTTGTTCCTCGGATGCATCTGTCTCGCTGTTCGCGCAACTCGGCGGCGTTCCTCAAGCAGGCGGCGCGTGGAGTGGTCCCAGCCCCGTTGTAGGCGGTAGTTATGATCCGGCTACGATGACGGCTGGCGTGTACACCTACACGGTCACAGGAATAGCGCCTTGCGTGAACGCATCTTCGACGGTCACCGTGACAGAGAACGCTGCGCCGAATGCGGGCATCAATGGAGCGCTGACGTTGTGCTCCAACGGTGCATCGGTTGCACTCATCACTGGACTGGGAGGAATACCGAGTGCCGGTGGTGCGTGGAGCGGACCAAGCCCTGTTGTTGCTGGTAACTACGATCCCTCCACAATGACGGGCGGCGTGTACACATATACCGTTGCGGGTGTTGCTCCATGTGCGAATGCTACGGCGACTGTTACAGTGACGGAGAACCCGGCTACGAACGCTGGCAGCAACGGGTCGATCACGCTTTGTTCCTCGGATGCATCAGTCTCGCTGTTCGCGCAACTCGGCGGCGTTCCTCAAGCAGGCGGCGCATGGAGTGGACCCAGCCCCGTTGTAGGCGGCAGTTACGATCCGGCTACGATGACGGCTGGCGTGTACACCTACACGGTAACGGGTGTTGCGCCTTGCGTGAACGCATCAGCCACCGTCACCGTCACGGAGAATGCAACGACGAACGCTGGCACGAACGGATCCGTGACGGTGTGTGACATCGGCGGAGCGGTAAACCTCTTCAACCAACTCGGCGGCGGCCCGACAGCAGGTGGCGCATGGAGCGGCCCGAGTCCGGTGGTGGGCAACAGCTACGATCCCGCGACGATGACCGCTGGTGTGTACTCGTACACGGTCACGGGTGTAGCGCCCTGCGCAAATGCAAGTGCCACGGTCACGGTGAATGAAACCAGTTCGCCGAACGCCGGAACGAACGCGAGCGTCACGGTCTGTGGCGATGGAGCGATCACCAACCTGTTCACCCAACTCGGTGGCGCACCACAAGCCGGTGGCACATGGAGCGGTCCAAGTGTGATCGTAGGCGGCAACTACGATCCGGCCACGATGAACCCCGGCGTGTACACCTACGCACTCGTTGCAACGGCACCATGTGTCAGCGCCAGCGCGACGGTAACGGTCACGGAGAACGCGCCGACGAACGCTGGCACGAACGGATCGATAACCGTCTGTGACATCGGCGGAGCGGTGAACTTGTTCAACCAACTCGGCGGCGGACCAACGGTCGGTGGCGCATGGAGCGGACCAAGTCCGGTGGTGGGCAACAGCTACGATCCGGCAACGATGACCGCTGGTGTGTACACCTACACGGTCACGGGTGTAGCGCCCTGCGCAAATGCAAGTGCCACGGTCACGGTGAACGAGACGAGTTCACCGAATGCAGGAACGAACGGCAGCATCACGGTGTGTGGTAATGGTGCCGTTACGAACCTCTTCACGCAACTCGGTGGTGCGCCACAGGTCGGCGGCACATGGAGCGGCCCCAGCCCGATCGTGGGTGGCAACTACGATCCGGCCTCGATGGGTCCGGGTGTGTACACCTACGCACTCGTGGCCACCGCACCATGCAAGCGCAAGTGCGACCGTGACCGTGACCGAGAACGCACCGACGAACGCGGGCACGAACGGATCCATCACGGTCTGCGACATCGGTGGTGCAGTGAACATCTTTTCCCAACTCGGCGGTGGACCCACGGTGGGTGGTACATGGAGCGGCCCAAGTCCGGTGATCGGCAACAGCTACGATCCGGCAACCATGACCGCCGGTGTGTACACGTACACGGTCACTGGTGTAGCGCCGTGCGCGAATGCATCCGCCACGGTCACGGTGAACGAGACGAGTTCACCGAATGCAGGAACGAACGGCAGCA
This sequence comes from Flavobacteriales bacterium, assembly GCA_016705955.1. Classification (GTDB taxonomy): domain Bacteria; phylum Bacteroidota; class Bacteroidia; order Flavobacteriales_F; family PHOS-HE28; genus PHOS-HE28. The sequence goes on from JADJKO010000012.1 coordinate 21,722, forward strand.
TCACGGTGTGTGGTAATGGTGCTGTTGCAAACCTCTTCACCCAACTCGGCGGTGCGCCACAGGTCGGCGGCACATGGAGCGGCCCCAATCCGATCGTGGGTGGCAACTACGATCCGGCCACGATGAACCCCGGCGTGTACACCTACGCACTCGTTGCAACGGCACCATGTGTCAGCGCCAGCGCGACGGTAACGGTCACGGAGAACGCGCCGACGAACGCTGGCACGAACGGATCGATAACCGTCTGTGACATCGGCGGAGCGGTGAACTTGTTCAACCAACTCGGCGGCGGACCAACGGTCGGTGGCGCATGGAGTGGACCAAGTCCGGTGGTCGGCAACAGCTACGATCCCGCGACGATGACCGCTGGTGTGTACACATACACGGTCACGGGTGTAGCGCCCTGCGCAAATGCAAGTGCCACGGTCACGGTGAACGAGACGAGTTCACCGAATGCAGGAACGAACGGCAGCATCACGGTGTGTGGTAATGGTGCCGTTACGAACCTCTTCACGCAACTCGGTGGTGCGCCACAGGTCGGCGGCACATGGAGCGGCCCCAGTCCGATCGTGGGTGGCAACTACGATCCGGCCTCGATGGGTCCGGGTGTGTACACCTACGCACTCGTGGCCACCGCACCATGTGTAAGCGCAAGTGCGACCGTGACCGTGACCGAGAACGCACCGACGAACGCGGGCACGAACGGATCCATCACGGTCTGCGACATCGGTGGTGCAGTGAACATCTTTTCCCAACTCGGCGGTGGACCCACGGTGGGTGGTACATGGAGCGGCCCAAGTCCGGTGATCGGCAACAGCTACGATCCGGCAACCATGACCGCCGGTGTGTACACGTACACGGTCACTGGTGTAGCGCCGTGCGCGAATGCATCCGCCACGGTCACGGTGAACGAGACGAGTTCACCGAATGCAGGAACGAACGGCAGCATCACGGTGTGTGGTAATGGTGCTGTTGCAAACCTCTTCACCCAACTCGGCGGTGCGCCACAGGTCGGCGGCACATGGAGCGGCCCCAATCCGATCGTGGGTGGCAACTACGATCCGGCCACGATGAACCCCGGCGTGTACACCTACGCACTCGTTGCAACGGCACCATGTGTCAGCGCCAGCGCGACGGTAACGGTCACGGAGAACGCGCCGACGAACGCTGGCACGAACGGATCGATAACCGTCTGTGACATCGGAGGTGCAGTGAACTTGTTCAACCAACTCGGCGGTGGACCCACGGCAGGCGGCGCATGGAGCGGCCCAAGTCCGGTGGTGGGCAACAGCTACGATCCCGCGACGATGACCGCTGGTGTGTACACATACACGGTCACGGGTGTTGCGCCCTGCGCGAACGCGAGTGCAACGGTGACGGTGAACGAGACGAGTTCGCCGAACGCTGGCACGAACGCGAGCGTCACGGTCTGTGGCGATGGAGCGATCACCAACCTGTTCACTCAACTCGGTGGCGCACCACAAGCCGGTGGCACATGGAGCGGTCCAAGTGTGATCGTAGGCGGCAACTACGATCCGGCCACGATGAACCCCGGCGTGTACACCTACGCACTCGTTGCAACGGCACCATGTGTAAGCGCCAGCGCGACGGTAACGGTCACGGAGAACGCGCCGACGAACGCAGGCACGAACGGATCGATAACCGTCTGTGACATTGGTGGTGCAGTGAACTTGTTCAACCAACTCGGCGGCGGCCCGACAGCAGGTGGCGCATGGAGCGGACCAAGTCCGGTGGTCGGTAATAGCTACGATCCCGCGACGATGACCGCTGGAGTGTACACGTACACGGTCACGGGTGTAGCGCCCTGCGCAAATGCAAGTGCCACGGTCACGGTGAACGAGACGAGTTCGCCGAACGCCGGAACGAACGCGAGCATCACTGTTTGCAATTCGGATCCTGCATTCAACCTTTCCACGGTTCTGGGCGGAAGCCCGGATGCCGGTGGTCTGTGGAGCGGCCCGAGTGTTCTGGTCGCTGGAAGTTTTGATCCAGCCACGCACACTTCCGGGGTCTACACGTACAGCATTGTCGGAATGCCTCCTTGCGCCTCCGCCTCATCCACGGTCACGGTTTCCGTGGAGGTCGCACCGGATGCCGGTCTCGCCGGATCGATCGATCTCTGTCCGGCAAGTCCACCCATGGATCTGTTCACGTTGTTGGGTGGTAGTCCGCAGATCGGCGGGATCTGGACCGGACCTGACGGTAGCCTGTTTGATGGCACCTTCGATCCAAGTGCTGACGCGAGTGGTGATCATACCTATACGATCACGGGTACAGCCTGCGCCTCCTCTTCAGCGGTAGTGAGCGTGAATGTGTTACCTGGCCCGGACGCCGGTGGTGATAACACGATCGTCGTGTGCAACACGCAAGTTGCCTTCACCCTGATCTCCCAACTTCTGGGAACGCCGGATCCTGGTGGTTCATGGACGAATGCGGCAGGCGATCCTGTTGGTGCTTCGTTCAACCCATTGACCGGTGGTAGTGATGTCTTCACGTACAGCGTATCGGGTTCGGCGAATTGCCCGGATGACGAAGCAACGGTCACCATCACGGTCAACATCGCACCGCACGCGGGGATCAATGGCAACCTCATGCTCTGCGCAAGTTCACCCCCGATCTCGCTCTTCGACGGACTTGGTGGTACGCTTGACGCCGGTGGTGTGTGGACCGATGCCGCAGGTAACAGCCATGCCACGATCCTGAACCCGGCGACCGATGTAAGTGGTCCTTACACATACACCGTGACCGGTGCGGCGCCGTGCGCCAATGCCAGTGCCGTCGTCACCGTGGTGATCAATCCGGTCCCGTATGCAGGAGAGGACGGCGGTCTCGTGCTTTGTACAACATCTCCCAACGTCAGTCTGATCAGCGCGATCGGTGGCACACCGCAAATGGGAGGAAGTTGGACCGGCCCCGATGGTGTTCCGAGCAGTGGATCCTTCGTCCCATCAACGGGAACACCCGGTGTGTACACGTACACCATCATCGGGATCAACCCATGTGTGAACGATACCAGTGAGGTCACCATCATGGTAAGCATCGCGGCGGATGCAGGTGTGGGTGGAAGCGTGAGCCTTTGTGATGGTGATCCGGCGATCGATCTCTTCGCGCAGCTTGGCGGCTCACCCGACGCTACCGGCGTATGGACCGATCCTTCAGGTATCGTCACCACCGCGCAATTCGATCCGCTGATCGACACACCGGGTACGTACACGTACACAGTGACCGCGATCGCGCCGTGTCCAACGGAGACCGCCACGATCGATGTGGGCGTGATCGCTCCGGTGGTCACTTCCTTCCTGACCACCAGCAACGGATCCTGTGCGCCGACCCTAGTGAACTTCTCCCACGATTACACGGGGCCGGGGACATGCACCTGGATCCTGGGCAACGGTGATGTGATCATGGATTGCGCACCGATCGATGTTACATACACCCAGCCGGGTAGCTATGATGTGACCCTGATCATCGATGCCAACAACGGTTGCGGTGCCGATACGGTGACCATCGTGGATGCAGTAACCGTGTACACCCGCCCCCTCGCGGCATTCGATCAGCTACCGGCCCAACTGAACACATTGGATCCCGTCGCCTTCTTCAACAACACCACCAACGTAGCCAACACATACGCCTGGCTGATCAATGGCGAATTCATCACGGATGAGGTCGACATGCAATACCGCTTCCCCGGCGAGATCGGTGATACCTACGGCATCTGCTTGGTGGCCTACGCGGCGAATTCCTGCGCCGATACCGTGTGCAAGTTCATCACCATCGATGATGGTATGCAGGTATTCGTGCCGAACACTTTTACGCCGGACGATCACGCGCCGAATAACACCTTCAAGCCCATCGTTACCGGTATCGATCCGCGCTTCTACCTGTTCGAGATCTACGATCGGTGGGGCAACCGACTGTTGAGCACCACCGACCCCGACGTGTTCTGGGATGGTAAGGTGGATGGCACCCTCGCGCAACAGGATGTCTACGTATGGAAGTTGATCGTCAAGGATGCGTACAGCGGCGATCGTGTGGAACGCATCGGGCATGTGACCCTGCTTCGCTGATCCAAGGGATCCACCCTTCTATATTTACGCACCGCCGAAAGGTGTCAACCCCTCCACGTGCCCCCTCGGCTGGTCATCATACCCACGTACAACGAGCAGGAGAACATCCGCGACATCGTTGCACATGTGTTCAGGCTCGAACCGGAGTTCCACCTTCTCATCGTGGACGACGGATCGCCGGATGGCACCGGCAACATCGTGAAGGAAATGCAGCCGCGTTGGGCCGGTCGCCTGCATCTATTGGAGCGGAGCGGAAAGCTCGGCCTTGGCACCGCGTACATCACCGGGTTCAAGTGGGCCATCGCGAACGACTACGCGTACATCTTCGAGATGGATGCCGACTTCTCCCACGATCCGGATGACCTTGTGCGCCTGTACAAGGCGTGTGCGGAACAGGGAGGTGATATGAGCGTCGGCTCACGTTACGTGAAGGGCGGCCGTGTGAAGGATTGGAGTTGGGACCGGGTGCTGCTGAGCTACTGTGCTTCGCTCTATGTGCGCGCCATTCTTTGGCTGGGCGTGCGGGACACCACCGCAGGGTTCGTGTGTTATACCCGCCGCGTGCTCCAGGCCTTACCGCTTGATGAAGTACGCTTCATCGGCTACGCGTTCCAGATCGAAATGAAATACCGCGTGATCCGGAAAGGATTCCGGATCGTGGAGGTTCCCATCACTTTCATCGATCGCGAACGCGGCACCAGCAAGATGAACAGCGGCATCTTCAAGGAAGCCATCATCGGCGTGCTGCAGATGCGCTTCGGTGGTTGGATCAAGGACTGAGGCGATGAAGGGAGTGGTGTTGCGCGATGTTCATGTGGTGGACGGCGGCCGTGTCTTCCCTGCGGATGTGCTCGTTCGCGGCGATCGCATTGAACGCGTGGCGGAGGAAGGCATCGGCTCGGTGTCGAACGCGGAGGATCATGACGGTAAGGGACGCCATCTGCTACCCGGGGCCATCGATGACCAAGTGCATTTCCGCGAACCCGGACTCACGCATAAGGAGGACATCGCGCATGGGAGTGCGGCGGCGGCGGCTGGAGGCATCACCAGTTACATGGAAATGCCCAACACCGACCCGCAGACGCTGACGCAGGAACTACTCGCGGCCAAGTACGCGTTGGGTGCTGCATCATCGGTGGTGAACTATTCCTTCTACATGGGTGTCGCCAACGACAACATGGACGAGGTGCTGAAGACCGATCCGAGGACCGTTTGCGGATTGAAGGCTTTCCTCGGATCAAGTACCGGCAACATGCTCGTGGATGATCCTGTGACCTTGGAGCGCCTGTTCCACGAAGCACACATGCGCATCGTGATCCACGCGGAGGATGAAGGAACCATCCGCGCGAACATGCAGCGTGCTGTTGAGCGTTGGGGAGAGGACATTCCGCTGGCGGAGCATCCGCGCATCCGCAGTGCTGAAGCATGTTTCCGAAGCAGCAGCAATGCGGTGGCTCTGGCGAAGGAGCATGGCACGCGCCTGCATGTGTTACACATCAGCACCGCGCGTGAGCTGGATCTTTTCGATCCCGGTCCGCTGGATGGCAAGCGCATCACTGCGGAAGCTTGCGTCCACCACCTCTGGTTCACCGAGAAGGACTACGCGAAGAAGGGTGCGCTGATCAAGTGGAATCCTGCGGTGAAATCAAGTGAGGACCGCGACGCGATCCGTCGGGCGGTGAACGAAGGGCGCATCGATGTGATCGCGACCGATCATGCGCCGCACACGTTGGAGGAGAAAGCGCAGAAGTACGCGAAGTGTCCCAGCGGTGGTCCATTGGTACAGCATGCGCTGGTGGCGATGCTTGAGATGATGCACGATGGCGTCCTCACCTTGGAAATGGTCGTGGAGAAGATGTGCCACGCGCCAGCCCGCTTGTTCGCCGTGAAGGAACGCGGCTATGTGCGAGAAGGCTTCAAGGCCGATCTCGTGCTCGTGGATCTCGATGCACCATGGACCGTCACGAAGGAGAACCTGTTGTACAAGTGCGGTTGGTCGCCTTTCGAAGGACAACGCTTCCGTGCGCGCGTTCTGAATACCTGGGTGAATGGTCGGATGGTGTACGCGGATGGCAAAGTGGACCGCTCTGTGCGCGGTGAACGCCTGTTGTTCACATGACGCGCGCATGGCTGATCGGCTTATTGATCCTCGCGGGTTGTGCCCCGAAGGAAACCCTGCCCGAAGGCGTGCTGGATCGTGAACATTTCACCGAAGTAGTGCTGGGCGCTACGTTGATCGAAGCGCGAATGAATGTGGAACGCACTACCGAGCTCGGCGCTGCCATCCCGATGGACCGCTACTACGATGATCTGTTCAAGGAACAGGGCATCGATCGCGCGCAGTTCGAGAAGAGCTTCAACCATTACGCCGAACAACCGCTGGTGATGAAGGCGATCTACGACGATGTGATCGATCGCTTGCGGATCCGGAAGGATGATGGCCTTCAGCGCGATACCCTGCGCTTGGCGAAGGACACCACGTTCGCAACGGACCCTTCCAGCGAAATGAAGTGATGCCCCAGTAGCGCGGTCACCTTTGCGTTGCTGTATCCGCGTCGGTTCATCGAACTCTCCACGGTCGCGCGCGTTACCAAAGGTGAACGGCCCATCAGACGAGAGCGTACCGCTTCCAAGCGCCACGCAAGACCGAGCATCCACGACTTCGCTTCACGCGTGGGCCTCGGGCTACCGAAACCATCGCACAGGAGGTCGAAGAGCCGACGGTAGTCCGCGTTCTCACCCACCAACAAGTACCGCTCACCGCTGATCCCGCGTTCCATCAACAAGCTCATGCACTTCGCGACATCGCGCGCATCCACGAATGCGTTGCTGCCTGTTGTGAAAAAGCGCGTGCCGCGTTGCACCCGGTCCACCAAGGCCATGCTGCTGCGCGTTCCTGCGCCCGGCCCGATGATCACGCACGGGTTCACCATCACCGCATCCAACCCTTCCAAGATGCCACGTTGCACTTCCAGCTCGGCCATGTACTTGCTGCGCGCATAGTCCGAGGTGTTCTTGTCGTCGATCCACGGCAGATCCTCCGTGCGGTCCACACCTACAGTTGCACGTCCGATCGCTGCCGTGCTGCTCACATGGCAGAGGCGCTTCACACCACACTCCAAGGCCACGTTCACCAAGTTCGCGGTGCCCTGCACATTCGCGGCGTACATCGCCTTCGCCATGCGTGGATCGAAGGAGACCAGCGCTGCCGTATGGTACACATGCGCCACACCCTGTATTGCATCCGTAAGAGAACTCACATCCAGCAGATCGCCTTCGACCCATTCGATCCGTGGCACCAACTCACTCGCATCGTAGTGATCGAACACCTGCTGTACGATCGAACGATCCGATCCCCTGCGGAACAACGCACGCACGGGCCCGCCGGACCGTGCGCGCTCCAGCAACAAGTGTGTGCCAACAATGCCGGTGGCGCCGGTGATCAGATCCATAGGGCGGCAAGTTAGATGCGGCTTCGAGGGCGCGGCTACCTTAGGCGCCGCTTACAACGGAGGAGATCATGGTCAAGGACTTCATTGAGGAATTGCGGTGGCGCGGACTGCTGCACGACAGCATGCCCGGCGCGGGAGAACAGTTGGCGAAGGGAGCGCAACGCGGCTACATCGGCTTCGATCCCACAGCGGACAGCTTGCATGTGGGCAACCTGGTGCAGATCATGATCCTCGTGCATTTCCAGCGGTGCGGGCACTTGCCCGTGGCGCTCGTTGGTGGTGCGACAGGCATGGTCGGCGATCCCAGTGGCAAGAGCACCGAGCGCAACCTGCTTGATGAAAGCGCGCTCCGACACAACCAAGCGTGCATTCAGAAGCAGCTCGAACGCTTTTTGGATTTCAGCAGCACGACCAACGCCGCCGAGTTGGTGAACAACTACGACTGGTTCGTGGACATGGGCTTTCTGCGCTTCATCCGGGAAGTGGGCAAGCACCTCACGGTGAATTACATGATGGCGAAGGACAGCGTGAAGAACCGCTTGGAGACGGGCATCAGCTTCACAGAGTTCAGCTACCAGCTGGTGCAGGGCTACGACTTCTACTGGCTGTGGAAGAACAAGGGCTGCAACTTCCAAATGGGCGGCAGCGATCAGTGGGGCAACATCACCACCGGCACGGAACTGATCCGACGCATGGGTGGTGAGGAAGCCGTGAGCAACCCTGCATTCGCCATCACCACGCCCTTGCTCACCAAGGCCGATGGCACCAAGTTCGGCAAGAGCGAGGGCGGGAACATCTGGCTCGATGCGGCGCGTACATCACCGTACAGGTTCTACCAGTTCTGGTTGAACACACCCGATGACGATGTGGTGCGCTACGCACGGATCTTCACCACGTGGAGCCGCGAGGAGATCGAAGCATATGAAACGGAACATCGCGCTAAGCCTGGCACCTTGCAACGCTTGTTCGCAGCCGACATCACGCGTCGCGCGCACGGCGAAGCGGAGTTGAAGAGCGCGATCGAAGCCAGCAACGTGCTCTTCGGCAACTCCACTACGGAAGCGCTCAGCGCTTTCTCACGCGAACAACTGCTCGACATTTTCGACGGTGTGCCGCAAGGTGAATTGTCGCGATCGGTGTTGGATGCTGGTGCGCCCATTGCGGAATTGCTGAGCGAGCATTCGGGCTTCCTGCCAAGCAAGGGCGAGGCGAAGCGCGCATTGAAGGAGAACAGCATCAGCGTGAACAAGCGCAAAGTGGAGGACGATGCCGTGATCACTTCTGCTGACCTACTGAATGGTGGGCTGCTCTTGTTGCAACGCGGGAAGAAGAACTACTTCCTGGTGAAGGTCATTTGACGCCTTCCGACATGCGCACATGGCCACATGTCCGCATGGTCATATGCCGACCATCAAGTTACACCCCCGCAGATCGCTGTTGTCGAAACGACCGAGCACTTCAATGGAACCATCCGCGTGTCGCCGCCCAAGATCCTGCGTGCTGATGAACGGACAGCTGCCGATGTTGGCGAGGTCGATCACGTTGATGCCACCTGTTCGTTCGTCGGGCACGGAAGCAAACGGATCGTTCACATCGCGCAAGCGCACCTGCATCCACGGCGGACAGCGGTACCGACCCTCACCTCTGCTCCATGCTTGCGAAAGCAATTCGGTCATACCGTATTCACTGTGGATCGACTTCACGCCGAATGCCGCGCACAGGATCCGGTGCAACTCCTCGCGCACCATTTCCGGTCGCCGTCCCTTCATGCCGCCGGTCTCCATGATCGTCGTGTGGCGCAAGGGCATCGGGTGTTGTTCCGCGAGATCAAGCAACGCGAAGGGCACACCGAGTAACAAGGTCTTGCGCCCTTCCGCCTCCGAACGCCTCAGCACATCGGCGAGGTCGGCAAGCTTGTTCAAGTAGGTGCCACTCAACGGATCACTGCTCGCCGCGATGAGTTTCTCGGCCATGTAAACCAGTGAACTTCCACTTCGCTCCAAGTAGGAGGGAAGCAGGGCCAGGATCCGCCATTCGGTTGGATCGCCGTAGGTCGCTTTGAAAGAGGTGAAGAAAGAGCGCTCGTACACTTCGGGCCACGGCACATGGTGTTGGCTGGTGATCGCGCCGGTGGTGCCACTGCTGGTGAAGGTGAACCGGGGATCGAGGCCATCAAGCAGTACGCGTTGACTCCGGAACAATGTGATCGGCAGGCAGGGGATCTCCGCAACGCTTTGCACTTTCCCGGATCCCACCCCTAGTGCCGCGATGTATTCGCGATACACCGCGTTGTGTTCCGCGTGCATGCGAAATAGATCCATGGCCAACGCGTTGAAGGCTTCAGGGCCGTTCACCACGAAGGGACGATCCAGGAAGGACTCCGCCAAGCCGGCGGGCAGTGCTGTTACCTTTGGGACCATGGTCATGCAACGCGCAGCGGTAAAAGTAGCCGGGGGCATTCTGGCGCTTGGGCTGTTGTTGTCCGGATGCCTCAAGCGCGACTCCTTTCCTGCGGAACCCGCCGTGACGTACAAGTCCTTTATGCAGTTCGGAGACTCGGCTTCGCTGACCATTTCCTTCACCGACGGTGACGGCGATGTGGGACTGGATGCATCGGACAACACGGCGCCGTTCAACACCGGATCCCCTTACTACTACAACCTGTTCGTGGACTATGACGATCTGCAGAACGGCATCTGGGTCCCGATCGTGTTCGCGGTACCGTTGCAGTATCGCATCCCGCGCATCACACCCACCGGGCAGAACAAGGCCTTGGAAGGAGAGATCGCCGTGGCACTGCGGCCTTGGCCGTTGATCCCACAGCCGGCAGGGACCGTGGATACGATCCGATTGAGCGTCCGCATGTACGACCGGGCACTGCACGAGAGCAACTCGACCGTGAGTCCGACGTTCCTCATCACCCATTGATCGACGCGACCGACGGCGGTCCATACGAGTAATACATCGCGCGGCTTTGGGACAACTCTCACCACGACACGTTGCGTTCTTCGCCGCACTGGTGGTCGCACTTGCGGTCGCAGGGCTGCTTGCGGTGTTCTTCGCGGAACTCGTCCCTGCGCCTTCCGAATGGTGGAGCGTCGGGATCAGCGTGCTGATGTTCGGGGTCGCGTACTGGGCGTTCTCCTTCGGCATCGAGCGATTCATCCACAGCCGGATCAAGGTATTGTATCGCACCGTGCATGACCTGAAGCGAAGGCCGAAGGAAGCGGATGTGAAGACGGTGAAAGGAGATGTGCTGAGCCGCGTGAATGTGGAAGTGGCGGAGTGGGCGAGCGAACGGCGCAGCGAGATCCGGGAGTTGCATGAGCGGGAGCAGTTCCGTCGGGAGTTCATTGGCAATCTGGCGCACGAGCTGAAGACGCCGATCTTCAATATCCAAGGCTACATCCTCACACTCTTGGAAGGTGGCCTGGAGGACGACAAGGTGAACCGCGATTTCTTGAACCGCGCTTCCAACAGCGTGGATCGCTTGATGAAGATCGTTGAGGATCTGGACCTGATCACGCGCTTGGAGAGCGGTGCCATGGATCTGCGCATCACGCGGGTCGATCTGCATGCTGCGGTGAAGGACGCCACGGAAGCGTTGGAGATCAAGGCGCGGGAGAAAGGCGTCCGTTTGGTGAACAAGGTGGATCGCGATGCGTTCGCGAATGCGGACAAGGACCGCTTGGGGCAGGTATTCCTGAACCTCTTGAACAATGCGATCAACTACGGTCGCGAAGGCGGCACGTGTACGGTGAGCAGTTACCCGTTAGGGAACCAAGTGGTGATGGAGGTCTCTGACGATGGCATCGGGATAAGTGCGGAACACCTGCCGCGCTTGTTCGAACGATTCTACCGCGTGGGAAAGAGCCGCGCACGCAACGAAGGCGGTTCGGGCCTCGGATTGGCCATCGTGAAGCACATCGTGGACGCGCATGGCGAGTCGATCACGGTGGACAGCACGGAGGGGAAGGGATCCACCTTCACCTTCACCCTGAAGCAAGCGGGCTGATCAACGACCGCCTACGGCCTCGTCGTAAAGCATCACCTCACTTTCGTTGTTGATGCTGATCCGCGGGATGTCGTCGAAGATGGTCACCTTTCCGGTTACACAGATCTTCTTGTTCACCAGGAACACCTCGGGATCATAGCTGAAATTGGGCCCGTTGTACTCCCAGATGGTGGCGTAGAAATCCTGGTGCGGGTGCATGCGGTCGAAGTTCAAATAGATCGCCTTCGCCTTCACGGTCTTGCGCGAACTCACCACCGTGCCGCAGATCGTGGCCGTTTGCCCGATGTGGTATTTCGCCTGCACCGTGTTGAACATCCCCTTCGGTAACGGGGCTTTCAACGGTTCCACTTCTCCAAAGAACGGATCGCCCTGCGCATACCAGTCCTTCGGTTCGCGCATCGCTTCGATCCGGTTCTCGGTCGCGTCATCCAGCGCGGGGAAGAAATCGATGCCGGTGAAAGCTTCCACGCTATCCACGGTTACCGAATAGCTGATCGGCGGATATTCCTGAGCGGCATTCCGCATCACGAAGGCGATCGCCTTGGGCTGGTCGCCATCGAGGTCGGCGATCACCTTGAAGAAATACTCCGGTATGCTCACCTCATTCTGCCGATCGGCTTTCTGCATGGTGGGCAATCCATCACGAAGCACCGGGCCGGTCACCACGAAGATCCGCCGCTTGCTGTAGTTCACGTAGCGGCGGCCCCAATCCTCCAACTCCGCCCATGTGCCGCGGTTCAGTTCCGGCACTTGCGGACTGATGTTGCTATACAAGTAGGTGGCCTTCATCGCATCCAGGTTCCAGCGCATGTCGGCGCTCGGTACCAAGTGCCCGCGATCGTACCCACTGTTCCAATAGTCCGCTGTGACCGCTGTTCCTGTCTTCACCATCGGGTCGGGGGAGAAGGAGTCGATGCGTGCGAGGTTTCCGGTGATCAGGTCCGGCACGGCGATGTGCGCCACCCACTTCGGCTGCTCATGCTTCTCACTGTACACGAGCATGTGGGCGGCGTGGACGATCACTTCATCACCGGCTTCCAAACGCGGCAGGCCGATCTTGTTCAGGTCACGGCGGATGATGGCGAGCTTGGCGGAATCCATGCGCGCCACCATGATCTTCTGCTGCTCCTGCAGTTTGGCGTTCTGTTCCTCGATCCGCTTCAATTGTTGGTCTAGGTCGTATTGACCGAACGAGGTGAGGGGGACCAGTGCGAACAGGACGAGCAGCGAAGCGAATGATCTCATGGAAGGCGAAAAGTAACCCATCGCATCAGCGCAGCAGGGAGGCCAGGTCTTCCAAAGCCTGTTCCAGAAGGTCCGGACCACTCGCACGAACCAAGCTCGGTTCCGTGGGTAGAAGAGCCAACGCGGCTTCAAGATCCAGTGTACCCTGCTGTTGAACAATGAACCTTCCGGTGCTTGCATGCAGCTTGGCGAGGTATTCCTGCTCGGGCTGGCCCGGCGTGGGAATGATCAATGCCGTGCGTCCGATCGCGTCCAGATCCATCAGCGTGGTATAACCACTGCGCGAGACGATCAGCTTGGCGGCCAGCAATGCTTCGGTCAGTTCCCGGCCGCTCATGTGCGCGCGGATCGTCAAGTTTCCCAGTCGTTCGTTCCGTGTGCTCTCCGGTTGGCCAAGGACAATAAGGTGATCGCCTTTCAGCGCGCTCATTTGTTCGATCACGCGGTGTTCAAGCAGTGTGCGTTGTGGCTCCGGGCCGCTGATCACAGCCACCACGACGAAGGACTCTGATCGCATTCCAGTTGCAGGACTCATCCGACTCACCGTCCCGATGTATCGCGCGTTCGAAGGAACGGACTGCCCATGCGAAAGTTCCCCAGCAAGACCGGGGGTTTCCGCTTCATCCATGATCCAGCACCGCTCGAAACGTTCGATCTGCTGCCGGTTCAGCATGCGCAGTGCGCGTTGAGCGAACGGCGTGAAGGGGAACACTTGATGGGTGATCAACACGCTGGGCAGATCCGCGCTCCGGAGCCCGAAGCGTTGATCACTGACCACGGCATCCAATCGCAACGAATGCCGCATGCGGTCGAACAAGGCGCGCTCGGCGCGCACGCTTCTGAGCATGGCCGGGAATTGCCGCGTCATGCTCCAGAGCTGGCTGTTGCCTTTGGAATAGCGCACATTCACTCCGGGTATCCGAACGGTTTCCAGATCGGGGAACTCATTCCGCAGCAGCTCCAGCGGACCCGCATCGGCGCCGAGGATCGGCACGGCACCCTGTTCGATCAAACGCGAAATGATGGGAACACAGCGCGCCGCATGGCCCAAGCCCCAATCGAGCGGGGCCACCAGGATGCGCGCGCCATTGAACATTGCTGCGAAGGTGGGATGATTGCGCCGTTGCATCGACCTCGACCCAACGGGTCCAACGGCCGCACCTATTTTCGCCGACCCGGATGAAGAGTGATGTCCTCGTGCAGTGCGCCAACTGCCAACTGCGCCTGCTAACTGCCGACTGACACATGGGAAAGAACAAACTTTCACGCTTCGCGGAGAACAGCACCTTCGCGCATGTGCTTCAACCAAGCTTCACCGAGTTGGTGGAGAATGGATTGGCGCTTCGTGGGAAGTGGAACGCTGATTTCTTCGAGCGCGACGCACCGCTGGTCCTTGAGCTTGGCTGTGGAGGTGGCGAGTACACCGTTGGCCTAGCGCAGTTGCAGCCACAGAAGAACTACATCGGCGTGGACATCAAAGGCGCACGCATCTGGCGCGGTGCACGAACGGCGAAGGAACTCGGTCTTGCCAATGTCGGCTTCATCCGCACCCATGTGGATCACATCCTGAAATGCTTCGGTCCGCAGGAAGTGGATGAGATCTGGCTCACCTTCTCGGATCCGCAGATCGGCAAGGCACGCAAGCGGCTCACGAGTCCGCTCTTCCTGGATCGCTACAAGCAGATCCTCAAACCCGGTGGACTCATCCACTTGAAGACGGACAGCCCATTGCTGTACGAATACACCTTGGAGCAGATCGCGGAACGGGAGCTTCCGATCCACGAACAGAGCGCGAACGTGTACGCTGATCTCGTGCTGCGCGTGTCTGTAGAAGAGCAGGCGGTGATGAACATCCGCACCTTCTACGAGCAGATGTGGTTGGCGGAAGGGCGAACGATCCACTACGTTCGGTTCGGGGTTCAATAGGACGCAAGGGCGCCAAGTCGCGATGACTTCCTTTGCGTCTCCGCGCCTTTGCGGCTAACACCATGACCAAACGAACCGTTCAGGATGGCGCAGTCCAGGAGCGCGACTTCTTCGCAGATGTGATGGATGTGGTGCGCCAGGTTCCGCGCGGACGCGTATCGAGCTATGGCGCGATCGCGAAATACCTCGGTGCCGCGCGTTCAGCGCGCATCGTCGGCTACTGCATGAACAACGCGCACACCGCGAAGCCCAAGGTCCCGGCGCATCGGGTGGTCAATCGCATCGGACTGCTCAGCGGCAAACATCACTTCGGCACGCCCACGCGCATGCAGGAGTTGCTGGAGAAGGAAGGGGTGAAGGTGAAGAACGACCAGGTCGTGGACTTCGCGAAGCGGTTCTGGGATCCTATGGTGGAGTTGGGGTTGTGACCTCCTAGTCAAGCTGATCCTTGATCTCCTCCAAGCGCTTTCGCGCATCCGGAAGAACACGTTCAACGGTTAGCCAAACCGCGTGCTTGTCGATGCCCAAGTAATCATGCACGAGCTTGTCCCGCAGCCCGCGATCTTCTTCCACTCCACGTCGGGATATGCTGAACGGACTTCCGAAGAGATCCGCTTGGTCGCCTCACCCATCACCATGAAGTTCCGGATGACACCATCCTGTACCAAGCGGTTATCCAAGAAGGCCCGGAGGTCCATACCCTTGGTGTAGCGGGACCTGGTCGATCGCTTCCAGGATATGCTCAATGAGCACCCGATCATTCCCGACCTCGCTCATGCGGCGGCTTCAATACGCACAAGGTCGCGCTGGATAAACGGTCGCATCTTCGGATCGATCGCTCGCTCCGTCACCAGATCCACGCGAAGGCCGAGGCGTTCGCTGAGTGATTGCTCCAGACCGACCAGGTCGAGAAAGTCGATCGGTTCACCCAGGTCAACTAGCAGGTCGAGGTCGCTTTCCGGACGCTCATCGCCGCGCGCTCGGGAACCGAACAAGGCAATGGAAAGCGGCGAGAACGACGCCAAGACCTCCCGTATGATCTGCTGTTGTTCGGCGGTGAGCATGGTTCAAAGGTAGAAGGCATAGGGGTGAAGAACGACCAGGTCGTGGACTTCGCGAAGCGGTTCTGGGATCCGATAGTGGAGTTGGGGTTGTGACTTACGCTCGCGCAGTAGTTTCGCGGTCCATTCGCCATGCCCATCACCCAAGAAGCCATCCTCGCCGCGCTCTCGCGCATCATCGAACCCGACCTGAAGAAGGACATCGTGGAACTCGACCTCGTGCGCGAGGTGGTGGTGGATGAGGACACCGTACATATCACCGTGGAAGTGAGCAATCCCGCCATGCACAGCCGCAAGCGCATGGAGGAGGCGGTCAACTTCAACCTGAAGCAGGCGCTGGGCAAGGAGGTGAAGGTGGTGGTGACCGTGAACCCTCTGAGTGGTGAGCGCGCCAACGTGCGCAAGGTGCTGCCGCAGGTGAAGCACATCATTGCCATCGCGAGCGGCAAGGGCGGCGTGGGCAAGAGCACCATCACCGCGAACCTCGCCGCCGGTCTTGCTGCGCGCGGTTTGAAAGTGGGTTTGATCGATGCCGACATCTACGGCCCGAGCATGCCGCTGATGTTCGATGTGGTGCATGAGAAGCCAACGACCGTGGAGAAGGACGGCAAGCACTGGATCGTTCCGGTGGAGAGCTACGGCGTGAAGCTGTTGAGCATCGGATTCTTCGCCGATCCATCACAGGCCATCGCATGGCGTGGCCCCATGGCCACCAAGGCTTTGGAGCAATTGATCAAGGATGCCGACTGGGGCGAGCTCGATGTGATGCTCGTGGATCTTCCGCCCGGCACCGGCGACATCCACCTTTCTCTTGTGCAAGCTGTGCCGCTCACCGGCGCCATCATCGTGAGCACGCCGCAAGCCGTGGCACTCATTGATGCACGCAAAGGCGTCGGGCTCTTCAACCTGCCCAGCGTGAATGTGCCCGTGCTCGGCATCGTGGAGAACATGGCGTGGTTCACGCCTGCTGAATTGCCGAACAACCGCTACCACATCTTCGGCAAGGGTGGCGCGCAAGCGCTCGCGGAGGAATTGAAAGTGCCCTTCCTCGGTGAAGTGCCATTGATCCAAAGCGTGCGCGAAGCCGGTGATGTGGGCCGTCCGGCCGTGCTGCAAGGCGATACCCCCGCTGCTGCTCCCTTCAACGACCTTTGTTCCGCAGTGATGGAACGCGTGCTGCGCGCCGTTCCCGCTTGATAACATGTCCCGCCGAGAGCACGAGATCACCGAAGCCCGCATCCGCGAAGCGCTCGCCGAGTTGCGTCCGTTCTTTGAAGCGGACGGTGGCGATATCACGTTGGAGGAGGTGACCGCGGATGGTGTTGCTCGCTTGCGCCTGCATGGCTCCTGTTCCAGTTGCGCCATGCTACCCATGACCATGAAGGGCGGGGTGGAGGAGACCATCAAGCGCGTGGCGCCATCGGTGAAGAAGGTGGAAGCCATCAACGCGAGCGGACGCCGGACTGAGCAACAGGCACGCCCGGACGTTCGCACCACGTCCTGACCCCTGTTACCTTCGCCGCGCGATACCATGTCCATCAACACCAAACCACCCAAGCCCGTCGAGGAACGGAGCAATGTGGTGATCCTCTTCGCTGGAGACAGCGGCGACGGAATCCAGCTCACCGGGACCCAGTTCACCGGCACCAACGCGCTCTTCGGCAACGATGTGAGCACCTTCCCGAACTACCCGGCGGAGATCCGTGCGCCGATCGGCACCCTGGCCGGTGTGAGCGGCTTCCAATTGCACTTCGGCAGCGTGGAGATCTTCACGCCCGGCGACCAGTGCGATGTGCTGGTGGTGATGAACGCTGCGGCCCTGAGCGCGAACCTGGACAAGTTGAAGCCCGGTGGCATCATCATCGCCAACAGCGATGGCTTCGACAAGAAGAACCTGCGGCTGGCCGGTTTCATCGATGCCGCCGATCCGCTCACGGACGGTTCGTTGGTGAACTTCCAGGTGCATGCCGTGGACGTGACCAAGCTCACCCGCACCGCGCTGGAGGACAGCACACTGGGGATGAAGGAGAAGGACCGCTGCAAGAACATGTTCGTCCTCGGCTTCATCAACTGGATGTTCAGCCGTGAGAACACCCTCGCCGAAGGGTTCCTCGAGAAGAAGTTCGGCAAGAAGCCGGACTTGCTCGAAGCGAACCGGAAGGCGCTCATCGCGGGCTACTTCTATGGGGAGACCAGCGAGACCTTCACCACGCGTTTCGAGGTGAAGGCAGCCCCTTTGCCCAAGGGCACCTACCGTGCGATCACCGGCAACCAGGGCACAGCGCTGGGCTTGATCGCCGGTGCGCGGAAAGCGAAGCTCGACCTGTTCTACGGCAGCTATCCCATCACCCCGGCGAGCGAGATCCTGCACGAGCTCAGCCGCCACAAGAACTTCGGCGTGATCACCTTCCAGGCGGAGGACGAGATCGCGGCCATCGGCTCGGCCATCGGTGCGAGCTATGGCGGTGCCCTCGGCATCACCGCGAGCAGCGGACCGGGCATCGCGCTGAAGACCGAGGCCATGGGACTGGCCCTCATGCTGGAGATCCCGTTGGTGATCGTGAACGTGCAGCGCGGCGGACCCAGTACCGGGCTGCCGACCAAGACCGAGCAGGCGGACCTCTGGCAAGCCGTCCTGGGCCGCAATGGCGAAGCGCCGATCCCGGTGCTCGCAGCCAGCACGCCGATCGATTGCTTCGACATGGCCTTCGAGGCCGTGCAGATCGCCTTGGAGCACATGACGCCGGTGATCCTGCTCACCGACGGCTACATCGCGAACGGTTCCGAACCCTGGCGTTTTCCCGCAGCGGATAGCCTCCCGGAGATCAAGCCTCCGTTCATCGCTGCGAGGGAGGCTGGCACGCCGAGCGCGGCCGAGCCGTTCCTCCCCTATGCGCGTGATGAACGCGGCGTGCGCCCGTGGGCCATCCCGGGCCAGGCAGGCTTGCAGCACCGCATCGGCGGCATCGAGAAACAGGACCTCACGGGCAACATCAGCTACGACCCCCGGAACCACGAGAAGATGGTGCGCTTGCGCGCGGAGAAAGTGGCGCGCATCGCGGATCGATACAAGCCGATCCGGTTGGACAGCGGCCCGGCGGAAGGGGAACTGCTCGTGGTCGGCTGGGGATCCACTTACGGCGCCATCCGCACGGCCGCATTGCAGTTGCAGAAGGAAGGGCACGCCGTGGCGCATGTACACCTCCGGCACATGTTCCCTTTCAACAAAGGACTGGGACCCTTGCTGAAGCAATACAAGAAGGTACTGGTGCCCGAGATGAACAGCGGACAGCTGCGCCAATTGCTGCGCGCCGAATTTCTCGTGGACGCGCAAGGCCTGAACAAGATCCAAGGCATGCCCTTCACCAGCGAGGAGATCCGGGTCGGCATCCTGAATACGTTGAAGTCATGAGCACTGTGAATGGCACTAGCGAGATGCCGGGCCAAGCCCGGAGTGATAAACCAGAGAAGGTCGACTTCTCCAGTGATCAGGAGATCCGTTGGTGCCCCGGTTGCGGGGACTACAGCATCCTGAAGCAGGTGGAGACCCTGCTTGCGCAGAGCGGCAAGAAGAAGGAGGACGTGGTATTCATCAGCGGTATCGGTTGCTCGTCGCGGTTCCCGTACTACTTGGATACGTATGGCATGCACAGCATCCACGGTCGCGCCCCAACGATCGTTAGCGGTCTGCGAAGCGTACGTCCGGACTTGAGCGTGTGGATGGTCACTGGCGACGGCGATGCGATGAGCATCGGTGGCAACCACATCATCCACCTGCTGCGCCGTAACGTGGATGTGAACGTGCTGCTCTTCAACAACCAGATCTACGGGCTCACCAAGGGCCAGTACTCGCCCACTTCGCCGGAAGGCGCGGTTACGCGCAGCACGCCCATGGGCAGCACCGATCATCCGTTCAATCCACTCGCCTTGGTGAAGGGCGCCGACGGCACCTTCATTGCTCGCAGCATGGACCGCGATCCGAAGCACATGCGCGAAGTGCTCGCCCGTGCCGATGCGCACCGCGGCACCTCGTTCGTGGAGGTGTACCAGAACTGCAACGTCTTCAACGATGGCGCCTTCGAGGTCTTCACGGAAAAGGCGAGCAAGCCGGACCATGTGCTCTTCATAGAGCACGGCAAGCCGCTCCTGTTCGCCAATGGAACCAAGGGCATCAAGCTCGACGGCATGACGCCCTTGATCCTCGACCTCTCAACTGGCGCGCATAGCGCCGACGATTGCTGGGTCCACAACGAGCGCGATGGCTTCAAAGCTTCGATCCTCGTCCGCCTCTTCGACGACCCGCGCTTGCAAGGCGCGATGCCACGACCCTTCGGTGTTTTCTATGTGGCCGACCGTCCCACGCACGAGGAGAAGTTGCAAGCGCAGGTGAAGCGGGCGAAGGAGGTGAAAGGCCCCGGCGATCTGGACAAGTTGCTCCAAGGCGAGCATACGTGGACGATCGGATAGAGTCGGACAGGCATCCCGCCTGTCCACATACAGGGCCGACCCACGCACGAGGAGAAGCTGTAGGTACAGATGAAGATGGCGAACGGCGCTGGTGATCCGGACGCATTGTTCCAGCGCGAACAAACGTGGACGATCGGATCCGCGCCGATGCGATCCAGCATGGTTGTCCTTTTCGTCCTGGTGCTATTGCCGGCCACTGCCCAAACCTTCGATCTCGAACAGTTCGAGCAGATCTTCCGGCCACGGCTCAAGGTGGATACGCGATGGACGCCACCTGCTTCATTCACGGACCAGGAAGGCACGTTTGAGGATCGTGTTGTAGTGGGCGTCCTCACCGTTCCCGTGTATCAGCGCTGGTCCGCCGGGATCGATCTGAACGCAGAGGGCAAGGGCGTGGTCGAGCGCTTGAAGAACAGTGTTCGGATCCGCGCGTCGCAAGTGCTGGCGAACGGCCGTGTTGGGATCAGGGAGTTGCGCATCGGGAGCGATGGCGACGTACGGACGCTCTACACGGGATCGGTAGGAGCATTGGGGGTCAGTCTCACGCGCAAATTCCGCGTCCTGTTCTGGAGCGCGAATGTGAATGTGAGCGAGGAGGAAAGCACGGTTGATCAAATGGTACCGCGCTTCAATGGGGTGATCGGGAAATTTCGGATCAACGGCGCCCGCAAGCAGCTTTTCTATGGACTGGCCGTTACGTTGAGCGATGGATTGAACCTCCCGATCCCCTTCGTCGGAGGCACTGAGCCGATCGGTGATCGTTGGAGCTTCCAGTATGTCCTGCCGGTGCAAGTTGGCGTCGGCTTCAAGCTTTCCGATGAAACGCGTTTTCAAGGCGGTGTGGGCGCTGATGGCTTCCGCAGCGGATTCGGGCAAGGTGATGACCGCGTGAATTTCAACTACGCGGCAGTACGTGCATTCGTGAATGTGCGTCACCGGCTTTCCAGGACGGTGCAGCTGCGCGCTGAGATCGCTGGTTTGCCTGTGCGCCAGATCCGCTTTCCCGATACAGCAGGCGACCTTCAACGCTATCCGATCAACGCGGGATGGAGCGTGCAGGTGGGCATGAACATCTTCTTCGGGAACAGTACCCTGGAGCGGATCCTGGATACGGTGTTGTGAGCCGATCCTTAGCGGAGATCCGCATGGATCACGCACACCGGTATCGGCTCCATCTTGTGCCGGTTGGCGGCGTTGCGCTGATCGAAGATCCCCAGCACAACGCGCTGGCGGTCGGAGAGATCAAGAGCGGTTGGATCCAACTTCCGCTCGCGTAGATCCATCGCCCACTCCAACTCCGGGTAGCTCGCACCGATCTGGTTCTCATCGCTTCGGTCATCACCCCAAAGACCATCGGTCGGCTTGGCCTGGATGATGGACTCGATGATCCCGAGCTCCTTGGCCACTTCATACACCTCGGTCTTCGTCAGGTCGGCAATGGGAGAGAGGTCCACACCGCCGTCGCCGTACTTCGTGAAGAAGCCCACACCGAAGTCCTCCACCTTGTTGCCGGTGCCGGCTACCAATGCGCGATGGATCCCGGCGAAGTAGTACAGCGTGGTCATGCGCAAGCGGGCGCGTGCATTCGCCAATGAGAGGTCGGTTAGTTCCGCGTTGTCCACTTCGGGTAGAACTGCCACGAGCGAATCGAAGGTCGGCGTCAGCTTCACCACTTCCATGCGCACGTTCGAGTGCTTGGCCTTCAACCACGTGATGTGGGCCTGTGCCCGCTGTACTTGCGATGCGGCCTGGTGGATCGGCATCTCCACACAAAGCGTGGACAGCCCGGTGCGTGCGCACAGCGCGCTCGTCACTGCGCTATCGATCCCACCGCTCACGCCCACCACGAACCCATCCTGCTTCGCGCGCAGGCAGTAGTCCTTCAGCCAGGACGTGAGATGATCGATGACGCGTACGGTCTGCATGGTGCTGCAAAGGAAAGCCCCTCCGCCGTACGGCGGAGGGGCTTTCAAGAACTGGAGGTTCCTTCCTAGAAGAACACGCCTACGGTCAATTCGAAGTAATGGGCCTTGGCCTTCGCCTTGCTCCCGGCCACATCGAAGTTGAGGATGTTCGTGAAGCCATTGTTGTAGGTCACGCCCACGAGCAAGCTGGTGCTACCGCTGAAATTGTACTCCATGCCGGCGCCGACGATCAGCGAAGCCTTGTACAGCGCGATATCCGATTGGATGTCCTCGCCCTTGTTCTCGGTGAATTCGGTCACGATCGGCGTCCCATCAGTGAGTGACCCAGCGACTTTCGGAGCGACCATATCAGCCTTCGCCCGGATGTTGAACGCATTGCCGAATCCGACCTGGCCATAGTATCGCATGTATCCGATCTCGTTGGTCATGAGTTTGATGGTGAGCGGCAACTCGACGTATTGCAATTTCACATCGGTTTCCAATGCTTTGGTCTTCATCGGCCCGGCGACCTCGTCAACATAGGTGTAGTCCTCCTTCCACTTTCCGGTGATGTTGTTCAGGTTGAGACCCGTGGCGAAGCGGTAGTTGCCATTGGCTCCGATGGGGAATTCCGCCAACAGCCCGAAGGTGTATCCGAGCCCGGAGCCATTGGCTTTGAGTGCTTTCGTTTCCGATTTGACGAAGCCCATGTTCGGACTCAGCTTGATGCCGAATCGCACGGACGCATCGTCCTGTGCGGATAGGGAGGTGGTGCCGATAAGGGCGATGGCGAGTACGGCGAAGACCTTGTTCATAGTTTTGGGGCTCATTTTCAGTCGGTCAAAAGTAACGTGCTGCTCCTTCGCTCCTCCAAGACCGTGCTGATCATTACCACCATGTTCATGGTGGCATGTTCCGGCGAACCCGACCGCGCAGTGGAGCCCACAGCGGATCTTGATATCCGGATCGGTCGGTTGGACCATGATCTCTTCCACGCGTCGCCCGATAGCATCCGCGCGGCCAGCTTGAAGGCATACGCCACCTATGGCGATTTCTACCGCGTGTACATCGAGCAGATCCTGCAAGGTGCGCCGGTGGATGACCCGCGATTGCCACTGGTGTTGCGTCGCTTCGTGTTGGATCCGGACTGGAGCGTGGCGCAGCGTGCCGTGGACAGCATCCTCGGTGACATGGAACCGCAACGCGAGCAATTCGAACTCGCATTCGAACGATTGCATGCCCTGTTCCCCGATAGCCTGATCCCTCGCGTGGTCGCCTTCAACAGTGGGTACAACTACGGCATCTTCCCCACGGACAGCGTACTGGGCATTGGGGTGGAATGGTTCATCGGGAAGGACCATCCGGTGATCGGATATCTGGCCCCTGAGCAATTCCCGCTCTATGTAAAGGAGCGCATGACGCCGGAGATGATCGTTCCCAGTGCGGTGAAGGGTTGGCTGCTCGTTCACTACACACGCGATATCCGCGGCGCCGATGTGCTCACGAATCTGGTGGAGACCGGCAAGGTGATGGCGCTGCTGAATGCGCTGATGCCGGAGGTGGAACCGAACTTGAACTTCGCCTTCAGCAAGGAGCAACTCGCGTGGTGCGAGGCGAACGAATTCCAGATCTGGAAGGACATCATCGGCAAGGACCAACTTTTCAGCAAGAAGTCCGACGACATCGGGCGCTTGATGAATGACGGTCCCTTCACCCCTGGCTTCCCGCGGGAAAGTCCCGGCCACATCGGCGAGTGGGTGGGCTATCGCATGGTTAGCGCCTACCTCAAGGAAAGCGCCAAGGTCACCTTCGCACAACTCTTTGCGATGGAGGATCCGCGCGCGATCCTGAAGGACTACAAACCCCGTTGATCATCTCACATATTCCAACCGATCGAACACACATGAAGAATTCGGAGATCCGCATCAATGTCCAGTTGGACGAGAACCAGGTACCAGAGAAGATCGATTGGACCGCTGAGGACAACAATGGCAGTGGTTCAACGAAAGCCGTGTTGCTGAGCCTTTGGGATGAGAACGAGCGCAATACGCTCCGCATCGATCTCTGGACAAAGGAGATGACCGTGGAAGAGATGAAAGCTTTCTTCCACCAGAACATTCTCACGCTGGCCGACACCTTCGAACGTGCAACAGGGGAAGGGAAGATGGCGGCGCAGATGCGCGACTTCGGAGCCTACTTCGCGGAGCACATGCTGCCGGAGATCAAGGGGAACTGAGGCGCGCTGATCGCTCACTGCCCTAGCGCATCCTTCCACTGTTCGTTCACCTTCTCGATGAAGGCGAGCAATTCCTCCCGCCCGATCCGCTTGGCCGAACTGGTCTCATAGAACGGCGGAAGGTTCTCCCAGGTCTTC
The DNA here is from genome assembly GCA_016705955.1 of Flavobacteriales bacterium. Lineage (GTDB taxonomy): Bacteria > Bacteroidota > Bacteroidia > Flavobacteriales_F > PHOS-HE28 > PHOS-HE28. The sequence continues at coordinate 46,254 of JADJKO010000012.1, forward strand.
TTCAACTCCTTGCGGAACTTGGCCACATTCGATTGCACTTTCGGTGATGAGAGCTTGTCGATCTTGGTGAACACGACCGCGAAGGGAACGCTGTTCTCGCCCAACCACTGCACCATGTCCAGGTCGTTCTGCTGGGGTTCAACCCGCGAGTCGATCAACAGGAAAACGTTCTGCAGGTTCTCGCGTTCGCCCAGGTAGCGGTGGATCATCCCCTGCCACACCTCGCGCTCACCGCGACTCACCTTGGCATAGCCATAGCCGGGTAGGTCCGCCAGCATCCATGGAAGTTCGCTGGTCAATGTGCCCTCCACCCGGAAGTGCTCCACATTGCGTGTGCGCCCGGGTGTGTTGCTCACCCGCGCCAACTTCTTGATCTGGCAGAGCATGTTGATCAAGGAACTCTTCCCCACGTTGCTCCGACCGATGAAGGCATACTCGGGTAGTGTGGGCTTCGGCCAACTCTTGGCCTCACGTCCACTTCCGAGGTGTTCTGCGATCAGCGACTTCATGCTTCAAAAGGCGGCGAAAGGATGATGGTCATAGACTTGCCTCTCGCCGCTTTACGACTCGCCGCTTTCAAACTCCTCAAGCCAGCGTCTTCGCCAACCACCCGTCCACGATCGTATTGAACGCATCGGGGTGTTCCATCATGGCGGCGTGCCCGCATTGATCGATCCAGAAGAGTTCGCTGTTCGGGATCAAGGAGTTGAACTCCTCCGCCACATGCGGCGGGGTGATCGTATCCTGCTTGCCCCAGATCAAGCACACGGGCATCTTCAGGTTCGGCAGGTCCTTGGCCATGTTGTGCCGGATGGCGCTCTTGGCCAGCGAAAGGATGCGGATGAGCTTGGCTCTGTCGTTCACCGTGACGTAACACTCCTCCACGAGTTCATCGGTCACATATTTCGGATCGTGGAAGGTGAGGGCGATGCGCTGGCGAAGGAAGTCCTTGTCCTCCCGACGTGGGAAGCCCCCGCCGAAGGCGTTCTCATACAAACCGCTGCTGCCCGTAAGGATCAGTGTACGGATCCGATCCGCATGCTTGGTGCAATAGACCAAGGCCACATGGCCACCAAGTGAATTGCCCAGCAGGTTCACCTCCTTCAATCCGAGGTGGCGCATGAACCGATCCAGGAAGTCCGCCAGCGCTGGCACATTCGTGTTCAGCATGGGCAAGGTGTACAGCGGCAGCATGGGCATCAGCACGCGGTACTTCTTCCGGAAGAATGCAGTGGGACCTTCGAAATTGCTGAGTGCGCCGAAAAGCCCATGAAGGAAGAGCAGCGGCGGTCCGTCCCCTACATCGATGTAGGTGAACTCACCCTCCTCCTTCAGCTGTGGCTCCATTTCCATGCGCACCATGCGGTCCGTCCAAAGGTAGAGGCCAACCCTTACCGCGATCGGCGCGACCCGATCAGTATTCACAAGAGGCTGTGGAAGCATTGCGGTCGTGGGGCATCGCGATCGCTCGGTCATTGCGCAAGCTTTCGAGGGCATTGATCGGGCCTCGTTCCGCGTCCAACCGTATCGGTCCCCGGTTGTTGATAAGGCCCCACATTTTCCCACCACAAGCATGGCCTGTTATCAGGCTGTCGTAGGGATATCACAACTTTCGTCTAGCTTCGCCGTTGAAGATTTATCAACAAATCACGGGAAGAAGGGGTGATCGTGGGAATAAGTGGGTGAACCCGCCTACTTTCGCCACCATTCTTGCCGATGCGTTATGCTGGATCTACTCGGGGAATACCCAAGCACCTTGGACGCCAAGAGCCGCGTGCTCTTGCCCGCCGCGCTGAAAAAGCAGCTCGGTGGGGAAGTGGCCAAGGGCTTTGTGGTGAACCGGGAAGTGTTCAGCCAGTGCCTCGTCCTGTATCCGAAGGAGGAGTGGAACAAGACCAGCGCCGATGTGCGCCGCTTGAACCGCTTCGACCCGGAAAGCGTGGAGTTCATCCGGCGTTTCCTCAATGGGGCAACGCCGCTGGACCTCGACGCCAACGGGCGTTTGCTGATCCCCAAGCCACTGATGGACTATGCTCAATTGAGCAAGGACATCGTGTTCTCCGGGGTGGGCGATCGCATCGAGATCTGGAGCGAGGAGCTGCACAAGGGGGCGCTCGGCGGGAACGTGGACTTCAAGTCATTGGCAGCGAAAGTCATGGGCGGTAGCCCGAAAGCCAATGGCGCATGAGTATCACGACCCCGTTCTTTCACAAGCCTGTCTTGAAGGATTGAAGATCCGCCCCGACGGCGTCTACGTGGACGTTACGTTCGGAGGTGGAGGTCATAGCAAGGCCATTCTTGCGCGGCTCGGGCCGAAGGGGAGATTGATCGCCTTCGACCGTGACCGCGATGCCTGGCTCAACGCAGCCTCCCTCGCTCCCTCCGAAGGAGGGAAGGGGGACGAGCGCTTCACCCTGGTGAAGACCGATTTCCGCTGGCTGAAGAACCACCTGCGTTACCTCGGCGCGCTTCCGGTGGATGGACTCCTGGCCGATCTCGGAGTGAGCAGTCACCAGTTCGATACCGGTGGACGCGGTTTCAGCATCCGCTACGATGGTCCACTGGATATGCGGATGGACCATCGCACCAAGCGGAACGCCGCGCGATTGCTCCGCGAGGTGGATGAGGTGGCGCTGACCGATCTGCTGCGGAAGTACGGCGAGGTGGATGGTGCACCGCGCGTGGCCCGGCAACTGGTGAAGGCGAACGCGGAGAGTTCCATCGGCACCACGTTCCAATTGGTGGAAGCGCTGAAGCCGGTGACGCCGCGCGGAAAGGAGAGCAGCTTCCTGGCGCAGGTGTTCCAAGCACTGCGCATCGCGGTGAATGATGAGCTCGGTGCATTGGAAACACTGCTGAAGCAGAGCGCTGATGTGATCGCACCCGGAGGAAGGCTGGTGATCATCAGCTACCACAGTTTGGAGGATCGCCTCGTGAAGAACTGGATGCGCAGCGGCGATCTCGGCGGCGTGGAGAACAAGGACCTCTATGGCAATCGCACCCGACCATTCGATCCTACAAGCAGCAAGGCCATACAGCCTTCACCTGAAGAAATATCAAGGAACCCACGGGCACGCAGTGCCCGGGCACGGATCGCAACACGCACATGAACCGCATACGCGAACAGAAGACCGAGGACGCGCCGCAGCCGAAGAAGGCCGCGCCCGCTGCCCGGCTTCCGCGTGGGTTGGTGAGCGTGCTGAACGGAACCTTCCTGACCAAGGAGCGGGTGTTGGGCAACATGCCTTTCATCCTGTTCTGTACGGCACTCATGGTCCTCTACATCGCGTACGGGTACCACACCGAACGTGTGGTGCGCGACCTTGAGCGGACAGGATCGGAGTTGAAGGAGCAACGCGCGGAGTACATCACCGTGCGCGCCGAGTTGGAGAAGTTGGAGCGCCAGAGCAACGTCGCCGATCGGATCGGTGCATTGGGCTTGCATGAGAGCCGGGTGCCACCCGTGAAGCTCACTGTGGACGAGGACCAATTGACGGACACCCGCACACCATGAGCGACAACCGGCAACTGCGCGTGCGTGCGAACCTCGTCTACTTGGGCGTCGTGGCTTTCGCTGTGGCCATCGCGGTGCAGCTCTTCCGCATCCAATTGGTGGAGGGAAGCCAATGGCGCCAGAAGGCCGAGACCGTGAGCACGGACTGGCGTACGGTGCAACCCGAGCGCGGACACATTTTTGCCGAGGACGAACACCTGCTCGCCACCAGTGTGCCGGAGTACGATGTCCGCATGGACCTCGCCACGGATGGATTGACGGATGAACTCTTCCGCGCGAACATCGATTCGCTCGCTTGGCATCTCGCCAACCTTTTCGGGGATCGAACACAAGGGGATTACCGACGCGACATCATCGATGCGCGCAGCCGCCGCGAGCGTTACCACTTAGTGAAGCGCAATGCGTCGCACACCGATGTGCAGGTGTTGCGCACCTTCCCCTTGTACCGTGAAGGCCGATTCAAAAGCGGACTCGTCACGGAGAAGCGATTGATCCGTGCGCGGCCATATGGTCGGCTCGCCGCAAGAAGCGTGGGCTATGTGTTGCGCGATTCCGCAGCGATGGCCATCGGTCTTGAGGGCGGTTACGACAAGTGGTTGAAGGGCGTGACGGGGCGTCGCTTGGAGCAACGTCTCGCTGGAGGTGTATGGATGCCGATCGGTGATGGCGTGGACCCTGTTCCGGGATCGGACATCCATACCACGATCGACATCAACCTGCAGGACGTTGCTGATGCTGCGCTCGAAGCACAGCTTCGGCACAACGGCGCGCAGTGGGGTTGTGTGGTGGTGATGGAAGTGGCCACCGGTCGCATCAAAGCGATCAGCAACCTCACGCGCACCGGCGACAGCACGTATGTGGAGGCGATGAACTACGCGGTGGGCGAGGCCAACGAACCCGGCTCCACCTTCAAGCTGCCCGCACTGATGGTGGGTCTGGAAGATGGCCTGATCAACATCACCGATACCGTGGATACCAAGAGTGGTCGCGTGCGCTACTACGACCGGATCATGACCGATGCGCACGAGGACAAGTACAAGAAGGTGACGGTGCGCCGCGCGTTCGAGCTCTCGCTCAACACCGGTATCAGCCTCGCGGTGACCAAGGCCTACGGCAAGGACCCGAAGAGGTTCATCGAGGGCTTGAAGCGCATGCACCTGAACGAGTCCACCGGCGTGATGATCCCCGGCGAGCCGGTGCCCACGATGCGCGGACCCGGAGAGAAGGGATGGAGCGGGGTGAGCCTGCCATGGATGAGCATCGGCTATGAAGTGCTGCTGACGCCGATGCAGATCCTCACCTTCTACAACGCGGTGGCGAATGATGGCCGCATGATGCAACCGCAATTCGTAACGCGCATCACGCGCAATGGCAAACTCACCGAGGAGTTCGAGCCCAACGTATTGAACGAGCGGATCTGTTCAGCCAGGACACTCGCCACCGTGCGTGAGCTTCTTATTGGTGTGGTGGACAGCGGAACCGCCACCAACTTGAAGGGCGCGCACTTCTCGATCGCCGGGAAAACGGGTACGGCCAAGATCGCGCGCAACGGCAGTTACAAGCAGCACGGCGAGAGCTACCAGGCCAGCTTCTGCGGCTACTTCCCGGCGGATGCGCCGAAGTACAGCTGCATCGTGGTGGTGAACGGACCGACCATGAGCGGCTACTACGGCAACATGGTGGCCGGTCCCATTTTCACGGAGATCGCCAACAAGATCTACAGCAATCGGTTGGAGTTGCAGCAGGAACGGACACTCGCAGCGGTGGATGGTCCTCGCACGCCGGTGAGTTTGAGCGGTCACGCCGGTGATCTGCGCATCGCCTTGGCAGGACTGGGTGTGGCAACGGAAGTGAGTGGTGAGGGTGAATGGATGAGCACCGAAGCAGGTGACAGCACAGTGGTCCTTCGTTCGCGCACCATACTCGGCGATGGCACCGGACTCGTACCCAACGTGCTCGGCATGGGCCTGAAGGATGCGCTCTACATCCTGGAGAATCGTGGTCTGTCCGTTCGCGTGCAAGGCAGCGGCATGGTGAAGCGCCAATCGATCCAACCCGGTTCGCGCGCTGGTCGTGGATCCACCATTCTCATCGAACTCACATGAAGCTGCTGAAGGACATCCTTTACGCGGTTCGCCTGGAGCAGGTGGAGGGTTCCACCAACACCGCCATCGAGCGGATCACGTTCGATAGTCGGCAGGTGGTCCCGTTCACGGCCTTCGTAGCGGTGAAGGGAACGAAGGTCGATGGACACGCGTTCATCGATCAAGCCGTTGAGCAAGGCGCGAGCGCCATCATCTGCGAAGTGCTGCCTGCGAAGTTGAAGGAGGGCGTCACCTACGTGCGTGTTCCGGACGCGACGGACGCACTCGCCGTTCTCGCGACGAACTACTTCGACCATCCATCCAAGCAACTGAAGCTCGTCGGCATCACCGGCACCAATGGCAAGACGAGCGTGGCCACGCTGCTCTTCCGCTTGTTCCGATCCATGGGCCATAAGTGCGGACTCATCAGCACGGTGGAAACACGCATCGGTCAGCGGGTGATCTCCAGCACGCATACCACGCCGGACAGTGTGCGGTTGAATGAACTGCTCGCGGATATGGTCGAGGCTGGTGTGACGCATTGCTTCATGGAGGTGAGCAGCCACAGCGTGGTGCAACGCCGCGTGGCCGGTCTGCATTTCACCGGTGGTGTGTTCACCAACATCACGCACGACCACCTCGACTATCACGGAACATTCGCGGAATACATCAAGGCGAAGAAGGGATTCTTCGACGCACTGCCCGCCTCGGCCTTTGCACTGGTGAACGCGGATGACGCCAACAGTGGTGTGATGTTACAGAACACACGCGCTACCAAACGATCCTTTGCCGTGCGCAATGTGGCGGATCACCGTGCGCGTGTGATCGAGGACCAGCTGACCGGCTTGCACCTGAACATCGATGGACACGATGTCTTCGCACGACTGATCGGTGAGTTCAACGCGAGCAACCTCATTGCCGTGTACGCGACAGCGCTCCTGCTCGGCGGATCGCCGTTGGATGTGCTTACCGCGCTCAGTGATCTGGAAGCACCGCGCGGTCGGTTCCAATTGGTACGCGGTGCGGTAGTAGAAGGAAGTCCGGGCATCCTCGGCATCGTGGACTATGCGCACACGCCCGACGCATTGCGCAATGTGCTCACCACGATCAACGGGATCTGCCACGGCGAAGAACGCGTGATCACCGTGGTGGGTTGCGGTGGCGATCGCGATCGCACCAAGCGTCCAGTGATGGCCAGTATCGCTACGGAGTTGAGTTCCCATATCGTGCTCACGAGCGATAACCCACGCACCGAGGATCCGATGACGATCCTGAACGAGATGCGCACAGGCATCGCCGCTGCCGATCACGCACGCGTGTTCGTGAACGCGGACCGCAAGGAAGCGATCCGCCAAGCGGTTGCACTTGCTCGGCCTGGAGACGTAGTACTGCTCGCCGGGAAAGGACACGAGACCTACCAGGAGATCAACGGGGAGAAGTTCCCCTTTGACGACGCTGCTGTCCTGAAGGAAACCCTTGAACTCCTCCACAACTGATGTTGTACCACCTCTTCCAGTGGTTTGGTGACGGTGTTCCCGGATCGGGGGTGTTCAACTACATCTCCTTCCGCGCAGCGATGGCGGTCTTCGTGTCGTTGCTGATCTCGTTGTGGTGGGGCAAGGGCATCATCAACCTGCTGCGCCGCATGCAAGTGGGTGAGACGGTGCGTGATCTCGGGCTCGAAGGGCAGATGAAGAAGCAGGGCACGCCCACCATGGGCGGCCTCATCATCCTCTCCGCAACGCTCATCCCCACGTTGCTCTTCGCGAAGCTGGACAACATCTACATCATCCTCTTGCTGATCACCACGGTATGGCTCGGTTTCATCGGCTTCGTGGACGATTACATCAAGGTCTTCAAGAAGGACAAGCGCGGACTTGCGGGGAAGTTCAAGGTCGTGGGGCAGGTGGGGCTTGGCATCATCATCGGCGCCACGGTCTACTTCCATCCGGACATCCGCACGCGTGTGGAAGTGCCGGAAGTGCTTGCGCAACAACTCGATCCGAAGGACCTGAACATCACGGAGGAGGACGGCACGGTGCATTGGATGTTGAACCGGAAGTCGCCGAACACCACCATCCCGTTCGTGAAGGACAACGAGTTCAACTACTCCTCATTGCTGAAGCCCTTCGGCAACGAAGCGCGTAAGTACACCTGGGTGGTGTACATCCTCGCGGTCATCTTCATCATCACCGCGGTGAGCAACGGTGCCAACATCACCGACGGGATCGATGGCCTCGCCACGGGAACGTCCGCGATCATCGTCATGGCACTCGGCATCCTCGCGTATGTGAGCGGCAACATCATCTTCTCGCAATACCTGGACATCATGTACATCCCCGGCAGCGGTGAGTTGGCGGTGTTCATCGGCGCGTTGCTGGGTGCGTGCATCGGCTTCCTCTGGTACAATGCACATCCCGCCGAGGTGTTCATGGGCGATACGGGAAGCCTTGCGCTCGGCGGCATCATCGCCACGCTGGCGATCCTCGTGCGCAAGGAGCTGTTGATCCCCATCCTCTGCGGTGTCTTCCTCGTGGAGAACCTCAGCGTGGTGATGCAGGTCTCCTATTTCAAGTGGACGAAGAAGAAGTACGGAGAAGGCCGAAGGATCTTCCTGATGTCCCCGCTCCATCACCACTTCCAGAAGAAGGGTATCCACGAAAGCAAGATCGTCTCGCGCTTCTGGATCGTCGGTGTCATGCTCGCGGTATTGTCCATTGTAACCCTCAAGCTCCGATGAAGACCCTTGTGGTGCTTGGTGGACAGGAGAGTGGCGTGGGCGCGGCACGGCTCGCGCAGCAACGGGGCTATGATGTGTTCGTGAGCGATGCCGGTGCGATCAAACCGAAGTACCGCGATGAGTTGCGGGCGAACAACATCGACCTCGAAGAGAACGGCCATTCCGCCGATCGTGTGTTGAAAGCGGACGAGATCGTGAAGAGCCCCGGCATCCCGGAGTCCGCGTCGTTGGTCGTCGCGGCGCGTGAGAGAGGTATCCCGGTGATCAGCGAGATCGAACTGGCGTACCGCTACTGCAAGGGGTCCATCATCGGCATCACCGGAACGAACGGCAAGACCACCACCACACTACTGACACACCACATCCTGCAACGCGCTGGGGTCAACGTGGCGCTCGGCGGGAACGTGGGCAATTCGTTCGCAGCGCTCGTGGCCGATAGCGACCACGCTTGGTACGTGCTCGAGCTGAGCAGTTTCCAATTGGACGGCATCAAGGCCTTCAAGCCGAAGGTGGCCATGCTCCTGAATTTCTCGCCGGACCACTTGGACCGCTACCACTACCGCATGGAGAATTACGTGGCGAGCAAGTTCCGCATCGCCATGAACCAAAGTGCGGACGACCACTTCATCCACAACGCCGATGATGAGCTCATCGCGGCGTGGCTCGAACGCTCGCCGGTGCGCGCGCGCCGCTGGCCCTTCAGCATTCATCGCACGCTTCCGCAGGGGGCCTGCCTCATCAACGATCGGATCCGTATCACCACGCCGGACATCCCCGGTGCCACCAACCAAACCATGTTCGACATGTCCATACATGAACTAGCGCTGCAAGGCAAGCACAACGTGTACAACTCCATGGCCGCGGGGATCGCCGCTCGCGTGCTCGATATCCGCAAGGAGACCGTACGCGAATGCTTGAGTGATTTCCAGAACGTGGAGCATCGCCTCGAACACGTGGGCAATGTGAACGGTGTGGAATTCATCAACGACTCCAAAGCGACCAACGTGAACAGCGCATGGTATGCGCTGGAGAGCATGACCCGGCCGGTGATCTGGGTGGTGGGAGGACAGGACAAGGGCAACGATTACGCGCAGCTCCACGATCTCGTGAAGGAGAAGGTGAAGGCCATTGTGTGCCTCGGTATCGACAACAAGTTGATCCGCGAAGCATTCGGATCACTCGTGAAGGACTTCGTGGAAACGAACAGTGCGGAGCAGTGCGTGCAAGCCGCCTACGCCCTCGCCGAGAGCGGTGATGTGGTACTGCTCAGCCCTGCCAACGCCAGCTTCGACCTGTTCGAGAACTATGAGGATCGCGGTCGCAGGTTCAAGGCCGCGGTGAAAGGACTATGACGATCAACCCTTAATACGAACGCCATGGACAAGTCGGAACCTTCTGCTTCGCTACGCATCGTCGGTGGCCAGTTGCTGGACGCCCGTCGTGTGGCCATGTCCGTTTGGGGCCCTCACCGCATGGAGGCCGTGAAGAGCATTGATGATGTGCTCTATGTGAACGACAGCCGCGCCACTTTCCTCGACGCTACGCTGGAATCGTTGGGTGTGCTCGATCGACGCACTGTGTGGATCGTCGGCGCATGGAACGCGGACATGGCCCAGGAGCACGTGCAGGAGTTGTTGCGCGAGCGCGTTTCCAACGTGGTGCTCTTCGGTCCTCTTGTTCAAGGCAGTGAGGAGAGCTTACCGGAGCACGTCCACCGCACGGATGATCTGCGCATGGCCGTGTTCCTCGCACGCGAACTCGCCACGGCTGGTGAGGTGGTGCTCTTCAGCCCCGCCTGCCCGAGCAGCAATGGTTTCGCGAACTATGAAGAGCGCGGAGCGGAATTCAAACGCGCCGTGAAGGATCTCTGATCCGCTCTGCCGAGCAACGAACAACGATCAACGAACAACCAACCACACCAGTGACCACGCTGCTACATCGCCTGAAAGGCGACCGGGTGATCTGGATGACGGCCATTTTCCTTGGCCTCATCGGCTTGCTCGCGGTGTACAGTTCCATCAGTTCGTTGGCGGCGAAACGCGATGGTAGCACGTTCCACTTTCTGATGAAGCATGGCTTGATGCTGCTCTCGGGCGGTGTGATCATCCATTACACCTCGAAGCTGCGTCATGGTGTATTCACGCCTCGCGCAATTGGCGATCTGGGTGACGGCCGGTCTGTTGTTGCTCACGTTGATCCTTGGGTCGAACATCAACGATGCGAGTCGTTGGATCACCATTCCGATCATCGGACAGAGTTTCCAGACGAGCGACCTCGCCAAGGTGGTGCTCATCACTTACCTAGCTCGTGTTCTTGCGAAACACTACCAAGAGCCCTGGACCTTGCGCGATGTTGCCGTGCGCCTCATGCTTCCTGTCGGGTTGATCTGCGGGCTGATCCTTCCGGCGAATTTCAGTACCGCAGCATTGCTGTTCATGGTGTGCTTGGTGCTCATGTTCGTGGCACAGGTACCGGTGAAGCATTTGGTGGTCGTGGTCGGTTCGGCGATCCTGCTCTTCGGTCTCCTGCTCCTCATCGCGGACACCTTCCCTGATCTCCTTCCTCGCGTGGCCACATGGGCTGCACGGATCAAGGCATTCTCTGCAGGCGCAGCGGATCCCGATGCGAACTACCAAGTGGAGCACGCCAAGATCGCCATCGCCAACGGCGGCCTTTTCCCGAATGGTCCGGGAAGTGGTGCATCACGCAACTGGTTGCCGCATCCCTATTCGGACATGATCTATGCCTTCATCGTGGAGGAGTACGGCAGCCTGTTCGGCGGTCTCGGATTGCTTTTGCTGTACACGATCCTGTTGCACCGCGCGGTGCGCATCGCGGGCAAGTGCGAGAAGCCCTTCGGTGCTCTGGTCGCCGTCGGCTTGGGATTCCTGCTCACCATCCAAGCCATGGCGAACATGGCTGTGGCCGTGAACCTCGTGCCCGTGACCGGGCAACCGCTTCCGTTGGTGAGCATGGGTGGCACCAGCATCTGGTTCACCTGTTTGGCCATCGGCATCCTCATCAGTGTGAGCCGCAGTTTGGAAGAGAACACAACATCGTCAACCAAGGAACCGCATGTCGAACGACCGCGAACAACGCTCGCTTAGGGTGATGATCGCCGGTGGTGGCACCGGTGGTCATGTCTTCCCCGCCATCGCCATCGCGCAAGCGGTGCGCGAGCGCGAGGTGGATACGCGCTTCCTCTTCGTGGGTGCCGAAGGAAAGTTGGAAATGCAGAAGGTTCCTGCCGCTGGCTTCCCCATTGAGGGTTTGCCGATCCGAGGTTTCCAACGTGGCGCATTGCTGAAGAACCTCGGTTTACCGTGGATGCTCATTCGCAGCATGATCAAGGCGCGTCGACTGGTTCGTGGATTCAAGCCGCATGTGGCCGTGGGGGTGGGTGGTTACGCGAGCGGTCCGTTGCTCGAAGCAGCGCAACGCATGAAAGTGCCGACGCTCATCCAAGAACAGAATAGTTATCCGGGCCGGACCAACCTGCACCTCGCTCGGCGTGCCCAGCGGATCTGTGTGGCGTTCCAGGGCATGGAGAAGTTCTTCCCGAAGGAGAAGATCCTGATCACCGGGAATCCTGTGCGTCAGGATGTGGTGAAGCTCACCGGCAAGCGTCCCCGTGGTATGGAGCACTTCGAATTACGTGATGATGCACCCGTGCTACTCATCACCGGTGGAAGCCTCGGCGCTCGCGGGATCAATCGTGGAGTTGAAGCAGCCTTGGGTACTTGGAAGGATGCAGGATTACAGGTGGTCTGGCAAACAGGAACACCCTTCGTTGACCAAGCGCGTGCTGCGGTGAATGCATTGGGCTACAGCGATTGCAAAGTACATGAGTTCGTGGATCGCATGGATCTCGCCTATGCCGTTGCTGATCTGGTGGTAGCGCGCGCCGGGGCGATCAGTGTTAGTGAACTGTGCCTCGTCGCGAAACCCGCGATCCTGGTGCCGTTACCGACCGCAGCGGAGGATCATCAAACGCACAATGCGCGCGCACTCACCGACCGTGGCGCCGCCGTGTTGATGCACGACACCGACACGGTGGAACAACTCGGCCCGAAGGTGTTGGAGTTGATCCGCGATGAGAAGGAACTCGACCGCCTGCGATTGGCCATCGCGGGATCCGCCACGCATGATGCGGCACAGGCCATTGCTGCTGAAGTGATCCGACTCGCACGCACATGGAACAGCTGAGTGGGAACAGGTTCTACTTCATCGGTGTCGGTGGCATCGGCATGAGCGGCCTTGCGCGCTACTTCAAACGGCGCGGTGCCGAGGTGGCCGGGTACGATCGTTCGCCCAGCGGGATCACCAGCCAATTGCAAAGTGAAGGGATCAACGTGCGGTTCAATGAGGATCCCCGGATGATCCCACAAGCGTTCCAGGATGCAGCACCGGATGATGTGATGGTGGTGCGTACGCCAGCAGTTCCTGCCGATAGTCCGCTGCTCGCCTACTGGAAGGAACGCGGCGCGCGCATCCTGAAGCGCGCCGAAGTATTGGGCATGGTCACGCGTGACCGGCCGACCGTGGCGATCGCGGGCACGCACGGAAAGACCACGGTGAGCACCATGCTCGCGCACTTGCTTACCGAGGGTCGGGTGCCATGCAACGCATTCCTCGGCGGCATCGCCGTGAACTACGACAGCAATGTGCTGTTGAATGATGATGCGACCGTGAATGTGGTGGAGGCCGATGAGTACGATCGGAGCTTCCTGCAATTGCACCCTGTGCAAGCGATCGTGACCGCGATGGATCCCGACCACTTGGATATCTATGGGACAGCCGAGGCCATGGTGGAAGCCTATCGCCAGTTCGCGGGTCAATGCACCGGTCCGATCCTCGTCCACGGTCGCGTGGCGTCGTACTTCACAGGGCACCCGAACATGGTCACCTACGCCATGGAAGGCATGAACGAACCGCGTGCGGAGAATGTGCGCGTTGCCGGTGGCCAATATCACTTCGACCTATTGAGCGAGGGCCAGGTGTTGCGGGATCTGCAACTCGGCATGCCCGGTCGGCACAATGTGGAGAACGCGATCGCCGCATCCACCGTGGCGCTGCGACTCGGTGTGAAGCCGCAGGCCTTGCGCGCTGCGCTCGCCTCGTTCGCCGGTGTACACCGGCGCTTCGAGGTACACATCAACGAACCGGGCACGGTCCTCATCGATGATTACGCGCACCATCCGAAGGAATTGGATGCCTGCATCGGCAGCGTACGCGAACTCTTCCCCGGACGTCGGATCACCGGAGTTTTCCAACCTCACCTGTTCACACGTACCCGGGATCTGGTGGAGGATTTCGGTCAAAGCCTGTCTAAGCTTGATGAGCTTATGCTACTGCCTATTTATCCGGCCCGCGAGGAGCCGATCCCAGGGATCACATCCGACTGGCTCATGGAGCGCGTGCCCATGGAGCACAAGCGCGTGGTCGCTCGCGAAGCCTTGGTGGACGCGATCGCCAGCGCGGATACCGATGTGGTCCTCACCGTGGGTGCGGGCGACATCGATCAATTGGTGGCACCGATGGCACGTGTACTCAACCAACGCTTGCACGCATGAAACGCTTGAAACGATCCCTGCGACCATTGGCCATCGGGCTTGGGATCACCGGAGCGGCGGTCATGCTTGGCTTCGTGGAACGCACCACGGATCGTACGCCCTTGACCACGCTCGACATCCGTGTGCATGGCGGTGAAGGCGTTCACTTCATTGACGAGATGGCCGTGCGCCGTGCAGTGATGGATCAAGGCATCGCGGTCCTGGGTGCAGCGGCAGGGGATGTACACATCGCACACATTGAAGAACGCCTTCGCAACATTCCATGCGTAGCGGATGCGGAGGTGTATCACGATCTGGATGGAACGCTGCACGTGATCGTGAAGCAGCGCGAACCGGTGGTGCGCGTGTTGAATGGCGACGGCTCAAGCTTCTACATCGATGAGGATGGTTGGGTGATGCCGGTGGATCCGGATTACACAGCGCGCGTGCTGGTCGCTACCGGATGGATCCGCGAGCCCGGTGCGGTGAGCGGTGTGTATTCCGTGTACGCCGATGATAGCCTCGCGCAAGCCACACGCTCCGACGAGATCCACCGCATCGCAAGCTTCATCCGCAAGGACGAATTGTGGAACGCGCTCATCGACCAGCTCGTGGTGAACGCGGACGGCGAGTTCGAACTCATTCCCCGCGTCGGCGCACAACGCATCCTCATCGGCGATGGTTCCGCATTGGAACAACGCTTCGCCAAACTCCGCCTTTTCTATTCGGAAGGCATGCCCAAGGCCGACTGGCGTCGTTACGCCCGCATCGACCTGCGCTTCGCTGACCAGATCGTCTGCACCAAACGAAACAGCCCAAACAACCCATAAGTACCATGGACCACAAAGAAGAGATCGTCGCCGGCCTCGACATCGGCACCACCAAGATCGCCTGCATCGTCGGGCGCAGGAATGAGCAAGGAAAGATCGAGATCCTCGGCATGGGCCGCAGTCGCAGTGAGGGCATCATGCGCGGTGTGGTAGCCAACATCCCGAAGACCGTGGAGAGCATCCGCGCAGCGGTGAGCGAAGCCGCGGATATGGCCGGCGTGGACATCGAAACGGTGAACGTGGGCATCGCGGGCCAGCACATCCGCAGCATGCAACACCGCGGCATGAAGATGCGCCAGAGCATGGAGGAGGAGATCAGCCAAAGCGATATCGATCAACTCATCGATGAGTCGCACCGGCTCGTGATGCCTCCCGGTGAAGAGATCATCCACGTACTGCCGCAGGAGTACATCGTGGACAATGAACAGGGGATCCGTGACCCGATCGGCATGAGCGGCATCCGCCTCGAAGCAAACTTCCACATCATCAGCGGACAGGTCACGGCAGCGCGCAATATCAACAAGTGCGTACACCGCGCGAGCCTCAACGTCACCGAACTCATCCTTGAACCACTCGCCAGTGCAGAGGCAGTGCTGAGCCATCAGGAGAAGGAGGCCGGTGTGGTGCTCGTGGACATTGGTGGCGGCACAACGGACATCGCCATCTTCTTCGACAACATCATCCGGCACACCGCGGTGATCCCCTTCGGTGGCAATGTGGTCACGGAGGATATCCGCCAAGGTTGCCAGATCATGCGCGATCAGGCGGAGCAGCTCAAGACCAAGTTCGGGAGTGCCCTTGCGCGTGAGAACAAGGAGAATGAAGTGGTGTGCATCCCCGGCCTTCGCGGTCGCGAGCCGAAGGAGATCAGCCTGCGCATGTTGGCGGAGATCATCCAGAGCCGCATGGAGGAGATCATCGAGCACGTGTACTTCGAGATCAAGAACAGTGGCATCGAGAAGCAGCTCATCGCGGGTATCGTCCTTACCGGTGGTGGTGCCCAGTTGAAGCACCTGAAGCACTTGGTGGAGTACGTGACCGGCATGGATACGCGCATCGGCTATCCGAACGAACACCTCGCCACCAGCCGCGTGGAGGCCGCTACCAGCCCGCTCTTCGCTACCGGGGTCGGCCTGGTGTTGAAAGGCTTCGAATACCTCGATCGCCGAAGACCGAAGGAACTGGTGGCAGCCGCCACATCGAAGGCCGATCACAAGGAGCCGGTCAACCATAGCAAGGGTCGCATCGGTGAATTCTTCAGCAAGGTCCTGGCCGGTGCCGGTGGCCTGCTCGATCCCGAGGACGACATCTGATATCCGCTGCAACATCAACCTCATCCTATAAATCCCTCCGTCATGAAATTCGACCTCCCCAAGGAACTCAGCTCGATCATCAAGGTGATCGGTGTGGGCGGTGGCGGCAGCAATGCCGTGAACCACATGTTCGTCCAAGGCATCAAAGGCGTGGACTTCATCGTCTGCAACACCGACCGCCAAGCGCTCGATGTCAGCCCTGTGCCGATCAAACTGCAACTCGGACCCGAACTCACCGAGGGCCTCGGTGCGGGCAGCATCCCCGATCGCGGCAAGGACGCCGCACAGGAGAATCTGGACGAGATCCGCCAATTGCTCAGCACGCGTACCAAGATGCTCTTCATCACCGCTGGTATGGGTGGCGGAACCGGCACAGGCGCCGCGCCTGTGGTGGCCTCCATCGCGCGTGAACTCGGTATCCTCACGGTGGGTATCGTTACCATGCCCTTCCAATGGGAAGGACCCAAGCGCAAGACGCAGGCGATGGCGGGCATCGAGGAGTTGCGCAACACCGTGGATACGCTGCTGGTGATCAACAACGATCGCTTGCGGGATCAGTATGGCAACCTCTCGCTCGATAGTGCATTCATGCACGCCGATAACGTCCTCACCACTGCCGCGCGCGGCATCGTGGACGTCATCACGAAGACCGGCACGGTCAACGTCGATTTCGAGGACGTGAAGACCGTGATGACCCGCAGCGGCGTGGCCATCATGGGCATGGCGGAGACCGGTGGCGAGGATCGCGCCATACGTGCCGCGCAGGAAGCGCTCGATTCACCCTTGCTCAACGACAACGATATCAAGGGCGCGCGCTACGTGCTGCTCAATATGGCACACGGCGAGCGCGAGATCCTCATCGATGAGATCGATGAGATCACCGAGCACATCCGCAAGGCCAGTGGCAACAGCGCCGATGTGATCTGGGGCTACGGCAAGGACGAGAGCTTGGGCGACCAACTCCGCATCACGGTGATCGCCACCGGATTCCAAACGAAGCCCGAGACCGGCGATGGGGTGTCGCAACGGAACACACGGACGATCATCCCGTTGGATGCGGACATTCCGATCATGATCACGCAACCGATCGCGAACCCGGTGACCGGTGCATCGGCACCTGAGGCACCAGCGCCGCCCCCCGAGGTGGAGGAAGTATCATCCATGGAGCCGTACATGAAGACAGTGGATCCGAAGCCTGCCCCACAAAGCAGCATCGAATTCGAAGTGGAACCGCTCGCACCGCGGATCACCACGCCGGAAGTGAAGCCCGCCGAACCTGCCCCGGAGAAGGTCGTCTTCGAGCTATACGACTCGACCACCGATGAAGTGACCGCTTCCACTTCCACCACAGAAGAAGGGACGAGCAGTGAAAAGACCGCCCCGACGAGTGGTAACGATCAACGGATCGAGGTGAAGGAAGTGCGCGTAACACCGAACGAGCACCAGATCCGCGTGGAAGAGCGCGTGGCGAAAGTGCGTGAAATGAACCTCCGCATGCGCTCGCCGAACGGGGTGTCGGAGTACGAGCGGGAACCCGCCTACCTGCGCAAGAAGGTCCAACTGAATGAAGGACCGAAGAGCACGGACTCCAGCGTCAGTCGCTTCTCATTGAACGAGACCACGGACGAGAACGGCGACCGCAAAGTGGAGCTGCGCAAGAACAATCCGCACTTGCACGACCGCGTGGATTGAGCGGAGATCGAAGAGGACGATCGGGCCATCGACGGGGATCGGCCCGATCGTTCTATTTTAGGGGTTCCAGAAACCACGACCATGGAACTGCAACAACGCATCGATGCCGACATCAAGGCTGCGATGCTTGCCCGCGAAAAGGACAAGCTGAACGCCTTGCGCGCGATCAAGAGCGCGATCATCCTGGAACTGACCAAGGACGGCAGTACGGGTGGACTTGACGAAGCCACCGGACTCAAGATCCTGCAGAAACTGCATAAGCAGCGCATGGAGAGCGCGGCCATCTATCACGCCCAGGATCGCGTGGACCTGGCGCAGGAGGATGAGGCCCAAGCCTTTGTGATCGAGCACTACCTCCCCAAGCGATTGAGCGAGGCCGAAGTGGCTGCGGCCGTGCGCAAGGTCATCGAGGCAATGGGCGCCACCACCATGAAGGACATGGGCAAGGTGATGGGCGAAGCGAACAAGCGCCTTGCCGGGAAGGCGGATGGGAGTACCGTGGCCGCGATGGTGAAGGAGTTGTTGGGGACGGCCTGATCCGTAATACTTCTAGGTGCTGAGTCAGGTCGGTCTCGATCGGATCCCGTCGGAAGTAGGATCAGCGATCCCCGGCCTTCACGTCCGGTCCATTCTTCATCAATAATTCATCGGTACCAAGCCCGGTATAGACCCGTTCCGCGATCTCACGTTACCGCTGGTGTCTAGAAGGATCCAAACTCCGGATTTCACGCCGTTCACGAAGGTTCCCGTGCATTCCATGCGGTCGTTCGGATGGTAGTAGGTGAACCGGCCATTCGGGATGGTCAGTGCCACATCACTGTAGAACCCGGTCATCAATGGGTCACCATCCGCGGCCAGTACCCTTACCGACCAGCCTTCCTGCTGATGCTCTGCGATGCGCAAGTAGGAGCCCTTGTTCGTAGTTGTTACGGTAAAGTCAGCACTTACCAAGGAGTAGTTCGTGCCATCAATGTTCAAGGACTTGCTTTCGCTGCTATGCAACTGGGACAGTAACCGCGAATAGTCCTGTTGCCCAATGACCATTGTCGTCATCAGGGAACAGAAGAGCATGAGCGGTTGATGAAGCGGGCTCATAAGCGTGGTTCTTTCGTGCTCATGCCGTGCGGCGAGTTCACTTGCTATTGATCGCCGCACCGAACGCCACCTCACCACAACTTGATCCGTTGCAGAAGAAGTTGGTCTCACCGTACCGGTGGGTCACTTTACGGTACTCGCGTGTATGACCACCTTGGGTGATCCGGACGATCTTGGCGACGTAGTTCTGTTCGACCAGTAACTCTTCCGTGCGCCCATCGGGCAGGGTCACCGGCACGGGTGTCGGTACATGAATTATTCGAACCACCATCGGTTTCAAAGACCTCCGGTCGTGTTGGATCACTTGGTCCTTTTTCCGCTCAATTGAAGACGCCCGAGTGATCCGGCTATGCGGCACGGCCGAAGTGTGTGGCGTTGCCGCCCTGTGGGTTGTCACGATCGCACGGATCATGACCTCCGGGGCGATCCCCTTCATGGCTGTGATAGCGGTCATTTCGTTCGGCTTGGTCGAAGAGGGGGTGAGTTCGACCTCGGGCAATTCGCTATGCTCGTCCGAGGAGATGCTCGCAGAGAACGAAGGCGCCACATCGGCGGCTGGCGTTGCTTCCGCGATCGGCGCGAAGACCGCCCCGCGTTTCATTCTGGCGCATACGGTCGCGTCGTAGGGGTATAGTCGGTATCATAAGCGAAGTCGCGCTTGCTGCGGAAATAACTGATGAACCCCACCGGTTGAGCGTACTGCAAGGCATTGTCGACAGATCGCTCAAGGGTCACCTTGAACGGGAATTTGAATGGAACCGCGTCCATACCATCGAACGGTACATGGGTGTCGAACAGCAACTCCTTGGTCAAGCATCCTTCACACTCGAAGGAGATGATGTACACCCATTGGAGGTCCAAGCGCAATCGGAACCGACCGACCTGGCCGGATATGGTCCGGACCCGAACACCATCACGCTCGATGATGATCAGAACGTCGTCCGGGGCAACTCCGACCGTTCGGACTTTCCCATCAACATACAAGGCTTGGTCGGTCGAGGCGAAATTCGAGGTCGGGATCCCGGAAAGGAGAAGCGCACCGGTGAACGCAGGAAGAGTGATCAGGTTTCTCATGGCCTCTGGGTGTTATTGAGAACATGGACGAAGGCTTAAAGCTAGGTTCAGCCAACATGCTCAACAATACCCACAAGTGGGTAATTCATAGAGAAGGAACCCGCATCGGCCTTGGGCCGAAAACCCGGAAGGAAAACGGTGGTGCTGGGAGCCGGAGGCACTCTTCGGGCCCCTGATGATCGTGCCAGACCTCTACCCGATCACCAGCTTGAACCCCACGCCATGCACATTCACGATCTGCACCTTCTCATCGCCCTTCAGGTACTTGCGCAGGCGGCTGATGAAGACATCCAGGCTGCGGCCGAGGAAGTAGGTGTCGTCGCCCCAGACCATGTTGAGCACCAGTTCGCGCGGAAGGACCTGATCCGCGTGAAGGCATAAGAGCCGCAACACGTCAGCTTCCTTCTTGGTGAGCTTCCGTTCGCCTTCGGGGTGGCTCAGCATCAGGTTCCGGTGATCGAAGGTGTAGTCTCCGACCTCGAATTTTTCGCGGTCGCGACGATCATCACCCTTTCCTTGGGTGCGACGCAGGATCGCTTCGATGCGCAGGATCAACTCCTCGTGACTGAATGGTTTGGTGAGGTAATCATCACCACCCGCTTTGAAACCTGCGATGCGGTCCTCTGTCTGGCTCTTCGCAGTGAGGAAGACGATCGGCACAAGCGGGTTCGTGAGACGAATGTCCTC
>JADJKO010000013.1 GCA_016705955.1 Flavobacteriales bacterium
CAGGTCACCAGGGTGTTGGTGATGTAGTCGAGCAAGCGTACCTGGATGGAATCGGTGGTGTTCGCGGTAGCATGTTCCGCGCTCACCGTCACGTTGAGCACACCATCGGTTCCGGCTTGAAGGCGGAAGTAGTCGGCGCTGCTTTCGTTAAAGGCCAGGAGGCCGTCATAATTCGTTGAATCCGCAGCTACCACCGCTGTCGCGGTGTTGTTGTTGGGCTCCGAATCGCCGGCGAACAACGGCGGCGTTACCGTGTAGCTGAAGCGGTAGGACACGCCGCAAACAGTGGGGTGGTAAGGTTCCAGGAAATACACCAGTTGAGTGCCGGTACAGGTGTGGCTGAATGTCTGTGGCACCGACGTCCCGTTGGCACCGATGTTCACCGTCCAGGTCTCGATCACGTTCGTGATGGCATCGCGCAGGTAGAGGGTCATGGTGCCCGTGCCCGGTCCAGCGTTCTCCGCTTCAATGGTCACGTTCAGCGCGCCATCGTTGGGCGCTTGCAGGCGGAAATAGTCGTAGTCATTGTCGTAGTTGAAATCCACCCGGCCGTCGTAGTTGGTGTTCGCATTGGCGATGATCGCAGCACCGCTGCTCTGGTTCGGTTCCAGGTCATCGGCGAACACCGGTGGTGTCACCGCGTAGCTGAAGCGGTACGATACGCCGCACACGGATGGGTTCTCGTGCTGCAGGTAGTACACCTGCTCAGTGCCCGTACACCGGTGCGTGAAGGTGTTGGAAATGGGAACCCCGTTAGCACCCACGTTCACCGTCCACGTTTCGATGATGTTCGTGATGAAGTCGCGCAGGTAGAGGGTCATGGTGCCCGTGCCCGGTCCAGCGTTCTCGGCTTCAATGGTCACGCTCATCTCGCCATCGGTTGGCGCTTGCAGCTGGAAATAGTCCGTGTTATTGTCGTAGTCGAACTCAACGCGGCCATCGTAGTTGGTGTTTGCATTGGCGATGGTCGCTTGGCCGCTACTCTGGTTGGGTTCAAGGTCATCAGCGAATGCCGGTGGCGTTACTGTATAGCTGAACCTGTAGGAGACCCCACATACGGAAGGGTTAAGGAACGCTAGGAAGTACACCTGCTCGGTTCCGGCGCATGTGCGCGCGAAGGATTGTGTATTTGGGATGCCATTGGCGCCAATGCCCACTTTCCAGGTCACCAGGGTATTGGTGATGTAATCGAACAAGCGCACTTGGATGGAATCGGTGGTGCTCGCGATAGCGTGTTCCGCGCTCACCGTCACGTTCAGCACACCATCGGTTCCGGCTTGAAGACGGAAGTAATCGGCGCTGCTTTCGGCAAAGGCCAGGTGGCCGTCGTTATTGGTTGAATCGGCAGCCACCACTGCTGTCGCCGTGCTGTTGTTCGGCTCGGCATCGTTAGCGAACAGCGCAGGCGTAAGGGTGTACTTCATCTTGTACGAAGTGCCACACGTCGCCGTGGACAAGCGCAGGTCGTAGTTGGTGCCGCCGCTCTGGCACGGCAGGCTCACCAAGGTGGTCGATGCAACACCGTTCGTGCCTAAGGGTATGTTCCAGGTCTGGAGCGCTGTTCCAGCCGTGTTGAGGAAGACCAATTGGATCGTTCCGGCAGTCGCGCCGGTGTGCTCGGCTTGCACCTCGATGTTCACCTTGCCATCGGACGATGGCACGATACGGTAGTAGTCGTAGGTGCTCTCCGAGTCGAAGGCGAGATGACCTTCCGTGTAGGTGTTGTGCGCCAGGGGCGTACCCGGCTGGCTATTGTTGGGCTCCACATCGGCCGCGAAGAGCGGTGCGGTCACCGTGTATTTGAACCGGTACGAGGTTCCGCAGATCGCTGAATTGATCCGGATGTAGTACGTGTTCACCGTGCTGCGGCAGGGGATGCTCACAGCGCTGGATGCCGGTGTTCCGTTGGCGCCAACAGCAACGTTCCAGGTCTGCTGCACCGTGCCCACTGAATTGAGCAAGGCAACGGCCATCGTGCTGGGTACTGCACCCGCGTGCTCGGCCTGCGTCTCGATGTTCAGTACACCATTCGTAGGGAGGGTGATGCTGTAGTAGTCGTAGGTGGTTTCCCCATCGAAATTGTTCCGGCCATCGCGGTCGGTGTTGTACGTCACTGGAGTTGCACTGGCTCCGATCGCATCGTTGGGTTCGGGGTCGTTGCCGAATAGCGGCGGAAGGATCGTGTAGGAGAACGCGTAGTGCGTACAAACTGTGGTGCTGGGATTGTCCACGGCGATGCGATAGGATGTAGTGCCCCTGCACGGAAGCAGGAATTCGCCAGTGAGCACGGCATTGTTCGCGCCTGCAGGCAGGGTGAAGGTGCCCAGCGTACTGCCACCGGGGTTGAGTACCCTGAAGGTCACGTCCAACGCGCTGGGTCCGGTGTTGGATAGGCAGGCCTCCACGCGCAGCACGCCCTGGCCGGTGGTGGTGAAGCTGAAGTAGTCCGAGGTATTATCGATGGTTGTGCAGTCGCCCATGTCACCGCTTATCGGTGTGCCATAGGTGAGGGGGTTCGAAGTACTGACGCTGTTGTTGGGTTCTGTCTCGGCCATTGTAGCTGTCGCGCAGTCGAGATCGATCGTGTCATCGCCTTCGAACTTGGCCAGGAAACCATCCCACGCAGCACCGCCATGTGTGTTCTGGTGACCTCCCGAAGCGATGGCCGTTGGAGAACCGGTCTGCCCGGCCATGTACACATCGTTGTTCCCGTCCGTTGCGCACGACCTTGCCCAGTCATCGAATTCGCCGCCAGCCCCATAGTAGGTGCCCCATTGCCTCACACCACTTTCGTTGAAGAGGACGAGGAAAGCGTCCCAACTTCCTGCGTATGTGTCCTGATGCCCTCCAGAGCTGATGTTGATCGGAGATTGTGTTTCTCCTGTCAAGTACACATTGTTGTTGCCATCCGTCGTGCAGGCCTGTCCGGCTTCAGGATCCCATCCGCCATAATAGGTGCTCCACAAGCGAACGCCACTGGTATTGAACTTCGCCAGGAAGGCATCGGTGCTAGTGCCTTCTTGGTACGCAGGGATCTCCCCTCCGTGGTAGTCCTGATGTGATCCCGTGGTAGTGATGCCGGAGTAGGAGGAGGTGGATCCGGATAGGTACACATTGCCGCTACCATCCACGGCGCAGTTTCCCGCGCTTTCGTCATATAGCCCGCCGTAGTAGGTGCCCCATTGTCTTTGCCCGGCGCTATTGAACTTGACCAGGTAGCAATCGATCTGTCCTGCCGGAGTGTTCAGGTGCCCTCCACTCGCGATCCCGGAACTCGATAGGGTGATCCCTGCCATGTACACATTCCCACTGCCATCCGTTGCACATGATGAACGTGTCTCATCCTCGGCGCCACCGTAGTAAGTACCCCATTGCCGCACGCCCGCGCTGTTGAACTTCACGAGGAACGCATCGTTGTTCCCGGCATGCGCATTCTGGTGCCCACCAGAGGCGATCCCTGTCAAAGAACCCAATGAATATCCCGCCAGGTAAACGTTACCGCTCCCGTCCACTGCGCAAGAACGCCCCTCATCATCTCCGGATCCGCCATAGTAGGTGCCCCACTGCCGAACGCCTGCACTGCTGAACTTGACCAAGTACGCGTCATAGGGGATACTGACCCCTCCGCCAGAAGTGTTCTGGTGCCCCCCGGATGCTATACCGTTGGTCGAGGTTGTGGATCCCGCGAGGTACACATTACCGCTTCCGTCAGTTTTACAGGAATGCCCGTGCTCCACGCCATCGCCACCATAGTAGGTAGCCCACAGCCGAACTCCGCTGGAGTTGAATTTCGCCAAGTAGGCATCCGTACTTCCGACCAAGCTGTTCTGGTGTCCCCCCATGGCGATGGAGCCGGAGGAACCCGTGGATCCCGACAAGTACACGTTACCGCTTCCGTCCACAGCACAGGAGAGCCCAAGGTCTTCCGTATCGCCACCATAATACGTTCCCCAGATCCGCGCTGGATCGATGATGAGCGTGCTCTCTCGATCATAGTTCCCCAACGCGAAGCGAAGCGTATTCCCTTCCAGCACGAAGCTGGTCGGCACCTCCTTCCCGTCCTGGAAGCTCACCGGCCGCTCTTCCGTGAAGCGCCCCATGCGGTTGCCATGGATCAAGTTGCCAGCGGCATCCACGGATAGTTCCTCGTAGTGCTGGAAGCGCATGCGTATCTGGTTCGGATCGACTCCGGGTGCAACCACGAAGTCGTACTTCATGCCCTTCTCGGTGGTATACACCACCCAGTCGATGCCGGGGTAGATCTCGTGGTAGGTCACCTTGGTGTAGGTGTGTACATCCAGCGCATCGTGGTTGTAGTACTGCGTGTAGTCCTCGCTCCTTCCTTCGGTGGTGATGCGTGCATTCGCATCGGCTCCTTCAAGAACCATGTCCATACGGAAGGTCTCCAAACGGACTTGTTCGCGCCTCGGCCCCATTTGCGTTGTCTCCACGCGGTCATGCTGCCTTTCAGCGACCACCTCGGGAGTATTCTGCGCATAGTGCAGGCGACTGAACTGGTAGGCGATACCGTTCCCCAACAGAAAGAGCTGGGTGTTGCCCTGCGAAAGGCGGTAGCGTACGAATGGTGCGGCCTCCCCTTCCGTGGTGCGCACCTGGCCCTTGTTCTCCTCGAAGCCCACAGGGGCGGGCGAGGAATTGACGATGGCCGCAGGAAGCACCGGCGGTGTGGCCGCCTGGGCGAAGGTGGCCAATGACAAGATGGTCAGAAGGGTCAGGGTTTTCATGGGGAAGATGTTCTGGTTCTTCAAGGGGGAATGGAAGGGCGATCGTTCCTACATCGGAGTCCACCGCCGGATGTGAACGATCGAAGTGCGGATCAGTGCTTCACGAAGTGTGTGCTCCACGTTCCGCTTCCGTCACTCATGCGCAACAGGTAACTGCCGCTGGCCAGGTCGCTGATGTCCCAGTTGCGGTACGTCGTTCCGCTCACGCTCCAGGTGCTCAGGTCACGCACCACCGCGCCGCTGATGTCCAGCACGTGCAGGTTCAGCGTGCGCGCAGCGTCGGTGCTCAGGCGCAGGCCCAGCTCATTGGTCACCGGGTTCGGGAAGAGGATCAGATCCGTGATCCCCGGCAATTCTTCGATATCCACTACGGCATCGAACGTTGTCGTGATCGGCACGCTCCATGGACCGTGTACACTGCGGAAGCGGATGGTGAATGTGTGCCCCCCTGAGCTGAGGCCGGTAGGCAGATCAGCGATCAGGTCCACCACGCCGGCCGGTCCGATGCCGTTCGCCACCCGATCACCGATCGCTTCATCCATCCAGTATTCGTAGCCGTCCACCTCGCCAGTGTTACGCACGAAGGCCTTGGTCAAGGGAACACTGAACAAGCCGTCGCTTTCGCGGAACTGGATCGTCACGAGGTTGAATGGACGCGTTACGCTGGTGGCCAACGCCGCATTCAGGTCCACCGTTGCGCCGGGTGTCAATGTGGCTGCGACAAGCGTTGCCGGATCATCGTTCAACCAGTACCGATAACCGTCAGCCGTGGTGGCCGATCGGGTGAACCAAGTGCTGCGCGGAACGGACCATTTGCCGTCGGTGTCCCGTGCCTGTATGCTGATGCGATGGTACCCGACCTCCATGCCGCCGGTGGGAAAGGCGGTATTCACCACCAGCTCCGACACAGGGGCAACGGTGGTGGTAACGGCGTCAGCCGTTGCGTCGTCGTACCAGTAGCGGTATGCGTCGATGTTCTGCGCTTGCGCGAATGCCGCTGCGAAGAGCGCGGGGAAAAGGATGCTGCGTTCCATGTGCTTGTGTTCTCGGTTGGTGTCCTATACGCGACGAACACATCGATCAATGGGTCTGCGCCGCCACCCTGATGTTCACCGGCAGCGCCCCATTGTTGTTCGTGCTCGGCGCGATGGTCGCTTGGCGGAAGTGCGGGTTGAAGGGCACTGCGCCGGGCTTGTTGGGCGATGAGGTTCCATGGATGCCCATGTCGGTGCCATCGGTGGAATAGCTGATGCCAGGGCTGCCGGGAGCCATGTGCAGATCGTCCGTCAATTCATAATTCCCGTCCGTTTCGGAAACGAAAACAGAAGCTGGATCGACATTGATGATGTTGTTCAACTCAACCGCCCCGAGCGATGCGCTCGCGACGGTCGCGCTGGGCGTCAGGTTGTTCTGGAAAATGCAATTGGCGCAGTCATATGCAGCGTAGGAGCCGACGGTCCGCAGCCAGGAATTGCGGATGGTGACGCCGCTGTTGTTCTGGATCGTTCCGAGGACCACACAGTTCTCCAAGGTCGAGGGTCCGGCGAGGTGCGAGAGTGTGATCGTAGCGTAGCCATTGGCGATGATGCAACGGGTCAGCACGGCGCTCCTGCTCTTGCCATCGAGCACGCCCATGAACACGCACTCGTCGAATGCCGTGGTAGCGGGTATCACGTTGCTCTCGGAGAACCCCAGATCGACCCGGCCTTGGAACCAGCAGCGCTGGAACACAAGGTCCGCCGGGTCGTCGTTCGCATCCGTTGTACCGAACATCAGCGCATAGTTGCCCTGCGCGGCGCCGACCGATACGAAGCGGATGCCGGTGAAGGTGCTGCCCGAGGCTGCTGTCATGATCCTCATGGGCGTTGTACCGGTTCCGCCGGTCTGCTGCAATGAGGTCACACCCGTGACCAGCGTGCTGTCCGGATGGATGCCCGCACCAATGATGTGCAGGGTCTTGTCGATGAGCAGGGTTGCCGGGTAGGTGAAGCTGCCACCGCTCAGGTAAATGAAGTCGCCGGACTGTGCTGCGGATACCGCTGCGGCAAAGTCGGTGAAGGCTTGTGGCGCACCACTGCCTTGCACTACGATGCGAGGGAGCTGGGCCTGCGCTCCGGAAACGAGCAGTCCAAGTGCGGCAATGATGGTAAGGCTTCGGGTTCTCATCGTTCGGGTTCGTTGGCGTGGCGGCGTTGATGCCATCACGCCCACACATCGGGGAGCACGCAGCGATGTGAACGATCGACCTGATATTCTCCTCCTTCTCCTCCGATCAGGATCAACGGTGTTCACATTTCCCCCCTTCGCCGATGTAGGGCTGTACACCCCATGCAAAGCGGAATTCACTCAATACCTATGGACGTGCAGCCCGGATTCCCGTATTATCGTGTCCTAGTGGTCGCCCAGCATGGAGCGGATCAAGGACACATACCTCGTATCAGAGCCTTCCTGGTTGGTCGGCCTACGGCGCAACGACCCTGCGACCATTCGTGCGCTCTACGACCGGCATCTCCCTTCCGTTCGTCAGTATGTGTTGCAGAACAGCGGCACCACGAACGACGCGCAGGACGTTTTCCAGGAAGCCGTGACCGTGCTCTGGCTGAAGGTGAAGGAAGGTCAACTAGTGCCGGACAGCGATCCCGGCGGCTTCCTGTTCCGCGTGGCGAAGAACAAATGGTTGGATACCGTCCGCTCTGCGGCGCACAAACACATGAAGGTCGTACACGATGACCGGATCGATGCGATGGAGACCGATGTCGACGATGGCATCGAGGAACGCATCGTGCGTTTGCGCGGCGTGTACGAAAAGCTCGACGACAAATGCCGCGCGGTGCTGGACCAGTTCTACTTCGAACGCAAGGACCTCGCGACCATCGCGCAGAATATGGGCATAGAGGAGGAGAGCATCCGAACGATCAAATACCGCTGCATGATGAAGTTGCGCGCCTTCCGCAAGACCATCGCGGGTGAGGAAAATAACGAAGCCGTATGAACCAAGGCAGGTTGGATAGAACACGATTCGAACGCATCGAAGCATACGTGCTGGGAAGCATGTCGGCCGATGAGCGAGCCCTCTTCGAGCAGGAGCTGGCAGGAGATCCCGCGTTACGGTCCGAGCTGGAATTGCAACGCGAGAACACGCTGGCCATCGAGCTCGGCGGCATGGAACGCATGTTGAAGAATGTGAGTGCCGAGCATCGCACCCCTGAACTTGACCGGGACGTGTCCGGAACGAATTGGAAGAACTACTTGAAATATGCTGCTGTGGTGGCGATCGTGTTGTCCGGCGCGTTCTGGGTGTTGACACGACCCTCCACGAACGAGCGGCTCTTCGCTGAGCACTTCGAAGCGGATCCCGGCCTGCCCGTGGCCATGGGCGCATCCACGGACCTCGCCTTTTCGGATGCCATGGTGGCCTATAAGCTCGGGGACTACAGCGAGGCCCGTGCGAAGTGGGCCGCGCTTCTGCAAGCCGACCCCGGTAACGATACGCTCGCACTCTACATCGGCTCTGCAGCCTTGCCGACGGATGATGTCGCCGCTGCGGTCCCGCTCTTCGAGAACCTCCACGCCGGATCCGCATTCCATGACAAGGCGCAGTGGTACCTCTTCCTCGCCTACCTGAAAGCAGGGGATCCCGCGAAGGCCAAAGCGCTGCCGATCGACGATAGTCCCGTGTATGGCGAGCGCGCCCGGGCGATCAAAGCCGAACTGGAATAGGCATGCGGCGTGCGATCCTGCTCCTGACCGCGATCGCTGCACTAAGCGCGAACGCACAGGACCTCGCCAAGCGCCATGCGTTGATCGATTCGCTTTACAAGGCGGAGAAGTACGCCCAGGTGGTGAAGGAGATCGACCTGCAATTGAAAGAAGCAGCGGGTACCACGTGGGCGGACTCATCACATCTGTACCTCTACAAGTACGGCCGCGCACACCGCAAGTTGAAGGATGCGGAAGCGGGTGTGAAGGCGGCGGAGCGGATCTATGCCCTGGTGAAGCAGCGAGGCATCGCGGCCAATGAGCTCGAAGCGCTCTTCGACCTGAGCTGGACCTATTACGATGTGGGGCGGATGAAGGAATGCGCCCGCGTGGATTCCATAGCGGTCACCGTGGCGGACCGCGACCCGAAGGTGTCGTACAAGCAGAAAGGCCGAGCGCGCCAATACCTCGCCTTCGACTTCAGCGTGATCGGTGATCACCGCAGGTCGGCGAAGTATGCGCTGGAGGCGATCGTCCAATACCAGAAGGCCGATACCATCCCGCCCGCGCAATGGGCCGAGTCGTATACCGCTGCGGGCGTGGCCAACTGGCACATGGGGCGCATCCGCGAAGCAGAAGGGTATTACCTGAAAGCGCTGGAGATCCTGGGGAACAGCGAAGCGGAACCGATCCTGATCCGCAAGGTGAGCACCAACGGCAACCTCGGTGTGCTCTGGCAGAACGCAGGCGACTTCGTCCGTGCGAAGAGCTACTACCACGAGAGCCTGCGCAACAGCGACCGCGTGATCGCGAACGCAAAGGACCAGTTCACACGAGATGAGGCCATCGTGAACCGATCACGCACCTACCTCAATCTGGGCACGGTGTATTTCCAACTCGGTGATGAAGGACGTGCCCGCGAACTGCTCGACATGGCCTGGAAGGACCGGAGCAGCGTGCTTGAACCGGATGATCCGCAGTTGCTGGTGGTGCGCGACCGCATCGCGGACCTGGAGATCGCGCAAGGCTCGTTGGACAAGGCCGAGGAGTGGGTGACCGCCTACCTGGTCGCGTGCGAGAAGAAATTCGGCAAGCGCAGCGAGGAGTACATCCGCGCGAGTTCCAAGCTGGGCGATATCGCCCTGAGGAAAGGACAAGCGAACAAAGCGGATTCGTTGTTCCGGGTCAGCCTCGAGGCTGGTCTATCGAACACGGACGAGAAGACCGATGCCGTACGGGTGCTCACCCTGCAAAGCCGTGCGCATGCTTACGTCCAAGCAGGTCGTATGAAGGACGCCATCGCTGATCTTTTGGAAGCACGCCGGATCCTAACGAACATCTACGACTCCTCGCATTACAAGGTGGCGCATTGCGATGTGCTCCTCGCCGAAGCAGCGATGGAAGGGGGCGATGCCGCCGGCGCGCTCGCCTTTGCCCGCACCGCCATCGGGACGTTGAAGGACAGGACGCACGCATTGATGGCGAGCAAGGCTCCGATGGCTTTTCCCGATCCGCATATCCTGCCCGATGCGATCTATTGGAGCGTGCGCGCGCAACGTGCGCTGGCCCCGAAGGGCACGGTGAAGAAGGAATGGAACGACGACCTCGACCTGGCCATCACCGCCCTTGCGCGCAACAAGACGGCCGTCACCGACGAAGCCAGCAAGCTCCTCCTGATCGGCGCGCAGAAGCGATTGTTCGATCTGGCAATGGACGTGGCCTACGATGCCTATGCGAAGTCCGGGTCGGAAGCCGACATCGAGCGCTTCCTGCAACTATCCGAGGCGGATCGTTCCATCCTGTTGAAGAGCCGCCTGAACACCTTCGCGGGCATCCGCTTCTCCGGCGTGCCCGATTCCATCGTCGCCAAAGAGCAGGAGCTGATCGCAGCGATCGACCTTGATGAGGAGGACCGTGCAGCCGCCACCGATATGGATCGCCGCGAGAAAGCGTACGCGGATTTCATCGTGCGCTTGGAAAAGGAACACCCGAACTACTTCCGGTTGCGTTACGGCGAATCGAGCATCTCCTTGGCGGAGGTCCGCAAGCGTTTGCTCACCACTGACCGCGACCTGCTGGTCTATGCGCGGACGGATGATCATCTGTACATGGTCGTGATCGGCATGCAGCGGGCCGGGCTCATCCGTGTGGTTGCCAAAGGGATCCCGGAGGAAGTGAAGGCCCTGAACGGATCCATCGCATCGCGGAACACGAGCGCATATGTCGCGGCGGCGCACGGGCTGTACAGCAGGGTCTTCGCGCCGGTGGCCGATCAGCTCACGAACAAGGAATTGCTCATCATCCCCGATGGCGCACTGCACACCCTGAGCTTCGAGGCACTCCTTTCTTCACCGGATGTGAAGGACTTCCGCAAGAACCTGCTCATTCAACGCTACACCATCGCCTATTTGCTCTCCGCCACCACTGCGCTCCAATTCGCCGATATGGCGCGCGACCGGGCCAAGGGCGTGCTGGCCATCGCTCCCGGCTTCAGCGATGAACTCAAGCAGGAGTACCTCACCCGCGTGCAGGACTCCACGCTCATCGACCGCAGCTACCTGGACTACGTTCGCCAACCCTTCGCGGTCAGCACCGCGCAGGATCTTGGCAACGCGCTTTCGGCGAAAGTGATGGTGGGTGGTGCCGCCAATGAAAAGGGCTTCCGCGATCTGGCCGCGCGCTACGGCATCCTGCACCTCGGCACGCATGCGGAGGTGAACGCCACCTCGCCGATGTACTCCCGGCTGGTGCTGAGCAAGGATGGCAGCGGCGTGGACCCGGATGCGGATGGCTACCTCCACGCGTATGAGATCTACGAGCTCGACCTGCGCGCCCAACTCGCCGTGCTCACCGCCTGTGAAACGGGAACGGGAAGGAACGATGCGGGCGAGGGCGTTCGCTCGCTCGGCTATGGGTTCGCGTATGCCGGTTGCCCGAGCCTGGTGGTGTCTCTCTGGAGCATCGATGAGAAGGTGAGCGCCGGGATCATCGCACGCTTCTATGAATTGCTCGCGGAAGGCCTGCCCAAGCACGAGGCTTTGCGCCAAGCCAAGTTGGACCACCTCGCCAACGCTCCGGACGAACTCGCCCTCCCCTACTACTGGGCGGGCATGGTAATAGTGGGCGATGTGGCGCCAATGGAATTGGGATCCGCCCGATCGCGCTGGCCTTGGATCGCGGGAACCCTTGTCATCACCCTCGCCCTGTTCATCTGGCTTCGCCGAAGGCGCGCCAAGGTCTAGAGCATCGTTCCGACCAACGGATCCCGATCGATCCGCCGCTCCTCCCGCTTCCGCGAGTTTGCAACTCGTGGTCCGCATGCTCCGCGTTGCTCTTCGCGCGCGGCACACCCCCCTCCCCGTCATTGCGAGCGCAGCGAAGCAACCTCATCAAGCACAGCCCCACCGATCGTCAGCCCACTCACCACGATCAGCCATCCTCTCATCCTCCATCTTCAGATAGCCATCGTCATCGGTCAGATAGCCACCGTGCAAGCCCGGATAGCCACCGTCATTGGTCAGACAGCCACCGTGCAAGCCCGGATAGCCATGGCGGCTCCTGAGCCTGTCGAAGGACAAGCCCACTTTCGCACCGTGGTCGCCGGATCTGCCTTCGCGCAAGCCCGGATGCCACACCACTAACCTGATCGCCTAGATACCTGAAACCGGAAAGCCATCCTTCGCTCGCAGAACATCTTTCCCGTTCTTCGTTCGGCCCACCTCTGGGCCCACTGCCTACTGCCCACTGCCTATTGCCTACCGCCCACTGCCAACTGCCTACTGCCTACTGCCCACTGCCAACTTGCCTACTGCCCACCGCCTGCGGTCATTACTTTCGCCGCCCGTTCCAACGATCGCTATGAAGATCCTCGTCCTCCTGAGCCAAGTGCCCGATACCACGGCACGCATCGCCTTCACCAACGACAACACGCAGTACGACAGCGCCGGGGTCACCTTCATCGTCAACCCGTATGATGAATGGTACGCGTTGGTGCGCGCCTTGGAATTGAAGGAAGCCGCCGGTAGTGGCAGCGTGACCACCATCACCGTGGGCGGCGCGGATACCGATGCGACGATCCGCAAGGGCTTGGCCATCGGGGCCGATGAAGCCGTGCGCGTGGATGCACAACCGACCGAAGCGCTACAAGTAGCGGAGCACATCGCGGCCTACGCGAAGGACAAGAGCTTCGACCTGATCCTGGCCGGCAAGGAGACCATAGACCACAACGGTGGACAGGTCGGTGCGATGGTGGCCGAACTCCTGGACCTCCCCTACGTGCCGCTCGCGAGCAAACTGGATGTGAACGGGACCGTAGCCACCGTGGAGCGCGATGTCCCGAACGGCGTGGAAGTATTGGAAGTGTCCCTGCCGGTGGTGATCGGGGCCGCCAAGGGCATGGCCGAACAACGCATCCCCAACATGCGCGGCATCATGGCTGCGCGCACGAAACCACTGACCGTTATTCCCGCAGCCGCCGTGGACAATACCGGCGGCACCGTGAAGTTCGAATTGCCGCCCGCAAAAGGTGCGGTGAAGATGATCCCCGCCGAAGAGGCCGGGAAGTTGATCGAGTTGTTGCACACCGAAGCGAAAGTGATCTGAGGATCCTGGCCGCGAAGGAGCAATGACGCAGAGAATATCAAGTCAATGAACCAGTAGCGTCGATCCACTGGATCGACCCGAACCAAAGAAGCCCATGAGCACGATCGTATTCATTGATACCCGGGGCGAGAAGATCCCGAAGGCCGCACAAGAAGCCGTGACCTACGCCAGCCAGCTCGCTGGTGGACCCGTGACCGCGGTGACCTTCGGCGGAAGCACGTTGCTCGATAGCCTCGGTGCGCAAGGAGCGAAGAAGGTGATCGTGGCGCGTGGTGTGGCCACCGTGGACGGACAGCAACTGACGAAACTCGTGTGCGATATCGCGACGAAAGAGAACGCCACCACGATCGTATGTGTACACGACGCAACGGGCAAAGCCGTTGCTCCCCGCGTGGCCGCTCATTTGAAAGCCGGACATGTGGCTGGTGCCGTTGGTCTTCCGGTGGATGGCAAATTCAAGCGGAACGTCTTCAGCGGAAAGGCGCAAGCATGGATGGAGGTCACGAGCCCGATCAAGGTGATCAGCCTCTCGCCGAATTCGATCCCGATCGCCAAGGGTGAGGGAACAGCTACCGTGGAGGAATACAGCGGTGACCTCGGCGCTGCGCGGATCACCGTGAAGGAAGTAAGGAAGGCCGGCACCGGTATTCCTTTGCCCGAGGCGGAGATCGTGGTCAGTGGAGGGCGCGGCATGAAGGGTCCGGAGAATTGGGCCGGCATCGAGGAATTCGCACAGTTACTTGGTGGCGCCACGGCATGCAGCCGTCCGGTGGCCGATATGCATTGGCGTCCGCACCACGAGCATGTGGGGCAGACCGGGTTGGCCATCCGCCCGAACTGCTACATCGCCATCGGCATCAGCGGTGCCATCCAGCACTTGGCCGGTGTGAACCAGAGCAAGGTCATCGCAGTGATCAACACGGATCCCGAAGCACCATTCTTCAAGGCCGCCGATTACGGCATCGTGGGCGATGCATTTGTAGTGTTGCCCAAGTTGATCGAAGCGGCGAAGAAGCTGAACGCCGAACGATAGCTCAAGGGGCAGTTGGCAGTAGGCAGTTGGCAGTCACTCCAGCCGCGCACATCACCGCCAACTGCCTACTGAAAACTGCCGACTGCCAACTGACAACCACTCCCTACCTTCACGGCCCGCCCAACCCCGGATGGAGAAAGTAGAGCTGAAGTTCCTGCGCATCACGTACAGCCACACGCACGCGGGGGCTTACGCACTGATCCTCGCCGAGGTGGTCGGTGATCGGCGTCTTCCCATCATCATCGGTGGTGTGGAAGCGCAAGCGATCGCGATCCAAGTGGAGAACATCAAACCGGCGCGACCGCTCACGCACGACCTGTTCAAGAACGTCGCCGACACCCTCGACTTCAACCTCAAGGAAGTGATCATCAATGACCTCGTTGAGGGGATCTTCCACGCCAAGTTGGTGGTGGAGCAAGGTGCCCGTGCCGTGGAGATCGATGCGCGCAGCAGCGATGCTATCGCCTTGGCGCTGCGGTTCGATTGCCCCATCTTCACCTACGAGCCCATCCTCAGTGCCGCCGGCCTGAAGGTGGAGGAAGGCGAGGAAGAGAAGGGGGCCGAGGCCGGTACACCGGAGAAGAAGGAAAAGAAGGGTCGCGACAAGCGCTCCATCACCGGAGCGAGCATAGAGGATCTTCAATCCATGCTCGAGGAAGCCTTGGACAACGAGGACTACGAGCGGGCCTCGAAGTTGCGCGACGAGATCAAGCGCAAGGAACAGACGAATTAGTCCTTTCCACCCGGGTTACCGGTGGTCGGGCAGTGATGGGAAATCCTACATTGCCCCGAACTGATCATCCTGCATGTCGAATACTGAGAACTGGGGATCGCGAGTAGGCCTCGTGCTCGCCATGGCGGGTAACGCGGTGGGTCTCGGGAACTTCCTGCGCTTTCCGGTGCAGGCCGTGCAGAATGGAGGTGGCGCCTTCATCATCCCCTATCTCGTCTGCTTCCTCCTCATGGGCATTCCCTTGCTTTGGGTGGAATGGGCCATGGGCCGGTTCGGTGGACGGCACGGCCACCACAGCACGCCCTTCATCATGCACCAGATGGATCCACGACGCGCACTGTGGAAATACATCGGTGTGTTCGGGATCTTCACCAACCTAGCGGTAGCGGCCTACTACTGCTACTTGGAGAGTTGGACGCTGAGCTACATCTGGCATTCGATCGCCGGCACCTTCATCGGCCAGTCCGCGGATCAGGTCGCGGGCTTCTTCAGCACCTATGTCGATGTGGGCGTCAGCACCACCGGGATCCCTTACGAAGCAGTCGTTTTCTGGATCCTCTGTCTTGCCTTGAACACGTGGATCCTTGCGAAAGGATTGAGCGGTGGAGTTGAGAAGGTCGCCAAGATCGGCATGCCGCTGCTGATCCTCTTCGGTGTGATCCTCGCGATCCGCGGTGTAACACTTACGGCCGGGGAGAATGGTGCGATCAACGATGGTACCGTTGGATTGAACTTCTTGTGGACACCGGATTATAGCGCCATGTGGAGCGGGAAGGTGTGGTTGGCCGCGGCCGGCCAGATCTTCTTCACGCTGAGTGTCGGCATGGGCACCATTCAATGCTACGCCAGCTACGTTCGTAAGAAGGATGACATCGCACTCAATGCGATGAGCGCGGGCTGGATGAACGAATTCGTGGAAGTGGTTCTTGGTGCAGCGGTGATCATCCCGATCAGCATCGGGTACCTCGGCATTGATAAAGTGGTGGAACTCACCAAGACCGGCGGACTCGGACTCGGCTTCAAAACCCTACCCTATCTCTTCACGCAATGGGGGCCGGTGCTTGCCGCCGTGGCCGGCGTGTGTTGGTTCGGTCTTCTCTTCTTCGCTGGCGTCACCAGTTCATTGGCGATGGGCACACCGATCATGGGCTTCCTGAAGGATGAGTTCGGATGGAAACACAAGAACGCTGCGTGGTTCTTCGGCGGCGTGGTCTTCCTCCTCGGCCTTCCGTGCGTGTTCTGGTTCAGCGAAGGTGTGTTCGATGAGTTCGATTACTGGGCTGGTACGGTGAGCTTGGTGGTCTTCGCCTTGTTCGAGATCATCCTCTTCGCGTGGATCTTCGGCATGGACAAGGGCTGGAATGAGATCAACGCGGGTGCGGACATCAAGGTGCCGGTGATCTTCCGCTACATCATCCAGTACATCACTCCACTCTTCCTTATCGGTGTGTTCATCGGTTCACTTCCCGCCATTTGGGAAAAGATGAACGAGGACGTTCCGTGGCAGGTATGGGTGGGTCGCGTGATCCTGCTCAGTGTCTTCTTCATCACCAGCTGGTTCGTATACGTAGCCTACCAGAAGCGCCGCAAACAACTTGACACCGTGAAGCCATGAACACCTCAGCACTCATCCTGATGCTCTCGTCAGTGGGCATCGTCACGTTTGCCACGGCGTACTTCTTCTTCCGTGTGGTCACGGCCAAACCGAAGCCGGAACCGGACAGCTATACCGATAACGATCCCGTCTGAACCCGACACCGAACCCTGCGGGCATGACCTCCTTGGACCCTGACGCGAGCAGGTTCCTTAGCGCATTCAAGATGCGCAAGGTGTTGTTGCCCGTGATCATCGGTCTGGGCATCACGGGCGTCCTTGTTTGGCGTTACTCGGACTGGGACGCGCTGAACGCCGTGCGCTGGACCTGGGCCAGCACCTTCTGGATGTTGCTCGCCGCATTGAGCGTGGTGATCCGCGACTACGCGTACATGGTGCGGATCCGGCACCTCACGGAACGGCACCTCACGTGGTGGAGGAGTTTCGTGGTGATCATGCTCTGGGAGTTCTCCTCGGCGCTCGCTCCGGGCATCATCGGTGGCGGATTCCTCTTCGCCATCTTCATCCTCAGCCGGGAAGGCGTGGAAGCGGGCAAGAGCATCACCATCATCACCTTCACCTCCTTCCTGGATGGGATCTTCCTCGCGGTGATGGCGCCGCTGGTGTACTTCACCATCGGCCGCGAAGCGCTCTTCAGTGGGGTGCAGTTGGAAGGGAGTTGGCTGGGAAGTGGCCTCTTCGTCTCCTTCTGGACGGTGTACTGCATCATCCTCGGCTACAAGCTCTTCGTGGCCTATGCGCTCTTTGTGAACCCCACCTTCGTGAAACGCGCACTCGTGGGCATCTTCTCCGCTCCCGTCCTGCGGCGGTGGCGGCGCCACATGGTCACCACCGGTGATCAACTGATCACTGCCGCGCGTGGCCTGAAGAAGCAACCGTGGAGCTATTGGCGCCCGGCGCTCATCGCCACCTTCGTCTCGTGGACCGCGCGCTATACCATCGTCAACTGCATCCTGCATGCCTTCCATCCGGACCTCAGCTTCGCCACCGACCTCACGATCTACGGCAAGCAGGTGGTCATGGGGATCCTCGTACTCTTGAGCCCCACGCCCGGCGGCAGCGGCTTGGCCGAATTCATCTTCAATGATTTCCTCGGCATGTTCATCACCACGGGCCTGGCACCGGCGCTCGCTCTGCTGTGGCGCATGATGAGCTACTACCCGTACATCATCATGGGCACGGTGCTCCTTCCGCGTTGGGTCCGGCGCAACGTGTTGCACGCATCCGTTCCGGCCACGAACTGAACTTCCTTCACACGCAACCCCACATCCATGTCCACCACCAAGATCCGTTCGTTGTGTACCCTGCTCGCATGTGTACCGTTGATGCTCTTCGCGCAGGATGGTGCCGTGCATGTGCCCTCCCCGCTCACCGGCCCTTCCGTCATGTCCATTGCACGCGGCCTCCTGGGCATGGCAGCGATGATCGCCATCGCATGGGTATTCAGCGCCAAACGCAAACAGGTGGACTGGAAGGTGGTCGGCATCGGCCTCGCCTTCCAGATCGTGATGGCGCTGCTGATCATGTACGTGCCGCCGGTACAAGTCGCCTTCGAAGTGGTGGGCAAGATGTTCGTGAAGGTTCTGGACTTCACCAAGCTCGGCAGTGAGTTTCTGTTCCGCGACCTGATGAACGTGAAAAGCTTCGGCTTCATCTTCGCCTTGCAGATCCTGCCCACGATCATCTTCTTCAGTGCGCTCACCAGTGTGCTCTTCTACCTCGGTGTGATCCAGAAAGTGGTGTACGGATTGGCTTGGGCGCTGAACAAGACCATGCGCTTGAGCGGCGCGGAAAGCCTGAGCACCGCAGGCAACATCTTCCTCGGGCAGACCGAAGCGCCGTTGATGATCAAGGCGTACCTGGACAAGATGAACCGCTCGGAGATCTTCCTGGTGATGGTGGCCGGCATGGCGACCGTGGCCGGTGGCGTGCTCGCGGCTTACGTGGGCTTCCTTGGTGGTGATGATCCCGTGCAACGCCTCTTCTTCGCGAAGCACTTGCTCACCGCGAGTGTGATGGCCGCACCCGGCGCGGTGGTGATCGCGAAGATCCTGTACCCGCAAACCGAAGCCATCGAAACGAAGATCGAAGTGAGCATGGACAAGGTGGGCTCGAACATCCTCGATGCCATGAGCAACGGCACCACCGAAGGATTGAAGCTCGCGGTGAACGTGGGTGCGATGCTGCTCGTGTTCTTCGCATTCATCGCCATGATCAATTACGGTTTCGAGAAACTCGGATCATCCACAGGCTTGAACGGATGGGTCGCAAGCATCTCCCACGGCAACTTCGACAAGCTCTCGCTGGAGTTCATCCTCGGCTACACCTTCGCGCCGATCATGTGGCTCATGGGCGTGGCCGGTGATGACATCACACTGGCGGGTCGGCTCGTGGGTGAGAAGATCATCGCCAGCGAGTTCGTCGGCTATGAAAGCCTGGCAAGCTTGAAGGCAAGTGGCGCCTTCGCCTACGAGCGCAGCATCGTGATGTCCACGTACATGCTTTGCGGCTTCGCCAACTTCGCCAGCATCGGCATCCAGATCGGCGGCATCGGATCGCTCGCGCCCAGCAAGCGACAATGGTTGAGCGAGTTCGGATTGCGCGCACTTCTCGGCGGCACATTGGCATCATTGCTCAGCGCGACGATCGTGGGGATGTTGGTGTGAACCGATCCACTTTCAGCCCGTTCGTTGGAATGCGCGTGGAAACAGCACGCTACCTTCAACCCTAGAATCGCTTCATCATGATCCGTTCGTTCCTCTCTGTCGTTTTCCTGTTGCATCTCGCGTTCTCGCTCGCACAAGCGACCGTCATCCAGAAAGGCAAGCCATTCACCAAGACCTTGAAAGGGTCCTCCGGCGATCTCTTCACGGTGGTGGATGGGATCTTCGCGGCGGATGGCCGCCACATCCTCTACGTGGAAGAAGGCCTCACACCGAAGGTGGTGCGGTTGGATGCGCTCCTCCAGCCCACCGAGGAACTGGTGTTGAAGGACCTGGTGATCGATGGGCTGAAGTGGACCGCGGTCACGCCGATCGTCGAGAACGGATCCATGCGCTGCCTGATGGTGAGCGCGGGGAAGAAGGGCAGCGACTACGGTATCGGGAACGTGAGCACCTCGGGCACGCTGTCGATCACGGGATTCCAGAAGCTGGTGAGCTTCCCGGAACCTTACGCGAACGATCCATCGAACACGATGGTCGTGCGCCCATTACCGGATCCGATCCTCTTCACCAAAGGCCTGGCATACGTGCAACAGGAAAGGTTGATCCGCAGTCCGGACGGTGAGCACTTCCTGTTGAACCACTATTCCAACGCTGGCAAAGGCAACAAGAAATTCCATGCGGCATGGCTGGACAAGGATCTCACCGTGCTATGGAGCAACACCATGGAATTGCCTTACGAGGATGCCAAGAGCAGCATCCACCAGATCGTCGTCGCGAACGACGGTACCTTCCGTTTGCTCACCTATGTCTTCCAATGCAAAGGCGCGGAACAACTCGGCGACAAGAACTGCCATGAGCTGCACCTGACCACGATCGCGGGGAACGGCAAGGAAGTGAGCGATGTCCTCCTCGAAAAGGATTTCGTGAGCAGCGCGCGGATCGTCGATCGCAATGGCGGACGTGTTGCCATCGCACTTCGCTACGGTGCGCTCACCGGCCAGCCCGGCCTGGTGGTGAGCTTCGACCCCGCCGATGCGAAATTGAAACCGACACCGTTGGTCACGCAGCGGCTACCAAGCATTCATAAAGCCAAACTGATGGCCTACGGTGATCCAACCGCCGATCCGCGCAAACCGCCCTCGCGTACCGCCAAGGTCGCGGATGAGATCGTGGATCTCCTCGATGCTCCCGACGGCGGCATGACCGTGGTGGAGACCTTCCTGGAAACGATGTTCCCCTTGCAAATGGGCGAGGTGATCGCCATGCGGCACTTGAGCGGCCCGATCCGCGTGAGCCAGGTGTTGCCCAATGACAGTTTGGGTTGGCAGAGGACGGTGGAGCGTGCGTTGATGACGACCGCCGGGCAGGCGTATGAAGGATCGGTGATCATAACGGCCGGGAAGGGGATCATCCTTCTGCATGGGCACACGCCCAAAGGCTTCGATGCCATCCTGAAGGCAGGCGTGGATGCGGCCGACATGAAGAACCCCGTGCCCGCCGAACCGCTCGTGTTGAAGGCCGTGGCCGTGGACAGGGATGGCACCATCAAGCAGGAAGGAACCGCGCTGATGATGGAGGAGGACTTCGTGCCATGTCCCATGGGTGCATTGATGGAACCGAACGGTACACGCGCCTTGGTGAAAGCGTATGATCGCGGAACGCAATACCGGTTCTTCGTGATCGACCTTGCGAAGCTTGGCCAATAGTGGTTGTTGATCACTTCCCGCGCGTTTCAGGGCAGGGCGGATCGACCGGGCTACTTTAGCCGCCCATGTCCAGCACCCCGAAGAAGCCTTCGCTCGCGGACCGTTCGCAGGCCACTTTTTCAGGCTGGATGGAGCAACTGCGGAGGTGGTTGATCCACACCCGCGCCAAGGATTTCATCCTCTTGGCCCTGCCCTACCAGATCAGCGCCGTGCTTACCGCACTGGTGGCCGTGGGCTACACGTGGACCTTCAACTGGCTGGGCCATCGCAACGCGGACCTGCTCGGCCATGATCCGCGCTGGATCTTCCTCACCGCCCCGATCGGTTTCCTCCTCTCCTGGTGGCTGGTCTTCCGGTTCGCACCGATGGCCGGTGGAAGCGGGATCCCGCAATTGATGGCGGCCGTCGAGGTCGCCACCGACAAGAAGCGGGACCGATCGGGTCGCTTCCTGAACCTGCGCATCCTCTTGGTGAAGATCCTCAGCAGTATGACCATGATCGCGGGTGGCGGTGCCATCGGCCGCGAGGGTCCCACCTTGCAGATCGCCGGAAGCATCTATCGCACCGTGCATCGTTTGCTTCCTCCGTTCTGGCCCAAGGTGAGCCGCCGGATCATGATGATCACCGGTGGTGCCGCCGGTTTGAGCGCCGCGTTCAACACCCCATTGGGGGGTATCGTCTTCGCCGTGGAGGAACTCACCAAGACGCACATGGCGCAGTTCCGCACCGCCGTGCTCACCGCCGTGATCCTGAGCGGCATGACGGCGCAATGGTTACTGGGGCCCTACCTCATGCTCGGCTACCCGACGCTCGCACCGGCCAGCATGAGCTTCATGTACAAGATCCTGCTGCTATCGGCCATCGCCGGGGTGGCCGGGGCGTTGTTCTGTCGCGGGCTCTTCATCCTGGACAAATTGCGGCGGACCATGAGCGGACAATGGTTCCATGCGGGATTCGCCCTGGCCTGTGCCTTCCTCTTCGCCACCATGGCGTACATGTTCGGGAACGTCGCCACCGGATCGGGGCATGCCGTGTTGCAGGACCAACTTTTCGCGGACGCACCGGACTCCTCCGGCAGCAATGTCTTCGCCAGGTTGCTCGGCTCGCTGCTCTCCGCGTCCGCCGGTGGAGCAGGCGGGATCTTCGCGCCGGCCCTCGCCTCCGGTGCGGCGATCGGCGGGTGGCTCGCCGACACCTTGGGCCTGGCCGATTCCCGCGGCCAATACAACCTGCTTGTGCTCGCGGGCATGGCGGCCTTCCTCACGGGCGTTACACGATCACCCTTCACCAGTGCGATCCTCGTCCTGGAGATGACGGACCGCCACAGCGCCATCTTCCAACTGATGTACGCGAGCATCGTGGGCTACCTGATCGCCTATGTGGTGGACCGCAAAAGCTTCTACGAGCGCATGAAGGAGCGGCTGTTGAAGGCGATGCCGGACGAGGAGGTCGGGGTGGCGGGATCGCCGCCCGGTCCGCAGGAGTAATTTCACCGCGTCATGAAGCAATACCACGATCTCCTCAGGCACATCCTGGACCACGGCGCACAGAAGACCGACCGCACGGGCACGGGCACCATCAGTTGTTTCGGGTACCAGATGCGCTTCGATCTGGCCGAGGGCTTTCCACTGGTGACCACGAAGAAGTTGCATGTGAAGAGCATCATCCACGAGCTGCTCTGGTTCCTGAAGGGGGATACGAACATCAAGTACCTCCAGGAGAATGGTGTGAAGATCTGGGACCAGTGGGCCGATGCCGAAGGCAACCTCGGACCGGTGTACGGATCCCAGTGGCGCAGTTGGCGGACTCCGGATGGCCGTACGATCGACCAGATCAGCGACCTGGTGGCGATGATCAAGAAGAACCCGGACAGCCGCCGCTTGATCGTCAGCGCATGGAATCCTGCCGATGTTCCGGACATGGCGTTGCCGCCGTGCCATTGCCTCTTCCAGTTCTACACCTCGATGGACCCGGCGGGACAGCGTAGGTTGAGTTGCCAGTTGTACCAGCGTAGCGCGGATACCTTCCTCGGTGTTCCGTTCAACATCGCGAGCTATGCGCTGCTGACGCTGATGGTCGCGCAGGTCTGCGGGTTGCAGCCCGGTGAATTCATCCACACCTTCGGTGATGTTCACCTGTACAATGATCACCTCGAGCAAGCGAAGCTGCAACTGACCCGCGAACCGCGTCCATTGCCGGAATTGGAGATCGACCCGACCATCACGGATCTCTTCGCCTTCCGCTTCGAGCACTTTACGCTGAAGAACTACGACCCGCATCCGCACATCAAGGCGGCTGTATCGGTATGATCGTCACCGCCATCGTAGCCGTTACGGAGAACGGGGTCATCGGCAGGAACGGTGACCTGCCATGGCACCTGCCGGACGACATGAAGTACTTCCAGCGGATCACGCGCGGTCATCATGTGATCACCGGCCGCAAGAACTACGAAAGCATTCCGCCCAAGTACCGGCCGCTGAAGGACCGGGTGAACCTGGTGGTGACCCGGGACACCACCTATCACGCACCCGGGGCCGTCGTAACGCATTCGCTTGCCGAAGCGCTGGCCTACGCACATGACCACGGCGAGACCGAGGTCTTCATCATCGGTGGTGGGCAGATCTACCTGGAGGGGCTTGCAAGTGATCTGGTGGAGCGGTTCCACCTCACCCGCATCCACGCCCAACTGGACGGTGATACCCGGTTCCCCGAACTCGATCCGCAGCAATGGCGCGAGGTTTCGCGTGAGCATCACCCGGCCGATGAGCGGCACGCACACGCCTTCAGCTTCATTGTTCTGGAACGGATCTGAACCATCGGCACCGTCCTTGCGTCATAAGGCCCAGAACCCAAATTCACCCCCATGCGCTTCCCCACATCACTTC
Organism: Flavobacteriales bacterium; assembly: GCA_016705955.1. Taxonomy (GTDB): domain Bacteria; phylum Bacteroidota; class Bacteroidia; order Flavobacteriales_F; family PHOS-HE28; genus PHOS-HE28. The sequence goes on from JADJKO010000013.1 coordinate 23,684, forward strand.
TGATCTTCGCTGCCGCCTCCTTGACCTTCGTGGCCTGCCGCAAGAACAAGGACGAGGACACCCCGGACCTCGATTACACCAGCGCGAGCGACAACACCCGCGCCGACGACATCTTCTCCGATATCATGGGCCAGGTGGACAAGGCCGTAACGGACAACGGCCTGCGCGATGCCTGCGACCCGACGGTGACCTTCGATACGTTGAGCACACCCCGCACGCTCACACTGGACTTCGGGGATGTGAACTGCACCTCGTCCAACGGCCGCCTGCGCCGGGGAAAGATCCTGGTAAGCTTCACCGGCCGTTACCGTGACGAAGGCACGGTGATCACCATCATCCCGGAGAACTACTACGTGAACAACTACCTCGTGCTCGGCACGAAGACGGTGACCAACCTCGGCCTCGATGCGAACGACCACATCCACTTCGCCATCGCGGTGAATGGATCCATCACCGCACCGGACGGAAGCTGGATCGCCACGCATACCGCCGCACGCACGCGCACGTGGATCGAAGGGTCGAATACGCCTGAGTTGAGCGATGACGTTTACTTGATCACTGGTGGTGGCAGCGGCGTGAACCGCAACGGCTTACCGTACACGGTGGCGATCACCCAAGCGCTTCGCGTCGAATTGGATTGCGCCTTCATCACCCAAGGTACCGTGCAGATCACGCCCGCGACAGGGATCGTGCGCACCATTGATTATGGCAATGGCTCGTGCGACGGCACCTTCACCGTGACCGTGAACGGCCACACCTTCACGGTGACGATCGGCTGATCCACACTGTCTTTCTCCGGAGCCATCGCTCATGCGGTGGCTTCGTCGTTTCCGGGCCTGCCGTTCCTCCTGAAAAAGACAAACCATTCATCCCAGCGCTTGCCGCTCATCACGACCAGCGCGGACTTGCGGAATGGGCGGGCCTAGATTCGGCAACGCCTACCCCGACAGTGACGTGCTGATGTCAGCACACCATTGAAAGGGCGTGCGGAACACATCCGATCACCGGCCTTCGGGATCGGTCGGCATTCGCAAGACCCCTCATGAGCTATTTCAGTCGCGTTCCGGTCCGCTATCCCATCGTCATCGTTACGGCGTTGGTCCTCGCGACCCTCTTCCTCCTGCAGGCGTACATGCACTACTACGTGTACCAGGACCTCAAGGACATGGGGGAATTCCGTTGGTCACGGGAAGCGCCGGTCCCCTATTTGAACTTCCTGTTCTGGGCCTTGCTGTGCCCCTTGGTGTATTCAGCGATCCTGCGCTGGCCGTTCAGCACGCGTCCGTTGGGGCGTACCCTGATGATCCATGTGGGTCTCGGATTCCTGATCGCCGCCTTCCACGAGATCACCACGTCCTCCATCTACTACGGCATCCTGCTGACCATGCAGGAATTCGACTTCTCCGATCCGAAGTACCGCAGTTGGGCCTATCACGCATTGGTACCGGCCATCTTCACGCGTGTCATGGAGTACTGGTTGCTCGTGGGCGTGCTTGTTGCGTTGGACAATGCCCGCGGCCACCGACTGGAACACGAGCAACTTTTGAAGGTCCGCAATGAATTGCAGGTAACGCAATTGAATGCACTGAAGAAGCAATTGCAGCCGCACTTCCTCTTCAACACCTTGAACACGGTGAGCGCCTTGATGGACGAACACCCCAGCGACGCACGAACAGTGCTGAGCCGCTTGGGGCAGCTCTTGCGCATGACGCTGGACAAGACTCGGCGCGACAAGGTTTCGCTGGAGCATGAGCTCGATCACATCCGCAATTACCTCGACATCGAGAGCATCCGTTTCCGCGACCGCTTGGTGGTGGAGTACGATGTGCCGACCGGACTCTTGCAAGCGCAAGTGCCCAGCATGTTCCTTCAACCATTGGTGGAGAATTCGATCAAGCACGGTCCGGACGCCACCACGGACAGCGTGCGGATAGCGTTGCGGGCCGAACGGCGGGATGGAAGGTTGGTGCTGATCGTACAGGACAACGGAAAGGGATGTGGTGATGTCCATACTGCGATGACGAACGGCGGGATCGGATTGCAGAACGTGAGCGAGCGCCTGCGCTTGTTATACGGCGACCAGGGACGCATGCAGTTGGAATCGCCAGGTGGAAACGGCTTCGTCGTGCGCATCGAAATGCCATATGAATCTCTGCAAGGCACCAGTGATCAAAAATCGTGAACCATGAAGCATATCCGAACCATCATCGTGGATGACGAACCCGCTGCGTGCGCGCGTTTGGCCAAGTTGCTCGCGATGGACCCCGAAGTGGAAGTGGTGGGTGAAGCGCGCAACGGACAGGAAGCCGTGGACGCTGTGAACAAATTCAGGCCCGACCTGCTCTTCCTCGATGTGCAGATGCCGCAGATGAACGGCCTCGAAGCGGTCGGGAAGATCCGAGGACCGCCTGCCCTTCGTCGTTTTCGTCACCGCGCACGATCAGTATGCGCTGAAAGCCTTCGATGTGAACGCCGTGGACTACCTGCTGAAGCCCTATGACGACGAGCGCTTCTTCGCTTCCTTGGAAAAGGCCAAAAAGCACATCGACATGCGGATCAACGACAAGCTCACCGGCAAGTTGATGAACCTCGTGCGCGAGCATCTGCACGCGAAGAGCGAATACACCGAGGTGTTCAGCATCCGCGACAAAGGCCGCGAACACAAGGTGAATTCGGCTGACATCCTGTACCTGCGCGCGGAGGGGAACTACCTCAATCTGCAATTGAAGGATCGGCACTTCCTCTTCCGCATGACCATGAACTCGGTGGAGAGTGAACTGGATCCGGAGCGCTTCCTGCGCATCCACCGCAGTTACATCGTGAACCGCACCCATGTGCGCAACGCGCGTTACAGCGGCAACAACGAATTCATCTTCAGCATGTCCAACAACGAGCGCATCGTCAGCGGACGCAGCTACAAGGACCAGATCGCGCGGGCGCTCGAAGAACAAGCCGTTTGACCCAACGGTCGGAACCACAACCAACCCCTCACAATGATGAAACCACTACACCTCGCCGTCCTTACCGGCCTCCTGTTCTGCGCGTACCCATTCCGCATGAGGGCGCAGTACAGCCAACTGGACCTTCCTCGTGAAAGCCAAGCAGGGACCGTTACCCAACGCATTGGCACCACCGACCTCACGGTATCGTACAGTCGGCCGAGCGCGAAAGGCCGAACGCTGTGGGGGGATGTGGTGCCCTATGATCAGATCTGGCGCGCCGGTGCGAACGAGAACACGGTGTTCACCTGCGCGAACGACATCACGGTGGAAGGCAAGTCGCTACCTGCAGGCACGTATGGACTTCACATGATCCCCACCAAGGACAAGTGGACGATCATCTTCAGCAAGGATCACAGCGCTTGGGGATCCTTCTTCTACAAGAAGGAGATGGACGCGTTGCGCGTGGATGTATCGCCACAACCATGCGCGATGACCGAGCAAGTGACGTACGAATTCACTGATGTGGTGAAGGACGGTGCAACGCTGGTGATGCGCTGGGGTCAAATGGAAGTGCCCATGAAGATCCATGTGGACATCCACGCGATCATCGTGGCCGGACTGGATGCGCAACTCCATGGGCTCGGCGCATTCGGCTGGGAGGTGTGGTACGAGGCGGCGCACTACTGCCATGAAGAGAAGATCGCCGCGGAGAAGGCCATGAAATGGGTGGACATGAGCATTGCGCGCCAAGCCAACTTCGAGAACCAGACCTTGAAGGCAACCATGCTCGAAGAGCAAGGCAAGACCGCCGAAGCTGCAACGCTGAAGAAAACGATGATCGATGGCGCCACGAATGCGCAGTTGAACACTTATGCCTACACGCTCGCCAACCAAGGCAGAACGGATGAGGCTGTGCGCATGTTCGAGTTGAACGCAAAACGCCACGCCGACGACCCCAACGTACAGGACAGCTTGGGCGAAGGATACATGATGGCGGGCAGGAATGCCGATGCGATCAAAGCCTTCAAGAAAAGCCTGAGCATGAAACCGCCGGAGAACGTGAAGGCGAATTCCATCCGTTGCTTGAAGAAGATGGGCGTGGATACGAGTGCGTGGGAAGGGTGAAATGTTGAACGCTACACGCTTGGAACGCCGAACGCCACACGCGCTGTCATGCCGCGTGAAGCGTTCGACGTGAAGCGTTCTTCACATTCTACCTTGGCCCCATGCACTTCTCCCCCGGTCGCGCGCTGACGGTAGCGCTAGCACTTTCAACTTTCAGCTTTCCATTTTCCCTTTTCCCCCAACGCCCTCCCGCACAACCCAACGCCGCCGAGATCCTGCATAAGATGCAGAAGCTGCAAGTGCTGGGCAGTGTGCTCTACATCGCAGCGCATCCCGACGATGAGAACACGCGCCTGATCGCATGGCTGAGCAATGGCAAGAAGGTGCGCACCGGCTACCTCAGCCTCACGCGCGGCGATGGCGGACAGAACCTGATCGGCCCCGAACTCGGTGATGCGCTTGGCATCATCCGCACACAGGAATTGCTGGAAGCGCGACGCATCGATGGCGGCGAACAGTTCTTCACTCGCGCGGTGGACTTCGGTTACAGCAAGAACCCGGAGGAGAGCTTTGAGAAATGGGGCAAGCAGGAAGTGCTGAGCGATGTGGTGCGCGTGATCCGCATGTTCCGGCCGGACATCATCATCACGCGCTTCCCGACCGATGGCGGCGGCGGACATGGGCACCACACCGCTTCCGCGATCCTCGCGCATGAAGCGTTCGATCTTGCTGGTGACCCAAAGGCATTTCCGGAACAACTGGAACAAGGCTTGGAAGTGTGGCAGCCACGCCGCCTCTTCTTCAACGGCAGCAGCTGGTGGCGGAAGGATGTGGCGGAGCTGGCGAAGTCCGACCCCGATTGGTTCAGCGTGGATGTGGGCGGCTACGACCCGCTGCTGGGTCTGAGCTACACCGAGATCGCCGGACGCAGCCGCAGCATGCACAAGAGCCAGGGCTTTGGTGCCGCCGAAACACGCGGCGAGATGCTGGAGTACCTGCATTTGGAGAAAGGCGATCGGCCGAAGACGAAGGATATTTTTGAGGGGGTCGATATGACGTGGGGGCGGGAGCCAGCCTCCAGTAAGCTGTCTAAGCAAATCGAAAGCCTTATCATCAGTTATGAACCTGCGTCACCTTCCAATAGTATTCCCGCATTGCTTCGCTTGCATCAATCACTCACTGGCTTAGTACCGCCGAGTTGGGCCTGGTTTGACCTGGATACTGCAGTCGATCAGTTACTCCTTTACTGCGCTGGCATCTCGGTTCGATTGACACTCCCCTTCGAAACAATGCCAAACAACGACAGCATCTTAAGTGCCGATCTTGATGTCCTTGTTCGATCACAAGACAAAGTTCACATTGCCTCATACGGCGGAAGCTACTATGACGAGTTCTATCCAGACGTCATGTGGTACAATGAAGTTGACACCGCCCTAGTCCCCAATGTCTTGTTCCATGAACGCATCGAACTCCCTGGCGCAATCAACTTCGTGAGTCAGCCGTATTGGTTGGCCCGACCACACCTATTGCTGCATGAAGTAAGGAATCCCAGATTCATAGGAAAGCCTATTTCACCGAATAGCTCTGGTCCACTTCACATCTATACCCAGTTGGTCATGACCGAGTCAGACCACATCTATAATACGGTGGTTGCGGAGCATATATCCGTGGATCGCGTCGACGGCGAGCGCATCCGCCCGGTGTACGTCACACCCGTTGCCTCCATCATTCCGAAGACCAATATCCTGATCGCACGCGGTGGGACACAAACGATCGAAGTGGAAGTGGAAGCGCTGACCGATGATCTATATGGGCAAATGACCGCTAGTGCTCCCAAGGGCTGGAAATTCTCAGATCATTCGCGCCCTCTGAACGTTGCGATCCCCGGCTCCGCTCCAGTGTCCATGGGGTTGGTGCCCTTACCGGAAAATCAGTCCGCAGTGGACGTCTATGTTGCCCGGCGAAATGAACGAGAGAGCTTCACCTTTCGGTTGACCCCTTCCGCGAACGCAGAAGCCGGTGTGATCACATTCGCCTTTTCAGGCCTGAAGGGCAAGGCGGATCGCACCTTGCACGAGATCGACTACCCGCACATCATGCCGCAGGTGTACTACACGCCGGCGGAGGTGAAGTTGATCCCGCTGGATGTGAAGGTGAACGCGCAACGTGTCGGCTACATCAAGGGCGCAGGCGATGATGTGCCGCAGGCGATCGAGCGCTTGGGCGTTGCCGTGGAGATGGTGGATCCTTCCACCGCTACGCTGGAGAGCATTGCGAAGTACGACGCGATCGTGGTGGGCATCCGTGCTTACAACACCGAGAAGGCCATGGCCGCCTTCAACCCAACTTTGATGAAGTACGTGGAGAACGGTGGCACCGTGGTGGCGCAGTACAACACGCGCAGCAGCGACATGGTCCTGCCGGATTCGCTCTTCGGCCCCTACCCGTTCAAACTCACCCGCGACCGCGTGACGGTGGAGGAAGCACCGCCCACATTCCTCGATCCGAAGCATCCGCTGCTGAACACGCCGAACACCATCACGATGGCCGACTTCGAGGGCTGGGTGCAGGAGCGCGGGCTGTACTTCACAGGAAGTCTTGATCCGCATTACACGCCATTGATCGCATGGAATGATCCCAGCGAGCACCCGCTCAATGGCGGGCTCATCACCTGCGACTACGGCAAGGGGCGGTATGTATACACGGGCATCAGCTTCTTCCGCGAACTGCCTGCGGGGGTTCCGGGCGCGTATCGGCTGTTCGCCAACCTGATCTCGAACCGGTCCGTGCGCACGCCCTAGTATGCGGTGCGGTGTTGCGGTGGTAGCTTGATCCACTTACCTTGTATCCGCTCCCGGAAACATGGAACCCACAGACGACGGATCCAACGAACAAGTGGTGTTGAACGAGGCCTTCCTCACCATCACCCACCAGCGCAACAAGGGCCTGATCATCCTACGATGGAAGGGATATGCGGACCCTGCCAATTACCGTCGCGGGCTGGATACGGCACGGGAATACGTGGCCACCCACAAGATCAAACGGTGGCTCGCCGACCTCCGGCACATGGATGCGATCCTTGCTTCCGAGGAGAAATGGACCAATGAGGATTGGTTCCCACGCTTGATCAAGACAGGTGAGTTGCGTCGGATGGCCATCCTTCCCTCCAAGGACTTCTTCAACAAGATGAGCGTGGAGCGCATCATGGACTACAGCGCTGGTGCCATCCAATTCAAGGTGGGCTACTTCCCTGACGAGGTGAGTTCCATGGAATGGCTCTTCGACGAGTCGATGAGCAAAGCGATCGCGTAGGGTCGGGTTTGCGTGTGGAACCACCGGACCGCTGAAGCGATCCGGGCGGTGGATCTGAGGATCATCAGCCTTCGGCAGCGGATGTGGCTTTCCTTCGTGGAAGAGCCAAGCGGTCCGTTCAACGGTCCGGGATGCGTTGCTGCGCATGTCCGGTCCCGGGTCACGCAGACTTCAACACACCACCGACCATGCCGAAGAAGCGCTACAACGAATGGGACCTGCGCCCGGGGATCTGGGGGATCCGGAACTACTACACCACGTTGGAGGAGCGCGCCAAGGCCGGTGCCGTCATCTCCCCAGGATACATCGCCATGGCGATGGCGGCGGCCGGTCTTGCCACCGCCGGCCTCCTGCTGAACAGTCCTGCGGCGATCATCGGTTCCATGTGCGTGGCCCCGTTCATGGCGCCATCGCGCGCGGTGTGCATCGGCACGATCTACCGGGAACCCGGGATCGTGTTCCGTGGCTTGGTGAAGCAGATCGGCGGCCTGTTGCTCATCGGCAGCGTGATCGCCTACGCGCTGACCACCTTCCTGCAGCATTACCTCGGTGGGTACACCATCACCCCGGAGATCGCTTTGCGCGCGATCCCCACTTCGCAGGACTTCGCGTTGAACCTCATCATCGCGATCTCCGCCGGCGCTGCAGCCTCCTTGGCGCTCACCGCCGAGCCGCGCCGGGTGGAAGCACCGTGGGGGCAGGTGCTGGATGCGGTGATCGGGGTGGAGATCGCCATCTCCTTGATGCCACCGGCAGCCGTGGTCGGCATCGGACTCGCATTCGGGGATACGGAGGTGGCCACGCGCGCGTTGTTGCTGATGCTGCTGAACATCGTTGGCTTGAACATCCTCGGGAGTGGCGCCATCCTTCTGCTCCGAGGAGTACGCCGTCGTTTCCTGGACCAGGAGAAGGCCGTGCGCCAAACCACCGCAGAGACCATTATCCGGGTGCCCGGCTTCATTGATGAAGGCAGCACCATCGACGTGACGCTGTTGAGCAAGCACGAGGCGTTGATCAACGTGGTCGTGCGTCGTCATTTCGGTGGCGAGGTGCCGAAGACCTTGGCCACCAGCATTGCGGAGGATGTGGAAACGCGCACCGGATGCAAGAGCGATATCACAGTGGATGTGATCCCGTTGATCACGCATCAAGGGTTGAAGTGATCGGGCGCGCTTAAGGGGGATTCGGCCCAGGTGATATCCATCAGGTTCCGAGGAACCGTCCGGCACTTCCTTGCGTGGTCCCAATTGAAGAGCCATGCGCCAGTTCCCACGCCAACTCCTTTTCGCATTGTCCACCATGGCCATTCTCCAAGCCACGGCACAAGCGCCTGCCAATGATGCTTGCGCCAATCCACAAGCGGTGGCCTGCGGAACGAGCGTGACCGGTTCCACGCTGACCGCAACCACGGATGTCGGCCCGTTCTGCGGCACGGCCATCAGCGCACCGGGGGTATGGTACACCGTACAGGGCGTGAGCGGTTCGGTTACCGTTTCCACCTGTGCGCAGTTCGATTTCGACACCAAGATCAACGTGTACGAAGGCACCTGCGACGGGCTACAGTGCATTGGCGGGAACGACGATGGAGGAGGTTGCGGACTTGGATCACAACTGACCTTCGCCACATGGGATGGTGGTGAATACCTGGTGCTGGTGCAGGGATACAACGGTACCATCGGGACCTTCACGCTGACGGTGGATTGCCAGGAGATCCCGAACGACGGCTGCGGCGGCGCACTTCCCATTAGCTGCGGCCAGACGGTGGATGGCACCACAGCGGGTGCGACACCGGAGGCGATCATTCCTTGTCAGACCACCCTTACCGCGCCCGCCGTGTGGTACGTGGCCACCGATCTGGTGGGCAATGTGGTGGCCACCACCTGCCCCGACCCGGGGTACGATACGCAGTTGAGTGTATTCCGGGGAAGCTGTGGCACCCTCCCTTGTGTGGTCGGCAACAACGACACACCGGGCGTAGGCACCTGCTCCACCGTGCAATTCGATGCGCAGCCCGGCGAAACGTACTTCTTCCTTGTTCACGGCGTGGGCTCGGCCAGCGGACCGTTCAGCTGGGCGTGCATTGCACCACCTGCCCGGCACCGACCAACCTGGGCATCGCGACCACAGGCACGCAAGCGGCGGTGCAATGGACCACTTCCAACCCGGGTGCCCAGTTCGTGATCGAATACGGACCTGCCGGTTTCACGCCGGGCACCGGCACGGTGATCACCGGCCAGAACGGGGTGGATGGCCCGCCGGTCACGATCAGCGGCCTCACCGAAGAGACGGACTATGCCTTGTACCTCTACGAGCAATGCGCCACGGACAGCAGTTACGTTACTGGGCCCGTTGCCTTCACCACCCTGGGTCCCATGCCGCCGAATGCCATCTGCGCGGGGGCCTTGCCGATCGCTTGCGGCTATACCATCACGGCGAGCACGGCCACAGGGCTATTCACCGCCGGACCCGCCTGCGGCCCAGCGAACATCACCAGCAAGGGGCTGTGGTACGCCTTCTCCGGAACGGGCGAGGAGGTGACCTTGAGCACCTGCACCGGAACGGCCTACGATTCGAAGATCAGCGTGTTCACCGGTTCGTGCAACGCGTTGCAATGCGTGGCGGGCAATGACGATGCCCCAGGTTGCGGCACCCGATCGCGCGTGGTGTTCCCGACCGTACCCAGCACGGGCTACCTGGTGCTTGTGCATGGCTACAGCGCGGCGGAAGGCGATTTCACCCTGAGCATGACCTGCGCTCCTGCATGCAGCCCCGTGGCTGCGGGCGACCAATGCGCGGATGCGGTGTTGCTGACCCTTCAACAGCTCGGCACCTGCACCCCGATCGCCACAACGAACGTGTGCGCATACGCCGAAGTCCTACCCAATCCGAGCTGCAACCCGTACGCGCCCATCGTCGATGTCTGGTTCAGGTTCAACAGCGGTCAAGCCGTGGGTCATCAGGTATTGCTGGATGCTGCGAACAGCCAGCCGCTCAACGTAGCGCTGTACGCGGCCTGCGGAGGCACGGAGATCAGCTGTACCATGGGTGTGGTGGGCGTGCTCACCTTGCCGGGCCTCGCCTCGGACACCGATCACCTCCTGCGCATTTGGAACGCCGGTGGCACCGATGCCGGAGCGTTCACCATCTGCGTGGAGGCCGACCTTTCCACCGGACTCATGGATGCACCAGCGCACCAACCCACCGTGCTGTGGCCCGTGCCCACCACCGGACTTGTGTACCTGAACATGGACGGCACCGGACAACGTGTGGTGGTGCGCGATGCCGTGGGGCGCGTGGTGATGTCCACCCTGCTGCGTGGCCCTGCGCCGCAAGTGATCGATGCAAGCCGCTTGGTACCGGGAAGCTACTGGCTGCAGGACTCCGGTTCGGGCGCGGTGATCGGCCGACTGGTGCGGGAATGACCCCGAGGAACGCGGCGGTTCACACCAGCTTGCGGATGGCTTCGCGCTCGCTCAACGGCGCCAATTCTCTGGACCGCACGAAGGTGAGCACGGCATCGGGGTCCGTTTCGCCCAAGGACCGCAATGCCCAGCCGATGGCCTTTCGGATGAAGAAGTCCTTGTGACCCACGTGCCGATCGATGTTCGCGAAGAGCAACGCTTGGTCGGTGTCCTTCTTCCATCGGTTCTGGAAGATGATGGCCGTGCGGTTCAACCACATATCGGTACTGCCGATCCAGTGCTTGTTCCACTTGGGGATCTCCTTCGGATAGCGCTTCAGGATCACACCCGCGCCATGGATCGCGAGCGCATCCACGGTATCCCACCAGCTCTTGGTGGTGATGAGTTCCTCGAGTAGCGGAAGGTGCTCGGGTGTGAACTTCTTCGCGTACTTCACCAGGAGGTCCACGGCCGCGTAGTGCATTTCGCGCTGAGGAACGCGGAAGGCGGAACGGACGATCGCCGGAAGGTCATCCAACGCCGGTGCGCCATGGATGGCCATGTGCTCCTTCATCAACGCACGCCGCTCCGGTGTCTTGATGCCGAAGAAAGGGAAGTGATCCTTCATGTAGGCCTTCATCGCCAACGCATGCGCTTCGTTCGCGTGCCGCTTGAACTCCGCGTGCAATGGAAGGAGGTACGAATGCATCAGGTGATGACCGATCAATGACCGACCCGCAAGTTCAACGTCCAATGCACCTCGCGCACTTTTGCCGGATCGCCCCACGCAATGAGCAATTCCTCATGAACCAAGCCGATGGGATCGATGCCGTGTGCGGCGCGAAACTTCGTGCTCGCACTCCAAGTGCGCAGGTAGCCTTCGAGGCTATCGAGATCCATGTGGCTGATCATGTCGAAGGCCGGAGGGTCGATCGGATCGAAAGGGAAGTACAGATCCTTGTACCCGTGCTCGACGATGCGGTTCGGTTCGATCCAGAAGGGATCGACGATCTCGCTGTGGAGCTTCCGGGTCAGGCGATCCACCTCCGGAGTGATCTGCGCGAAGGCGAAGCTCCACGCCGCGATGACGCCGCCGGGTTTGAGCACACGGCGGACCTCTTGCACGAACGGCTCACCATGGAACCAGTGCAGGGCATTCGCCACGGTGATAAGGTCGATGGAACCGGTGGCCAGTCCGCTGTTGAGCGCATCGGCTTTGCTGTACATGATGCGATCGTGTGGTACGGCATGCGCCATCAACTCCTCGCTGATGTCCGTGGCAACCACGCTATCGAAATGCTCCACGAGTGCTGACGCGGACTGACCTGTTCCCGTGGCGCAGTCCCACGCGAGTTGGCGCGAAGGAGCGATCGACGCGAGGTAGGCGAAGAGCGCCTCCGGATAGCGCGGCCGGAAGCGCGCGTACTCCTTGGCGATGGGCGCGAAGAAGTTCTCTTTCACGGATCCGAAGCTACCGATCGGAAGCCGAGATCACCGTGGATGTGATCCCGTTGATCTCGCATCCGGTTCTCATCCAACTGCCGGATCATCCGCTCAAGAGCAGCGGACAGAGGGCGGTGGTTCGGGAGGACACCTATTCTATGTCAAAAGCAAGCGTTGTGAGAAGTTTATTTCAGGCATGAGGAACTCCAGGCATGTGTCAGGGGCGAAGTGCCCCCGACACATGTTCATGCCTGTCGTACATCGCGCTTATCCCGGCAGGTTGCTCTCCAGCAGAGCCCGCTTCCGTTTGAGCGCGATGTGCGAAGTTGCGGCTATCCGATCAGTTCGCGGCGACTGTTCGCACCTCGTAAGGCTTGTTGTTGCGGATCACAGCACAGATGCGATGCACGAGCTTGTTGCGCACGGCATTGACCACTAGGATGGGCTTCTTGCCTTCGGCACGTTTGCGCTCGTAGTACTGGCGTAGCTCGCCGGGTTCGCGCACACTCACCAGAGCGGACATGTGAAGTAAGGTCTTGAGCGATTTATCAGCTTGATGCGACACTTGTGTTCGTCCGCGTACGCTGCTGCCTGAGCTGCGCTCGAAGGGCGCCACGCCGGCATGGCAGGGAGAGTTGGCGCGGCGTGTTGAAGCGCGCGAAGCCATCGGTGAAGGCCACCAGATATGCGGCCAGCTGAGGCCAACGCCGGGTATGGTGCGCAACAGATCGTACTGCCGCTGGGTCTGCGGGTCAGCCTCGATCTCATCAGGATCAAGTCGTCCACATGGGCCACGAGCTTGTCTTCAAGCTTGATCTGCCGTTCGTCCATGCGATCGAACTCGATCCTTACTTGGCGGTCCATGTAACGGTTCAGGTCCGTGATGTGGGTCCTATGCCGAGCCCGGCTGCGCACCAGGTGCTTCCTGCGAGTGATCAGATGCTTGAGCCGGTCCAGCTTCAGGTTCTGCGCGGTGAACAACCTGGCTTTCTCATGGAAGGTGCGCGCGTATTGCGCGATGCGCAGGGCATCCACCTTGTCGTTCTTCACCCGCTTGATGCCCATGCTCTGCAGGATGTCGTTGGGGTGTGCCAACCAAGCGCGCCACTGTTGCGCAACCACCATGTTCAAGAGCATCAGGGTATAGTGCCCGGTGGCCTCCATGCGCATCAGGCTCCGCTCGGGCATTACCCCGTACCGTTTGCGCCAAGCGCCCATCAGCTTCATCACCGTCTTGCGTTCGTTGTCCACCTGGGCGCTTCCAGATGCGTTCCCTTCTCATCCAGCAAGGCGAAGTCCAGTGTCGCGCTGCTCACATCAATGCCGATCCAGTGTTCCATCTCCAGTTACTTTTGGGTTACACAAAACAATCGCTGGAGAGGCTGAGCGACAGGTCCGATGCTCCATGACTCTAATAGGCCCTCACGCCTACAATTCTATCCGAGCCTAGGGCCTGAGATGACCGTGGGTACCGATAGGTCTCATAGGGCTTGTTCCCTACCTGCAACTGTTGGTTCACCCACGGCCAGGCTCAGTTCTCTTCAGTTATCTATCCCCGACAAGGAAACTATCCCTCATCGACGGTGCAACACTAGAGCCTGCGGTGGTCTAGAAAGGAGGCACGCTACGATTGTGCATCGTCACTCCGGGCAAGCGAGGCTTTGCGAGCGGACCCGCCCTTCGCGCTGCCCTTCGGGCTGGAGTCTCACCCATGCCCACAGGGCAAAGGCCTTAGTGAGACACCGGATGGCCGGGACCTACGCGCTTTGCGCGCCCGGCCTCCGGAGTGACGGGCCGGTGAGCACGGCTGCGACCCGCAGGGTCGTCGCCATCGCTTCGCAAAAGCCTCGCAAGCGCGACAGACCCGGCGGAGGTTTGAGCCTCGCGAGCAGCGGGCAGAACCTGCGGTGGTTTGGGAGGACACCCTGCGGGGGACTATAGCACGGGCAAGAGGATTATGCAAATCCTCTCAGCCTACTGCAAAATCTGGGATGAATCCAAGTAACTTAGTCTCACCCCAATGACCGATTCCATGTTCGATCCGAGAGTAGTGTTGATGGTGTTCGTAAGTGCGATTTCAACACAAGCGTATTGCCAACCACTGTCGATAGCCAAAGAATATTACGAACCACAAACCCTCGCGTATTTCAAGTTGCGCGGCCCTGTCAAATCCGTTCAGGAGGATGGTCATACTCACTTAGGAGAATACAATGATGAGGTTGATTCTTTGCAACTACTGTTCAACTCACAAGGGTATTTGGTTGAGCAGATCCGCACTCCGATATCCGCAGAGAAGAGCGTCTATCTAATGCAGTATGATTCTGTCAATCATCTTATCCATTTCTATGTACCGGGAAGCGACTATTCAGATTACAGAAACTGCACCTTCACGTATAACGCTAAGGGGAATATTGTGAAATTGAAAGTCTTCTGGACGAAGCACTTCGAGTACCTGTATGATAGAATGAATAGGCTCATTGGGGCAATCGAGTGCAAATCGGATGGCACGAAGTGGAAGACGTGGGAGTATGAGTACGACGCGAGCGGCAATCTAGTGAAAGAGTATGGAAGTTTGGCTACGGACCCTGATCACGTATTCAACATTAATGAATTCGAATATGATGAGCAAGGCAATTTGATCAGATCCGAAACGTGCAGTGCAGCGTCAAGCTTTGCCCTTCGCTGTTATAGAGAAAGTATGCGATATGATGATCGGAATCGATTGAAAACCAAGACTGACTACGCTGGAATATCATTCCGAAGTATTACAGTCATAAGTTACGTATACAACGATCATGATGATATAGCTGAGTTGAATACCATGCACCCGGATGGCACATCAACGTTGTTGTCGTACGAATATGAATATGATGATCAGCTTAACTGGGTAAGGAAGGTTGCGTTAAGGAATGGCAAAGCTTCTCGTGTGACGGTTAGAAGAATTCAATACTTCGAGTAGCCAACGCTCGGACCTATTTAGTACTCCCCATTGACTGGACACTTTTCAGGCGTTGGTTAATGTGGGTTGGTGTTAATCGATCGTTGGCGTGAGGCTCCTGTTGCGTGAGTCCGTCAGCTTCAGGTCTGTAGAATGCCCCAAGCTTCCACAGTCTTTGCCCTAATTCATCCTCGGTCAACTCAGAGGAGAGCAACTCTACTTTGATCCGGTTCGCCAAGACCACACACTCGTCGCGTGTTGCATCATCCTTGAAACGCTGCACTACATCCTCCCATGTCGGATCGTCATCGAAGGAGTCTTGATGAAAATATCCTGCGAAGAACTGTTCCAAAGATTCGGGCGCGTCCGACATGCGCTTATTTACTCAAGTACATACTCCGCTCCCCATACACCTGCCTCTGCCGCGCCCCGCAGAGCCGGGGCTCGCAGTGACAGAACGGATCCCTCTTCGCGGTCATTTGCTCAGGTACATTGAGCGTTCGCCGTAGACCTGTCGGAAAAAGGGATCCTTCAGATCCTTGATGAAGTAGATCGCCTCGCCGGTGCTCTTCATCTCGGGCCCGAGGCTTTTGTCCACGTTCGGGAACTTGTCGAAGCTGAAGACGGGCACCTTGATCGCGTAGCCATCGAGGCGTGGCTTGAACTGGAAGTCCTTGAGCTTGGCGCCGAGCATCACCTTGGTGGCCCAGTTCACGTAGGGCTCGCCGTAGGCTTTCGCGATGAAGGGCACGGTGCGGCTGGCGCGCGGGTTGGCTTCGATCACGTACACCACTTCGTCCTTGATGGCGAACTGGATGTTCACCAGGCCCACGGTCTTCAGCGCCAACGCGATCTTGTGCGTGTGCTCGCGGATCTGCTGGATCACCTTTTCGCTGAGATCGAAGGGAGGCAGCACGGCGTTGCTGTCGCCGCTGTGGATACCCGCCGGTTCGATGTGTTCCATGATGCCGATGATGCGCACCATCTCGCCGTCGCAGATGGAATCGCTTTCCGCTTCGATGGCGCCGTCGAGGAAGTGATCAATGAGGATGCGGTTGTCCGGCATCAGTTGCAGGATGTCCAGCACTTGGTCCACAAGTTCCCCTTCGTTGATCACGATCTTCATCTTCTGCCCGCCGAGCACGTAGCTGGGGCGCACCAGCAGCGGGAAGCCGAGCGTCTTGCTCAGCTTCACGGCTTCCTCCGGATTGTTCACTGCACCGAAGGCGGGGTACGGGATCTCGAGATCGCGCAGGAGCGATGAGAAGCGCTCGCGGTCCTCGGCCATGTCCAGCGCGGCGTAGCTGGTGCCGATGATCTTGATGCCGTACTTCTCCAGTTTCTCCGCCAGCTTCAACGCGGTTTGTCCGCCGAGCTGCACGATGACGCCCTCGGGCTGCTCGTGCTGGATGATGTCGTAGATGTGCTCCCAGAACACCGGCTCGAAGTAGAGCTTGTCGGCGGTGTCGAAGTCCGTGCTCACGGTCTCCGGGTTGCAATTGATCATGATGGTCTCGTAGCCCATCTCCTTCGCCGCGAGCACGCCGTGTACGCAACTGTAATCGAACTCGATCCCTTGGCCGATGCGGTTGGGGCCACTGCCGAGCACCACGATCTTCTTCTTGTCGCTGCGCACGCTCTCGTTCTCCTCCTCGAAGGTGCTGTAGTAGTACGGCGTCTTCGCGGGGAACTCACCGGCGCAGGTATCCACCAATTTGTACACGCGTTTGATGCCGAGTTCGTTCCGCTTCTTGTACACTTCGCTTTCGAGGCAGTCGAGCAAATGCGCCACTTGCCGGTCCGCATAGCCTTTCTGTTTCGCTTCGTAAAGCAGATCGCGGGGGATGGTGTCGAGCGTGTACTTCTCCACTTCCTTCTCGGTGAGGATCATGTCCTCGATCTGCTTCAGGAACCAGATGTCGATGCGCGTGAGCTCGTGGATCTTGCTGAAGGGAATGCCGAGCTTGATCGCGTCGTACACGTGGAAGAGGCGACTCCAGCTCGGGTTGGCGAGACTGTCGAGCAAGACTGCGGCATCACGCGTTTCCTTGCCATCGGCGCCCAAGCCGTTGCGTTTGATCTCCAAACTCTGACAGGCTTTCTGCAGCGCTTCTTGGAAGCTCCGGCCGATGCCCATCGTTTCGCCGACGCTCTTCATCTGCACACCGAGGCGACGGTCGCTGCCCTCGAACTTGTCGAAATTCCAACGCGGCACTTTCACGATCACGTAATCGAGCGTGGGCTCGAAGAAGGCGCTGGTGCCGGTGATGGGGTTCTCCAATTCATCCAAGCGGTAACCGATGGCGAGCTTGCTGGCGATCTTGGCGATGGGATAGCCCGTGGCTTTCGAGGCGAGCGCGCTGCTGCGGCTCACACGCGGATTGATCTCGATCGCGTAGATCTCTTCCTTCTCATCGGGGCTCACGGCGAACTGCACGTTGCAACCGCCAGCGAAGTCGCCGATGGCGCGCATCATCTTGATGGCCTCGGTACGCATGCGCTGGTAGGTGCGATCGCTGAGCGTCATCGCGGGCGCCACGGTGATGCTGTCACCCGTGTGGATGCCCATCGGATCGAAGTTCTCGATGGAGCAGATGATCACCACGTTGTCGTCCTTGTCGCGCAGCAACTCGAGTTCGTACTCCTTCCAACCGAGCAGCGCCTTGTCGATCATCACCTCGTGGATCGGACTGATCTGCAAACCGTGTTTCAGCAGCTTGTCGAACTCGGCGGGGTCCTTCACGAATGATGCGCCAGCGCCACCGAGCGTGTAGCTCGCGCGGATCACCAACGGAAAGCCGAACTCCTGCGCCACCTTCTTCCCTTCCAGGAAGCTGGCCACGGTCTTGCTGGGCGCCATGGGCACACCGATGCGCTCCATCAACTGCCGGAACTGCTCGCGGTCCTCAGTGATGTTGATGGCCTTGGTGTCGACTCCGATCATGCGAACGCCGTGTTCCTTCCAGATGCCGAGCTTCTCGCACTCGATGGCGAGGTTCAGCGCGGTCTGTCCGCCCATGGTGGGCAGCACCGCGTCGATCTTGTGCTTCTGTAGGATCAATTCGATGCTCGCAGTCGTGAGCGGCAGCAGGTAGATGTTGTCCGCCGTGACCGGATCGGTCATGATGGTGGCCGGGTTGCTGTTGATCAGCGTGACCTCGATGCCTTCGTTCCTAAGAGATCTGGAAGCTTGGCTGCCGGAGTAATCGAACTCGCAGGCCTGGCCGATAACGATCGGTCCACTGCCGATGAGCAGGACCGACTTGATGGAAGTGTCTCTTGGCATGTCCGGTTTGTAACCGGGGTGCGAAGGTATCCGGGACCGGGTGGCTGGAAAGGGGATGTGGATAAGGAGGCTGGATCGTGGAGAAACTCGATCAGAAGATCGGAAAATGGGACGATCAGAAAATTCCCCGCCCACGAACTTCGCCGGGTATTCCATTTTCCGATCGTCCGATCATTTCATTGTCTGATCCGCACTTGGTCTCCTACTTCACCCACGGCGTCACGCTTGCGTACCGTACGTACGGGAGCGGCGCTTTGCCCATCCTCGCCTTCCATGGCTTCGGTCGCACGGGTGCGGACTTCGCCATTCTCGAAGAGGCCCTTGGTGACCGTTGCACCCTGTACGCCTTCGACCTCCACTTCCACGGACAGAGTCCGGGGTACCCGGAGCGTGCGGACCTGCCCTTCACGCCGAACGAACTGATCACCTTCTTCACCGCCTTCGCGGATTCGATCCACGCGCCGAAGGTGAACGTGCTCGGGTATAGCTTGGGGGGGCGGATCGCGTTAAGCTTACTGGAGCATATGCCGGAGCGGGTCGAACGGGTCTTCCTTGTGGCACCCGATGGACTGAAGACCCGCCCGTGGTACCGTGGCCTGGCAGCTTCGCGGATCGGCCGCTGGCTGTACAAGCGATTCGTGTTCGACCCGACGATCACACACGGGATCATGAAGGCCTTGCGCGCCCTGAGGCTGATGAATGAGCGGATGTTCCGGTTCCTCATGGGCCAGACGGACAGCAGGGCCAAGCGACAATTGGTGCATGACGTGTGGTTGAGCTATCGGCTGATCGAACCCGATCTCTCGCAAGCCGCTGTCCAGGCCCGTAGCCATGGTGTTCCGGTCCACTTGTTCTTCGGCACCCACGACAGGGTGATCCCTCCGGCGCTTGGAGCGCGGCTAAGGGATCATGCCCCGGAAACCATCACTACCCAGGAATTGCCGTTCGGCCATGTGCTCCTGACCCCTGAATTGGGGGTGGCCATTCGGGTACGGCTCGCCGAATGATCGTTTGATCTGGCTAGTGAAGCTCAGCGAGCGAGAACAGCGCACCGGGCTGCCCACGCAATTGCGCGTTGGACATTCGTGAGACTCCGGGTCGCGGCGAAGACGCCTTGCCCGGAGTGACGTCCCGGGGAAAATGAAGAAGGGCCGTCCGTGGACGACCCTTCGAGGAAATTCAATTGGAGGATCCTATTTCGCCCCTACCATCTCATCCGAGCTGGTAAGCTTCACGCGGCCTTGGCGACGGCGGTTGGATAGGATGGCACGGCCGGCGGCAGTGCCCATCCGCTTGCGGAAGCCGTGCTTGTTGGTGCGCTTGCGCTTGCTGGGTTGGAAGGTCCTTTTCATAACCGGTTGTCTTTCTTAAGGGACGGCAAATGTAGACCTTTTCGTCACCCGGCAAAACGATCCTACCGAGGAGCGAAGCGAAGGCGGTCCAGACCATAGGCATTCACAGCTCCATCCTCGGTCTCGATGATGAGCCTTCCGAGCGGGTCCACATCCACGGTCCGGGCCCTGATGGGCGCACCATCCAGCGTCATGTCCGTCCAACGGCCACGGGTCCAAAGGCGGTCCGTATAGCTGACCAGACCTTCCCCCGGAGCGCTGGTCCATTTGCCCCACCAGTGGCCGAAACGATCCAAACATTCCCGCAGGACCACTTTCCGATCAAAGGACTTCCCGGCTTCCTTGGCCAAACTGGTCGCCACCAATTCCTCGGGCAAGCTGGTATTGTTCACATTGAGCCCGATGCCGATCACGGCGGACATCACCAACTCCCCCACCACTTCGTTCTTGATCAAGATCCCGGCGATCTTCTTCCGCTCCACCAGGACATCGTTCGGCCATTTGATCCGCACATCACCTTCCACATGCTTCCGGACCGTGTCATGCACCGCAAGCGCTGCGATCTTCCCGAGCGCGAATTGCGCATCCGCTCGTAGCCTAGGTGGTTTCACCACGATGCTGAAGGTGAGGTCCTGCCCCGGGGACGAAAGCCACGCGCTGCCGCGTTGACCTCTGCCATCGGCTTGAGAATGGGCCAGAATGACGGCCCCGTGATCCACTTTTGACAGTGCGAGCAATTCGGCCGCCTCTTTGTTGGTGCTGTCGAGCTTGTCGAACTCCAACAACGTTTCACCAATGGGCCTTGTCATGCGGGCGGTCGTGTTGATGCGTGCGGAAGGCGGGGTGGGTAACTTCGTACCTTTGAGCGCAACAAGATAACCCGGATGAAGAAGATCAAGGGCGGAACGACCGCCCGACTGGTGGAGGCCGTGATCGAAGGCATCCAAGAGGTGAAAGGCCGGGATATCGTACACATTGATCTACGAAGCGTTCCGAACGCGGTGTGCGGTCATTTCATTGTCTGCCACGGCGACTCGAACACGCAAGTGGATGCCATCGCGCGATCAGTACTGGAAAAGACCCGCGAACGGACAGGAGAAAAGCCCTGGCACACGGAGGGAGAACGGAATGCGGAGTGGATACTGATGGATTTCGTGGATGTGGTGGTCCACATCTTCCACCGCGAGCGCCGCGGGTACTATGCACTGGAGGATCTGTGGGGGGACGCTGCCCTGAAGCGATATGAGAATGTGGCCTGACCGACCGAAGCCGAGCAACGTGGAGAACAAGAACGATAAGAACGAGCCAAAGCGTAGCGAGCGCCCCAAGCGCTCCTTCAACTTCTATTGGATCTACGGCATCATCATCCTGGTGATCCTTTCGATCCAGCTGTTCCAGTACAACGGGAGCACCACCCCTTTGAACGTGGCGGACTTCTGGCCGATGCTCGATGCCGGTGATGTGGAGAAGGTGGAGATCGTGAACGACCAGGTGGTGAAGGTGACCATCAAGCAAGACGCATTGGGGAAGGAACCCCACAAGAGCAAGGTGACCAGTTCGCCGATCGCGGGCCCGAATCTCGTCGGTCCGCATTACGTCTTCAACATCGGGAACAGCAACAAACAGAAGGACAAGTTGGTGGAGGAGTTGGACAAGCACGGCGTCCACTACAGTTATACCTACCCTGACAACTGGGGGCGCGAGATCCTGAACTGGGTGCTCTTCTTCGGCGCGATGATCCTGATCTGGGTCTTCGTGATGCGTCGCCTCGGCGGCGGCGGTGGACCCGGAGGCCAGATCTTCAACATCGGCAAGAGCCGGGCACAGGTGTTCGAGGGCGGGAAGAGCACGAACGTGACCTTCAACGACGTGGCCGGATTGGCCGAGGCGAAGGAGGAGTTGCAGGAGATCGTGGACTTCCTGAAGACACCGAAGAAGTATACCGACCTCGGCGCGAAGATCCCGAAAGGCGCGTTACTCGTAGGTCCTCCGGGAACCGGAAAGACGTTGCTCGCGAAAGCGATCGCCGGTGAAGCGAATGTTCCTTTCTTCTCGCTCAGTGGTTCGGACTTCGTGGAGATGTTCGTTGGCGTGGGCGCAAGCCGTGTACGTGACCTCTTCAAGCAAGCGAAGGAGAAAGCACCGAGCATCATCTTCATTGATGAGATCGATGCCATCGGCCGCGCACGTGGACGCAGTGTGAGCATGGGCGCGAATGATGAACGCGAGAACACCTTGAACCAGTTGCTCACCGAGATGGACGGCTTCGGCACGAACAGCGGTGTGATCCTGATCGGTGCGACGAACCGCGCGGATGTGTTGGATCGCGCACTCATGCGCGCAGGCCGTTTCGACCGCCAGATCTTCGTGGACATGCCCGACCTCAATGAGCGGGAGCAGATCCTGCGGGTCCACTTGAAGCCGCTGAAAATGGATATCAACGTGGACGTTGATTTTCTTGCCCGCCAGACACCGGGATTCAGTGGTGCCGATCTGGCCAACATCTGCAACGAGGCGGCGTTGATCGCGGCACGCAAGCAGAAACACCAAGTGGACAAGCAGGACTTCCTCGATGCCGTGGATCGCGTGATCGGCGGATTGGAGAAGAAGAACAAGATCATCACCGCCGACGAGAAGAAGGCGATCGCCTACCACGAGGCCGGACATGCCACAGTGAGCTGGTTGGTGGAACACGCCTCACCACTGGTGAAGGTGACGATCGTTCCCCGTGGGCGTTCGTTGGGTGCCGCGTGGTACCTGCCGGAAGAGCGACACCTTACCACCACCGAACAGATGTTGGATGAGATCTGTGCAGCCTTGGGTGGTCGTGCAGCTGAGGACGTGATGTACGGGAAGATCAGCACCGGTGCATTGAGCGATCTGGAGAAGGTGACCAAGCAGGCCTACGCGATGGTCTCGATGTACGGCCTGAATGACAAGGTGGGCAACGTAAGCTACTACGACAGCTCCGGCCAGAGCGAATACACCTTCGGCAAACCGTACAGTGAGCGCACCGCGCAGACCATCGATGAAGAGGTGAGCAAACTCATCGAAACCCAGTATCAGCGCGCCAAGCGGATCCTCACGGAGAACAAGGACAAGCTGACCGCGCTTGCCAAGCAACTGCTGATCAAGGAAGTGATCTTCAAGGAGGACCTGGAGAAGATCTTCGGGGAACGGACCTTCAAGATCTCGCCACAGGCCACCTCCAATGGACAGAAAGCCGAGGTGCCAAGTCCTGCGCCAGTGGAGCCTAGTACCGAGGAACAGGCTTGACCCTCCATGCGTGCGCCACAAGGTTGGACGTTGCTTCTTACCGTAGCATCCCCGACCGAGGCGACGTTGATCAAAGGACGTTTGGAAGAGCATGACATCGCTGTGTTGCTCGTGGATAACGGCGTGAGCATTTACCCGCAACTCACCGAGATCGGGCTGTATGTGGAGCAGGATGATGTGATGCGTGCCCGCCACCTTGTGCGTAACCCCGAAGAGTCGTGAAGGAACTTGGTCTGCGAGCCTTATCCGGCGCGGTTTACGTGGCCTTGGTGCTTGGCGCGGCGTGGCTTGGAACGGAAGCCACCGCGCTGCTCTTCCTGCCCATCACTGTAATGGCTGCGCTGGAACTGCGTAGACTGCAATGGGCCGACGCATCAGCAGCCATCCCGGCGATCCAGACCGGCGCACTTGCGGTGATCGCATACGGTGCATGGGTGTCCACGATCTTCTTCTTCCCTGCACCGGAGTTTCCGAAAGCGATCGCAGTGATCCTACTTGCCTTACTCGCGTTCGTGGTGATCCTGCTTCGTAGTGGAAGATCTGATCCCGCGACCAGGTTCGGTCATTTACTGGCCGTCGTTGTGTACATCACAGTCCCGATGGCGTGTGCCGTGTGGATGGTCGCCATCGATCCGATGCTCTTCATCGGCTTCATGCTCCTGCTTTGGACGAACGACACCGGCGCATACCTCGTGGGGAAGTCGATCGGGCGGAACAAGCTCATGCCGAAGGTGAGCCCGGGGAAGACTTGGGAGGGGTTGCTCGGCGGTATGGCCCTCACCGCATTGGTAGCGTGGTCGCTCATTACATACGGTGGTGTCGGACCGGTGAAGGAATGGATGATCGCCTCGGTTGTCGTGTCCATCACCGCAACGATCGGCGACCTGCTCGAGAGCGCGATGAAGCGCGCGGCCGGGGTGAAGGACAGCGGTAAGCTGTTGCCCGGGCACGGCGGAGCGTTGGATCGCTTCGACGGCTACTTACTTGCTGCACCGGCCATGTTGCTGGTGGTGCATCTGCTGATGGCGTCGTAAACGGACCATGCGTCCGAACGCACCTACCTTCAACCCGCATGGCGGCTCCCAAGCTTCTTGATGTGTTGCCCCATTTGGTGGGCGAAGGCTTGATCTCTTCGGAGCAAGCCGATCGGATCCGCGCACGCTACGCCACGGATACCGACCAAGGGAGCAACCGCATGCTGCTGGTGTTCGCCATCCTCGGCAGTTTGTTGGTCGGCTTGGGGATCATCCTCATCATCGCGCACAACTGGGATGATCTGCCGCGTGTCGCTCGCACGATCATCGCTTTCCTTCCGGTCTTACTGGGTCAGGTACTCGTATGGTTCGCTCTGGAACGCAGGAACGGAAATGCCTCATGGCGTGAAGGCAGCGGAGTGCTATTGGCGTGCGGACTTTTCGCTTGCGTGGCACTGATCAGCCAGATCTACCACATCGATGGTGAACTGGATGGATACCTGCTCACGTGCTCCTTGCTCATTCTTCCACTCTTGTACTTGCCGGGCTCATTGATCGTCACCCTCATCTACCTCGCCACCATCGTTTGGTACGGTTGGTTGGTCCGCTTTGACCATGGGGCCGATCACCCGTGGCTCATGATCCCGTTGATCGCTGCGGCGGTTCCGGTGTATCTGCGGTGGGCGAAGAGCAATGGCGTCGGCATCAGCTTCTGGTGGTTCAGTTTGTTCATGGCCTTGGGCGTGGGCATCACCAGCCAGTTGTTCTACACCGACTGGGAGGTCGTACACGTTCTGGGGCTTGTCGCCATGGCTTCCGCTTTCACACTGGTGCCGTGGATCCATCCCCGTCGCGTAATGCGCACGTGGCCTTGGGTGCTTGTTGGCGGGGCGACCATGCTGATCACGTTCTGCATCTTCAGTTTCCGCAATGTGTGGAAGGGGGTTGAACGTTTCAGTGACACAGGATCGGATACGGCGATCATCCTGATCCTTTCTGCGATCGGTAGTGTAGCCTACGTGCTATCGATCCGTCGTCGAAAACCTTTCGAGGGTTGGCCGTACCCGGAAGGCTGGTGGCTCTTCCTGCTGTGCTATGGGATCGGGCAATTCTCCCCGATCGCTGCGACCATCCTGATGAACCTCACGCTGCTCGCCTTGGGTGTGTTCACCATGAAGCACGGGATCGAACGTGATTCGTTGCAGCGCATGAACCTTGGACTGATCATCCTCAGCACCACGATCCTCATGCGCTTCTTCGACACCGATATGAGCTTCGTGCTGCGCGGCCTGGTCTTCATCGCCATCGGCTGCGGTTTCCTATACATGAACGTGCGCATGGTGCGCAAACGCGATCGTGACCGCCATGAAGCGTAGCACCTTGATCTTCCTCGCGATCGCGCTGGTCCAGTTGGGTTTCCTGGCATGGATGATCTTCGACCACCAACGGGTGTTGCATGATGGTGAGGTCTTCAAATTCCGCACAGCACCGATCGATCCGCGTGATCCGTTCCGCGGTGAGTACGTGATCCTGAATTTCGAGGCAAGCATCGGGGAATGGCCCGATCCGCATGCGGTACTGGATCAGGTGACGGATCAGGGTCAGTACGGTCGGCAGCGATCATTCGCGCTGATCGCTGTAAGCGATACGTCCGGATATGCGGTGATCACGGGATTGGTCGCGGTTGAACCAACGAGTGGGGCCTTCCTTCCTGTGACCCACTACGGCGAGAAGGGCAGCATGGTGGATCGCGTGGAACTTCCCTTCCGACGCTTCTACCTGGAAGAGGGTGATGGTGCGACCACAGAGTCCATGCTGACGCCGCAATGGGAGAATGGGGAAAGGACCGAAGGACTTCCCGCCTATGCGCTTGTTCGTGTGTACCAAGGACAAGCCGTGATCGAGGATCTGATCATCGGGGATCGTTCGATCCACGAGTGGCTCAACGAGCAGTAAGTGCCGTGGCTTCCTTCTTCGTGGTAGCGATCACCGCGCCAACAGAGGCCATCACCGGAGCGAGCATCAAACCCACGAGCGGGACCTTCATCAGCAAGCTGAAGAGCGAACCATTCGCGAGTACCGCGCCCATGCTGCTGTTCACGGCACGCGCCGTTTCTCCGATGCGCATGCGACGACGCTCGTACACATAGTCGAACATGGAGAAGCCATAGAAGTACGCCGAGATCAGGAAGAGCAGGATCAAACTGAGCGGCGTGATGATGGGAACGATGAGGGACACGATCCAGATCCCTGCGGTGATCGTCAACTCCTGGATCCCGTTGCGCATGGCGATGAGCGCACCGCGCATTGCATCCTTCATCAATTGTGAAAAGCTGAACGGGAAGTGCTTTCCTGTGATGATCTCCTCGGCGCGTTCACTGGCGTACGCCAAAAGCGGCGAAAGCAGGACAAGGACGATGTACTTGTTCGCCACGAAGAGCAGGTAACCGATCGCGATCTTCAGGATCCATGAGACGATCACGTTGGTCGCGCCGTTGATCCACGCCTTCACCGCACTCCACCAACCCTGCTCATCCGGCTCGATCGTGATCTCCAAGTAGCCAGCCGCCCATGCGCCCAACCAGTCGGAAAGCGCCTCCAGACCATGGAACATGCCATAAGCTAGGAGCACCCAGAGCACGATGGGCACCAGGAACATCCAACCCATGCCGTTACCGAGCACGAAACGGAAGGCCACGAAGAACCCGGAGAAGCCCCGGCCGAAGTCCTTGGAGAACGACATCGAGCAAAGATGCGCGCAATGCCGGTGGCTACCTTTGGCGCCTTCCTGAAAACCATGGACCTCGACGCGCTCACCGCCATTTCGCCCATCGACGGACGCTACCGCGACCGCACACGGACCTTGGCGCGCTGGTTCAGCGAACACGCGTTGATGCGCTACCGCTTGCGCGTGGAATTGGACTACTTCGTATTCCTCTGTGAAACCCCGCTTCCGGAACTTGCGGGCACGCCGTTGGAACGCCTCGAGCCGATCCGTAGGCGCATCACCGACCTGAGCACCGGCGACGCACAGCGGATCAAGGACATCGAAAAGGTGACGAACCACGATGTGAAGGCGATCGAATACTTCTTGAAGGAGCGCATGGAGGAGGCGGGCTTGGCGAAGCAGAAGGAGTTCGTACACTTCGCCCTCACCAGCCAGGACATCAACAACACCGCGCTGCCGTTGTTGATCAAGGATTTCATGTTCGCGGCGTACCTCCCCACCATGATCGGGTTGCGGGACAAACTGCATGGCCTTGCATTGGATTGGGCGCAGGTGCCGATGCTCGCGCGCACCCACGGCCAACCCGCCTCACCCACGCGCTTGGGTAAGGAGATCCAGGTCTTCGTGGAACGGTTGGATCAACAATTGAAACTGGTGCGCGAGGTTCCGTTCACCGGAAAATTCGGCGGCGCCACCGGCAATTTCAATGCGCACCACGTTGCGTATCCCGAATTGGATTGGATCAAGCTCGCGGATCGGTTCCTCGATCAGAAGCTTGGCCTCAAGCGCCAGCAGTTCACCACGCAGATCGAACACTACGACAACCTCGCCGCGCTCTTCGACGGCATGCGCCGCGTGAACACGATCCTGATCGATCTGTGCAAGGATCTGTGGCAGTATGTGAGCATGGACTACTTCCGCCAACGGATCAAGGCCGGAGAGATCGGCAGCAGCGCCATGCCACACAAGGTGAACCCGATCGATTTCGAGAACGCCGAAGGAAACTTGGGCATTGCCAATGCGCTCTTCATCCACCTCAGCGAGAAGTTGCCGATCAGTCGCCTGCAGCGCGACCTGACCGACAGTACGGTGACACGCAATATCGGCGTTCCGATCGCGCACACCATGCTCGCCATCGACAGCATCAACAAGGGGCTTGGCAAATTGCTCTTGAACGAGGCTGCCATCCGCCGCGACCTGGATGCACAGTGGCCCGTGATCGCCGAAGGCATGCAGACCATCCTGCGCCGCGCAGGGTTTCCACAGCCGTACGAGCGCTTGAAGGAATTGACACGCGGCAAGGAGCGCGTGAGCCAAGACGACATCAACGCATTCATTGACGGGCTGGAAGTAAGCGATGCCGTGAAGGACCAATTGCGCCGACTTTCACCGACCACATACACAGGTATGGACCTGTTAGGTCGTGTGATGTCCTGATCCGATCACGCACTCAACGAACGCTGGTACAGGACCAGATCATTGCCGGGGATCCCTTCCAGACGGAGTGCGCGCATCATGGTGATCAATTGCCCACGGTGTTGCGTGCTGTGGTTGAAGCAATGGTGTAGCATGCGCCACACCGCTGACTTCTGTGGATCGTCCTTGAGCGTTTTGAACTCCCGTGTTTCCAGCAAAAGGCCTTCGTCGTAGCCGAGGACCAGATCACAAAGCACCTTGCTGTAAGGGATAAGGTCCGCGATGTCCGATCTGTCGTTCGCAGGCCAAGGGACCGGGGCGCCTTGCAACCGGCAACTCCACGCATTCTCGGCATCGCGGATGTGCAGCAGTGTCTTGCGCAACGTGGGGAAGCTGCTCGGAACTTCGGCATCCAGAACGTGATCAGGTTCGATACACAAACGCTCTACGAACCGGGTGTTCGCCCACAGGTTGTAGCGGGCGTATTCATGTAATAGCGTGGTCATCATTGCCAAAGAGGTGGATAACGTTGTTGAAATTAGACGAAAAAAGTGCTCTGAACGACAAGCAGGTTCCGGGACCTTCGCACAACGTAAGACGCATGATAGCGACCCTGTTCGGAAGGAAACGGATCACCGAGGACAAACTGGCGAACGTGTTCGTGAACACGATGCTGGAGATGTGCGCGGAGGGGTTCCCGGTGGTGCTGGCGGAGGTGAACGAGGCTCCGGAGTTCGAACTTTCCCCCGGCATTCGTGATGGCGACGACGACCATTTCCTGATGATCGTCCTCGCGGCCAACCTCATGGAAATGGAACGGACCATGGGTGCGGGCGTGGATAAGCGCATCTTCTCCCTATCGGTCTCCAAGTTCTCGCAGGCGATCAACCGGAATTGCACGGACGTGGAGTTGGAAGTGCGCGCATTGCAGTCGCGCATGGAGCGGTTGAACTTCCCGAGCAAGAACCCGGTGTACGCCATGGGCCGTGCGATCTTCCAGGAATACGACCTCTTCTGCTACCAGGACAGCTACTACCGCGAAATGCGCGCGCCGCAGCCGATCGTGTTGAAGCGACTGAACGGTCTGATGGGTTACTTCCTGTGGAACTGGCCGGAGGTGAACGAGCAGTACCGGATCGCCTAAGGCGTCAGACCGGCGCAATGGCCAATTCCTTGGCCGCCATGTCCACGATGTGTTCGCCGATGGCCAACGCCGCTGTTGCCGCAGGCGATGGGGCATTGAGCACGTGGATGTGATTGCCGCGCCGCTCGATGCGGAAATCATCGACCATCACGCCATCGGTGCCCAATAACATCGCGCGCACCCCTGCCCTACCCGGTTTGATGTCCTCCATTGCCAGTGAGGGGATCAGGCGCTTCAACGTACGCAGGAACAACCGTTTGCTGAACGCACGACGGTACTCGTCGATACCGTAGCTCATGTTCGAAAAGAAGAGCTTCCACGTGCCGCCGTACGTGAGTGCATCGATCGTATCCTTCAGGTCGAAGTCGGTCTTGCCGTAGCCCTCGCGCTTGAAGGTGAACACCGCGTTGGGTCCGCACTCGATGCTGCCGTCGGTCATGCGCGTGAAGTGGACGCCCAGGAACGGGAAGCGTGGATCGGGCACGGGGTAGATGAGGTGCTTCACCTTGTGATGGCCCTGTTCCGTGAGGTCATAGTAGTCACCACGGAATCCGACGATGCGCTCCTTCACCTTGGCGCCGTCGGCCTTCGCCAAACGATCGCTCTGCAAGCCGCCGCAGAAGATCGCGAAGCGTGTGCGGTGGGTGCCCTTTGAGGTTCGCACGACACTTCCGCTGTCCGTGGAGGCGATCTCCTCGAACGTCTCACCGAGCGCAACCCGGCTTTCCGGTTGAAGCGCAAGAGCGAGATCGGCCATCTTGTTCGTGGCGGCGCGGAAGTCGATGATGCCGGTGCATCCGACGCGAACGGCTGCAATGCCTTCACAGAACGGCTCGATCTCCTTGATCCGTTCCGCCGCGATCCGCTCCATGCCCTCGATCCCGTTCGCAATGCCTGTATTGTAGATCTTCTCCAACCTCGGCAATTCCTCTCTGTTCGTGGCGACAATGAGCTTGCCGCAGATGTCGTGTGGCACACCATGCTCTTTCGCAAAGGCGACCAGTTCTCGACGACCGTTCACACAATTGCGCGCCTTGTAGCTGCCCGGCTTGTAATAGATCCCACTATGGATCACACCGCTGTTGTTGCCGGTCTGATGATCAGCAAGTGCCGCCTCCTTCTCCAACAACAGGATGCGCAGGGCAGGGTAGCGCGTCTGCAATTTGTACAAGGTGGCGACGCCTACAATGCCTCCACCTACGATGACCACATCCCAAGGTCGCTGCTCATTCATGGCTGCGAAGATCGCGACTATGCCGTTGCTGGGATCGGCACTTCCTCTTTCGGCACTCGCCAAAGCAGGAAGGCCCCAAGGACGAAGAAGGATCCGATGGCGATGATGGTATTGCGCAGATCGCCCGTGAACTGGTACACGAGTCCGTAAGCTGCTGTGCCCAGGACCGTTCCAACGTAATAACTCACATCATAGAAACTGAAGAATGAAGCGGTGTCCTTCGTCGCCGGCAGGAATTTGGCGTAGGTGCTACGGCTCAGGGCCTGACAACCGCCCATCACGGATCCCACCAAGGCCGCGAGGATGTAGAACTGATAGGTCCAGTGGATGCTCCACGCCATGGCGCATACCCCCACCCAGATGAGGCAGCCCAGGAGCAGTGCCCTCAAATTGCCCAACCGTTTGCTCAATTGAACGAAGGTCAACGCACCCAATGCGGCAACAAGTTGGATGATGAGCACACTGATGATCAGGCTCTCGTCGGAGATCGCCGAACCATCGGCTTGCTTGATCTCCTGCTTCGCGAAGTTGACGGCCAGGTACATGACGGTCTGGATGCCCATGTTGAACACGAAGAAGGCCATCAAATATCGACGCAGTCGCTGCATGCCCGTCAATTGGACCCACACTTTGCGCAACTCCTGGTAGCCGCTCCAGATCACGTGCTTCTTCCCCGGTTTCTGTCCCGATGGACCCGGCAACCGGCTGAATGGCCATTGTGCCCATCCGGCCCACCAGACCGCCACGCTCAAGAACGTGAGTCTCGCCGGTAGTCCATCCCTATCCGGAATTCCGAACCAGCCCGGTTTCATCACCATGAGCAGGTTGATGATGAGCAGGATCACGCTGCCGATATAGCCCATGGTATAACCACGCGCGCTGATGCGATCGTGGTCCTTGCGCTCGGCGATCTCGGGCAAATAGGCATCGTAGAAGACCAGGCTACCGGAGAATCCCGCGCAGGCCAGCACGATGCAGGCCATGCTCAGCCAGATGTGTTCCACCGAGAAGAAGAAGAGTCCGGCGCAACTCGCGGCACCGAGGTAGCAGAAGAACTTGAGGTACGAGAGTTTGTTCCCGCGGTGATCCGCAATGCCACTGAGCAAGGGGACGATCATGGCCACAAGTAGGAAACCTGCCGACAAGGCATACGAGTAGAGAGATGCGGACGGCACACCGTACTGTTCCAGAAAGCGCGCCTCACCGAAGTCCGCAGTAACCGCCACGTAGAACATGGGGAAGACCGCACTCGTGATCGTAAGGGAGTACGACGAGTTCGCCCAGTCGTACATCGACCATGCCCGGATGACCTTGCGATCGCCTTTGACGATCCCGGAAGCGGATTGCTCCATCGGCGCGGAAGGTAGCCGAAGCCAGGATCGGTCGTCCCTTACGACCAACCGGGCGCTACGCGAGGCTACTTCTTGATCGCCACCTCCACCCGACGGTTCTTGCTCATGCCCACCTCCGTATTGCTGTCATCGGCAGGTTCTGAAGCGTCCTTGCCCACGATGAGCACACGCGCTGCGTCGATCCCCGCCTCCACCAACGCTTCCTTAACGGACTCCGCACGTTCCTTGGAAAGGTCGACGAGGTCGGGTCGCACACGGGTGCGATCCATTTCCACGGAATCGAAGTGGCCAATGAGTTCGATCTTGAACGTGGTGTTCTCCTTCATGGCCTCGATGAGATTGGTCACCCACGGCTCCATGGAAGGATCCACCGACTTCTGGAAGCGCTTGAAATAGAAGACCTGCACGTCCGCTTTCTCAGGTCCCTTGATCCCGGGAGGTGTCACCCCCTTCCGACTGAAGATGTACTCACTCTCGGCATCCTTCAACTGTTCGCAGCTACAGGAGGTCCGGTTCTTCACGGCATACACTTCCACGTTGTCGATGAAGTAGTAGGCGGAGAATACCTGTGGACGGGTTTCGCCGCGCGGTCGCTTCACCTTCTCGTTCATTGTTTTCTCGGTGGCCGCAAAATTCCCAAGGATCATCCACTCCTCGTTGCCCTTGCTCTGGTATGTCCCGCAGACGCCCTGCCAACTGAACAGGTCGCTGTACACTTTCGTCCGCACGGAGGGCACGGTCACCTCGTAGGTCAGGCTGAGCGCATCATCCTTCTCGATCTTGTCCTTGCTGAAGTACGCGCCCAATTCCCCTGTCGCGTATTTGCTCAGGTCGGCGAGCGACACGTAGAATCGCACACAATAGAGCGAGTCCTTCTTCATCTTGTACTTCAGCTGCGTTTGCAGGTAGGTGCGCGGCTCCTTGTTCTGGTAGCTCCACCAGCGAATACCGGTGTAGTTGGCACCGCTCAGGGCATGATTGATCACCGGCGAAATTCTTCGGGGTGCTCACCGTGCTCTCCACGGTCGCGTTCTCACTGAAGAGATCCACCTTCTTGCCCGTAGCGGAGGACCAACCGCTGGCATACTGGATCCCACCGGGGCGCTTCAATTTCTTGCCATCCATCTGCTCGAAGTCACCGTTCCTGATCCAGGTGTTGGTGGTATCGATCTGCTGGGCGATGCTTCCCAAGGGCAATAGGGCGATGATCAACGTGAAAACAGGGTTGCGGGACAGGTTCATTGCTCGTGGTGGTTGTTATCGGCTCCGGGCCAAGGTAAAGAGCGGCCGGGAACGTGGAGTGCTGGGTTGGCAAGGACCGTGCCTTCACCTTGGAGATGAACCAAAAGAAACAGGGCCGTTCCTTGCGGAACGGCCCTGCCCAAAAGGTCTAAGCCAGGCTTAGTTGCCGAGGTAGATGCCGAAGTTGATCATGACTCCGAAAGCGGAGCCACTGTACGAATCGCCACCGTCGGGCTTCGTGCTGAGGGCGGAATATTTGATCATCGGCTCGATGGTCACATTGTCGTTCAACCACGCAGCGTAGCCAACTCCAACGCCCAATGCGCCGGTGGAACCGAGCTTGGTCCCGTCGTAGGAAGAAGAACCGATCTTATATCCGAGTTCACCGAACAGCTTGCTCTCCATGAGGTAGTAACGGAGATAGGGACCCACGCCCAGATCGGCACCGCTCACACCACCAACGCTAACGGAACTGTAACCGAGATCCAAGCCAACAGCCAGATTGTCGATCACGAAGTAACCAGCACGCACGTCCAATGACAATTGTGAAGCTGCGTCCTCTTGGTCGCTATTCTCCTTTCCGGAGGTGAAACCCAGATTGGAACCTGCACCGAACATCCACGTGCCCTGGTCGGTTTGGGCCATCGCGGTGATGCCGAGCACCAGCGCGGAAACTACTGTTACGATCTTCTTCATGTTTGTTGAGATTGGTTTGGTCTCGGTTGAATTCGGGGCCAAATCTATGCCGCGTTCGCGAATGACCAAATGCGCACCCCCCGACTAATCCCCAATGGATGGTGGAAAACTCACGTCCAACGCGCGCTTCAGAAGCATGAAAAGGATTTTCATCGCCTCTTTCGATCAGCTTCCGTGTTGTGCCCGAATGATGTTCAGTGCGCTGCCTGCTTTGAACCATTCGATCTGCGGTGCATTGTAGGTGTGGTTGCAGACGATCGTGTCGCTTCCGCCGCCTTTGTGCTTGAAAACCAACGTGATCGGCTTGCCGGGTGCAAAAGCCACGAGGTCCGTAAAGTCAACGCGGTCATCCTCCTGGATCTTGTCGTAGTCGGCCTCATTGGCAAAGGTGAGCGCCAACATGCCTTGCTTCTTCAGGTTGGTCTCGTGGATCCGCGCGAAGCTCTTCACAAGTACCGCAGCGACACCAAGGTGTCGCGGTTGCATGGCTGCGTGCTCGCGCGATGAGCCTTCACCGTAGTTGTGGTCACCCACGACGATGCTTGGAACACCTGCAGCCTTATACGCTCGTTGCGTAGCAGGCACGGCACCGTATTCACCGGTCAATTGGCTCTTCACCTTGTCCGTGGCTCCGTTGAATGCATTGGTCGCGCCGATCAATGTGTTGTTGCTGATGTTATCCAAGTGTCCGCGATACCGCAGCCATGGGCCGGCCATGCTGATGTGATCCGTGGTGCATTTGCCCTTCGCCTTGATCAGGACGACCGCGTCGGTGATGTCCTTGCCGTTCCACGCAGGGAATGGTTCGAGCAACTGAAGCCGATCGCTGCCCTCCTTCACCACCACATTCACAGAACTGCCATCCGCAGCAGGCGCCTTGTAGCCGGCATCCTTCACATCGAATCCCTTCGGGGGGAGTTCAATTCCCTTCGGTTCATCCAGTTTCACCTTCTTCCCTTCCTCATTCACCAACTCATCGGTGAGCGGGTTGAAGGTGAGGTCCCCGGCGATCGCGAGCGCTGTCACGATCTCCGGCGACGCGACGAACGCATGCGTATTGGGGTTGCCGTCATTGCGCTTCGCGAAGTTGCGGTTGAAGCTGGTGATGATCGAATTCTTCCGGTCCGGATCATCCGTGTGGCGCGCCCACTGACCGATGCAAGGGCCACACGCATTGGCAAGCACCACCCCGCCCATTTGATCGAAGGTTCCCAGGATGCCATCGCGCTCGGCCGTGTAACGGACCAGTTCACTGCCCGGTGTGATGGTGAATTCGCTCTTCGCCCTCAGCTTCTTATCAATGGCTTGTTGCGCGATGGATGCACTCCGCGTGAGGTCCTCGTAGCTGCTGTTGGTGCAGGACCCGATCAGGCCGACCTCCAGCTTCGCAGGCCACTTGTTCTCCTTCACCGCTGCGGCGAACTTGCTGATGGGCCATGCGAGATCCGGCGTGAATGGTCCATTGACATGCGGCTCCAATGTGCTGAGGTCGATCTCGATCACCTGATCGAAGTACTTCGTCGGGTCAGCGTAGACCTCCGGATCGCCTTGCAAATGTTCCTTGATCGCATCGGCCATGGCTGCGATCTCCGCACGCCCAGTGCCCTTGAGGTAGCGTGACATCGAATCGTCGTAGCTGAAGGTGCTCGTCGTTGCACCGATCTCCGCACCCATGTTCGCGATGGTGCCCTTGCCGGTGCAGCTCATGCTCTCCGACCCGGATCCGAAGTACTCCACGATGGCGCCCGTTCCACCCTTCACCGTTAGGATGCCGGCCACTTTCAGGATCACATCCTTCGGTGAGGCCCAGCCGTTGAGCTTGCCGGTCAGTTTCACGCCGATGATCTTCGGGAACTTCAATTCCCAAGCGAGTCCGCTCATCACGTCGCACGCATCGGCACCGCCAACACCGATCGCGACCATGCCCAGACCGCCTGCGTTCACCGTGTGGCTATCCGTGCCGATCATCATGCCGCCGGGGAAGGCGTACTGTTCAAGCACCACTTGGTGAATGATCCCTGCGCCGGGCTTCCAGAAGCCGATGCCATACTTGTTGCTGATGCTTTCCAGAAAGTTGAAGACCTCGTTGCTCTTGAGCAGTGCATCCTGAAGGTCCTGCTTTGCCCCGACCCGCGCTTGGATCAAGTGATCGCAATGCACAGTGCTCGGCACCGCGACCGTCTTGCGACCGGTGGTGCTGAACTGGAGCAGCGCCATCTGCGCGGTTGCATCCTGCATGGCCACGCGGTCCGGTGCGAAATCGACGTAGTCCTTCCCACGACCGAACGGTTGTGTAGCTGCACCATCCCAGAGGTGTGCGTAGAGGATCTTCTCGGTGAGCGTGAGCGGCTTCCCCAAGGCTTTACGTGCGGCAGACACTCTTTCCGGATAGCGGCCGTACACCACTTTGATCATGTCGAGGTCGAAGATCTGGCTCATTCGTAGGCTTCTCGTTTGAGCCGCGAAAGTAATCCGCGTTCGGCAGCCTTCCGGAAAGTAAAGCGGGCCGCACGTTGCGGCCCGCTCAGTGAAGTGCGTTCGTCCTCCTATAATTCGTCAACGGCGACCGCGAGGCTGTCCATGGCGGTGATGTTCGCCGGCTCTCCTCCCATGGCAACGGGCGTGGTAAGGAAGTCCAGGCCGCTGATCAATTTGGCCACATCCACCTTGGCAGCCATAGTGACCGTGCCGCCGGCGACCAGTCCCGCATGGATGTGTACATGGGTTTCGCGCAACAAGGCATCCGTGGCGCAGTCATAGGCGATATCCAGGTCCTCGGTGTCATCGAAGTCGCCATCCCCATTACCATCCACCTTACCCACCATCATGAGGAATTTGTATCCGGCCGCCGGGTTCCAGCTCCAATGCATCCCCGGAACGTTGAGCGGGTAGTCCGCCAGTGTCGGGTCCGCATGGTTCAACGTGCTATCCAGCCCCAATGCGATATGCGCTTCGTGTACATGGCCGGGCGACATGGTTCCGAGGGTGAAGAGGTTGGATGTAGCGGATGCATCCACGAGCACCACGGCTTCGTGGAATTCGCCCACGGTCACTGCTGCATCATTCACCAAGTGGAAGTCCGAGGCGTAGAATTTCAGGGCGCTTAAACGGATCTTGCGCCCCGCACCGTCGATGAGGATGCTATCCAGCGTGTATGCGTTCGTACCGCTCATGAAGGTCACCGACAACGCGATCGTTCCCGTGGTGGGATCGGGGTCCGGATCCGGTTCCTTGTCCTTCTTGCACGCTACGAGTGTGAGGCTGATAAAGGCCATCAAGGCCAGGTCCATTCTGCTCATGATCGGTTCTTGTTTCTGATGAGGTTGTATGTAAGTCCGACGACTACGCGCTCCTTGTTCGGGATCATTTGCTCGCCCAAGCTACGCGCAACGGCATGCTGGTACGTGCTCGAGAATCCCCAGGAACGCCACCACACGCGGACTCCTACGTGGGTGAAAAGGGTTGAACTACCGGTACCTTGAACGGGGTCTCCGCTCAAGGCATCCTTGCCGGCCAGTTCGTGATAGACGCCCAAGGAGGGCATCACTTTCCAGACTTCGCCGATGTCGAACCGACGGAATAGTTCAGTGGTGGTGCTGATGCCATGCCCCATCCGATGCTCCATGTCATTCGTTCCATTGTATCGGCCGATCACGCTCAGGCTTCCGCCGTACTTGCCACGACGCACCATGTACTCCGCCGAACCAAGCAGATCCAATGAACCAGTACCTGGTTGCTGGTCCACCTCCACTTGTTCACCATTGTAGGAGGTGGCATGCGCACCCAACGGGAACTTGGCTCCCGCACCGAGCATCACCCGGTGGACCGTGCGTTCATCCATCGTGAGGCACTTCGTATTCACCAAGAGGTATCGACCAAGTATGAACGGGTCTCCCATACCATAGACGTCGTTGCGGATCACCCCGTTCACCGCGCGGTAGTTGTTCACCATCGGGATGGAAACCAATGTGGCGAAGCGCTGGCTCCACCAGATATCGCCACGGAACTCGGCGACCTGATACAGCTCGCGGTAGTGGGTATCGCCGGTCAACGTGGCATTGTCCGAACCATGCTTGGGCAGGGCCAACGTGCTACCGGGTAGCGAGCCTTCCAAATGACGGTACCGCCAAAGGAGGCTGAAGGAAGTGGTGCGATCGTGCGGCTGTATCCCGAGGAAAATGCCGCACACGTCGCACCCGAGGCCGATGACGGGCAGCCATAGCGCCAGCCATGCGGCAAATAGATGCTTCATGGAATTGGTTTGAAGTTCGACCGAACACGGACCTCAATGGCCCGCGACACTGGGAGAACTCAACACCAAGGAACCGGATCGGGGTCGTTGGAAAATCCATCCGAGAACGACACTTCGAACGGAAGGAAGCCAAGCCCGATGGACGGTGGGATGAAGACCGGATGGTTTTCTTGAAGTGGGATCATGGGCTCGGTACGGAACTCCAAACGATCCGCCGGGAACCCTTGCTGGGATTCGGCCTCCAAGGCGTGGAATTTCTTGGAGAGTTGGCACTCCCCATGGCAGGTCCGCATGCTTTCCACCACATCGCGCTGCACGCACAACTCCTTCTCGATGTAGGTTCGATGCAGGGTGAATTGGAGAAGGAACAAGGACGGAGCGATCATCACAGCCGCGAATGGCAGCGCCAAGAGAAGTCCGATGATCCGCCGCATGACCGGACAAACATATGACGCCACATGGTGCAGCTCTTGAGTTTCATCAGGCACGACAGTCCCACTACACAACCGCTACTTGTGTCAACGCAACCATGTCCATCGCCGCAGCAAGCCCCAACCCTTCCGGCAGTGCGATGCTTCCACCCGGTCCGTACCGGATACCACCGATCACCGGATCCGCCGTGAACATGAGCGGGGTATCCATGTCGAAAAAGCGCGCGGCATCGCTGATCTGTGCCAAGTGGGCCGCTGCCGTCCATGCCAGCCGCGATTCCAGGAACCCGCCGATCTGCACTTCGATCCCATGCTGTTCCGCTAGCGCGATGATCTTCTTCGCCTTGAACAAGCCGCCGCTCTTGCCGAGCTTGATGTTGAAGCGCTGACAAGCACCCAATGTGATCAACCGTTCCGCATCATGATGATCGCAGCAACTCTCATCCGCCATGACCGGGATCGGCGACGCTTCCTTCACGCGGCGCATCTCCATGAACTGCCAACGCGGGATCGGCTCTTCGCAATGTTGGATGTTGAAGACCGCGAGTTCGTTCAGGATCTCAATGGCCTGTTCCGGTGTCCACCCTTGGTTGGCATCGATCCGCAATGGGATCTCTTTCCCAACCACTTCCCGGATCGCTCGGATACGTGCCACATCCTCCGCTGCACTTCCGCCGAGCTTCACCTTGATCACCGTGAACCCGTTCTGAACGATCGATGCTGCATCCACCGCCATCTTCTCCGGTGAACCGATGCTCACTGTGTAGTCCGTGACCAACGGTCTGCACCCTTTCGCACCGAGGAATTGCCATAGCGGCTGATCGGCCTCATGCGCTGCCAGGTCGTGCAGTGCGATATCAAACGCGCTCTTGATACTGCTGTTCCCATGGATCATGCGATCCATGATGCGGTGCGCGCCTTCCATATCCGACACCTCGTGACCGAGAAGGGCCTTGGCCAAGTGCTTTCCCACCGCGAGGCAGGTCTCCACGGTTTCGCCGTTGATCGGCCAGAACGGATTGCACTCCCCCCATCCGATGCGTCCATCCTCGTCCTCGACCTTCAGGACAACACTCTCAACACTATCCGAGGAACCGAGCGACGTGACGAATGGGACCTTGAGCGGGATCCGGAGCGAGTACAGATGGAATCGTGTTGCCTTGCTTGCCATCCCCTCTTCACCGGAAAGTTCGCGTGATCATGGCTCCTCGATGGCAGTTTGCAGGTTGCTCATCAATTGGGCATTCAACGGGCCTGATCCGGTCTCGTTCAGGTCGGCCATCACATTCACGCCATTGAGCAATCCGGTCACGTCGACTCCTATGTTCAGTGTTTCCACTGCGCTCGCCACACTGCCTGAGAAGGATAGGTGATCGGTTCGCCTCATCGAAGCACCAACGCAGGTGTATGAGAACACCCCTTCCCCGGGACTGACGATCCCATCATTATTCGCATCCGCCCTGCCTTGGATCTGGTAGAACAGGTATCCGATCCCGCTACCGATGTACAAGGATTGATCGGAAAGTGGTGGCCCCGTGTGATCAGAAGGTGATGTGCCGTTATTGGTGTCATCCAAACCGATCGTCATCGAGACCCCACCGTAATTGAGCATAGTAACCGTCCCGAGTGTTGTTGTCGCATTGGGATCATTCGAATCCCATTGGATCACTACACCTGGAAAAGTCTGGATCGGATCTCCGGCAGCATCTGTGAGCCGATAGTCAGTGAGCAGGAAACGCATCCGCGTCAGGAGGATCTCCCGGCCCACGGCATCCTCGATGGTCGAACTTCCGAAAGTGAATCCTTGACTGCCTTCACGCACCGTGAATCGAGCCTTCACGATCAACTGAGCTGCCGGTTCATCCTGCGGATCATCATCCTTCTTCTTGCAGCCCGACAATAACATGATGCACGAGGCTAGGCCAACGGCCAAAAGAACAAGTTTGGATGAACGCATGAACGAAGGTAGAAGAATGAAAGAAGGGCCTCACGGCCCTTCCAACATTGCTTTCTTGAAACCGGATATCACTCCTCCACCACCTCGAAGGGGATGATGCGCACCACATCGCGGTGGAAGGTGACCTCAGCCTCGTACTTGCCGACGCTCTTGATCGCCTCTCCTTTCAACTTGATGCTCTTGCGATCCACCTCGAAGCCGATGGCCTTGAGCGCGTCGGCGATCATGATGGTGTTCACACTTCCGAAGATGCGGCCGTTCTCGCCGACCTTCGCGCCGATGCGCAGGGTCTTGTCACCAAGGCCGCCAGCCATCTTCTCGGCTTCGTCCTTGATCTTGGCGAGCTTGTGGGCACGTTGCTTCAGGGTTTCGGTAAGCTGCTTGCGCGCGCTCTCGGTGGCCAATGTGGCCAGACCGCGCGGCAGCAGGAAATTGCGGGCATAGCCCTCGCGCACTTTCACTACGTCGTCGGCGTAGCCCAAGTGTTCCACGTCTTGCTTCAGGATGACTTCCATGGTCGTTCTGTCCTTCGACTCCGCTCAGGACGGGTTTGAGGGTTATTTCATCATATCGGCCACGTACGGCATCAGCGCCAAATGGCGGCTGCGCTTGATGGCCTGACCGACCTTGCGTTGGTACTTCAAGCTCGTGCCGGTGAGGCGACGGGGAAGCACCTTGCCTTGTTCGTTCACGAAGCGGAGGAGGAAGTCGGCATCCTTGTAGTCGATGTACGTAATGCCCATCTTCTTGAAGCGGCAATACTTCTCCTTCTTCGTCTCGATCGCGATCGGCGTGAGGTAGCGGATCTCGCTGCTGTTCTCTGCGGCCATGGCTTAAGCGTTTACGGG
Source organism: Flavobacteriales bacterium (assembly GCA_016705955.1). Classification (GTDB taxonomy): domain Bacteria; phylum Bacteroidota; class Bacteroidia; order Flavobacteriales_F; family PHOS-HE28; genus PHOS-HE28. Next base: position 64,973 of record JADJKO010000013.1, read on the forward strand.
TTCTGCGTTCTCCTTCTTCGCCTTGTTCCTGCGCCGTTCAGCGAAGGCCAAGTGATGCTTGTCCATCACCACGGTGAGGAAGCGGATGATGCGCTCATCACGGCGGTATTCGGTCTCGAGCTTGGCAATGAACGCTGGTTCACTTTCAAACTCGATCAGGTGGTAGAAGCCCGAGGACTTCTTCTGGATGGGATACGCGAGCTTGCGCATCCCCCAGCTCTCTTCATGGCGGACCTTGCCACTGCCTGCTTTGAGCAGGTCTTTGAATTTCTTTACCGTCTCCTTTGTCTGGTCTTCAGACAAAACGGGAGTAAGAATGAAGACGGTCTCGTACCGGTTGGTCATGTGACTATTTCGGTTGATTTGGGGGCGCGAATCTAGGGGAATTATCCGAACGCGCATAGCCCGCAGGGCTTCGGGCCGCACGCTTCGGGCCATGGGCTTGATCGGGATGGCTTCGTCGCACAACGATTCACCAAGGAAAAGCAAGCCCGTGGCCCATGGCCCAGAGCCCGCCGCTCTTCTCCACAGGTGTTGATATCCGGACCCGTCGAGGCTGAACGGGGCTTCTATCTTCGGCCCCACACCATGGAGAATTTCGTTGTCAGCGCCCGGAAGTACCGCCCAGCCACATTTGATACCGTGGTGGGCCAGGAAGCGGTGACCGAAACGCTCAAGAACGCCATCCGGAGCAAGCACTTGGCCTCGGCCTTCCTCTTCACCGGACCGCGTGGGGTGGGAAAGACCACTTGTGCCCGGATCCTCGCCCGCACGATCAACTGCGAAGCGCTCGGGGACGATCTGGTCGCCTGTGGCAAGTGCCTGCCCTGCACAACCTTCGATGAGGGGCACAGCTTGAACATCTTCGAGCTGGATGCCGCGAGCAACAACAGCGTGGATGACATCCGGAACCTGATCCTGCAGGTCTCCATCGCTCCGCAGGTCGGCACGAAGAAGGTGTACATCATCGATGAGGTACACATGCTCAGCCAGGCGGCCTTCAACGCGTTCCTGAAAACGCTGGAGGAACCGCCGAGCTACGCGATCTTCATCCTGGCCACGACCGAGAAGCACAAGATCCTGCCCACCATCCTGAGCCGTTGTCAGGTCTTCGACTTCCGTCGGATCCAGTTGGCGGACATCACCAAGCACTTGGCCTTCATCGCAGCGAAGGAGAACATCGAGGTGGATCAGCAGGCCTTGCATGTGATCGCGCAGAAAGCGGATGGCGGCTTGCGTGATGCGCTGAGCATCTTCGATCAACTGGTGAGTTTCTCGGGCAATCGCCTGACCTATCAGGATGTGGTGAAGAACCTGAACGTGCTGGACCATGAGCACTACTTCACGCTGACCGATAGTGTGGTGAAGGGCGATGTGGCGGCCACATTGCTGGAATTCAACAACGTCCTCCAACAAGGTTTTGATGGACACTTGTTCGTGACCGGTCTAGCGCGACACTTCCGCGACCTGCTCGTCAGCCAGGATCCGCGCACGCTACCACTGTTAGAGGTGAGCGAGGAATTGATCGAACGGTATGGCACCCAAGCGAAGATCACCCCGCGTGAATTGTTGATCCGCGGTTTGGATCGATTGGCCCAATGCGATGCGCAGTACAAGCAGAGCAAGGAACCCCGCTTGATGGTGGAGCTCGCGTTGATGGTGCTCTGCCGACTCGGTGCGCCGGACACGGCGAAGGAGGCACCACCCTCCGCTGAAAAAAAAAGTCCTGACGTAACCCCTGCGCCCACGAAGGCTGCCGAAGCTGTGCGCGCTGTGGCGGCTGAGCCGCCCCCCCGGACCACCGAGGCCTACGTTCCGAAGCGAAGAATGCTTCCGAACCAGGTGAGCATCAAAGCCACGGCCGCTGCTGCCACTGATGAGGCCGAAATGGCCACCTTGGATACCGACGATGGACCTGCGTTGACGAACGCGCCCAAGGAAGTGAACGCCTCGTTGCTGGTGCGCGTGTGGAACGAGTACGCGCTTGCGAAGAAGCGAGAAGGCAAGAACAGTTTGCACGCCACACTATCGGCCATGGAACCGGTGATCACGGGGCCAAGCGCGATCAGCTTCGCGATCGTGAACGATGTGCAGGAGAAGTACATGCGCGAAGAGAAGCCTGTGCTCCTCGGTTACCTGCGCAACCAACTCGCCGACCCCGCCTTGCAACTGGAAGTGATCAAGGAGGAGATCGTGGTGAAGCCGCGCTATACCAAGCAGGATCGTTTCAACCTGATGGCGGAGAAGAATCCGGCGCTGTTGAAGTTGCGGGCGGAGTTCGACCTGGATCTGGGCTGACCGAACCGCGCGTTAGCATGAAAACAGTCGCGTTCCTTTTCTTCTCCGTTGCATCCTCAGTGTTGCACGCGCAACGCATGGACACCACCGAGACCAAGAACGGGCAGTACGGCGTGTTCCAACGTGATCGGAACGGCACCGCGCAGAACCCGATGGCGGTCTACGACACGACCGGCATGCTCCTGAGCCACATCAGTTACAAGCACGGGCTACTGCATGGACCGGTAATTCATTTCGACAGCCTCGGGCGGAAGACCTGGACGCTGGAATACAGGAAGGGTCGAAGGCAAGGCCCCGAAATCTATTTCTACCCGGATGGAAGTGTAATGGTCTCACAATGGAACCGCAACGGTGTGATCCATGGCCCATGCACCACCTACCACCCGAATGGCAAAGTGGAATGGACCAAGGCCTACCGCGATGCAAAACTCCACGGTGAGCGGATCTTGCGAGATCCGACAGGGGCTTTGGCCAACGGGGAGTCCATCTCATACTTCCCGTTGGACCGAGGACGATACATCACCACGTGCATCAATGGAAGACCGCAGGGGAAAATGGTTGCCACGCTGAAGAATGGACAAGTGGGCTACTCGGGAAACTACAAGAATGGTTTCCCGGACGGCGAGTTCATCTTCTTCGCCCCGGATGGGGGCATTTGGAGGAAGGAATACTACGTTATGGGGAAATTCCAGCGCAGCACACAGCGTGGAGACAATGGAGGACCCGCGCCCACACAAGATCCATGACCCCATGATCGACAGCGCGCGTGAAACCCTAGGACGCTGCGGACTATTTTCGCCGCCGGAAATGCGCGAATACCAGAAGCAGTAACACACAAGCATGTCAAAGATCAAGGTAGCGAAGCCGGTAGTTGAACTGGATGGTGATGAGATGACACGGATCATCTGGAAGTGGATCAAGGACCAACTGATCCTTCCATTTGTGGACGTTCCCATCGAATATTACGACCTCGGCATCGGGTCCCGCGACAAGACGGATGATAAAGTGACGGTGGATAGTGCGAAGGCGATCCTCCAACACAATGTCGGGATCAAGTGTGCCACGATCACGCCGGATGAAGCGCGCGTGAAAGAGTTCGGATTGAAGCAGATGTGGAAGAGTCCGAACGGAACGATCCGGAACATTCTGAACGGGACCGTCTTCCGCGAGCCGATCGTGATCAGCAACGTGCCGCGCTTGGTACCGGGCTGGACGCAACCGATAGTGATCGGTCGTCATGCGTTCGGGGATCAGTACCGCGCAACGGATGCGGTGATCAAGGGCAAGGGTAAGTTGACCATGACCTACACGCCCGACGATGGCACCGCGCCTACCAGTTGGGATGTGTACCAGTTCGACGGCAACGGCGTGGCCATGGCGATGTACAATATCGATGAGAGCATCGAAGGTTTCGCACACAGTTGCTTCAACCTCGCGCTGACGAAGAAGTGGCCGCTCTACCTCAGCACCAAGAACACGATCCTGAAGAAGTATGATGGTCGCTTCAAGGACATTTTCGAGGAGATCTACCAGAAGACCTACAAGGCGGACTTCGCCAAGGCGGGCATTGTGTACGAGCATCGCTTGATCGATGACATGGTGGCGAGCGCCATGAAGTGGAGCGGCGGCTTCATCTGGGCTTGCAAGAACTACGACGGCGATGTGCAGAGCGATACCGTGGCGCAGGGCTTCGGTTCACTCGGCTTGATGACCAGCGTGCTGATCACCCCCGACGGAAAGACCATGGAAGCGGAAGCCGCGCACGGCACCGTGACCCGCCACTACCGCCAACACCAACAAGGCAAGCCCACGAGCACCAACCCCATCGCAAGCATCTTCGCGTGGACGCGTGGTCTCGCCTTCCGCGGAAAGCTCGATGGCAACCAAGCGCTCATCGACTTCGCGAACAAGCTGGAGAACGTGTGCATCAAGACCGTGGAGAGCGGCAAGATGACCAAGGACCTTGCGGCGTGTATCCACGGGGAGAAGGTGAGCACTGAGCACTACCTCACCACCGAGGGCTTCATGGCCGCGTTGAAGGAGGGGATCGAGCGGGCGTAGGACTTCTACCCCATCTTCGCGGAGGTCCTCCTCCGATGTCCTTCCAACGCTGGTGCTTCCTCATTGCAGCGGTCGTGTACGTCACGGCCGCTTGGTTCGGCGTGGGCTATTCCGCAGAGGATGAGTTCCAACAAGTGATCCTGTACGCGGAGCACTTGCGCGGCCACGTGGATGTCTCAGCACTTCCACTGGACTACCACCAGCAATGGCGCAGCATGGTGCTGCCGCTGATCTGCACCGGTGTGTTCAAGGTCTGCGCGTTGGTCGGCATCACTGATCCTTTCATTCTCACGTTGATGTTGCGGTTGCTCACGGCAGCACTTGCACTCTGGATCACCAACCGTTTCATCAGGAGTGTTCTTCCAACGCTTCACGCGGATCACACACAAGCATTCACGCTCTTCAGTTGGTTCCTGTGGTTCGTTCCGCTGTTGCAGATCCGCTTTTCCGGCGAAACATGGAGTGGCCTTCTCTTCCTGCACGCACTGGGAATGATCATGGATGACAAGCGCAGGAATCCGCTGGTGATCGGATCGCTGTTCGCGCTGGTCATTGTATTGCGTCCCGCGGCCGGGTTCCTTCCGTTCGGCGCGATGCTTTGGATGCTCCTCATCAAACGTTCGGGACGAACGCAGATGCTGCGAATGATCGGCGCTGGCGTGGTCGTCCTGATCACTTCGGCCGTGTTGGACAGTGTGGTCTACGGCAAAGCGACGTCGACACTCTGGAACTATGCAACGGCCGGGATCACCGGCGAGGAAGCCGTACGCTTCACTGCGCTACCGATGTATCAGTACGTTCTCTTCACTGTGAAGTACGCAACGGTTCCGATCGGCGTGCTGTTGATCACAGCATTCACTTGCTTGATCGCCCTTCGGCCGAAGCATGTGTTGATCTGGGTGCTCCTCCCCTTCCTGATCATCCACTCGATCCTACCTGTGAAGGAGTTGCGTTTCCTGTTCCCGCTTGCTCCGCTGATGCCTTGGTTGCTGATCAGCGCATGGGAGGCGTTGCATGATCGATGGCCCGTCCTGATGAGCCGCACCATTTGGTTGCGCGCACTGTTCTTCTTTGCGGCGGTGAATGTGCTTGCACTATTGGTGGGCATCACAACTCCAGCCGGGAATGGTAGGATCGCACTCGCTCGCGAGGCCCGTGATCACTTCAAGAACCGATCCGTACACGTTGATATCCTTGGCGACTGGCGCATGTGGATCCCGCCCTTCTATCTCTCCACTGGAAGTACCGAGGTCTTTTCAGAGAAGATCATCGTGAACCCGAAAGTGAACGGGCCGACCCATTTGGTGATCGCACGCAGAAGCGAGGGATTGGATCGGGTGACCAATTTGGAACGACTTGCGATCGCCACACCACGGTGGGCGGATCAGCTATTAACATGGTACCATCTCGAGGATCAGTACGATCCGTTGGTCCTCTATCGCGTGACCACGGAGCACATCGGGCACTAGCGATCCATCTTTGCGCCGCTCCCGCCTGGTCGGGTTGAAGCACTTGAGCGCACGTCCTCGCATCACGAACAAGGAGATCGATCGCCTCGCGGTCCCTGCGATCATCAGCGGGATCGCGGAGCCGCTGATCTCGCTGGTGGATACCGCCTTCGTCGGTCGGTTGGGCACCACGGATCTGGCAGCGGTCGGTATTGCAAGTAGCTTCTTCCTGTTGGTGGTGTGGGTGCTGGCGCAAACGCGCAGTGCGGTGTTGGCGGTGGTCGCACGCTATTACGGCGAGGACCGCCTGAACGAAGTGACAGGCTTGGTGCCCATCGCCATCTGGCTGAACTTCATCCTGGGTCTGGGGTTCTTCGCACTCACGAACGCATTCGCCACGCAGATCTTCCAGCAGTACAATGCCGAGGGCGCGATCCTGAGCAAAGCGGTGGAGTACTATCACATCCGCAGCTATGGCCACCCGATCGTGTTGGCCACGTTCGCACTGACGGGTGCCTTCCGCGGGATACAGAACCTGCGCTGGGGCATGTGGATCAGCATTCTCGGTGCGTTGGTGAACCTCGCGCTGAACCCGGTGCTGATCTTCGGGTGGGGACCGATCGAAGGCATGGGGATCGCGGGCAGCGCATGGGCTAGTTTGATCGCACAGGGGTGCATGTTCCTTATGGCCGTGTGGATCCTGGAGCGCCGCACGCCGTTCAGCATCATCCCCCGCAGTTGGCGACATCCCGAATTGCTGAACCTGTGGTTGCTCAGCAGCAACTTGTTCGCGCGCACCATCGCCCTCAACGTGTGCTATTACCTCGGCAACCGCTATTCCACGGGTTATGGCGAAGCGTACATCGGAGCGCATAGCATCGCCATGCAGCTCTGGTTGTTCAGTGCGTTCTTCATTGATGGATACGCCGCTGCTGGAAGTGTACTCGTAGGTCGCTTAGTAGGCGAAAAGAACTGGAGGGAACTCTACCGCGTTAGTTGGCAAGTGGTGCGCAAGAGTGTGTACATCGGAGTGGGTATCGCGGTGATCTTCTTCGCGAGTTATGCCGTCATCGGTGGGATCTTCACCACCGATGAACACGTGCTTTCGCTGCTTGCCGGTATTTTCTGGATGGTGGCCCTCACCCAACCGATCAACGCGGTCGCCTTCGCGTTCGATGGGATCTACAAAGGGCTTGGCAACGGAAAGATCCTTCGCAATGTGCTCATGATCTCCACCTTCGTTGCCTTCGTTCCTGTGGCCTGGGGCCTTGATGCGTTGGATTGGAAACTCGTGGCCGTGTGGTCCGCCTTTCTGGTGTGGATGATCGCCCGTTCGGTGTTGCTCATGGCGCACTTTCAGAAGAACTACCGGCCCACATTCGCTGCTCGACGGCACTAACTTCGTGCGCATGAACCGTTCGATCCTCCTCCTTGGGTTGTTGCTTCCGTTTGTGTCCGTCGCTCAGGATCCTTCGCGCAAGGATCAACGGTCGCTTAGCGATCGACTGTACTTCGGCGGTGGCATCGGCTTGTCCTTCGGTACGGTCACCGCGATCCAGGTGGATCCGCTGGTCGGGTACAAGGTGGATCAGGATGGCAAGTTCTCGGTCGGGCTTGGTGGCAGCTATTGGTATTATCAGGACAATCGATATACCCCACCCATCAACTTCACCGGGTACGGCTACCGGACCTTCAGTCGTTACCGCGTATTCGATCAGTTCTTCCTCCACGCCGAATTCCTGCACTTGAATGTGGAACGATACTCCGTGCTAGAGGATCGGATCAAAAGGATCTGGGTGCCGCATGTATTGGCCGGGGCGGGATATGTGCAGTCCTTGGGCGGGCGCAGTTCGATCTATTTCCAGATCCTCTTCGAGGTCCTACAGGACCCTAACAGCGTATATCGGAACCAAGGCCCCATCATCAGCGGTGGTGTGGGCATCGGCTTCTGAGGCCGAGCGGATCCTTCAGACCTACCTTTGTCGCACGTTCTTTTCAACATGGGGCCGACCTGGTTTCGACAGCGGCTTCGTGGGATGTGTAAGCATGCCGGGTGTGTGGTGCGGCCCGTATCCCAGTGCCACAAACGCCATAACTGGCGAAGTAGACTACGCTCTCGCAGCTTAATAGCCCAAGGCTATTCGGCTTAATCCACGTGAATAACAGTAGCGTGGACGAGTACTCCTCGGGGAGGCCCGTTCTCCTCCTACCCGGACCCGGAGTGTCATCATGGGGAACTGGCCTGCGCGGTGGTCCGTAGCGCAGGTAAGAAACAGGACCTAAGCACCGGCTGGGGTGCCCTTCTCCGGGCCGGTGTCGAAAACCAATGAGGTGGCTACGCATGTAGAAAGCCCGTTCTGCGGTCGTTTGGACGAGGGTTCGAATCCCTCCGGCTCCACGAATTGAAGAGGGTCTCCTGGATCGGGGACCCTCTTCTGCGTTTCTTTGCGCGCTTGGAAATGAACGTGCCCTACAAAAGGATCGGTATCATCCGCGAAGGCAAACAGCCTGCGGATCGCCGCGTACCACTTACGCCCGCACAGTGCCGCGATGTGAGCATCCGGTATCCACAGATCGACCTCGTGGTCCAGCGAAGTCCGGACCGTGCGTACACCGATCAGGAATATGTGGATGCCGGGGTCACCCTTGTTGATTCGCTGGAGGACCGGGACCTGATCATCGGCGTGAAGGAGGTCCCATTGGATATGCTCCTTCCCGGAAAGGCCTATCTCTTCTTCTCCCACACCATCAAGAAGCAACCGCACAACCGGAAGCTCATGCACGCGGTGTTGGAGAAGGGCATCACCTTGATCGATCATGAGTTGTTGACCAACCCGGACGGCGATCGCGTATTGGCTTTCGGTTATTGGGCCGGCGTGGTGGGTGCGTACAATGGCTTTCGGGCTTGGCAGTTGATCCATGGCGGCCCGCAATTGAAACCGGCACATCAATGCCATGATCTGGAGGAATTGGAACAACACCTCAGGTCCGTTCCTTTCCCGAAGGACCTTCGGATCGTCATGACCGGCGGCGGCCGGGTCGGTAAGGGCGCGATGGGTGTTCTGCAACGCGCTGGATTCATGCGCGTGTCCCCAACCGAATTCCTGGAAGGATCATCCAACAGCCCAACGTACACCGTCCTTGGCACCGCTGACCTGTACGAACGATCCGGCGGCGAGCCGTTCAATAAGGCAGCTTTTCATGTGGATCCAACCGGCCATCGTTCGCGGTTCCTGCCTTTCGCTCGTCGAGCGCACATCTACATGGCCTGCCACTTCTGGGATCCGCGTGGCCCGAAGATCCTCACTGCGGATGACCTCCGGGACCCCCTCTGTTCACTTCAAGTGATCGCGGATATCAGCTGCGATATCGGTGGCCCTATCGATAGCACACTCCGGTCAACCACGATCGCTGAACCATTCTTCGGTTATGACCCGGCATCCGGAAAAGAGGTTGTGACAGGCGCGGCTGGGGCCATTACGGTGATGGCCGTGGATAATCTGCCGTGCGAATTACCACGTGATGCTTCGGAGTCCTTCGGTCTCGACCTCATCGAGCGTGTGCTTCCGCATATGGCAGGGGATGATGAGGATGGGATGATCGCACGTGCAACGATCGCCTCGGGCGGTCGACTCACCACACACTTCGAACATCTTGCAGGATACGCAGGCGTGGCTTCAACCACGTAGCATCGCCACTTCCAGAGCGAAGTACGCGGTGAACTCATCGCAGGGCAACACATGCGCGACCATCGGTCTTGCGCTCTTACGCGCCATGGTGATCAAGCCCAGGCCCGCACCGCCTTGATCAGTGCGTGCATCGTTCGCAAGGAATTTCAAAAAGTGCTCGCGGAGATCAGCCTCGTCCATCTCGTTCAGGATCGCCACGCGTTGGGTAAGTAACGCTGCGGTGGCCACCGGTAACGCATTCCCGAGGAGTAATCGGTACCCCTCATCCGTATCCAGGAGCACCGCAAAAGCCGTTGATCGCTTGTCCTGCGTGGTATGGCGAAGCACATTCTCCAATCCTTCAACGAGGATATTGAAGAGCCGCTTCCGCATGCCGACCCCATCACCTGCGCGAATACTCGCTTCTTCCGCCGCACCCAACAACGCGCGCAATACTTCCGGATCGACCGGCCCTTGATGATGGAATACCACGCCTCTACCTCCCCCCTCCTTCAGGGATGATAACACAAGCTCCGACCAGTGGCCGGGGTCGGTGCGATGCGTGGTGGCCGCGCTCGTGTTCACGGGTTTCTTCGTTCGACAATACTCCCAAAGGACTCGACAAGTGGGAGTATCGACCCGATATACGATCCATTGGGCCCCTCGGTTTCGTGCGGTTCCAAGAAGACCGCAGCAGATGTCCGGACCCGCACTTAACAATGTTCGTCGATGACGCAGCTTAAGCCACTGGACCACAGCTAACTTCCACCACTTTTCCCAACCCCTCCAATGGACGCGTTCCGCAAACCACTCGCAGTTCTACTATCCACTGTGATCTTCAGTGGCCTCCCTTTCGCTGCCGTGTCCCAAACCACCATTGAAGTGGGAACGGGGACAGTGACGAACGCGCCGAACCAAACCCCTTCGCCCTACGCGAACACCCAACCCGGTTCTCGACATCAATTACTCTTTCATGCAAGTGAATTGCAAGCAGCGGGAATGGGGCCGGGCACGATCGGTTCGTTCGGGTTCCATGTGCAACAAGCAAGCGGCGCCACGTTTCTAGGATTCTCCGGGCGGATCGGAACCACCGCCGTGAACGACTTGACCACGACCTGGGAAACGGGACTTGTTCAAGCATGGGCCGGACAGGATTTCACCGATGCGGTCGGCTGGACCGATCATCCGTTCGACGCGGGCTTTTTCTGGGATGGCACCTCGAACCTGGTGATCGAAACGTGCTATACGGATCCGGCTAATTCGCAGAATGCGGTCGTGTTCCAAACAGCAACCGCATTCACCAGTTGTGTATCTCGCAATTCACCCAACCCGACCATTTGCACGGACCCAGGCGGAACGCATTTCCCTTGGCAACAGCGTCCGAATGTCCGGTTCACCTGGACACCTTTTGAAGCAGCACCGGTCGCACATATCGGCCTCGGTGCGACCTATTCATGCACCGGCACCTTCGCCTTCACCGATGCGAGTGCGAACACGCCGACCTCATGGAGCTGGGATCTCGGCGATGGAAATACCTCGATGAGCGAGGACACCACCTACACGTATTCAGCCAGTGGCACGTATACCGTAACGCTTACCGTGACCAATGATTTCGGAAGCGATGTGGCCCAAGTGGATGTGACCGTGAACCTCGATGCGGTTCCACCCGTCGCGGCATGCGATGCACCCTCCAGCGGGACGGTCCAAGGCTTCGGGGTCCTGGATGTGGTGATCGAAGGAACTTCCTTCCCGAGTGGGGATGCGGTTGCGGAAGGATACGTGGACAATACCTGCCAAGCGATCACCGTGATGCAAGGAACCGATCTCGATCTGGCTGTGACCACAGCCGGAGCTGCATCACATGCGGTGCGTGCGTGGCTCGATCTGGACAACTCAGGGACCTTCACCGCGAATGAACTGCTGCTTTCCGGAAGTGGCCCGACGATCGGTTCGAGCACGTTGATCGGTAGCGGCGCGGTGCTCGATACACCGCTTCGCCTTCGCGTGATCGCCGCTTACGATCTGGTCACACCGGATCCGTCGCCGTGCGGCACCATCCAGTTCGGGCAAGCAGAGGACTACGCCATCATCGTGATCGCGAACGTGCTTCCGCCCTTTGCCGACTTCACTGCGTCACCGATCACGAGCTGCAATGGCGTCGTGCAGTTCACCGACCTTTCATTGCATGCCCCAACGGCATGGGACTGGGAATTCGGCGACACGAACCATTCCGACGAACAGAACCCGCAACACACCTACACCGCGAGTGGCACCTACTCGGTCACGCTCATTGCGATCAATGCGAATGGACAGGATGATACGCTGGCTGTTGATCTGATCATTGTTGATCTGGGCGCACAACTGGTCACGGCATCATGCACACCACAAACACAATCCTACTGTTGTGGATACGGGATCCTCGGTTTCCAATTCGCGGGGATCACGAGCACCAGCGCTGATGGTAGCGAAGGATACCAGGACCGGTCCTGCGGCAACGTCGCGCAAGTACAGGAAGGTTCCGGTTACGCATGGTCCGTGACACACGCTGCGAATACGCCTCACGACACGCGGATCTGGATCGACCTGAACAACGATGGCGATCTGGCACCGACGGAACTTGTTGCCTCCTCGTTGGACCATACATCGCCGACAGGCACCGTCATCATCCCGGCAGGAACGGTCTATGATACACCTGTGCGGCTTCGTGTTTCCAGTGATGTGATCGGTGAAGGAGGCACGGCGTGCAGTGCGCCGCTATACGGTCAGGTCGAGGACTTCAGCGTGGTGATCGCGATGAACACGAACCCGCCGAACACATCATTCAGCGTGGATCCCCCCGTGACGTGCGACGGCACGGTCCAGTTCATGGACCTCAGCACGAACCTGCCGAATGCGTGGCTTTGGGATTTCGGTGATGGCAGCACCAGTCCCGAACAGGATCCAATGCATACCTATCTCAACCCTGGCAGCTACACCGTGAGCCTAACCGCGACCAACGCTTTCGGAAGTGACGGATCGGTCCTTCCGGGTGCGGTGGTATACGTGCCCGGTTGGCAGTGCGACACCCTGCAACTCTCTCCCGCCAATCAATCCAGCACCGCGTGCCTTGGCGTGTTGAGCGACAACGGTGGACCGAACGGCAATTACACGCAAGGAACAAGTGGCGCTTTCACGATCGCTCCCGCAGGTGCCGTTCACGTGACGATCGATTTCTCGTTGTTCGCGTGGGGCGGTGGAAACGGGAACCGCTCGCTGGCGATCTACGATGGGCCTGATGTCACCAGCACGCTGATCGGCAACTTCTTCGGGAACGGTCTTGGTCAATTGCCCAACAACGGCGTGATCACCTCCACCGGCGCGAGCATCACCTTGCGACAGGAACAACAAGGTCCTGGTGGACCGCCGCCGAACAGTGCGGGCTTCTTGCTCACATGGAACTGCTCTCTCACCGGGATCGATGAGGCAGTGCTCGATCCGATCAACAACATCCGACCTCAACCCGCTGATGAGGAATTCTTCATCGACCTCGGACCTGGTGCGAGCCACGAACGGACCGTTGTTCTGCGCGACGCTCTTGGCCGGATCATGGAACAGCGTGTCGTGTCGGGCACGGCATCCACCATCCGCTTCGATGCAGGCGACCTTCCCGCTGGACTGTATGTCCTGCAAGTGACCGACATGAACGCGATCTGGACCCGCACCCTCATCATCCGATAGACCATGAAAAGCATTCGTTCCGCATTCAAGGTCATCGCGACTTTCCTGCTCCTCGCCTCCACGACGGGCGCCTTCGCCACCCACCTCATTGGTGGCAACTTGGGGTACACGTACATCGGCGAGACCGCACCGGGCAGCCAGGTGTATCGCTACCAGGTGTACATGCAGTTCTACATGAATTGCGGTTCGGATAGCAACTGGGAAACGCTTCAGGAGTTGTTGGCCACCAACGGAGGGATCATGCCAGTGGGTGTGTATGCGCAGGATCCGGCGAACCCCGACGCGAACAAGCCGTTGCTCACCACGGTGAACCTCACGCTTGCGGACAGCTCGTTGATCACGCCGGACCTACCGAATGGTTGCAACGTGGGTGCGGGCCTTTGCACCAAGCTCGGTCTGCTCACCGGTTTCGTTGACCTCCCGTTGAACTTCGGAGGCTTTCATCTCTACTTCCAGATGAACGCGCGGAACATCACGATCTCCAACCTGCTCAATCCGAACAACACGGGGATCGGGTACTACGCCTTCATCCCGCCACCGCTGTTGCCGAACTCCTCGCCCATTTGGCTGGGTGATCCCACACCATTGTTGTGCATCAACGACACCAGCACCTTCGTGAACAGCGCCACCGATCCGGACGGTGACCAGCTCATCTTCTCGTTCGAGGTTCCCTACAACAGTGTGAACAACGGAGGTGGCATCATTGCGCCGCCCAACACGTTGCCGAACACGGTTCCACTGGTGAATTACCTGCCGACCTTCAGCGTGATACAACCCTTCGGACCGGGCGGCTATGCGTTCATCAACGGCGCCACTGGACTCACCCGATACCGACCGACCCTGCAAGGGAATTATGTGGTGGCCGTGGAAGTGAAGGAGTACCGCAACGGTGTCCTCATCGGTCGCACGCGACGCGATCTGCAATTGCAGGCGGTGGTGTGTCCGCCGAACGATGCACCGCAAACGATCGGTGTGCAACCTTCATCCTATACCGTGCAAGCCGGTGACCTTTTGTGCTTCGACCTTTCCTTCCAGGATCCGAACGCGGACTCCTTGAACCTCGTGGCGAGCGGAACCATCTTCAACGGCAGCCTCTTCGATCCACCCGCCACGATCATCGCACCGGTGAGCGGCAACGGCAGCGTGAGCAGCACATTCTGTTGGGACACCGATTGCGACCAGGCCCAGACCCAGCCATACCTCTTCAGTGTAAGTGTGAGCGACAACGGTTGCCCACCGCGCACCTTGGATGTGATCTACCAGATCTTCGTGAACGGGTTCACCGGACCCACTGCGATCACCGGACCCGTGCAAGCGTGTACCGGCCAAACCGGAAGTGCGTACAGCACCGCTGCGATCGCAGGTGCCTCGTTCACCTGGGTGGTGAATGGCGGTGTGATCATGACCGGCCAGAACACGAACAGCATCACGGTGGATTGGGGAACCCCCACTTCCGGAAGCGTACAGGTCTTCGCGACCAATGCGCTGGGTTGTTCCAGTTCACCGGTGAATCTGCCCGTTACGGTCGTCGCTTTGCCGATCGTGAACGCGGGTGCTGATGTCGCCATCTGCCCAAGTGCAAGCACCCCGGTCGGCGGATCACCCACAGGGCCTGCCGGGAGCAGTTACGTATGGTCGCCGTCCACTGGCTTGAGTGCCACCAATACCGCCAACCCGACCGCGACACCCCTGACCACAACGCAGTACATCGTGCAAGTGACCAACAGCGGCTGCGTGAACCGCGACACGGTGGTGGTCACGGTGAACAACCCGCAAGTGAGTGCTGATCCGGACACGGCTTTCTGTATTGGCGGCAGTGCACAACTCCAAGCCTTTGGAAATGGCCAATTCTCATGGTCGCCCGGGATAGGATTGAATGCGACCGACATCGCCGATCCCATCGCCACACCGACCACAAGCACGATGTATACGGTCACGCTGACCGACGCGATCGGCTGTACGGTGATCGATAGCGTGAGCATCGTGGTGAATGCATTGCCCGTCGCGGATGCAGGACCGGATCTGACACCTTGCTTGAACACCTCCATCGCGTTGGGTGGATCACCGACCGGACCAGCGGGAAGCACGTTCGTGTGGTCCCCTGCAACTGGCTTGAACAATACCAGCGCAGCGAACCCGAGCTTGAGTGTGACGATCGACGCGTCCTACGTGGTGATCGTGACCGACGGCAACACCTGCGTGAACAGCGATACCGTGAGCGTGTCCGTGCTTCCGTTGCCCGATGTGGATGCCGGACCTGACCTCGAAGTGTGCGCTGGAGGCAGTGTTCAACTGCAAGGCTCCGGCAATGGGACCTTATTGTGGACGCCCCCATTCGGCTTGAGCGATCCCACACAACCGGACCCGATCTGCACACCGGAGATCACGACCGTGTACACACTTACAGTCACTGGCGGCAACACCTGCACGAACAGTGATCAAGCCATCGTAACCGTGAACGTGTTGCCGAGCGCGAATGCAGGACCCGATCGTGTGGTGTGCCTTGGCGATTCCGTCAGCATCGGCACGGCAAGCCCCGGCACGTTCAGTTGGTCGCCAGCAACCGGATTGAGTGCGACCGATGTGGCCACTCCGAACGCTTCACCTGCGGTCACCACCACCTACTACGTCACACTTACAGAGGCCACCTCCTGTTCGCAGATCGATTCGCTGATCGTCACCGTGAACCAGTTCAACCAGAACATCGCGATCGAACCTCCGATCGGAAGTGCCTGTGAGAACACACCGGCTTCCGCCTTCGCATTGCCGGATCAAGCGGGGAACACCTACACGTGGAGTGTGACAGGGCCGTTGAACATCACTGGTTCAACAGGCAACGAGGTTGATCTGATGCATACCACACCGGGTGCGAGTGTGCTGACCGTCGTCGTCACCGATGACAACGGATGTGCATCCGCCCCCGTCAACAGCGATTTCACGACACTGGATACGCCGGAAGCGGATGCAGGATCCGACGTACTCTATTGCGTGGGCGATAGCGTGCAATTGGGTGGCGCTCCCACCGGCCCTGGTGGCTCGACGATCATGTGGTACTCACCGTCCGGCTCGATCGCGGACACCACAGTAGCGAACCCGTTCATCGCGGCGAATGCTTCCGAACAGATCATCGTCATCGTGGTTTCCGGCACCTGTGTGGATACCGATACGGTGCAGGTGAACGTGAGTGCGACCATCGCGAACGCAGGGCCTGATGCATCCATTTGCGAAGGCAGCACTACGCAGTTGAACGCCTCCGGCGGCGGCACCTACAGTTGGTCGCCAACGAATGATCTTTCCGATCCGGCCGCAGCGGATCCCATCGCAACGCCAACCTCCACCACCACATATGTCGTGACGATCACCAACGCGGATCAATGCATCGGGATCGATTCGCTCGTGGTCACGGTGAATACGGTGGCGAATGCCGGGGACGATGCACTTGCCGTGTCCTGTGGTAGCGGCGTGCTCTTCACCCTCGCTGATTCGTTGGGCGGTTCACCGGACGCTGGCGGGCAATGGTTCACTTCCACATTCAGTGCGCACGGCGATCTGTTCGATCCTTCAAGTGATCAATCGGGCACCTACTACTACATCGCCGGTGGAAGCACCGCGTGTCCGGATACCGCTGCCTTGCAAGTGTCCATCACGAACCCGGACATCAACATCACCGGTGATCACATCATCTGTTCCGGAGAGATCACCACACTCACAGCAACGGGTGGCACCACGTTCATCTGGTCGCCATCCGCGGGCGTGGCCGATCCGAACAGTGCAAGCACACAGTTCAACCCGAACAACACGACCGATTACACAGTGACCGTCACCGATGCGAATGGTTGCGCAGGAACAGCGGAGATCACCTTGGAGGTGAACCCGCTACCCATCGTGGATGCAGGCATTGATGTTTCTCTGTGCGTCGGTGAGTTCGCCACACTCGGCGGAACACCAACTAGTCCGACGGCCACGAGCTATGCATGGTCACCTGCGACGAACCTCAATGATCCGGCGAACGCGAACCCGATCGCAACACCATCCGGAACGACGACTTATACGATCACCGTTTCGGACGCGAACCAATGCAGCAACAGCGACGCCATGACGGTGACCGTGAACCCGCTGCCCGCGATCGACGCAGGTGCGGATGTCGGTGTGTGCATCGGCAGCAGTGTCCAACTGAACGCGATCGGCACGGGCAGCTTCGATTGGAGCCCAGCGACCGATCTGAACGATGCGGGTATCGCTGATCCGCTCGCATCTCCGAGCACCACCACCGTGTACACCATCACGCTCACCGATGCGAACAACTGTGTGGCAAGCGATGCACTCACCGTTACTGTGAATGCACTGCCAACGGTGGATGCGGGAACGGATGGTTGGCTCTGCTTGGGTTCCACCACTCCGCTTGTGGGTACCACGAACGGCGGTGCTGCGGCATGGACCCCATCGGCAACAGTATCGGATCCCGCAGCGCTGAATACCACCGCCACGCCATTGACCACCACCACCTTCACGTTGACGATCACCGATGACAACAACTGCATATCCAACGATGCTGTCCTTGTAACCGTCGGCGTCGATCCACCGATCGATGCGGGTAACGGCGCCACGGTATGCGGAGGTGTGCCGGTGATCCTCGGCGGATCACCCACCAGTGTTCCCGGTAGCACTTTCCTATGGACACCCGCCAGTGGATTGGATGATCCGTTGAGTTCGAACCCGACGGCACTTCCGCTCAGCACAACCACCTACATCCTTGTGGTGAGCAACGATACCTGCACGAGCACCGCAGCTGTTACCGTTACGATCGGTACCACCGGACAGGCCGATTTCACCGCGCGCTTCGAGGCCGGATGTGAATCCTTGCGCGGCTTCTTCACCGACGCGAGCACCGGTGCGGTGGCGTGGGAATGGAACCTCGGACAAGGGATCGCGAGCACCACGGCGAATACGCAAGGCTACCTGCCGTATGGTCAAGCCAGCACCGTCACGCTCATCATCACCGACAACCAAGGATGCAGGGACACCACCACACAAGTGTTCACCATGGATGACTACGCGAACCTCGTGAATGTGGAAGTTCCCAATGTCTTCACCCCGAATGGTGATGGACAGAACGATCTGTTCACGTTGATGACCGATGCCTTCCTCGGCCCTTGCACGGACATGGACATCATGAACCGTTGGGGCGAAAGCGTCTTTGTGAGCCAAGGCAACAACATCACATGGGATGGGCGCAATTTCAGCGGCGAGCCGTGTACAGCAGGAACCTACTTCTACGTGGTGAAGGTGAAGGATCTCACCTTCAAGGGAGCGGTGACATTGATCCGATGATGTGGCAATTGAACAACCGGCCTGCTGCGATCGCGGTGATCGCTGCGAGCCTTTGTTCGTGCACTGGATCAACAGAAAGGACGATCACGGCGGAGCCGATCAGCGGAGCTCCGCCGATCGCTTATCGTGCCATCGAGGACAACATTCAGCATGACACCTTGCTGATCCAGACCACTTTCGATCTCGGCGATGGAAGCTTCATCATGGTCGCGTCGAACATCGATCCTTCCTTCGAAGGGATCCGGCTTTATCGATATCGGCTCACAGCGGATAGCAGCGTTTCGATGCTGGCCATATCCCCACCCGCGTACGATAGTTGGACGATGCTGCCCACGTTCTTCGGCGCCGACAGCATGAGGACCGATGCGCTGTGGCTGCTTGCGAACTTCGGCGAACGCGAAAGTTGGGGACAGAAACTGTTGTGGATGGATGGCGCGTTCACTGATCACGGCTTCATGGATGTCGCACTGCCGGAGCGCGTGCTCGAGGACGACACGTTGCAGTTGAAACGACGGAACATCGCGCCGTTAATGCGTTGGTCGGAGCGGAATGACACGACCTTCTTCAGCTTCGCATGCGACAGCGTGTACCTCTACGATGACCAGGATGGCGGGTATGATCAGATCGTTCCGGCGAACAGTGTCCACTTTACGTGGACCAAAAGCGAAGGCCTTGCGCTCTGGATGAACGGATCCAAGCGACCGGTGAAAGTGCCTGCGTGATCCTACTGCACGGTCGGGATCAAACCACGAACGCCCATATCCACCACGGTCTCACCGTCGGCGGGTTCGAAGATGTTATCGCCGTCGAGTTCGATCCACTCGAAACTCTTGTTCGTACTGAGCGATACCTGGATCACGATGTCATTCGTCTCGGTGCCCGTGATGATCAGCGGCACAAGGAAGACGCCAGTGGCAAGGCATGAACCCGCTGGAATGGGCGATGTGGCGAAAAGCGGATTCACCACCGTGGTGGCACCCGCCGATCCCAAGCCGGAAGTGACAGGAGTGGCGATCGGTGGGTTCAGCACCTCGAAGGCCCAATAGCCTTGTGCACGGTTTCCATTCACCGTTACCGTGGAATCATGGACCAGGAATGAACCGATGTAGGTGTTGAATCCGATGAAGGAAGCGATGGTACCGTTGTACATCTGCGTGGGTGTTCCGTAACCGAAACGGATGTCGTAATTCTGGTACGCCAACGACACGCGTAAGTACTGATAGCTGCCGGGCGAAAGGTCGCTCAAAGGAATATTCAGGAAGGCACCTCCTTGTCCCACTTCGAGACCCAGGTCGTGATCGATCGCCGTGGCGCCACCGAGGGTGGTCTCTGGAGCATGGTAGACCACGTCACCGGATCCGAGTGGGATCAACGCGGTTTGCGTGAACTCCACATAGTGCGCACTCATCCGATTGAAACGCGGACTCTGAGCACCGTGCCCTGTGGGTATCGTGGACGGCAGGCCCAAGTTGTTCAGCCTGACCTGTGTACTGTCGAACGCGAACTTCAGGATCAGGCGCGGACCATCATCGGTCGGACCATTCTGGTTGTCATCATCCTTCTTGCAGGAAACAAGTGCAAGCGTGGCGATGGTGATCAGGGCTAGTGCGGATGCGCGCATGGGTTCAGTTTGGTCCGGCGAAACTACAAGCACCATGCCCTGTGAACGTGGATGAAAATCCATCGACATGGTATGCGTGCATACATGTCGATCTTACATTGGGTGCGAATTCAAGCAGCGTATGAAACCCGAAGAGACCATCGACTTTCCGATCCGCAAAGTGTGGAACCGCATCTCGCGGCTGTACAACAGCGAAGCGAGCAAGTACGGCGGTACGATGGCCATCGGGCAGATCCTGTTGAGCATCGATCCGGAGGGAACGCCAAGCACCAAGCTCGGACCGAAGATGGGCATGGAAAGTCGCAGCCTCGTGCGGACCTTGCAGACCATGCAGGACGAAGGGCTGATCAAGCGCGTACCGTGTACCGATGACAAACGCGTGGTGCATATCCACCTCACCGCAAAGGGTAAGCAGATGCGCGACATCAGCCGAAACACGGTGATCAAATTCAATGAGGCGGTGCAGGGCCGATTCACGCAAACACAACTCAACAACTTCCGGCAGGTGATGACGGAGTTGGATCGCATACTCGAACAGGAACAACTCTTCACATGAAGAATCGCAACATCAAGAAAGTAGCCGTCCTCGGCAGCGGCGTAATGGGCAGCCGCATTGCATGCCACTTCGCTAACGTGGGCTGTGAAGTACTGCTCCTCGACATCGTCCCGAAGGAGGGCAAGGACCGCAATGCAGTCGCCGATGAACACCTCGCCTTCGCGCTGAAGAGCAACCCCTCGCCCATCTACGACAAGAAGTTCGCGAAGCGGATCAGCACCGGCAACTTCGACGATGACCTGCCGAAGATCAAGGACTGCGACTGGATCATCGAAGTGGTGATCGAGCGCTTGGACATCAAGCAGCAGGTGCTGGCGAACGTGGAGAAGTACCGCACGCCGGGCACGCTTGATCACTACGAACACCAGCGGCATTCCGATCCACGCGATCGCGGAAGGACGCAGTGAGGATTTCAAGAAGCACTTCTGCGGCACGCACTTCTTCAACCCGCCGCGCTACTTGCAATTGCTGGAGATCATCCCCGGTCCGGGTACCGACCCTGCTGTGCTGAGCTTCCTGGAGGACTACGGTCAGCGCGTGCTAGGCAAGGTCACGGTGCTGTGCAAGGACACGCCGGCCTTCATCGCCAACCGCATCGGCGTGTTCGGCATCATGGGCCTGTTCCACTTGGTGGAAGAGATGGGCCTTACCGTGGAGGAGGTGGATCGCCTCACTGGTCCGGTATTGGGCCGTCCGAAGAGCGCCACCTTCCGCACAGCGGATGTTGTTGGTTTGGACACGCTGGTGAAAGTCGCGCAGGGCGTGAAGGACAACTGCCCGACCGACGAACAGAACGCGCTCTTCACCATCCCCGGCTACTTGCAGCAGATGGTGGACAAGAACATGCTCGGCAGCAAGACCGGCAAGGGCTTCTTCTTCAAGGACCGCGCGAACAAGGGCGAGATCATGGCGCTGGACCTGAAGACGCTCGAATACCGTCCGCAGGTGAAGCCCAAGTTCACCACCATGGACGCAGCGAAGAAGGAGGACGACCTCGTGAAGCGCATGCCGATCCTCTACACCGGCACCGACAAGGCCGGCGACTTCTATCGCAAGAGTTTCCACGGGCTGTTCGCATACGTCAGCCATCGCATTCCCGAGATCACCGACGACCTCTACAAGATCGATGATGCGCTACGCGCTGGCTTCGGTTGGGAGTTGGGGCCTTTTGAACTGTGGGATGCAGTTGGTGTGAACACCGCACTCGACGCCATGAAGGCAGCGGGCATCGCTGTTTCACCGTGGGTGGCTGAAATGGTGAAAGCCGGGCACAGCAGTTTCTACAAGACCGAAGGCGGCAAGCGCCTGTACTACGATGCCGCGAGCAAGAGCTACAAGCCCATCCCGCGTGCCGAAGGATTGATCGTCCTCGCCGACCTGCCGGATAGCAGCATCGTGTGGAAGAACAGCCAGACGGTGGTGCGCGATCTCGGCGACGGCATCCTGTGCGTGAGCTGGACAAGCAAGATGAACACCATCGGTGCGGAGGTGATCCAAGGCCTCAACAAAGCAATCGATCTCGCGGAAGGTGGCTACAAAGGGCTCGTGGTCTACAACGACGGCGCCCTCTTCAGTGCAGGAGCCAACGTGGGCATGATCTTCATGATGGCCGTGGAGCAGGAATACGATGACCTCGACATGGCCATCCGCACGTTCCAGAACACCATGATGCGCATGCGCCACAGCGCCATCCCCGTGGTGGCCGCGCCGCACCAACTGTGTCTGGGTGGCGGCACCGAACTCAGCATGCACGCCGACAAAGTGGTGGCGCACGCCGAGACCTACATGGGCCTCGTGGAATTCGGTGTGGGCGTGATCCCCGGCGGCGGCGGCAGCAAAGAATTCGCATTGCGCCTCAGCGACGAGCTGAAGGAAGGCGACATCCGCATCAACGCCATGCGCGAGCGTTTCCTCACCATCGGCCAGGCCAAAGTGGCCACCAGCGGGCACGAAGCATTCGCACTCGGCTATCTGCGCGAAGGCATCGACGAAGTGATCGTGAGCCGCCAACACCAGCTCGCCTACGCCAAAGCCTGCGCGCTGGAACTCTGGAACAAGGGCTACACCAAGCCACCCATGCGCCGCGACATCAAGGTGCTCGGCAAGGAAGGCCTCGGCATCGTGTACGTCGGTGCCAACAGCATGCAAAGCGGCAACTACATCAGCGAGCACGATGCCCTGATCAGCGAGAAGCTGGGATACGTGCTGTGCGGTGGGGATCTGAGCGAAATGACGGAAGTGAGTGAGCAGTACCTGCTGGATCTGGAACGGAAGGCGTTCCTTGAACTCTGCATGCAACGCAAGACATTGGAAAGACTTCAATCGATCATCACCAAGGGCAAGGTGCTCCGAAACTGATACAGACCATGAACGCATACATCATAGCCGGATTCCGAAGCGCAGTAGGAAAGGCCCCCCGCGGAAAATTCCGTTTCACCCGTCCCGACGACCTCGCCGCCAACGTGGTGAAGCACCTGATGGCCAGTGTGCCGAACCTGGCGCCCGAGCAGGTGGACGATGTGATCGTGGGCAACGCGACGCCGGAGGCCGAGCAGGGCCTGAACATCGGCCGCATGATCGCGCTGATGGGCCTGAACACCGACAAGGTGCCGGGCATGACGGTGAACCGCTATTGCAGCAGCGGCAGCGAGACGATCGCCATCGCTTCGGCCAAGATCCACAGCGGGCAGGCCGACGTGATCATTGCCGGTGGCGTGGAGTGCATGAGCCCGATCCCCTTCGGTGGCTGGCGCATTGTGCCGAACCACAAAGTGGGCAAGGAGAACCCGATGTACTACTGGGGCATGGGCCTTACCGCCGAGGCCGTGGCGCGCGACTACAAGGTGAGCCGCGAAGACCAGGATGCCTTCGCGCTGGCGAGCCAGGAGAAGGCCTTGGCCGCAATCGCCGCTGGGCGCTTTTCGGACGACATCGTGCCGGTGGAAGTGGAGCGCGTGTTCCTGGATACCCAGGAGAAGCGGCAAGTAGAGAAGTACGTGGTGGACACCGATGAAGGTCCGCGCGCGAGCAATTTGGAAGCGCTGGCGAAACTGCGTCCGGTCTTCGATGCGCGGGGTAGCGTAACGGCCGGCAACAGCAGCCAGACCAGCGATGGCGCGGCCTTCGTGCTGGTGGTGAGCGAGCGCATGCTGAAGCAACTGAACGTGAAACCGATCGCGCGCCTCCTCTCCTACCACGTGGCCGGCGTGGAGCCGCGCATCATGGGCATCGGTCCGGTGGCAGCGGTGCCGAAGGCAATTGAAAAAGCCGGGCTGAAACTGAAGGACATCGAGCTGTTCGAACTGAACGAGGCGTTCGCGAGCCAGAGCTTGGCGGTGATCCGCGAGTTGGGGCTGGACCCGGGCATCGTGAACGTGAACGGCGGCGCGATCGCGCTGGGGCATCCGCTGGGGTGTACGGGCGCGAAGTTGAGCGTGCAGCTGTTCAACGAGATGCGGAGGAGGAAGCAGAAGTATGGCGTGGTGACGATGTGCGTGGGGACCGGGCAGGGTGCGGCGAGTGTGTTTGAGTTGTTGAACTGATGGAGCAGATGATCAGATGATCAGACGACCGGATAGTGGAAGTGTGATCGTGCGCCATTTGGTGCTCACGTCGCTGCTGTGGTCGGCTTGCTCAGAAGCACCCGTTTCAGGAACAGTCGCCGATCAGGATAGTGCCACAATGATCATATCCCAAGCTGACGATACGTCTTCACGCGCAGCCAGCGCGCACGACAAGGAGGAACAGGAGACCACGTTCTTCATTCAAGACTCGACCAAGTACTCCATGACCTTCCTTGCAGCGTTCCGTGATAGGAACGCGTGGATTCACCGGCATGTTGAACTCAGAAATGATTCAATGGTCGTGGATGGTGATACACCTAGCGCAATTATCCTTCCCACTGATCTCCCTTTGAAGAAGATGGTTCGCTATGCGAGAGAGTGGAATGGCCGACGCTATCGGCTTGACTTAACCCGACTGAACATTTCGACCGTATCGTATCGATATGCGGTTGGCGATGGTCGCACCACGTTGTTCGAGGGCATCGGGACCGCCGACCTTGACCCATCATTCCACGGCGGAGCGGAGGGCGTCTTCGAAGATGCCGGCCAGACCTTCGGAATGAACAAATACCACCCGAACGACACTACCTGCCAAGACTATTTGCTCATCGGGCACAGGAGCATTGCTCAAGCGAGCTATATCCGCGTAAGTACGAATGCCAAAGACACTCTGCTTTCAATGGGAATGAATAGGCGATGAACCCCGATGCCTCCATCGTATGTTGTCCAATGCGCGTTGACGAAGAAACCGTCGCCCGCTGAAACCATGAGCGCCCTGCTACCCTCCGCCACCCTCTTCGAACAGCATCAGATCCGTCGTCTCTATGATGATGCCACGGAGACGTGGTGGTTCTCGGTCATCGACATCGTTGCCGCATTGACCGAGCAGCCCGAGTACCAAGCCGCCCGCAACTACTGGAAAGTGCTGAAGCACAGGCTTGCCCAAGAGGGAAGTCAACTGGTTACAGATTGTAACCGGTTGAAATTGCCCGCCGAGGACGGCAAGATGCGCGAGACGGACGTGGCCAGGGCCGAGACCTTGCTGCGACTAGTCCAGTCGGTGCCCAGCCCGAAGGCAGAACCCATCAAACTCTGGCTGGCGAAGGTGGGCTACGAGCGCATGCAAGAAATGGCCGACCCCAGCCTCGGTCTGGACCGCGCTCGGGATCTCTGGCGCAAGCACGGCCGCAGCGAGAAATGGATCCAGCAGCGCATGATGGGCCAGGAGACGCGCAACAAGCTCACCGATTACTGGAAGGAACACGCCATCAAGGAAGGCGAAGAGTTCGCGATCCTCACCAACATCATCCACCAGGAGTGGAGCGGTGTAACGGTGAAGGACCACAAGAACATCAAAGGACTGAAGACCCAGAACCTCCGCGACCACATGACCGAGGCCGAGCTGATCTTCACGGCGCTGGCTGAATTGAGCACACGGCAGATCGCTGAAAGCGAACAGGCCACGGGCATGCCGAAGAACAAGGTGGCAGCGCGAAAGGGAGGCGGCATCGCGAAGAAGGCGCGGCTGGAACTGGAGCAGAAGACCGGGAAGTCAGTGGTGTCGGGGAACAACTTCCTGCCGCCGGGGAGGAAGCAGATCACAAAGGGCAAGAAGAAGTGATGACCACATCGTAGCCGGGTTCACGATTAACTTTGAGCATCATGCCGAACGGAAAAGCCTTCGTCTTCAAGCGCGGAATGACCAAAGCGCAGGTCACCGCTTTGTGGAAGAGGATCAATGCGGGTCGCGCCAAGCGAAGCCCGAAGCAGCTTCCCGATATCTGGAAGTTTTGCGGCGTGATCAAGCTCAAGGAAGATCCGATGGTCATCCAGCAACGTATGCGCGATGAGTGGGACTAGCGTCGTCCTGGACACGAACGTCTGCTTGTACTTGTTGAAGGGTGACCGACAACTGGCCGCGATGCTTGAGCAGCGGCCTCTGCGTATCTCCCAGATCACGCGTATGGAACTCCTGAGTTATTCGGGTATCACCAAGGACGAGTTGAAGCGTGTGCAGGTCTTTCTCGAATCGTGGCCGGTTGAGCCTATCCACCCAGCGATCGAGGACCTCGCGATCCACATCCGCAGGGAATATCGCTTCAAACTGCCCGACAGCATCATCGCGGCCACGGCATGCCACCTGGATATTCCCTTGCTTACGGCCGACCATCGCTTGGAAAAGCTTGTGCCTGAAGTACAGGTGGTCCGCTATGACCCGGCAAGCGAGTAAAATGGTCCACCAAAGGCCGGACCGCACGCAAGGGCAACAGGGCGAAGCCCGGGTGACGGATCGTAACTGGTTGGATCAGTCGGTTACAAATTGTAACCAACTGAACTGGACCGGTGCCGACATCAAGGAATTTCGGACGCTGGCACCGAGGTTTCCGCTGTTGCTCTTTCAGATCCTGCTCTCGCTCACCTTCCTGTCCTCCTGCACCGCCCAGCCCACCACCAAAGCTCCGGTGGTGATCACGAACGATACCGTTCCGATCCCGGGCGAGTGGCCCGTGCCCACGTACTACGAAGGGCAGCTCTGTCATTGGGTGCGCAACATGCTCCAAGACAGTCGCGGCGCGCTCTGGTTCGGCACCAACCACTACGGCGTGATCCGTTACCAGAACGATACGCTGGAGTACTTCGCCGATAGCGTCGGCATCACCGGAGGCCGGATCAACGGGATCGTGGAGGATCGCGAAGGCAACGTCTGGCTGGCCACGGACGGCGAGGGCCTCTTCAAGTACGATCCTTCGGATAAGCGCAGTACGAGCCGTCGTGGCTTCAGTCATTACACCACGAAGGATGGTCTGCTGAACGATGCGATCTGGAGCATGACCATGGGCCGCGACGGCACGATCCGGCTCGGTACGATGGAGGGTCTCTGCCGTTTCGACCCATCGGCGCCGATCGGGACCCAAGCATTCACCACTGTGGCAATCCCGGAAGTGCGCGCAGAGGACACCACCGCCATGCTCTCCCGCACGCGCATCACGTGTGTTCTGGAAGACAGCAAGGGGAACCTCTGGTTCGGTCGAGATGCCGGTGGAT
>JADJKO010000014.1 GCA_016705955.1 Flavobacteriales bacterium
CATGGACTGAGGTCATATACCTAGCATTTTGGGAAAAGACTTCCTATCCTGGGGCCATGCCTAGTGACAAGGAATACGTCATACGCTTAACCGGCTTCGATCTTGGCCAATTGGTCGACGGCCTCGAAGTTCGCGCGGATGCATGGCGGAATACCGCCAATTACCTGAGCACTGGAGAAACGCCGACTTATGACTTCGTTGTTGAGGAATGCACCGATGCTCATGAGGCCCAACGACTCGCCGACCACTACGATTGCATCATCGCTCAGATCCTCGAACAGCAACCACATCAAGAATGATGACCAGGGAGCGATACGTCGCTGAACTTGTTCGACTGGGGCTTCGAGTACCAGTCTTTACTCGATACACCGTGCTGTGTCGTTGGCGGCTTCCCAAGGATCATTGGAAACTGAAGGGCGGAAGATGGCGCGACCTATCGATCGTAGTCGAAAGCTCTGGTGACCATATGGATGCAGCAGTAGAAACCTGCCTATTCCTCATTTCGACCCTCAGATGTGTCCGTCGTGCCCCCCATCCCTACCGTTCCCTGTTCCACCACCCCGCCGCATAACAATGCCACTACACCTTGCGTTGCATGTGCATCATGGAAGACGAACGTGAAGACCTCCCCTACTTCCCGGAGAACTACACCCCGGCCGCGTTGGAGATCCTGGATCTCGTGAAGGAGCTCACCGCGCTGCAAAAACGAGTGGGCCTACCGGCGGAGGAGATGGCCGCCGAGCAGGCGGAGTACGCGCGCATTGTGGAGCAGGTACACCAGAGCGCGTACAACCGGCTGAACCATGACCAGGAGCAAGGTCAATTGGAGGGGCAGGAATTCCACCGAAGGATCCATGCGAAATGCGAGACCTGTGGCGTGGAACGTCGGGTGCATATCATCGGCGATGCGTACCACAAGGAGGCCGACGTGACCAACGACCTGCTGCAGTGCCCCGAGTGCAAGACCGAGTTCGTGAGCACGGTACCCATCACCCATGCCGATAAACTGAAGTGGATGGAGTTCCTGCTGCTGCAATTGACCACCGTGCGCGACGATGGCCTGACGTGGGCCGAGAAGGTGCCCGACCAACCCGCTGTGAACCTGCTGGTGGACCGGATCGCGGACATGCGGCGATCGGAGGCGGAACGCGCTACCAAGCAACGCACCCACGAGCTGGCCATGCAGAAGGTGGATGAGCAACTGGAGGTGATGCGCGATACGCTGCTGTTGCGGAAGTTGCAGTTGAGCGGGTTCTCCAGCGGGGCGGGGTTGGCGTAGGGGGGCGTTGTTCGTTGGTGCGGTTGCGGGAGGCGCAGTGCATCCTTCAACCCCGCTCCGCGAAATACATCTTTCCCTTCCCTTTCGCTTGCACTTTACCTTGCCTTGTGGGGTGAACGAAAGATCATTCGCGTGCTTCACCCGTTCGTAGGTGGCTTCGCTGATGTTCACTTGCCCACTTCCTGTTCCGTTATCACCTTCGCATGACCGATACCCCCCAACTTCAAGATCCCTACCCATGGACCAGCGACGCCTTGTGTTCCTCCTCCTCGCCCTGCCCCTCTTCTTCTTCGGCTGCAACGGTTGCGGCGATGCGCCCGCTGGCGCGCTGGACTATTTGAAAGAGAGCGTGGGCAAGTACCCCAAGCGCGAGGGCGTGCTGGACAGCGAGCCTTTGCACGCGCGGCTGCAGGCCCTGCTGGGTGGGCAGTTCCCGTTGTACTGGAAGAACTGGGATGCCGAGGCGCCGCTGGAGATGAAGGACGGCGGGCTTTTCGCCAGCGGCTGCGTGTCGCACTTCTGCGATGCGCACGGCAGTGCCTTGTTCATCGACCTGGCACACGATAAGCTCATCGCCATTCTGCGTGTGGACCACCAAGCCACGAGCTACGCGGAGCAAGGTGCGGATACGAATGCTTTACCGCCCGCGCTGGTAGCATGGATCGGCGCGGACCCTGTAACGTCCGGTGATGCGCAGGCCGTGGTGAGCCTGCCGGAGAGCACCGGCGGCTTTGCGTGGATGCCGTGGAGCGATGTGCCCGCCGATGTAAAGGCCGCGATGAAGAAGCTGAAGGTGGACCGCAAGACCACCCTCTTCGCAGAAGCGATGGAAGCCGTGGACATGGAGTGCGATGTGCAAGTGGCGCAGTATGATCTGGATGGCGATGGCAAGCCGGGCACTCTGGTGACGTACAGTTGTTCGTTCTGGTGCGGACAGGTGGGCTGCCCCATCAAGGCCTACGATGGTGGTAAGATGTTGGATCTGGTGGATGAGGTGAGCATGGTGCGACCGGGCAAGGGCGGGTTGATCACGAGCAAGGACAAGTTGTTGGTGCTGAAGTAGAGCGTTGTTCGTGGTGAAAGTTGTCGGTATTGAAGTAGAGCGTTGTTCGTCCTTCTGCTGCGCTCAGGACAAGTGGTGAAGGTTGTTCGTTGTTCGGCTGTCTCAGGACATGGTCCCGAAGTTGTTCGTCACGCCGGAAGCCATGTGCGATGGCTCGTGTGTGGCGGCTATCCGGCGTCTCACCCAAGGCAAGTTGTGAAGGCTCCGGGGTTGTTCGTGTCCGCGGCACGCATGCACGGAGGTCATCAGCGTTCGATAGCACCATTACCTTTGAAGCATCATGGGCCGCACGAAACTCAAAGGCGTTCGCTTGGTAACCGAAGGGCCGGAGCATAAACGCTATGTGCAGATCGATCTCGTGACCCTGGCCAAGGAACCCGAGGCCGTGGAGGAATACCTCGATGGCCTGATCGCGGAGAGCCGAAGGACGGAAGCATCCGTGAGTCATGAGACGTTGTTGCGGTCGTTGAAGAAACGCGCTGCACGGAAGTGAACTACACCATTGAATGGGCAAAGAGCGCTGCACGCGAAGTGCGGGCGTTGCAACCGCAAGTCGCCCTTCGCGTTGCCGAGGCTGTTGGTGGACTGGCTTGGGAACCCGACCTCCGGGATGCAAGAAGCTGGTCGGCCATAAGGACCTCTGGCGCATTCGCATCGGCCAATACAGGGTGGTCTATTATATCGCGGATACGATCAAGCTCGTGCGTGTAGAGCGCGTGTCCCACCGCAAGGAAGCCTACCGGTAGTTGGGTCGTTGTTCGTCCTTCGGCTTTGCGCAGGGCAAGTTGTTGGTGCTGAAGTAGAGCGTTGTTCGTCCTTCGGCTGCGCTCAGGACAAGTTGTTGGTATTGAAGTAGAGCGTTGTTCGTCCTTCTACTGCGCTCAGGACAAGTGGTGATGGTTGTTGGTCATGCCGGAAGCCGGTGCGAGGGCTGTGCGCGGGACGGCTATCCGGCGTCCCACCACGGTCATTTGGTGGAACGTCCTTCGACCTCGCTCCCTACAGCTGTTGAAAGTTGGTCGTTGGAGCGGCTGTCTCATGGGAACCGCACTGCTACCTTCGGGTCACAACCCACACACCATGCGCATCGCACCCATCGCCGTTCTGCTCCTCGTTCTCGCCACCGCATGCAAGAAAGAGGACACCAAGGACAGTTGCTTCTACTCCCCCGCCCCGCGCGTGGGCTACAACTCCTGGCCCAGCGGGCTGAACACGGATAGCACCTTCGGGGTGGTGCGCAGCAGCATCCCCATGGATGTGTACGCCGTGGCCGATGGCGGCGGCAACCACACGGAGGTCCACTTGGTATCGGTGAACATCCGCTTGATCAAGACCGCGAACGACAGCGTGCTCTACGCGGAGGACCGCGCACCGGACGATTTCAATGGCTCGTTCAACAATACGGTGTCGGTGGGTCCCATCACGGCGGACATCCCGGCCACGCTGCGCATCCAAGCCACGAACAAATGCGGGTTCAGCGATGTGGTGGTGCGGCACTTGCGGGTGATGCCGGATTGAGGTTTGCGGGATGAATGCCGCCGCGGTGCGGATGGAGGGCTCAAGGAAATGCAGCCGCAGATTACGCGGATGGAGGGCTCAAGGGAATGCATCCACAGATGAAGGGGATGCGCACAGATGGAGAGTTCGTGAAATGCATCCGCAGGAAATGCATCCGCAGATTGCGCAGATGGGATCCGCTACCGCGGATCGGCAGGACGTGCGTGGTGGGAGAATGCATCCACAGATGTCACTGAGGACACAGATGGAGGGCTCAAGGAAATGCAGCCGCAGATGGCGCAGATGGAGAGCTCAAGGGAATGCATCCGCGGATCTCGCAGATGGGATCCGCTACCGCGGATCTTGAATGCGGAACGTACGGACGATGAGAACGCTCTTCTCTGCGCCCCCTGCGTGCTCTGCGTGAAAACCCTTCTTTCTTCCGCGTGTACTCCCTTCACGCATCCGCATTCCTCCGCTCCTCCGCGCACCCCGCGTGAAACCTCTTCACACGCTCCCCATTCTCTACATTGTCGATCCGTTCCACACGCAAAAAGATGACCCTCTCCACCCGCTTTCTCTCTGCCCTTTCCCTCGCGCTCGTTGTCTGTACGGCCACTGCCCAGAAGCCCTTCACCTACCAAGAGATGCTGATGCTCGATCGCATCGGCGCGCTGAACGTGGATGCCACCGGGCACTATGCCCTCTTCAACGTGCGGGCCACCGACATGGAGAAGAACAAAGGCGTGAGCAGCCTTTGGCTGAAGGACCTGAGCATGCCGACTACGCCGGAAATGCGATTGACCATAAGCGACGGTGGCGCGGCTGATGCGCAATGGGCGCCGGATGGGAGGACGATCTACTTCCTCAGTCGGCGCGAGGGCGGTGTGAACAACGTGTGGAAGATCGATATAACGGCGAAGACGCCGGAGCAAGTGACGCGTTTACCACTGGACGTGGGCGCATACCGCATCACACCCGACGGCAAGGGGTTGGTGCTCTCGCTCGCGGTGTTCCCGGAGTGCATGGGCGATGAGATCGGGTGTACGGTGCAGAAGCTGGCGGAGCGCGCGGCGCAGAAGGCCAGCGGCACGGTGTACACCAAATTGTTCGTGCGGCATTGGGATGTGTGGGCCGATGGCACGCGCAACCACCTTTTCCACGTCCCGCTGGATGGTCCGCTCTCAAAGCCCGTTTCCTTGATGCCCGGCTTCGATGGCGATTGCCCCACGATGCCTTTCGGCGGTGCGGAGGACTTCTGGATCGCGCCGGATTCGAGGACCGTGTACTTCAGTGCGCGTACGGCAGGCACCACCGAACCGTGGAGCACCAACTTCGACATCCACCGCGTGGACATCACCGGCCGTGTGATGACCAACCTCACGGAGGTGAACAACGCATGGGATGCACACCCGCGCGTTTCACCGGACGGCACCACGCTCGCTTACAAAGCCATGAAACGTCCGGGCTTCGAGGCCGATCGCTTCAGCATCCTGCTGCACAACATCGCCACCGGCGCGTTGCGCACGCTTGCTGCGGATTGGGACCGCAGCGTGGACGACCTGCAATGGAGCCGCGATGGAAAGAGCCTCCTTGTTACAGCCGGAGATGTGGGCACCACGCGCCTCTTCCGCATCGATGTGAAGAGCGGTGCGGTAACCGCGCTCTCCAAAGGCGGACATATCGATGCCTTCGCGGAAACGCCCACCGGCTTCGTGTACCTGAAGAGCGCGCTGAACAGTCCGAGCCAGTTGTACGCGTCGAAGCCCAAGAGCAAGTTGATCGAGGACGGCGCCACGAACCTTACCAACGTGAACCCGCAATTGAAGACACTGCAGTTCGGCGCTTTTGAGCAATTCAGTTTCGCTGGATGGAACAACGAGAAGGTGTACGGCTACGTGGTGAAGCCCGTTGGCTATGTGGAAGGGAAGAAGTATCCGGTCGCCTTCCTCATCCACGGTGGTCCGCAAGGCAGCTTCGGCGATGGTTGGAGCTACCGCTGGAATCCGGAGACATACGCGGGTGCGGGCTACGCGGTGGTGATGATCGACTTCCACGGCAGCACGGGGTACGGGCAAGCGTTCTGCGATGCGATCAGTCAGCATTGGGGTGATCGTCCGTTGCAGGATCTGCAAGCGGGATGGAACTACGCACTGAAGACCTATCCCTTCCTCGACGGTGAACGCGCCGCAGCACTCGGTGCATCGTATGGCGGCTACATGGTGAATTGGATCGCGGGCAATTGGAAGGCACCGTGGAAATGCCTTGTCTCGCACGACGGTGTGTTCGATTCGCGCAGCATGGGCTTCACCACCGAGGAATTGTGGTTCGATGAATGGGAGAACGGTGCGAAGGTGTTCGAGAACCCTGCCGCGTACGACACTTTCAACCCGATGTTGCACGCCAAGGATTGGAGCGTACCGATGCTGGTGATCCACAGCGACCTGGACTATCGCATACCGGTGGAACAAGGCATCGGGGTGTTCACGGCCTTGCAGTCGAAAGGTGTTCCCAGCGCATTGCTCCGCTTCCCTGATGAGAACCACTGGGTGCTGAAACCGCAGAACTCCATGCTATGGCACGACACGGTGTTCGGGTGGTTGAAGGAGTACATCGGGAAGGAGGGGTGATCCCGGTCCTTCTACAAACCAGAAACGCCGCCCCATGGGCGGCGCTTCCGTCTTTCACCGAACGTCGGATCGGCTGATCAGCCGATGTTCGCCTACCTGACCACGCGGTACAAGCGCTCAGCAATTGGAATGCAGCGACGGTCGTTGTGTTCGAGCCGCACCAAAAACCAATGAAGTTGGATCACGAGATGGCCGCGACGAAGCCCAGAAAGGTGACGAGTATTCGGAGCCGAATGCGTTAGATCGGACGAACGAAAAGAATGTTCGTCAAGATGATCAGTCTTGGATCATCCTAAATACCGCACCTCTCAGGCTAGGAATAGATGTGCCTGTGTTGCATAGATGACGAGATGCTCGAACCGTTCACCCCGTATTCCACGGGTCTGTTAATCTAAGTGTGTCAAGCGGTCTTTGAAGAGTATCTCGATGCTCAAGTATATGGTTCGCCAGTTGAGCAGGGGGTTGGCCCATTGCTCGTTGGCGATGCGTTGCTGCACCAGGTATAGGAGCTTGAGCAATGCCTTGTCGCCATCGAAGACGCGCTTGGTCTTGGTGACCTTGCGGAGTTGGGCGTGGTAACCTCGATGATATTGGTGGTGTACATCATGCGGCGGATGGGTTCGGGGTAGCGCAGGAAGCTGCTCAGGCGGGGCCAGTTGCTGCGCCAACTCTCCACCACGCGCGGGTAGCGCTTTTCCCAGCCTATGGCGAAGGTCTCCAGTGCTGCTTCGGCCTCTTGCATATTGGGCGCCTTGTGATCGTGCGCATGCTGGCCACCAGTTCCTCGATCTCCTTGTAGCTCACATGGCGCATGGAGTTACGCACCTGGTGCACGATGCAGCCCCGCACATCGGTACGAGGGTGATCGCCTCGATCGCTTCGGGGGAAGCCCTTGAGGTTATCCGTGCAGCTGATCAGGATATCCTGCACGCCTCGTTGCTGTAGATCGCCGAGCACGCCCAGCCAGAAGGCGCGCCCTCGGTCTCTTCGATGTACGTGCCCAGTAGGTCCTTGCGCCCTTGCATGTCCACGCCCAGCACAGTGTACACAGCACGGTTGTGACGATCCTCGTGCTTGATCTTGAAGAAGGCTGCGTCCATACACCAGCACGTACAGGCGGTCCAAGGGGGCGGCTCTGCCAGGCCCGCAGGTCTTCCACCACCAACTCGGTCACGGCGTCGATCGTGGCCTCGTTGGTCTCACACCATATTCCCGCAGGTGGCGGCTGATGTCCGGTAGCTCATACCTGGGCTGTACAGTCCAGGATCTTCTGGTCCAGCTCCGCGTTCAGCACGCGCTGTCGCTGCCAACCAACTGCGGCTCGAAGGTGCCCGCCCGATCACGCGGGGTGGCGATGTCCACCTCGCCAACACTGGTCTCAACGCTTGGCCGTGTATCCGTTGCGCCGGTTGCTCGTCTCTGCGGGCTGTGCAAGATGTGCTTGCACCTCACCGCTCAGGCTGGCCTGAACGATCGCTGGACCATCGCGCTCAACACGCCATCCGCCCCAGCAAAGGCTTACCAGCATACAAACCCTTAACAGCCTCTTGCTCGAAGGCCGTCAACTCCACATCGTGCTTGCCCTTCCGGGGCTTCCTTGTCCTTGGTGTCTTCATCATCGGTGTCTGGTTGGTTGAAGAAAATCATTCGAACCCAATTGACACACTTATCCTAACAGTCTCTATTCCACCGTTTCCTTGGTAAGCACTACCAGTTCTCGTTCTGCTGTTGTTCCACAGCAGCGCTTCGCTAGACCTTGGTCAAAAACCGATCAACATGGAACAACGATATTCCCCGACCATAACCACGATCCTTTGCACCTTGACCCTTTGCGTGGTCTTCTGCGGACCAGCACGGTCACAAGAGATATCGTCGTCGGACGTATTCGCACCGATAGGCAGCACGTATCATCTCTACGCCATTCAACAGGAATTCCCGTGGGACACTTTGCATGGGGCTGATGTGGTTTGGGATTACCCTGGGACCCAAGTGGATAGTGTCTCGGGCAACGCGATCAGCATGATCCCGCTCTCCGATGCCCCAAACGCTTCCTCATACCCTGATGCGGATCGCGTAATTCGTTCGGTGACAAGCGGCAACTATACGATCGACCGATTCTATGAAGTCGCGCCGGATCAGATCCGTGAACTTGGAAGCGTGGGGCCCGTGCTGAGTTACGACTACGACATCCCACTTACCCTGAACACTTTTCCAATGCAATTGGGCGATACCACCCGTAGCAATTACTGCGTATGGTCTGATGGTGCTGGATCACAATTCCATTTCTGCGGAGATTCATACGTGACATTCGACGGCATTGGCACCTTGATCCTGCCGTACGGTACGTTCAATAATGTGAAGCATGTGACCCAATGGCATCAAAGTGTTGAAACGACGATGCCCGATGGCGACACGACCATCGTAGCCAGGCAGCAATGGTTCCTACCATACGTCCCATTCCCCGTTCTCGAGGTTACGGTGTTCTTCTATCCGAACGGCTCCTATGACCCATTCGGTTGGTTGATGGACGGGGCCACCGTGACCGCCGTGCGTGAGAACGACGTCAGGAGCGAGTGGTCCATTTCACCCATTCCAACAATTGGCCCGTTCACCGTGCTAGGCGAATTCACCGGTTCTGCGAAACTGGAGATCCTCGCCTTGGATGGGCGCGTTGTAGGGTCACACCTCCTCCAGCCGGGAACCGACCACCACCAGTTCTCAGCGAGCGCACTCCCGAATGGAACGTACTTGGTCCGCTTGAATGCGGATGGAAAAATGTCCACGCGTCGGATCTTCAAGATCTCCGGCGAATGAATCCGGAGGCGTGACTGCACTGATGCCGGTTGTCCACCGGTTCGCACTCGCCAGAAGGATCACCGCACTCTGATATCGTTCCTATCCATCGGGCAGGGGACGTCCGACCAATCAATCCTTCAACGCAGCGACCATGTTCCGCTCCACAACTTCCATGGGAACCTGACCCATGCCAAGAAAGGCACGGTGGAATCGGACAATATCCGGCAGTATTCCCATGTTCGCGCATTCAACAGCATACCGATCGCGCAACCGTTGGATGCGGTCGGCGCCCACCTTATAGGTCAAGGCTTGCGCGGCCCAGTTGGTCACGCGCGTCACTTCACGTTCAGCAATACCGTCCTGGCCGGGTATGTGAGACTTCCAATAAGCCAACCCTTTATCATGCGACCAGCCGTAATAATGGATGCCCGCATCCAAAACCAAACGCACCGACCGCACCAAGTCCCACTCCCACTTCCCGAGGCGTTGGTAAGGATCAGCATACAGGCCCAATTCATCCCCGTGATATTCCACGTAGCAGGCCCAGCCTTCCGAGGTACCACTATAGAACATATTGTCGCGCAGATCACCGGCTGAGCCATTGATCGGTTGCACGGCTTGCAAATGATGGCCGGGGATAGCCTCATGCATGTATAGCCAACTCATCGCGCGGCTGTTGTAACGGCCGGTGTGGAAGTTGAACTGGAAGACGAAATCGGTCAAGGCGCTGTCCACTGCACCACGATAAATACCCGGTGGTGTGTTGGGCCCGGCATCCGGCCATTCCTCGGCGCGCACCAATGGCACGTCCATTGTCCCCACGAAATCCGGTA
Organism: Flavobacteriales bacterium; assembly: GCA_016705955.1. Taxonomy (GTDB): domain Bacteria; phylum Bacteroidota; class Bacteroidia; order Flavobacteriales_F; family PHOS-HE28; genus PHOS-HE28. Next base: position 10,099 of record JADJKO010000014.1, read on the forward strand.
AATGTGCGCGTACCGTGCTGTCGATCCTCCAAAAACGATCCTTCACCTCCTGGCCGACTGTAATGAAGAAGCGTTGTTCAGTGAGATGGTGCTGGAAGGAAGCGCTATCGGAAAAGCCCAATTGCACCCGTAGCGCTTCGATCTCCTTCCAGCATCGCGAGGTTTCGCGCTCACCAAGAGCGAAAACCTCCTCCGGAGTAATGTCCGTTCCGGTGAAGAACCGCACGAAGTATCGGTACCACGCCGCGTGCTCGGTCATTTCGTACAAGCTGTTCACAGGAACTTCACGACCAGCTGCTGTCCATTGCCGCTCCAGAGCGATACGCTGTTCGTTTAGATCGATCTCATACGCCACAAGATCATATAGCAACTGGTCAGGCGCAGAAAGTCGATCACGATCATATGTCGCCAACAGAACCTCCTGCTCGCTGATGAACTGCGCCTGTCGCTTCAAGCCATCCTCGTCCGCAGCGGACCGAAGTCGCTCATGGAAATCAAGCGTGTAAACGGCGTTCATGTGTTCCGAATAACCCTCACCGAATAGTTGAATGAATTCCTTGAACGATGGTGGGGCACCCGTGGCTGGTGCCAGAATCGCTTGGACCAGCACAATGGAGAGGATAGTGGGCTTGAAGGCTGACATGCATGCAAAGTAGGCCGCGCATTCGCTTGGATCCCAGTTGAGCGAACCGTCCGTCACTTACCTCGCATCATCCGGGATCTCGTGCGATCCGCATCAGCAGATGAGAAGGCTCGATCGTCTGGACCAACCTCTTGGCCCGAACCTTCAAAGTTCTTCGTGTATCCGAATTATCTATGAACGCGTCCGTTGCTTTCCATTCCAAACGACTCATCACCGACCGGACCAAGTGCTGGACCATTTCATGCTGCAACAGAAACGCCGCCCCATGGGCGGCGCTTCCGTCTTTCACCGAACGTCGGATCGGCTGATCAGCCGATGTCGATGCTGCGCGTCCTCGGCTTGCTCTCCTCCATTTTGGGGATGGTGAGCTTCAATACGCCATTCACGTAGTCGGCCTTGATCGCATCCCCTTTCACGCTCTTGGGCAGCATGAAGCTGCGCTCGAAGCTGCTGCGGCTGAACTCGCGGCGGGTGTAGCGCTCCTCCTCGGTGTTGTCCTCCGTGGTGTGCTCACCACGGATGGTGAGGGTGTCCTCGAGCATCTCCACCTTCAGGTCCTTCTTATCGAAGCCGGGAGCCTGCACCTCCACGCGGAAGTCGGTGTTGCCCTCCACGATGTTCACACGCGGTGCGTGTTCCGGGAAACCGTCGCTGCCGAAGAAGCGACCGATGTTGGAGCCGAAGATCTCGCTGGCCAAGCGATCCACCGGGAACGTTGCCGAACGCGATGGACGATATTTCACTAGCGTCATGTGGTTGTGGTGTTGGTTGATGGCATCGGGTCGTCAACGTGCATGCCGCGTGAGAAAGTCTGTCAACTTGTACAGATGATCACCGCTTCCGAAGTAGAAGTGGCAGCGTGGGTTGAAGGAAGATGACAGAATGTGTGGAAAGCATCCGCGATGGGGAGGGGGGCGCGGGGGGGGGGCGGGGGGAAAAAAATGGGAATGTATCCACAGATAACACAGAGAGGCACAGCTGAATACAAATGCATCCGCAGATGGCGCAGATGGGATCCGCTACCGCGGACTCTGGACTTGTCCCGTAAATCTTCAGAACGCAGGAGAATAGGGAACGCATCCACCGATGACGCAGAGGATCACAGATGGAGGACTCTAAGGACTACGTCATCAAGATGACGCAGATGGCATCCGCTAGCGGGGATCAGCGTGCCACCAGTTCCACGCGGCGGTTCAGTTGCTTGCCCGCTTCGGTCTTGTTCGAGCTCACCGGCGCCAACGGCCCTACGCCATGCGGATCAAGCCGAGCCGCTACGACCCCATGCTCGGTGGTGAGAAGTCGCACCACTTCCGCTGCGCGCCGTTGAGAAAGGTCGAGGTTGTGTTCGAGCGTGCCGGTCATATCCGTGTGGCCCACGACGTAGAGCTTCAGGTCGGGCATCATCTTCAGCAGCTTCGCGATCTCGGCGATCACCGCGTTCGATGCGGCCTGCACCGTGGCCTTGTCGGTATCGAAGAGGATCTCGTTGATCGCCACCTTGCCGTTCATCTCGATCTGCTGCTTCATCCACTCGGCGTTCACCTGGATCTTGTCCGTGGCCACGCCCACCTCCTCGATGATATCCACCATCAGCAACTTCGTTTCGCTGGTGTACTGCGCACCGGACACGACGATGTGAACCGGCGTGCCCTTGTCGTTCAGGGTCGCCGCCAGATAGAAGGTGCCGCCGGACGTGGCGGAACCGTTCAACAAGGTGATGCCGACGCTCGGCGGGAATTCGTTGCGGCCATAGTGTACTCCTAGAAATGTGCGACTGCCCACTTCCGGTGATGTGCTCTTGTCCACTTGACCATCGGCGAGCATGGTGGCGCCGGCGCGCTTCAACGCGCTCTGGTAGTTCAGGTAGAGATCACGCACCGAGAAGGTGCCTTTGATCGTGTAGTACAAGCGGGTCCGTTTGCCCTTCACCATGGTCCAATCATCGATCGCCCTATAGCCCGTTATCGGACCACGAGCGATTGCGTATTCCACATGGTTCTGCTCCTCGCACCACGTAAGCACAGCACCCGGATAGCGGGTGATCAAGGGGTGGTCCTTGCAACCGGAAGCGTCCTGGGCGGCCGTGGGTTGAACGAAGGCGAACAAGAGAAGGAAGAATAAGCAGGAGCGCATATCAGATTCTGTTGTGCAGTGGGTTCAAGCAGCTGGACATGGCTATCGAACGACCAATCGCGTGGTACCTGCGGTTGTTCCGTTCGACCCTAGGAAACGCACCACATACACGCCCGGTGCCATGGCATCCGTGCTGATCCGGGTGGTCCCTACCGGGTACGTTCGCAGGGAACGGCCGGTGGCGTCGATCACTTCCATGCGCAGGTGGAAGCTATCGCTGTTGCCCACGATGGAAACCGACGTGCCCGGCTCAACGGGGTTAGGAAGGACGGACCATGAGGCCTGCGCGATATCGACCTGACCGGAAGGTCCGGCGAGTGCGGGGTTCTTGTCGTACCATACTTGTTGGCTGGTGCTCAACCCGTCGTCGTTGATCTCCATCAGAAGCAACCAGAAGCGATGATCGGCGGAGACCCAGGCCCATTGCTCCTTGGTGGTCTGGCTGGTGTTGCCGAAGATGGTGTTGTTCTGCACGCGGTCGAAGTGATAACGCACCACGTTGTCGTAGGTGCCGGTCGGAAGGATCAAGGTGCCGTAGCCATCCACCTGTAGATCCACCGTGCCGTCCATCGTGCCAACAAAACCCATGGCGCTGTATGTTCCGCTGAAGTCATCCACGAACGCATCACCATATGTGTACGGCAGCTCCAGGATCCGTTCGGTGTCCACGTTGAAGAGGAACTTGGCCGTGTCCTCGGGCGGTGTGCCGGGAATGATGATCGCGTTGCCTTCGGTCTCCATCGCGGAGGCGCTCAGGATGTAATAGCTGTATGCATCGTCCCAACTGATCCCGCACAGGTTGGAGTTCGGGAAGTCGGCCGACCAAGGTGAGGTAGCCGGATCCACGAAATAGAATTGCTCTTCGCGGATTCCGTCAAGCCACTGAAGTCCCACGATTGCATCGCACCGGCGCTTGCATCCAGTGCGTCAGCATCGATAATGTCCGTGCAACGGCCGATCGTGACCACGTCGCCGATCACCGGCATATTGGGCAGATCGATGATGGGTTGAGCGATGAGTGCTTGTGCGGCGATGGCGAACAGGAAGAGCAGAGTAGAAGGTTTGGTCATGACAGTGCGGATTGATCGGGCAAACCTACCCGCCCAAACAAGGCGCGTCCATTACCCAAATGGGTGGTTCTCATGAGCGCAAATGGTCGGCAGGAGTTCACACAGAGGCACGGAGACACGGAGAATGCGAAGACTGTTCGATCCGCAGTCGTCGCTGGCCCGCGCAGCTCCGAGGAATAAGACATGCTTCAGGTCCGCCCGATCGGAGTTCCTCCGTGTCTCCGTGCCTCCGTGAGAGGCCCCGTCATCCGCGTACCCCCATGCGGATCCTCACACCAGCCGGTCCCGCGTCGCCAGCTTCACCGCCTCGGCACGCGTGTTCACCTGCAGCTTGGCGTAGATGTTCTTGATGTGCGCCTTCACCGTGTTCGCGCTGATGAAGAGCACGTCGGCGATGCTTCGGTAGTTCTCCCCTTCACAGAGGTGCGTCAGCACTTCGCTCTCGCGATCGGAAAGTCCGGGTTCGCTCTTGGGCTGGAAGGAGCGCACCACCAGCCGAGCGATGCCCGGTGAGATCACCGAGCCTCCGTCGCGCACTTCCCGTAGGGCATACAGGATCTCATCAGGCGAGGAGTGCTTCTGCAAGTACCCCGTGGCACCAGCGCTCAACGAGCGGAACACACTCTCTTCATCCTCCAGGACGGTGAGCATGATGAAGTCCGTGTCGGGCAGGACCTCCTTCAGCTTGCGCACGCACTCGATACCGGTGATGCCCGGAAGCTGGATATCCATCAGCACGACATCGGGCTGGATGTCCGGAAGCGCTTTGATCGCCTCCTCCGCCGATCCGAATGCACCCCGGAAGGAAAGGTCCTCAGCGGACGCGAGCAGAGCACTCAACGCCTCGCGCACGGTGCGGTCATCCTCCACCACCGCTACGGAGATCACGCTAGGTATTCCGTTCATGTCGGGAAGTTAGGGCGGGAACACACACACGGGAAATGCAGGTCACCCGTTGCTTCGCGAAACCTCGCAAGGACAGGCACGGAGACACGGAGGAATGCGCGTCCAAAAGGGACTGGGCTGGTTCACGATCCGCTTGATGCCTTGCTTGAGGAGTGGAGCGCCGAAGTTGATGAGCAAACCGACCCTGAGATCGTGGACCTTGAAATAGGTGAGCACTTGTTTGAAGTGTACCGGTGCGAATTGCTCCACCGACTTCAGTTCAACGACCACACGTCCTTCAACAAGCACGTCGGAACGAAGTCCTTCGTTGAACACCATCCCATCATAAGTGAACACAACGATCTTCTGTCGCTCTACTCGAAGACCACGGCCCTTGAACCGCGCTTCCAGCAACGCCACATACACCGATCCCAGCAACCCCGGACCAAGGTCCGCGTGGATCTGGAACGCCTCGTCGACGATGATCCCAGGGAGTTCCTGGTCGTGCTCCATTTCCATCCGTATTTCTCCGTGTCTCCGTGCCTCCGTGTGCGACTTACACCCTCACTGTGAGTTTCACCACGGTGCCACTTCCCACCGCGCACTCAATACCCAACTCCGCTCCAATGCTCTTCGCCCGTTCCGGCATGGTGCGCGTGCCGTAGCTGTCCTTCTTCATCTGGGATGGATCAAAGCCTTTGCCATCATCCTTCAGTTCCAGATGGATGAGGTCATCGACCTGTGAAACGACAAGCACGCAATGCACCGCATTCGCATGCTTCGCGCAATTGTTCATCGCCTCCTTCATGATCAGCGTGATGGCCCGGCGCTGGTCCATATCGAGCTTCACATCCTTCATCGCGTTCGTGCGGCCCTCCAGTTTGAAGCGTGTTTCCGTGCGATCGAAGAGCGAGAGCGCGAAGGCGGCGAGACGGTCGAGGACGTCGTGCAACGTATCGCGACCGGGGTCCATGCTCCAGATCAGGTCGCGGATACCTGCGGAAAGCTCGCGGTGCGCTTGGTCGATGTGCTCGAGATGACCGCCAAGGTCAGGGTCGCTCTTCGCGCGTTGCTTCGCCAAGCCCGTGTGCAGGTTGATGCGCGTGAGCTTCGCGCCGGACTCGTCGTGGAAATCAGCAGCGCTCTTGCGTCGGAAGTCCTCCCGTTCTGCGCTACGCGCTTCGGCGATGCGCAGGTTCATCCGTAGTTCGCGCGTGGCCTCGCGCAAGCGGTAGCGATACCAGCCATACCCGATCGACAACGCAACAAGCGCATAGAGGACATACGCGTACCATGTTCGCCACGGCGGTGTGGAGATGCTCAATACCAGCGATGCACCTTCCTCGTTCCATACCCCGTCGTTGTTGCTGCCTTGCACGCGCAGCACATATTCGCCCGGGTCGAGGTTGGTGTAGGTGACGGTGTTCCGCGTCCCGGCTTCGACCCATTCCTCATCAAAGCCCTCGAGCTGGTAGCGGTAGCGATTCCTCTCCGGTGCGATGTAGTTCAGGGCTGCGAACTCGAATCCGATCACCCGATCGCGCCAAGAAAGGTGCAGTTCCTCCGTGGTGTGTATCGCGCGATCCAGAGCGAAGCCGACCGCACTATCCGCGCGCAACGGCACCAATTCATTCTTCAGAAGAAGTCGGGTGATGCGCACCGGAGGTATGTGCGTGTTGGAAACGAGTTCATTTGCCGTGAACCAATTCAAGCCGTTGACACCGCCGAACAGGAGCTCACCGTTCTCTGTGCGCACGTAGGCGTTCTGGTTGAACTCATCGCTCAACAACCCATCGGCGCGAGAAAGCGTGCGCACCACTTGACCGGCCGATGGATCGAATTCCGCAAGGCCGTGATTAGTGCTCAACCAGATGTGGTCACCGTCCGGAAGGATCCCATAGATCACCTCATTCGGAAGGCCGCTGGCGCTCCCGTACCGCGTGAAGATCCCCTCGGGCTGTCGGCCCGCGATGATCGCGGCGCGCAAGCTGTCATCCACCGGGTGCTTCGTAACGCATAGCCCATTCGCCGTGCCGACCCAGAGGCGGTGTGCGGCATCCTCATAGGTGCACAGCACAAGGTCGTCACTCAGACTACCCATGTCCTCCGGACTCCGACGCAGCATTCCGGAGCGTCCGCTTTCCGGGTGGTACAGCATCAGTCCACTACCCGCGCTTCCCATCCACAAGCAGCCTGCGGCATCCTCCATGACCGTGAACAAGTACGCATGCTTCAACGCCTCGGAGATGATCGGTGGATGGCCGATCCGCTTGCCGCTCGTGTCGATGACGCACAGTCCTGCGCCTCCAGTAGCAAGCCACGTGCGCCCATCCCGGGCCGTACACATGCCATGAATGATCCTGGTCCGTTGCGGATCAACGTCCGCGCGCACGCCCAGTTGTTCGAACCGTAGCGCGTCACCAGAGCCGCGTACCACATTCACACCACCTCCCAAGGTCCCCACAAGGATCGCACCTGAGGTGTTGCGCGCGAGCGATAGCACGTAGTCGGCGCTGAGCGATGCATGTTGTCGCGGGTCATGGCGGTACGTGCGCATCGAACCCGACAAGCGGTCCTGCACGCTCAGGCCTGCGGGTGATCCGATCCATAGGTGATCACCATCGTCCAGCAAGCAGGTCACACTTGGGTGGGCAAGTGCATTCGCATCCCCTGCGATGTGCGGCAATCCATGCACGACCTCTTCCACTTGTTCAATGCGGTCCAGTCCGTTGCGTGTGCCCACCCAGATCTCACCGCCTTCTCCTGCGAGGAGCGAGAGCACATGGTCATCGGCCAAGCTGCGGGGATCCGCGGGATCATGGCGGTGGATCGAAACCCGGCCTTTGCCATCGCGATGCACAAGCCCGTGCGTGGTGCCGATCCAGAGATGATCATCCTTCACCAGCACACATTGAAATCCGATGCGCGGATCGGCACCGCTGATCGATCCCGCATCCAGCATGACTTGTGGCGCCTCCTTGGTGTTGTCGTACTTCCAGATGTGGTGGTTGTCCAGCACATAGGTCGTTCCATCCGCATGGAAGAGCGCGGTGACCATCACGCCCGGAAGGATGACCTCCACGCTGCCGGTGCTGATCGTGAGCCGCGCCAACCCATCCGCCGTGCGCAACAGAAGATGACCCGCGCCGTCCGGGAGCATGGCACCGATGAGGTCGCCATCCGTGAAGCGCACTCCGGGGATGTTCGTCACCGTCCCGGTTGCGCGGTCGATGCGATCCAACCCACGACTGGTCCTCACCCAAATGGTGCCTGACGGATGTTCAACCAGACCGATCACCCGGTTGCCAGCGAGACTCCGCGATGCTTCTCCACCGTGTGCATAGTGGGTGAAAACCCCGGTCGCAGGATCGAAGCGGTGAAGCCCTCCGCCGAATGTGCCGATCCACAGGAATCCGGAATCATCCTCCAGCAGGCTCCAGATATAGTTGTTCGCAAGGCTGTTCGCGCGGCCTGTGCTGCGGTAGGTGATGAACCGCTTGCCGTCGAAACGGTCCAAGCCATCTTGTGTACCAAACCACATGAAATCATGGCGGTCCTGCACCATCGCCGTAACCGAGTTCTGCGAAAGACCATCAGCGGTTGTGATGTGCTGGAAGACGTGTGAAGTCGGTTGGGCAACCACGCCAAGGTGGAAGAAGATCAACAGCGGGACCGACCCGTGTATAGCGCGCAACACTCGATCAATATAGCGAGGAGTATCCGGACGATCCGAGGGACTCTTCCTTCGATCACCAACCGAACGCGTCCAACGCTTCGGATCGGAGGTGCTTCTTCAACCAACTGCTCGGTAGGTCGATCATCAACGGGTCGAGGTCATCCAGCTCGCGGTCCACATGACCGCTACAGCGCACGCGACGAAGCAATGTTCACTCCCTACCCTGTAGCTTTCAAAGCAACAACGCAGACGCAAGCGATCAAGATCAATGACCGCGTACACACAATACTTCAACTGGGAGGAAACACGTTGGTCGGAATGCGCGAGGCGCATGTCGCCGAACAGCTTCAATTCTTGATGAACTTCCTGCTCGCTCTGATGCCATCATCCGTAAGAATGGTCACCACATACGTTCCTGACCGAAGGTCCCCAAGGTCCAAGTCGATCACATTCCCGACCATTCGGAACTGACGGACCGACCTTCCTAATGGATCGACAACAGACACCTCCGAATGCACACCGGATCCTGGTAGGATCACCCGCAATTCACCCGAAGTTACCGTCGGGAACAGTTGGATCTCCTGCAAACGGATCTCCTCAACCGCAACTTGTCCTGTCCAACTGAGCGCATCCAGATCCAAACGACTATACGTACCCGATCCACTCTCATCACTGAATACAATCGCTGCTGTATCAGGCTCCAAATCACTGAAGTATGTCATTCCAACAGCGAATGGCACCCAATCCTCTCCTTCTGGTGGCTGTATCCACAATCCATCCGTAAAGAGCGTCGCGGCTATTGAAATGCGTTCCATCGTCACATCATCCCATCGCGAGAGGAAGACGGCTCCCATCCGATAAATGAATCCTTCCGAACGCCACACACCCGTCAGATACGCTGGTCGCCCTGAAACCGGGAAACCCACGCCGGGCTGTAGAACGAGTCCGCTATTCGGATTGTCCCCCAAACAATGTATTGTGCTCGACCCCATGAGGTCATTCGTACGGCGAGCGCTCAAATAATACTGCCCGGAGTAACCCGGCTCTCCTCGGACCACACCAACCGGAAGGCCTTGCGTGTAACACCAGTAGTTGCCGGTCAGCCATCCAACAGGTTCCATGTATGAACCCTGATCCACCCAATCCTCGAAGTCGCCGTTGGGGATCTGTGCACACACGGACCGCGCCAGTAGTAAGGCGCCAATCGGTAGACAAGTCAGGATACGCATGGTGATCTGTATTCGTGCACCTCGAAGGTAGCTCATTCAAGCACCGCTACATCATCAGCCCACATCAATCCAATCCCATCGTGATCTGCTTGCCCGGCTTGTAGCCGATCAGCGGATCCTCGGGTGAGCGCTCTTGTTCATCAGCGGCCTTCTGCCGTTTGAATTTCTTCACGGGGCTTTCCTCCAGGCCTTCCTCCTCGGGCGCGTCCATGTTGCCGATCTCCTCCTCGGTGATGAGCATGCCCTGCACTTCTTCCATCTCGGGCGTGAGCGGAATGAAGACAGCTGAGTTCAGCGTGAGCTCCTTCACCTTGTGTGGCGTGAGGCGATTGCCCAACGCCTTCACACCCTTCACGCCGATGAAGCTCGCGAGGTCGATGTCCTCGTCCTCGCGTGAAGTGCTGCGCTTGTCGTAGGCGATGTGCAATTCCGGTTCCTTCACCAAGCTGTGTACGAACAGTTTGCTCTCCGCGTGTTCGGTGATGAAGATGACCGGATCGCGTGAAGGCTCCACCTCGAAGCGCTTCACGTTGAACTGCTGCTTCTCCCCTTCCCAATACACGGCGGTGAGGATGTCCTTCGGGTTCCACTTCACCACGGTGCGCACATCATCGGGGAAGTGCGTGCTGAGGATGAAGGGGAACAGCTGGTAGGTACCGCTCGCCATCACGGCCAGGATGCGGTCCTCACCACCGAAGCGACCGAGGTAGCGACCATGTCCGGTGTCGTTCAAACGACGCACGGTCTCATCGAACCACACCGGCACGGCGCCGAGCAGGCTTAGCCCGCGCTCCTTCTGGGTGATCTTCTGCACGGTGTAGCGCGTGAGGAGATTGCCCTTGCTGCCGCGACCTTTCACGGAAAGCTGCGCGAAGTCCACGTCGAACTTGTTCTTGCGCAAGCTCGGACGCGGACGCAGGACCACGCTCACGGTTTCACTCGCGCCGTCCGGGTTCGCGGTGAAGTATTCCACGCTGCTTCCGGGTACTCCGTTCGTGAGATCGTACTCCTTGTCGCGCGTCACACCGGTAACGATAAAGCGCTTCATGAAGTAGGCGCCCTTCACACCGTCCTGGTAGATCATGTGGTAGATCGTCCGGTCGTCGTTCTTCTTGAAGACACCGACGTGGAGGATGCCCTTGCCGATGAACTTCTTGTCGGCCACCTTGGTCACGAGCATGCTGCCGTTCACGCGGAACACGATGATGTCATCGATCTCCGAGCACTCATCCACGAACTCGTTGTTGCGCAGGCTCCAACCCACGAAGCCTTCATTGCGATCCACATAGAGTTTGCGGTTGGCCACGGCCACTTTCGCCGCCACGATGGTATCGAATGCGCGCAGTTCGGTCTTGCGTTCGCGACCGGTGCCGTACTTCTTCTTCAGTTCTTTGAACCAATCCACCGCGTGATCGATGAGGTGATCCAGTTTGTCCTGGGTCTCGGCGATGCGTTCGGTGAGTTGGCGGATGTGCTCATCGGCCTGGAAGCCGTCGTAGCGACTGATCCGCTTGATCTTGATCTCCGTAAGGCGCAGGATGTCCTCGGGCGTCACCGCGCGTTTCAGTTCCTGGATGTGCGGCTTCAATCCTTTCTCAATGAAGGCAAGCACTTCCTCCCAGGTCTCGGCCTCTTCGATCTTGCGGTAGACCTTCTTCTCGATGAAGATCCGTTCCAGTGACGCGAAGTGCCACTGCTCCTCCAACTCGGCCTTGCGGATCCGCAACTCCAACTCCAACAGCTTCACGGTGTTCTCCGTGCTGATCCGCAGCAACTCCTTCACCCCGACGAAGCGTGGCTTGTCGTTCTCGATCACCACCGCGTTCGGCGCGATGCTCACTTCGCAATCCGTGAACGCGTAGAGCGCGTCGATGGTGGTGTCCGGCGAAACGCCGGAAGCAAGGTGAATGAGGATCTCCGCGTTCTCGGCGGTGTTATCCTCGATGTGCCGGACCTTGATCTTGCCCTTGTCGTTGGCTTTGATGATGCTCTCGATCAACGAGGTGGTGGTGGTGCCGAAGGGGATCTCGTGGATCACCAGCGTTTTGTTGTCCTCCTTGCGGATGCGCGCACGGCATCGGATGCGGCCGCCGCGTTCGCCCTCGCTGTAGTTGCTCGCATCGGCGAGGCCACCCGTTGGGAAATCGGGCACGAGATCGAAGGAACGCTTGCGCAACACCGCGATGCTGGCATCAAGCAGCTCGTTGAAGTTGTGCGGCAGCACCTTGCAACTCAAGCCCACCGCGATGCCCTCACCGCCCTGCGCGAGCAGCAGCGGGAACTTCACCGGCAAGTGTACCGGTTCCTTGTTCCGGCCGTCGTAGCTCAGTTGCCACTCGGTGGTCTTGGGGTTGAAGACGACCTCCTTCGCGAATTTGCTCAGGCGCGCTTCGATGTAACGCGGTGCAGCAGCGCTATCACCGGTGAGGGTGTTGCCCCAGTTCCCTTGGCAATCGATCAGCAGATCCTTCTGCCCCACTTGCACCAGCGCATCACCGATGCTCGCATCGCCGTGCGGGTGGTACTGCATGGTGTGTCCGATGATGTTCGCCACCTTGTTGTAGCGGCCATCGTCCAGATCGCTCATGGAATGCAGGATCCGGCGTTGCACGGGTTTCAGGCCATCGTACAAGGCGGGCACGGCACGTTCCAGGATCACATAGCTCGCGTAATCGAGGAACCAGTTGTGGAACATACCGCTCACACTGAACTGGCCGGTCTGTCCCGCCCCGGGAATGCCATTCGAACCACCGGAGGAGGATCCTTCCGGTTGGTCCAAGGTCTCGTCGTTCAATTCGTCACTCATTGCAGGGTCGCGCAGATCTGCTCCGCTCGCGCGGCGCTTTGGTTATTGAAGAGTCGTAGTTCGAGGCACACCGGTGCGCCGATCACGGGTTCCGACCGAACGTACTTGAAGCGATCCGTGTTCGTTGGATTCGGATCAAGGGTGTAGGTCAGACCATTCATCTGGTCCACCACCCGCACCGAGTACGCAGCATCGCTCAGAAAGAGTTCCGCCTTTGCATGAAAGACGATCGCTTGGTTGAGCAAGGTGGCGCCGGGTATGACCACGACCTCCAGAAAGGTGGTGTCGAGTTCGAATACCGCCGGGCCATTATAGTCCGGGTCGAAGGGATTGTTCGTGAGCGTACCGGGATCCAACTCGCCCTTGCCGCAACCCAGGAGTGCGATCGTGGAGATCAACGCGGTGGAATATGTACGGAGCGTCTTCATCGGATCGGTATGGTGAATCCCATGGCCCAGGTCCCCGCGCTATGGGTTCCCGGCACCCACACCAATCCATCGAAACGCACTTTCTCCTTGTCCTCGAAGGCCGGTGCGATGCGCGTGCGCCTGTGACGACGGATCAGGTAGGACGCTGCACCGGTTGCGACGAATACGCCACTGCTCACAAATGCCGCGATGCGCGCTTGGCGCAGTTCGATGTTCGCATCGGGGATCCGTTCGTTCTTCAATGCGGTGATCCCTGCGGGGTAGGTGCTGGTGTTGTACTCATCCGCCAAGGCATCCAGATCCTTGCGTGCCTTCAAGGCCCGGGTGATGCTCATAGCGGACCACGCACCGGCACCGAGTGTGACCAATGGCGGACCGTACTGGATCCACCGCTCATTGCGCGTGAACCGGTCCGCGCGGTGGCGGTACGTGATGTATTCCTCCGAGTAGCGCAATTGCACGCGCGCTTCGGTGGTGGTGCCAGCCACGACAACAAGCGTGGTGTCATGCATCCGACGCTCCGGTGCCCAGAACACGAACGTATGCGGTCCCTCCATCAACGTGATCTCACGATCCGTCAAGCGATGTTTGCCATCCACGATATAGCTGCAGGATCCAGCAGGTTCACAGAAGATGCGGAGCTTACCCGTGTTCTGCGCAGCACCGGTCAAAGCGAGGCATACCATGCATCCCGCGAACAGGATCCCTCTACCGATGCCACTAGATCCGATCATACCTCCGCTTCCACTTCATCGAGTTTCCGCGCGATCACCTTCACCGGGTCGATGGCCTGCTCATCCACGAGGTCCTTCTCCACCTTCAGGTTGTTGATGATGAACTCCTGGCGCGTGGGTGTGTTCTTGCCCATGTAGAAGTTGAGCAGGTCCTGCACCGCCGCACCCTTGGTGATCATCACCGGCTCCAAGCGGATGTCCTCACCGATGAAGTGCTTGAATTCATCCGGGCTGATCTCGCCCAAGCCCTTGAAGCGTGTGATCTCCGCCGTCTTGCCCAACTTGAGGATGGCGCGTTGGCGCTCCTCATCGCTGTAGCAGTAGATCGTCTCCTTCTTGTTGCGCACGCGGAAAAGTGGCGTTTGCAGGATGTAGAGGTGATCGTTCTTCACCAGGTCCGGGAAGAACTGGAGGAAGAAGGTCATGAGCAGCAAGCGGATGTGCATGCCATCGACATCCGCATCCGTGGCGACGACAATGCGGTTGTAGCGCAATCCATCCATGCCATCCTCGATGTCGAGCGCCGCTTGGATCAAGTTGAACTCCTCGTTCTCGTACACCACCTTCTTGGTGAGGCCGTGGCAGTTCAGTGGCTTGCCCTTCAGGCTGAACACCGCCTGCGTTTCCACGTTCCGGCTCTTGGTGATGCTGCCGCTGGCGCTATCGCCCTCGGTGATGAAGAGCGTGGAGGCCTCCTTGCGCGCATCGTTCTTTGCATCGCTCAAGTGGACACGACAATCGCGCAGTTTGCGGTTGTGCAAGCTGGCCTTCTTGGCGCGTTCGCGTGCAAGCTTGCGGATGCCGGAGAGTTCCTTGCGTTCCCGTTCGTTGGAGAGGATGCGTGATTGCAGGATCTCCGCGATCTGCGGATTCTTGTGCAGGTGATTGTCCAATTGGCGTCCGATGAAGTCGCCGATGAAGCTGCGCATGCTCTGGCCACCGGGTTCGATCTCCTGCGATCCGAGTTTGGTCTTGGTCTGGCTCTCGAACACGGGCTCGATCACCTTCACGGCCACGGCGGCCACAATACCGGTGCGTACGTCGCCCGCCTCCCAATCCTTCTTGAAGAAGTCCTTGATCGTCTTCGCCACCGCCTCGCGGAAAGCACCCTGATGTGTGCCGCCCTGGGTGGTGTGCTGGCCATTCACGAAGCTGTAGTACTCCTCACCGTAATGGTTGGCGTGCGTGATCGCCACTTCGATGTCATCGCCGATGAGATGGATGATGGGATACAGCGGTTCGCCGTCCATCTTCTCGGTGAGGAGGTCCAGCAATCCGTTCTTGCTCTGGAACTTGCTGCCGTTGTAGAAGATGCTCAGGCCCGTGTTCAGGTAGCAGTAGTTCCACAGCAGGCGCTCGATGTGCTGCTCGCGATACTGGTAGTGCTTGAACATCTGCTCGTCCGGCTCGAAGACCACGGTGGTCCCGTTGGTCTCGCCGGACCTCTCCAACTTGGTATCCTTGCGCAACACACCGCGGTCGAACTCGGCGCGCTTCAACTGGCCTTCACGAACGCTTTCGATCTTGAAGTAGCTGCTCAGCGCGTTCACCGCCTTGGTACCCACACCGTTCAGGCCCACGCTCTTCTTGAAGGCCTTGCTGTCGTACTTGGCGCCGGTGTTGATCTTGCTCACCACGTCGATCACCTTCCCGAGCGGCACACCACGACCATAGTCGCGCACGGTCACACGAGGGCCTTCGATGGTGATGTCGATCTTCTTGCCGTGGCCCATCACGTACTCATCCACGCAGTTGTCCAACACCTCCTTCAGCAGGATGTAGATGCCATCGTCGTAGCTGCTGCCATCGCCCAATTTGCCGATGTACATGCCCGGCCGTAGGCGGATGTGTTCCTTCCAGTCCAGCGACCGGACATGCTCTTCGCTGTAGTTCGTCGCGCTCATCGTTCGGTTGGGAACCTCAGTATTGACAAGGGGTTCCGCAGAATGGGACGAAGTTAGCCCGCTGCCAGCGCGGGCTGTGGCCGTTGAAAACTTCCGTTATCCACGATCGCGCGGTGTTTTCAACAAGGGCCGAGAAGTGGGCAACGACACTTCCGAAAACGACGAAGCCCCGGTCTCCCGGGGCTTCGCATTATTCGTTGCCGAGCGTTGCTCAGGCCTTGCTCACGTTCACTGCGTTGAGGCCCTTAGGGCTCTGCTCCACCTCGTAGTTGACCTTGTCGCCCTCGTAGAGTTGATCCCGAGTGCCGGTCTTGTGGACGAATACGTCCTTTCCACCCTCATCCGGGGTGATGAAACCGAAACCTTTCTCCGTGTTGAAGAATTTCACTGTACCACTTGCCATTATTACTTGAATTGTGTCCCCGGCTTTCACCGGTTCCGTGTTGATCCCCGGCAAAAGCACCGGGGCATTGATGGGCCAAAGATAGGCTCCGGACGGTTCGCACCGGTCGATGACCCGGAAATAAGTACTGCCGTGGACCCCAAGAGTACATTGGCCCCTGAAACCGGATCCCGATCCGGGCTCGTGAGGACCTGTAGGTGGTCTTCGACCGCGAGGCATGATCTTCCGCTCCTTTCGCTCCTCCATCTACATACCCGACGACCCTGTTCGTCGGCGCTGAACATTGCGGAGTGACCTGAACCGATACGCATGACCCCAGCCCAACCCCGCTATGTAAGCGCCGGCCCCGATAAGGCCTTCGGCGCAACAGTACGCGCCAGGGTACACGCCCATTTCCAAGAGACCGGCAAGGCCCAGAAGGCCGACGGTCGGATCGTCCTCAAAGTGGTGGCGATGCTTGCGCTGTTCCTAGTTCCGCTGATCCTGATCCTTGCAGTACCCATGCTCGGGTGGGCGGCGCTCAGCTTGGCCATGGTCATGGGTATTGGTATGGCCGGCGTGGGCATGGGTGTGATGCACGACGGGCTGCACGGCGCTATTTCAAAGAAGACCTGGGTGAACGAGTGGCTTGGTGGTACCATGTATCTATTGGGAAGCGATGCCTTCACGTGGAAGGTGCAGCACAACGGCAAGCACCACACCCATACCAATGTGGATGTGATCGACCAGGACATCGACCCGCCAGCGTTGTTGCGCTTCAGTGAACATGCGCCCTTGAAGAAGGTCCACCGGGGCCAACATGTGTTCGCCTTCTTCTTCTATGGCCTGCTCACCTTGGTGAAACTCGGCAACGATTTCTTCTCGCTGGCCAAGGTGAAGCGCTCCGGAGACCCACGCCACGGCAATTACAACTATCCGCTCGCCTTTGCCGCCATGGTCGGCGTGAAGGTGGCGCATATCACCCTCTTCATCGTTCTACCGATCCTCTTCACGCCCTTCGCTTGGTGGCAGGTGATCCTCGGGTTCCTGCTGATGCATTTCACCTGCGGTGTGATCCTCGGCACCGTCTTCCAGCTAGCGCATTTAGTGGAAGGTGCACAACAGCCCATCCCGGATGCGAACGGGATCATCGCCACGGATTGGGCAGTGCATGAGATCCTGACCACTGCGGATTTCGCACCGCGCAACAAGTTCATCACCTGGTTCACCGGTGGGCTCAACTTCCAGATCGAACACCACTTGTTCCCGTACATCTCACATCTTCACTATCCGGAGATCGCCCCCATTGTGCAACGGACCGCTGAGGAACACGGGCTCCATTACAACGTGAAACCGACCATGCGCAAAGCGATGCGTTCGCATATGCAACGGTTGTGGGACCTCGGGCACATCGGGAAGATCGCTCAGTGATCGCAGGTTCCTGCGCGTGAACGCGTGGGATCGTGGTCGAAGCACACTTCTATCTTCGCCGCGCACCACTCCTATGCATCTGCATCGCGAAGGAACCCCCACCCTGCTGCTCACCGTGGCATTCGTCGGTGCTGCGTTGTTCGCGTTGTTCCAATGGCCGGTGCTTCCGCAATGGTTGGTGTTCATTCTTGCCGCAGCGCTGATCGTGGTATTGGGCATCGTTATCTGGTTCTTCCGGGTCCCGTCCCGAACGGTGACCACTGATGACCAACTCGTTGTTTCCCCTGCGGATGGGAAGGTGGTCGCGATCGAGGAAGTGTTGGAGACGGAGTACTTCAAGGACAAGCGTATCCAAGTGAGCGTGTTCATGTCACCGCTGAACGTGCATGTGAACTATTACCCGATCAGCGGAACCACGAGCTACTACAAGTACCATCCGGGCAAATACCTGGTGGCGTGGCACCCGAAGAGCAGTACGGAGAATGAACGCAGCACCGTGGTGGTGAAACACGCTGCACATGGCGAGGTCCTTCTCCGCCAGATCGCAGGAGCACTGGCACGCAGGATATGCACTTACAGTCGCGAAGGCGAACCGGCGGTACAAGGCGGGCAGTTCGGGTTCATCAAGTTCGGTTCGCGCGTGGATCTTCTCTTGCCGTGCAATGCCGTGGTGAAAGTGCAACTCGGCGACAAGGTGCAAGGTTCCGTTTCGGTGATCGCTCAATTCAAGAACTGATGTCGCGTACGATCAAGACCATCCTGCTTGTGCTCATCGCCGCAATGGCGGCCTATGTCGCGTATAGCAAACTGAAGCCGCCCGGAAACGACAGCTCCATTCCATCCTCCGTGGAGGTCATGGACCCCGTACCCGGTCGGCTCGATGGCCTGGGCATCCGGTACGACGGGTATTACCAAGCGGATCGCGGATCGATCCTGTACCTGATCCGGTTCTTCGGTGCAGGCAACGCGGTGCTGATCAATGGGACCAAGGAAATGGAGAAGGAACTACCGGCCTTCCTGATCCCGACGACGAAGGGCAATCCGGCCATGGGCCTGTACAACATCCAAGTGAACGCACAGGACGACAGCCTCCATTTCGACACGCATCCGGAGAAAGGCGTGATCAGTTACCGCGGCAAGGTCATGAGTGCTTCCGTGGTCCACTTCCATCGCCTTAGCCATATCAACGGGAAGGAGTTCGACATGGATTATGTCTTCCACGCGGACAGTACGGTGCTATCCCCGCAGTAAATCCGGTAGCTCACACCAGTGCGTAATGCGATACGTGGCCTCGGGGTCGGGGTCGGTCTCTGCGGCGTAGTGTACGTGGTCCCAACCCGCACGACGCGCACCTGCCATGTCGGCATCGGCGTTGTCGCCGATCATCAAGCTATCCATGGCCATGGCACCTGAACGGCGCGCGGCCTCCAGGAAGATCCGCTCATCGGGCTTCGATGCACCCGCCTTCTCACTGGACAGGACCACCTCGAAGAAGCCGCCGATCCCTGAATTCCTCAGCTTCTCGGATTGCACTTCATCGAACCCATTGGTGATGATGTGCATCTTGTACGACCCGTGAAGCGAATGCAGGAGATCCATGGCGCCCGGCATGAGCAACGTCTTGCGCGGACAGCTGCCGAGATAGTCTCTGCCCAAGGTCGCCGCGAGCCCATTCTCCTTCACACCGAAACGCGCAAGTGTGTTCCGGAAGCGAAGCACACGGAGCACTTCTTTCGGCATGCGGCCGTTGGTGTACTGCCCCCACATGGCGTGGTTGATCTCCTCATAGACCTCGATGAAGGCCTCGGCATCCGGCACACCATCATTCGCCAGACCATGAGCTTCATGGAGTTCTCGCAAAGTGGCGCGCGAGTTCCCGCGGAAATCCCATAGCGTATGGTCCAGATCGAAGAAGAGATGTTTGTATGCCATCATCGGATGAAGCCCCATGCGGTGCTAAGAACGACCGACCATACCACCACCGCGGATACCAGAACGGGTAGGGTACGCCGATCGTGCTTGAAATATTTCGCGGCAAGAACGGCCGTGATCGGTATGGATAGGATCGGTGGCATCACGGCGAGCCCGAACATCCCATAGGATCGCTTCATGCGAATGATCCACCGGTTCGTTCGTGTGAATACAGGACGGGCAGCCAGGCCGCGGGCAAGTCGTTCTTCCTTCTTCCGCACATAGCGCAGCCTGAACCATTCCATCACCCGCTTCCCGAGCAGGAAGAAGATCAAGGTCCCCCCGCTTCCACCGATGGCCAAGAGGACCATGGTCTGGAGGTAGCTGTGGTTGAATCCATAGGAGACCGGCGCTGCGAACATGAACTTGATCACGCTCATGAAGAGGACGCTGACAGCACCTACGGCGTTCATCGCCGATCAGAGCTTGCTGCCATAGGCCAGATCCCCGGCATCGCCAAGGCCGGGAACGATGTAGGCCTGGGCGGTCATCTCCTCATCGATCGCACCGATCCAGAACCGTGTTCCCGCTGGCATGTGCAACTGCGCGTATTCCAAACCCTCCTTGCTGGCAATGGCCGCAGCGACATGCACGGCTTTCGGATTCCCCAAGCGGAGCAACGCCTTGTACACGAGTACCATGCTCTGTCCTGTGGCCAGCATGGGATCACAGATCACCAGCACACGATCATGCAAAGGGGGGCTGCTCAAGTACTCCACTTCAATATCGAATCCGTCCTCTCCTTTCCGATGCTTGCGGTAGGCGCTGATGAATGCGCTGTCCGCACGATCGAAATAGTTCAACATCCCTTGATGCATCGGCAGACCGGCCCGCAGGATCGTGGCCAGCACCGGTTGCTCCTTCAAGGTTTCCACTTGCGCACTTCCCAGCGGGGTGATCACCTCACGCTCCTCGTACTCCAAGGTGCGACTCAATTCAAGCGCCATCACTTCGCCTACTCGTTCGAGGTTCCTACGGAAACGAAGGGGATCCTTCTGGATCTCCACATCGCGCAGCTCGGCAATGAATTGCCCCACCACACTTCGTTGCTTCACCAGTTCTTTCACCATCGTCCTATCGCTTCAACCACCGCAGTGGGGCCGGAAGGCGGTTCCGCACCAGGCGTAAATATACCCTGGGCCGCGCGCCGAATCCAGCGTTGAACCGCTCGACGGACGGTGTCATCGATCCTGCGAAGTCCAGCAGCGTATCCGATCCGGCATGCGATGCGATCCAATGATCGATGATCCGGAATATGGCCTTGGCTTCAAGCCCGGCAGGTGTATTGGCCGATTTGAGCAGGATGGAACGACCTTCCCACGTGGCGAAACACACCGCTCCGAGAATGGCGGATCCATCGTTGATCGACACAATGCGACATTGATCGCGTTGGATCCCCTCTTCCACGACCCGCTGGAGTGCCACTAGATCCGACGGGTGCTTCGCGCCATAGCGTGAACCCGTCGTGCGCGAGAACAGTTCGAAGAACTCCGCAGCCGTTGCTCGCTCACCGATCTCGCCATGATCCGAGGAGCGGATGTTCCGTCGGTGTCCCTTGGAATACGCTTCGCGCAATTCTTCGATGGAAGCATTCACCGACAGGACCTGGTCTGTGCGTTCCGTAACGGAGACGCCATCCTTCATCAACGATCGCATGGACTCGTTCAGGCAAATGTCCCAGTAACGGAATCGGGATGGAATGGCTGCGAGAAATTCGTCGGTGCGATCCTTCGAGCCGATCGGGGCGAACAACCCGAGCTGTTGCAGACCATAGGGCTGAAAGAGATAGTTGACACCCCACTTGCGGCGCCACGTGAGCGGCATGATCGCCCCGGTCTCTTCATCCACCAACGCTTCCCAACCCGGTGAAGCGATATCGAGGATCCAACTCTGCGCATACCACAAGCGGTTCTCGCACCGCAACAACGCAGCACCCCACCACCCCTTGTCGATCTCTGCATGCGTGAGGTGCCTGATCATGGGCGGGCTTCTTGGATGATCCGCAAGATCGCTTCACGCCATTCCGTGTTCGCACCGGTACTCGCCAGAAAGCTCTCGTGCCAAAGTCCGGTGAAGGTTCCGCCGATGCGCTTGAGGCGATCCACGGCAGCGCGCACTTCGATGATCGCTTCCTCCGGTGAGAGACCGAGCTTGTGACAAAGGGTGTTGTCCATGACCGTGAACGGATGGATCATCAGTTCCGTTGCGCGCTCCTGCTCCAGATCGTACCACGGGTACGGCGTACACGTTCCGCAACGGAAACCGATCCTATCGTGGATCCCCATGCTGTGCTCTTCGCGAATACCGAGCTTCTCCATTTCGCGGAAAGTGGCGGGCACCTTCAGGCGAAGAAAATGCTGGCGGCTCAACTTGATCGGCCGCTGGATAACGTGCTGCAAAGCGCGGATCTCTTTTGCCGCCAGTCCAGGTTGAGCGCTGGTGTTGTACGAGGGATGGATCCCTATTTCAGCAGTGTTCGTGTACGACCGCAACGCGGATGCATATGCGGGATGATCAACAGGAACCGCATGGTCCCATTCGCCGCGAGAAGCCGAGAGCACAAAGTGGATCACACGATCTGAACATGTGTTGAATACCGAGCGGGCCTCTTCATCCAAGAGGAAAGGATCGTTGGAACGTCCGGTCAACACGCGGAATCTTTCACGAAGGTCCTTCCAATTTCCACGTATGGCATCACGCATTGTGGAACCGATGGTTCTCCAAAGCGGTCGGCCGAGGTATTTGAAACCATTGTCCAGATCCACCGTGGTGATCTGACGGTAAACGCTCGCAGGTGGTTCCAAGCCGGGATCAAAACGCTTCCACGCTTCCTTGAGTTCACGCGCCCACTCATCAACAACAGGCCGATGCAGGTATCCATGTCGTGAGGCGTGCAGGGAATCGGTCAGTGGTCTACCATGCTCATCGGATGGCAGTCCACTCCATTCCTCATAGCGCGAAAGCAGGAAAAAGGTCGCGGCGAACACATCGAACGGAAGATCACCCTCATCACTTGGGAACAGCACAGGGATCCCATTCATCGATCCGGTCGGCGGTTCGAACGGACTTATGCCATTCGCCTTCAACCAGCCCGACGAACGAATGTTGAGCACTTCGGGGATCGCTCGACTTCCGTAGTGGAGTTTGGCACCGTCGGAAGCGATCAACTCATCCTCGGTGGCGACCAAGCGCACAGCGCAGCCAAGCAAATTGTTCAATACCCAACGCACGGCCTGTTCAGCTCTTGGGGTCGGCTCGGCGAGCAGTACGGAGATCTGGGTCACGGCAGTAGAGGAACGCTGGAAAGGTAACGGGCGTACTCAGGCAATAGCCTCAAGTGAACGCGTCTTCCAATTCCTTGATGATCCGCTCCGCAGCATGACCATCACCATACAGGTCCTCGCAAGTCGGCTTGCCATGCTTCATGAATCCTGCAACGGCTTCATGGATCCGCTTCGGGTCCGCATCCGCGAGAACCGCTTGTCCACGCTGTACCAACTCCACCCACTCCGTTTCCGCACGAAGCACCACACAGGGTTTGTTGAAGAAGAAGGCCTCCTTCTGGACACCCCCGGAATCGGTGATGACCAACCGCGCGTTGCGCTCCAGTGCGATCATGTCCAAATAACCCACCGGTGGGATCAGGACGAGGTCCTTCGCGGCCGTTGCCAGTTCCGGTGAACGATCCAGGCGATCCTGCGTTCGTGGATGCAATGGGAGCACCACGGGAAGGTCATGCGCCGAGGCCACTTCCGCCAATCCGGTGATGATCGCCTTGAGCCGATCCGCATCGTCCGTGTTGTTCTCCCGGTGGATCGTTGCCAACACGAATTTCTCAGCGACCAATCCGTGCGTTTTCAATATCACCGAACGCTCGGCGGCAACAGCGGAGAAGTACGAACTGTTGTCATACATCACGTCGCCGCTCATGATCACATGCGGAGAATCCATCGTCGCCCGCCCTTTGCTCTTGGGTTCGAATCCTTCGCGCCTCAGGTTGTCCACGGCAACCATCGTCGGGCAGAACAACCAGGTGGAACAATGGTCGCACATGATCCGGTTGATCTCTCGGCATGGATTTGTTGAAGGATCGCAGGCCGGCCTCGATGTGGGCCATGGGGATCCGAAGCTTCGCAGTGGCCATCGCGGCAGCGAGGGTGCTGTTCGTATCGCCATACAGGAGCACGACATCCGGCTTGGCTTCCACCAGCACCTTTTCGATCGCGGACAACATACTTGCCGTTTGATGACCATGTGTGCCGGAGCCAACACCCAGGTCCCATTGCGGTTCCGGGATTCCCAGTTCCTTGAAGAACACGGCACTCATGCGCTCGTCGTAATGCTGGCCCGTGTGCAACACCGAATGCACCATTGTTCCGGATCGACCGATCGCCCGATCGATGGCCGCGGCTTTGACGAATTGCGGTCTTGCACCAACGACACTGATCACGTTCACCTTCGCCATCACATCATCCCGTTATCCGCGAAACTGTAATACCCTCCACCGGCTGCTGATCAGTGATCCTGAACCGTGATGTCCAGCAGCCGAGCGCCGTCCACGAGTTTGCGTGTCAACTTGATGTCCTCCTCACTGGGTCGCAGTTGTCCGCTGGGGTGATTATGGCAGAGCACGATACACGAAGCTCGAACATCCAGTGCAAGCTTGAAGATGATCTTCGGATCGGCCACCGTCCCATGCAGGCCGCCCCGGCTCACCGGCGTGCGCTCGATCAGCCGGTTTCCCCGATCCAACAACAAGAGCCAGAACTCCTCGTGCGGAAGATCGGCCAACTTCTCCCGCATCAGGTCGTGTGCGATCGCGCTTGTGGTCACACTTGGTCGCTCCGGCCTATCCGTGGTCCGTTGTCGGCGACCAAGTTCCAACGCCGCTAGGATGGACATCGCTTTCGCTTCTCCCATGCCCTTGTGCTTCATGAGATCCTGCACGCCCAGTCCCGCCAATCGGTGCAGGTCATTGCCAACTTTCGCCAGGATCTTCTTCGACAGGTCCAATGCGCTCTCTTGCGCTGAACCCGATCGGATCAGGATCGCCATCAGCTCCGCGTCGGAGAGTGACCTTGCTCCCAAGCCCATGAGCTTCTCCCGGGGTCGGTCCTCCTTGGCCCAATCCCTGATCCGCATCCGCTGCTCGCCGTTCTCGTCCATGGAGTTGGGTACAAAACAAACAGGTCCTCAATGAGGACCTGTCCAAGATAGGTTCGGTCGGCCTACTTCAATCCGTTCACGTGCTTCTTCACGGAGGATTTCAGGTTGGCCGCTTTGTTCTTGTGGATGATGTTGCGCTTGGCGAGCTTATCCAACATCGCGGTCACCTCGGGGAGGAGCTTTTCAGCCTCCTTCTTGTCCGCAGTAGCGCGAATGTCACGCACCGCGTTACGGGTGGTCTTGTTCTGGTAACGATTGCGGTCGTTGCGGGTCTCCGTCTGACGAACCCGCTTCAGTGCGGACTTATGGTTGGCCATTGCTTGAGTATTCCTTTTTCCGGAAGGGGGCGCAAATATAGGCGGGATGTGGGTTCAAGCAAGGGCTGAAAGCAAATAGACCTCAAGGCCGGTCCGCCAATGGGCAAGCCTTCAATAGGCGTTCTCGTCCTTACCGAACATATTGGTCACGGTCTTCACTACGATCCTGAGATCCAGGAAGAAGGACCAGTTCTCCAAATACCAGACATCCAGTTCCACCCTGCGCTCCATCAATTCCGGCGTCCGGGTTTCGCCACGCATTCCATTCACCTGTGCCCAGCCGGTGATCCGGGCCGAACGAAGTGGCGAACCATGTACTTGTCGATGATGTCCCGGTACTGGTCATTCAAACGCAACGGATGGGCCGGGGACCCACCACGCTCATTTGACCGGATAGCACATTGAGGAATTGGGGCAGTTCATCCAGATTGCTCTTCCGCAGGAACCGGCCGACAGCGGTCACCACGCGGGTCGTTCTTGGTGGCCTGCTTCACGTCCGCTTCAACATTCATGCGCATGCTGCGGAACTTCCAGCAGACGAATGCCTTGTTGTCGCGGCCTAGACGCATCTGTTTGAAGAAGACCGGACCCTTGCTGGACAGCTTGATGAACAACGCCAGAAGCGGGAACAGCCAAGTGAACACCAATGCGATGACCAGGATCGAGAAGACGATATCGAACGCGCGCTTGACCTTGCGGTTGATCCCCTGATCCATCGGCTCCTTGCGCAGCTTGCTCACGGGCACTGCTCCGTGGAATTCGAGCTCGGAGACCTTGACCACTGGAATGAAGCTCCCCCGCTCGGGATGATCCGGAACCGGATGGTGTTCCGTTCACAGAATTCCATCAGGTCCGTCGTCCTGCTTCCGTGTGCCCGGTAGTGCGCAATACACGATATCGATCCATGTTCTGGATGCGTATGCCTTCATGGACTCCACATCGCCCACACGGCGCGAGCCGAGCAACCCGTTGATGGGTTCATCATTGAAGATGCCGCGGAACCGATAACCCCGCACCGTTTGATCCTCACAATACCGGAAGATCTCCTCTGCCGCAGGACCATCACCCGATCGCTTAGATCCTTCACCGAGGTGAGCGGATCCAACGTGAACACCTTGTTCAGCCCGGTCTGGACGTTCTGGAAGGACAATTTGCCGGAACGCAACAACGCATTCAGGTCCTGGACCGGTCGGATCACCGACGGAACGCCCGGTACCATCCTCCGCTCGTTCCTTTTTTTGTCCGTTCCATCTGTGTGGTGTGCCTCTTGCCTGAACCAAGGCTGTTGAGCGAGGGCAAATCTAGCTTGGGTTGCGGTCTTGTCAAGTTGGTCGAAGAAAATCAACAATTCGTCGAGGTATTCAATGATCCGAGGACCTGTACGTGGTGGTTTTCAGGCTGTTCCTCTCGCAGTTCCATCCTGCTCGTCAATTTCCGGTTTTCGGCTGAACAGGCGGCTGGCCGAACTCTTCACAATCATGTAAGGAAGATAGAATTCGTCACCAAGTAACGCTTCCACAACCTTTTTGGCTCAAGTCCTAGCCGGAACAACCACTCCAAAGCCAGCTTTCTCATCCATGATGGAGCACGGCGTTCCAGCCCTGCATACAGCAGGAATGCTCCGCCAATTCCGATCATCACAGCGTTCACGCGACCTTTCATCAGCGCCATCCAGCGTTCCTGCTTCCGGGCAGCCCAACGAGACCAGGACGATGTTGGCCCCGACTCGTGATTCCGGTGCGCCTCCGCAGAAGATCCATGGTTTCCAGGGTCCGAATGGGGAGCATGTGCGCCAGCGATCACCAGTGTTGGATGCTCTTTCGCGCGCTCGATGATCGCAGCTTGAGTGGTGTCCTTCCCACCGTAAAGAAAAACGCGAAGTCCTTCCGCCGCCGCTCGTTTCAAGAACCGCAGGCATAAGGTCATTCCGGCCACGCGTTCCTGACCCTTACGATGGAACAGGTTCATAGCATAGCGAACCGGCATGCCATCGGCTGTTGCCAGATCGGCTCCGTTAACCACTTGCGCGAATGCTGGATCGCGGGCTTCCACGGTCATGTGCGCATTCACACAACAGACATAGGAAGAGGTCCGGCTTGCGGCCAACCGTGCGATCATTGAAACCTGCTCGTCGAATGTGCCGACGGAAATATCGACCGTGAGGACGCGCTTCTTTGGTGGCAAAGGTGATCCTGTCATCCTTGATGCTGTTGAACGTGCGTCCTTCTTCGGTCCGGGTTGCCAACGATCGCTGCCGTCATCGTACCACTGCACCGTCCTTTCGATCCCTTCCTTCATACTGAACGGTGCCGAACCGAGCGCTGCTTCCGTCCGATCCATCGGCGTGATGTAGTCGGAGGTCATGCTCTTGAATCGACCACTGTTCATGGGGAACGGGATGCGCAAGGCTTTGAACAGATCGCCTGCGAGCGCCATCACCCTCACGATCCATGTCGGGATGTATCGGACCGGTTTGCCGATGAGCGCGTTGGATACCGCCTCGACCCAGATCTTCAGGTCGAACGGATCGTCGCCGACATAGAAGACCCGACCATCCACCGTCCCACGCTTTACGGTGAGGATGCGTCGATCGCCAGACCACATTGCCCACATATCCATAAGAACGGATGACCTTCTTGCGGCCGGGGTGGAAATAGAGGCCCTTGCGCATGACCTTGAACATCACATCCCGATAGCGCAGTGACCATGGCCCCCAGATGGTGGTTGGCCGAATGATGGTCCAGCAACATTCCAAACCTGCTTCTCGTGTGATCGGTTCGGTGCGCCGCTTCGATTCCCCATACACGGTGAAGGGCTTGA
Organism: Flavobacteriales bacterium; assembly: GCA_016705955.1. Lineage (GTDB taxonomy): Bacteria > Bacteroidota > Bacteroidia > Flavobacteriales_F > PHOS-HE28 > PHOS-HE28. The sequence goes on from JADJKO010000014.1 coordinate 37,694, forward strand.
AGTCCAGATGCGTCCTTGGGCTGGTAGCCCGCTTCGCAGACGAACTGCGTGCTTGTTACGATGACCCGCTGGATAGACGGACAGGCTTTCAACTGCTCCAGAAGGAGTCGCGTGCCCTCATGGTTCTGGCGGTAGGCCTCCACGTCGGTTGCTTCATCGGTATCCGTTCGTGCGGCAAGGTGTACGACATGGGTTGGCGCGAATTCCCTGATCAATTGGCCGCATGCTTCACCATTGAGGATGTCCGCTTCCTTCCAATAAGGAAGCGGGTCCGGGCAAAGAGGCGGGTTCCAGTCGAGGTTCAGGATGGGAACCTGCTTCTCTTCATAGAACCGGATCAGATTCGTTCCGATGAAACCGGACCCGCCCGTGATCGGTAACCGCATCTCCATTCTCTGTTCGCTTCAACACACTTTCAGGGACGGCCCAAAGGAAAAGGACAGGTTCAACGTGCAAAGCGCGCTCAAAGATGCGAACGGCTCCTTAGGGTCGATCGGCCTCTTCGTCCATGGTGATCCATGCCATTCGTCGAACCCTGATCCCATCGGTCGAGAATTGTGAACCGGAACAGGACATACCGGGTTGAAGGTCCCAAGTTCACCGACCCATGACCATCACTTGTACTCGTACCGTCCTGGCCTTCGCGATCCTCTCTCTCGCGCTCACATCACAGGCCGCCACGTACTACGTTTCCAACAGCGGCAACGACACCAACAACGGCACCAGCCAAGCCACGGCATGGCAGACCATCGGGCGCGTGAACCAGATCTCCGGCTCCCTTCAACCGGGTGATAAAGGTCCTCTTCAACGCGGGGGTTTGTTCCGGGGCAAGCTCACGATCTCCTCCAGTGGCACCGCTGCGAACAAGATCGAGGTGGGCGCTTATGGATCCGGTGATCGACCGGTGATCGGTGGAAGCATCGCCGTGGCGAACTGGACGGTCCAGTCGGGTAACATCTGGCGCGCGCCGGTTTCCCAAGCGGTGAAGCAGGTGTATGTGAACGGCCAATTGATGGAGATCGCGCGTTACCCCAACACGGGGTGGTTGCGGGTTGATCAAGGTACCACCACCACGTTGACGGATGCCGCGCTGACCCAACCCTCCGGCACATGGAACGGCGCAACCGCCGTGATCCGGACCACCCAATGGAGCTACGATACCGCCTTCGTCACGGCGCAGAACGGAAGCACCCTTACGCACACGTCCACCGGCAACAACCTCGGCGCCCTGAGCTGGGGTTACTTCCTGCGCAACAAATTGTCCATGCTCGATGGGCCGAACGAATGGTTCTATGATGGCGAGGCGGGTTACCTCTACCTGCAATGTCCGGGGAATGCGAACCCGAACAACCTGTTGGTGGAAGCTGCGGTGCTGGACAACGCCATCTATGTGAGCTACCAGCGGCAGCACATCAAGATCTCCGAGATCGCCATGCGCCACAACACGGCGGCATCACTGCGTCTCGCGGTAAGCACCAATCTGGAAGCGATGAACTGCACGATCGCCGATACGTGGCAGGGCATCTACAGCACCGGCAACGGGCAGAACTTCCACCACAACACCATCCGGCGCACGTACGGCACGGGGTGTACCTGATCGACAACAACACGCAGTTCAACGACAACATCCTGGAGGAGATCGCGATGCAACCGGGCCTTGGGGAAAAGGATTGGGGCTACATCGGTTTCCGCTGCAACGGGACAGGCATGGTCGTGCAACGCAATCGCCTGACCGACATGGGCTACATCGGCATGACGGTGGAACAGAACAGCTTGGTGGAGCAGAACGTGATCAAGCGCGCGATGCGCATCCTGAACGACGGTGGTGGCATCGCGCTGGAGAGTGCCGATGGCATGATCATCCGCGACAACATCGTGATGGACCTGGTGGGGAACGTGGAGAGCTGCGCGCCGGAATACCACAACTCCTTCCCGATGTGCCACGGCATCTACTTCGGGAACTACAGCAACAAGAACACCCTGGTGCAACGCAACACGGTGACCAATTGCTCGGTGAGCGGGATCCATGTGGATCATACCATGGTGAGTTCGGGCAACCAGATCAAGGACAACATCCTGTTCAACAACCTGATCCAGCTCAGCCTCTCCGACTATAGCAACTACAACGGCCCCGGAGCCACCGCGCCCTACTATGTGCCGAGCTTCAACACCGTGTACAGCGGCAACATCCTGTACGCCGTCACGAAGGACCAACTGTGCATGCAGCAGTTGCATGTGTACGGCGCGAACTGGGTGGATTTCGGCACCTTTTCGAACAACATGTACTACGCGCCCTACAACGATCGGAGCATCTTCCTGCACAACCACAACACCACCGAGCAACGCACCTTCACCCTGGAGCGTTGGCAGAGCGAATGGAACAGGACCTGGGTTCCACCTGCAGCCCGTTGCACCTGGAGGACAAGGCCGTGACGGAGCTTCGGCCCAACCCGGTGCCCAATAGCACCTTCGCTTCCAACGTGAACGGCTGGGGCAGTTGGCCCCACAGGCGTTGCTCACGCACGACCAGACCCATTTGGATGCCGGTTGTTTGAAGGTGGATTTCTCCAACAACGCCAGCAGCAACGTCTTCACCCTGAAGCACAACACCCTGATCCGGTGCAGAACGGACAATGGTACCGCATGAAGTTCAGCATCGTGAGCACCCTATTCGGCGAAGTGGAAGTGGGCTTCAAGGGGCGGACCCAATTGACCGGTCTTGAAATGGAGGGCCGCAAACCATGTGACCTTCGATACCGGGCGGCGCGACGCCACGTTCTACTTCCAGAGCACGATCAGCGATCAAGGGTCCTGCTCCTTCGCCAACACATACACGGAGGGCACCTACTTCCTGGACAACGTGCAATTGGACCGGGTGTCTGTGATCGACCTCGACCCCTTCGAGAAGCAGCAACTGCTGATCGACGACCAAGGGGCCCCAGTCGTACACCCTGGACGGTTGTTGGAGCGATCTGCACGGCGGCCTGTACAATGGGGCGGTGACCCTGCCCGCGTACACGTCCGTGGTGCTGGTGAAGGAACCCGAAGGCTCCTGCATGACCACGGGCGTGGAGGACAGTGAAGCACAGGCCGATGGAACGAGCAATTTCCTGTACCCGAACCCGGTAAGCCGTGGAAGCGAACTGAACCTGCTCCCCGGGGCCGGTGCGCAGCGCATGGTGCGTGGCTACACCATGAACGGCGAACTGGTGTGGGAGGAACGGATCGACGCGGGGATCCGTGTGATCGGCCTTCCCGCCGACCTGGGACCGGGCGCGTATGGTGCAGATCGCGGAGGGTGATCGGCGGGCGCAGCAGCGGTTGATCGTGCTGTAGGGGATCGTGCGGGCGGGTTGCGCTGAAAAGGTTGCGGGTCAAGCCCGCAGTTACGGCTGCGGGTGGGATCACGAAGGTGGCCTTCTACTGAAGGAGTTCCGGCTTGGGTGCCTTCCCCATCGGCGCCAAGCACAACGGCGCCAGCATGCAGAACAGGATGCTGTGGCCGATGTCCGTGCCGTAGCAGAAGATGTCCAGCTGCCAGATGAAGAGCAGGTACACGAAGCCCGCGAACAGCGGCGCGTCCAAGCCGCCTTCCAGGTAGCGTGCGCGGTAGTACTTTGAATCCCTTCCAGAGCAGGAGGTACAAGAGCGCGATGCCCAGGACCCTGCCCCACCAGCACTTCGGTGAAGGTGCTGTGCGAATGCAGGTTGTAGGCGTGGGGTTCCTCCCAGAGCACGGCGACGAAATCGAGCAGGTGCAGGTAGTAATGGCCTTTGTATCCGTTGCCGAAGAGCAGGCCGGTGCGGTCGTGCAGCGCCCAATCGCCGATGGCCGTCCAGATGTAGCTGCGGCCGTTGAAGGTGGTCACGTCCTCCTTGGAGACGCGCTGCAGAATGGCCGCGAAGACCGGCGTGGTGAGCACCTTGTACACGAGCAGGGAGAAGCTGAGCAACAACGGAATGGTGAAGAGCGAGATGGTGTAGAGGCCGCGCACCACCTTGATGGCGCGGGTCATGAACAGCACGGTGAGCACCACGAAGACCATGAAGGACAAGCGGCTGTTGATCTGGATCATGAAGTACACGCACATGAGGTACGCGATCAGGATCAACAGGAAATAGACCGGCCGGCGACCGGGCTTGGAGAGTTGGAACATGAGCATGAGGCAGAAGACGGCCAGCACATGTACCCCCGTGTAGCGCCCGCGGATGTACGGGAAGATGGCGCGCTCATCCCCGGTCCCCAGCGCGGTGACCCCGGCGAGGTAGCCCAGCACGTTGATGAGCAACAAGAGGCCGAGCCCCCATGAAGAGCAGGCGACCGAAACTGAAGTCCGGCTCATCGCGGTTGTGCAGGATCACGATCACGCCGCGTTGAAGGGGGCGAGGAAGATCAGACGAGGAAAGGAGCACGTTGCCCATTTGCACGCCGGGGATGCCGTGGCGCAAACCCACGAACATGGACCACACCAAGGTGGCCATGTACGCCATGCACACCACCAGACCGGGGTGAGCCTGCGCTCAAAGCTCCTCGGTACAGGGTGTCTATGAAGTGGAAGAGGATGATGGCCACGAACGGTGCGGCGGCCATGATGAAGCCTTTGGACAACCCGTTGGTGGCCCCGTAATAACTGGAATAGCCGAACAGCGGGAACCCTACAAGGAAGAGGGCATTCACCAGTTGGCTCTTGCGGATCGCGTCGTTCCGGTTCTAGTGGGCATTCGATACGTGCGTTCCAACCCCTCTTGCGCAGGAGTGCTTTCACTTTCATCTTGAGGCGCTCCATCGATGTGGAGCCGATGTAGCGCTTGAAGTATTCCGCGTCGCGGGCCTCGTCCGGCACGATCAACCGCGGATGTTGAACCGGGAAGGCGCACTCCGCTGCGGTCGGTTTGTTCCGCGGATCGTTCAGGTCCATGGTGTTCGTGCCGCCTTCCCCGAAACCGATATTGTCCACGAGGTTGGTGTGCGGAATGATGTTGAGCGCGTGGTTGGCGATCCGCGTGATGTCCAACTGGTAGCTCCACGAGTTCATGGCCGGCGTGGACGCGATCGAACATGAGGTGTACATCGTGCGCTTCACGGTCATTCAGGAAGAAATCACGCAGCCGCGAACTGTTCTTGAGTGAAGGCCAGAGGCCCATGTCCACATCGTAATGGTTCCACACGCGGCGCCAACTGGCCCAGCCCCACGGCGCGCCGTAGCCGTGCGCGCTGAAGTAGTAGTCGCCATCCGTTTCGTACTCGCCATCGATCATCAGGTTGTTGCCCATCACCACCCATACGCGCTGGTCCGTGCGGTAATGCTCCAGCATCTCCTGGCAGAAGCGGAAGAAGCTCTGCACGGGCAAGGTGTCGTCCTCCAGCACGATCCCCTCCTCCTCGTGCGCGAAGAACCAGGCGATCGCGGAGCTCACTCCCTTTCGCAAGCCCATGTTCTTCTCGTTGAAGCGCGTGTGCAACTCACACGGCCAGTCCACTTCCTTGGCGAGTGCGCGTACTTCATCACACGCGGCCTGCTCACCGGCATTGCGCGGGCCATCGGCTGCGAAGTACAAGCGCGGTGGTCTTGCTTGCTTGATGGCCTCGAACACCTGGCGCAGCGGACCGATCCGGTTGAAGCCGATCAGCAACACCGGAGTGGTGAGTTGGAAGGAACCCTGTGATGCGCTCATGGAACGTTCACCCGGTTGTTCCGGTGGAAGGTGGGATAGTCCGAGAACATGGAAACAGCGTGGCGTGCAACGGTGCGTGAAGAGGCGAACTCATCCACGAAGCGGTAGAGGAACAACTGCATCACATCGGTGTACCGCACGGCCACATCCTGCGCGAGGTTCTCGAAGCGGTCATGCGGAAGGATCTCGATGCAACCTGCCGCGAAGGCCGTCGGCAACAACATATTGCTACCGTGTACGCCAATGACCAATTGGCTCTTCGCGTAGGCGCGACACCAGGTGAGTTCCGTTTCCGCGTCCATGCGACGCGTGCGTAGGTCCTCGACGCCGGAAGGCACGGGGCGCCTCTCCCGAGTCCGACGATGCTGGCGGTCACTTCCGGATGAAGCTTGCGGATCAGACGCAGCGCTTTCATCGCCATGCCACTGCTGATCCCACAAGAAATGAGCTTGTGCCTGGCCTTCAAACCCAACCACTGCAAGGCGCGGTACTTCAACTTATGCAGTGAAGTGCGGAACCAGAGGCGGTCCTCCCGCAGCACGAAGGTCACATGCTTGGGCGGTGGTGAACCGATCGAATCGAAGGCCTTCACGCCGGTGAACCGTTCGATGTCCACTTTGGATTTGTCCGGATGTGCATAGCCCTTCGCCAGGTATACTTCCTCGAAGTCGGTGAGGAAGGACTTCACTTGCTCATTGATGGAGCGGTACCAACCGTGGGCCTTGCTGAGTTTCTGGTCCACCAGCCAAACCTCAGCCACGCCTTTGGGCACTTGCCACTCGAACGACTTCGGAAGGATCGAGCACCAAGCCGAGGTCGGAATGACGTCGAAGTAGTACTGCGCGTTCCACAGCTTCAGCAACACATGACCGTAGAGGAAATCGAGCGCGTTCAGGACCATCACCCGTTTGTGCGGCGTGATCACTTTCCGTTCGATCGGTACGTGCTCATCGCTGGGCGCGCGAAACCCCTTCATCAGCGGATCGGTCAACCACTGCTTGGCGCCATCACCCTCATACAGGCGGCCCTCCTCCTTCCCGATGGCCACATCATGATCCACCGCGAAACCGACCGGCAGATCATGGTAGAACAGATAGCCGCATGTGGTGCAGGTTTATCGCCGAACACATGGATGCCGGGGAAGACCACATCCACCGCCTTGGGGTCCGATGCGCCACAAGCCGGACAACTCCCGCTCCGCGAAGAGTTCCGGGAAGACCGGCACGAGGTGCGGATCACGCTTCATGTGGCCCGGTGGAATCGCCAGAAGGTGAAGATGCCCTTCATCATGAGGCCGAGGTTCTCGCGCATGCGTGGCACGAAAAGATCGATCACGAAGATGTGCATCGTGAAGGAGATCATGGTCGCGATGATGGCTCCTTTGGACGCATAGAGCGGGATCATCAGCCAGTTCACGGCGATGTTCGTGGTCGCCCCGACCACTGCGGTGAACAGCGAGTACTTGAACAGGCTTTCATTCACGATGAAGCTGCCCTTTCCCATACCCATGTTGGTGAAGAACAACCGGATGGAGAACAGGGCGAGCAGGAATCCCGCCGGCCGGAACTCCTCCCCGAAGAAGAAGGTGATCACCGGCTCCGCAATGAGGTAAAGCGGAACGCCATGGCGAGGAAGGTCAGGAACATGAGCCTGTATTGGTTCAGCAGGCCATCCGTGTACAACGCCTGACTCCTCCCGGGCCTTGGTGATCGCGGGTGCGAGGGACTTCACGAGGATGGCCGTCGGGAAGCTCAACGCTTCGATCATCCGCAAGGCCACGGAATACTGGCCCACTTCCGCGAAGGCCGCATCCTCACCCTTGCTTTGGGTGAGCATGTCCTTGATCATCACCTGGTCGATCCGCGCTTGGATGTACAACGCCATGCCGTAGATGAGCATCGGCCATGATTCGCGGAGCAGGTACCGCACCATCGGTCCGGTGCTGCGCCATTCCCGCCAATTGCCCCCTGCGCGTGCGAACACGATCACCCTTGCGGCGTGAGGTAACCGAAATGCATGGCACCCACCAAGGCGAACTTGGCTGATGGAACTCGCCACCACCTGCACGATCCGCACCATGGCGGACCTGCGCGCTTTCATCTCCGCCATGAACCAGTGATCGATCACGGTGAAGGGCCGAGCAGTTCCGCACTGGAGGCGCCCACGATCAGCGCCACCGTGAGGCCGTCCATGTCCTTGAGGATGGCGCCGAGCGTGGCGCAGATCACCATCAGGATCGCGCCGAACAACTTGATCATCGCACCGGTTCCGAGCAACTCATTGCGCTTCTCGGGGTACTTCACCAGGTCGCGCACCAGGATGTCATCGATGCCCGCCGACCCCAAGGCGAAGAAGAGCCCCACGAAACCCGTGGCGTAGTTCAGGTGGCCGAATATGGTATCACCCAGGTAGCGGGCCACGTAGATGCCCGTGACCAGTACCACACCCAGGCGCAACACGCGCTCCACGAAGAGCCACGAAAGACCTTTGATGATGTTGCGTGAACCTTCGGAACGGATCATGCGCGGGTCCCCGACCTACTTGGTGTAATAGCCGTAGCCCTGCGCGCGCTCGGCCTTCACATCATTGAGCAGGAGGTCCACGCGACCCACCTTGCCGTTGGCCACCATTTCATTGATCGACCGCAGGGCCCTGCGTGGTGTGTCGCTCGCGGACCACGTAGAGGCTCAGGTCCAGGTACCCGAGCAACACCACGAATTCGCTCACCAATCCGATCGGCGAGGCATCCACGATGATGTGATCATAGCGCTGGCGCATGGTCGTGAACAATTCGGCCATCCGTGGATCCTCGGCCAGTTCCGAAGGGTTCGGTGGGATGGGTCCTGCACCGATCACATCCAGGCCGACGATGTCCGACTTCTGGATGATGGACCCCAGGTCGGTCTCGCCGATCAGGAACGTGCTGAGGCCCGGCCCGTCGCTCAGGTCCATCGTCTTGAGCACGTTCGGCCTGCGCATATCCGCATCGATGAGGAGCACGCGTTTGCCGGAAAGCGCCATCACACCGGCCAGGTTCACCGCGCAGAAGGTCTTGCCCTCCCCGCTGCTGGAGGAGGTGAAGCCCAGCACTTGGCGCGGCACGTTCGCATTGAGGTATTGCAGGTTGATCCGCACCGTCCGGAAAGCCTCGGCCAGCATGCTCTTCGGCTCGTCCGGCAGCACACGCTTGCGTTTGCTGGAGGGGATCAACCCAAGAACAGGTAAGCTGCTCACGCGCTTCAATTCATCCAGGTCGGCAATGCTGTCGTTGAAGAAATCACGAACAAGGATGATCAGCACGGGGACCAGGAGGCCGATGAACAACGCGCCACCCAGCACCAACTTCTTCTGCGGGCCCACCATGCCGCCACCGACCACATTCGCCTCATCGATGATCACCTTGTCCACTTCATCCGATGCGATGGCGATGCCCGCCTCCGCACGCTTCTCCATGAGGTAGTTGTACAGCGTTTCACTCAGCTTGAACTTGCGCCTTGATCCCCAACTGCTTGCTGTCCTCCGGCATCGACCCAACGAATAATTGATTCGGCCCAAGCGACCGCTCAGGTCGGTGAGGGTGATGTCCGCTTCGGTGAGGATGTTCTGGGCCGTCTGTTCCAGCGTGCTCAGCAAGTTGCGGCGACGACGTTCCATGGCCACTGCGGTAGGATTGCTCTTGCCACCGCTCTGCAGCCGGAGCGCACTCAGGTCCGCGGAGAGCCTTGTGATATCCAGGATCAAGTTGTTGAGCACAGGGTCCTCGAAGCCGGACGGTGGAGGGAAGTTGCTATCGTCCGATGAACGGAGCTTGTCCACCACCCCGGAGCAATAGCTCCGCTTCCGGCGAACGATGGAAATCTGGTCCTCTAGGCGGCTCCGCTCCTGGAACAGCGCGTCCGAAACATTGCCCACCGAGCCCGGCATTCCGGAGGTCAGCCGTTGCTGCGCGATCTCGTTCTCGGCCTCCTTCAACGTACCCGCCACCGTGTCGATCTGGTATCGATGAAGTCGATGGTCTTGATCCTTTCTGCTGCTGCTTGTAGCAATTCCCCTTCAATGAAGGTCTCCATCAGTTTGTTGATGAAGACCGACTCCTTGTTCGTTGAGGTCCCGGTCAGGCTCAACGACACAATGTGCCCATCGCTCTCCGGCGGCTCCACGTTCAGCCGCGAGATGTAGTTCATGAACTGCTGGTCCAGGCTCACGATCTTGAAGTAGTAGTCCGAACCCGCTTCATACACGCGATCCTCGGGGAATTCGATGCGGAAGCTGAGGTTCTGCGCGGAGAACGGCTGGCCGATCGCGAGGGTCTCCTCCACCTTGTATTCCGGCAGGAAATCCCCCATCAACTCCTGCTTCTGGACATTGAAGAGTTGCACGTTCTGTCCTTCGGCGCTCACCGAATAGGTTTTCGCCACACGATCCACCTTCACATGGATCTTCACGCCCGCCACCTGCACGGCCACGGAATCCAATCGCACGCGGAAGGGCGGATAGTCGTACCGTTCCTCGGTCACGAAATCGTGCGTCTCGTAGTACGCCACACCGAAGTCCAGGCGCCGGAGCGGTTTCATGATGTTCGAGCGCGAGGTCATGATCGCGATGTCATCCTCCAGTTGGGAACTGCCCCGCACCAAGGACATCCCCTTGAGGAAATCCTCTTTCTGTCCGAAGCCGGGCTTGCCGCCTTCACCATGAGAATGGTGGCCTGCACCATGTAGCTCTTGGGGGTCACCTTCAGGTAGGCCACGCCCGCTGCACCCGCGATCGTGCAGGTGATGAGGAACCACCACCACTTCGAGAGCAGTTTCCGGATGATGACCCGCAGGTCGATGATGTCGGTCGCCGGACTCGTCGCCATGGATCACTTGGAATTGTTCTGGATCACCGTAAAGACCACTGCCGCAGTGCTCAACGTACTGAGGATGATGGCGAGCACCTCCAGGTTGAGGCGGCCGCTGCGGGCACGCATCGCCGGAACGTACACCACGTCGTTCGGAAGCAGGTAGTAGTATTCGCTCCGGAGCACCTCGGTCGTGGATAGGTCGACGTAGAGCGATTGCACGCCGCGGTCGCTTTGTCGCATGAGGGTGACGTGGCTCTTATCAGCGAACTCATTCGGCCCACCGGCCATGGCCAAGGCGTCGAGAATGGTGATCTGGTTGTTGTACACCATGTAGGTACCGGGCCGGGACACGTTTCCCAAGAGGCTTATCCGCCAGTTGATCATCTTCAGGATGACGGTGGCATTGGTGAAGTACTCGCCGATCTTGCGCTGCACCATTCCTGTGCTTCGCCGATGGTAAGGCCCTGGAGCTTCACCTTGCCCACCTGCGGCAATTGCACCATGCCGGTACGATCCACGGAGAACCCGTTCACGTAAAGGGATGCGTCACTCAGGCCAGCCGTACCGTTCTGGCTCTCCACGTTGAAGTAGCGATGGGTCTGTTCATCAAGGCCCAGTACCCTTATGGACATCACATCGTTCACTTGGATCCGGTATTCGAACCGCTGGTTCTCGAACAACTTGCTCGCACCGGGTGTGAGCGACGGGTCGTTGAGGTAGTTGAGGGACTTGTTGCCCACGCAGCCACCAAGGGTGAGTACAAGGCCACCCAGAACAAAGAGATCGCGTACGCGCATGCGGTAAGGCTTGGGGATGCCGGAAGGTGGTCTGTTGATCGGGTTCACCATGCGCGGCACCGCCAAAGATAGAGGGCACCATCCAGCGGGATCGAAGTCACCGCCGACGCGCTTTCAACGATCGTCGTGTGGTTAACCGTGCTGGTCGCTTGGTGCTTCCTTAGCCCTTCAGTACGCCACGACTGATCACGATCCGTTGCACCTCGCTTGTGCCTTCATAGATCTGCGTGATCTTGGCATCGCGCATCAGGCGTTCCACATGGTACTCCTTCACGTAGCCGTAGCCGCCGTGTACCTGTACCGCCTCCACGGTGGTGCGCATGGCCACCTCACTGGCAAAGACCTTCGCCATGGCACTGGCCTGATCGTAGTTGAGGTGCTGGTCCTTCAACCATGCGGCCTTCAAGCAGAGCAAACGAGCGGCTTCGATCTCCGTAGCCATGTCGGCCAGTTTGAAGGCGATGGCCTGATGCTCACAGATGGCCTTGCCGAAGGCTTTGCGCTCCTTGCTGTAGGCCAGTGCGAGTTCGTAGGCACCGCTGGCGATCCCGAGCGCCTGTGAAGCGATCCCGATACGACCACCACTCAGTGTCTTCATGGCGAAGGTGAAGCCGAAGCCATCCTCACCGATGCGGTTCTCCTTGGGCACTTTCACATCCTGGAACATCAGCGTATGCGTGTCGCTTCCACGGATCCCGAGCTTGTCCTCCTTCGCACCCACCACGAAGCCGGGCATGCCCTTCTCCACGATCAGGCAGTTGATGCCCTTGTGTCCTTTCGCCGCATCGGTCTGCGCCATCACCAGGTAGGTGCTCGCGGTACCGCCGTTCGTGATCCAGTTCTTGGTGCCGTTCAACAGGTAGTGGTCGCCCATGTCGATGGCGGTGGTGCGCTGGCTGGTGGCATCGCTGCCCGCTTCCGGCTCGCTCAAGCAGAACGCGCCGATCACTTCGCCCTTGGCCAGCGGAACCAGGTACTTCCGCTTCTGCTCTTCATTGGCGAAGTGCTCGAGGCCCCAGCACACCAGGCTGTTGTTCACGCTCATCACGACGCGAACAGCTCGCATCGATCTTGCTGATCTCCTCCATGGCCAGCACGTAGCAGACCGTATCCATGCCGCCGCCGCCGTACTCGGGGCTCACCATCATGCCCAGGAAACCGAATTCGCCCAATTGCTTGATCTCGTCCTTCGGGAAGCGTTGTTCGCGATCACGGTCGATCACGCCGGGCTTCAAAACGTTCTGCGCGAAATCACGGGCGGCGTCGCGCACTGCGATCTGCTCTTCACTGAGTTCGAAGTTCAATCCGGCAAGGGTGGTGGTTTCCATCAGGGCTGCGTGTAGGGAGCGCAAAAGTAGCCGATACCTTCGCCTAGCAAATGCACGGGACATGAACAAGAAAAGCGGAACCGCTTCCACGTATCGCGTGGTCGGTGTTATGAGCGGCAGTTCCATGGACGGACTCGATCTCGCACTTTGTGTATTGAAGTACGCACGCGGGAAGTGGACCTGGCGGATCGAAAAAGCGCGGACCGTTCCCTACCCGCAGCGGGTGCGGGAGGATCTGGAGGCGGTGATGAACGATACCGCTATGGCGTTGGCGGTGGTGGACACCGAGCTCGGCGAGTTCATCGGGGAGAAGTGCAAGCGGTTCGCCGGAGGAAAGGCCGATCTGATCAGCAGTCACGGACACACCATTTTCCACATGCCACGCGGTGCGCTCACCAAGCAGGTCGGTTCGGGTGCGGCCATCGCGGCCATGAGCGGGATCACCACGGTGTGCGACTTCCGCAGCACCGATATGGCGCTCGGCGGCCAAGGCGCGCCCTTGGTGCCGATCGGGGAACAGCTGCTCTTCCCGAAGCACAGCGCCTTCCTCAACATCGGGGGCATTTGCAACATCAGCATCCACACCGAAAAGCGGATCATCGGCTACGATGTGTGCATCGGCAACCAAGCGCTGAACTTCCTCGCGGCGCTGCGGAAGCAACCCTATGATGCGGACGGAACCCTTGCACGCTCAGGCAGGATCAATGCGGACCTGCTGGATGAACTCAATGCCCTGCCCTTCCACCAGAAGCGACCGCCCCGTTCGCTCGGACGCGAATGGTTCCTCGACAATGTGATGCCGCTCATCAACGACGATCACATTCCGGTGAAGGACCGCTTGCGTACGGTGGTGGAGCACATCGCCTACCAAGTGGGCCGATCGCTCCAGAGCGCGGAAACGCCGGTGCTGGTGACGGGTGGCGGCGCGCACAATTCCTTTCTTCTTGAACGCATCCGCGCCTATACCAAAGCGACGTTACACGTACCGGACAAGCTCACCGTGGACTACAAGGAAGCGCTGGTCTTCGCACTGCTCGGGGTGCTGCGCATGCGCGGTGAAGTGAATACGCTGAAGAGCGTGACCGGCGCGAAGCGGGATAGTGTGGGCGGGGCGGTGTATCTGGCTTGAGAAGAAGTACGGCTACTCCACCACCACCCGTTCATAGCTCACCCCACCGGGGTCCGTACACCGGATCACATACGTGCCCGCGCCGAAGCGCGAAAGATCCACCTCCTCCGTGGTCTTGCCGGGAGCCAGCGGGCGCTGGTAAAGCAACTTGCCCAAGGCATCGTACACGCTGTAATAGCTCTCGGCCATCAGCGGGTCCTGGAATGCAATGGTGAAGCGGCCGGTGTTGGGGTTGGGGCGGACGCTTGGTTTTGGTCTCTTGTGCGCGGCGTAATCGGTCCCCATGGTAAAGGTGCAGCCATCAACCACCGCAATTGGCGCGAAGGTGGTATCGCTCACGGTGAGTTCATGCATTGTAGCACCATCCGTGGAGCTCAGCGTGAAGCTGCTGTCCGTAGGGAAAAGCTCGGAAATGGCAATAGGATACCGACGCTCGAAACAAGCATGATGACCGAGCGAATCTGTCTTGTGAATGAACGGGCCACTGTTCCCGACCCCAGGAATGGTCCCGCCATACATGACCCCGTCGTAGATGAAGCCACCATCGGAATAGGCGAGCAGATCGGCGTCTCTCAGGCAAAGCCTCCGCGCCCTGTGAATCTTGTCCACAGCGTGTCACCATTCTGGTCGACCTTCATCAAGAAGGGGGTAGCGGATATGTTGTAACCCTCCGCACCAAGAGCGGCTAGTACCACGTACTTGTCATCCTGGGTCTTCACGATCCGCGACACACCCCTCGAGTAAATGAGGTTCGGGGCACTATCATAGCCCTTGCACCATTGTACCTCCCCGTCGCCGTTCAGTTTCAGCAAGAAGAGCTTCGGATGGTAATCCGGAGGTAGCGGGTCGAACATGCTGTATCCTGTGGTATCCGTCGTTCCCGTGATCAAGAACGACCCATCGGACTCGATCACACAATCCTGGATCATGCCGCTCGATCGGAGATAGCTCTTGCACCAAAGAAAATTGCCATCCGCATCCATGCGGGCCACCACCACACCTGCCGTATCCATGTTGATCCCGGCCAACAGATCGCCACCGGGGAGTTCCTTGATGAATTGAAAAGTGCCATGGTTACCGAAGCTTCTGGCCCACACGACATCGCCGAAAGGATCCGTCCTTAGCGCATAGAAATTCCATTCAGTAAATACCCCCCCGCCACCCCAAGTGAGCACATCACCGTCGGTAGCGATCTCCAAGTCAGAGGGTAGCGCCCAGCATCGCTCATTATTCAAGGTGTAATAGCGTGCTGAAAGAACATTCCCCATCGTGTCCATTCTTCCTATGAAGGGGTGGGTATATGGAACCGTCCACGGTCCGAACGTTGAGCAAGAGTCCCTTTGCAATCCGCTCACGAAATAGACTTCGTTCGGGGCACCCATTCGAATGGATTGTGGGCCGAGGAGATCATCTATCAAGTAGTAATTACTCTGTATGACATAACCCTGTGGATTCATTCGCGATACCCCAGGCCCTTTGGCTAAGCCCACGAGCAGTTCATGGCTCGACAGTTCGATCAGGTTCATCTTGGCCGTGGCAAGTGAATTCCAGATCTTTTCAAAACTCGGCTGGGCCAAAAGGCCGTGGTTTGCACCAAGCATCAAGGCAAGCACCCATGGTTTCATCGCGTTCATTGGATAAGTAGTCTCTTGGTTTTGCTGGTTGAACCATCCGATACGCACACCAAATACGAACCTTTCGCTAGTTCGGCTAGCGGCAAGGACAGCTGCGGGCCTTTTAGACCCGCCCAGGGTGTTCGACGATCGCACGCCATGAGGGAAAACCTCTGCAGCGGTCTTCCGTCCTCGGAGACCCTGCGGCAAGAAGTAGTCGAACACTTTCATTCGTCATTCCTGATCATGGCTGATCGACATCCGATCGGCAATGAACCTCCGGAAAGATAGTTCCAGATCTCTTGCCTTCGGAGCAGCGCAGCCCTCGCGTTTTGTCAGCGGCGCACTCAAGCCGTTCGAAGGCATCAGGAGATCCTTCTATCTGCGGGGAAAATCTTGCATGAACCCGAGCTATCAACACCCGCCTTGGATAACCGGGTTGCTGCCGGGAAAGGCGACCGAAGCACCGGGTTACATTCGCACCGACCTGAAATGGACGTGATGCGCGATGCCCTGCAACGCTTCGAGGAGCGTGCCCCCGAGATCGTATTCGAGTGGACCGATGCACCGACCGGTGCGCGGGGTTGGATCGTGATCAACAGCTTGCGTGGTGGTGCGGCCGGTGGTGGTACGCGCATGCGCAAGGGCTTGGATCGCCGTGAGGTGGAAAGCCTCGCCAAGACCATGGAGGTGAAGTTCAGTGTGTGTGGTCCGCCGATCGGTGGCGCCAAGAGCGGGATCGATTTCGATCCGACCGATCCGCGCAAACGCGGCGTGCTGGACCGGTGGTACAAGGCCGTGATGCCGCTGCTGAAGACCTACTACGGCACCGGCGGCGACATGAACGTGGACGAGCTGCACGAAGTGATCCCGATCACGGAGCAGTACGGTCTGCGACACCCGCAGGAAGGCGTGGTACACGGACACATCGGGGTGGAAGAGCCACGGAAGACCCAGGCCATTGAACAGTTGCGCACCGGCGTGAGCAAGATCGTGGAGGACCTGGCCTATGTGCCCGTCGCAGGGAAGTACGCCGTCGCGGACATGATCACCGGTTGGGATGTGGCGGAGAGTGTTCGGCACTATTACAGCATCTACGGCGGCGACCTCAATGGCAAGCGCGTGATCGTGCAAGGCTGGGGGAATGTGGGCGCAGCAGCGGGCTACTACCTGGCTCGTCAAGGCGCGTTGATCGTGGGCATCATCGACCGGCACGGTGGCACCATCGTTCCCGAAGGTTTGTCCGCGGATCGCGTGCAGCAATTATTCGCGGAGAAGGATGGCAACGCCTTGAGGATGCAGGACCTGCTTCCATTCGAGGACGTGAACGCACGGATCTGGGACATCGGCGCGGATGTATTCCTTCCTTGTGCCGCCAGTCGGTTGGTCACGCGTGATCAAGTGGACCGGATGTGTGCGAACGGATTGGAGGTGATCAGCAGCGGAGCGAATGTTCCCTTCGCGGATCCGCAGATCTTCTACGGACCGATCGCCGAGCACGCCGACGGTCGCGTAGCGGTGATCCCGGACTTCCTCGCCAACTGCGGCATGGCGCGCGTCTTCGCCTATTGCATGCAACCCGGCAACGACCTCGGCGATGCCTCCATCTTCCAGGATGTGAGCACCCTGATCGAAGCCACCTTGCGCCGCACGCACGCCAAGAACGATACCCGCACGCACTTGACCAGAACCGCCTTCGAGATCGTCCTCGCCCAACTCAACTGACAATTCCCAACGCGACTTCCGCGTTCAACAAGCACACACCACCATCATGCTCATCGACATCTTCGCCCAGATCCAAGAGACCGCCAACGCCGCACGCGACATGGTGGATAGCGCCGCCACGGTTGCCGTGGTACCCAAGGAGACCACGCTTTCGGTGTGGGAACTCATCAAGATGGGTGGCTGGTACATCATGGGGCCACTGGCCTTGATGTCCATCATCGCGGTGTACATCATCATCGAACGGAGTTTGGCCATCCGCCGTGCGTTGCGCGATGAAAAGGACTTCATGGCGAAGCTCCGCGACTATATCCACGAGGGCAAGGTGGACAGCGCGCGCAACCTCTGCCAGACCACCAATACGCCTGTGGCGCGCATGCTCGAGAAAGGGATCAGCCGCATCGGCAAACCCTTGAAGGACATCGAGGTGAGCATCGAGAACCAGGGCAAGTTGGAAGTGTATCAGCTGGAGAGCGGTCTACCCATCATCGCCACGGTCTCCGGCGCTGCGCCCATGATCGGCTTCCTCGGAACAGTGGTGGGTATGGTGGTCACCTTCCACACCATGGAAGTGAGCGGCGCCGGTGTGGAGCTGAGCCAACTGAGCGGCGGTATGATGCAAGCCATGATCACCACGGTAGCTGGTCTCATCATCGGGATCCCGGCCTATGTCGGCTACAATTTGCTGGTGGCCCGTGTGACCAAGGTGGTGCAGAAGATGGAATCGCGCTCCATCGAATTCATGGATCTGCTCGACTCACCCGCCAAGTGAACCTGACCGGTGGACCTCCGCAGCAGCAATAAGATCGACGCGGGCTTCAGCCTGAGCAGTATGACGGACATCGTCTTTCTGCTCCTGATCTTCTTCGTCATCATTTCCACCATGGTGAGCCCGACCACCTTGCCCGTTGATCTGCCGATCAGCGCGAACAAGACGCAGGAGAAGCCACAGGTGGGTGTGCGCATTGATGCTGATGGACATTTCAGCGTGAATGACAAGACCGTCGATCCCTTGGACCTCGAGGGTGTACTGCAGGACAGGATCAAGTCGGCAGGCGACACCCCCATCCTGGTGATGCACGTGGATCAACGCGTGCCAGCGGGTGTCACAGTCGGTGTGTTGGACATCGCCAAGCGGAACAAGTGGAAAGTGATCATTGCGACCAGACCGAAGTGAACCATGGCCATCCGTAGTACCCATAAGGTGAGTGCCGGGTTTGCGCTGAGCAGCATGACCGATCTGGTCTTCCTGCTCTTGATCTTCTTCGTGATCGTCAGCACCATGGTGAGCCCATTCGCGCTTCCAGTGGAATTGCCCAAGGGCAAAGCGCGCCCGAGCAAGGACCAACCGAAGATCGCGGTGCGCTTGGATGCACCGGGTAGCGCTTCGCTGAATGGCGTCGCGGTTCCCTTCGATGGATTGGAACCGGCGATCAATGCGGAAATGGAACGGCAGGGCGCGAACAACGCCGTGATCCTTCAAGTGGCACAGGACGTGCCTACCGGTGAAATGGTAACGGTGCTGGACATCGCCAAGCGCAACAAGTGGAAGATCGTCCTCGCATCGGCTCCGACACCGCTAGCGCCAAAACCACCAACCGCACAACCATGACCGCCATTGCCTTGGAGCAGCAGCGCCGCGATCGGAACTCCGGTATCGTGGTCACTGTGGTGCTACACATCCTGCTCGCCATCCTTTTCCTGTTCATCGGTCTGAAACAATTCGACCCACCTATTCAAGAGAACAGCGTGGAAGTGGCCATGGCCGACTTCGGAACGACCGATGATGGTGGCGGCAACACGCCCGTGCCGGATCCTGGTGGGCAACCCACCACCGCACCCGAGAGCGGTGACCCGGATGATGTGGCGACTGAAGAGAACAGCGACGTCGAAGTGGTGAAGCCCCCGACACCGAAGCCGAACCCCAAGCCGGTGAAGAAGCCGACCGTGGTGAAGCCGAAGGAACCGGTGATCGACAGCCGCTTGAGCGATGCGTTGAACAATTGGAACAAACCAGGCCAGACCCCGAGCGATGGGCCGGGCAAGACCCCCGGAGACCCCGGCATTCCCGAAGGAAAACCGGGGGGTAGCGGTGTGATGCGCGGCAACGGCTGGGAGATCCGAGGAAGTCGCGGTGCGGTTCGCGGACCCGACCTGAGCGAACGACCGGAACTCAGCAACGAGACCTGGGTCGAGGTGGCGATCGTGATCGATCGCGAAGGGAATGTGAAGCGCACCTACGTGAGCAATTCCGCGACATCGGACTCGAAGATCCAGAACGTGGCACTGCGGGCGGTCAAGAACATGTTGATCGTGCCCAACCCCACCGGCCCTCCCGAGCAGGTACAATACGTGCGGCTCACGTTCAGACCCAGCTAGGTCCATGACCTACCCCGAAACGCTGGCGTACCTCTACGCGCAGCTACCCATGTTCCAACGGATCGGGGCGGCGGCATACAAGGCCGATCTGAGCAATACCCACGCGCTGATGGACCTCTTGGGCCATCCGGAAAAGGGGCTTCGGTGTGTGCATGTCGCCGGCACCAATGGGAAAGGGAGTACCTGTCATTTGCTCGCCAGCATACTTCAAGAAGCAGGCTACAAGGTCGGGTTGCACACCTCGCCGCATCTGAAGGATTTTCGGGAACGCTGTCGTATCAATGGCGAGATGATCCCCGAGGGTGATGTTGTGCTCTTCGTGGAGGAATACCGTGCAGGTTTCGAACCCATCCAAGCTTCGTTCTTCGAATGGACCGTAGCCCTGGCCTTCTGGTGGTTCCGCGAAGAGCAGGTTGATATCGCCATTGTGGAGACCGGCATGGGTGGTCGACTGGACAGCACCAATGTGGTCACGCCCGAGGTGAGCGTGATCACCAACATCGGCTGGGATCACACCCAGTTCCTCGGCCATACGTTGGAAGCGATCGCTGCGGAGAAGGCGGGGATCATCAAGCCCGGAGTTCCGGTTGTGATAGGCCGTGCCGACGGTGCGGTCCGGGATGTCTTTCTGCGTACCGCAGCAACGAACGCTTCTCCCATTCACTTCACCGACCAACATGCACCGCTGCAATTCGCCACTCCGCTAACAGGAGCTCATCAGGAGGAAAACGCACGAACGGTGCTTTCGGCTTTGGATCTTCTGCGAAACACTGGCTGGCAGATCAGTGACCTTGCTATCGAAGCGGGATTCGCGAATGTGTTGCAGAACACAGGGATCCGCGGACGCTGGCAAACACTTGCCCAAAGACCGTTCACCATTTGCGATGTGGCCCACAACGTGGATGGCATCCGCGTGGTGAATGAACTGTTGGGCCATTACGTTTTCGATCGTCTTCATATCGTGCTAGGCATGGTCAACGACAAGGATCTGTCGTCCGTGTTGAAGGAACTGCCCCGGAGCGCGACCTATTATTTCTGCAAGGCGGACATTCCGCGCGGGCTGGACGTTGATCGGTTGCGATCGGCTGCATCCGAGGCCGGGCTTGGTGGCAACTCCTATCCATCGGTCCGGGTCGCGCTCGAAACGGCTCAGGCTGCCGCTGAAAGGTCCGATCTGATCCTTATCACCGGAAGTGTCTTTGTCGTAGCTGAGGTTTTGTGATCGGAAGGAATACATTTGCCGCCCTTCCGGAGGCATAGCTCAGCTGGTTCAGAGCATCCCGCCCAACAGGCGGGAGAGTCGCTGTTCCGGTCGTGTTCTTTGGAAGTGTTTTGATAATGGAGGCATAGCTCAGCTGGTTCAGAGCATCCCGCCCAACAGGCGGGAGAGTCGCTGTTCCGGTCGTGTTCTTTGGAAGTGTTTTGATAATGGAGGCATAGCTCAGCTGGTTCAGAGCATCCCGCCCAACAGGCGGGAGAGTCGCTGTTCCGGTCGTGTTCTTTGGAAGTGTTTTGATATTGGAGGCATAGCTCAGCTGGTTCAGAGCATCTGCCTTACAAGCAGAGGGTCGCTGGTTCGAATCCGGCTGCCTCCACCCTCATTCGTTGACCCGGACACATGGTCCGGGTCAATGACTTGATTTCTTGGGATGTTAGCTCAGCTGGTTCAGAGCGCATGCTTCACACGCATGAGGTCACTGGTTCGAATCCAGTACGTCCCACTAGCCCCGGTCATCCGGGGCTTTTTCTTTCGCATACGGCCCGCCACTATGACCGGATATGCGCCATCAAGGCCAGATCCGGACATGGTTCCACATTACGGGAATGCCCTCATCCATGGCCGGAGCAGAAGCGCTAATGGAGATCAGGCCATCATTTGAAATAGGTCGATATCCTGTCTGTTTCACAGCTCTTTACGACCACATCGAGCGGCCCGGATCGTGTACGGAAGGACCACGATGCGCAGTTAAAAGTTGTCAAGCATTGGGTTCCTTGTCCCACAAGGGCAAACTATGTGCGCTCGCCGGTCGTTGATGAAGCAGCGAGAAACAGAAGCTTGGCGGTCTATGGTCAAGACCTGTAAGCTGAACAGAAGAACAACGACCAACGAAACGATCAAATTCCATTGCCATGCCTAGAAAAAAGAAAGCCCTCATCCTCACCCAACCGGTGAAGGTCGGCCTACAGCCCATAAAAGTTCGGCTGGACGCGCGTACTATCATTACACTTGCGAGCAAGAAGGCGCTCGAATTCTGGAAACAGCGCTACCCTAAATTGGAGGTCATCGGATAACAGCATGCCTAGAAAAAAGCCCGCGCTCATTCTTGAGCGCCCCATCAAGCCCGGCGTCAAGGAGATCAAGGTGCGACTCGATTCGCGCACGATTATCACCGTTTCCAGCCAGAAAGTGCTGGAATCCTGGCGAAAGCGGTACCCGAAGTTGGAAGTGATCGGCTAGTGCGACTTGTCGCTGGAGAACCCACGAGATCAGGTTCATTCGGCAGGGAACCCATTGGGGGGGTCCGCGACAGTCGGGTGGGTACTTTTAGCCGGAGCAATGACCGATTTTCTCCAGCGCACCCGCAGTTACATCGACCATCTGGTCAGGGCACGGGCGCGGCACGGCGTTCATAGTCCGTTCGTGTATGAGTTGATCGAGAGCGTGTTCCGTCCGCGGCCGGTGGATGAAGCGTTCGCCGCCATTGAGCAATTCCGTTCCGACCTCCTTCGCAGTGATCATACCATTCAGGTGATTGATCTGGGTGCGGGTTCGGCCCGATCGAATGGACCGACAAGACGCGTTGCCGACCAAGCCCGGTCAGCGCTCAAGCCACCGCACCAAGCGCGTCTGCTGTACAAACTGGCCCGACACCTCGATGCTCGGCAGGTTCTGGAACTGGGCACCTCCTTCGGCCTTACCACCTTGTACTTGGCCTACGGCGCCCGTAACGGGCAGGTGCATACGATCGAGGGTTGTCCTGAGACCTTGAGCATAGCCAAGAAGAATTTCGAGATCCTCCCACAACCTAGGATCCACGCCACTCTCGGAAGTTTCGAGGACCGCCTTCCCGATGTCCTTCGACGTATGGAGCGGCTCGACCTCGCGTTCATCGACGGCCATCATGAAGAGGAAGCGACCCTTCGATACTTCGAGCTATGCCTGAGCAAGGCGCATAACGATACCGTCCTCGTCCTCGACGATATCCACTGGAGCTGCGGGATGGAATCCGCTTGGGAGCGCGTGAAGGACCATTCGGCGGTCACGGTCACCATCGATCTATACGACATGGGCTTGGTATTCCTGCGATCCGAGCAGGCCAAGGAGCATTTCCGACTGCGGTATTGAGCGCTTCGAACCGGTCACGATCGGAGGTTGATGGAATCATCCCTTGCAACTACCTGAACCTGCACGGAATCCTACCTTTCGTCTCGTTATGCGCTGCCTCCTCGTTCCAGCAGCCTTGCGATGGTGGATCGTGCTACTTGCATTCTCCGCCACGGAAGTTCGATGCCAATTGAGCACATGGTTGCTCCGCTCCGGAAATGGCGAGATCCACACCCTTGATCTAACGGCAGGGTCCGCGATCCTGGGTCCCTTGATACCGACCTACGGATGGGGCGGAAGTGAGGATATTAATCTCATGACCAATGCGGCAGGCGGGATCCTGTTCACCTCTGCGGTCGGGAACAATGACAAGATCGAGGTTCGCAATGCGCTGATGGCGCCGATGCCGAATGGAAGTGGGCTCATTGCAAATGCCTCCAGCCAAGCTTCAGCCATTTCACCGCGGCCTTGTCACCCATCGCAGTATTACATCATTCACCACAACACGGCCACCCACAAGAGCTATTACTCCGTGGTGGATATGGCATTGGCAGGAGGGCTTGGCGATGTTGCGGAGAAGAATGTCCTGTTCGGAACGAACATGGGCGAAGGACTCGCTGTGAGCCACCGCCTCCAGAGCGGGTGCCGATGGCTGTTCGGGTTCTCCATTGATGGCAATAAGTACATCCTGAAGCGTGCGCTGATCACGGCCACAAGCATCGGCGAGCCGGAACCGATCGATACGATCACCGGGTTCGATGCGTCGGACTGGCACAGCACCCTGAAACTCGATCCCGCCAACGACCGGCTGGTCCTGAGCCTGCCCAATATGGTGTCCCCGAACACCGCTGACGTGGCGCTATGGTCCTTGGACCTGGAGAGTGGGACCGTCGGCGACGCGGAGTTCATCGCTCTGAGTGATGACCCCATCGTCGGCATTGAATTCTCGCCATCCGGCGACTACCTGTATTTCGTGGGCAACGCCGAGCTTGAGGATATGGACTTCGGCCGGTTGCACGTTCCGAGCCAGGTGGTGGAAGTGATCGACCCTGCCATCGGTGAATGGATCCTTTCCATCGAGTGTGCCGGCAACGGAAGATTGTACGTGGGTGCCTCCGGTCTTCAACGATCGCTGGCCGAGGTGCGATACCCGGACGCCCCTCTCGCGGGGATAGGCTACAACCGCACGACTATCGTGTTCCCGACCATCGGCTTTCGTCCGGTCCTACCGAATGCCATTGAAGGTGAACCACCGGGCGATACGAGCACTCCCGCGTTCATCGACTTCAACGTGGACGAATTGCCCGGTTGCGAAGGACACCTGTTCAACTCCGAGGCCTGTTTGGCCACCTGGCAACAATGGGATTTCGGGGATGGTTGGACCGACCTGAGCGACAGACCAGTGCATCACTACGGCGTTGGAACCTTCGACGTGACGTTGACCGTGAAATCCTGCGGCCAACTCCTATCACTTACCAAACCGGCGCTGCTCACCGTGGAAGGCATACAGCCCGTTGCTGCGTTCACCGCTCCGGACTCTGCGTGCCAACGCGCAGCGGTGTCGTTCGAGAATGGATCACAACTGGCGAGTTCCTACCTGTGGCTCTTCGGCAATGGCCAAACGAGTCTTGCGGTGGATCCGATCCATCATTTCATGCAATACGGTTCGTTCACCACGACATTGGTCGCTACGGAGGGTTGCATCCACGACACGGCGCGTGCTTCACTGACCATCCTTCCTGCTGCCATTGCTTCCTTCCACACGAATAGCGATCCGTGCGACGAAGTGACGCGCTTGATCAACACCTCGTACAGCGGTCAGGATTGGTTCTGGGAGTTCGGGGATGGCGACACCTCCAGCGTCCGCGATCCGCTTCACATCTACCTGTCCATGGAGGCGTTCGAGGTCCGCTTGACGACCGACCGGGGTACGATGTGTGCGGATACGGCCATTCGAATACTCCATGCCGGATACGGGATCATCCCAGTGGCGTGGTTCATCCCGAACGCGTTCACACCGAATGGCGATGGAACGAATGATGTCCTCTCGATCAAGGGTCCTGAAGTCTGTGCTTCACCGGTGATGACGATCCACAACAAATGGGGACAGGCGATCTGGGAGGGCGATAGCAAGACCGGTTGGGATGGAACCAGCGGCGGACAACCCGCTCCGGAAGGTGTTTACGTGTACGTCCTTCAAGGGAAGATGGACCGTTCCCTTGGTTATGTGGTGCTGATCAGATGACCGAAGTGAGTGATCACGTCTTGCGACGAGCAAGGAGTGAGTTCGTCCGATCCAGATCAGGTGCATGAGTTTCATGCATAGGTCTACCTTCGGCGCAAGGCGATGAAGATCTACACACGGACCGGCGACAAAGGCCAGACAGGACTGCTCGGTGGTACACGCGTATCGAAGGACGACGCGCGGATCGAAGCATACGGCACGGTGGATGAATTGAACAGCCACATCGGGATGCTGCGCGATCTCGTGGCACCGCACCACAGCGACCTATTGGTTGCGATGCAGAATGCCTTGTTCAGCATCGGGTCGCGGCTTGCCAGCAGCGGTTCCGAGGAAGCTGCGAAATTCCAAGTGCCACCGGTCACCGAGGAACAGATCACTGCATTGGAATCGGCCATGGACACGATGGATCGTGACCTACCACCGATGCGCAACTTCATACTTCCCGGTGGACACGTTGCCGTTTCGCAAGCGCACATCTGTCGGACCGTCTGTCGGCGTGCAGAACGCAGAGTAGTGGCATTGTCCTCCATCACCGAGGTCGATGAGATCCTGATCCGCTACCTCAATCGGGCCTCCGATCTCTTTTTCGTGCTCTCCCGGCACCTGACGCACACGCTGAATGCCGATGAAATTCCTTGGACACCGCGCAAGTAGGATCGCCGCCCCCTGACCCACAGGCGGTTGATAACTCCAAGTCCATCCGATCATCATCCGTCTATATTTGCGGCCGTTTTAAGGAATTACACAACAGTCCGCGATAGATGTATTGGACCCTAGAGCTCGCTTCGTACTTGGAGGACGCCCCGTGGCCTGCCACCAAGGAAGAGCTGATCGATTTCGCCATGCGCACTGGCGCTCCATTGGAGGTCGTCGAGAACCTTCAAGCCATCGAGGACGAGGAGGAGATCTTCGAATCCATCGAGGAGATCTGGCCGGACTATCCATCCAAAGAGGACTTCTTCTTCAACGAGGACGAGTACTGATCACCAACGATCCATCCAACGAGCCCTGCCACCCGGCGGGGCTTGTTCCTTTCTGGTGGACACTGTGGCAGGACGGATCCTCCGGCAGGGTCTGTGCTCGCAGGGTCCGGCTACATTTGCCATCCTTTTGATACCAAGCGCGCGAGGATTGCTCGTGACCAACACCTAGCCCATGATCGGCACACTGACCAAAGCCCTGAAGAAAGTCTTCGGTGACAAATACGATCGCGACCTCAAGGAAGTAATGCCTTTGGTCACCCTTGCCATTGAAGCATTCGCGAAACTGGACGGCTTGAGCAACGACGAGTTGCGCGGGCGGACCGATGCATTGCGTGCCCGGATCAAGGAGCGGATCCAAGCCAACGACGATCGCATTGCGGAATTGCGCGCGGAGATCGACGCCGATCCGACGATGGACATCCACGAACGTGAGTTGCGTTATGAGGAGGTGGACAAGCTGGAGGAGAAGAGTGTGGGTATGGTGGAAGAAGTATTGCTCGATATACTGCCGGAAGCCTTCGCCATCGTGAAGGAAACCGCACGTCGATTCAAGGAGAACGATGAGCTTCGCGTGACCGCAACGGAGTTGGACCGTGATCTCGCTACGAAACGCCCGGACTCCATCCGGATCGAAGGCGACCATGCCATTTGGAAGAACACATGGATGGCGGCCGGCCATGCCATCAAGTGGGATATGGTCCACTACGATGTGCAGCTGATCGGCGGTGTGGCCTTACATAAGGGCAAGATCGCCGAGATGATGACCGGCGAGGGAAAAACGCTCGTAAGTACACTGCCCATTTTCCTGAACGCCTTGCCCGGCCGTGGTGTGCATCTGGTCACAGTGAACGATTACCTGGCCAAGCGCGATGCCGAGTGGATGGGACCCATCCATGAATTCCACGGCCTGCGCGTGGATTGCATCGACAAGCACCAGCCGAATAGCCCGGCGAGACGTAACGCCTACCTCGCCGACATCACGTACGGCACCAACAACGAATTCGGCTTCGATTACCTGCGCGACAACATGGCCCATGCGCCAAGCGCGCTGGTGCAACGCAAGCACAACTACGCCATCGTGGACGAAGTGGATAGCGTGTTGGTGGATGATGCGCGGACCCCGCTCATCATCAGTGGGCCGACTCCGAAGGGTGACATCCACCAGTTCGATGAATACGAACCACGCGTGCGAGAACTGCACAACAAGCAGAAGCAACTGGTCACCAAATTCCTGAACGAGGCCAAGGCCGATCTGAAAGGATTGGATGACGGCACCACCAACAAGGAGCAAATGGAAAGAGGTGGGTTGGCCCTTCTCCGTGCGTACCGCGGCCTGCCGAAGAACCAAGCGCTGATCGAATACCTCAGCAAGACCGGGGTGAAGAGCCTGTTGCAGAAAACCGAGAACCATTACTTGCAGGACCAAGGCAAGGAAATGCCGAAGGTGGATGCCGAGCTCTACTTCACCATCGACGAGAAACAACACGGCATCGAATTATGCGATCACGGGTTGGACCTGATCAGCCGTGATGTGGACGACCCGACCTTCTTCATCATGCCCGACGTGGGATCGGCGATCGCGGAATTGGAAAAGAGCGACCTCTCCACCGAAGAGAAGTTGACGCAGAAGGATGAATTGTTGCGCGACTTCGGTGTGAAGAGCGAGCGCATCCACACAGTGAACCAGTTGATCCGCGCTTACGCCCTCTACGAGAACGATGTGGAATACGTAGTGATGGACGGCAAGGTGAAGATCGTGGACGAACAGACCGGGCGGATCCTGGAAGGACGCCGATACAGCGACGGGCTGCACCAGGCGATCGAGAGCAAGGAGAAGGTGAAGGTGGAAGCGGCCACGCAGACCTATGCGACGGTCACCCTGCAGAACTACTTCCGCATGTACCACAAGCTCGCGGGCATGACCGGCACCGCCGAGACCGAGGCGCAGGAATTGTGGGACATCTACAAGTTGGATGTGATGGTGATCCCCACGAACCGGACCGTCGTGCGGAAGGATGCGGAGGACATGGTCTTCAAGACCTCGCGGGAGAAATACGCTGCGGTGATCGACGAGATCGAAGCTCTGCGCGAAGCCGGTCGTCCGGTGCTGGTGGGCACCACCAGCGTGGAGGTGAGCGAGCGCATGCACGACATGCTCGCGGCCCGGAAGATCCCGCATGATGTATTGAATGCCAAGCAACACCAGCGCGAAGCCGAGATCGTCGCGAACGCCGGCCTGCCGAGCACGGTCACCATCGCAACGAACATGGCCGGTCGTGGTACCGACATCAAACTAGGACCCGGCGTGAAAGAGGCCGGTGGTCTGGCCATCATCGGTACGGAGAAACATGAAAGCCGACGCGTGGATCGCCAATTGCGTGGACGCGCAGGTCGCCAGGGAGATCCGGGCAGTTCACAGTTCTACGTGAGCCTGGAGGATGACCTGATGCGCCTGTTCAACAGTGAGCGCATCGCCAAGATCATGGACACCATGGGCCTGAAGGAGGGCGAGGTGATCCAGCACTCCATGGTCACGCGCAGCATCGAGCGGGCGCAGAAGAAAGTGGAGGAGAACAACTTCGGGATCCGCAAACGCTTGCTGGAGTTCGATGACGTGATGAATAGCCAGCGCACCGTGATCTACAAGCGCAGGCACCATGCGCTGTTCGGTGAACGATTGAAGCTGGACATCCTCAGCATGTTCCACGATGTGGTCAACGGTATCGTGAACGAGCATCACGACGAAGACGATTTCGATGGCTTCGCTTTCACCCTTCGCCGAAGACTGCTAGCGGATAGCCCGGTTGATGCCGCAGGCTTCCGCAGTATGAAGTCGGACGAACTGGTGGATCGCACCTACGACGCGGTGATGGCGCAGTACGCTCGCAACATCGGGCGGACCGTAGCCCATGCCCTGCCGATCATCGAGGACGTGGAGGCCAAGCAAGGCGCGCAGTACGAGAACATCCGCATCCCCGTGACCGATGGCAAGACGACGAAGCCGCGTGATGTGGTCTTCAACCTGAAGAAGGCCGTGGCTACCAAGGGCCAGGAGTTCCAGGACAGCATCGAGCGTTTCGTGACGCTGGACATCATCGACAACGAGTGGAAGGAACACCTGCGCGAAATGGACGAATTGCGCCGCAGCGTGCAGAACGCCTCCATCGAGCAAAAGGACCCCCTGTTGATCTACAAGCTCGAGAGCTTCGAACTGTTCAAAGCGATGATCGACCGGATCAATGGTGAAGTGGTGGAGTTCCTCGCGCACGCACAGTTGCCTTCCGCCGGACCGCGTGTGGATGAAGCACCCGTTTTACGACAGCAGCAACCACAGCTCCAAATGAGCCGCTCGGAGGGACCTGGCCCATCGGTACCACGCGCGGCAGGCCAAGGACGCCCCATGCCGACCGGTGCGCCCAACCTGCGCGGACCTATGCCGCCCATGGGACCACGCCAACCCGTTGCTCCGGTGCGCGTGGAAAAGGAACAAGGGCGCAATGAGCCGTGTGCCTGCGGAAGCGGGAAGAAGTACAAGAACTGCCACGGTCGCGCATAGAGATGGTCGTATCAAAACGCGAAAGCCGACCTCAACGGGTCGGCTTTTCGCGTGGTGCTGGATCGTCCTCTAGAACTGGACGGGCACCTTCATGCGCACACGCACCGGCTGGCCCTTCTCGTTTCCGGGCTGCCATGGGGCGGAGGAACGTATGGCATCAACAACATGCTGCCCGATCTTCTCATCCTGCCCCTCTATCAACCTCACCTCACTAAGGCTACCATCCTTCTCCACCACGAAGGTTGAAGTATAGATGCCTTTCACACGATGCTCCGAAGCCGAGTCGACCTTGGACTTCACATAACGGACCAGTTCCTTTTCATCGCCTTCCCTGGATCGCGGCATGGTCTGCGCACGGGTGTAGATGATGTTCGCCAACGGCTCGGGGTCATAGATCTTCTCGGCCAATTCCTGGCCCCACGCATCGAAGCGTTCCCAGATCCCGGTCTTCAACCCGTTCACATATTCTCCACGACTCTCCACGCGACCGTTGGGATGGTAGAACACGAAACTCCCATGTGGGATCGTGAGTTGTGCATCGGTATAGGAACCTTCCGCCTTCACCTTGCCATCCATGCTGTAGGTCTTGGCCATGAACAGTTCCCCTTCCTTGCCGGTGACCTCGCGATAGAACGTGGCCTTCTTCTTCACCGCTGGACTTAGCACGTCACTCAGATACTGTCTGTCCTCGTTGTTCTCCTGGCCGTAGGACCGGGATGGGCAGAGCGGCAGGATCAATGCTGCTGTGAGTAGAAGAGTGAGGTTGCGCACGTTCAAGGTCTTTTGACAAGCCCTTGGAACGAATGATCCGCAGGAAGGTTACCCGGCGATCAGCCCGCCCATCCTTCCCGATCGAGACTGCGGTACTGGATGGCTTCGGCGAGGTGATCGGTCCGGATATCCGGGCTTCCCGCCATGTCCGCGATCGTTCGCGCGACTTTCAGGATGCGGTCATAGGCGCGTGCGCTCAACCCCAGGCGGTCCATCGCCTTCTCCAGCAGTGCTTGGCCGACCGGGTCGATCCGGCAGATCTCCCGCAACTCCTTGCTGCCCATTTGGGCATTGCAGTGAATACGCTTCCCGGCATAGCGCTCCTGCTGGACCTTGCGCGCGGTGATCACGCGTTCGCGCATATCCACGCTTCGCTCGCTCGGCCGTTCAGAGCTGAGTTCACTGAACGGGACCGGGGTCACTTCGATGTGGATGTCGATCCGATCGAGCAGCGGACCGCTCACCTTGTTCAGGTACTTCTGCACCACGCCAGGCGCGCACACGCATTTCTTGTCAGGGTGATTGTAGTACCCGCACGGACACGGATTCATCGCCGCCACCAACATGAAGCTCGCCGGGTATTCCACCGAGAATTTCGCACGGCTGATCGTGATGACCCGGTCTTCCAACGGTTGACGCAGTACTTCAAGGACCTGCCGCTTGAACTCGGGAAGTTCATCAAGAAAGAGAACGCCGTTGTGGGCCAAGCTGATCTCGCCGGGTTGTGGATACGATCCACCACCGACCAGTGCCACATCGCTGATGGTGTGGTGTGGTGAACGATAGGGCCGGACACTGAGCAGGCTGTCCTCCTTCCGGAGTTTGCCTGCCACGCTGTGGATCTTCGTGGTCTCCAGTGCTTCTTCGATCGTGAGCGGTGGCAGGATCGTGGGTAGCCGCTTGGCCAGCATTGTCTTGCCCGCACCGGGTGGCCCGATGAGGATGATGTTGTGCCCGCCGGCAGCAGCGATCTCGAACGCGCGCTTGATGTTCTCCTGGCCCTTCACATCCGCGATATCCACCGGATAACTGCGGCTGCTGTTCGCGAACTCCTCCGCGATATCCACTTTCACCGGCTCGAGATCACTCTGACCTTTCATCAACGCGACCACTTGGGTCAGGTGCTCCACACCGAACACATCCAAGCCGGTGACGATCGCAGCTTCGCGTGCGTTGGCAGCGGGAAGGATGATCCCTTTGAAGCCTTGTTTCTTCGCCTCCAACGCAATGGGCAAGGCACCTTTGATCGGGCGGACACCGCCATCCAAGGAGAGTTCGCCCATCACCAAGTGATCCACGAGCAGATCCACCGGTGCTTGCTCAGTGGCGGCCAAAAGGCCCACTGCGAGCGGAAGGTCATAGGCCGTGCCTTCCTTCCGGATGTCCGCCGGTGCAAGGTTCACCGTCACCCCTTTTCCACGGGGCATGTAATAACCGTTGTTGCGCAACGCGGCATCCATGCGTTGCTGGCTCTCCTTCACGGAACTATCCGGCAGGCCCACGATGATGAAGAAGGCACCGGTCTCCACATTCACTTCCACGGTGACCACGGTGGCGTTGATCCCGAATACCGCGCTGCCGAAGACCTTGACCAGCATGGGCTCAATATCTATCCGGTCTGCGTTCCTGCGCGAGGTCGCGTTCAATGTGATCGATCAACGCATGGATCACCTTGATATGGATCTCCTGGATACGATCCGCGTACCCGTCGTGAGGAACGCGCACTTCAACCGTACACAGGTCCGCGAGCTTGCCGCCGTCCTTGCCGGTAAGTCCGATCACATGCATCCCTTTGTCACGCGCTACTTCAGCGGCACGCAGTACGTTGGGGCTGTTCCCACTGGTGCTGATGGCGAGCAGGACATCCCCTTCGCGCCCGTGCGCTTGCACGAAGCGCGCGAAGACCTGATCGAAGCCGTGATCATTGCCCACGCATGTGAGGTGGCTGGGGTCGCTGATGCTGATGGCGGCGATGGGCGCTCGATCATCACGAAAACGACCGGTGAGTTCCTCGGCGAAGTGCATGGCATCACACATGCTTCCACCGTTGCCACAGCTGATCACCTTGGCGTTCTGCTTCAGGCAATAGCTCATGAACGCAGCGGCCTGTTCCACTGCGGCGATGTTGGCCGGGTCGGCGAGGAAACGTTGGAGGACATCCGCCGCTTCGGCGAAATGCGACCGGACGCGATCGGTGCTCATTCCGTCAAAGATGCATCATACCCCGGATCGGAGGAGGGTCAGCGGCTGGCCTGTGCCTCAAGTTGCTGCATGCCCGCCAGCCCGCGTTCAAGGAAGGCCTTGTAGTCATCCACGTCGGGTGTGTAGCCCACGGGATCGGTCAGGAGTTGGCCATCCGGGCTCAACAATGCATAGTAGGGCTGGCTACTGATCACGAAAGTCTCCAACTGCACCGTGCTCCATTTGCTGCCCGTGGTCTTGATCTGGCGGACCTTGCCGGTGCAAGTGGTGTACGTGTGTTGCTGCTCCTTCGGCAGTTCGAGGTCCTCATCCACATAAAGCGACACCAGCACATATTCGTTCTCGATCAACTCCTTCACGCCCGGCCGCGGCCACACATGCTCTTCCATCTTCCGGCAGTTCACGCAGGCCCAGCCGGTGAAGTCGATCATGATCGGCTTGCCGAGTTCGCGTGCCTTGGCCATTGCTTCATCCAGGTCATGCAGGACCACCGGTTTGTTCGGCAGGATCCAGCTGTACCACACGGGCGGCGCAAGACCGCTCATCAGCGCCATGGGCGTGAATGTGTTCTTCTCCTTGTCCACGCGAAGGCCGAGCGAGAGGTAGATCGTGATCGCGGTGAAAGCGGCAATGAAACCCCAACGTGTGATCGAGCGGGACTTCACCGGACTATCATGTGGGAACTTGATGAACCCGAAGAGGTAGAGCACAATGCCTAATGCACAGATGACCCATACCACCATGAACAGTTCGTAGGACACCAAATGCCATTGGCGCACCAGATCCGCATTGCTCAAGAACTTCAGCGCCAGCGCCACTTCGGCGAAACCCAGCACCACCTTCACGCTGTTGAGCCAACTTCCACTTCGCGGCAGGCTGTTGAGCCAACTGGGGAACAACGCGAAGAGCCCGAAAGGCAATGCGAGCGCGAGGCCGAAGCCGCCAAACCCGGTTGTGAGTTGCCACGCACCACCATCCGCAGTAAGCGCACCAGCGAGCAGGGAACCCAGGATCGGGCCTGTGCAACTGAAGGATACCAAAGCCAAGGTGAAGGCCATGAAGAAGATGCCGATCATGCCGCCGAACTTGGAGGCGTTCTGGTCCATGCGGTTCACCCAACTGGCCGGCAGGGTGATCTCGAAGTAGCCGAAGAACGAAACGGCGAACACCAGGAAGATCACGAAGAAGAAGATGTTCAGCCACGGGTTCGTGCTGATCACATTGAAGATGTCCGGGTTCACCGAGCCCAACAAGTGGAAGGGCAAGCTGAACAAGAGATAGATCCCCAGGATGAACGCAGCGTATGTCAGTGCGTTCTTCAATCCGGTGGCCTTGTCCTCGCTTCCTTTGGTGAAGAAGCTCACGGTCAGCGGGATCATCGGGAACACGCACGGCGTGAGCAAGGCCACCAGTCCGCCGCCGAAGCCCAGGAGGAAGATCCAGAACAATGAACTCTTGTCCTCTTCTTCTTCCGTGCCTTTGATCACCGGTGATCCGAGATCGACCGTGGTCAGTTTGTACTTGCATTCTCCACCGGGAGCCATGGTGATGGAACCGATCGTCACCACCCCGGTCGCTGGATCCACCGAGAACGGAACGGGATCCGGGAAAGTACATTCCGTGTCGTTGCATGTCATGAACTTCACGACACCGGATATGGAGGTCGCTCCATCCGCTACACGCATCTTCTGGGCGAATTCGACCGCGTGTTTGAACTTCTTCAGCGTGATACCGAAGAATTCGTCCATGCCTTCGGTCGCGTGTTCGCTCTGCTCGCGCGCCAAGCCCACCAGCTGCGCGGCACTCCCCGTTTCCAGTTCGAAACTGGTCGGGATCGGGCCGTCGCCAACGATATCCTGCGAGTAGATGGACCATCCGTCGGCAATGGCTGCGGTGAAAACAAAAAGCCATTCACCCTCCTGCTGCTTGGTGGCGGTCAGCGCCCACGTTACTGGATCCGCAGGCCCTTGCCGGGCAACGCCGATCGGTCCGGTGCCGAAGGGTAGTGGGGCGAATTCGGACTTCGCATCCGCGAGCGTGATCCGGAAATAGAGGGGATCCGGGAAGATGCACTTGGTGTCGTCGCAGGTCTGGAAATCGATCCGGCCGGTGATCGGAGCATGGGGATCGGTGGTCCGCAGGCGTTGCGTGAACAACGCATAACCCTTGAACTTCTTCACCACCATTTCGAAGATGGGGTCATCACCCTGGATCACCTTCTCTCCGGTCTCAGCCGTCTCACCATCCAACACCACGTGCGAGAGCGTATCGAAGGCGATACTGGTGGGTATGGGACCCATCTCCCCGAAGCTCTGTTGGGAGTACACGTACCAGCCATGCTCGATGTCCGCTCGGAAGACCACGTCCCATCGATCCCCTTCCACCTGCTTCACGGAGACCGACCATTTCACCGGATCCAACTCGGCGCCTGGCAATTGAGCCATTCCCACGAACGGCAGCACCACAAGCACCATCAACCACATCCACTTCGTCGCCGCCCTCATTCTCCAAGCGGTGTTACGCGGATGGAAAAGGGCACTGTTATGGGCGGAAGGCAGGTCTTTTCGTTGCACACCATGTATTCCACTTCGCCCTCCACGAGGAAGGGACCTTTCGCAACCGGGTCGATGATCAGTTCAAAACGCGGGGTGCCGGAATGGTGCCGCACGACCATGCCGAAGTTAATGTCGTAACCCACTACCGGGTCGGGTTCAACCAGCTTCCCAACGACTTCGTAGGCCCTGGATGGTTCGAACCGGAAACTGGTCGGGACCGGGCCTTGATCACTCGGGAGTTCGGTGGCATAGAGATGCCATCCTTTCTCCAGCGTTGCGATCAGTTCAATGCTGACCTGTCCGTTCGGGAGGGTCCGCGCGCTGAATGTCCAGGATGCCGGGTTGGCATCCGGGGAAACGGACAGGAGACCGAGGAGAGGAAGGATGGCGAACATGCGATGGGACGCAAAGCTATCAGCCGCGCGTTGCCAAGGACCGATCGCATGCCCATGATCCTAGGGATCCTGCATTTCGTTAAGAAATGTTCACGAAGGAAATTCGATGCCCACAACGCGCGAGACCGGGATGGTGAGGCCATACTTCAGCACGATGACCTGCGCGTCGAAAGCCCAGATCGTGGTCTCCACGGCCTTCAAGCCCTCATCGTCCTCGAAAAGGATCCGGCACTTGCCATGTTCGGCACTCCCCAAACGGAGGGCTTGTTCCATGCGCAAGTGGATCTCCTTGCGTGTTTCGTCGCTCAACTCGACCGGTTCCTTGGGAAAGCGCAACGAGGGGATGCCCTCCTTGGGGACGATGGTGTGCAGTGTGGCCATGACGGAGGGGGATCTGTTGCCCGGAAGTTAGGCATGTCCCCGATCCGTTCCACCTGCGGTGGAGAAATTCAACGGATCATTCGTCGCTCCACGAACAGCGCAATACCCGACCGGGGTCCAGCCCGGCTTGGAAGCCTTCCGCGATGCGATGGCCCACCAACCAGACCACTTCATCGCCATTCAGCATCACGTAGGAGTTCGATCTACGCTCCACAGGGACCTTCGCATCGGTGAGGATATCACTCACCAATTTGCTCCCCCCTAGTCCGATAGGACGCATTCGATCACCAGCCTGCCACGGCCGTAAGACGACCGGGAAGGAAAGCCGGTCCGCATCCAACAGGGCTTCATTCATGTGTTCATGAACCTTCGCTCCACCTCCGTCCATGAATGCCCATCGAAGCGGACCTCGCGTTCCCTGCTGCTCACCGTCATCGATCACATACACGGGTCGTTCAGTTTCCGCACTTCCAATATGCAAGTGATCCCGATCCACACTTACCAAGCAGTTCCCGGAGGAGAATACCGCGCCCGTGTTCCGTTCGATGATGGCATCATGGATGCGCTCGAGGGTATCGGGATGGGATCCGCGCCCCCGCAGAAGATGGTGCAGGACCAACGCAGGTGTACCGGAGTCCTCGATCAACGTGAAGGGTACTTGTTTCGAGCCGTCATTGGCTTGAGGATCCTGAGAGCAAGGACTCCAGCCGCTGCTCACCCGATGTTTCCAATTCACGCAGCATCCGGATGGAACGCGCCATGGTTCGTGATGAACCCGGACGTAGTTGCTCCAGCAAAGGGATCAGTTCCTGGCGGATCCGGTTCCGCAAATACTTCGGACTTGCATTGCTGCTATCCTCCCGGAATGGAATGGAATGGTCTTGCGCATACCTCAGGATCTCATCGCGATGGACTCCGAGCAGCGGACGGATGCACTTACCGCTCTTCCATGGGATCGCCCCCCATCCCTTCGACCCCGTTCCGCGAAGCAGGTTGATGAAGAGTGTCTCCACCGCGTCGTCGGCGTGGTGTGCGAGTGCGACCGGATGATCGATACCCAACTCGTTGAACCACGCGTAGCGGAGATCACGGGCTGCCATCTGGGCGGATCCACCGCGATCTCGGATCGACGCGGCAACATCCACCTTCCGTACTTGGAACGGTACGCCGAGATCCGAACAGTGCTCTTGAACGAATGCTGCATCGGCACTACTCTCCGCCCCTCGAAGGCCGTGATCCACATGCGCCACCGAAACCGGATGGCGCAGTGCGTGAAGCACATGCAGCAGGACCATGCTGTCCACGCCACCACTGACGGCCACGAATACCGATTGCTCCGGGAGCAACAAGCCTTCCCGACGGATCGCGCGGCGTACCTTATCCAACATGGCCAAGGACATTCAGGACGGAGTGCGCCTTCAACGCGCATTCCTCCCACTCTTGCGCGGGATGGCACAACGCCGTGAGCGCGCTTCCGGTTGATAAGGACAGATCCCCTGTTGCGCGATCGAAGAGGATCGTACGGATCACCACGTTCAGGTCGGCCGTGCCATCCGGCGCGAAGAACCCGAGCGTGCCGCTGTACAATCCACGCGGTTGATCCTCTGCTTCCGCGATCAATTGCATGGCACGCAGCTTCGGTGCGCCGGTCATGCTGGCCATGGGGAAGGCGGCGCGTACTACGTCCCAAGGGTCGCGATCCGCAGCCCTTTCCGAAACGATCGCACTTACCAATTGATGGACGCGTGGATAGGTGCGCACTTCGCATAGCGAACGCACTTCAACCGTACCGGGCGCTGCGGTCATCGAGAGATCATTGCGCATCACATCAACCGCCATGATGTTCTCGCTGCGCTCCTTGGGGTCGTTCGCCAATTCAGCGATCAGTTCCGCATCCTTCTTCGGATCGGTCCCACGCGGACGAGTTCCCTTCATCGGTTCCGCCATCACGCGATCACCGTTGAATGCAAGAAAACGCTCGGGGCTCGCACACAACACGAACCGATCACTTTGCCGATAGAATGCGGAAAAGGGCGCATCCGTACCCGCTTCCAATTGCGCGAATGCCACGAAGGGATCGAAAGCCGGTTGGTGGGCAGTCCTTTCGATGCAATAGTTCACCTCATAGATATCGCCGCGCTGGATATGCTGAAGGAAACGGTCCACTCTCTCCAGATAGCGATCTCGATCCGTTCCGGAGGTCCATTCGATAGGCTCCGGTCGATAGGCCGATGGCTGTGTACTCTTCAGCTTCTGACCAAAGGCAAGCCCGGCGGCTTCATCACCGGGCAACGTGAAAAGCACCGCTTCATCACCCTGCCATTCGATCACCCAGCGCGGAACGAACCAGTGCGATGACGGAAAGTCCTGAGCGGCATTGCCCGGCAGGTCATGAATGGAGTGCAAGGCTTCGTAGGTGAGGTGCCCCATGATCCAGTCCTTCACCTTTCCGTCTCTATCGAACGTGGGTCGATCCGCGACAGATACTTCTCCAACTCCCAGGACCCGTCGCTCTTGATCCAAGACCCTTCGATATAGAAAGGTCCTCTCCGAACGGAGCACCTCCGGCGTGAATACAGGAAGATGGCCAAGTGGGATGCGGGAACGCATGCAGCGGCCAAGGTATCCAGCATCCGAGAGTCGAACAGAAGGCAACCAAGGGAACGGTGGGGCTATCTTCATTTCGGGTACATTTGAGAGGGAAAGGGTCACCATGAAAAAGCGCTTCACAAACACCGGCTTTCGTCATGCGCTCGGTCTGATCGTATTGATCCCGCTAGGAGTGATCGCGCAGAACGGTCGGATCGTGTTGAACAACGATGCGTGGCTGCGGATCGACAACGGCGCATGGGTGGTGGTTGAGGAGCCTACCAACATCGGCATCAGCACAATGGGCACCGGTGGCAACATCCGGAGTGAGGGTGAATTCAACCGGATCCGTTGGCAGATCCGCAACACCATAGGAGTGTACACGATCCCGTTCACCACTGCGAACGGCGTGAAGATGCCCTTCACCTACGCCGCGATCGGTGGTGCGAGCAATGAGGCCACGGCTTCGATCTGCTTCAGCACGTACAACTATGGGCTGATCGGGGCGACGAACTGGAACAACGATCTCTACCGGCCGAGCGACGTGACGCACATGAACAACTACTGGTTGGGCGCGGCGCAACCCAACTCGGACAATGTGGTGGACCGCTTTTGGATCCTGGACCCCGGTGTGACGGGCTTCGCGTATGGCACCCTTCCGACCATCCAATTGGGGTTCACCTACGATCCAAGTGCAGGAACCGGTGATGTGAGGACCGGAAACGCGATCACCGGTGTAAGTGCGGTAGGGGCGCAGCGCTTCAATTCACCGTTGGGCCAATGGGGTGATTATCTACCGGCCGGTGTCTTCGCGGCCGGAGCGGTGAATTCGGTCACAGGCGCGAACGCCACCCCGGCCAATTTCTTCCGATCATGGACACTCAGCAACATCCTGGAGCCGTTGCCGGTGGAACTGTTGGCCTTCAGGGCAGCATGTGTCGTGGACCGCGTCCGGTTGGAATGGAGCACCGGCAGTGAAAGCAACTCAAGCCACTTCACCATCCAACGCAGTGGAAATGATCAGGTGTTCGAGGATATCGGACAGGTCGCTGCGGTGGGCACGAGTTCCACGATGACGAACTACGCATGGGTGGACGAACGTCCTTTGGCCATGGGTTACTACCGCTTGCGGATGGTGGACATCGACGAAAGCTCAACGCTGAGTCCGTTAGTCGCCGTGACGTGCAAGGACCCACCACAGACCGCTCTTGTGAATGCGTGGGATGGTGGTGCGGACCTGAACATCACAGTGCTCTCGTCCATGGACCAGGTGATGAACCTCGAGCTCTTCGACGCACGTGGACGGGTGGTTGCCCAGCGCAACAACCTGAACATGACCGAGGGTCTGAACCGGGTCGAACTCCCGCAAGGCGATCTGGCCATGGGGATCTACACGATCGTATTGCGAAGCAGCGAGGGCCTATTCACCCGCCGCGTTCCGCTGTATTGATCGGCGGCGGCGGATCGTGCTTGCGATCAGCACCAACAACGCAATGATCGTGATCACCACAGCGGCTCGCCCGATGAGATCGCCGTGCCGGGTGAAGAAGGTGATCCGGTCGTTCAGGTGAACGATAGCACGGAACGCTGCGGGCTTCCACCAAGCGGTCCGGTTCGCGACAACACCGCGTTGATCAACTGTGCAAGAGATCCCGGTATTCGCGGAACGCACCACATCACGCCGCGTCTCGATGGCCCGAAGTGACGAAAACGTGAGGTGTTGCCGGTACCCGGGAGAATCATCCCACCATCCATCATTCGTGATCACCGCGATCAACTGCGCACCATTCCGCACATGCGCCGCAACGTGTTCCCCGAAGACGGATTCATAACAGATCGCCGGTGCGATCGCCAGGCCGGAGGACGGGTCGCGCAACACGGTTCGTTCGGTCTGCTGACCCAAGGTGCCGGTGGTGCCACCGAGATCCAAAGCCAGATCACCCAACGGACCGAGCACCGATTCGAAGGGCATCGTTTCCGGGCCAGCCACCAGTTTCGATTTATGGTAACTGTACAGCGGACCTTGCATTGGCATCCATAAGGCGGCGTTGTACGCCTCATACCAATGTCGGCCGTCGCCCAGTTCGCGTGCGGTCAATGGTCGATCACCATCCCGATACCAACGATCGCTGTTCATACCCACAAGCATTGCTGCTTGTGGATGCGCTAACCGGAAGGCACGCAATCGCCGTACGCTGGCCGAT
Source organism: Flavobacteriales bacterium (assembly GCA_016705955.1). Lineage (GTDB taxonomy): Bacteria > Bacteroidota > Bacteroidia > Flavobacteriales_F > PHOS-HE28 > PHOS-HE28. The sequence continues at coordinate 78,390 of JADJKO010000014.1, forward strand.
GCTTCAAGGTCGTTCTCCCACAACCCGTGGAAGCGCATCGCACCGGTGGACATATCCACCGTGCCACCTTCCTGCAATGCCGTTTCCGGAAAGATGATCAGCCGTGTGCTGTCGGTGATCCGTTCCTCGGCCAAGGACAGCATCCGATCCAATTGTTCCATCGGATCCATGCCACCGAACTTCTCCGTGTATGGATCCACGTTCGGTTGCACCACCACCACTTCCGTGGTTCGCATACCTGCAGTGCTATACGTCTTGAACCGCACCACGGAGATCACCACCGGAACCGCGATCACCAATGCGGACACCGCCACGTTCATCGTTCGCTTGCTTCCGCGCCAAGTGACCAAGGTGTGATCGATCAAGAGGTTCACCAGCAGGATCCACAGTGATCCACCCAGCACGCCGGTGACCTCGTACCACTGGGCCATTGCGGGATCCGCGCCGAACACATTGCCCATGGTGAACCACGGCCATTGCAAGTCCCACCCGTGGTGAAGCCGCTCGAACGCAAGCCAGAACGCCACGAATGCAACCCGCGCGAAAACCGGTCCATGCAACCGATGGGCGATGCGCTTCAGCCACCACGGAATGCCCATGAGCAGCGTGTTCACAAGCACGGGCGCCGACACGGAGACCAACTTCGTGGAGATCGGTTCACTCACTTCGAAGAACCAAAACGAGCACGAGAGGTTCCAGATGAACGTGGCGATCAGGACGTATGGATAGAAAGCGCGCGGCCGATCACGGGTCCGCGCGTTATGCAACCGCTCTGCATGCAGCAGCGGAAGCCACGCCACGAACGCCAACCAGGAAAGGCCGCCGATCGCAGGCCATGCCAACGCCCAGAGCAAGCCGCTCAGCGCGGACCACAGGATGATGCGGGAACGAGTTGGGGCCATGGGGCGCCGACGAATGTACTTGGCCGAAGGACAGTGCCTCAGCGCAGCAAGTACATCTTGCCGAATCCCTTGGTGAAGTATTGCGAGGCGCCGGACTCCCGGGTCTCGATCTCCTCGCCATTGATCTTCGCGAAGACGCGGTACAGGTACACCCCGCGCGCCAACCGATCGCCGAATTCATCGGTGCCATCCCACGCGAACTCGGTGATGTTCTTGCCCACGCGGATCGGGCCGAGCTCGTGCATGGGGATCTCCCGCACCACCTTGCCGGTCACGGTCATGATCTGCACCTTCATGTAGGTCGGGATCTCCGATCCGGTCAAGGTGAACACGAAGCGGGTGCTGGTGGTGAACGGGTTCGGATAGTTCAGGATCTCGGTGATGGTGCTGCGGTTGATCACCTCGAAACCGATCCGGTAATCGTTATCACCGCTGATGTTGTTGCTCAGATCCGATCCCCTGACGATCATCTGGTACTTGCCATCCGCCGAGAAGTCAGGGCGATAATGGATGCATGCGATGTTGTCCGGGCCGGATGCCGGGATGAATTGGAGGATCTCCTCTCCGAGGCCGTTCCTGAACCAGATGCGTTCGGGATCCGTCGCGTTCGGGCGCTTCAGGAACACGCTGAACCTTGCCGTGTCGCCCGGTGAATCGAGTATGCGCAAGATGTTCTCATCATCCAAGCTGATGAGTATCTCCGGTCGTGCCGACACGATGTCGCCATCAAGGATGTGTCGTCCGTCGAAGGTGACATCGAGGATCGGGTTCTCCAGGTCCTGGTCCACTTCGAAGCGCCATTGTGCGATGTTGTTGAAGTGGTATTGCTCCAACTGGTGATAGCGACCCGTGGTGCTGTCGATCGGATTGGCCTCGAAGAGCAACGTGTTCCAACCGCCGAAACCGAGCGTGTTGAAATGCACGGTGTCGATCACCCATCCACCGGCTGGCAACGGTGCGTTCAGTTTGAAATGGATCGGGTGCCGTTGGTTGTTCCGGTCGATCAGCCACGCGCCGATCAGCAAGCTGTCCATGTCGAACTCGCTGATGTTCTGCACCGCCACCGCCACGGCGGCATCCTGGCCTTCCGCCCATCCTTCCAAGTCGTTGTACAAGCCCAGGGGCGGATGGATCGCGCACTCCGGCACGGGGCTGCTCAACAACTGCCACCGTTGCAACTGCGCCGGTTTCGCATCGCTGATGTTCGCGTCATGGAATCGCCCTTGGATCCGCAGCGTTGGATACTGTTGTGCATTGGCGACCGTGGACAGGTCGGGGAATGAATCCAACGGACTTTCCAGATCCAGCAACAACACGCCGACATTACTGCCGGGAGGGACGCCGTACAGTTTGATACGCGTACTGTCCAGCGCATCACTGGGCCGTTCATCCCAGAACAGCGCGTCCCAAGAGGTGGCCGGACCCGCGTCCATGGTGGTGATCACACCATCAGCGAATGCGGTGGGTACCCAAACGGAGAAATTCAGCACGTCCGTGATCGCCACTCCAGCCGTGTCCCGGAAGGTCTCCGGAAATCCTTTGCGCACGTAGAAGGCGTACGGTACACTATCAGGCAAGGCATTCAGGCTGGTGACACCAAGTCCCGCCAGCGCAGGGATCAGTGATGGTGAATTGATGTTCGTTCCGAACTTATCCAAGTGCCGCCATGTGTACACGAGGATGTGGTGCCCGTCCGGTACTGCGTTGGTCAGCATGTTCTCCATGCCCGCCAATTCGGAAGCGACATTCGTGTGGAAAGAGAAGTACGCTTCCGGGCGGTTACGACAACAACCGGAACAGTTGCCGTTCCCGAAAATGTGATCCGGGTTGTAGATCGTGCCGTCCGCAGGATCCACCCAGTTCGTCTGCCAGCCTTCGAAGGTCACCGGATCGACGACCACCACATGCCAAGCCGCAGGCCCGCACCCGCCGTAGTCCTGCGCCTGAAGGTCCAAGTACCAGCTGGTGATGGGGCCGCCCACATTGCCTTGTACGGTAGCGCGCAGGAGGCGTGACCCCTCCTCGAAATCGAAGTCGCGGCCCGGACGATCCCAGTTCACACCGGAGTAGCGATCGTTCTTGAACTGGAAAAAATGGGCCTGCCCCCAACCGCGTTTGTTCGCGATGTACTGGAACGAACGCTCGTACCAGTTGTAGCTGTTGTTGCCGGATGAAGCGCTATCGATGCTGCATCGCCAATAGAACACGGTGCTATCCTGCAAGGTGTTCAGGTTGAAGATGCCTTGCGGTTCCCAGGTCACCACGCCTCCGGGAGCGGTGGTGGTGAAGCTCTCCATCACCGGGCTGTTGTAGCTATCCGCTGTATCGATCTGGAACACGTAGGTGCGCATCGGGGCGAGCGGATCACCGGTGCTCGCCTTCAACGCCTGCTCCGGATCGGGCACGATGGCGAAGTCATAGGGGTACACCGGCACCAGATCACCGCTGGTGATGAAGAGCGTGGCGCTGGTGATGTTGTTGGTAACCTCCACAAGCTCCGGGATCAGGTCCGGTTCACGATCCACCTTCACCGTGAATTGATTCACACCTTGGCCGCCACTGAACGCCAAGGTGGGCACACGGAAGTACGCGGTGTCACGGATGTACACGCTATCCACGGTGGTGAAGAAGTTGAAGGTGTTGGTCCCCAAGCCGGTGTTGGTGCGTTGCAGTTCCACATTCACCACATCGTTGGTGGCCTTGCCGAGATTGCTCACCACCACGGCCACCGTGAAACTGTCCAGATCGGCTGTTACGTTCGGCGGATCGAAGAACACCTCTTCGGTCCTCACCGAGAAATCCGGAAGCGGATGCGTGTTCAAGGTCAATGTTGGATCACCCTCCAAGTGGAAGTTGTGGACGTTCCACATCATGGGGATGGTCGGCGTTTGCATCTGCGACATCAAGCCTGCGCTCTTGTAATGCTCCCCGATGCTCGCGCCGTAATTGGTGCGGGCGAAGCTCTCGTAGAAGTTACCCGTGTACGGCAAGAGGTAATTGGTGAATCCCTGTTCGGTGGCGGCCAGGAAGGCGATGGGACCCACTTCGGGTTGCAACACCCATTGCTCGCTCGCGCTCTGTGAACCGTTCAAGTGGACGTTGCCGATGTAGCATGAATTGCCGATCACCATCGGGTGCTTACCATGCCAGTTGTAGTTCTCCGGCTCGTCAATGGTGATGTCGAAACTCGCGGCGTAGGCATGCGCGAGGAAGGTCATCAGCGTCACGCCCTCATCCTCTATGAAATGGCGCACCGAATCGGCAGGTGCGGCACCGATGACACCGGAGGTGTTCCTCCGGAAGGGAATGACGTTCCCCCCGAACGCGGTGTCACTGGCGATCTGTCCGAGGTTGGCCAACAGTTGAGCGAGCCAAGCCTGGTCGTCCTGGTGGAACCCACCTGAGAAATGCAGGATGTTCTTCTGCCAAAGCGCCGGAGGTTGAGCTTCCGTTGCGCGCACCTTCGCCAAATAGGCCAGCACATCAGCGTTGGTATTCGCACTGATGCGCCCCACCGGGATATCCATGCGGCGCGCATCGAAGTTGAGGCCGGTGGTGAAGCACTGGTCCGAACTCGGGTTCCCGAAGGTGGGCACCAAGGTGCGGGCATAGGCGCCATTGACATCGGGTCGCACGCTGGGCGCACCACTCGCGAACCCTGACCAGGTATTCACCGCTTTCCCTACCAGGAACAGCGCACGCGGATCGGTGCTCCACGCGTCCAACAGGTGATCGCAGAACGAGCGGATCGCTCCGGCGTTCTTGGGCACACCTGCGCCATATTGATCATACAACTCGTCCACATCGATCACCAAGGTGTTGTAGTGGTTCGGGCTTTCGTTCTGGCGGTAGTTCCCGTATGCCGTGGCGCCGTTCATCAGTGTGTGGTGCGTCACGATCAGCATGGCCGAATCGATATCCAAGGCCCCGAAGTCGGTGAAGTAACCGGTAGGCGTGGCCATGCGCAAAGTGGTGATGGGCTGGATGGACTCCTGGGTGAAGGCGAAGGCACGCGTATCGGCAATGCCGGGAGCACGCGGGAAGAGCGCATGCCAAGCGGTGCCGAAGAAGGGTTCCATACGACGCACGGTATCGCCCCATGCATATACCACCGGCGTACCTGCAACGCCGCTGAGATCCAGACGGACGATCGGGCCTGTTCCGTCGTTCGGCACCTCCATCATCAACGCGCTGATGCCGCCCATGTTCAATGTCCGGGCGTACCGGATATGCACATTATTGACCGCCTGCCAATCGAGATATTGTGGGCTCCAATTGGCGAGTGGCAGGTCATGCGGCACACCGAATCGAACGGTCGTTGTAGGCCCTACCCAATCCCCCGGCATATCGAAGGTCCCGCGCATGGTACGCGCACCGTTGAAGGCTGTATCCACCATCACCTGGGCAAGCCCCGGTCCCGCATACAGCCGCAGGTGATGGTCCGCTTGGCTCACCACTCCGGTCACGCCCATGCCGATGCTCGTCGTCTTCACACGGGCAAGTGGTACACCCAGGCCGATGAATGCTTCGGGGGTGAGCACAGTTACATCCATGAATTGTTCCGCCGCCGGTGCGGTATTGAACACCATCGGCCCGGCGAATCCTTCAGCTTCCAACATCAGCGCAGGCGTACCCGGTATGCCTTGGCCCCCCAACCAGGTATCAATGAAGCCCACGAGGTAGTTGTCGCTGTACACGCGCGTGGTTTCGCTCCACACCCATGGCCGTGGTGTACCCGCAGCGACCTCATTGTTCGAATAGGACACCATGTGCATGGCCGGTGCCTGTTCATCCCACGTGAGGAAGTAGCGCACGGTGTCGTTGTAAAGGCTGTAGTCCGGGTTCGGGTCGGCATCCGGGAACGGATACATCCGGCGGTCCACCATGCCATCCGCTTTCTCCGCGCGGAATTCGATGAAGTCGCCGCTGTTGAATTCGCCGTCCGCTTCACCCTGCACATATACTGGTACTTGCTGCTCCTTGCCGAAGAGCATGAGGTGGCGCGGATCCACTGAAGTGACCGGGAACCCCGCTTGCGCGAGTGCGGCGGAGTCAATGCGATAGACGCCATCCGCGTACACCTCGAATTTCCAGTACTGGCGGCCGTGGTCGATCCATTCGTTCCCGTAACCCAGCTGGGCACAGGCCGAAGTGGCTGATCCGATCAAGACAGCGAACAGTACCGGTCTCCTCATGAGGACGGTCGTTTGAAGAGGTCGAACTTCAACGAGAAAATGTTGGAGTAGAGCGCCACGCTGTTGTCCCCGATATCGGTGAGCGCGTAGTCCAACGAAAGGCTCTTGATCTTCAGGCCGATGCCGATGTTCGGCTGGATGGAAAGCTGCTTGTCCCCGGCGGTGTTCGTAACGTATTGCATGTTGCTGATACCCGTGCGCACGTACACGATGTTCGCGTAGCCTAGTTCCAGTCCGATGCGTGGATCGGTACTGATCAGGCTCGACTTGATCAACGTATTCCGTTTGCCATCGAACGTATTTTCCAGATCAACAGCCGCCAGCAGATTGAACTTCTTCCCGAAACTGAACTGGCGCACCGCACCGAGCATCAAGCGCGGCAAAGTCACCTCCACACTGTTCGCGGGGATCTCGTTGCCCGTTTGGGTGAACACATCAATGGTGCGCTGATCGAGTGTGTAGCTCCATGCGTTGAAGGTGCCCGTGACATCGCGCGCCACCGCGCTGAAGTGCCACTGGTCCATGTCGTACTGCGCACCGGCATCGAGGCCAAAGCCCCAGGCTTTTCCGAATTCACCCACGCGGCGGTAGATCACCTTGGCATTGCCACCTACGCGCAATCCGGGTACGCGCAGTTTGCGCGCATAGCTGATGATGAAGGCGTGGTCCGCGCTGCTGAATGTGGTGATGCGGTCGTAGTCGATGTTGCCCGAGGGATCGATCAGGTCGATGGTGTTCGGGATGTTGTCGATGCCGAAACGGATGAACGAGAAGCCGATGGTGCTGAGCGAATCGATCGGCTTGGCCAAGCCTACGTAGTCGTACTTGGCGATGCCCGCGAAGTATTCGCTGTGCATCACGCCCACTTGCAGGTCGCCCTTCACCCCCAGCAGTCCGGCCGGGTTCCAGTAGCCGCTGGTCACGTCGTTCACCGCGGCGGTGTACGCGCTGCCCATGCCCAACGCACGTGCGCCCACGCCGATGGCCAGGAACTCGTTGCTGTACTTGGGCGCATCCTGTGCAACCACACCTCCGGCAAGGAGGCATCCGATCACAACCCACGGGCTGCGCATTCCCTTCAAACTCACGGTTTTCATTCGATCATGGTTATGACGCAGCTTCCAACGGCAGGTGGCCCCGATCATTGCCCCGAAATTATCCCAACTTCGGCCCGTTGATGCACCGACTGCCAAGGATACCCGACATTCTTACCACGGCGAACCTATCCTGCGGCGTCGCTTCCATCCTGCTGGCCTCCCAAGGACAGCTAACATGGGCGTGTTGGCTGGTGTTCGCCGGGGCGGCCTTCGATGTGCTGGACGGGTGGGCGGCCCGTGCCCTCGGCGGGGGCAGCGAGTTCGGCAAACAGCTGGACAGCCTTGCGGATATGGTGACGTTCGGGGTGGCGCCGGGGATGCTCTTGTGGTGTACAATCGGATCAAGGCACTTGCTCGATGGGAGCTGGAACCTTGGCGATTTGATGTGGATGCATCACGATGGTTGGGGCATGGCAACTCTTCCCTATTCAGCGTTCGTGATCCCCATCGCCTCGGCCTGGCGATTGGCCAAGTTCAACATTGACACCCGGCAATCGACCGGCTTTCTGGGGTTGCCAACTCCAGCGAACGCCCTGTTCTGGGCTAGCGTACCGCTTGGTATCGGGTCCAACTTTGTCCCTGGTGTTACGGGTCTTGCGGCACCTGGGTGGACCAGCATTCGCGACTTGATGGGCGACTCGGTCCAGCAGTACCCTGTTCTTCTGTTGATGGTCAGCGTGCTTCTCGGCGGTCTCATGCTTTCGGAACTCCCCCTACCCTCCCTCAAGTTCAAACACATGAAGTGGAAGGGCAACGAAGTGATCTACTGCCTACTGGCAACCGGCCTCTGCCTACTTCTTCTCTACGGCATCCTCGCTGTTCCGCTGATCCTACTTTTGTACCTGCTCAGCCCGTTGTGGGGCAGGCTCTTCCCAAAAACCCAATGAATCTTACCGCAAAGAGCACAAAGCACACGAAGGGATCCACGCATTCCCCTTTGTGTCCTTCGCGTCCTTTGCGGTACCTCCTCCCATGAAGAACTACCGCGCCTCCATTGATGTGATGCCCCACGACAACCTGCTGGACCCGCAAGGCAAGGCGGTAAGCGGCAGCATGCAGAACCTCGGCCTGCCCGAGATCACCGGCGTGCGCATCGGCAAGCACATCACCCTGCACGTGGAGGCCACCGACAAGAAAGCCGCCGAAGCCAAGGTGGACGAGGCGTGCAAGAAGTTGCTGGCGAACCAGATCATGGAGAAGTTCTCGTTCTCCGTGGAGGAGGTGGGGTGATCCTCACACGGACGTCACGCCGGGCGACGTGTTGCTAGTGCGCTGGAGACCCGGCGTCTCACGAAAGGCTTTAGGAGAGACGCCGGATAGACCGCTACGCGGATCTTCCGGCGTGACGCGATGCTAGAAGTATGTTTGTTCACATGACCGAGGGACGCGCTCTCCGCAACAGCGTCCTGCTCGGGCTCGTGTTATCCGCGTTCTCGCTCGCGCTGCATTTCGCACCTGTTTGGGTGACGATGCTGAACCGGGGCGCACAGACCTGGGATGGTGAGCTGCTTGCCAAGGACTACATCGAGACGATGATCGATGAGCACCGCTCGGGGTCGGACATTTCCTTTCGCCGCCGACCGTTGACCACTTGGTGCGTGGATACACTTCATGAGGTCGGGATACCACCGAAGGCAGGATTCATCGGGCTGGGATTCCTTCTCTTCTTCGTTGCCGGACTACTGGTGTTCCGATCGGCGGTCTCGCTGGGATCAACGAACGGGCAAGCGTTGGTCGCGCAAGGCTTCTTCCACTTGTCGCCCACGGTCCTCTTCGCGTGGTTCGATCCGATGTACACCTACGACGAGCCGATCCAGTACGTAGCGCTGATCGGTGCATTGCTCGCTGCTCAGAGCGGCAGGACGTTGGGCTGCATTGCGCCGTTCACCATCGCGACGGTCGCACACGAGACCAGTTTGTTGTTCGTCCCAGCCGTGTACTTGCTCCTGCGTGACGATAAGCGACGCGCATTCATGATCATCGGCACGACGTGTTTGCTCTTCGCCGCCTTCCTCTTCTTCTACTTGCCGCAGGTCGGGATCGTGGGTGCATCGGCAACGGATGCGATCGCTCGCCTTGGCACCATCACGTTCAACTTCAGCAGTTGGACCATGACCATTGAAACGGCGTCCTACTTGGTGATGACGCTCGCGCTACCGGCATTCCTTCTGTGGCGGTTCGGCCGGAGCAGCGCGTGTTCACCTACGGACAGGATCTGGTTGCGCGCGTTCTGGATCACGCTCCTCCTGAACACTGCGCTCGTCCTGATCGCCGCGAAGGCGCGTGAGGCGCGCGTGCTCGCGCTACCGCTATTGCTCGGATGGCCGTTGATCGGCAAAGCACTTTTCGCGGAAGCGGAACGTCATGGTGGTTGGCGATCGATGCTCGCGGTGCTCCGAGGACCACGACTCGCGCTGACCCTCGCGTTGGTCACCGCTGGCACCTACTTCGGTATCCGCAAAGCGTTCGTGCTTTCAACAGGCATCCCGCAGGACAACCTGTACCACGAATACTACACGGTCTCGTTCGTGATCATCGTGGCCCTGCTCTACCTCGACAGGCACCGGGAGTCGTCAGATCTTCGCGCGTCGTAGCTCGAAGTTCTGACCGAGATAGACCTTGCGCACGGTCTCATCGGCCGCGAGTTCCTCCGCCGTGCCTTGCTTGAGGATCTTGCCCTCGAAGAGCAGATACGCCCGGTCCGTAATGCTCAACGTCTCCTGAACGTTGTGGTCCGTGATGAGCACGCCGATGTTCTTGCTCTTCAACTTGCTCACGATGCCTTGGATGTCCTCCACGGCGATCGGGTCCACACCGGCAAAGGGTTCGTCCAGAAGGATGAAGCGCGGTTCCGTGGCCAGCGCGCGGGCGATCTCCGTCCGACGTCGTTCGCCGCCGCTGAGGACATCGCCCATGTTCTTGCGCACGTGCTGCAAGCCGAACTCATCAAGCAGTGATTCCAGTTTCGCGGCTTGCTCTTCCTTTCTCTTCCCGCTCATCTCGAGGATCGCGCGGATGTTATCCTCCACGGTGAGTTTGCGGAAGACGCTTGCTTCCTGCGGCAGGTAGCCGATCCCAAGTTTCGCGCGCTTGTACATCGCGAGGTCGGTGATCTCGACATCGTCCAGCAGCACACGTCCTTCATTCGGCTTCACCAAGCCGACGATGGTGTAGAAGGTGGTGGTCTTCCCGGCGCCGTTCGGGCCGAGCAGACCCACGATCTCGCCCTGGTCCACTTGCACGCTCACACCGCCGACGACCGTCCGCCGCTTGTAACGCTTGATGACGTTCTCGGTGCGCAGCATAGCTAGAAGTTGATGTAGATCTTGGCCCGTATCGCGAACGGCGATGTACCCGGATGGTCGTTGTAACGCAAGCGCCAGATGATGTCCGTCCGCAGGACCTTGAAAATGTTCTCGATCCCCGCACTCGCCTCCATGTACGGTCCACGGTCCAGTGAATACATGTTCGGCAAGAGCAGCAGTTCATTGAAGTGCTTGTAGTCCAGATCACCGGCTACGCCTTTGAAGACGGCCACTTCGCGCCACTTCAAACGGCGGAGCAGCGGTATGCGGTTGAAGAAGGCGCCTTCAAAATGATGTTCCGCAGTGAACTGGATGTAGCGGTCGCTGATGAACTCGAAGAAGCGCATGGTGTTGAAGGAAACGTCATCAAGGTACAAGGTCTCGTTCCCGCTGTGGATCGTGAGCAAGGGATAGGGCAATGTGCCCCAGATCTTCCCGCCTTCGAGCGTGGTACGTGTCCAGCCCAACGGGCCCAATTGCCAGCGCTTGTAGATCCGGCCCACCACCTTGGTGTATTCGTAGTCGCTGTTCAATAACCCCGGTGCGCCGTACGCCAAGTGCAGTTCAAGAGTCGGGTACTTGTTGAAGCCCACGCTCAAGCGATCGAACTCGCCGCTCACGAATGTCTCATGGTAGAGGAAGCGCGTATTGAGGGAGATCTCCGCCGTGCGAATGCTGTTCACATTCTGGATGATGAGTCCATCACTCAACTTCTCATACCTCAACGATCCCAACGGTTGGAGCGTCCGGTATCGGACCATCACCTCATTGGTGAACCCGGTGATCCACTCGCGCTCCAAGCTCGCGCGCCACTGCTCCACGTCCGTTAACTTGTTGTTCGGGTTCACGCGGAAGATGCTGCCGAGGATGTTGTCGTTCCGGAACGCGTTCACGCTCTGGCCGAGCTGCTCGATGTCATGCTTGTACCCCAACCGGTACAACAGCCGTGGCTCCTTGCTGATGAAGCCCCGCGTTGCGAACCCGAACTTGAAACGCTCGTCCAAGGTGCCGTACGCCGCATAGCCGTCGAACTCCACCCACTTGCTGAAGTCATTGCTCGTCCGCCCCCCCAAGCGGAAGCGCGCGCCCTCCACTTGGTTGAAGCTGAAGGTGGTGAAGTAGGGACCATACTCGAAGTCGCCATGCGAGTAGTAACCACTGATGATCGTGCTCACGATGTCCACATACGTGCGGAATCGTGGGATCGTCTTCATGGTATCCACCATATGGTAGATCGTGTTCTCCTTCTTCGTCAGCTGCACGTGGCGGTGCGTGTCCCAGTAATCCGCGCCGAGGCTCAGCGGATCGATCTTCATCACCACCTGGTCGGCACCCGCATAGAATTCCGGTGCCCTGGGTTGGTTGATGACGAAGTCCTTGTAAGTGGCCGTGCGCCGACCGTAGAAACCCTGCACCGCGGTCTTGTTCGGCTTCCCGGTATCCTTGATGATGTTGATGTCCACCACCAGTTCATCGCGGACCAGCATCCACACCTCTCTCTCCACTTGATCGTATTCCTGCTTCACCCAGAAGCCTTGCACGAAATTCAGGTTCGCTCCTTGCGCGATCCCCGCTTCGATGCGCCGCACGGCATACGTGGTGTCGTTGATCCATAGCGTTCCGGTGAAGGCCAGCTCCTGTACGCGCTTCGGCTTGAAATCGAGCCGGTAGCACCAGTACTTCCCCACGAACAGGCTATCGGTGAGGTAGTAGTCGTAGAACCCCTTACCGCCATCGGCGATGGGACTGACGAAGTTCTTGCCGAAGATCACGAGGAAGTTCTCGTAGATGTTCACGTTCTGGTACATATCACCCATGAACTGCCCGATGCTCTCGTTCTCGATCCCGCTCACCTTGGTCCCCTTGATGTGCTCGCGCTGCGTTCTGGGTTGCTGCCGGTAGTAGATATCCGAAAGGCTCTCCGTCATGAAGATCGGGAGCGACGGTTTCGCATCCGTGCTATCGATGTTGTCGAAGATGAAGGCGAAGGGCTTGAACAATTTCTTCTTCGTGAACTCCTCGGTGATGTTGTTCAGGTCGAACTCGATCTTGTTGTAGGCTTCATACTGGTACGCCGCCAGCTTTTCGCGGTTGTTCACCGGTTTGTTGCGGATCACCCTGCGCAGGACCGCGAACGCTGGATTCTCACCGGATGGTTTGATCACCACCTCAGCCAGTGAAGTGGAACTCGGCTCCAGCTTCACATCAAGGACCTGCGTGCGTTCCTTCTTCACCGCGATGCTGCGTGGCATGTACCCGACGAAGGAGAGGATAAGCGAATCCGTGGCGTAGTACGTCTCCAACCTGTACTTGCCATCCATATCACTGGTCGTCCCGATACGACTATCCTGGAAGATGATGTTCACGAAGGGCAATGGCTCCCCGGTCTTCGCATCCGTGATCCTCCCGCTTACCACCGTGTTCTGGCCAACGCTCGCTAGCGTGAGCAGCACCGGAACGATACCCTGAAGAACGCGGCGAAGGATCATCGTCAACCTCATCCGACGCTAGAGGGGGATCTCGCAGCACGCAGCATGCGACGTTGCACCCGTGCGCTGATGCCGATGCTCGATTCATAGAGCAGGATCAGCGGTCCGGAGACGATCAATTGGCTGATCACATCCGGCGGGGTGAGGATAGCGGCGATCAAAAGGATGCCAACATAGGCATGACGGCGGTATTGACGAAGCACGGCCGGACCGATGATCCCAAGCCTGCTAAGGACAAGAACGATCAGCGGCATCTCGAAGACCAGGCCGGTCCACAGGGTCACTTGGGTGATGATGCCGATGAAGCTCTCCAACGCGAAGTTGTTGGCCACGCTCGGACTCACTTGATAGTTCCCGAAGAACTGCACACTGAGCGGCGCCAACATGTAGTATCCGAACAACACACCCAAGGTGAAGAGGAAGGAACCGAAGAACACGAACCACCGCAATGCCTTCCGCTCCTTCTCCCGCAGGCCCGGCCCGATGAAGCGCCAGATCTCCCAGAGGATGTAAGGGAACGCGATGATGAAGCCCGCGACGAAGGCCACGGTCATGTGAGTCATGAACTGCCCACTGACCGGCAGGTTCTGCAAGGTGAATCCCAGTTCGCTGATGCAGATGCCCGGCATGTTCAACAATTCGCCGAGTTTGCAGAAGCCACGATAGGTGATGAAGTGCGGATCACGCGCGGCCAACACCACATCCTCGAAGACGAAGGTCTTGAACACGAAGGCGAGTACGAAGCCGACGGCGATGGCGATGGCGGATCGCACCAAGGTCCACCGGAGTTCCTCCAAGTGTTCCAGGAAGGTCATTTCGCTGCCTGCTCGCGCCAAGTGGGGTGGATAGGTCCACCAACAAGCGGACCCGGCCAAAGATAGCCGGGTGTCTTGGCAAGCATCAGAGCGACGCGCACTTTTCAACGATGATCCACGTTCGACGAATACTTAACGAAGGTTGGCAGCATGTCAGTTTGTGATCCCTCCGGATGACCTACATTTAAGCATTCAACTATTTCTCGCTCCTTTTCCATGCAAATGATCAATGTCGATATGAAGCCCCGTGAGGCGCTTGAGCAATTCTTCGGTTTCAAGAAATTCAAAGGCGAGCAGGAGGCCGTCATTCAAAGCGTCCTGGATGGACAGAACACGTTCGTGATCATGCCCACGGGCGGTGGCAAGAGCCTGTGCTACCAATTGCCCGCCCTCATGATGGAGGGCACTGCGATCGTGGTGAGCCCCTTGATCGCCCTGATGAAGAACCAGGTGGATGCCATGCGCGGATTCAGCGATGTGGAGGGTGTTGCACACTTCCTCAACAGTTCGCTCACGCGCAACGAGGCACTTCAAGTACGGGAGGACATCACCAAGGGCCGCACGAAGATCCTCTATGTGGCGCCCGAGAGTTTGACGAAGAAGGAGAACGTCGAATTCCTGCGCGACATCAAGATCAGCTTCTTCGCCATCGACGAGGCACACTGCATCAGCGAGTGGGGCCACGACTTCCGCCCGGAGTACCGCCGGTTGCGGACGATCTTCAACGAGATCACCGGTGTACCCGTGATCGCGCTCACCGCCACGGCCACGGAGAAGGTGCAGGAGGATATCCTGAAGAACCTCGACATCCCGAACGCAACGGTGTACAAGGCCAGCTTCAACCGGCCGAACCTGAATTACGAGATCCGCCCGAAGAAGGACGTCGGCCGTGAGATCATCCGCTTCATCAAGCAACACAACGGCAAGAGCGGGATCATCTATTGCCTCAGCCGAAAGAAGGTGGAGGAGATGGCCCAAATGCTGAATGTGAACGGCATCAAGGCACTACCCTATCACGCGGGAATGGACGCTGGCCAACGCGCCAGCCACCAGGACCAATTCCTCATGGAGGATGTGGATGTGATCGTAGCGACCATCGCCTTCGGCATGGGCATCGACAAGCCCGATGTACGTTTCGTGATCCACCACGACATCCCGAAGAGCCTCGAGAGCTACTACCAGGAGACCGGGCGTGCCGGACGCGATGGTGGCGAGGGACGTTGCGTGGCCTTCTACAGTTACAAGGACATTGAGAAGTTGGAGAAGTTCCTCCAAGGCAAACCGGTGGCGGAGCAGGAGATCGGTCGCCAACTCTTGGCGGATACCGTGAGTTTCGCGGAGACCAGCATGTGCCGTCGGCGATTCCTGCTGCACTACTTCGGCGAGCAATTCAAGACGCCGAACTGCAAGGAGTGCGACAACTGCCTCAACCCGCGTGAGCAGTTCGAGGGCAAGGACGATCTGGCCATGGTGCTGCGCGCGGTGAAGGAGAGCAAGGAGCGGCATCGCGCCAAGTTCATCTGCGACCTGATCACCGGGACGGAGACCAGCGAGATCAAGAACTACAAAGGCGACAAGCTGAAGATCTACGGCGAAGGCGACGAGAAGGATGTCCACCATTGGATGGCCATCGTGCGCCAAGCGGTCGTGGGCGGCTACCTGCACAAGGACATCGAGACCTACGGCAATTTGAGCCTGACCGAGCCCGGGAAGAAGTTCCTCGCGAAGCCGGTCTCCGTGAAGTTCGTGAAGGAGCGCGACTACAGTGATTACGAAGGCGGTGGTGAGGACGAACCGATCGCGCGTGTGGGAGCGGTCGCCGATGAGCGCTTGATGCAGATCCTGAAGGACCTGCGGAAACAACAAGGGCACAAATTGAAACTGCAACCGTGGGTGCTCTTCCAGGATCCCGCATTGGAGGAGATGACGATCCGCTACCCGATCACCATCGAGGAGCTCACGCAGATCAGTGGTGTCGGACCCGGCAAGGCACAGAAGTTCGGCAAGCCCTTCGTGGAAGCGATCGCCGACTACGTGGAGGAGAACGAGATCGAACGCGCCGAGGAAGTGGTGGTCCGCAACGTGGTGAACAAGAGTGGCAACAAGGTCCACATCATCCAGAACATCGATAAGCGGTTGCCGCTGGAATCCATCGCGCGAAGCAGGAACCTGTCGATGCCCGATCTGCTCACCGAGTTGGAGAGCATCGTGATGAGCGGCACCAAGCTGGACATCAACTACCAGCTGAACAGCATGCTCGAATCCGATGTGCAAGAGGAGATCATCGACTACTTCCGCAACAGTGAATCCGACGAGATCGAAGCCGCGCACAAGGAGTTCGACGGCGACTACTCGGAGATCGAACTGCGCATGATGCGGATCAAGTTCATGAGCGAGGTGGCGAACTGAGAAAGGTTGTTGGTTGTCCGTTGTTCGTTCGCGCAAGCCCTCCCGCATAGGCTGATCACTCATGAGCCCAGAAGAACTCGGTCTTGTTGCGCGCTACGTGTGCAAGCTGCTCGTGGAGCGGCGCTTCACTGAACTCGAAGAAGCCAGCAATGGCGTTCGTCTCTCTGCCGATGCGATCGAGGATGCACTCGCCGATCTCCCTCAACCGTTGGTGATGCCGCCGGAGCAGAGTTGGAAGAACCTCCAAGCGACCGCTGTCCGGAACTGGCCCGGCGCATTCGCCGTGACCTTTGACCTGTGGACCGCGCGTGGCCGTAGCGACCTGATGGTGGAACTCACATTGCACACCAAGGACGGTAAGCCGATGATCGAGGTGGATGATATCGGGGTGCGGTAGGATCGCTCGTGTCAGCGGTCCCGGATCAGCCTTGCATTGTTTCCGGGTCTCTTCTTGAATCGAAGATCTCCGGGATATAGATGGTCTTGCCGTGGATCCTGTAGATGATCTTCAACGGGCCGACGATCACTCTTCGATGCTCCATACCCAAGTGCTCCAATCACGGCTCCACTTGGCCTCCCCGTGGGAATTTCTGAATGAGCTTGATGGCAGTGAACACCTCCTGTTCAACCCGCAAAGCCGTCGCTGGTCCGAACCGGTCCAGCACCTGCGCCAAGGCCCGGTCCAGATCGGACCATGCCTTCTCCGCAACCACCACGGTCATGACTTCCTCTTCTTCGTGTTGTTGGCCGCTATACTCCCACGCAGGGAGTTCGAGATCCGTTTCTCGAAAGTCGCGAGGCTCATTGTGCGGCCCGCCGAGATATCCGCTTCACCTGCCAACACAGCGGCCTCCATGCGCTGATGAAGTTCCTCCGTTGACGTCCCGGCAGCGAGCATATCATGCACCTCTTGTAGGAGATACGGATCGCTTCGTCGATTCAGGAGACTGATGATCCGCTTTCTGAGTGCGAGGCTGGTCATGGTCGAAAGTTATGCTCCCAATTCCTTGATCGCACTCCACGCCATCACCCCCGCTCCTATCGCCAGCGCGTCCTCATCGATGTCGAACTCCGCGCGGTGCAACCCGGATGTTGTTCCAGCCTTTGCGCTGTTACCCGTTCCAAGTCGGTAGAAGCATGCAGGCATCACCTGCCCGTAGTACGCGAAGTCCTCGGCGCCCATGCGGATGTCCATCTCGACCACGTTCTCCTTGCCGACAAATTCCTCCGCAACTGCACGCAACCGCGCCGTGAGTTCCGGATCGTTCACCACCGGTGGTGATCCTTTCACCAAGCGGAAGTCCACCTCACCGCCCATGCTTTGAGCGATCTCCGAACCTGATCCTTGGCAAGAGTGCATGCAGTTCACGGCGCAGCGCTTCGCTGAAGGTTCGTAAGGTGCCATCGATCACCACGATATCGGGGACGATGTTGGTCGCACCGTTCGCGATGACCTTGCCGAAGCTCAGGATCATGGGTTCGCCCTTCGGGACCGCCTTCGCGGCTTCCTCGTACAGTGCAGGGAGCAATCGTGCCGCGATGAGGATCGGGTCCACGAGCTTCGGCCGCGACGCTGCGTGTCCGCCTTTGCCCTTCACCGTGAGGTAGAGTTCATCCGCCGCAGCCATGAACGGTCCGCTTCGGAAGCCGACCATGCCAATAGCAAGCTCCGGTGTAACGTGTTGACCCGCGATGCCTGATGGCTTGGGGTTATCCAGAACACCTTCCTTCACTATGAGTGAAGCACCTCCGGGTTCCTTCTCCTCGCCGGGTTGGAAGACGAGCATCACCGCACCGGACCATTCCTTTCGCATCCGGTGCAGCGCGATCCCCGCACCGAGCACCATGCTCGTGTGCGCATCGTGACCGCACGCATGCATCACGCCGGGGTTGGTGGAACAGTACGCCGACTTACCAACCTCATGGATCGGCAGTGCATCCATGTCTGCGCGCAACGCGAAACAGCGGTCCGACTTCGCTGCCTCGCCGTGTACGATCGCGATCAGACCTGTGCCCTTCGCATCGGGCGTAAGACGCGCGACGTTCTCGCGTACCTCGATGCCTTCCTTCTTCAGCAGTTCCGCTACGAAGGCAACCGTGTTGTATTCTTGGAAAGACAGCTCCGGATGCTGGTGCAGATGGCGTCGCCATTTCACCATATCCGCATGAAGAGCGGCGAC
The DNA here is from genome assembly GCA_016705955.1 of Flavobacteriales bacterium. GTDB lineage: Bacteria > Bacteroidota > Bacteroidia > Flavobacteriales_F > PHOS-HE28 > PHOS-HE28. Next base: position 96,782 of record JADJKO010000014.1, read on the forward strand.
CGTTCGCTGCACTTCTGCTTTCAACGGAGCGGAGGGTTTCATACCGAGCGGAGCCGAGGTTTGTATGCCGAGCGGAGCCGAGGTTTGTATGCCGAGCGGAGCCGAGGCATCACCTGCCGAGGATGAGCTTGATGGCCACGAAGAGCATGATCACACCGAAGACGCGCTTCACGGTATCCGCTGGAAGTGCGAGTGCTCCCTTGCTGCCGAAGTAACCGCCCGCAACGAATGCGACCGCTATAACGATCACGATCTTCCAATCGATCATGCCTTGCTTCCAATAATTCCGGACGGCCAGAAGGACCACCGGGAACATGAGCACGGCCAAACTGGTTCCCTGCGCTTGGTGCTGATCGTAACCGAGCAGCCAGATCATCGCGGGCACCATGATGATGCCCCCTCCCACTCCTACGAACCCGCTGAGGATGCCCGCGAGCAGGCCTATGATGATGAGTACGCCAACGGTCTGTAGATCCATGCCCATCATCAGATATCGAGGCTGAGGGAGAAGTGGAACACACGCGGCAGCACTACGCCATCATCAATACCCCACGCCCAATCGGCACGGACGAAGTAACCGAGCAGACGTGTGCGCAGTCCGAATCCATAGCTGGCAATGATCGGTTCGCGACGACTGTTCAGTGTGATGGTGAGCGGGTTCCGGTAGATGTTGATGCGGTTGAAACTGTTGTCCTGCGAATAGGGATCGCTGCCGGTCCACGCCGCGCCCATATCGCCGAAGGCCGCGACCTGCAAATGATTGAAGAGATCGGAACGGATCGGGCGATTGATCAGGTAGCGGACGATGGGTACGCGCAATTCGGTGTTGAAGAGTGCGAAGCTGGTACCGTTGCGAGCGTTGTAGAAGAAGCCGCGCATGGGCACGCTCATGGTCTGGTATTGATAGTTCTGCGAGAAATCGATCGGGATGCTCTGATCGTACTGCGCGAAGAGCCAGTTGTCCACGCCGCCGAGGAAATGGATCAGCTTGTTGGTGCCGAGCGATGAACTCCCCGACAGGCGCGTGATCCACAACAGATCGCGGTGGATGCGCAATGAGTGGCGCAGATCCAATCCCACCACTTCCATATCGCCACCCTTCTTGATCTGCTGGTAGTACTCGCCGAAGACCTTCAACTTCCAACCGGACCATAGGTTGAGTCCGCGTGGAATGGAACTGTCGTAGATCCACTCCAGCTTCAATCCCGCCGTGTTACTCATCGCATTGGGTGCCACGAGGCTCAAGGGGTCGATGCTCTGTTGCACGTACCGATCGTTGCGATAGATCGCGGACGCGCGCACGCTCGCCAATTCGCTGAACGGCCAACTGATCTGGTAGCGCGCTTGATGCGTTTGCACTTTCACGACGCCGGTCTGCGTCACACCCTGAAATACTTGGCGCTGGAAGGTCATGCGCTTGTCCAACCGATGCTTCAGGTTCTCGTACGTCAACAGGTAATCGTTGTTGTTCAGGTCCAACGCCAATCGGAAGCCGCCCACGATACGATGGTCCTCGAACAGATCACTGATGCCCATGCGCGTGAGTCCGCTCAGACCGGGGTTCAATCCCGCTTCGCCGCTGAAGGGCTGGTAGAACTGGTTGGAGAAACTGTTGTCCACCTGCGTGATCACCTGGTCCACGGTGAAGTTGAGGTTGTAGTTCCGCTGCTCCGGATAGGTGAATGGTAGGAGCGCCGTGCTATCCACGGTGGTCGGTTTCACCGGATGTCCGGCTACGACAGGTGCTGTTGGTTGTACGGGCAACGACCCCGGTGTTTCATCACTGAACACATAGCGCCGGATGTCCACGGCATCCTCTCCGGTGCTCCGCGGCTCCTGTGGAGGCACCTTCACGACCGGGCTCATGTCATCCGACACCGAACCAGCGGTGGCCGGTCGTCGCTGGTCCGGCTTTGATCCCTCGCGACCGCTTTGCGTCGTTCGGCCATCGCTGGTGCGACCGGTATAGAAGCGGTACTTGCCATCCTTCAATTGCAACGCGGTGAAGCGCCCACGTTCGCTGTTCACGTCCTGCTCCAGGATGGATCGTCGCAGATCGCTCAAGCGTTCATCCATCGTGAAGTAGCGGTAATGCACAATGGTATCGATCTGGCTCACCACGCTATCGTACCGCACCCGGAACCGGTTCAGGATCCCATCCACATCCGCGAGGTAGGTGTAGCTCGCGCTGTCCCATTGGAAGGGTTGCGTTTCATTCACGCCGGGCGTCGCACTCAAGCGCGTCAGGATCCGGCTGCGCGTTTCCACATCCAACAAGTAGATGTCCTTGTTGCCGTTGATCAGGTGTACGTCCTTGAAGGTGCGCAAGGTGTCATCGTTGCGGTCGCTGCTGAAGATGATGCGCCGGTCGCCATCCACGAAGCTCGGTTCCAGGTCATCGTACTGGTCATCGGTGAGTTGCTCCTGCCGATTGCCGATCACGTAATAGAGGTAGAGGTCCGTCCGGCCATCACGCACGGCGCTGAACACCATGTTGCGCCCATCGGCACTGTACGCCATGCTCAGGATCTTCTCCAGTTGCAACACCGGACGTTGTGTGGTCTTGCTGTCATCCAAGGTCCACGTGCGCAAGTACAGCTCGCCCTTACGCTCGATCGCATAGCTCAGGGCCTTGCTGCCGGGATGCCACGCGAGGACCGGATAACTGCGGTCCACGATGCGGTCCAGCTTCTTCTCACCTTTCACGATGCGCCGCACTTTGCCTGTGGCCACCTCCATCACCCACACCTTGTACTGGCCCATCTCATTGCTGGTCCACGCCAACCAGCGGCCATCGGGGCTTTGCTTGAACTGCGCATAGTCCCGGTGTTTCCGTGTCTTGATCTTCACCGGCTCCAAGCCGATGTCCTGCCGGAAGCGATCCTCTTCGGCGTACTTCGCCTTGTAGTAGGCCAAGCATTCCTTGGTGAGCGTCTTCAATGAAACTCCCAGCACGAAAAGGAAACCACTTTCCGCGTTGCGGCTCACGCGCGTCATGTAGAGGATGTTCGGGATCACCCCGGGGCCATAGACATCCGCCACGTACCGCCAGATCATGTGTCCGGCCAGCCGTGCATCATCCCCTTCCAGCCGGTTGAACTTGTCGAAGCGACCGGTCATCACCGCATCACGCACGCGGTTGTTCATCTCTGCGTTCCACGGATGTGAGTGGTAGCTGATGATCCCTTCGGTGTGCCACGGAGGAAGGGTGAGGAAGGTGGCGCTGCGGATCATCTCCCGCCAATTGCCCCCGAACATCATCTGGTCGATGATCACATGCGCGATACCGGATCGGATCTGCTGATCGAGCAACGTGTGATCACCCTCGTAGTACACGAAGATCTTGGTGCCGACGATCCGCGTAAGGCCGCCGATGTTGTTCTGGCCGGACATGCCTTCCAGCCCGATGTTGCTCTGGCGGAAGTCGGTAAGGGAGTTGTACACGATGAACTGCAAGCGCTCATCCAAGGTGAAGTCGAGATCACGCTCCAACTCCTTCAAGTGGCGCTGCGCGGCCTGGGCGGTGTAGCGCGCCAGATCACGGCCCTCCTTGTAGAAGAAGACCTCCATGTCCTGGAAGCGGTACTGCTGCCACAGGAAATCCTGGTACTGCACACGGTTCTTGCCGTACTCCTGTTGCGAGCCCGAATAGAATTGCGCCGCACCCTGTGAAGACAGGAGCAACACGGTCAGGATGACGAGCGGAAAGCGGTGCGCGGAACGGAAAGGCACGAGTTGAAGATAGCTACTTTGGCCGCCCTTGCCGGACGAGCACTGGTGCGAAGTTCCGTCAATTCCTTCCATGATCGGTGTAACGGCCTTCACCTTCAACCCCTTTCAGGAGAACACCTATGTGCTGCATGCGGGTGGCAAGGCCATCCTTATCGACCCCGGCTGTTGGAATACCGCCGAGGAGCGTGAGTTGGAGACCTGGCTTTCGGACAACGCGCTTACCCCCGTCCGTCTTGTGCTCACCCATGCACATATCGACCACGTACTCGGCTGTGCTTGGGCCAACAAGAAGTACGGCCTCGTGCCCGAAGTACACCACGCTGACCTACCCCTCCTGAAAGCCGCACCGCGACAGGGTGAACTCTATGGTGTACCCTGCGAAGCGTCCCCTGAACCCACGCACTTCATCGACCCGAAGGATCCGATCGAATTCGACGGACAACAATTGAAAGTGCTCTTCGTACCCGGTCACTCGCCTGGACACATCGCACTCTTCAGTGAAGCGGACGGCTTCGTGATCGTTGGCGATGTACTCTTCCGCGATAGCATCGGCCGCACCGATCTGCCGGGCGGCGATATGGATACCCTGATCCGCAGCATCCACGAGGAACTCTTCCCTTTGGGTGATGACGTCATCGTATACAGCGGCCACGGTCCGGAAACCACCATCGGACGCGAGAAGCATAAGAATCCTTTCCTGCGGTAGGTGAATGCCGTAGGCAGTTCTCAGTAGGCAGTCGGCAGTAGGTGATCGACCAGCACTGCCGACTGAGAACTGCTTACTGCCGACTGTTCTTCACTTCGGGTGATACCCGTCCTGCTTGTAGGTCTTGATCTCGCCCTTGTGCTTGATCGGCGGCGGGCAATCGAAACCGTTCCGCGCGCGCAGGAATAGGAAACGCACCGTGAGGATGAGCGGACGGTATGTACTGCTGAACCACTGCAACTTGCCAATGCCTTGATCCTCCGGAACCACACTGAAGATCGGCGTCTCGATCGCTGGGATCAGCAGCAACTTGCTGCGGAGCTTGAAGCCATAGCCCACCTTGAAGTGAAGCTGCGCGATGAGGTCCGGCGGGAATTCGTGTTGGTTCAATGCGGGATCACCGGTGTGGTCGTAGCTGCTGCCGATGCGGTAGTCCGCGTTCGCACCGAGGCTCAGTTGCACGAATTGGTAGTCGCCGGTTTGGATGAACTTGTTCGCGTTCGCGTTCAGCGTCACGAAGCGCTCGGCGAAAGTGCCATCGCCAGTGAACGTGGCCGTTGAATCACCGCGGACCAATGTGCTTTCGTAGGATTCCGAACCGCGCAAGTTCTTGTAGGCCAGACCGAGATCGAAGTAATCCACGATCACTGGATCGCGCGTGAACCATGTAGCTCCCGCTCCAATGTATACCCCGAGCCGACCGTTGGGGTCGTAGATAGCGGTGTAGGAAGTGTCAGCCGAACGGAAGACCTCCTCCTCGCTGTTCTTGAAGCGCGGCAATGTGTAGGTGATCCCGGGTTCCACGAACCACCCGATGCGTTTCGCCGAACCGTCCAGCGGAATGATATCGGGCCGCTTGCGTTCGAACAGACGCTGCCCATCGGCGTCTGCGACGGCGCAACAGAGAACGAGCAAGAGCAGGAGATACTTCACCGAACGAAAGTGTGATGGTTCACCCATGGACAACGCGCGGAGGGCATCGAAAGTGTCAACGCGGCGTTGTGGGTTGAAGGTCGATCGCGGACATTCAGTTCGCTGCCGTGCTAAAAGTCAAAGGCCGCACCGGGCGATCCCGATGCGGCCTTCGAACCAATTCTATTGGATCAGTGGATCACCTGCACCACCTTGGAGACCGCATCCGGGCCGGTGCCGATGCGCACCACGTACGTACCATCATACAGCGTACGCGTATCCAAATGCCAGATGGTGCTGCCTTGTGCGATGATCGCATGGCGCACTTCCTTGCCGGTCGCATCGAAGAGGCTCATGTCCACATCCTCGCGAACGATCCCATTGATCTGGATCGCGATGAGATCGCTTGCAGGATTCGGGAAAACGTTCACACCGAATGCCGGCGCAGCACTCTCCGCAACTCCCACGGTCAATGGCTCATAGGTGGTCACCGACTCGGTGATCGACGTCACGATGCTCGCCGTGCGCACACCGTAGAACGTCGGTCCTACCACATACGGGTACGCAGAATTCCAATTCGCATCCACTGTGCAGAAGTAGGCGTAGGTGCCGTTGGGATATTCAGGGGTCACGCAGAAGCGGCCGTTGTGTACATCCATGTAGAACGGCTCGGGGTGCGGGATGTATTCGTAATCCTCGCGGAAGTAGCCCAAGGGATACGAGGTGTTGATCGGCGCACCGTTCGTTACGCTCTGACCTGTTGGCGAAGTGTTCCGCACCGTGATGCTGCGCAGTTGGTAACTCGACTGCATGCGTGCCACGCCACCCGTGCCATCGGTGTTGGCGTAACCGTAAGCACCGTAGATCGGGAAACCATCATAGGCGAAACCGAGCAAAGGAGAATGCTGCGCGGCGTCGATCGCGTACAGACCATCAGCAGCGTAGAGATCGCAGATGTTGGAGATCACGACGAGGTCAAGGTTGAAGGCGCTCGGGTTCTGATGATGGTGGTAGTTGCCCATGGCCGGGTGTGCCTTCGAGCAATCGAAACCTGCGCGCTCCGCAGGGACCGCATCACGGCTCCAGGCTTGAGTTGCGCCCGGACCACCGGGGCACACCGGATTGCCAGGACCTCCGCACAATGCATTGGTGGTCGCGTTCCATGCTACACCATCGCGGTAATCGAACAAGGCAACGCCATCGATGAAGACCCCGATATTGCCGGGCGTGGTGGCCGTTGCCGTGCCGGTGTTCTGCACCGGGTTGCGCGGGATCTTGAAGATCGCGTTCTGGTCCGTAGCAAGCGATGGGTTCCCGTCGAGGAAAGGGCGGGTGATGTATGCCGGTATGCCGTGCGTGCGCATGTACACCCAATCCGTGGAGTACTGCACCTGCTGCACGTTGGCCAACACCGCGTCTTGAATGGGCGTTGAATTGCCCGATACATAATGCCGCCCCATGATCCCGGTGGTGTTGAACAACCAGTCGGTTACGTTCGGGCCAAGTTGTGCCGAGGCGGATAGCAAGGTGACTGCGGAGAAGAAGGAAAGCAGCGTTCGTTTCATGAGAGCAGGTTCTTGGCGATCGGGTCCGGTGGGTTGGACGACGTGCGTTGTGACATCCTTCGGCGGAAAGGGTTCACTCGCGCGGGAAGGCATGGTCGGGGTTGAAGCAGAACTCGCGATCGCTCAGGGTAAGCAGAAAGGCCATAAGGTCGGTGCGCTCATCTTTCGAGAGCACCACTCCATCGCGCAATTCGGATGCGAGCATCGTGCTGTGCAACAAACCTTCTGCGTAATGGTCCAGCACATTCCGTAGGCTTTTGAAGCGGCCGTCATGCATGTAGGGGAAGGAGAACTCGATGTTGCGCAATGTGGGGATCTTGAATTTCAGCGAGTCCGCAGGCTCGCCAGTGATCTTCATCCGTCCGGCGTCGCGATACGTGGTGTCGACCGCAAGACCGTTGTTCGCGAAAGCACCCGTGGTGAAGAGCGGAGCGCGATGGCAACTGTTGCAATTCGCACGGAAGAGCACGTAGCCATTCGTTTCCTGCTCGGTGAAGGTTTCAGTACCGCCATCACCCGGTCGTACTTCCGAATTAGCGGAGAGCGTCAGTCTGAATTGCGAAAGCGCCTTCAACATACGTTCTCCAGTGACGTGGCATCACCGAAGGCGTCGTGGAACAAACGGGGATAGCGACCGCTGCGTACGAGTTTCTCAACACATGGGCGACATCCTCCCCATTTCGTCCGGATGCGCGATGGGCGCCAGGGCTTGCACATCCAAATGGTTCACCGCGCCGTCCCACATCAACAAACCGCCCATGCGAGATTCATCAACGCCGGTGAATTGCGCGTGCCGATGCGGTCGCGGATACCGTGACTCACCGCGTGGTCCACATGGGTGAAGGCGGTGTAGGACAGGTGGCAGCTGCTGCACGACACGATGCTGTCCACCGAAAGGATGGGGTCGTAGAAGAGCTTGCGGCCAAGGGCGATCCCTTCCTGGTCAAGGGGTTCTTGAGAAGTCGTAGGACGGGGCCACTATCCGCGGGGAGATCTTCCAACTGCACAGTTTCGGGGTGCTGGGTGGTGGCAGCGATGAGCACGAACAGAAGAACTGCTGCGAGAACGGGTTTTGTTCGGGAGAAGGGTGATCGCTGAAATGCAGAGATGAAAGAGTAACCGCAAAGGCGCCAAGACGCGAAGAAGCGCAGAGAAAGAATAGGAGTACTGGGACGGGAAATGCCGCAGAGGTGTCCGCTGAAGCGGACGGCGGTAGCCCGACACTTCTTCAACACAACATTGCAGGTCGAACGTTCAGTCATGGTCCGCGATGCTGAAAACCGACGCAGCCACGCGCGCCAATTCAACCGCTTCCTTGCTTGGGGACATGATCGCACAGCGCTCACCGGGTTTTGCTCGTTCAAGGAATGCAGCAACGTCCACATCGATGGCGATCGGTCCTTGAGCGGGCACAGCGAACCCGATCCGTTGCGCATTGAAGTACGGCGGCAAGTAGCCACCCAAGTGGAACTCGAATTGGTTCTTCAACGTCTCGCACTTCGTGCAAGTGCCTTCCAGTTTCCAATTGATGTAGCCGCTGTTCCACGCCCAGTACATGCCCTTGGTGGGATCGAGGTCGCCGCCGAAGGCACCGCTCACATTGGTGAGGCTATCGATGCCCAAGAGGAAGGAGATCGAGTCGACGTGGATCCCTTGTGGAACCATCAACGCTACTTCGAGCGATGAAGGAATTTCCGCATCGATCATGACACGCCGGGTCCACAAAGCTGGTCCTGCCTTGGCCGTGCAACGTGATTTGGCTTGATAAAGCGCATCCATCGATGGTCACCGGTGTTCCATCTGCCAACTTTACGGCCTGATGCAGCCGCAGTGCTTCCTTACCGAAGACCGGAACAGACCTTTCCATGTGCTTGATGAACGTTGCATCCGCCCCGTGCAAGGGAGGAGGAAGCACAGCAGCACCGATAAGCAAACCGGGCGGCCACGATCTAGTCGCGCGGTGGCGGGTGGGCGCTCACCCAATGTCGAATGCGAAAAGTAGCCAGCGAGGTCATCGACCAGCAAGTCGAAGTCCGCGCACGATCCGGACGGCACAACGAACGCAGCGCCTCGAAGTGCGCGAAGTGCGTGGCCTCGATC
>JADJKO010000015.1 GCA_016705955.1 Flavobacteriales bacterium
TGTCCGCGACGGCGTACTTCCTGCGACGGGCACATAGGCCAGGTCCTCCGTTTCATCTTGCTCACGCGAAGGCGCAACCGTTCAATGGCCTGGGTCTTCCGTGGCTCTTCCAGCCCTGACCTGTCCGTGTACCACGCCTTCCTGCGGGTGTCGCAGACCGTACTGCCCGCATCGATCACTTCGTGCAGCTCGTCCACGTTCGCGTCGCCGCCGGTGCCGTAGTAGGTCTTCAGCAGCGGCATCACGGCCTTGTACCACCGGTCCAGCACGCCGCGTTTGCGCATCGGTTTGATCGAAATCGCATCCCGCTCTTGGCGCCACCGATCGGGCGGACCATACACACTGAACTTCACCTCCATGGTCTTGGCGAGGCTTTCGCACTTTCACGGCGATCTGGTTTTGCGCATGCGCGTACTCACCACCGGCCGCACCACGCGTTGCCGACGACGACCAACTTCGCGCACCGGTCGGTGCATCGGCTCACCTGAATACGATCTCGGGGCACGTTTCCCGAAGCGCTGCAGGGCATCGCATCACGTCCATTTCAGGTCGGTGCGAATGTAACCCGGCAAGCCAGTCGCCTTTCCCGCAGCAACCCGGTTATCCAAGGCGGGTGTTGATAGCTCGGGTTCATGCAAGATTTTCCCGCAGATAGAATAGATTCTGATGCCTTCTGAACGGCTTGAGTGCGCTGCCGACCAAACGCGAGTGGCTGCGCCGCTCCGAAGGCAGAGATCTGGAACTATCTTTCCGGAGGTTCATTGCCGATCGGATGCCGCATCAGCCACGATCCGAATGACGAATGAAAGTGTTCGACTACTTCTTGCCGCAGGGTCTCCGAGGACGGAAGACCGCTGCAGAGGTTTTTTCCTCATGGCGGGCGATCGTCGAACACCCTGGGCGGGTCTGGTGCCCGCAGTTGTCCTGCCGCTAGCCGAACTAGTGAAAGGTTCGTATTTGCGTGCGACTGGATGGTTCAACCATAAAACCAAGAGACTACGTATCCAATGAACGCGATGAAACCATGGTGCTTGCCTTGATGTTTGAAAGCAAACCACGGCCTTTTGGCCCAGCCGAGTTTTGAAAAGATCTGGAATTCACTTCCGTCACGGGCCAAGATGAACCCGATCGAACTGTCGAGCCATGAACCGGTCGGGCTTTCAAACCCAGCGGGCCTGCATCGTGCGAACGAATCTACAGGGTTATGTCATACAGGAGTAATTACTACTTGATAGATTTATCCTCGGCCCACAATCCATCTGGAATGGGTGCCCTGAACAGTCTATTTCGTGAGTGGATTGTGTGTAATTTTGCTCAACGTTCGGACCGTGGATTTGGTTCCATATACCCACCCCTTCATAGGAAGAATGCACACGATGGGTATCGTTCTTTCAGCACGCCATTACACCTGAATAATGAGCGATGCTGGGCGCCACTTCCGAATTTCCGGGAGATCGCTACCGACGGTAGCATGCTCACTAAAGTGGCGGGGGCATTTACTGAATGGAATTTCTATGCGCTAAGCGACTGCGATCCTTTTCGGCGATGTCGTGCGGGGCTGAAGCTGGTAAACCATGGCACTTTTCAATTCATCGAGGGAACTCCCCGGTAGCAGTCTGTTGGCCGGGATCAACATGGATACGGCAGGGTGGTGGTGGCCCGCATGGATGCGGATGGCAATTTTCTTTGGTGCAAGAGCTATCTCCGATCGAGCGGCATGATCAGGATTGTTGATCGAGGTCCGATGGGACGTTCCCGAATCGGGAACGACGGATACCACAGGATACTGGCATGATCCCTGGACCCGCTACCTCCGGATTACCATCGAAGCTCTGCTTGCTGAAACTGACGGCGACGGGGGAGTGCATGGTGCAAGGGCTATGATAGTGCCCCGGAACTCATTTACTCGAGGGGGGTGTGTCATGGTTCGTGAAGACCCAGGATGACAAGTGGTGGTACTAGCCGCTCTTGGTGCGGGAGGTGGTTGCAGCATATCCGCTACCCCCTTCTTGATGAAGGTCGACCAGAATGGTGACACGCTGTGGACAAGATTCACAGGGCGCGGAGGCTTTTGCCTATGAGACGCCGATCGCTCGCCTATTCCGATGGTGGCTTCATCTACGACGGGGTCATGTAGCGGACCATTCCTGGGGTCGGGAACAGTGGCCCGTTCATTCACAAGACAGATTCGCTCGGTCATCATGCTTGTTTCGAGCGTCGGTATCCTATTGCCATTTCGAGTTTCCTCGGACCTGCGCTTCGCGGCGGAACATTATTTTTGGTGCCACAATGCACATGAACTCACCGTGAGCGATACCACCTTCGCGCCAATTGCGGTGGTTGATGGCTGCACCTTTACCATGGGGACCGATTACGCCGCGAACAAGAGACCAAAACCAAGCGTCCGCCCCACCCCAACACTGGCCGCTTCACCCATTGCATTCCAGGACCCCCTGATGGCCGAGAGCTATTACAGCGTGTACGATGCCTTGGGCAAGTTGCTTTACCAGGCCCGCTGGCTCCCGGCAAGACCACGGAGGTGGAGGGTCGCGCTTCGGCGCGGGACGTATGTGATGCGGTGTACGGACCCCGGTGGGGTGAGCTATGAACGGGTGGTGGTGGAGCGAGCCGTACTGCTTCTCCTCAAGCCAGATACACCGCCCGCCCACACTATCTCGCTTCGCGCCGGTCACGCTCTTCAGCGTATTCACTTCACCGCGCATGCGCAGCACCCCGAGCAGTGCGAAGACCAGCGCTTCCTTGTAGTCCACGGTGAGCTTGTCCGGTACGTGTAACGTCGCTTTGGTATAGGCGCGGATGCGTTCAAGAAGAAAGGAATTGTGCGCGCCGCCACCCGTCACCAGCACCGGCGTTTCCCGCGCTTCCTTGATGCGGTGGCCCAGCCGGTGACGATGTGCTCCACCACCGTACGCAAGCGGTCCTTCACCGGAATGTCTTCGTCGTTGATGAGCGGCATCACCTTGTCGAGAACCATTCGCGTCCGGAGCGAACGGGGCGGTCGCGTTTCTGGTGGAAGGGCAGGGCATTGGAGTTCATCCAGCAGGTCCGCATCGATCCTTGCCTGAGCGTGCAAGGGTTCCGTCCGCATCATGGGTTGCTTCCGCAGCGCCGCGAGGAAGTTCAGCGCTTGGTTGCCGATGCAACATCGTAGCCGATGATCCGCTTTTCGGTGTGGATGCTGATGTTGCAAATGCCACTGATGTTGAGAAGGCGCTGTGCTTCGGGAAGAGCAGCTGTTCCCCGATCGGCACCAAGGGCGCGCCTTGGCCGCCGAGCGCCATATCGGTGCTGCGGAAGTCGCACACCGTGGTGATCCCGCTCATGGCCGCGATGGCCGCACCCGAACCGACCTGCTTGGTGAGCGCACCGCGTGGCATGTGGAAAATGGTGTGTCCGTGACTGCTGATCAGATCGGCCTTTCCTCCGGCGAACCGCTTGCACTTCTCCCCGATGAACTCGCCGAGCTCGGTGTCCACCACGGCCAACGCAAAAGCGTTACCGGTCATCACCGCCGCCAGATGCCCTTGCACGCTGGGGTAGGGAAGGTCCGCGCGCTTTCGTTGCCGGATCCACTTCCCGCGTGCGTACTAATACACAAAGTGCGAGATCGAGTCCGTCCATGGAACTGCTCATAACACCGACCACGATACGTGGAAGCGATTTGCTTTTCTTGTTCATGTCCCTTGTGCATTTGCTAGGCGAAGGTATCGACTACTTTTGCGCTCCCTACACGCAGCCCTGATGGAAACCACCACCCTTGCCGGATTGAACTTCGAACTCAGTGAAGAGCAGATCGCAGTGCGCGACGCCGCCCGTGACTTCGCCCAGAATGTTTTGAAGCCCGGCGTGATCGACCGTGATCGCGAACAACGCTTCCCGAAGGACGAGATCAAGCAATTGGGCGAACTCGGCTTCCTGGGTATGATGGTGAGTCCTGAGTACGGCGGCGGCGGCATGGACACCATCAGCTACGTGCTCGCGATGGAGGGAGATGGTCAAGATCGATGCCAGCGCCAGTGTGGTGATGAGCGTGAACAACAGCCTCGTGTGCTGGGGCTTGGAGCGATACGGCAATGAAGAGCAGAAGCGGAAGTACCTGGTACCCTTGGCCACGGGCGAAGTGATCGGCGCGTTCTGCTTGAGCGAGCCGGAAGCGGGCAGCGATGCCACCAGCCAGCGCACCACCGCCATCGACATGGGCGACCACTACCTGTTGAACGGCACCAAGAACTGGATCACGAACGGCGGCAGCGCGAGCACCTACTTGGTGATGGCGCAGACCGATGCGGCGAAAGGGCACAAAGGCATCAATTGCCTGATCGTGGAGAAGGGCATGCCTGGCTTCGTGGTGGGTGCGAAGGGAGACAAGCTCCGGGATCAGTGGAAGCGACACGCATACGCTGATGTTCCAGGATGTGAAGGTGCCCAAGGAGAACCGCATCGGTGAGGATGGCTTCGGCTTCACCTTCGCCATGAAGACACTGAGTGGTGGTCGTATCGGGATCGCTTCACAGGCGCTCGGGATCGCCAGCGGTGCCTACGAACTCGCACTGGCCTACAGCAAGGAGCGCAAAGCCTTCGGCAAGGCCATCTGTGAGCATCAGGCCATCGCCTTCAAACTGGCCGACATGGCCACGGAGATCGAAGCGGCTCGTTTGCTTTGCTTGAAGGCCGCATGGTTGAAGGACCAGCACCTCAACTACGATCAAGCCAGTGCCATGGCGAAGGTCTTTGCCAGTGAGGTGGCCATGCGCACCACCGTGGAGGCGGACAGGTACACGGCGGCTACGGCTACGTGAAAGAGTACCATGTGGAACGCCTGATGCGCGATGCCGCGATCACGCAGATCTATGAAGGCACAAGCGAGGTGCAACGGACGCGATCAGTCGTGGCGTACTGAAGGGCTAAGGAAGCACCAAGCGACCAGCACGGTTAACCACACGACGATCGTTGAAAAGCGCATCGGCGGTGACTTCGATCCCGCTGGATGGTGCCCTCTATCTTTGGCGGTGCCGCGCATGGTGAACCCGATCAACAGACCACCTTCCGGCATCCCCAAGCCTTACCGCATGCGCGTACGCGGTCTCTTTGTTCTGGGTGGCCTTGTACCCACCCTTGGTGGCTGCGTGGGCAACAAGTCCCTCAACTACCTCAACGACCCGTCGCTCACACCCGGTGCGAGCAAGTTGTTCGAGAACCAGCGCTTCGAGTACCGCATCCAAGTGAACGATGTGATGTCCATAAGGGTACTGGGCTTGGATGAACAAACGCACCGCTACTTCAACGTGGAGAGCCAGAACGGTACGGCTGGCCTGAGTGACGCATCCCTTTACGTGAACGGGTTCTCCGTGGATCGTACCGGCATGGTGCAATTGCCGCAGGTGGGCAAGGTGAAGGTGCAAGGCCTCACCGTGGGCGAAGCACAGGAATTGGTGCAGCGCAAGATCAACGAGTACTTCACCAATGCCACCGTCATCCTGAAGATGATCAACTGGCGGATAAGTCTCTTGGGAAACGTGTCTCGGCCCGGTACCTATATGGTGTACAACAACCAGATCACCATTCTCGACGCCTTGGCCATGGCCGGTGGGCCGAATGAGTTCGCTGATAAGAGCCACGTCACCCTCATGCGACAAAGCGACCGCGGCGTGCAATCGCTCTACGTCGACCTATCCACGACCGAGGTGCTCCGGAGCGAATACTACTACCTGCTTCCGAACGACGTGGTGTACGTTCGGCGATGCGTGCGCGAAGCAGCCGCCTCAACCTGGAGGTGCTTGCCATCATCCTCAGTACGTTGAGCACTGCGGCAGTGGTCTTTACGGTGATCCAGAACAATTCCAAGTGATCCATGGCGACGAGTCCGGCGACCGACATCATCGACCTGCGGGTCATCATCCGGAAACTGCTCTCGAAGTGGTGGTGGTTCCTCATCACCTGCACGATCGCGGGTGCAGCGGGCGTGGCCTACCTGAAGGTGACCCCCAAGAGCTACATGGTGCAGGCCACCATTCTCATGGGTGAAGGCGGCAAGCCCGGCTTCGACAGAAAGAGGATTTCCTCAAGGGGATGTCCTTGGTGCGGGGCAGTTCCCAACTGGAGGATGACATCGCGATCATGACCTCGCGCTCGAACATCATGAAAACGCTCCGACGCCTGGACTTCGGTGTGGCGTATTACGAGACCCACGATTTCATGACCGAGGAACGGTACGACTATCCGCCTTCCGCGTGCGATTGGATTCCGTGGCCGTGCAGGTGGCGGGCGAAGATCCATGTGAAGGGATGGTGTGGCGAAACCTATTCGGTGAGCGCCGAAGGACAGAACGTGCAACTCTTCAATGTCCAGAAGCAGGAGTTGATGGGGGATTTCCTGCCGGAATACAAGGTGGAGGAGACCCTCGCGATCGGCCAGCCGTTCTCCGCGCAGAACCTCAGCTTCCGCATCGAATTCCCGAGGATCGCGTGTATGAAGCGGGTTCGGACTACTACTTCAAGATCGTGAGCCTGGACCAGCAGTTCATGAACTACATCTCGCGGCTGAACGTGGAGCCGCCGGAGAGCGATGGGCACATTGTGTCGTTGAGCCTGACCGGGACCTCAACGAACAAGGAGTCGGTCTTCATCAACAAACTGATGGAGACCTTCATTGAAGGGGAGCTCTACAAGCAGCAGCAGAAGGGGATCAAGACCATCGACTTCATCGATACCCAGATCGACACGGTGGCGGGTACGTTGAAGGAGGCCGAGAACGAGATCGCGCAGCAACGGCTGACCTCCGGAATGCCGGGCTCGGTGGGCAATGTTTCGGACGCGCTGTTCCAAGAGCGGAGCCGCTTGGAGGACCAGATCTCCATCGTTCGCCGGAAGCGGAGCTATTGCTCCGGGGTGGTGGACAAACTCCGTTCATCGGACGATAGCAACTTCCCTCCACCGTCCGGCTTCGAGGACCCTGTGCTCAACAATTTGATCCTGGATATCACAAGGCTCTCCGCGGACCTGAGTGCGCTCCGGCTGCAGAGCGGTGGCAAGAGCAATCCTACCGCAGTGGCCATGGAACGTCGTCGCCGCAACTTGCTGAGCACGCTGGAACAGACGGCCCAGAACATCCTCACCGAAGCGGACATCACCCTCACCGACCTGAGCGGTCGCTTGGGCCGAATCAATTATTCGTTGGGTCGTATGCCGGAGGACAGCAAGCAGTTGGGGATCAAGGAGCGGAAGTTCAAGCTGAGTGAAACGCTGTACAACTACCTCATGGAGAAGCGTGCGGAGGCGGGCATCGCCATCGCATCGGATGAAGTGGACAAGGTGATCATCGATGAAGCGAATGTGGTCGGTGGCGGATCGGTGGGCCCGCAGAAGAAGTTGGTGCTGGGTGGCGCGTTGTTCATCGGCCTCCTGGTCCCCGTGCTGATCATCCTTGTTCGTGATTTCTTCAACGACAGCATTGCCGACCTGGATGAATTGAAGCGCGTGAGCAGCTTACCTGTTCTTGGGTTGATCCCCTCCAGCAAGCGCAAGCGCGTGTTGCCGAACGAGCCCAAGAGCATGCTCGCCGAAGCGTTCCGGACGGTGCGGATCAACCTGCAATACCTCAATGCGAACGTGCCGCGCCAAGTGCTGGGCTTCACCTCCTCCAGCAGCGGGGAGGGCAAGACCTTCTGCGCGGTGAACCTGGCCAGTGTGATGGCGCTTTCCGGCAAACGCGTGCTCCTCATCGATGCGGATATGCGCAGGCCGAACGTGCTCAAGACGATGGACCTGAGCGACGGGCCGGGCCTCAGCACGTTCCTGATCGGCGAGACCGACCTGGGGTCCATCATCCAGAAGTCGGACATCGTCGGCCTGGATGTGATCGGTGCAGGACCCATCCCACCGAACCCTTCGGAACTGGCCGAGGATCCACGGATGGCCGAATTGTTCACGACCATGCGCCAGCGCTATGATCACATCATCGTGGATGCCTCGCCGATCGGATTGGTGAGCGAATTCGTGGTGTTGCTCGGGTACCTTGACCTGAGCCTCTACGTGGTCCGCGAGCGACATACACCACGCAGGGCCCTGCGGTCGATCAATGAAATGG
This sequence comes from Flavobacteriales bacterium, assembly GCA_016705955.1. Taxonomy (GTDB): domain Bacteria; phylum Bacteroidota; class Bacteroidia; order Flavobacteriales_F; family PHOS-HE28; genus PHOS-HE28. Next base: position 8,107 of record JADJKO010000015.1, read on the forward strand.
TGGCCAACGGCAAGGTGGGTCGTGTGGACCTCCTGCTCAATGATGTGAAGGCCGAGCGTGCGCAGGGCTACGGCTATTACACCAAGTAGGTCGGGGACCCGCGCATGATCCGTTCCGAAGGTTCACGCAACATCATCAAAGGTCTTTCGTGGCTCTTCGTGGAGCGCGTGTTGCGCCTGGGTGTGGTACTGGTCACGGGCATCTACGTGGCCCGCTACCTGGGTGATACCATATTCGGCCACCTGAACTACGCCACGGGTTTCGTGGGGCTCTTCTTCGCCTTGGGGTCGGCGGGCATCGATGACATCCTGGTGCGCGACCTGGTGAAGTACCCCGAGAAGCGCAATGAGTTGCTCGGAACCGGTGCGATGATCAAGTTGTTCGGCGCGATCCTGATGGTGATCTGCGCCACGCTCGGCGCCATCCTCAAGGACATGGACGGCCTCACGGTGGCGCTGATCGTGGTGATCTCCAGTGCGGAACTGCTCCGGCCCTTCACCGTGATCGATCACTGGTTCATGGCGGAGATGAAAGCGCGTAGGTCCGCCATTGCACAGATCGTGCAGGTGGTGGCGAGCTCATCAGCCAAGTTCGCCTTGGTGGGTGCCATGCATTTCGGTTACCTCACGCCGCAAGGGGCGCTGATCTGGTTCGCGTGGGTGTATGTGATCGAGAACACGGTGTTGGCCGCCGCTTACTTGATCGTGTTCGCACGCGCAGGGGGCAATTGGCGGGAATGGCGCAGCACCGGACCGATGGTGCGGTACCTGCTCCGCGAATCATGGCCGATGCTCATCTACGGCATGGCGTTGTACATCCAAGCGCGGATCGACCAGGTGATGATCAAGGACATGCTCACCCAAAGCAAGGGTGAGGATGCGGCCTTCGCGGAAGTGGGCCAGTATTCCGTGGCCTTGCGGATGATCGAAGCGTTGAGCTTCCCGACGGTGATCCTCGTGAAGTCCCTCGCACCCGCGATCACCAAGGCCCGGGAGAGGAGTCAGGCGTTGTACAAGGATCGCCTGCTGAACCAATACAGGCTCATGTTCCTGACCTTCCTCGCCATGGGGATCCCGCTTTACCTCATTGCGGAGCCGGTGATCACCTTCTTCTTCGGGGAGGAGTTCCGGCCGGCGGGATTCCTGCTCGCCCTGTTCTCCATCCGGTTGTTCTTCACCAACATGGGTATGGGAAAGGGCAGCTTCATCGTGAATGAAAGCCTGTTCAAACTCGCTGTTCACCGCAGTGGTCGGGGCGACCACGAACATCGCCGTGAACTGGCTGATGATCCCGCCTATGCGTCCAAAGGAGCCATCATCGCGACCACGATCTCCTTCACGATGCACATCTTCGGATCGATCTTTTCGTGCCACGCATGCGCGAGAACCTCGGCCTCATGATGAAGGGCATCTTCACCTTCTGGCGATTCCACCGGGCCACATGAAGCGTGATCCGCACCTCGTGCCGGTTTTCCCGGAACTCTTCGCGGAGCGGAGTTGTCCGGCTTGTGGCGCATCGGACCCCAAGGCGGTGGATGTGGTCTTCCCCGGCATCCATGTGTTCGGCGAGTACACCTGCACCACATGCGGCTATCACTTCTACCACGACCTGCCGGTCGGCTTCGCGGTGGATCATGATGTGGCCATCGGGAAGGAGGAGGGTCGCCTGTATGATGGTGATGGGGCCAAGCAGTGGTTGACCGATCCGCTGATGAAGGGGTTTCGCGCGCCCAGCGATGAGCACGTACCGATCGAACGGAAAGTGATCACCCCGCACAAACGCGTGATGGTCCTGAACGCGCTCGATTTCCTCTACGGTCATGTGTTGCTGAAGATGTGGAACGCGCAGTACTACCTCGATCACCACTCCGACCTCGGCTTGGTGCTGATCCTTCCGAAGTCGTTCGAGTGGCAAGTGCCGAAAGGCGTGGCCGAGGTTTGGCTCGTGGACCAGAAACTCGGGAAGGCCCACGGTTGGTATCACTCCATCAATGAGCAAGTGAAGTCCTTCCTCACCGACTTCGAGGAAGTATACCTGGCAAAGGGGTATGCACACCCGGACAAATCCAAAGTGGACATCGAACGGTTCACCGGCGTGAAGGCCTTCGATCTTGATCGGTTCACCACCGCGCCGAAGCATGTGACCTTCGTGCTGCGGGAGGACCGCCTCTGGTTCCGCACTTCACTGCATAAGTTGAAGTACCGCGCCTTGCAGTGGTTGGGTTTGAAGGCCATGGCACAAGCCTATTTCCTGTGGGATCAGCAGTGCATGGCGATGAAAGCGCTGCGTCTGATCCGCAAGCTTCATCCGGAAGTGACCGCCAGCATCGTCGGACTCGGGGAGAGGCGCTCCGTGCCTTCCGGCGTCGAGGATCTACGCACGCGTCGCATGGACAAGGAAACGGAACTCACATGGTGTCGCGCCTACGCGAAGAGCCAATTGGTCATTGGCGTACACGGTAGCAATATGTTGTTGCCGACGGCCTTCGCGGCAGGTTGCATCGAGATCCTTCCGCATGACCGCTTCGAGAACCTCGCGCAGGATGTGGCCGTGCGGTACACCGATGTGATGCAGTTGTTCCTCTACCGCTTCGTGGATGAGTTCGCCTCTTCACGCACCGTTGCACGCCACGCTGTTTCCATGTTCTCGGACTATCCCACCTTCCACCGGAACAACCGGGTGAACGTACCATGAGCGCATCACAGGGTTCCTTCCAACTCACCACTCCGGTGTTGCTGATCGGCTTCAACCGGATCGGTCCGCTGCGCCAGGTGTTCGAGGCCATCAAGCAAGCAAGACCACCGCGCTTGTACTTCGCAGCCGATGGCCCGCGCAATGCCGGTGAGCAGGCCGCGTGTGATGAGGTGCGCGCACTCGCCAAGGAAGTGGACTGGCCGTGTGAGTTGCACACGCGCTTCAACGAGAAGAACATGGGCTTGCGAAAGGGAGTGAGCTCCGCGATCGCCTGGTTCTTCGCGCACGAGGAGGAGGGGATCGTGCTGGAGGACGACACGTTGCCCGTGCAAAGCTTCTTCCACTTCTGCCAAAAAATGCTGGCGCACTACCGCACCGATCAACGCGTGTGGGTGGTGATGGGCAACAACCTCATGATCGATGGCGATCAGGAGACCGATGGCGACTACTACTTCAGCGCGCACGGCTACGGCGCGCCGTGGGGCTGGGCCAGTTGGCGCCGGGTGTGGAACCATTACGATGTGGACATGGGCCTCTGGCCTTCACTCAAGAACAGTTCGCGGCTGAAGGATTTCTTCCTGAATGACCGTGAAGCGCACGATGTACACCTCATGTTCGATCGCGTCCACGCCGGGATCATGAACTCGTGGAGCTACCAGTTGGACATCACGCGGATCGCGAACCATGCGCTGAACATCATTCCGCACACGAACCTCGTGGACAACATCGGTTTCGGGGAAGGCGGCACGAACACCATGGACCTGAACGATCCCCGGAACAAACCGACCGCAGCGGAGTGCGCCTTCCCGGTTCAACATCCGCGGTTGATCATGCCGGACGAGGCCCGCGACGCGGAATACTTCAAGCGCTACATCGGCTCCACATCGATGGAGCGCCTCAAGATGAAAGTGAAAGCACTCCTGCGCAAGTAGGGGTTGGAACGCACGGGATCGAATGCCCACTAGAACCGGAACGACGTGATCCGCAAGAGCCAACTGGTGAATGCCCTCTTCCTTGTAGGGTTCCCGCTGTTCGGCTATTCCAGTTATTACGGGGCCACCAACGGGTTGTCCAAAGGCTTCATCATGGCCGCCGCACCGTTCGTGGCCATCATCCTCTTCCACTTCATAGACACCCTGTACCGGAGGAGCTTCGAGCGCAGGCTCACCCCGGTCTGGTGGTTGTGCATGGCGTACATGGCCACCTTGGTGTGGTCCATGTTCGTGGGTTTGCGCCACGGCATCCCCGGCGTGCAAATGGGCAACGTGCTCCTTTCCTCGTTGATCTTCCTCGCCCCCTTCAACGCGGCCGTGATCGTGATCATGCACAACCGCGATGAGCCGGACTTCAGTTTCGGTCGCCTGCTCTTCATGGGGCTCGGCCTCTTGTTGCTCATCAACGTGCTGGGCTACTTCGCCGGGGTCACCGCGCTGGGGACCGGGGATGAGCGCGCCATCTTCCCTTACATCCGCGGGCGGTACACGGGGGTACACGTGCTGGCCGTCTTCTGCCTCATGCTCATGTTCCAACTCACCAAGCCCGGTCGCCGGCCGGTCTATTTCCTGTTGATCCTGATCGCGTACCTGATGTGCGTGTACTTCATGATCCAGATCAACAGCCGCTTGTCCTTCATGGTCTTCGTGGTGCTCACCGTGCTGTTCATGACCCGCGCCATCAAGGTGGTGCGCGGCCTCTACACCATCTCGCTCTTCACCATTCCGTTGTTGCTCAGCTTCTCCCTGCTCGTGTACAAGGTGCTCACCACGCCGGTCTTCGGGGCCATTCTGCAGCGCGTCTCCGGAGGACGTGACCACCTTCAACGGCCGCAGCTACATCTGGACGGCCATCGGCGATTGGGCGCTGCACGACCGCACCGGCCTGCTCTTCGGCAACGGATACAAGGGCCATTACTACCTGCACCTGCTCGATTTCGTGGCCGTGCTCTGGCAGGAACCCCACGCCTACAACCTGCATTCGCACAGCACCTTCACCGAAGTGCTGGTGGGGCAGGGGATCCTGGGCATCGCGCTCTTGTACTTCCTGCTCTGGAAGGGATTCAAGTACTACCGCGCCCGCTACCTGGAAGGCGGCTTGGACGCGCCGCTGTTCGCGGGCTTCGTGTACCTGCTCTTCATCTGGCAGTTGGACATCTTCTGCTACGGCACGGACATCGGCCACAGCATCCTGTTCTGCATGCTGGCGCCGTTGTGCTTGGCGCCGATGGGGAAGGCGCGGTGACCGCCTCACCCCGGCCCTCTCCGAAGAGGGGGGAATGCGCCACGCACGAAGAGCCTAGCGATCGCGAAGGCGGGGCTGACGAGGTTGCTTCGCTGCGCTCGCAATGACTGCCGGAAGCAATAATGCGGGGGCAATTGGAGTTAGGTGAAGTAATCACAAACCAACACCCCCCCATATCATGGCTTCCAACACAGAAACGGGTCATGCAGTGAACATCAGCAACTTCAAGTTGCTCATTGACCAATGCGATGCGTTCGGGGCGCCGTACAACCCGAGCAACGCGAGCCTGACCATTGTGAACATGACGGCGCAATGGACGACCGCTGATGGGGCGCACCAAGCCCTGACGGCGGCAGTGCAAGCGGCGAAAGCACCGATCAACGATCGGCAGATCCTATTTGAGCCTACTGAGAAACTGGTGACGCGGACGCTGAACTACTTCAACAGCACGACGGCGAGCGACCAGATCAAGGCGGACGCGAAGGGACTTGCTGACCGCTACCGGGGACATGGAGTTGGCGTAGCCAAGCTCCCTGACGGAACGCCGGATCCTGCGGATGTGAGTACGAGCCACCAGAGTTTCGTGCAGAAGGCGGATACCTTCAAGCAACTGGTGGATCTTTACGGGGGCGATGCTGCTTACGCACCGAACGAAGCCGACCTGAAGCTGGTGGCGCTTACGGCACTTGCCACGGCAATGAAGTCGGCGAACGACCATATCGGGACGATCATCGGGCCGGTGAATACGTTGCGGGTGACGCGGAACAAAACGTTGTACGACAAGGACACGGGCATGGTGGATGTGGCCCTGGACTGCAAGAACTATGTGAAGGGGGTGTATGGTGCCACGGCGCCGGAGACCAAGTTGGTGACGGGGATACCGTTCAGTAGGCATTAGGTAGTGGGCAGTAGGCAGTCGGCGGTAGGCAGTAGGCAGTCGGCGGTAGGCAGTCGGCAGTCGGCGGTAGGCAATAGGCAATAGGCAGTAGGCAGTTGGCTCGGAGGTGAGCCGAACGACGTAAGGGAAAGCCGGTCTGTGAAAGCAGGTCGGCTTTCTGGCTTTAGGCTCTTGGGTATTGAGGCAGGTGGTGGGCCTTTTGGTCTTGCAGGATGGGAAAGTGATCGGGCGGGATGCGAAAGTGATGGGGCAGGATGCGAGAGTGATCGGACGGGATGCGAGAATGATCAGGCAGGATGCGAGAGTGATCGGGCAGGATGCGAAAGTGATCGGGCGGGATGCGAATCCGGAGCAACAGGATGTGAATCTGGACCAACGGGATGACTGTCTGGCAGATAGGGATGCGAATCTGGAGGAACAGGATGGCTATCTGGAGGGACAGGATGCCTGTCTGGCAGATAATGGGGGTGGCCCCACCCTGCCCTCCCCGGAGGGGAGGGTCAGAGCGCTCCGAGCGGAGGTTGTGCGATGGGGTGGTGGGTTTGGTGGACGGGGCGGACGGGGCTGGATGGCCACGTGTTGCAAACTCGCGGGAGCGGGGGAGGGTATCTTGCCCCAGAAGTGCTTCATTCGATTCCGGAAGATCCGGCCGCAAGGTGGATCGACGTACGGGCGATATGAGGCACTTCGCTTTTGGGGGGTGAATGGTAGGCCACGAGTTACAAACTCGCGGGAGCGAGGGAGGACTTTGCTGGGTCCACGTGGTGAGACCTTGTAAAGGCGGAGAAATCACCTTCGCGCCTTTGCGTCGTAGTATCCCATAATGTCCTTCAATAGTTCTTGCGAAAGTGCATTGCTTTCTTCGACACTGATCGGTCGCACGGTCAATTGACGTTCGAAGTCAGTGAATTCACGCAGCCACTTGATCTCAAAGCTCTTGCCTTGGGGAATGTGATCCTTTATGGCGCACTCCCACACGTAGGTTAGTTCGAGGTTAGTCAAGCAATTAGGATGGAAAGCGAAGTTCGCTCTCAGGTGATCCGCTTGGGCACTCGGATACAGGAAAGCGTCCGGACCATTCGCATGATCAACATAGAGATGCGAATGACCAATGAAACTCGAGATCGACTTGTACTTGTCGTCGTTGAATAATCGACTCAGGTATTCGAGCGTTGCCAGCACACCCGCAATATCACTTTCGTGGTAGTACTCGCGTAACCAACTTGAAACATTTGCGTGCATTGAAGCTACCACGCCGTGGAGATCACTTGACTCAGGTACGTCATGGTAAACAAACGGAACCACCTTCAACTCACACCCAGCTCGCACTTTCCATTCGCTTAGGTAACCAATCTGCATCCCAACCGGATCGGGTTGTACAAAGAGCACCTCTTGAAAGCACGTTGCAGGATTCACCGATGTGTACATCACAGGGTGACCTTTAATGCTACAGCGGTCAAAAGGGGCAGAATGAATTGGTGGAGGACCAAAGCCTTGTCGGTTGAATTCCGTGAATGGCTGTTCTGGAAAACGGAGTCGATAGAATCGTTGCTCGCCAAATGGAATTGGTTGCGTTATGACTAACAGAAAAGCTCGTTCCAAAATTCCCAGTTCTTGGCGCATGGACCGCAAGAACTCCTCAGGCATGTCGGTCTGTCGGCAATGCTTGAATTCGCCGGCATCGAGGTAACGTCCTATCGCGTTCTTTATCTCAGGAAGTGATGGAAGTGGCGGTATGAACCGGTTGTCTCTCATTGATTCAAAAAGTCAGTCTGCCCTTCGCCATGTTGGACTCCTCGTTCCCCGGGCCATACAGATCGAACACCGGCGTCCAACTTGGGAACCGCCTGCGCGACGCGATCGGGGGGGTCTTGGCGAATTCTCCAAGGGTCGGCATTGGTTTGTGAAAGTATGCTGGTGCATTCGTTGCCTTTGGGCCGTGAGCAGGTACTTTTCAGCGGGCGATCGAGGAACTCGTAGCATGGCCACACTTACACAAAACTCGCTGTCGCTTTCCATCATCCACCTTGAGCGGGATGAGCATACTATATATATGGGGCTTGGTCTGTTCTGCGATGGGATACCGCTGCTGACGCCGCTGCCTGCCTACGCGGACCCGAAGATTTCGGTGGGTTATGTGGAGGTGGAGGACCGGATAGAGGAAACGGCGTTGATGACCCAATGCCTGCGGCCAGTGCTGACGGAAAAGCGGCCGCAATTCACTGCGCTCGCAATGACTGACAAACCCGGTGGCGGCGCGTAACGAGATTGCTTCGCTTCGCTCGCAATGACTACAGCACGATCAACCGCTGCTGCGCCCGCCGATCACCCTCCGTGATCTGCACCACATACGCGCCCGGGCCCAGGTCGGCGGGAAGGCCGATCACACGGATCCCCGCGTCGATCCGTTCCTCCCACACCAGTTCGCCGTTCATGGTGAAACCACGCACCATGCGCTGCGCACCGGCCCCGGGGAGCAGGTTCAGTTCGCTTCCACGGCTCACCGGGTTCGGGTAAAGGGAATTGCTCGATCCATCGGCCTGTGCTTCACTGGCCTCCACGCCCGTGGTCATGCAGGAGCCTTCGGGTTCCTTCACCAACACCACGGAGGTGTACGCGGGCAGGGTCACCGCCCCATTGTACAGGCCGCCGTGCAGATCGCTCCAGCAACCGTCCAGGGTGTACGACTGGGAAACCCCTTGGTCGTTGATCAGCAGTTGCTGCTTCTCGAAGGGGTCGAGGTCGATCACCGACACCCGGTCCAACTGCACGTTGTCCAGGAAGTAGGTGCCCTCCGTATACGTGTTGGCGAAGGAGCAGGACCCTTGATCGCTGATCGTGCTCTGGAAGTAGAACGTGGCGTCGCGCCGCCCTGTATCGAAGGTCACATGGTTGCGGCCCTCCATTTCAAGACCGGCCAACTGGGTCTGCCCCTTGAAGCCCACTTCCACTTCGCCGAATAGGGTGCTCACGATGCTGAACTTCATGCGGTACCACTGTCCGTTCTGCACCGGGATCAGGGTGTTGTGCTTCAGGGTGAAGACGTTGCTGCTGGCGTTGTTGGAGAAATCCACCTTCAAACAACCGGCATCCAAATGGGTCTGGTCGTGCGTGAGCAACGCCTGTGTGGGCCAGCCGCCCCAGCCGTTCACGTTGGAAGCGAAGGTGCTATTGGGCACCGGGTTGGTGCCGAAGATCTCCGTCACGGCCTTGTCCTCCAGGTGCAACGGGCTGCGGGTGGAACCCAGGTCCTCGTTCCATTCGCTCTGCCAACGCTCCAGGGTGAAGGTGCGTTGCTCGGTGGTGTTGTGGTTGTGCAGGAAGATGCTCCGATCGTTGTAGGGCGCGTAGTACATGTTGTTCGAAAAGGTGCCGAAATCCACCCAGTTCGCACCGTACACATGCAGTTGTTGCATGCACAATTGGTCCTTGGTGACGGCGTACAGGATGTTGCCGCTGTACACCGTGTTGAAGCTCGGCACATAGTAGGGCGCGGTGGCTCCGGGGCCGTTGTAGTTGCTGTAGTCGGAGAGGCTGAGCTGGATCAGGTTGTTGAACAGGATGTTGTCCTTGATCTGGTTGCCCGAACTCACCATGGTATGATCCACATGGATCCCGCTCACCGAGCAATTGGTCACCGTGTTGCGTTGCACCAGGGTGTTCTTGTTGCTGTAGTTCCCGAAGTAGATGCCGTGGCACATCGGGAAGGAGTTGTGGTATTCCGGCGCGCAGCTCTCACGTTCCCACCAGGTCCATCACGATGTTGTCGCGGATGATCATGCCATCGGCACTCTCCAGCGCGATGCCACCACCGTCGTTCAGGATGCGCATGGCGCGCTTGATCACGTTCTGCTCCACCAAGCTGTTCTGTTCCACCGTCATGCCGATGTACCCGATGTCGGTCAGGCGATTGCGTTGCACGATCATCCCCGTTCCGTTGCATCGGAAACCGATGTAGCCCCAATCCTTTTCCCCAAGGCCCGGTTGCATCGCGATCTCCTCCAGGATGTTGTCGTTGAACTGCGTGTTGTTGTCGATCAGGTACACCCCCGTGCCGTACGTGCGCCGGATGGTGTTGTGGTGGAAGTTCTGCCCGTTGCCGGTGCTGTAAATGCCCTGCCACGTATCGGTGATCGTGCAGTTCATCGCTTCCAGATTGGTGCTTACCGCGAGACGCAGTGATGCTGCCGTGTTGTGGCGCATGGCGATCTCGGAGATCTTGATGTGCTGCCGCTGGTAGCTCACATAGATGGCGTTGTCCAGCACCGCAGCTTCCACCAACAGGTTGTTCGGGTTCACATTCCCCGGACATTGCAGATAGAGGTATCCCGCCGCGCCATCATAGAACCATTCGTTGGGTGCATCGAGCATGGACAATTTGTTCCGCAGGAAGTAACCCCAGCTCAGGGCGCCGAGGTTGTTGCCGGTGGACGTGTGCGTAAGGGTGCTTCCGTTCTGCGCCGTGACGAAGGCGGTATCGTAGCTCCATTGGGTGGTCCGGATCACGGCGGTTGCGCCGTTCCAAGTGCCTGTTGGTTGCGTGATCGCGGCATCCGTCAACGTGGTGGTGGTACCTTGATCAACCCGCAACCACCCCGTGTTGGGGTAACGCGCGATCTCCATCAGCTGGCCGTTCACATACACCTGCTTCACCGCTTGGGAAACCGGCGCGCGCCAGATGTTACCCGACTGGACCGTCCAGTTCGCCACGGCGATGCTTCCACTGATCACCGGTTGATCACCGGATCCATAAGCGCCCACCTCGATCTTGTTCGCAGCGGTGCCACTGGAGGAGATCGTGAGCTTGCCCCGGAACAAACCCCCGCGTTGGAAGAGGACCTTATCACCCGGTTGAAGGGAGCCGGAGATCTGGTTCACGCGCCCGATGGTCTGCCATGCCGTGGCTTGGCTGGTGCCGTTGTTGGTGTCGTTGCCGCTGTTGGAAACGTAGTACGTGGCGGCCTGTGATGTGAGCGCGAGAGAGAGGATCGCGAAGGCCAGGACGGTACGAGTACAAGTGATGGTCATGGGTCGGTGAACTTGGGACCTTCAACCCGGTATGTCCCGCTCCGGTTCACAATTCTCGACCGATGGGATCATGGGTTCGACGAATGGCATGGACCACCATGGACGAAGAGGCCGATCAAGCCAAGGAGCCGTTCGCATCTTTGAGCGCGCTTTGCACGTTGAACCTGTCCTTTTCCTTTGGGCCGTCCCTGAAAGTGTGTTGAAGCGAACAGAGAATGGAGATGCGGTTACTGATCACGGGCGGGTCCGGTTTCATCGGAACGAATCTGATCCGGTTCTATGAAGAGAAGCAGGTTCCCATCCTGAACCTCGACTGGAACCCGCCTCTTTGCCCGGACCAGCTTCCTTATTGGAAGGAAGCGGACATCCTCAATGGTGAAGCATGCGGCCAACTGATCAGGGAATTCGCGCCCACGCACGTCGTACACCTTGCCGCACGAACGGATACCGATGAAGCAACCGACGTGGAGGCCTACCGCCAGAACCATGAGGGCACGCGACTCCTTCTGGAGCAGTTGAAAGCCTGTCCGTCTATCCAGCGGGTCATCGTAACAAGCACGCAGTTCGTCTGCGAAGCGGGCTACCAGCCCAAGGACGATCTGGACTTCAAGCCCTTCACCGTGTATGGGGAATCGAAGCGGCGTACCGAACTGATCACACGAGCCGCAGGGCTGGAGTGTTGCTGGACCATCATTCGGCCAACCACCATCTGGGGGCCATGGTCATTGCGCTACCGGGATGTGATGTTCAAGGTCATGCGCAAGGGCCTCTATTTCCACCCGGGTCGCAAGAAGGTCATCCGTTCTTATGGATATGTGGGCAATGTGGTCTGGCAGATCGATCGGATCCTCACCGTACAGCGTGGGACGGTGGATGGTCGGGTCTTCTATGTCGGCGATGATCCGTTCGATCTGAAGATCTGGGTCGAGGCCGTGTCCAAGGCGCTCATCGGCAAACCGGTCCGATACATCCCGACATGGATCGTGACATCACGCCGATGGATCGGACGGAAGCAGCGCTCGGTTCGGCACCGTTCAGTATGAAGGAAGGGATCGAAAGGACGGTGCAGTGGTACGATGACGGCAGCGATCGTTGGCAACCCGGACCAAAGAAGGACGCACGTTCAACAGCGGATCAAGGATGACAGGGATCACCTTGCCACCAAAGAAGCGCGTCCTCACGGTCGATATTTCCGTCGGCACATTCGACGAGCAGGTTTCAATGATCGCACGGTTGGCCGCAAGCCGGACCTCTTCCTATGTCTGTTGCGTGAATGCACACATGACCGTGGAAGCCCGCGATCCAGCATTCGCGCAAGTGGTTAACGGAGCCGATCTGGCAACAGCCGATGGCATGCCGGTTCGCTATGCTATGAACCTGTTCCATCGTAAAGGTCAGGAACGCGTGGCCGGGAATGACCTCATGCCTGCGGTTCTTGAACGAGCGGCGGCGGAAGGACTTCGCGTTTTTCTTTACGGCGGGAAGGACACCACTCAAGCTGCGATCATCGAGCGCGCAGCGAAAGAGCATCCAACACTGGTGATCGCTGGCGCACATGCTCCCCCATTCGGACCTCTGGAAACCCTGGATCTTTCTGCGGAGGCGCAACGGATCAACCAGTCGGGGGCCAACATCGTCCTGGTCTCGTTGGGCTGCCCGAAGCAGGAACGCTGGATGGCGCTGATGAAAGGTCGCGTGAACGCTGTGATGATCGGAATTGGCGGAGCATTCCTGCTGTATGCAGGGCTGGAACGCCGTGCTCCATCATGGATGAGAAAGCTGGCTTTGGAGTGGCTGTTCCGGTTAGGACTTGAGCCAAAAAGGTTGTGGAAGCGTTACTTGGTGACGAATTCTATCTTCCTTTACATGATTGTGAAGAGTTCGGCCAGCCGCCTGTTCAGCCGAAAACCGGAAATTGTCGAGCAGGATGGAACTGCGAGAGGAACAGCCTGAAAACCACCACGTACAGGTCCTCGGATCATTGAATACCTCGACGAATTGTTGATTTTCTTCGACCAACTTGACAAGACCGCAACCCAAGCCTAGATTTGCCCTCGCTCAACAGCCTTGGTTCAGGCAAGAGGGCACACCACACAGATGGAACGGACAAAAGGAACGAGCGGAGGGGATGGTACCGGGCGTTCCGTCGGTGGATCCGACCGGGTCCAGGACCTGAATGCGTTGTTGCGTTCCGGCAAATTGTCCTTCCAGAACGTCCAGACCGGGCTGAACAAGGTGTTCACGTTGGATCCGCTCACCTCGGTGAAGGATCTGGTGATCGTGGGTGATGGTCCAGCGGCAGAGGAGATCTTCCGGTATTGTGAGGATCAAACGGTGCGGGGTTATCGGTTCCGCGGCATCTTCAATGATGAACCCATCAACGGGTTGCTCGGCTCGCGCCGTGTGGGCGATGTGGAGTCCATGAAGGCATACGTGATCCAGAACAGGATCGATATCGTGTATTGCGCACTACCGGGCACACGGAAGCAGGACGTGACGGACCTGATGGAATTCTGTGAACGGAACACCATCCGGTTCCGGATCATCCCGAGCGGGGAGAGCTTCATTCCAGTGGTCAAGGTCTCCGAGCTCGAATTCCACGGAGCAGTGCCCGTGAGCAAGCTGCGCAAGGAGCCGATGGACCAGGGGATCAACCGCAGGGTCAAGCGTGCATTCGATATCGTCTTCTCGACCCTGGTCATCGCATTGGTGTTCACTTGGCTGTTCCCGCTTCTGGCGTTGTTCATCAAGCTGTCCAGCAAGGGTCCGGTCTTCTTCAAACAGATGCGTCTAGGCCGCGACAACAAGGCATTCGTCTGCTGGAAGTTCCGCAGCATGCGCACGAATGTCGAAGCGGACGTGAAGCAGGCCACCAAGAACGACCCGCGTGTGACCGCCGTCGGCCGGTTCCTGCGGAAGAGCAATCTGGATGAACTGCCCCAATTCCTCAATGTGCTATCCGGTCAAATGAGCGTGGTGGGTCCCCGGCCTCATCCGTTGCGTTTGAATGACCAGTACCGGGACATCATCGACAAGTACATGGTGCGCCACTTCGTTCGGCCCGGGATCACGGGCTGGGCACAGGTGAACGGCATGCGGGGCGAAACCCGGACACCGGAATTGATGGAGCGTCGGGTGGAACTGGATGTGTGGTACTTGGAGAACTGGTCCTTCTTCCTGGATCTCAGGATCGTGGTGAAGACCGTGACCAATATGTTCGGTAAGGACGAGAACGCCTATTGAAGGCCTGCCCATTGGCGGGACCGGCCTTGAGGTCTATTTGCTTTCAGCCCTTGCTTGAACCCACATCCCGCCTATATTTGCGCCCCCTTCCGGAAAAAGGAATACTCAAGCAATGGCCAACCATAAGTCCGCACTGAAGCGGGTTCGTCAGACGGAGACCCGCAACGACCGCAATCGTTACCAGAACAAGACCACCCGTAACGCAGTGCGTGATATTCGCGCTACTGCGGACAAGAAGGAGGCTGAAAAGCTCCTCCCCGAGGTGACCGCGATGTTGGATAAGCTCGCCAAGCGCAACATCATCCACAAGAACAAAGCGGCCAACCTGAAATCCTCCGTGAAGAAGCACGTGAACGGATTGAAGTAGGCCGACCGAACCTATCTTGGACAGGTCCTCATTGAGGGCCTGTTTGTTTTGTACCAACTCCATGGACGAGAACGGCGAGCAGCGGATGCGGATCAGGGATTGGGCCAAGGAGGACCGACCCCGGGAGAAGCTCATGGGCTTGGGAGCAAGGTCACTCTCCGACGCGGAGCTGATGGCGATCCTGATCCGATCGGGTTCAGCGCAAGAGAGCGCATTGGACCTGTCGAAGAAGATCCTGGCGAAAGTTGGCAATGACCTGCACCGATTGGCGGGACTGGGCGTGCAGGATCTCATGAAGCACAAGGGCATGGGAGAAGCGAAAGCAATGTCCATCCTAGCGGCATTGGAACTTGGTCGCCGACAACGGACCACGGATAGGCCGGAGCGACCAAGTGTGACCTAAGCGCGATCGCACACGATCTGATGCGGGAGAAGTTGGCCGATCTTCCGCACGAGGAGTTCTGGCTCTTGTTGTTGGATCGGGGAAACCGGCTGATCGAGCGCACGCCGGTGAGCCGGGGCGGCCTGCACGGGACGGTGGCGGATCCGAAGATCATCTTCAAGCTTGCACTGGATGTTCGAGCTTCGTGTATTGTGCTCTGCCATAATCACCCCAGCGGACAACTGCGACCCAGTGAGGAGGACATCAAGTTGACACGCAAACTCGTGGACGGCGCTCGGCTGCTGGACATCACGGTTCAGGATCACTTGATCATAGCCGGTGGAGGGTATTACAGTTTCGCGGATAACGGGATGATGTGATGGCGAAGGTGAACGTGATCAGTGTCGTTGGTGCAAGACCGCAATTCGTCAAAGCCGCGGCCATCGATCGGGCGATGAGCCGATCCGGAACAATGGTGCATTCGGTGTTGCACACGGGCCAGCATTACGACGAGCGCATAAGTGCCGTGTTCTTCAAGGAACTGGAATCCCGGAACCGCAATGGGACCTGGGTGTTGGCTCCGGCCACATGGTCATCAAACGGCAAGTATGTTGTCCGCGATCGAAAAGGTGCTGGTGGAAGCCAAGCCGGATGTCGTGCTCCTGTATGGCGATACGAACAGCACCCTCGCTGCCGCGATGGCCACTGCGAAGCTTCGGATCCCCATGGCCCACATCGAGGCCGGCCTGCGATCCTTCAACAAATCCATGCCGGAGGAGATCAACCGGATCATGTGCGACCATTGTTCCACCTGGTTGTTCTGCCCGACGATGGTTGCCGTGGACAACCTGAGGCGCGAAGGATTCGAACCCAAGAGCAAAGGGCGGGCGACGATGGATTCTCCGCATGCGATCGAGCGGCGACGTGATGTATGACAACAGTTCGTACTTCTCCGCTGTTGCCGCCGAGCGTTCGGTGATATTGAAAACGCACGGATTGGTCGCTGAGAGATTCGTGTTGGCAACGATGCCGGGAGAACAATACGGACGATGCGGATCGGCTCAAGGCGATCATCACCGGATTGGCGGGTGGCCTCGGCGCATGACCTTCCCGTGGTGCTCCATTGCATCCACGAACGCAGGATCGCCTGGATCGTTCACCGGAACTGGCAACGGCCGCGAAGGACCTCGTCCTGATCCCACCGGTGGGTTATTTGGACACGGTCGCACTGGAGCGCAACGCGCGGTTGGTCATCACCGATTCCGGGGTGTCCAGAAGGAGGCCTTCTTCTTCAACAAACCCTGTGTGGTGCTTCGTGCGGAAACGGAGTGGGTGGAGTTGGTACAGCGTGGACAAGCGGTTCGCGGATGCGACCCTGAAGCGGATTGATGAAGCCGTTGCAGGATCAACGAAGCATTGGCAAGCCGACTCACGAGGACCTGTATGGTGATGGTCATGCTGCGGAGCGATCATTAAAGAATTGGAAGACGCGTTCACTTGAGGCTATACTGGTTACGCCCGTTACCTTTCCAGCGTTCCCACTGCCGTGACCCAGGTATCTCGGGCGCTACTGCTCGCCGAGCCGACCCCTAGAGCTGAACCAGGCCGGTGCGTTGGGTATTGAAAAATTTGCTTGGCTGCGCTGTGCGCTTGGTCGCCACCGAGGATGAGTTAGAGATTGACTGACGGTGCCAAACTCCTACGGAAGTGAGCGATCCGAAGTGCTCAACATTCGTTCGTCCGGGCTGGGTTGAAGGCGAATGGCATAAGTCCGTCCGAACCGCCGACCCCATGCGATGAATGGGATCCTACATGTGTTCCCAAGTGATGAGGGTGATCTTCCGTTCGATGTGTTCCCGTGACCTTTTTCCTGCTTTCGCGCTATGGAGGAATGGAGTGGACTGCCATCCGATGAGCATGGTAGACCACGCGACTGATTCCCCTGACGCCTCACGACCTTGGATACCTGCATCGGCCTGTTGTTGATGAGGGGCGTGAACTCGGGAAGCGTGGGAAGCGTTTTGATCCCGGCTTGGAACCACCTGCGAGCGTTTACCGGTCGGATCAGCACGGGGATCTGCCAGACGATGGTTTCAAATACCTCGGCCGACCGCTTGGAGAACCATCGGTTCCACAATGCGTGATGCCACATGGAAATTGAAGGACCCAAGAAAGATTCGCGTGTTGACCGGACGTTCAACGATCCTTTCCTCTTTGGATGAAGAGGCCCGCTCGGTATTCAACACATGTTCGAACCAAGTGATCCACTTTGTGCTCTCGGCTACTCGCGGCGAATGGGACCATGCGGTTCCTGTGATCATCCCGCATAGGCATCGCGTTGGTCGTACACGAACACTGCTGAAATAGGATGTCCATCCCGGCACAACACCAGCGCTCAACCTGGATTTGGCGGCAAAGAGATCCGCGCTGCAGCACAGTATCCAGCGGCCGATCCCAGGTTGAGCCGCCAGCATTTTCTTCGCCTGAAGGTGCCCGCCACTTTCCGCGAAATGGAGAAGCTCGGTATTCGCGAAGAGCACAAGCTGGGGATCCAATGATGGGATCGGATCTGGGTGCGGAACGTGTACGCCGCACCCGTGGTACCGATCCGGAGCAGGAGCGCGCAACGGAACTGATGATCCATCCGTTCACGGTCATGGACAACACCCCTTTGTCACAAGCTCGGTCTCTCACCGGAGGAAGCGATTAATCCCGAAGTGCGCGCGCCGTGGATCGCCTCAGCGCATCGGCGGAACCTTCACGCGGACTTTGCACGGAGCTTTCATGGCGAAGTGCCGGTGCGAACACGGAATGGCGTGAAGCATCTCGCGATCATCCCGAAGCCGCCCACGATGCAGGCACCTGACGCATGCAGAGACGACAAGGGGTGGTGGGGTGCTGCGTTGTTGCGGGTGCGAGAACCGCTTGCCATTGGTACGCAGAGTTGGATCCTCGATATCGCTTCACCGGGCTGGGGCGTTGGTGGATGAAGAGCCGGGGCGATGCATGCCGCTCACGTGGCGCCGCAAGTGGGGTTTCAACTATCTCTTTCAGCCCTATGGTCCGCAACAGCTCGGGTTGTTCCCCCCGATCGGCTCAGAAGGATCGGCACCGAAGCAATTCTCGCAGCCATTCCATCCCGATTCCGTTACTGGGACACTTGCTGAACGAGTCCATGCATCGTTGATGAAGGATGGCGTCTCATGCGGAACGCATAGACCAAAGTCCTGTCGGTGAATGCTTCCATCGAAGAATTGCGCGAAGCATATTCCAAGGACACCGACGGAACATCGCTCCTCAGATGGCGAGACGTCGGTGAGCGAGCAACGGCTGCCGAGTTCTTCGGAACTGTTCTCGCGCACGACGGGTTCACGCTATGGCGCGAAGCACCCGTCGGATCTATGTGGCACTCCAGCGGGTCGTGGAAGAGGGATCCAACGCCGATGGGTATGTCGCATTGTGCTGATCAACGGATGGATCCGCCATTCTCGGAGCGGTGTGTTTGCCACGTGGAAGGTCGTTCCATCCTGCTCAAATCGGCCAATACACCTGCGGGCTTGGAAGCCATGGCCATATTCCGGATCATCGATCTAGGATCGCATCATGCCGAATCGGGATACGCTGCTGGACTTCCTGAGATCGATGACACCCGTCCGTCGAGCGGTTCAACGCTGGATTCGGCGCGCGGCCCAGGGTATATTTACGCCTGGGTGCGGAACCGCCTTCCGCCTTCACTGCGGTGGTTCCGAAGCGATAGGACGATGGTGAAAGAACTGGTGAAGTAACGAAGGTGGTGGGGCATTCATTGCCGGAGCTGCGATGTGGAGTATCCACGAAGGATCCCCCTTCGTTTCCAAGGAACCTCGAACGCAGGCGAAGTGATGGCGCGGAATTGAGTCGCCCGGGTACGAGGAGCGTGAAGGGATCGCACCCGCTGAAGTGCGCAAGTGAAACGAAGAGCAACCGGTGCTGGCCAATCCTGGCACTGGGCCGGTCTGCCGATGCATCAAGGGATGTTGAACTAGTTCGATCATGCGGACAAAGCATTCACCAGCGCGTACCGCAAGCATCGGAAAGGAGAGGACGGATTGATATAGAAGTGGAGTCACTGAGCAGCCCCCTTTAATTGAAGGGTAACCGTGTTGATCGTGATCCCATGCTGGCCACAGGACAGAGCATGGTACCGTGGACAAGGCGTTGCTCCGCTTGGGGAACCTGAAGGCGGGGTAAGCCGCTGCTACAATTACAGCAAGGAGGGTTTGGAATACGCGAGTTGCACAGCCTGCGGGAACACGGTTCTGGTCCGGGGCGATCGATGAGGAGATGACCGCCCAGGCCTTTACATCGTTTCCCGGCCTTGGCGATGCCCGGGGATCGGCCCATGGCAGCAGCTCTGACGGCGATGAACGCCGCAGGTGCTGTCAGCGTCCTCTTCACGAGCAATCGATTGGTGTTCGCAGCGCCGGTCTCCTGGTGGATTCAACCACAGCTACCTCCAGACCATGGTCCTCTTGGCCATCGGTGGAAGCGGGGGGACCTTGATCTTCTTCCCGCTCGGGGAAGCGGGTGATGGAATGGTTCAGGCTGCGCTATGTGTGGAAGAGGAAGAACGACTTGCCCGCGGCCTGGCTGCCCGTCCTGTATTCAGCACTGGAACGAACCGGTGGATCATTCATGGCTTGATCACATGGGATGTTCAGGCTGCCGACGATACAACCGATCCTATCCATACCGACGGCCGTTCTTGCCGCGAAAATATTTCAGCACGATCGGCGTACCCTTACCCGTTCTGGTATCCGTGGTGGTGGTATGGTTGGTCGTTCTGCATTCGCATGGGGCTTCATCCGATGATGGCATCTAACATCTCTTCTTCGATCTGACCATACGCTTATGGGATTTCCGCGGGAACTCGCGCGCCACTTTGCGAGAACTCATGAAGCTCATGGGTGCGGCGAATGATGGTGTGCCGATGCCGAGGCCTTCATCGGAGGTCTATGAGGAGATCAACCACGCCATGTGGGGGCAGGTACACCAACGGCCGCATGCCGAAAGAGGTGCTCGTGTGCGCTTAGCTTCCGGAACACACTTGCGCTGTTTCGGTGTGAAGGAGAATGGGCTGCGGCGACCTGGGCAGAGAGACTATCTCGGCAGCTGTCCGCGCAAGACGTTTGCTCATGCCGGCGCCATGGATCTCCTGCATTCGCTTCACGGGTCGTACAAGATGCACATCATCGCAATGGGTTCGATGAAGTGCAATCCGAGAAGCTGGACGAATTCAGGATCCGGCAGCTTCTTCGAGGGTCCTGTCCAGTGAGAAGGCAGGGTGCACAACTCGAGCCCGATGAGCGGATCTCTGGAGCCGCGCCCGTTCAGGTGCCATGGCCATGGATAGCTCGATGACGGCGACAACGCCGATGCCGACATGGCAGGTGCGCGTCGTGGGTTGGGGACCACGTACACTGACGCCGCAGGAGACCGACCCCGACCCCGAGGCCACGCATCGCATTCTGCGCACTGGTCGCGAGCTACCGGATCTACTGCGGGGATAGCACCGTACTGTCCGCTGGGGAAGACATGCAATCCATGTCGAACTCCCTTCCCGTTGATATGGCTAAGGCGATGGATGGGACCACGGAAGCACCTCTAATTACCGCTGCGGTAACTGATAACGCCTTTCTCCGGATGCGTTTTCAGAAATGAGGCTGTCGTCCTGTGCGTTCACTTGGATGTTGTACAGGCCCATACGGATTGCCCTTCGTCGTCGGGACCAGGAAGGCCGGTGATTCCTTCTCCATTTCCTTGGTCCCATTGATTAGCACCGCGTTGCCTGCACCGAAGAAACCGATCCCGGTACATGGCGGGATAGATCCGCGATCCGCTTGGTAATACCCGTCGTGTACCGGATGCCCAGGCCATCAAGCAGACCGGGTACGGGGTCCATGACCCCTCCACGGAGGATGGAATGGAGCTGGCTCCCGGCGGCTTCAGTTTGCTATACGCGACATAGCCGCCATTGCGGCGATGAGCACAAGCAGGATGGTCTTGATCGTACGCGACATCAGTTCTTGAATTGAGCGATCACCGAAACGGAACTTGCACCTTGTCGCCGAGTTTACCTCCACCACGGCATTGCGCGGCGCAAGAGAAGATCCACGCGCCAACCGAACTTGATGAACCCGAACTGCCCGCCTTGTACCGCCGGTTCGCCTTCGCGACTGTAAGTGCCGCTTATCCTGCGTCGTCGTGCTCCTGCGATCCGGCGGAGAAGGACCCCGCCATGCGAGCGTGTTTCACCACCGCACGGTGCCGTTCATTCTCCGTGCTGTCTCTTCGGTGCCACGCCACCACAGGTATTTGCCCCGGATGGTACTTGTAGTAGCTCGTGGTTCCGCTGATGCGGGTAATAGTTCACATGCACGTTCAGCGGGCGACATGAACGCGTTCTCTTGGATACTACGCTTGTCTTGAAGTACTCCGTCTCCAACACTTCCTCGACCGTGACCACCTTCCATCCGCAGGAAACAACGAGTTGGTCATCA
>JADJKO010000016.1 GCA_016705955.1 Flavobacteriales bacterium
TTACCGAGCCGAGCTTGGCCCGCCTGTACATGGGCGCCACCCCCTGCTGTGAAATGCGCCCCGATGAACCCATCCAATGGTTCATCCGCGAGGAGGGTGGCGACCAGACACTGGTGGCCAAGGGCAAGGTGATGGCCGTGTACCCCGGTGAGCGCCTGCGCTACACCACCTTCAACCCCAAGAGCAAGCTGCCCGATGAGCCCGCGAGCCATACCACGGTGGACATCCACTTGGTACCGCTGGAGGAGGGCCGCACCCGCGTGGAACTGTGGCAGGGCGATTTCGCCGGATTGCCAATGGCCGTGCGCCGCGCCCGCGAGGCCGGCAAGCAGTGGGTGGAGCAACTGGTGGGCCTGAAGCGCGTGGCGGAGGAACTCTCCGAGGCCATGGCGGCGTAGTCCATTTCACCGCAGAGGCGTAAGGACGCGAAGCGAACAGCCCGAGGCGGAGGAAATGAATTGAACCGCAGAGAAGCAGAGGGCGCAGAGGAATGCAATGCGTTGGGTGGAGTTGCCCCAACTGCATTCCGGAACTCGATCTTGAAGACCGTGAATGCCGCAGGGGACACCTTGCGGCATTTGCATTCGGGATCCACTCTGTGCTCTCTGCCCCTCTGCGGTGTGTATTTGAATTCCACGCGGATCCATGCATCGCCGCAGTGATCATCGACCCTGACGCGCTGATCAGGGCAACGCTCCCGCCAGCCACTTCAACTGCAGCTCCGCCAACTTGGCTTCGTACTGCGCGGTGAGCAGGCGTTGCTCAGCGGCGATGAGGCCTTGCTGTACATCACGCAATTCCACGGATGTGATGGCACCGAGGCGGTAGCTCTCCAGTGCCACGTGTACTTGCGTGCGCGCACCACCGAGGTTGCTTTCCTCCAGCGCCACGCGTTGGTTGGCCGTGGTGTGGTCGGTCCATGCGTTCAGCAGACTTTCCTCCAGTATCAGTTCCGCCTGTTCGGTGGTGATGGCCGCCTGCTCACGCGTGAGCTTCGCCACCTCCAGCGCCTTGCTCGCTTGCGCTCCGCGGAACAACGGGATGCTGATGCGCGCGCCGTAATCCGGGCCGGTGCTCTGGTTGCTTTGCAGGAAACCCACCGCCGAGGTGGACTTCGTGTAGCCGTAGTTGCCGAACACATCCACACGGGGAAGCAGCGCCCCGCGCAATTGTTTCACGCTGAGGTCCGCTGCGATGCGCTCCTGTCGTGCGAGCTGCAATGCGCTGTTCGCATTGTGCGCCGTCTGTTGCAGTTGCGTGAATTCCATCGGTTGTGTTGCGGGAATGTCCGTGGCGAGGGCGAGTTCCGTTGCGGGCCCGCGTCCCATCAGCGCGTTCACCCGGGCCACGGCGGCGGACTCCTGCACGAGCAGATCCAGCACGGCGGCGCTGTCCGCGCTCTGGTCCAATTGCGCTTGCACCACCGCAAGGCCACTGGCGCTGCCGATGCGCAGACCGGTGCGTGTGATCTCCAAGCGTTCGCCTGAGATGTGGACGCTTTCGCGCTGCACGGCGATGCCCTTCCGTAGTTGCACCACTTGGTAGTAGGCCGCGAGCACATCGTACACCGTGGCCTCGATCTCTTGTCGCAAGTGCGTCCGGCCGATGAGTTCAAGGGCTTCCAAGCGGTCCTTCGTCGCGAACATCGCGAGGCCGTCGAAGACGGTCCAGTTCAAGCGCACGGCGCCATCGAGCACGCGGCTGTCGGCATTGTCCGCCTCGCGCACTTCGCCGCTGAAGAAGGTCTGCTTGGTGCTGCTGTTGTCCACGGTGTAGGAGCCGACGGCATCCACCGTGGGCAGCATGCCCGCTTGCCCGGCGTTGTTCAACAATTCCGCGCTGCGTGCATCCAGCCTCGCCAGGCGGATGCCATGGTTCTGTTCCACCGCGATGCGCACGGCCTCATCGGCGGTGAGCACCTGTTGTGCGAAAAGGCCGGAGGCGCAGAGCGAAAGAAGTAGGGCGATCGATTGCTTCATGCGGTCGCGATGGGTTCGATGGACGGCGCATCATCACCGGCCACATCGGCACGGCTATGTTCACGACTCATGTAGCTATAAAGGGCGGGCACCACGTACAGCGTGAGGACCAAGGCGAACAGCAATCCGCCGATGATCGCAATGCCCATCGGCACGCGGCTCTTCGCGGCGGCGCCCAGGCCCAGCGCGATCGGCAACGCACCAAGCACGGTGGCCAAACTGGTCATGAGGATCGGACGGAATCGCTGGCCTGCGGCGTCCACCACGGCGTCGAGCTTCTTCAATCCGGCGTCCTTGCGCTGGTTCGCGAACTCCACGATGAGGATCCCGTTCTTGGTGACGAGGCCCACGAGCACGATGATGCCGATCTCCGAGAAGATGTTGAGCGTGTGCCCGCCGATCCACAGCGTGACCAACGCACCGGCCAATGCGAGCGGCACGGTGAACATCACGACGAGCGGATCGATCCAACTCTCGAACTGCGCGGCGAGGATGAGGAAGATGAGGACCAGCGCCAGCAGGAAGGCGAACTGCAAGCTGCTGCCGCTCTCGGCGAATTCCTTGCTCACGCCACCGAGCGCGGTGCTGAAGCTGTCGTCCAATACTTCGTCCGCAATGCGGTCCATCGCGGCGATGCCATCGCCGATGGTCTTGCCATCCACGGTGCTGGCGCTCACGGTGGCGCTCACGTAGCGGTTGTAGCGGAAGAGTTGCGGCGGTGTGCTTCGGTCGCTGGTGCGCACCAGGTTGTCCAATTGCACCATCTCGCCTTTGTCATTGCGGACATAGGCACTGCTCAGGTCGATGGGTGCGCTGCGATTCTCGCGCGTGGCCTGACCGATCACCTGGTACTGCTTGCCCTGCATAATGAAGTAGCCGTAGCGCTGGCCGCTGAAGTAGAGTTGAAGTGTTTCGGCGATGTCCTGCATGCTCACGCCCATGGCGCGTGCGCGATCACGATCGATCTCCACGTTCAGCTCCGGCTTGTTGAACTTCAGGTTGAGGTCCACCACTTCGAAGGTGGGATCGGCCGCTGCCTTTTCCATGAAGGTGGGGATCACTTCGCGTAAGCGTTCGAAGTCCGGCGCTTGGATCACATACTCCACCGGCAGGCGCGTGAAGCGTGATCCACCGATGGTAGGCTCTTGCACCACGAAACTGCGCGCGAGATTGAAGCGCTGCACCTTGCCCATGATGGTCTTCGCGAGCTCGTCCTGTGTCTTGTCGCGTTCGCCCGGTGGCACCAAGGTCACGCGCACAAAACCGTTGTTGGTGGACGATGCGGTGCCGAAGCCGGGTGCCGTTACACTTAACAGCGCTTCGCGTTCGGGCATGGTGTCCACCAATTCGATCACATGACCGATGTAGTCGTTCATCAGTTCAAAGCTGGTGCCTTCGGGCGCGGTGCTCATCACCATGAAGCGGCTCTTGTCCTCGGCCGGTGCCAACTCGCTGGGGATGTTGGAGCCCGCCAGCCAGATCAAGCCAAGGCTCAACGCCATAACGACGAAGGCCAGCCAACGCCTGCGGAGGAAGCCGTTCAGCGAGCGCTCGTACCCGCGCGACAGCCGTTCGAAGAAACGTTCGGTGACCACGTAGAAGCGGCTGTGCTTCGTTTTCCGGTTGAGCAAGCGCGCACTCATCATCGGCGTAAGTGATAGCGAGACCACGGCGCTGATGATGACCGCACCGGCCACGACGATGCCGAACTCACGGAAGAGCCGGCCGGTGAGGCCGCTGAGGAAGATGATGGGCAGGAACACTGCCGCTAGTGTGATGGTGGTGCTGACGATGGCGAAGGTGATCTCCTTGGATCCTTCGTGCCCCGCCCTGATCGGGTCCATGCCGTCCTCGATCTTGGAGTAGATGTTCTCCAGCACCACGATCGCATCGTCCACCACGATGCCGGTGGCGAGCACGATGGCGAGCAGCGTGAGGATGTTGATGCTGAAGCCCGCCGCCCACATGATGAAGAAGGAACCGATGAGCGAGATCGGGATCGCGAGCACCGGGATGAGCGTGGTGCGCCAGTCACGCAAGAAGACGAAGATCACGAGCACCACTAGCCCGAAGGCGATGAGCACCGTCTCTTCCACTTCCACGATCGCAGCGCGAATGCCAACGGTTGTGTCCAAGGCCACGGTGTAACGCAGGTCTTCGGGCAGGTCCTTCTTGATCTGTTCCACGCGTTTGTAGAACTCATCGGCGATGGCGACATAGTTGCTGCCCGGCTGTGGGGTGATGGCGATGGCCACCTGTGCCACGCCGCCGTTCCCCCGCAACAGCGAACGTTCGTTCTCCGGTCGCAATTCCGCCACACCGATGTCGCGCATGCGCACCACACGCCCATCGTTCTCTCGGATGATGAGATCATTGAACTCCTCTTCCGTGGTGAGCCGACCGGATGTGCGGATGCTCAGTTCGGTGTTGAAGCCTTCGATGCGTCCGCTCGGCAGTTCCACGTTCTCGCGGTTCAGCGCGCTGCGCACATCGCTCGGCGTCACCTGGAAGCCGGCCATCTTCACCGGGTCCAGCTGTAGCTTCATGCTGTACTTCTTCTCGCCCCACACGCGGATGTTGCTCACGCCGGGGATCGTTTGCAGCCGTTCCCTGAAAACGTCGTTGGCGATCTGGCTCAGCTCGAGCATGCTCCGTTGATCGCTTTGCACGGTCATCGCCACGATCGGGCTGCTGTCCGCGTCGCTCTTCGCCACAATGGGCGGGTCCACATCCGTGGGGAGGTCGCGCAAACTGCCGCTAACGCGATCGCGCACATCGTTCGCTGCGGCTTCCAGATCGACGTCCAGTTCGAACTCCACGGTGATGGTGCTACGGCCATCGCTGCTAACGCTCGTGAGGTTGCGGATGCCGGCGATGCCGTTGATCTGTTCCTCCAGCACCTCGGTGATCTGGCTTTCGATGATGTCCGCGTTCGCACCCACGTAGTTGGTGGTCACGGTGATCACCGGCGGATCCACGCTCGGGTACTCCCGCACGCCGAGGAAGTTGAAGCCGATCGCACCGAACAACACGATGATGATCGAGATCACCGAGGCGAGCACGGGCCGGTTGATGCTTACGGTCCCGATGTTCATGCTTTAGTATGAATCGCGATAATGAACATTCTCAGTGATATGAATGACCTCTCTGATCGCTTTTGCCTCGCGACGAGCGAATGATCTTGTTCTTGAGCATCCAGAAGTTGAATAGCCAATTACTGACTCGTCTTTCCAATCTAGAAGTTGATGGTTGATAAACTGGGACTTGGCATAAATGATGTACTCCGATCCAAGATCCAGTCGGAGTTTGCAGTCCGTTTCTGAATCGAGACCGGTACGGACAACGATGGTGTCATTCACTTCCGCACCCTTGTATCCTTCAAGGACCAGGACGGTATATTCGTTCATGAACCGAGGGCCGAAGGATCGTTGTTGTGATCCCTGACTCAGTGAGTCCAACGGAACGGAATCCTGTTGAAGTGCTTTATGCAGAACCGCTTGGATGATCTTCCCGTGAACTACGAGGTGTGACCCCTCAACGGCACTCCGGATAGTTGGTTTAGGGGGACAGTCACAGGCGCAGGTTCTGGTAACACCGAACAGCACAATGATGATCGAGATCACCGATGCGAGCACCGGCCGGTTGATGCTGACGGTCCCGATGTTCATCGTGCGCTGTCCGTTACCACGGTGGCGTTCATGGCATTCGATGGGATCGCCGAGACCGGCATGCCTTCGCGCACGGCGAGCAGACCGGTCACCAACACGGAGTCACCGGCCTGTGCGCCACTCGTCAATTGCACAGTGTTCGCACTGCGGATGCCCGTCTTCACGCGCAAACTCACAGCCTTGCCATCCTTGATCACAAGTACCTTCTGACCTTGGATATCGGGGATCAGCGCTTCGGCCGGGACGACGAGCGCATCCGTGATCCGTTCCAATCGCACATCCACTTTCGTGAAGGAGCCGGGGAGAAGATGACCGCTCTTGTTGTCGCTGCGCGCGCGCACCTTCACGGTGCGGGTCGTGGCATCCACGCTGGGGTCTGCGGCGTACACTTCACCAGCGTAAGTCGTTGTATCGCCCTCCAGGGAGAAGCTGATCGCAGTGCCGGGCTTCATCATCCTGCCATAGCGTTCCGGCACGGCGAACTCCACCTTGATCGGGTCGATCTGCTGCAAGCGTGCGATCACGGCGTTGCTGGCCACATAGCCGCCCTCGCTTGCTGAGCGCAGGCCCACCTTCCCATTGAACGGTGCGCGGATGGTGCTCTTCGCGATGCGTGCCCGCAGTTCGTCGGCCTCGGCTTGCAGGCCCGTGAGCTGGGCTTGCGCCGCATCGAACTGTTCCTGGCTGATCCCGCTCACCGCGAGCAATTGCTCCTTGCGGCCCGCATCGTCCCTGGCCAGTTTCAGGTTCGCTTCGGCCTTGCGCAGTTGCGCCTGGAGTTCGTCGTCGTTGATCTTCAGCAGCACCTGGCCCGCGCTCACATTGCCGCCCTCGGTGAATCCGATGGACGTGACACGGCCGGCGAGCTCGCTCACCAGGTCCACCTCTTCATTGGCCATGAGCGTGCCCGTGGTCACGATGGCATTGTCCAATGCGGTGGGCGTGAGCACATGCACCTGCACGGCCATGGGAGGCATGGCACCGCCACCGGCGGCCTTCTCTTCCCCGCCGCCGCATGCGGACAGCAGGGTGATCATCGCCGCAGCGATCGTGTTCGTTCGCATCATAGGGGTATCCGCTTCGTGGTCATGCGCGCGGGCGCTTTCGTGGGCCGCATGTTCTCCACCAGCAGCGTGAGCTGTTGTTGGAAGAGCGTGCGCTCCTTCTTGTTCATGCCTTTCATCGCGTCGTCGTTCAATTCGTCATAGGCCTTCCGGATGGCCTTCACTGCGGGCCGCGCCTTGGGCGTGAGCTTCACGATGAACTTGCGACGGTCGCCTTCGCAGGCGCACCGTTCCACGTAGCCGTTCTCCGCGAAGTGGTCCAGCGCGCGGGTCATCGCCACCTTGTCCAGGTCCAGCGCGTCGGCGAGTTCCTGTTGGCTCAACTTGCCCTTGTGCTCATCGATGGTGAGCAGCACGAAGAACCAGTTCGTGATGTCCAGCCCTGCCAGCTTCTCCTGCAAGCGGATGAAGTATTGGTGGGCGGCAACGGAACACCAGTAGCCGATGGGGGTGCGAAGCATGAACGTTGCGTGGGAAACAGTTACAAATGAAACGAAAGGGATGAATACGGACCTCGGGGATCGTTAACGATCGCCAAGCATCACGGTCCGAACCCGGCACAAAGCGCTGCTCTTTGTGACCTGTTCCGGAGGTGCCTAGCGGTATCCTTCGCACGCCGTGCAAGGGCCGCAAGCGGTTCGATCGGAACCTCGCCCGTTCCTTTTCGCACGCGTCACGGGCACCCAAGCACGCATCAGGTACGCGGCGGCAAGGAGCACGATGAGGATGGCGAGCGTGGTCTGCATCAGAGGGCGGTGATCGCGGTGGTCAGCTGGTACGTGATCAGGCTTGCAAGGTACGCCAGGCCGAAGAGGTAGCCGCCCATGATCCACATGGTGCGCCACGAACCGGTCTCGCGTTTCACGGCCACGAAAGTGCTCAGGCATTGCGGGGCGAACACCAGCCACAACAGCAACGAGAGCTTGGTGGCCAAGGACCATTCCGAGGCGATGCGCTCGCGCAATCGGTTCTCCACATCACCCGGGTCCCCGTTGATCGCATACACGGTGCCCAACGAGCTCACCACCACTTCGCGGGCCGCCATGCCGGGTACCAAGGCGATGGAGATCTCCGCGTTGAAACCGATCGGCGCGAAGACATGCTGCAACGCATGGCCCACTTCACCGGCAAGGCTGCGTGCAATGGGCGTTCCTTCGGTGGTGGACCGTGGTGATGGAATGGTGCATAAGGCCCACATGACAATGGTGAGCGCAAGGATCACGGTGCCCACGCGGCGGATGAAGATCATGGCGCGTTCGTACAGCCCGATGACCAGACTGCGGAGGTCGGGCCATTGGTAGGCGGGCAGTTCCATGAGCAGGGGCGATCGCGAACGGTCGCCGCTGCTCCGCTTGATGACCCAGGCCACGGCCATGGCAGCCACGATGCCCAGCGTGTACAGGCCCACCATCACCAGCGCACCGGAGACCGGTTCATCCGGGAAGAGCGCCGCGATCAGCAACGTGTACACGGGGATCCGCGCGGAGCACGCCATCAACGGGGCGATCAGGATGGTGGTGAGCCGATCACGCCAATTGACGATGGTGCGCGTGGCCATGATGCCCGGGATCGCACAGGCGAAGCTGGAGAGCAACGGGATGAATGAACGCCCCGAAAGGCCGGCCTTGCTCATGGGGCGGTCCAGCAGGAAGGCGGCACGGGGCAGGTAGCCGGATGCTTCCAACGCAAGGATGAACAGGAAGAGGATGAGGATCTGCGGAAGGAACGCGAGCACACTGCCTACGCCACCGATCACGCCTTCCACAAGCAGTCCGCGCAAGGGCCCCTCCGCCATGTGGTCCATCAGCAGGCCGCCCAACGCACCGGTGCCCGTCTCTATGAAGTCCGTGAGCCGGCCACCCAAGGTGAAGACCGCAACGAAGGTGGTGAAGAGCACGAGCGCGAGCACCACGAAGCCCCAGAACGGATGCATCAGTACACGATCGATGCGATCGCTGGGGTCCTTGTCCACTACGGGTACCGTGACCGTCTCTTGGTAGATGCGCTGTGCCTCCTGTTGGGTGGCAAGGACCTGCTCCAACTTCGGTGCGCTCCACGGTACGGGGGTCGTGGCCTCCACGGGCCGGTCCAGGAAAGCACGTAGTGCGTCAGCACCGTGCGCATGCACGCTCACAGTGGACAGCACGGGTACGCCGAGCGCGTTCGATAGCCCCTCCTCATCGATGGCGATGCCGAACTTCCTCGCACGGTCCATCTTGTTCAGCACCACCACCATGGGCAACCCCAGCTGGCGCGCTTCCAACACCATGCGCAAGTGCAGCCGCAGGTTGGTGGCATCGGTCACGCACACCAGCAGGTCCGGCAACACTTCGCTGCTTTGTCCGGTGATCACATCACGGGTCATCGCCTCATCATGCGAGAGGGCGTTCAAGCTGTAAGCGCCGGGCAGGTCCAGCACGGATACGCGCCGCCCTTCCGCCGTGTGCAATGTTCCTTCCTTGCGCTCCACGGTAACACCGGCGTAGTTGGCCACCTTCTGCCTGCTGCCGGTGAGGAGATTGAAGAGCGCCGTCTTGCCGCAGTTCGGGTTGCCGAGCAGGGCGATGCGTGCAGGAAGGGCGAACGTCGCTACGGCCATATCACGGTTGCAGGATCACCCGGATGAACGACGCCTCATGCCGTCGCAGCGCGAAGGTGGTGTGTCCCACCCGCACGGCCAGCGGCTCACGTCCGGGACGGCCCACGGCCACCACGCACACCCGTTCACCGGGCACGAAGCCGAGTTCCACCAGTCGCAACACCAGGCCACGGTCGCGGTTGTTGATCGGCACCACCACATCCACCACGCTCGCCCAGCGTTCTTCGGGCAACTGGTCCAAGGGTACCGGGTGGGCACTGCTTCCGTTCATAACGAGGGCGCGAAGGTCCGTTCTTATTGCGTTGCACGAAATACCCCGATCGGGGTACCTCGGCGTTCGGGTGGTCCACATCCGATAGCGGACCGAAGGATGGCGGCACCGATGTCGTCCAACGACCGTATGCCTCGGTACCGGACTCCTCGTCGCCCTGTGTTTCGCCATCGCGCGATGCTTTGAACCTTTCAACGAAACGGGAGTCCACGGAACCGGCATCCTTCTACATTCGGCCACTTCAGGAACCAGAACCAACTACACACTTCCCCTTTCCATGCATCGAATTCTTCGCTTTCCGCGCCTCTTCGCGCTCCTGTTCGGAGCTGCAGTGGCCTACACTGGCACGGCCCAGTTCGACGGCTTCGCGTTGTACAACAACCAGAACCAATCCACGGCGTACTTGATCAACGCCGCCGGGCAGATCGCGCACAGTTGGTCCCTGCCCACCAACGCGAATTACGCGATGGCGCTGAAGCCGAACGGGAACATCGTGCGTGGCGCGGTGAACACGGGGAATGTCCTCACCGCTGCGGCGGTCGGTGGCAAGATCCAAGAGTTCACCCCGAGTGGCCAACTCGTGTGGGAGTTCGTCTATTCAACCTCCAGTTATGTCACGCACCACGACATCTGCCTGATGCCGAACGGCAACGTGCTCATGATCGCCTACAACGTGCGGACCAACGCGCAGTTGCAGGCTCTTGGCTACACAGGCACTTCGGCGAAGTGGCCGGACCGGATCATCGAAGTGCAACAGAACGGCACGGGCGGGCAGATCGTGTGGCAGTGGGACCTGATCGATCGCTTCATCCAATACGTGGATGCCGCGAAACCGAACTACATGCCGATCGCGGATCACCCGGAGCGGTTGAACATCAATGTGGCCATTTCCGGTGCGAACCCTCCCGGTAGCGGTGGTGATTGGTTCCACCTGAACGGGATCGATTACAACCCGGCACTGGACCAGATCGCGTTCAGTTCCCGCTTGCTCAGCGAGATCTTCATCATTGACCACAGCACCACCACGGCCGAAGCCGCCGGTCATACCGCTGGTAACTCCGGCATGGGAGGTGATTTCCTCTTCCGCTGGGGCAAACCGGCGAACTACGGTACCGCCGGCACGCAGACCATCCCCGCCGCATGTCATGACGTGCGCTGGATCCTCGATGGTCGGCCGAACGCGGGCTACCTGCAATTCGTGAACAACGGCGGAGGCACCGGAAGCAGCACCGTGATCGACGCGATCAACCCGACGCGCAACGGGTACACCTATCCCCGCACGGCGGGCACCGCGTACGGTCCTACCGCCTATGAATGGCGGCACAACTGCTTGGCCTCTTCCACCGGCCAAAGTGCTTCGGACCGCATGCCGAATGGTAACACCTTCGTGGCCATCTCGGGTGAATACATGTACGAGGTGAGTTCAGCGGGATCGGTGGTGTGGCAGTACAACGCCGGTCCGCAGAAGGCCTTCCGCTACACCTGCGACTATCCGGGTATCGCGGCGATCCTTGGTGCTGATCCGTGCGATATCGGTACCGGCGTAGCGGATCGGACCGCAGCTTCTGTCGGCCTGTTCCCGAACCCGACGAACGGGGCGATCACCATCACCGGAGTGAGCGCGTCCGATGTAAAGGCGATCACCGTGCTCGATGCGGCCGGTCGTGAAGTGCTGCGCGATGCCAACACCTTGCGACTCGACCTCGGCGCCCAACCTGAAGGACTATACAACCTGGTCATCGACCTCGCCAGCGGACAACGCCTGCATAAGAAGGTGGCCGTTGCGATGGGTCGATGAAGGCATTGTTCCGGATCACGCTCCTCCTTGCGCTCGTGCTGCCTCGGTCGGTCGCGGCGCAGGATGATCTGTACGACCTCGGGTCCGTACGCGAGATCCGGTTGTACTTCGATCAGGCCAACTGGAGCGATCTCATGGACACGCTCTTCCTAGCCGATGAGGATGGGCGCCTGTTGGGTGATCTGGTGATCGATGGCACATTGATCCCCGACGTGGGCGTGCGCTACAAGGGCTACAGTTCGTACAGCCCGAACCGGATCAAGAACCCCTTCAACATCAAGTTGAACTACGTGCATGTAGGGCAGCGCTATCAAGGCGTGGACAAGATCAAGCTGAGCAATGTGATCCAGGATCCGTCCTTCGTGCGGGAGACCTTGTCGTACACGATCGCGCGCCGATACATGCCTGCCTCGCGGGCCAACTTCGCCAACGTGTACGTGAACGATGTGCTGATCGGACTCTACACCAACGTGGAGGACGTGGACAAGGGATTCGTGGATCGGCACTACGGTGCGCGCGGGAACGCCTTCTTCAAAGGCAATCCCAGCACGGTGGACCTGAACGGGGAGAACAGCAACCTGAGTGATTCACCCGGAACGGATTCCACGGCGTACTACGGACTCTACTCCATGGAGTCGGATCACGGTTGGGGCGAATTGCTGGAACTCATCGATGTCCTCAACAACAACCCCACTGCGATCGAGAGCGTGCTGAATGTGGACCGCACGTTGTGGATGCACGCGCTCAACTACACGCTGATCAACTTCGATAGCTACGTGGGCTATGCGCAGAACTACTACCTGTACAAGGATGACAACGCGCGGTGGAACCCGATCCTGTGGGACATGAACATGTCCTTTGCGAGCTTCCGCTTGACGGATGCTTCGCTGTACTGGAACGGATTCAACATCACGCAAGCGATCAACATGGATCCCTTGCAGCACCACAACAACGTGTCGGTGATCCCGCGTCCATTGATGCGCAACCTCTTCGCGAATGCGATGTACCGCCGCATGTACCTCGCGCACATGCGCACCATCGTGGAGGAGAACATCCTCAGCGGCAGCTATCGCACGGAGGCCGAAGCGATGCGCGCGGTGATCACGCCATCGGTGCTTGCCGACCCGAACAAATTCTACTCGGACCAAGCGTACCAGGACAACCTCGACCAGACCGTCGCTGACCTGATCGACTACCCCGGGATCACCCAGCTGATGGATCAGCGCGCGACCTTCCTCATGAACTATCCGGGGATGACCGGCCAACCCGTGATCGGGGAACCGACCTATGCGCCGGAAGCGATCACGGTGGGAGGGGAGCTCACGATCACGGCTGCGATCACCGCAAGCGACACGGCCTTCCTCGCGTACCGCTTCAATGATGGAGGCTTGTTCCAGACCATCGCCATGCGCGATGATGGACAGAACGGCGACGGAGCGGCGAACGATGGTGTGTACGGCGCGCGGATCACCACCACCACGAATACCGTGGAGTACTACCTCTATGCGGAGAACGCAACTGCTGGCGCATTCTCCCCCCCGCGTGCGGCGTATGAGTTCCACCGGATCACCACGCGCATCAGCCCCGGTGATCTGGTGATCAACGAGTTCATGGCGAGCAATAGTGCCACTGTGGTTGATGAGTTCGGCGATGCCGATGATTGGGTGGAACTCTTCAATCCCGGTCCCGCCACGCTTTCCACCTCGGGCCTCTTCCTTTCCGACGACCCTTCCGATCCGCTGAAGTGGGCGTTGCCGATCCGCACACTCGCGCCCGGTGATTACCTCACACTCTGGTGCGATGGACAGCCGGACCAAGGAGAGGTCCACGCCAACTTCAAGTTGAATGCAGCGGCTGGCTCCATCACCTTGGCGTACGATGCCGATGCGGTGATCGATCAAGTGGGCTATGGACCGCAGTACCCGATCTCCTCCACGGGGCGCTATCCGAACGGCACGGGTTCGTTCCGCGAACTGTTTCCCACGTTCAACGCCTTCAACACGGATAAGGGATCCGAGGACCTGGATCGCTACCTCCGCATCTTCCCGAACCCGTCGAACGGCGATGTCTTCGCGATCGTGGACGAGGAGGGTCCGTATGAACTCAACCTCTTCACAGCGGACGGCCGCGCGGTGATGGGACCCGCGCAACGCACCACCCGTGAATTGATCACGATCCCTACCATAACCATGGCGAGGGGCCTGTACATCCTTGAAGTAAGAACCGACCGCTCCAGCACACGACGAACCTTTATCCTATCCGAATGAAACACGCACTACTCTCTCTCGCTCTTAGCGCAACGATGTTCACGAACGCGCAGACCTTCACTACATGGACCGCTTCCGACGGGTTGCCTTCGAGCAACCTGCGCGATGTCGCAGTAGCGGCGGATGGATCGATCTGGCTGGCCACGCAACTCGGCGTAGCACATTTCGATGGAAGCACCTTCACCACGCACAACACGACCACGCACCCGGGTCTTGCGGACAATAGCATCTCCGCGATCGCGGTGATGGCGAACGGCGATGTGTGGGCGGGAACCGATGTGGGTGTGAGCGTCTTCAACGGATCATCCTACACCTCCTATACCACGGCGGATGGCCTGAGCGATAACCAGGTGAACAACATCAAGCAGGCACCCAACGGCGATGTGTGGATCGGCACGATCAACGGTGTTACGCGGTACAGCGGAAGCACCTTCACCGCGTTCGGCAGCCCGGACATCCCGTTCGGTGGGGTGACATACATCGCGTTCGCAGCGAACGGCGAGGTGTGGCTCGGCGGCGGATTGGGTGGCGTGATCATCTACAACGGATCCGCCTTTTCACTCCTTACCACGGCGGATGGATTGGTGAGCAACAAGATCCGCAGCATCGCTTTCGATGCGGGGCAATACAAGTGGGTGGGCACCGCCAAAGGCATTTCGGTCTTCGATGATGCCAACATCCACATCGCCGATCACACACGCCCCTTCATTCTACCTGCGCCGGATACCTTGAACCCGGTGACGGATGTGGCGATCGATGGGCAAGGTGTTCTGTGGGCGGCCGTGTACGTGGACTACTTGGTGACCGAAGGAGGTATCAGCGCCTACGACGGGACCTGGCACCAATACGAGACCGTGGATGGACTTGCTGGTCCGAACGTTCGCCGCATCGCGATCGATGACAACGATGACGTGTGGGTGACCACCAGCACGGGACTCACCCGGATCAGCGGGTACCACGTCGGCATCGCCGAGCAAGCAGCGGATGCATCCTTCACACTATTCCCGAACCCGGCCACGGATCAAGTAACGATCCAACTCGCATCGATCACCAATGGATCGGAAGTGGTGCGGATCCTCGATGCGCAAGGGAGGGTGGTCCACTCCGAGCGGATCAATACCCGTGCGGTGATCGACGTATCCGCTTTCGATGCTGGGATCTATTTCCTACAGGTGGGTGGTGGGTCGAAGCGCTTTGTGATCGTGCGATAGCAGGTTGGTCCTGCGGGTGATCGGCGCTCACGCTCACCGGCCTACTTTCGGCCATGTCCTTTTTCGAAGGTCTGGGCTATGGCTTGGCCATGGTCCTGTTCATCGGCCCGGTCTTCTTCACATTGCTCCGGGGGGCCTTGCAGCATGGTGCATCCGGTGGTGTCATGGTGGCCTTGGGCATCATCACTTCCGATCTGATCATCGCGGTCATTTGCATTTCAGGATTGGTACACTTGATCGAGCGCTGGCTCACCGGTCCATGGATGGCGCTGGCCGGAGCAGTGCTTCTGTTCGCGCTGGGTCTTCGCTACATCCTCCGGCCTAAGCTGGACATGGACGAGCCTCAACGTGCAAAGCGGAGAAAGGCTGCCGGTCTCTTCATCAGGGGCTTTCTCGTCAACTTCGTGAATCCCTTCGTATTCGCGATCTGGATCGGTTTGATCGTGCATGCCACGAACACCTATGGCGCTGGGCAGGGTGTGTGGATGTTCACGACCGGTGTGCTGCTTGGGATCTTCCTCACGGATGTCGGCAAAGCGCTGCTTGCACCACGTTTGCACCGTGTGCTTTCCGTGAACAGGTTGAAGAAGGTGTACACCGTGATCGGTGTGTTCATGATCCTCTTCGCTGTGCGCTTTCTCTTTCACGCATTCGCGAATTGGGACTGATCCACTTTCCGGAAACTACATTTGACCAACACCCTGAACGATCCACAGAAATGAACTGGCCCATACAGATCGCCGCTACACTGATCCCCATGGTCATGGGTTTCATCTGGTACAACCCGAAGGTCTTCGGTAAGGCATGGATGGCCGCTACCGGTCTTACCGAGGAGAAGGCCAAAAACACGAACATGCCGCTGGTCTTCGGCGTGAGCTTCGTGATGGCGCTCCTGTTCTCGTTCGCCTATCCGTTCTTCGCGAACCACTGGAACGCGTTCCAAGCGTTCTTCCGTTCCGTGCCGGAGCACGGCATGGGGATCGACCCGACCACCGCATTCGGAGCAGAACTCAAGGGGTACATTGATGGGTATGGCGAGCGCTACCACTCATGGACCCACGGTCTCGCGCACGGGACCATCATGTCCGTCGTGATCCTGCTACCTGTGATGGTGACGAACGCGCTCTTCGAGCGGAAGTCGTTCAAGTACATGATGATCAACTGGGGTTACTGGGCCGTGACCATGACCCTCATGTTCATGGTGCTGGCCCAGTGGGCTTAGGCTGAAGGAGCCATCACTCCCCCTTTACACGCGCCCACAATTCGGCGGTGAGCGTGCTGAATTTCTCGCCATCCAATGCGGGTGGCGGGATCAGCACCACGCGTAGTTCATCACCGACGGGGATCAGCTTGTAGGAGAAGATGAACGGTTTGTCCGGTGCGGGTTCCCCGATCTGCCCGAAGCGCAGGTCGCAGAACACCAAGGTGTCGTTGCGACGTTGCATCACGTAGTTGTCAGCACTCAATCGGATCAGCCGATGAACGTGCTGGTCATCGGCCCAACGACCCAGTAGTTCGCGATTCTTCGGGAAGCGCACGAATTCCACTTCCGGCTTCGAGTCGAGGAGTGAATAGTACGTGAGGTCATAGTGATCATCGCTTACCGCCGTAGCGGACCAGAGAATGCAGTTGAACGGTGTGGGGCGAGTGGACAGCGAGGAGTAGGTGATGCCTTGCCGGTTCAGCGATGCCGTGATCCGTTCGTGTGCGATGTACTTGCACACGAGCGTGAGCATCATATAAGCGCTGCTCAGTACAAGACCTAGACCATTGATCCAGCGCCTGCGTGTGGAAGTGCGCTTCAGGAACAATGCGATCGCGACGCAGACCAGCAGCGGCACGGTGTACCCCGGGTCGACGACGAAGACATTGTTGTAGGCCACCTTCAGGCTGAACGGCCAGAACAACTGTGTTCCCCACGTGGTGTGACAATCCAGCAAGGGATGCGTGACCAAGGTCCACCAGAATAACCAGCTCCATTCCTTCGGAGTGGCAGTATCCGTTCCCTTCACTTTCCATAGGATCAACGCAATGACACCGAGCGCGACCACGCCGATGATCACCTGTGCCATACCAGTGCCCGCGCCGAAAAAAAATACGAGTGCGACGAGCGCCGTGAAGACCGCGAGGAGTGAAGCTTGATGTCGTTTGATCCAGTGCCCGAGGATCGGCGCCATCACTAGGCTGAAGAGGATGGAATGCGTGATGCCGCGATGGAGTTCGTTCGCGCGGAGGTCGTCGAAGAACGTGCGGCACAACACATCCAGATCAGGAATGGTACCCGCGATGGCGCCCCAGAGGATGGCCTTGTTGCCGACCTTCCGACCGAGGACCAATTCGCCAATGGCTGCGCCGAGGACGATCTGCGTCAGTGAGTCCATCAGGCGTGGACCTTCTTGAATGGCGAACGCTGTTCGAATGCGCCGGGCTTCACCGAGCGGAGGAAGGGCCCGATCAACTTGTTCGCGAGCGCGCTGTGATGCTTCACAAAGAATCGCAGGTCCATCGGCTGCGCACCGAGGTTGCTCTTCGCCTGCTCCGCCGTGCGCCCGAAATTGATGCGCCTCAGGCGGCCAAGGATCCCCGCATCGAGCAGGTCCACCAACATGCGTTGGTAGATCGCGTGCTCCGTGTTGTGCGCGTAGTCAATGCCGACGAACTGTACGTCCAGTTCATTCCCAAGGATGAACGCCGTGCTGAAACCGACCAGTTCGTCATTGAGAAAGTAGCCTCGGAACTGGAGATGGTCCTTGTGCAATTCGACCCACGGTGCGAATACCGTCATGTTCAAACGACCATGAACGAAGGTGGATCGATCGAGGACCTGCTCGAACAGGTGCTGTATGCGCGGAGAGGCATCGCGGATCTCATCGGGCTTCATGATCCGCACCTTCAGCGCGGCCGAACGATCACGGATCGAACGGATGCGTGTGCGCGCCTTGGAGGTGAGCGCTTCCTGGTAATCGTCCAGTCCCTTCCAGCCTGGATCGAGGTCGATCACCATATCCGCGTCCATTTCCAGCCGGTGGTACTTGCGTTGGATCAAGTAGTCGGTCGCACCGCTCAGGTCCTCTCCGAACTCCTTGAACAGAAGAATGGAGGCCGTGCGCGCACAATATCCACCCTTATCCAATTTGCACATGGTGTCCTCCACGATCCTTAGCCGGTCCACAGCCGGAATGTCCTTGGTGAAGTACGATCCCAGATCGCCGCCGTGGAACACGTTCCCGCTCACCAGTGTGCGCACCTTCATGTCCTTGATGACCCTCTTGCCGATCCCCTTTCCCAAACGGCACACCTTCTCCTGGAACCTGCTGCCTTGATCCTCCACATCCACGACCTGGAAATACGCCACACCCATCGGTAGGTTCTCCTCGCAGTAGTAGATCACATAACGGAACTCCATCGTGGCGGACATGGCATCCTCCAGGGCCAACAGGTGGTCGTACTGCAAGTAGGGCGATGCATCAACCGTCACAATTCTCCAATCCTCGCGGTGGATCATGTGGATGGAATCGTGAAGGCTGAGGCGGATCGTCGGCGTTCGGGCGGAGTTGTTGATCATGGAGCGGGTCCATCACATCCGTATGCCACGGTGCGATCGACGCCGAAATTAGCTTATGCCTCCACGGGCATTGCGCCGGACAACCGTCCCCATCGCCGCCTGTAACAGACATTTGCGATCCTCTTCATGTGTGAAATGGAACGCCTTATCCACATCGGCTTTCTTCCGGGATGATCTTTGCCGCCGGATGAGATCGAGAGATAGGATCCCGTTATTGTGCATGTGCGTTTGCCTCTCACTATCAGGCATCGCTCAATCCTTCACCGGCACCGTGTTGGACAAGGCAACGAAGGCGACGATCCCCGGCGTGAACGTTTTCCTGGTCGAGTTGGAAACAGGGACGACCACGAACAAGGATGGAGTGTTCGTCATCGAGCATGCACCGCGCAAGGTGGTCCACATCCAATTGTCCTTCATCGGGTACAGGACCTTGACCCTGGCGCTTGATCTATCGGATAGCACCGAAGGGCAATTCGTCATGGAGCAAAGCCACCTCGACCTGAAGGAAGTGGTGGTCTCCGTGCCGCTCGGCAAACTGCAACGCGAAAGCGTGGCGAACGTGGCGCAACGGAAGATCGGGGATCTCCAACAAGTACCCACCGCATCATTGGCGGAAGCGCTCACCAACATCGCCGGGGTGGAACAGAACAGCACGGGTGCGGGGATCGGCAAACCCGTGATCCGCGGATTGAGCGGGAACCGGATCGTGACCTATGCACAGGGGATCCGGATCGAGAACCAACAATGGGGCGCGGAGCATGGCTTGGGCGTAGGCGAGGTGGGTATCGAGAGCGTGGAGGTGATCAAAGGACCGGCGTCTGTGTTGTACGGATCGGATGCCTTGGGTGGGGTGCTCTACTTCGTGGATGAACGCTATGCGGCGCACGATGCCATCGAGACCAAGGTCGCTTCGCGCTTTCTGTTGAACTCGCTCGGCACTTACAATTCCGGTGCGGTGAAGCTGCATCGGGGCCGGTTGAAGTTGAATCTCTTCGGCGGCTTCACCTCCAACGCCGACTACCAAGTACCGAGCGGTGAGCGGGTGTTGAACACGCGGTTCGATGAGAAGAACTTCAAGGCGAGCATCGGTTTCGATCGTAAGAACTGGATCAGCAACCTGCGGTACAGCTATCTGCAGAACAATTTCGGGATCACCGATACCGCCTTGTACGGATCGCCTACCGACCGGAGTACGGCGCTCCCCTTCCAGACCATCGGCAACCATGCGTTGAGCTTCGAGAACATCCTCTTCACAGGCCGATCGAAGGTGAGCTTGATCCTCGGCTACATGGAGAACCGTCGTAAGGAATTCGAACAGGACAAGGTGCATCCGCAACTCGATCTTGACCTCGGCACGCTGACATACAACCTCAAGTGGTATTCACCGGAGATCAGCAAGAAGGTGAAGGTCGTGGTCGGCTCACAAGGCATGCACCAGACCAACCTGAACGCCGGCCCGGAGATCCTGATCCCGGATGCGACCACGCAGGACATCGGTGTCTTTTCCATGATCAACCTCGACCTGGACAAGCTGCAAATACAAGGTGGTGTGCGGTTGGACCACCGGTCGATCGATGCCAAGGAATTCACCACTCCGGAGATCACTTCGCCGGCCTTGCATCGCTCATACTCCAGTTTGAATTACTCAGCCGGGTTGGCCTACCGAACGGAGAAAGCCGTGTTCAGGGCTGGTCTGTCGTCGGGCTTCAGAGCACCGAACAGCTCGGAGCTATTATCGAATGGTGTGCACGAAGGGGCCGCACGGTTCGAGGTGGGCAATGCGAGGCTCAATAGTGAGAATGCCACGCAGGGCGATGTGAGTGTGGACTATCAGGATGAACACTTCGGTTTTTCGATCAACCCGTACTTCAGCGTCATCCGGAACTTCATTTTCCTGGCCCCGACCGGATCGGAGACGAACGGACTACCGGTCTTCGAGTACTTAGCCACTACAGCCGTTCTGTATGGCGGCGAAGTGGGTATCCACTACCACCCGCATGGTATCCATTGGCTGCACATCGGGTCCAGTGTTTCATATGTGCAGGCGCAGGATGGTCGTGATACGCCGTTACCCTTGATCCCTTCCGCCAAGGTGAACACCACATTGAAGGCCGAGTTCGATCGCGAAGGAGCGATCAGGATCAAGGATGTGTTCGTTCAACACATCTACAAATTCAAACAGGATCGGACGGCGATGAACGAGACCCCGACACCGGCCTATCACCTTGTGCATTGCGGGATCGATCTGATCATCGCGACGAAGGGCAAGCCCATCGAACTCACACTCGGCGTGAAGAATCTGTTGAACGAGAACTACATCGATCACCTCTCACGCTTCAAGACCATGGGCATCCCCGATCTTGGCAGGGGAGCCTATTTCGGGATCTCCTTTTCCCTTGATCGACAACTGGCCGCGCATGTCCCATAGGGCTTGGCGGTCGTGTTCATTGTGCAGGTTGTTCGGTGTTTGAAGTAGCGAACGCGAGATAGACCATCACGACCACGGTGCTACACGCAGTGACCACGAAGGTGACCTCCGGACCGAAGGCGAACCAGAGGAGTCCGGCGAACGAGCTCGCCACCAATGCGCAAATGCTGTTGAACCCCGCATAGGTGCCGATGGCGGAGGCTGTTTCCGATCGTGGCACCACATTGCTGATCCAAGCTTTTCCGATGCCTTCGGTGGCGGCCGCATACACACCATACAGGAAGAACAATGTCGCCATGGCCCACAGTGAGTTCACGTTGGCCATGCCGAAGTACACCACGGCGAAGAGTGCGAGACCGGAGAGGAGCACACGCTTCAAGCCGATGCGATCGGCCAGCACGCCCAATGGGTACGCTGCAAGCGCGTACACGAGGTTGTAAAAGATGTACACGCCGATGGTGGCCGTATCGCTCAGTCCAGCGTTCTTCGCTTGGAGCAGGAGGAACACATCGCTGCTGTTGAACAAGGCGAAGAGCAAGAGACCTGCGGTGAGTCGGCGATACGTGGGTGTGCCTCGTTTCCAATAGGAGAAGGTCGCCGAGAAAGGCACGGGTCGACCGGTGTTGGAACGGGTTCCGGACTTGTCCTTCAATAGGAAGCTGAGCACGATCGCCAACACACCCGGACCGAAGGCGATGAAGAACAACGGCACGTAATCCCCCGGTCGGGCCCACAAGTACAACAGCGCCAGCACCGGCCCGATCACGGCACCGAGGGTGTCCATGCTGCGGTGCAGACCGAACAAGCGTCCCTTGGTACTTGGCGTGGCCTCATCGCTCAACATGGCATCCCGTGCACCGGTGCGGATACCCTTGCCCAAACGGTCGATGGTGCGCGCGAAGAAGATCCAGAGCGGCGCGACGAACAACGCCATCATCGGCTTGCTCAATGCGCTCAGTGCGTAGCCGAATTGAACGAAGGGTGCACGTCGGCCCATCACGTCGCTTTGCATTCCGAAGTAGCCTTTGCTCAGGCCGGCCGCTGCTTCAGCAACGCCTTCCAACACGCCGATGAGCAGGACCCCGAACCCGATGCTCTTCAAGTAGATCGGCATCACGGGGTAGAGCATTTCGCTCGCCATGTCCGTGAACAAGCTGATCAGCGACAGGATCCAGACCGTGCGCGAGATGGTTCTCATGCTGCATGGTACATACGCCAATGATATTCATTCATGGTGTTCTCCTTCACCCTTCGTCAATTCGCTCAGAAGATAGTAGGCTCCCTTCACCACCACTTTCGCATCGCTTGCCAGCGGTTCCAGCGGTGTGATCTCCGAAAAGCCCAGCGCGCTCGCCCCGGTGCGCACCTGCACTTGCGTGAAGACATGCGGTTGATGTTCCACATAGATGTAGTGATCGTCCCCGTTGCTCACGATCGCTTCATCAGGAAGTGAAAGCGCGGCCGTGCTGTCGATCTCGATGACCGCTTGCACGAACATGCCGGGCAACAGGTCGTGCGTCTTCTCATCGATGCGCGCGTGAACGAGCACGGCCTGCTGGTCAGCTTCGAAAGCGCGGTTCACGCCGAAGATCGTGGCGGTGTGGAGCACATCCGGATCGTGCGCATCGCTGATCGTGACACGCTGCCCTTCCTTCACCTTGTGTACATCCTGCTCGAATACGGTGAGGTCCACATGCAGGAAGCGGTTATCCACGATGCTGAAGATGGCCTTGAGCGGATCCGCGTATTGGCCGGTGTTCACCATGATGCGTTTGATGAAGCCGCCGATGGGTGCTTGCACCGGATACGCGGAGCGGATGTTCGCAGGCGTAAGCTTCGCGGGATCGGTGCTGAAGAGCCGGAGCTTTTGTTCCATGGTACTGTACCGCGCTTCGGTGCCATCCAGATCGGCCTGCGCTTGTTGCAAGGTGCGGGTGGCGTTGATCTTATCGGTGGCCAGGGCTTGTTGCCGCTCCAACTCGGCGCGCTGCAAGGTGAGCGTAGCCTTGGTGGCGAGATAGTCCTGTTGGAGTTGCAGGAAATCGAGGTTCTCCAGCAGCGCCAGCGTTTGCCCTTGCGAGATGGCCTCGCCCTCTTGCACCATCACTTGTTTGACGAGGCCGCCCATCAGCACGCTCACGTCGGCCATGTTCTGCGGGGGAAGCACCAAGCGGCCATTGGCTTTCAGTCCGGTGCTCAGACTTTGTCTTGTCGGCGAGGCGGTGACCAATCCGATGGCCTTGATCTGTTCGACCGTGAGGGTGACCTCGGGACCGTGCGCGGCGCCGTGATCGTCGGTCTGCGCGTCATGGATCACCGGTGCATCGCCACACGATGTGAAGATCGCGATGACGAGGGTGAGAAGGAAAGGGAGCGTGATGCGTGACATCGTGTGGTTCAATTGAAATCGAGTTCTCATGTCCGTTCGTTATTGACCGAGCAGGGCCCGGAGTTGGAAGAGCGCGTTCGCGCGATCGAGCAAGGCGGTGAGGTGTTCGGTGCGGATGCGGTACGACTGGTCCAGCCCCTGGATGTAGGCCACGTAGTCGATATCGCCGCTGTCGTAGCTGCGCTGCGCACTGGTGTGCAATGAGGTGGCGA
The DNA here is from genome assembly GCA_016705955.1 of Flavobacteriales bacterium. GTDB lineage: Bacteria > Bacteroidota > Bacteroidia > Flavobacteriales_F > PHOS-HE28 > PHOS-HE28. The sequence continues at coordinate 23,452 of JADJKO010000016.1, forward strand.
GCGCCTCGCCCTGCGTCTCGTAGTACTTCACGAGTTGATCCAGCTGTTGCAGTTGCGTGCTGGCCTGCGTGAACGCGCTGCGTACCGTCCGTTGCGTGTTCTCCAACTGCTGCGTCGCGATCTCGGTGCCTAAACGGGATGCCTTGGTGCGCGCGCCCTGTCCGCCGCCGGGCAAGGGGATGCCCAGGCCGACCTGGTAGCCCCAGAACGGCGAAACATGGTCCAGCGTCTGATAGAAGCCGCCCGCTTGCAGTGAAGGCGCCCACTGGCTGCGGTCCATCCTCCACTGCGCCTGCGCCACCTCGGTTTGCTGCTGGGCATAGCGCAACAGCGGGCCTTGCGCGATCATGGCATCGTTGGTTTCCAATTGGATCGACGTGTTCAATGCCGTGTTCTCCGGCGATACCAGCGTGTCGCTGCCGAGCCATCGTTGCAATTCCGCTTGGTACTGGTTGCGGTTCGTCACGGCGCGCGCCCATTCCAAGCGGATGCGATCGCGCTGCGCGGTTGCCGCATCGCGTTCCAACCGACCGCTCGCGCCGACATCGAACTTGCGCTGCGCGTTCGCTGCGAAGTCGCTGTACGTGCTGTCCAGTGCGTGCAGCAGTTCCACCAGTTGGTTGCCGTAGGCCAGTTGCATGTAGGCCTGGCTTACGCGCTGTTTCAATTCCGCAGAGGTCAACGCGCGCTGACTTTCCGCCAGCGCCGTGTTCTCCTTCAACAATTGGGAGCGCCGTGCGATCACCGTGGGGAAGTCGAAGCCCTGCACCACTTGGAGGTTGGCGTCATTGAGCGAGCTGTTGATCTGGCCTCCGTTGTACGTGGCGCTGAGCGGCGTGAGTCCCAGTGCTGTTTTCTGAAGCGCGAGCTGCTGCTCCACTGAGAGTTCCGCCGCGTTCATCACCGGATGATCGCGCAAGGCCATTTGCACGGCTTGGTCCAGCGTAATGGAGATGGGCGTTTGCGCGAACGATGCCGATGCGAGGAGCATCAATGGAACAGCGATGATCGCGGGCGTGACGCTGTTCGACCTCTTCCGCCGCGTGAAGACCATGTAGTAGAGCACCGGCAGCACCACCAAGGTGAGCAGCGTGCTGCTGATCAAGCCACCGATCACCACCGTGGCCAGCGGGCGTTGCACCTCACTGCCCTCGCTGGTGCTGATCGCCATGGGAAGGAAACCGAGCGATGCAACCGCCGCTGTTGCCAGCACCGGGCGCAGGCGTGCGGCGGTGCCCTTCAGGATCCGCTTCACTACATCGGTCTCGCCCTCCTGCTCCAGCCGGTTGAAGTAGCTGATGAGCACGATGCCGTTCAGCACCGCCACGCCGAACAGCGCGATGAAGCCGATGCCCGCGCTGATGCTGAAGTTCAAGTCGCGCAATGAGAGCGCGAACACGCCACCGATGGCAGCGAGCGGGATGGCGCTGAAGATGATGAGCGATTCCTTCAACGACCGGAAGGTGAGGTAGAGCATGATGAGGATGAGCAGGAGCGCGATGGGCACGGCGATGCTCAGGCGTGCGCTCGCTTCCTGTAGCGTCTTGAACGTGCCGCCCATCTCGGTGTAGTAGCCAGCAGGCAATTGTAGGTCGGCATCGATCCGTTTCTGGATGTCCTCGGCAACGGACTGCATGTCGCGGCCGCGGACGTTCGCTTCGATCACGATGCGTCGCTCACCATTATCACGGCTCACTTGTGCCGGCGCGCTTTCGAATGCGACGGACGCCAACTGACCCAGCGGTAGTTGGGTTCCGTTCGGCAATGGCACCATGATGTTGCGCACTTTCTCCACATCCGCATCGCGGTGATCGGCAAGGCGGACCACAAGGTCATATCGGCGTTCTCCTTCGTACACCACGCCTGCTTTTCCACCGGCGAGTGCGGTGTTCAGGATCCGGTTTGCATCGGCGATGCTGACCCCGAACTGTGCAATGCGTTCGCGATCGTATTTCACCACCAACTGCGGCATGCCCACCACTTGCTCCACCTTCACATCCACAGCGCCGGGAACCTTGGCGATGAGCGCGGCCACTTCATTTCCCTTCTTGAACAACAGGCCGAGGTCGTCTCCGTAGATCTTCACCGCGATGCCGCTCTTCACGCCCGCGATCAATTCGTTGAAACGCATCTGGATCGGTTGCTCGAAGCTGAGATTCACCCCGGGGATCACACTCAGCTTCTCTTCCATGCGGCTGGCCAATTCCTCCTTGTTCATCCGTTCCGGCCATTCGGAGGGATCCTTCAGCACGATGATCACATCGGCGCTTTCCACCGGCATTGGATCGGTCGGTACTTCCGCCGTGCCGATCTTGCTCACCACCTCTTTCACTTCGGGGAAGTTGTCCAATAGGATCCGCTCCAACTGCGTGCCCACGTCCACGGTCTGGCTCAAACTACTGCCTTGGCGGATGGTGTAATTGGTCGCGAAATCACCTTCATCCAACTCCGGAATGAACTCGCCTCCAAGTCGGTTGAAGGTGAAGAGTGCTGCGATGAACATGGCGATGGCCACGCCGATGACAAGCACCCGACGGTGCAGCAGTTTCGCCAAGCGCGGCGCATACCAACGTTGCATGCGATGGATCAAGCGCTCGGCGAAGCCTTCCTCGTTCGCGATGCGCTTGCTCAGGAAGAGCGACGACATCAACGGCACATAAGTGAGTGAAAGCAGCAACGCACCGACGATCGCGAAGCTCACAGTCATGGCCATCGGACGGAACATCTTTCCTTCCACGCCGATCAGCGAAAGGATCGGGAAGTACACCACGAGGATGATCAGCTGACCGAACACCGCACCACGCATGATGCGACCACTGCTGGCGATCACCTCGCCGTCCATGCTCTGTTGATCAAGCGTTCTGTTGGCGTGGCGGGCGTGCAATGCGAAGAGCAGACTCTCCACGATGATCACGGCGCCGTCCACCACCAGCCCGAAATCGAGCGCGCCCATGCTCATCAGGTTGGCACTGATCCCGAACTGCACCATCATGCCCACGGCGAAGAGCATGCTGAGCGGGATCACGCTCGCGACCAGGAGGCCAGCCCGCCAATTGCCCAGGAGCAGAACAAGCACCAGCACCACGATCAAAGCACCGAGCAAGAGATTCTCGCCGACGGTGGTGATCGTCTTCGAGACAAGCTTGGTGCGATCCACGAACGGATCGATGTGTACGCCTTCGGGCAGACTCGCTTCCACGCTTTCCATGCGGACCTTCACGGCCTTGGTCACTTCCATCGCATTCGCTTCCTTCTGCATCAGCACAACGGCACCCACGGTCTCGCCTTCCCCATTGCGCGTCATGGCGCCATAGCGCGGAGCGGAACCGAAGCGCACTTCACCGATGTCACGGATCCTGACCGGTGAACCATTCCGTGTGCTGTTGGTAGCTGTGGCGATCACAATGTTCTCGATATCCTTCAGTGAGGTGACCAGACCTTCACCCCGAATGAAGTACAGATTAGGCCCCTTCTCGATGTAGCTCCCGCCGGTGTTCTCGTTGTTCGCGGCGAGCGCAGTGTACACGTCGATCAAGGAGAGCCGCATGCCTTGCAAGCGCGCTGGATCCACGGCCACCTCATACTGTTTCAGGAAGCCACCGAAGCTGCTCACATCCACCACGCCCGGCACACCGAGCACTTGGCGGCGCACGATCCAATCCTGGATGCTGCGCAGGTCCATGGCGGTGTAATTCCCACGGTGTGCGCTGTCAACTGCCAAGGTGTATTGGTAGATCTCGCCGAGGCCGGTGGTGGCCGGACTGATGACCGGGGTGCCGAAACCCACTGGAATGTTCGCCTGCGCCAAGGTGATCCGTTCGGCCACCAATTGCCGCGCGACATTCACGGGAACATGATCCGTGAAGACCACCGTGATCACGGAAAGCCCACTGCGTGAAATGCTGCGCAACTCCACGAGATCCGGGATGTTCTTGAAGGCCTGCTCCAGCGGAAAGGTGATGAACTGCTCCACTTCCTGCGTGGCGAGGTTCGGCGCAATGGTGTTCACCAGTACCTGGTTGTTGGTCACATCGGGCAGTGCGTCAATGGGCAGGTGGGTGAAGTTGTATGCTCCCCAGCCGATGAACACAAGCAGACCAAGGCCCGTGATAAGCTTGTTGGTCACGCTGAAATGAATGATGCGATCGATCATGTGCGAATACGGGAAAGTGTGAACGGGAAGAATGGTGCGAGGGAAGAATGCGACGCGATGGGTCGCGCAACATGGTACGCTTGCGTGCTACCTCAACAAGGGACGCTCAGCGTCCAACTACGCTTTGGGGGGCTGCCATACGTCCCTGCTCAGCAGAAAGGAGTAGGACGCGTCATCGAGCAAGGGCTGCTCGGATGGGGTGATCGCCATGTGGATCACGGTAATGCCATTCGGTTCTATCGATCCGATCTGCACCGAATGGGAGGTGCAGTCGTGGTGGCCATGGAAGGGGAGGTCACCGTGGTCCTCCTGATCCTCTGCTTCGTGGTGTGTTCCTTCGAAATAGTGGTCGGCCAGGAAACAGAAGAAGCCCTCATCGGGCCGCTCTTGGACGTCTTCGGAATAATGCGAGAAGAGTGCGGGGATCTTGAAGAGCTGGTGCAACTCCGTTACGGAGCACAAGTAGGTGCCGAGTATCAGGATCGCGAGCCAGTGGCGCATCGGGTTCAAAGATAGCCGGGGGTGTTGCTCGTGCCGGATCCACATACGGGCCGGAGCCGAAGCTCCGACCCGTCGGGATACCAAACCTTAATCGTTGTCATCGTCCTCACCAGGGGAATCCTTGTCCTCCTCCTCAACCTTGGTCTTCATCACTTTCCCATCCGCGTTGAACAGAACCTCTATTTCGGTTTCACCCTTCTCCAGATCCACTTCATAGAAAGTTCCATCGGCGCGTTCCACTTGTTCCGCACCTTCCACTTTGTGATCGGCGTAGTTGGTGGCGATCGCCTTCTTCACCGTTTCGGGCAGTGCGTCGGTCTTGATCTTGTGCTCGGTCTCCATCCACTTTCCTTCTGCGGTGAACACGGCTGAGTACTTCATGCCGCCCATCTTGAACCCGGCCTCGTATTCGGTCTTGCTTTCCATTTCCCAAGCGGTGCCTTCAGCCTTTGGGAATTGTTCAGCGAAGGCGGCCTTCACGGCCTCGGGTACCACGATCGTGGCGGGTTTCTGGGCGCAAGCGCTCGCGGTGACCGCGAGTGCCAGCAGGGTGGGGATCAGGTTCTTCATGGTCTTTTTGATCTGTCGGCTACAAAGTAGTGGGAGGATCCTGTGCGGAATCTGAACGCATTCACTGATGAGATCGGATCACCACGGTATGCGTGCCGCCAGCATCGGTGTATTGGAGTTCCAACCCGGCCTGGTCACATACCTCCTTCACCATGGAAAGTCCGAGGCCTGCCCCGCTGCTGGAGGGATCGCCTTTGGCGAATCGGTCGAACAGGCTTTCCGGATCCACTTCCAACACCGGCCCGCTATTGGTGATCACCAACGCGGTCTCACTGATCCGGATGTTCAGGTGGCCGCCCTGAAGGTTGTGCTGCACGGCGTTCCGCAACAGGTTCGCGGCGATCAGTTCGGCCAATGCGGGATGCATCCGGATGCGGCATCGATGGTCGCGCTTTAGCTGCACGTGCAGCTGTTGTTGTGCGATGAGGTCGTCCAGGGCCTGCAGTTGATCCGTGAACAATGCGGCCCAATCCACTTCGGCCGGGGCGAATTCCTGATTGCCGATGCGGGCCAACAACAACATATTCGCAACTGTGCGCCCCATGCGTTCCCTGGCCCGGTAGAGCATGTCGATGAGTTCCGCCTCCTCACGGCCAAGCCCCGGATGTTGGATCAGTTCATCCAATTTCCCCTGCATGATCGCCAAGGGTGTTTGCAACTCATGTGCGGCTTGTTCGCTGAATCTTTTCTGCGCAATGAAGTCCGTGCGCATCTTCTTCATCATGGCATCCAAGCGATCGTTCATCATCCGGAATTCATCCACGTTGGTGGTGGCGAACGGTGGTGGCCCGGGTCCGTCCACTTGGAAGCGTTGCGTGGCGGCGAGGGTGCTATGGAAAGGTTCCCAGAGTCGCCTGTTCATCCAACGGTTCAATGCGATGGAGCCAAGGAACAGAAGGAGCAACATGGCTCCCATGGTCATGGCGATCGCCTCGATCAGATCCTCGAATTCCACCGTGGCACGGCCCAGTGTGAGGACCCCCGGTCGACCATCCGCCATTTGGATCGGGAAGCGGCCGATGCGCCATGGTAGGTCCTCCTCATCGATACTGTTGTAGATCAACGTGTCCGAGAATTGCGCTTCGCTCAAGCTCCCCGGAGCGATGGAAAGCGATTGGTCAGGCGCTGAGTTCGGCATGATCCCCAGCCCCTGCCTTGATCGATCCTGTACGACCGCAGCGTGGTGGTACAACTGTTCATCGACCTCCTCGTTCACGATGTGTTGCACGGCATAGTAGCCGATGGCCGTGCCGATGAGCACCAGTGGCACGGCGAGCAGCAATTGGTAACGGGCGGTATGTTGCAGCAACTTCATGATCCCGTGCTCAACCGGTAGCCGATGCCGTACACCGTCTTTATCCGATCGTGCCAGCCGCGCTCGGTGAGTTTCTTCCGCAGGTTCTTCACATGCGTGTACAGGAAGTCGTGGTGATCCATGGCTTCCGCGTGATCACCCCAGACATGTTCCACGATCGCACTGCGCGAGAGGACGCGATCCCGATTCGCAACGAGGAAAAGAAGCAGGTCGAACTGCGTGCCGGTGAGATCCACGTGCGCGCCATTCACTTCAACCACGCGATCCTCCGGGATGATCCGCAACTCGTCCAACTCGATGGCCTTGTTCCCTTTGAACCGCTTGCGGCGATCCAATGCGTGTAGCCTCGCCACCAGCTCCGGCAGATGAAAGGGTTTCGCGAGGTAATCGTCGGCACCCAATTCCAAGCCTTTCACCTTGTCGTCCAAAGCGCCCTTCGCAGAAATGATGATGATGCCCGTGGTGGGCTGTTCACTGCGTAGGCTCTTTACGATATCCAGCCCGTTTCCCCTCGGCATGGTGATGTCCACCAACACGACGTCGTAGCCATTCACACTGATCTTGTCCATGGCCGAAAGGAAGTCATTGGCCGTTTCCACCACGTTGCCTTCGTTGCGCAGGTACGTGCTGATCGATCGCAGCAATTCCGGCTCATCCTCCACGACCAGGACTTTCATGTGCGAAAGCTATGTCGGCGATCTGCGCCCTCCGAATAGGGCCGGCGGCCGGTTCGACGATTGAACTTGAGAGTCTGTGGGCAAAGGTGACCTTGTCATTGCCCCGCTGTCCCGTTGACGTTCTGAACCGGAACTGCCATGGGTTGTGAAGTGACCGACCGATCGGTGGCGCGTTGTAGGTGTGCAACTACATTTGCGACCCTCCGGAATGCAACCCGTCCTTCGTTTCCTCACCGTTCTCCTGCTGTTGGCCTTCGTCAGGTTCGCGGTGACGCCTCCATCGGCGAACACCGGCTTTGCCGAGGAGCAATTACAGGAGCATGGTCCGTTGAAGGGTGCGGTGAAAACGGTGGCGGCGGCAGATCCTGCTAGCGCCTACTCGCGCCATTTGCGTAGCCGATGGGAGCACGACCGGGCGCACTACGGCCCACGTTTCACGGAAGCCGCATTGGCTGAAGGCGCGGATATGGACGTGCCGGTGCAACCGCCCAAAGCCTGATCGGGCGTTAGCGCCATTCCTGCCTTCCACGCGGGAGATCCCCGCTGCCCGGCGCACGTTGTCAATTGTACTTTCATTTTCCATTGACCGATGCATGCATGCCAATGTGCTTCTGATCCTCGTGACCGACAAGATCCGGTTCATCAAGGCCGGGTTCACCTTGGTGGTTCGCGGGTGCGGTCAGTGAACAAATTCATCCAATGAGATCCCTATTCAAATTCGACCTTTCCAACATTCGCGGCGACGTCTTCGGTGGCATCACTGCGGGCATCGTTGCGCTGCCGCTCGCACTCGCCTTCGGCGTGCAAAGCGGGCTTGGCGCGGCCGCAGGGATCTACGGCGCCATGGCCCTCGGCTTCTTCGCCGCATGGTTCGGGGGAACGCCGAGCCAAGTGAGCGGACCCACAGGCCCCATGACCGTGGTGAGCGCGGGTGTGGCGATCAATGTGATCGCGGCCGCAGGTGGCTTGGCGGAAGGCATGGGTGCCATCCTGCTCACCTTCATGATCGCCGGTGCCCTGCAGATCGTCATGGGCATCGCCAAGGTGGGCAAGTACATCCGCTATGTGCCGTACCCGGTCATCTCCGGCTTCATGACCGGCATCGGCCTGATCATCATCCTGCTTCAGGTATTTCCGATGCTGGGCTACAAGTCGCCGGCCGCCATCATCGATGTGTTCCTGGACATCCACGCACCGTTGAGCGCGATCAACTACCACGCACTGCTCCTCGCCGGACTCACGTACGCGATCATCATGCTCTTTCCGAGGATCACGAAGAAGATCCCCAGTACGCTGATCGCCCTCGTGGCTGTCACGGGACTTGCCATTGCGATGGCCTGGGATGTTCCACATATCGGCCTGATCCCGGAGGGTCTTCCGAAACTGCACCTCGTAGGGATCTTCAACATCGAAGCGCATCTGTGGAGCACGATCATCAGCGATGCCATCGCGCTGGCCATGTTGGGTGCGATCGATTCCCTGCTCACTTCACTTATTGCGGACAGCATGACGCGCACGCGGCACAACAGCGAACGCGAACTCGTCGGCCAGGGGATCGGGAATATGATCGCGGCGGCGATCGGTGGTCTTCCCGGCGCCGGTGCCACCATGCGTACGGTCGTGAACATCAACTCCGGCGGCAAGACGAGATTGAGCGGTATGGTGCATGGCCTGTTATTGTTGACGGTGCTCCTCGGCCTTGGTCGCTTCGCCCAATACATCCCGCTCAGCGTGCTGGCCGGGATCCTGATCTCCGTCGGGCTCGGCATCATGGACATTCGAGGCATCAAGCAATTGCGTCACGTGCCGCGATCGGATGCGTTCGTTCTGGTGTTGGTGCTCCTCTTCACCGTCTTCTTCGACTTGATCCAAGCCGTTGCCCTTGGTCTTGCGCTGGCTTCCTTGCTTTTCATGAAGCGCATGGGCGATGAATCGAAGGACAGAAGTCGATCGGTCAAGCTGAACGATTTCCTGAAGACACCGCGGTTCGATGAGCTTGAGTTCCTGGAGTTGATGCGTGACAAGGTGATCGTGAAGGACCTGCACGGCCCGATCCATTTCGGCTTCACCAGTTCGCTGCAGGACATGGCCGCCGAACTTCCCAAGGTGCCCTATGTGGTGATCCGGATGAAGGATGTACCGTTCATCGACCAGAGCGGCTTGAACACCTTGATCGAACTGATCGATGACCTACAGGTGATCGGAACCGAGGTCTTCATCACGGACCTTCAACGGCAACCCGCGCGCGTCCTCGGTGAATCCGGTATCGCCCCCGGCCGGGTCCCGGTTTCCAATGTCCTACCGAACTTCGGCACCCTGCTCCCGCTCCTCCAGGAACGGGAGGCCACCGCGAACTGATCCCACTCCCATCCTCACCAAAGTCCGGATACCCATGACCGAAGAACGATCCGATCTGCACCATATCCTGCTCGCAAGGAACAAGGAGTGGAGTGAGCAGATGCTCCGGGAGAACCCTGCGATGTTCACCGAGCTGGCGAAACACCAGACGCCTTTCTTTCTTTGGATCGGGTGCAGCGACAGCCGGGTGCCACCGAACCAGATCACGGGTACCGTGCCCGGTGATATGTTCATCCACCGCAACATCGCCAACATGGTGGTGCATACCGACATGAACATGTTGAGCGTGTTGGACTTCGGGGTGAACGTGCTGAATATCGATCACATCATCATCTGCGGGCATTACGGCTGCGGAGGCGTGAAAGCCGCCATGGGCCCGGAGTTCGATGGGGCGGCAGCCAACTGGGTGCGTGAGATCCGCGATGTATCCCGGATCCACCATGATGAACTGGCCGCGATCACGGATGATCAAGCGCGCTATGACCGGCTGGTGGAATTGAACGTGGCCGAGCAGGCCTACGACCTGAGCCGCACGTCCGTCCTGCGCGACGCATGGGCCAGCGGACGCAAGATGCAGGTGCATGGTTGGGTCTATGGCCTGCACAACGGCCTGATCAAGGATCTGGGCGTCACCCGGACCGAGTATGGTGACGAGGCGGGCGCAGTGCCGCTTCGCTGATCACCGCCGGGTTCCCTTCACGCGCGGATCCTTCTGCCCAGAATGAGCCACAAGAGCACCGGGATCAGCATCCACAGGATCCCCGGTTCGCTCATGTTCGTCAGGTCCTGATCGTTCGCGTCGAGTGAAGGATCGCCGTTGAGGATCTCCTCCTGCTTCTTCAGCAACACATTGCGTTGGGCCTCGTTCTCCACGCACATCCATGCGGTCAGCGGGGTGAGCACTTGCGCTTGGAATGCGCCGCGCACCAAGGTGGACCACCCCGCTTCCCCCGATGGCCCGCGAAGCTGGAATGCGCGCCAACGCGCTTCCAACGCCAGGGCGTCCTGCCAGGTACCGCTCAAGCGCGAGGGCAGGTTGTCCATGTGGATCGGATCCACGATGATCTCCGCTGTCGGCGTGTTGCGCAGATAGTGGACCGGCCCATCCGGGAAGGAAAGGACCAGCACTTCGGGAAGTGCGGACGGGATCGATCCGCCGTTCGATCCGCGAGAGGGGTTACTGAACCACCGCTGGGTCGGTGAGGGGTTTTCGTCCAGGACAAAGAAGCTGTCTCCTTCCGGGTAAGCACGTGGCGATGTCGCTGAGGTCGTCGAGCAGACACCAGTGTTCAAGTCATCGTTGGCCGGAAGGCTTGGCACGATCACGACCACCGGCGCTTCGGCGGTCGGGTGTGAACAGGCGTTGTTGATCACCTTGCGGATGACACGGTCGCTGAAGAACCCACCGTGGCCTACATGATGCGCGAACGCATCCAGCGCCTCCGGTCCGTACGGGGTACTCGTACCATAGGCATCAGCCACGTGCAGGGTGATGCGGCGCGGATCGAGTTGCGCCTTGGCGATGTACGTGGTGATCCGCTCGATCACCCGCGAACGCATTCCGCGTTGTGCTTCCGATCCATCCACGACGAAGTGGAAATGCGGTTCCCGACGCACACGTGGCAACGCGCTCTTCACCGCGCTGGGAACGTAGGCCGCTCCTCCGCCCTCGGCAGCGATGACCGCAGCAGGGTCGTGCGCATGATCGCCGAGTTGCACGGTGTCGGCACCGAGCACGAGTTGCAGTCCTTCCTTATGGATCAGTTCGAAACCACTTGCGCGCATATCGTGCGCTTCCACCGGGAACACGCGCAATTGCACATGACCCGGAGCCGTGTAGCGCATGATCGAGGGATCCCGCCGGTAGTTGACGATGTTGTTGTACACCCACATGGCGGCCTTCTTCTCCGCAAGGATCCCCGGGACCGTATCGCCTTCGATCACCAAGTAGTGATCCGTGATCCATGCCCCTTCCGGCAGTGCGATATCCGTGACGAACTCTTCTTGGCCTCCACCCGAATTGATCACGCGCAGATCCACTTGACTGCGCCAAACTTGTTGCTCCGCATCGTAGACGCTTCGCACCAGCACGGTATCCACTGAAGTACTTGATGAATTCGGACTCCGACGCGCGGGCATCAACACCGGCCTTGGCGCGTTCAGGAACACCGCGCGCAACGTGGCCAACTTCTCCTCACTGATGGTGAGGTTGTTCAGCACGATCCGGTTGTACAGTGGTGTGAGGAAAGGTGTGTTGCGTTTGCTCGGGCCGCGGAAACGCGATCGGTTCGCATCCACCTGATCGAAGACGCTCGCGAGAGCGGCTTCGTCCAAGGGCTTCACCGGATCGGATGGATCGCTTTCATACACATGGTGCAGCGCGCTGTGCAGTACCGTGCGGTGGTGCAGGTAGCGGATCACGATCGCTGCGGGGACGAGCAACAGGCAACCCACGAAGAGACCGAGCAGGTTGATCCGGGAGTGCCGTGCCGCGAGGAAACGAAGATCCCGGTACAGCAGCACCGACTGCACGGCAAAGAGCAGGATCGGCGCCAGCAGCAGGAAGCCGATGCCGATGGCGATGATGGCCACGATGCTCACCGGCAACAAGGGCAGGAAGAGCACGAAGAAGTAAAGCACATACGAGAAGCCCAAGGCACGCCCGATGAATTGCGCCAATCGGATGCGCGTGTTCCCGCCGGACGGCCAGATCACCACCGCCGCGTTGAGGATCGCGATGATGTAGAACGCGGGGTGGGAGAGGTCGCCGAAGATCCCGTTCACTTCCCGGAAGGATCCGGTGAGCAAGCCATTGTTGAAGGCCAGGCCGAGCAGCGGGAACACCAGCGCGATCAGCGTGCGCAGCACGATCCCGACCACCGCACTACCTTTTCCTGCACGCTGCACCAGACTTACCACACCGCGCATCAGGAAAAAGAGGAAGCCGATCACCAAGGCGACCATGATCACCACCCACGCATGCTGTTCGAAATCACTGGAACGGCGGAAGGGTTCGATCACCTGCACGAAGAGGAAGACCCCGATCGGGATCCCCGCAGCGATGAGCAGATCGCGCAGCGGCGAACCGCGTTCCTTCTTGCGCAAGGAACTGATGACAAGGACCAACAGCGCGTGGGCCAGCGGGATGCACAACAAGCGGAAGGCGTAGAGCTCGGCATCCTCAGGGATCATCCACCGTGGGATGTCCCAAGGGAACAATGTGCCTATGTTCTCCGCGATCCCCCAGAAGACCGGGACGTACACGAGAAAGGTCACGGCGGCATAGAGCGGGTGGATCGACCGGCCTTGGCGCCATGCGATGAGTGCATATGCGGTGGATCCCGATGCCGTGATGAGGACCACGCTTCCGAGAATGATCCATGCATTGATCGACTCCGCGGACAACAGGGGATGCACCACCGACAACATGGAAGCGTAGAGCATCGCCAGGATCAACACGGGCAGCGTATGGCCGATGAGGATACCGATCGGGTGGAGTGCAGTACGCATGGTTCAGGTCGGCAGGGCCGATGGACGTTTGGTGAGCAGGAGGTGAAGGGAGATGGCCGCGAGCGAAAGGCCGGTGAGAAAGATCAAGGCCCCGAAGGCTTCATGCGCACGACCGGACAATTCGAAGCCCGCCGACCGTACCCAGACCATGGAAAGGATCCGGCCGCTATTCACAGCGATGGCGAGCACGTACGCACCCGCCGCGCACAACAGCGCGAGCACTGGTCGCATGCAGCCACCATCTCCTTGCTTCAGGATCAACAGCGAAAGCGTGGCCACGGTGATCACCAGAAAGTTGATGCCCGAGCATGATCGGTCGATCGCGATGCCCAGCCCGTGGAAGAGGTAACCACGACCGGGTGCGAACACATACGTTTCACCGCTGATCGCTTGCACGACATAGGCCACGGGCTTCAACATGAACCCCAGTTCGGCCACGGTCGCTTCCATGTACCACCACTTCAGCCCGAATGCCGCCGCGAGCAGCACCAAGGTGAGCAGCAGCGTGGAGCGTTGGTCGCGGGACATGGGGTGATCGCAAAGGAACCGATGCATGCAACGCCACACTTTCCCGATCGGTATGTGCTAGGAACCCGATGTTGTGAAGAAGATCGAAATTCGTCTCCGACGGTCCCGGACCCCATCCGGGTACCTTTGTCCCGCCTTCGGGCCGCATTGCCAACTCACCGGATGACCACGACCACTTTCGCGAAGACCGCTCCTGTCTTCTTCCAACGCCTGCGTGAGGTCACGGAGGCTTACTTCAAGGAGAACAATCTGCGCAAGACCGGCGACTTCCGCCTCTACTCCAAGACGATCATCCTGCTGGTCACCATGGCTGCCTTGTACGTGGTGCTGGTCTTCTTCACTCCGGCTTCGGTGTGGGTGGCACTCGGCCTTTGCGCCATCCTGGGCCTGGTGGTGGCGAGCATCGGCTTCAACGTAATGCATGATGGGGCGCACGGCAGCTACAGCCGGCGCAAGTGGGTGAATGAGATCATGGGCCACAGCCTCAATTTCCTCGGCGGCAACGTGTACATCTGGAAATTGAAGCACAACGGGAACCACCACACCTTCACGAACATCGAGGGGATGGATGACGACATCGATATCAGGCCTTTCGTGCGTGTGCATGAAGGACAGAAGAAGTATTGGTTCCACCGCTTCCAGCACATCTACGGCCTCTTGCTCTACGGCACCACCTATTTGTTCTGGATCTTCTTCCAGGACCTCAAGAAGTATTTCACGGGCAAGATCGCCGACCACACGGCCATCAAGCCGATGAACCTGAAGCAGCACATCATCTTCTGGGCATCGAAGGTGTTCTACATCGCACTCTTCATCGTGCTGCCCATGTTCTTCGCAGGCGTGCTGCCCACGCTGGTGGGCTACGGTGTTATGGTCTTCGTCACCGGCTTGGTCATCGCCGTGGTGTTCCAGTTGGCGCATGTGGTGGAGCCCACAGGCTTCGTACACCCACCTACCGACGGCCAACAGATCGAAGCGGAATGGGCGGTACACCAGATGGAGACCACGGTGAACTTTGCCACGCACAACCGCGTGTGGAACTGGCTCTTCGGCGGGTTGAACTTCCAGATCGAGCACCACCTCTTCCCACGCATCAGCCACGTTCACTATCCGGCACTGAGCAAGCGCCTGCGAAAGGTGTGCGCCGAGTTCAATATCGAATACCACGAGTTCCCCTCGCTGCGCAGTGCGCTGTGGTCGCACCTGATGCACTTGCGTCAGGTGGGCATGGCCTGATCAGTTCCCCAACAGGATGATGCGTGTGGTCAAGCGTTCGTTCGCCGACACTACACTGACGTGGTAGATCCCCGGTGCGTGACCGGAAAGGTCGAGGAATACGCGTTGATCCTGCCAAGGCTTGCCGAAGAGCTTCGTTTCAAGGACCGGTCGTCCGTTTACGTCATGCACACGCAACGTGGTTGGTCCGGGCTGTGAGGTGATGACGTCAAGGTTCACCACTCCTGTGGTAGGATTCGGGTGAGCGTAAGCTCCTGCGACCATGATACAAGCCTCTGCGACTGAAGTGTGGTAGTCCACGGTCCACTCGAAGACCACCACGCCGCCGTACCGCGAATCGTAGGGTTGGAAGGGGAGGCCGTGGTTGTTGATGAAGTTCGCCACCACGCGATCGCCATGCACATCCACGCCCCAAGTGGAAGCGCTGTCGTTCGGGAGGATATGTCCTCCGACAAGGACCGGGGCGTCGCCATCGCTGATGTCGTACACCAGGATCTCGGTGTCCGCGCCGCTCACGAAAAGCAAACTGTCGTTGTGTGCGGTGATCAACTCGTTGGTGTGCCCATCGCTACCGAACCAGGAGAGGCCGATGCAGTTCCACGGGTTCAGCCACGCTACCTGCGTCATGTTCGCAGGATCGCTGATGTCCACGATCTCCAAACCGCAGTAATCGATGGTGCAGTACGCGCGATCGCCGATCACCACCACGTTGTTGTACGCCGGGTTGGTCAGGATCGGAATGTTCGGGTTCACGTACCGGCCGATCTCCGTGAGTGCGTTCGGGTCGCTGATGTCGATGCTGCGCAAGCCGCCCGCATCGTAGGCGAGATAGAGAACAGTGTCGACGATCGCCATACCGCGCGCGTTCGGCGGATAGCTCGCGATCCCCGGCCAGGTCGGGTCGGGTTGGTAGCTGCTCACGAACTGGATGTCCGCCGGATCGCTCACGTCGAGCACGATCACGCCGTTCTCCATGCCGCCGAGGTAGGCGAGGCCGTCCTTCACGACGGTGATCGCACAACCTTCGGAGAAGTTCGCTGCATCACTCCACACGTCCAGAACGACCGGGTCATCCGCGACGCTGACATCCATGATCGCCAATCCCGATGCTTGACTTCCACTGGAAATATCACCAAGGCTCAGGTACAATAGCGCTCCGATCTGCTCCACGTTCATCACTTTCAATCCTTGGAGCGAACCCACACCGATCCTGTTGACCACCGGGAACACCGGCGGCTGCGTGAGGTCGAGTGTCATCAATCCGGAATCACCACAGGCCATGTACAGTACGTTGCGGTCAAGACGGTCGATCCGACTGCTCAGTGTCGGCGCGGAGTAGCCCGCAGGAAAGGACACGTAAGGGTGTTGGTAGCGACCGATCTCCGAGAGGAGCACTGTGTCGATCACCTGGCATTGGGCGACTCCGCCGACAAGCGCAATGAAGGCACAGAGGATCGTTGGGCGAACGAACA
>JADJKO010000017.1 GCA_016705955.1 Flavobacteriales bacterium
GTCGTCGCCGGACTGAAGGAAGCGCTGCAAGTAGGCGCCGATCGCACCGTGACGAAAGCAAGCGCTGCGGACGGGTTCTGGAGCGATACGCGCATCCGCATCCCCTTTCCCGAAGAAGCGGTGAAGGTGAGAACGACCCTGATGGACCTTGGCATGAACAAGCCCGTTGAGGACTTCGAAAAGACATTGAACAAGGCTGCGGAAACAGCCGCCAAGGAAGCCGTGCCGGTTTTCGTGGACGCGATCACCAGCATGACCATCGCCGATGAGCTTAACCTGCTGCGCGGCGGAGAGAACGCAGCCACCGTGTTCCTGCGCGAGAAGACCAGTTCCGCGCTGCGCGCCCGCTTCATGCCCATCGTTGAACGCGCCACGAGCGAGGTGGCGTTGACCAACCACTGGCAGCCCCTGGCGAACGCCTACAACGCCACGACGATACTCACCGGTGGCAAAGCGGTGGACCCCGACCTGAACGGCTACGTTGCCACCAAGGCCATGGACGGACTGTTCCTGCTGCTCGCCGAAGAGGAAAAGCGCATCCGCCAGGACCCTTTGGCGCGCACCACGGACCTGCTTCGGCGCGTGTTCGCAGGTGGATGAGCGGGCGTGCCCGAAGGTCCCGTCCCGCTCCGGCCGCTTACTTGGCCTCGCCGGCACGCGCCCGCTGATACCATGACCGATGGGCCTTTTCCGGAAAAGCAGCTACCCCGATCCTACGGTGAACCCCGATGCCACGGAATTCGAGGTGAACAATTGGGTCCTCTCGGACTTTGTGCTGGCCAAGCTGGTGCCGGGGAGTGGTGCGCCCGTTCCCGCTGAACAGGTTGATGCTGATGGCCGGAGCCGTCTGCCGCTTCAAGCCCGTGCTGATCCTGGATTGGGGCACGCACATCGGCAAATCAGCACGCGTGTTCCGCGAAACGATCAAGGCCTTCGGCGTCCCGTGCGCCATCCATTCCATCGACCTGCCAGATGATGTCCAGCACGGCGAGCACCCGAAGAACGAGCGCGGCAAATTGGTGCGTGGCATGGCCGAAGTGACCCTGCACCAGGGCGACGGCGTGACCATCGCGTTGGAGCAGTGCGCGGCGAACAAGCGGCCCGGCAATGTGCTCTTCTATGTGGACGGCGACCACAGCAAGGAGAGCGTGGTGCGGGAACTGGGCGCGATCCTCGCGCAGGTGCCCGATGCGATCGTGCTGTTGCACGACACCTTCTATCAATCCCCCGATTCCGCTTACAACATCGGTCCGTACGCCGCGATCGAAGAGGTCCTTGCTGCGCAGTCGCGGACCTACGGGACCGCGCACCACCACCGGCCTGCCCGGCAGGGATCTTGTTGTACCCATCGGCCCCAACGCCTGATCCCTTTTCCATGCACCCGATCGTACTCACCGAACCCGGCACCGAACTCCCCCCAAGCGAACTCGTCCTGAACCCGGACGGTTCTGTCTATCACATCGCACTGCGTCCGGAACAATTGGGCGACCTGGTGCTCGTTGTCGGCGACCAGGGCCGCGTGGAGCGCATCAGCCGGCATTTCGGAACGATCCAGCACCGCGTGCGAACAGGAGTTCGTCGCGCATACCGGCGTTTATCACGGCACGCACATCACGGCGCTGAGCACCGGCATCGGCACGGACAACATCGATATCGTGGTGGAACGGCTCGATGCGTTGGTGAACATCGACCTGGAAAAACGGACCCCGCGCGCCGAGCATCGCGCACTGCGGATCGTCCGGATGGGCACCTGTGGCGCCTTGCAGGAGGACATCCCCGTGGACAGCAGGATCGTAAGCGCGTACGGCGTAGGGCTGGACAACGTGCTGCACTACTACGCCTATGAAAACACCGATGCGGAGAACCGGCTGTTGAACGAACTGCTCGTGCGCACGGAATGGCCGGACAACCTGCCGGTGCCTTACGTAGCTGCGGCGGACAAGGAACTGGTGGGGATCCTTGGCCATGAGAACACAGTGGGGATCACCATCACGGCCGGCGGATTCTATGGCCCGCAGGGACGGCAGCTTCGCCTGGTCCCATCCATTGCGGACCTCAACGAGCGCCTCACCGCCTTTGAGCACGAGGGCTTGCGCGCCGCCAACTTCGAGATGGAGACCAGCGCGCTCTTCGGCCTCGGCGGAATGCTGGGGCACCGGGTATGCACCGTATGCACCGTGGTGGCCAACCGGCTGCGCAAGGAATACAGCAAGGACCACCACAGCGCCGTGGACCGCATGATCACCGAAGTGCTGGAACGGGCGACGGCCTGACAGTTCCGTTCGCTGCGTAAAGCGTATCCGCGCAAAATTCCTGGCGGTATGGGGGTTGAGGTGAGCAGGGCCGGAAGGCCATTCCGTATTGCGTGAACTTCGGGTAGCCCCTCGAGAAGAGCGGACGACCCGAAATGAAAGACCCGGAGACAATGCCCCGGGACTTTCACGCGGCTTCACGTTACAGCTTTCACGGCGCGCTTCACGATCGGCCGGCCGTCCAGCAGCAGGGCAACGTAGTGCATGCCGGGGCTCAGTTGCCCGGTGTTCCACTCGTATTGGTACTGGCCGGCGTCATAATGGCGAAAGTCTAGCCCTCCGCGGGGTCTTCGTTTCGAGACCATAACGTCACTGCGTCGAGGTCATAAGAATGAGACCTATTCTATGTCAAAAGCAAGCGTTGTGAGAAGTTTATTTCAGGCATAAGGAACTCCAGGCATGTCAGGGCGAAGTGCCCCGACACATGTTCATGCCTGTCGTACATCGCGCTTATCCCTGGCAGGTTGCTCTCCAGCAGGCCCGCTTCCGTTTGAGCGCGATGTGCGAAGTTGCGGCTATCCGATGTCGGTTCGCGGCGACTGTTTCGCGCCTCGTAAGGCTTGTTGTTCCGGATCACGGCACAGATGCGATGCACGAGCTTGTTGCGCACGGCATTGACCACTAGGATGGGCTTCTTTGCCTTCCGGCACGTTTGCGCTCGTAGTACTGGCGTAGCTCGCCGGGTTCGCGCACTCTCACCAGACCGGACATGTGAAGTAAGGTCTTGAGCGATTTATCAGCTTGATGCGACGCTTGTGTTCGTCCGCGTACGCTGCTGCCTGAGCTGCGCTCGAGGGCGCCACGCCGGCATGGCAGGAGAGTTGGCGCGGCGTGTTGAAGCGCGCGAAGCCATCGGTGAAGGCCACCAGATATGCGGCCAGCTGAGGGCCAACGCCGGGTATGGTGCGCAACAGATCGTACTGCCGCTGGGTCTGCGGGTCAGCCTTGATCTCATCAAGGATCAAGTCGTCCACATGGGCCACGAGCTTGTCTTCAAGCTTGATGCGCCGTTCGTCCATGCGGTCGAACTCGATGTACTTGGCGGTCCATGTAACGGTTCAGGTCCGTGATGTGGGTCTATGCCCGAGCCCGGCTGCGCACCAGGTGCTTCCTGCGAGTGATCGGATGCTTGAGCCGGTCAGCTTCAGGTTCTGCGCGGTGAACAACCTGGCTTTCTCATGGAAGGTGCGCGCGTATTGCGCGATGCAGGGCATCCACCTTGTCGTTCTTCACCCGCTTGATGCCCATGCTCTGCAGGATGTCGTTGGGGGTGCCAACCAAGCGCGCCACTGTTGCGCAACCACCATGTTCAAGAGCATCCAGGGTATAGTGCCCGGTGGCCTCCATGCGGGTCAGGGCTCCGCTCGGGCATTACCCCGTACCGTTTGCGCCAAGCGCCCATCAGCTTCATCACCGTCTTGCGTTCGTTGTCCACCTGGGCGCTCTCCAGATGCGTTCCTTCTCATCCAGCAAGGCGAAGTCCAGTGTCGCGCTGCTCACATCAATGCCGATCCAGTGTTCCATCTCCAGTTACTTTTGGGTTACACAAAACAATCGCTGGAGAGGTGGGCGACTGGTCCGATGCTCCATGACTCTAATAGGCCCTCACGCCTACAATTCTATCCGAGCCTAGGGCCTGAGATGACCGTGGGTACCGATAGGTCTCATAGGGCTTGTTCCCTACCTGCAACTGTTGGTTCACCCACGGCCAGGCTCAGTTCTCTTCAGTTATCTATCCCCGACAAGGAAACTATCCCTCATCGACGGTGCAACACTAGAGCCTGCTTTGCGCGGCAGGGTTCACGCTCATCACGCACAAATCCAGCGTGCGTGTGAGATCAACTCCACAGGTTTTGCGTGGTCACTCCGTAGTGGTCAAAAAATCTAACCAAGACCTATGTCGCGTAGCACTGATAGGACACGACCAAACTCCTGTCTCATTCTCCAACGCTTACGCCAACTCAGTGATGGTGTGTCGAAAGAAGACCGTTGCTCCAAAAGGTACCACCGAGCTAGTTCATCTGGTGAAAGTCCTTGTGGTGGCTTCGGAGCTCGTTGCTCCATAACAGTAGGAAGGTCTTTCGGAACGTATTCAGCTAGCGGTTCACTCACGGCCGCAGGCCCTACCTGCTGCCTTGGTTCTCGGAGTTTTAGGTTCGTGCGGAATCGCACTTCATCCCTCTCTGTAATACGTGCCCAAGTCGCAACTTCATCATCGAGCAACAACGCTCGAATTGCTTTGAGTCTAGTGCTATCAATATCCATGTACTGAATGCATTCCCAGGCCGATCGAGCTCTTTCTTGCAATCGAGCTAGATCCTGCTGAACTATAAGTAGCTCCTGTTTCTCCTCACCGGCATGGAAGAGTGAGAATCCATGCTCAGAGTACCTGTAGAATCCTTGCACACACGAGATCTCCGCCTCTCGGCCGAGAACTACACCTTCCCTCAGTGCCCGGATATCATTGAAGAATGTCTTCTCGGACAATCGTCTATCGTTACCGGTGACACGATTGACGGCATCTGAGCAGCGGCCTATGAGTTCCGCTTTGTTCATACTGAACTTGGACAGGCAGCGGTCCAATGTCACATAGCGGACTAATGCGTGTTGGTGCTGAGCCACATCCAGTGTTATTTGCGCCAAGATGTATAGGTTTTTCGAGCGCTGCAAGCTCGTTGCAGTAACCATGCTGAGCTTTGCCTCGGTAACACTAACCTATGTCCCATGTTCAAGCACAAACCGACACCTCGCTAGCTGACTGGAAACCTTGATTGCCACTGAACCCACACCATCCACCTGTCTGCTTCCAACCCCAAAAACCCTAGAACCCATGAACCGCTTCCTTTCGACCCTCCTCTTGTGCGTGATGACAGTTCTGTCAATTGCCCAAGACACGTACTCCGTCGGCTCGACGGAGTACTACTACAACCGGACCTATTCTACCACGGGGCTTCCGATGGTCAAACGGAGCGAAGCGAACCGGGCTGCATTCCTAAGGAGCCAAGGATACGCCTCGGTGCCAATTGGCTACGAAGTCGATCACATTATCCCTCTCTCGCAAGGAGGAACGGATGATCCGTCGAACATGCAGCTCCTGACAATCGAGGAGCACGACCGGAAAACCGCACAAGAGCGAGCTAGGAGTACAAGTACGACCTACCGTAGTGTCCCGTCCTATCGCTCAAGCTACAGTCCGACGCCACGGTACACTACACCGACCAGCTACGGCACACCGAATCGAACGATTCAAACTGGTCCTCGCGGCGGGCAGTATTACATCAATAGGAACGGCAACAAGACGTATATCAGGAAGAAGTAGCGCCCGCAACGGTGAACTGTAGGTCTTTGACACTTGCTCCCTATAGTGCAAACCCATTTCCGGACGAGTCACAATGCCGTTGACCGGAATCGCTTATCCCGTAATCTTGCATATAACGTGGCACTTCAAGCAGTTCAAACCAAATGGACAGACGCATCTCGTACTGGGTCACATTCATTGCAACCTTAGCAGCTTGCTTCATGTTCGGACTTCCGCTAACGCGAACCAGCATGCGATGGACCGCAGGTTTGGAATTAGCGCCTGACCTGAAGAGTACATACATTATGTTTTGGGCTTTCATGTACTTCGGCATTGTGCTATTCTTAGGTTGGCTACCGATGCACAACAAACGCGAAGGTCAGGCAACTGTGCAAACAATTGTGATAGGCGTGCAGGCATTTTGCGCCTTAATAGCATTGGGAGATGATTATGACGGGAGAAGGGTCGAGGCACTAATGTTTCCAGTTCTATATTCCCTAATTGTGGTTGGTGTCTTTTGGTATATGAGGAAGGTCGATCGCGAAAGGCAGAATGACGTGATTCCTTAGACCGGCGCAGGGTCTTCGTTGATCGCTCACCACCTCGAATATCTCCTAGACAGGCGCAGGGTCTTGGTTAATTGTCCTTCTTGGCGAATATCCCCGCAGCGGTCTTCCGTCCACGGAGACCTGCCGCAGCTTAGCGCCGCGAAGACTGAGCTAGTTGGAGGTGGCAAGCGAATACTTCTTCGTAGTTCATCGAATGGTGATCGATGAATGCAGACACGGAAGTGTCGAATCACCCTTGTATCATTGCTAGTACCACCACAACAATCCGGGCTAATGGGTAATTGCAGGTATTGCGGAAAGCCGGCGGGGCTTCTCCGATCAAAGCATCGAGAATGTGAACAAGCTGAACATGGCCGATTGGCTGCGGTGAAGGATCTATGGGATAAGGTCGCGGGAGCGATCACTAAGTCCATCCATTTGTCGGAGGATCACTCTGGACTGAGTGCGCTTATGAAACAAATTGAGGATTCGCCGCACTTTTCTGCAACTGATGTCCGGAGGATGTTGATCCAAGGGTGGGAAGAAAGCGTGAACGATTTTCTCGAAGATGGGATCATCGACGCTGGAGAAGAACAGAGGCTCGTCGGATTCATGAAGGCGTTCGATCTGACGGAAAAGGATCTTGACTCGAACGGAGCACATTCCAAAGTTGTGAAGTCGACTGTTCTTCGCGATCTGTTCGAGGGAACTGTCCCGCAACGGATGCGGTATGATCAAAACTTGCCGATCAATTTGAAGAAGGGAGAAAAGGTGGTCTGGATATTCGCCGGTTGCAATTATTTGGAGGATAAGACCATGCGACAATATGTTGGCGGCTCCAGAGGAGCGAGCGTCAAGGTCATGAATGGTTTGTACTACCGGGTCGGTTCCTTCAAGGGACAAACGATCAGTACCACAGAACGTGTACTCGTCGACAAAGGCCTAGTGGTGATCACTGATAAGAACATCTACTTCGCTGGGCCGAGCAAGAGTTTGCGGATCCCCTACGAAAAGATCGTTTCGTTCCTTCCTTTTGAAGATGGTGTCGGTGTGATCCGAGATACGCAGACCGCGAAGCCACAGGTCTTCGTAACCGGTGATGGTTGGTTCTCTTACAACTTGATCACCAACTTGGCCAAACTCTAATCTTGAGTAGGGTCTTCAGTGATCGCTCACTTCAACGGAAATCCCCGCAGCGGTCTTCCGTCCCCAGAGCCCTAACGGCTTCGAACCTGTGATCGAGATCGCCACTGTACGCAGCTGCGAACCTCGCGGCCCATTGCCTCATACCCAACACCTCACCCAACCCCGTCCTCCCCGTCCACCTGCCCTTCGCCGCTACACCAACCACCCCGGCCAAGAGCCAACCACCTACCCCAACCGTTCCTTCGGCTTTTCCAGCCGTTCCCCGGTTCAAGCAACACGCCCATACGAAACGCCGGTCCACTGCCGTTGTTCAAGCAAACTCACATCATCATGGCATCCACATCAGAGACCGGCAACGCCAAGAACGTCGCCAACTTCGAGGAGCTCATCTCCTTTGCCACGGGCTACGGCGCGCCATACAACCCCGCCAAACCCGCCCTCACACTCGTCGGCCTTGCCGCCAAGCACACCGCCGGTGTCACCGCCCTTTCCGATGTCAACGCCGCCTTTGCCGTGTGGGTCACCGCCGTCAACACGCGCGAAGCCATCTTCGATCCCTTCTCCGCATTTGTCACCCGCATCGGCAACGCCGTCCAGGCATCCGCCGTTCCACCAGAGGTCATCGCCGATGTAAAGACCATCATCCGCAAGCTTCAGGGCAGGCGTGCCAAACCCAAGGTCCAGGACGACCCCTCCACCCCGGAGGACGAAAGCGCCAGCAGCATCTCCGCGTCCCAGTTAAGCTTCGACAGCCGCATCGAGAACTTCGACAAGCTCATCCAACTCCTCGCGGCACAAGCGGGCTACGCGCCCAATGAAGCGGAACTCACGGTGGCGGGCTTGCAAACGCTCCATACAAGCATGAAGGCCGCCAACCTCGCCGTCACCAATGCCTACACCGCCCTCAGCAACGCACGCATCGATCGCAACAAGGAACTCTACGATGCCATCACGGGCTTGGTCACCATCGCCCTCGAGGTCAAGGCCTACGTCAAGAGCCTCTTCGGCGTCAGCAGCATGGAGTATCAGGAGATCTCCGCCATCCAGTTCACCCGGCCATAGGGTCGCTTCCGGCTCCGCTTCCGGGTTTGTGCGCTAGGCTCCATGGGTGGTACGGTTCCGTGGTCGGTTCATGCGGCTCGCCATCGGGTTCGTACAATTCCCTTCCCGGTTCATGAAGTACGCCGCCGGGTTCTTGCGGTTCCCTTCCCGGTTCATGCAACTCGCCATCGGGTTCGTGCAGTTCCCCTCCCGGTTCATGAAGTACGCCGCCGGGTTCTTGCGGTTTCTTACCCGGTTCATGCAACTCGCCATCGGGTTCGTGCAGTTCCCCTCCCGGTTCATGAAGTACGCCGCCGGGTTCTTGCGGTTTCTTACCCGGTTCATGCAACTCGCCATCGGGTTCGTGCAGTTCCCTTCCCGGTTCATGCAGGACCTCATCGGGTCCGCTGTACACGCGGTCCATCGCGCTGCTGTCGCTCCATGCTTCATCCCGCTGTTCCGTATTCGATCGCACCCGTTCCCGGTAATGGGCACGGTTGCCTCGCGATACACGGCACCCTGACCCTGATTTCTATAGCCCCAAACCCCGATCCCTACCTTCGCCGCCCCATGTCCAAAGTCCGCCTGCACGACAAGGATTTCGAGCTCTTCATCCCGGAGGGCGAGGTCCACGCGGCCATCGATCGGTTGGCGGGGGAATTGCGCGCCAAGTACAACGGCAAGCGCCCGCTCTTCATCGGGGTGCTCAACGGCGCGTTCTACTTCGCGGCGGAGCTGGTAAAGCGCCTCGACATCGAGTGCGAGATCACCTTCGTGAAGGTGGCCAGCTACCACGGCACGCGCAGCACGGGCCGCGTGAGCGAGCTCATCGGCCTGAACGAGAAGCTGGAAGGCCGCCACGTGGTGGTGCTGGAGGACATTGTGGATACCGGCAACACCGTGCGCCACATCATGGATTCGCTGCTGGAACACCACCCGGCCAGTGTGTCCATTGCCGCGCTGCTCTTCAAACCCGACGCCTACAAACAGGACATCCCCATCGAGTACGTGGCTGTGCGCATCCCGAATGATTTCGTGGTGGGCAGTGGCTTGGACCACGATGGTCTAGGGCGCAACCTGCCGGGCATTTATCGCATCATCAATACCCACGCATGAGCAAGTTGAACATCGTCCTCTTCGGTCCTCCGGGGGCTGGCAAGGGAACGCAGAGTGAATTCCTGATCAAGCAATACGACCTCGTCCACCTGAGCACCGGCGATCTGTTGCGCGCGGAGATCAAGGCGGAGACCGAGTTGGGTCTCGCCGCTCGCGAGCTGATGGATCAAGGAGAATTGGTGGCCGACCATATCGTGATCGGCATGATCCGCAACAAGATGGAAGCGTTCAACGACGCGGCCGGTTTCATCTTCGATGGCTTCCCGCGCACCGAGGCACAGGCCAAGGCGCTGGATGCGATGCTGAATGCGAAGAGCGAACCCATCGTGGCCATGCTCTCCTTGGAAGTGCCCGACGAGGAACTGGTGAAGCGCTTGCTGGAGCGCGGCAAATCCAGCGGTCGTGTGGATGATCAGGACGAGGTGACCGCACGGAAGCGCATCAGCGTGTACGCGAAGGAGACCGCGCCACTTAAGGAGTACTACAAGGCCCAAGGAAAGTACAAGGCCATTGATGGAGTGGGTTCCATTGCGGACATCACCGGCCGATTGACGAAGGCGTTGGGATAAGCATATGTCCATGTATACATGTGACCATGTGGCCATCAACGCCGGAGCATATGGACACATGGCCACATGGACCCATGGTCACATGAGCGAATGAACTTCATCGACCACATCCGCATCGAGTGCCGCAGCGGCAAAGGCGGCAAGGGCAGCGCGCACCTGCGGCGCGAGAAGTACATGCCCAAGGGCGGTCCCGATGGCGGTGACGGCGGTCGTGGCGGCGACATCATCGTGCGCGGCAACGCGCAGTTGTGGACGCTCCTGCACTTGCGCTACACCAAGCACGTGATCGCTGAGGAAGGCGCCATGGGCACCAGCAACCAGAGCAGCGGCCTCAGCGCCAAGGACCAGTACATCGAACTGCCGTTGGGCACGGTGGTGAAGGACAACGAGACCGGCGAAGTGATCTGCGAGGTGATCGCGGATGGCGAAGAACACATCATCCTCAAGGGCGGTCGCGGCGGATTGGGCAACCAACACTTCAAGACGGCCACCAACCAGACGCCGCGCTTCGCGCAGCCCGGTGAACCCGGCCAGATCAAGTGGATGGTGATGGAGTTGAAGGTCTTGGCGGATGTGGGCCTTGTCGGCTTCCCGAACGCGGGCAAGAGCACCTTGCTCAGCGTGGTCTCCGCGGCCAAGCCGAAGATCGCGGACTATGCCTTCACCACGCTCACACCGAACCTCGGCATCGTGTCCTACCACGATCACCGCAGCTTCGTCATGGCGGACATCCCGGGGATCATTGAAGGCGCGCACGAGGGCAAAGGCTTGGGCTTGCGTTTCCTGCGGCACATCGAACGGAACAGCGTGCTGCTCTTCCTCATCCCCGCCGACAGCGCCGACATCAAGAAAGAATACGCGATCCTGCTGAACGAGTTGAAGCAGTACTCACCGGAACTGCTGGACAAGGAGCGCGTGCTCGCCATATCGAAGTGCGACATGCTCGATGCCGAGATGATGAAGCAGATGAAGAAGGACCTGCCGAAAGGTGTGGCGCATGTGATGATCAGCAGCGTAGCGCAGTTCGGCTTGGATGAGTTGAAGGACAAGCTCTGGCACCACTTGCACGGCCGCTTCCCCGCTGATCGCGTGGCATGAGCATCTGGCAACAACTGGACGCCTTCGATCGCTCGGCCTTCCTGGCCATCAATGGAACTTCCGCGCCGTGGGCCGATGCCTTGATGCTCACCGTGAGCAACATGGTGATCTGGTTCCCGCTCTATGCCTTCCTGCTCTTCGTGATCCAGCGCCGATCCGGTTGGCCGGGCCTCGCGTGGGCCGTTCCCACCATCGCGCTGATGATCCTCTTCAGCGACAAGGGTTCCGTGTTGTTGTTCAAGGAAAGCGTGCAACGCTTGCGCCCGTGCTACGAACCGGCGCTTGCTGGATTGGTCCACCTGGTCCCGGAAGGTTGCGGCGGCCAATATGGATTCGTGTCCTCGCACGCCACCAACCACTTCGCCATCGCGGTCTTCATGATCGGGGTGTTGCGCGGCACGCCTCGTTGGGCCGCACCGGCGCTGATCGGCTGGGCGACCTTGATCGCGTACAGCCGTGTGTACCTCGGGGTGCATTACCCGGGCGATGTCCTCGTGGGTGCGCTCTATGGTATCGGTATCGGTACGATCTTCACGTTCGTGTTCCGCCGTATCCAACAACGCTTCCTTTCCACATGACCACTTGGATCGCGATCTTCATTGGCGGTGGCCTGGGCAGCGTGGCGCGCTTCGGCATCACCCGGTTCTTGCTCGCACTGAATGTGAAGAGCGTGTTCCCCTGGGCCACACTCGCGGCCAACATCATCGCGACGGCTGTGCTGGCCTGGCTGATCCTGCGCATGCAACACCACTTCCAAGGACGCGATGCGATGAAGGCCTTCCTCGCGGTCGGGTTCTGTGGCGGCTTCAGCACCTTCAGCACCTTCAGCTACGAGAACTTCCTGTTGATCCGTGAAGGCATGCCCGGTTGGGCGGTGCTGAACATCGCGGTGAACGTGATCGCCTGCCTTGCCATCTTCTTCTTCGTTGCTCGCACCGCATGAAACGTGTCCTCCTCGTACTGCTCATCGGCCTCGCACTCACCACAAGCGCACAACAACGCACGTGGCAGGATCCGCCCAAGCTCGTGGTGGGTGTGATCGTGGACCAGATGCGCGTGGACTACCTCTATCGCTATTGGGACAACTTCGGTACGGGAGGCTTCCGGCGCTTGATCAGCGAAGGCGCCTTCCTGCGCGATGCCCATTTCACCTACTTCCACACCAAGACCGCTGCGGGCCACGCGAGTGTCTACACCGGCAGCACACCGAGCGTTCACGGCATCATGGCGAACGATTGGTTCGACCTCGGATCCCGACGCATGGTCAATTGCGTCGGTGACACCACGGTGCAGGGCGTGGGATCACCAACCGCGCGCAGTTCGCCGCATCGGCTGCTCGCCACCACCTTGGCCGATGAGATCGAACGACGCACGGACGGAGAGGGACACACCATCGGCATCTCACGCAAGGACCGCGCGGCCATCCTGCCCATCGGTCGTACCGGTGATGCCGCCTACTGGATGAACATGGCCACCGGCGATTTCGTGACGAGCAGCTGGTATGGATCGAAGGAATTGGCACCGTGGGTGAGTGCGTTCAATGCCAAAGGGCTTGCGGCGAAGTACATGGCGGAGACCTGGAAGCCACTGCTGCCGATCGAACGATACCATCAGGCACTGCCGGACGACAACCCGTATGAAACACCGCTGTATCCGGGAACGCGACCGGCCTTCCCATACGCGTTCGGTGAATGGCGCAAGGCTGGCGCGAGCATGGAGTATTTCCAGTATTCCCCGTGGTGCAACACCTTGCTCACCGACATGGCCGTCGCCGCAATGGAAGCGGAGGAATTGGGCAAGGATGATCATACCGATCTGTTGGCGATCAGCTACAGCAGCCCGGATGATCTGGGCCACGAAGTGGGTATTCGCGCGATCGAGATGGAGGACATGTACCTCCGGTTGGATCGGGAGATCGCACGCTTGTTGAACGAACTCGACACCCGCGTTGGTCCCGGCAATTACACCCTGTTCCTCACTGCGGACCACGGCGCGGTGGATGTCCCCGAGTACCTGAAGGACCTGAAGGGGAGCGGGGGTTTCGTGCCCTCCGATTCCCTGCTCGCCTTTGTGGAGGCACGGGCGAAGAAGGCGGGCTTGGTGGATGCGAACGGCGGGTCCCTGCTCGAGCGGAAGTCCGGCGGCCAGTTGTATCTCCGGGACCGCAAGGCGACCTCAACACGGGTGGCCAGTGAATTCGCACGGATCCTCATGGAGCATCCGGCCGTGGCCTTCGCGATCCCGGTCGCGGAGATCCTCCAACGGCCGTCCGGTGATCCGCGTACCGATCGCTTGCGCAACAGCGTGATGCCCCAACGCAGTGGCGAGGTCATCTACCAATTGCATCCGGGCTACTCCGAGTTGTATCCGGGTGGGCCGCACAGCGGTACCGAGCACAGCACGGGTTGGAATTATGATACGCATGTGCCCGTGATCTTCTTCGGCAAAGGCATCGTGCCCGGTGAAGTGGTGCGTCGAACCACCATCCCGGACATTGTGCCCACCATGTGCATGATCATCGGGTGCGCCCTGCCGGACGGGGCCGTTGGTGAAGCGGTGCCCGAAGTGATCGCGCACTAGGCGCACGTTTTCCACATCCGCTGTTGATGATCGGGTGCTTCAACGCGCCTTCCGCCTCAATGGGGCAGGGTACTTTTCGGCATGCTGCGTTGGGATGCCCCTGCCTTCGGTCCGCCCTTCGAGTTGTGGCGTGAGGAAGGCATCCTGCATTTGGTGTTGGCACCCGGTGCACAGTTGCGGACCAGCGATATGAAGGAGTTGATCCGCTTGATCGCCGCCATGGATCGCGGTGGCCGCACACCGGTCATGATCGATCACGCGACGGGCGTTGTGGTTCCTGATGACGCACGCCGGTTGCTCACACGCGTGTGCAGCGCGCAAGGACATCCCATCGCGGTGTACACCACCGATGCGCTCTGCCGCAAACAGTTGGAGGTCTTCCGCTTGGTGGATCGCCCGAGGTTCCCGTTCCGGATCTTCGGCCAGCGTGATGAGGCTTGGCGCTGGATCCGCGAACGCAAGCAGCTGGCTTCCATGGAACGCGATGCCCGATCCTCCGGATAGGCTCATGCGGATCGGGACCCACATACTCTGCATCGCGCTGCTGGCCTGTACCTCGGCACAGGCGCAGGACCTGGAACTGGTAGGTACGAGCGCGACCCACGATGTGATCGTGGAAGCCGTGCGACCCGAAGCCCGCGAGGATGGCCCGGTGTTCCGTGCGATCTGGCGCAATGTCCCGAACGGCGCCGCAGAATTCGAGTTGCTGCGTACGAATGCCGCGCCCGACAAAGTCTCCGTCATGTTGGATCGCTTGATCGAAGCAGGGATCGGTGCCTACCTCGACGCCCGTGTCCACTTCACCCGCGAAGGGGTGAAGACCGATGTGAGTGCTGCTGCGATGGTCCACGACCTCAACGGCATGATGGCCGCTTGCGTGGATGCCTTGGGTGTGGATGTGGCCTTCGCGGGATTGTCCGCCTCTACCGCACAGCAGCTCGATCGGTTGGTGCGCATCGATTGGAGCCAAGCACGTTTCGGCGTGGACGGCGGAGCGGAACAGGACAAGTACCTAGCGATCTATTACTACGTCCGCAGCCAGCGGCAGGAACTGGAGCGACAGGTGCGCGCCGATCTGCTGCCCTTCGCCGCTGTGGCCACCACCGGTCCCGGGATCGCTTCACCGGGCACCACGGTGCGGATCAACTCCTCATGCGGCACCGTGTTCGATGAGCAGAACTTCCTCTGCGCGCTGGACCTCCAGCTCGCGGATACCGGAGGCGGTGTACCCGACCCGGAATTGGGCGCGCGGATCATCCGGGCCATGGCCGAACGCGAAGTCCCGCCACCATCACCGCCGATCGGGGAGGAAGTGAAAGTGCGCAAACGCGACCGTTGGTTGAAGCGGGAGTTCGATGCGATCAACGAGCGGATCGACAAGATGGACCAGCGCAAGGAATTGTGGGAGTTGCGCGATCGCATGGATGACATCGAGGACCGATTGACCGGGGTGGAGCTGGATGTGCGCGAAGTGAAGGACCGTGCTCCAGGCGAGTCGGAGAACCCCATGGCGCGCCTGAGTGAACTGGCCGGTCGCAACATCGCCGTACGCTTCGAGCGGAACAGCACGGCGTTGGAGCCCGATCAGCGCGTGTTGCTCAACGAGGTCTTCGAGCAGTTGGCACGTGCCCCGGGAGAGAAGGTGTTGATCACCGGCTACACCGACCGCAGCGGCGATGCCGCCACGAATCTCTGGTTGAGCGAGCAGCGCGCGAAGGCCGTGCGCAACTACCTCATGCAACGGGGCATCAGCCCGGAACGCCTCTTGGTGAACTACTACGGCGACAGCAAGAGCATGGGACGCGATCCCGACGAGCGCCGCGTGGAGATCGAGTGGATCAAGTGATCAGGTCCGATCCAGATCCTCGGGCGCATCATCAGGCACGGTGATCCCTGGATCCGGCAGTCCGCGCTTCATCCGGAAGAGGACCTCGAAGGTGACGCCACCTTGATCAAGAACGTGGAAGCTGCCATCGAGCTGGTCGGCGAGTGCTTCCACGATCTCCAATCCCAATTTCCCCGGACCCGTCTTGTAGCCGTCGCGAAGCGCAACCCCGTTGTTGCGGACCACCAGCCGGTGCAGATCACCCTCCACGGTGCTGGTGATCACATCCACATGACCTCCCGTGGCGTACGGGAACGCATGCCGGAATGCATTGTCCACCAGTTCACAGACGATGATCCCCAATTCGATGGCCGTATCCTGGTCGCACTTCAGTCCACCGGATTCCACGGCCACGCTCACGGTATTCTTCCGCTCCGGGTTCAACTCCATTAGCGCTTCCACCAGTTGGGTGAGGAAGAGCTTGAGGTCCACGTTGCGGAGGTCGGCCAGCCCGTACAACTTGTGGTGTACCAACGCGATGGTGTCGATACGGCGTTTGCCACGGAGGAATTCATCACGCGCAGGTCCGTCCTCCTGCGTGGCGGCTTGCAGGTTCAACAAGCTGCTCACCACTTGCAGGTTGTTCTTCACCCGGTGGTGGACCTCACGACCCAATACGTCACGTTCGCCCAAGGCCTTTTCGAGTTTCCGTGTGAGTTGCCGGTCGTGCTTTTCCAATTTCCGCACCTGCGCACGGCGCACCCCGCCGCGCCACCACAACAGGAGCAACAACACGGCGGTCACCGTGATCACGCCCACAGCGATCCAATGTTGGGTGCGTTCCGGCGCGGTCCATCCGATCAACGGCGTCGTATCGATCACCAGGCACGCGTGCAGGTTGAGCCCGTTGAGCAGGTAGGACTCCACCTGCACCGCGTGGTGGCCCGATGCCAGATCGAAGAAGCGCGTCGCCGGATCGGCAAGCCATTTCATTCGGGCCTCTGCCAATGCCGCGATCATCGGGTCGTCGGCCTCATTCCTGTAGTTGAAGACGATACGTCCATCGTTGGTGAGCAGCAGTAGTCCGTGTTCTGCCGTGGAAGAGGCCCGCGAATCGAGGGTGTTCGAACGGTCCGGCTGCACATCGAACATCAGTACGCGGAAGGGGTCATTGATCCGGTGACTTCGCACCAGCGTGGCGACCTGCAGCACCGTGCTGCTCGTATCCGCCGATTCACGCATGCTCCACGCGGGACCGTCCTGCGCATTCTCCAAGGCCTTGCCGAACCACGTGCGCTGGCGTGGATCATAACTCGCATCCCAAGACCACGGAGCGACCACGGTATCCATCGTGCCATCCGCACTCAACCGGAAGGCCTGCGGCAAGGAGTCCTTGCTGCCTTCGTGTGTGAGGACAAGGAAGAAGGTGCTGTCCGTGCGGAATAGCGCGGACTCATTCCCACGTTCGTCCGCCAAGCGGATGGAACGGATGGCCCAATGGGAGTTCAGCAACGCATCCCACCGGTCCTGCACCGATGAGATCGCGAAGGTGTCCACACGCGGGATCGCGGCAGCCTCTTCAAGCAGGTCCTCGTTCCATTCATGGAACATGACATCCAGCCGGACGCGGAGCATCTGCTGGGTACGGACCAACGCGAGGGTAGTGATCTCGTTCTGCCGCAAGCGCAACCAGACCTCCTGACGCGCCAGCAGGATACCCGCGCCGATCATCACCAACAACAGGGCGATGGGCAGGATGCGATCGATGGCTCGTGATCGGATCATGGGCAACCCTGGTCCGTGGCCTTGGTGCGTGTCACGTCGATCTCCGCGCTACCGTCCTTGATCTGTTCGGTGGTCACGCGCTGCGGAATGAAATAAATGCCGTTCAGCTTTCCGACCATCAACTTCCCCACGGGCAAGCAGGTGTCGGCCTCGAAGGTCTCCACGGTCCGTCCTTGGTAGTACAGGTCGATCGCGAGTTCCACATGCTTGTCCGTGGTGCCGGTGTTCTTCATCCGCAGCAACAACTCACTGGGTTTTCCTGTTGGATGGTTCCAAGCGTAGGCGATCTCCACGCCATCATGTGTGCCTTTGGAAACGTAGTGCGGCATCGCGCAGGATGCCAGCAAGAGGATCGGGAAAAGAACGGAGGCTTTCATGCTGGAATACGCTGCAAGGCTTGGGTGGTCCGCGCCAGCTCCTCGTCGTTGAAGTCAAGGTGCGTGACCATGCGGATCTGGTGCGGGCCGATGGCCATGGCAAGAATACCGTGCTCCTTCAGCTTCATGCAGAAGGCGGACGCGTTCTGTAATATGGAGAAGATGACGATGTTGGTTTCCACAGGCATCATCTCCGTTAGGTCGGGGCGCTGCTGAAGGGCTTCGCCCAAAGCGCGTGCGCGTGCATGATCATCCTTCAACCGTTCCACGTGGTGATCCAGCGCGTAAAGTCCAGCTGCAGCAAGGATCCCTGCCTGGCGCATACCGCCACCCAAGCGTTTGCGCACGCGCCGCGCCCGGGCGATCATATCGGCGGTGCCGATGAGGACGGAACCGACCGGTGCTCCCAACCCTTTGCTCAGGCAGATCGAGATCGTGTCGAACCACTCGCCCCAGGACTCGGGATGTTCACCTGTTATGGCCAGCGCGTTGAAGATCCGGGCCCCATCCATGTGAAGCGCCAATCCGTGCTTTCCGCATACGGTGGCGATCCGATCGACCTCTTTCAGATCCCACACTGCACCACCACCGCGGTTGCATGTGTTCTCGATGTTCACCAAGCTGGTGTTCGCCAGCCATTGCGCTTCGCGCGCGTTGATCGAGGCTTCCACCTGTTCCGCAGTGAACCGCCCACGATCCGTATCGAGCAGTTTCACGCTGCATCCGCTGGTCGCCATGGTCCCGCCGCCTTCGTATCGGTAGATATGCGCGCCTTCATCGCAGATCACTTCATCGCCCGGCCGCGTGTGGATGTTCACCGCGATCTGGTTCGCCATGGTGCCGCTGGGACAGAACATGCCGGCTTCCTTTCCGAATAGCGTGGACAGGCGCCGCTCAAGCGCGATCACCGTCGGGTCCTCGCCGAAGACATCATCACCCAGTTCCGCGCGCAGCATGGCTTCGCGCATGGCGGGGGTGGGCCGCGTAACGGTATCGGAGCGGAGGTCGATCGGCACGCGCCCAAGATAATGGGGTCAGCGCACCACAACAGGATCTCAGTGCAGGTGTTTGTGCAGTTCGATCAGCAGCGGCAGTTCCGCCTTGCCCACACCGTGGAAGGCATGCGCCACGGCATCCGCACAACGATAGATCAATTCCTTTCGCTTCACGGACAGGTCCGCCTTGTGCCGCGACATGTAGGCGATGAAGGAATCGAAGGCGCCATCCACATCGGCACCGCGATCGGCCAGCACATCGAACTCGAACTCCGTGATGAACGCCTGATCCGTTCCGAAGTGATCCGTGGTCACTTCTTGAGGGACCAATTGCTCGGCCACCACCTTCTTCAACACCGCCACCTCCTTGGCGGCGATCCTTCCATCCGCAGCAGCGATGGCATACAACAAGCGACCGAGTTCCTTGTAGAATAGTTGAGCTTCCATGATGACCCGAAGTTCGGCATCACGGAGGGGAACTTCAACTGATCGAGATCATTTCTTCCGGCAGATGAGCACGCCATCACGGATGGGCACCATGACCTGCTCCACACGCGGATCGGCCAAAACCTTTTGGCTGTACGCCGCCAGTGCGGCAGTGGCCTCGTCCTGTTCCGCCTTCTGGAGCAACACCTTACCACTCCAGAGCACATTGTCCGCGATGATCAACCCGCCGGGGCGCACCTTATCGATCACGGCATCGAAGTAGTTGGAATAGTTCTGTTTGTCCGCATCGATGAACACCAGATCGAACGGCGCGGGGATCGTCGGGATCACTTCCAGCGCCGGGCGATGGTGCATGGTGATCCGGTCCAGCATCCCGGCCTTCTCGATGTAGCGATGCACCATTTCCGGCAGGTAGGGGTCGATGTCGATCGTGTGCAACATGCCGCCTGGTGCCAAGCCTTCCGCAAGGCACAGCGCGCTGTAGCCGGTGAAGGTGCCGATCTCCACGATCGTGCGCGGCTTCACCAGATGACTGAGCATGCTGAGGAAGCGCCCTTGCAGATGCCCGCTGATCATCATGGGCATGTGTACCATGTCGTACGTCTCGGCGGCGAGCTCTTTCAGGTACCAAGGCTCCTCGCCGCTGTTCGTTTCGCAGTATGCGTCGAGTGCGGGGTCGATGAACTGCATCAGGGGAGTTTGAAAAAGCGGGCGGTCCTGATCCGATCAGCGGAGCGCACACTGATCACATAGGAACCAGCTGCGAGTGCTTCGACGTTGAGTGATCCATTCGCAGGTAGCGATCGCTCCGCTACTAGTTGTCCGCTCGCATCGAAGATGGTGACGCACGATCCAGCGAAGCTCTGGTCGGTGGTAATTTGGATCAGATCGTTCGCCGGGTTGGGGAAGAGCGAAAGAAATGCCCCACTTGGTTCATCGATTCCAGTAGCCGGGCAAAGAGAAAACCAATCTTTGTGTCGCTCATTACCATCATACCCCATCCCGAAGAAATAGCACGGGAAACCTGTACAAGGAAGTGTGTGCAGCAGGACGCCGCTTCTTCGGGGGCCAACGAAGTCGTATTGCCAAGGCACCCAGGAATCCGACTGGCTGATATACTGGAATCCATCAGAACGGGTTGCTCCCGCCCCATCCACCCCGCAGAAGTTGACTACCCCTTGTCCAAAGGACAACGCCGATGCAGAATAACGTGCATCCGGTAGTGGTGCCAACTCCAGCCAGAGGTCGTTGTCGCTATCGTAGCGCCACGATTCATCCAAGGGGTTGTAGTCTGCGTTGGCACCTCCGAATAGGTAATTGTATTGTCCCAAGTTGCAAGATGCCGCGCGATGACGGCCGATCCCTGGTACACTTGATCGCAGGGTCCACTCATCACCCTGCAGATCATACTCCCACAACTCGTTGGTCGCGCTGCCGTCAACAAACAAGCCCGCGACGATAAACAGCTCGTTATAGTTTCCGAAGGCTGAACAAGCATAACGACCAGGCGCGGGTAACGGTGCCCGCGATTCCCATTGGCCGCTGGTAAAGGAGTAGAACCAGAGTTCGTTCAACGGCCCAGTGGCATCGAGCCCGCCGAATAGAAATCCGCCCTCCGTGGTCGTATGAGATGCGCAGTATTGCCGTGGCGACGCGGGCAGCGCGGCAATCGATTCCCATGACCCGTCGGATACATCGAAGCGCCACCAGTCGTTCGTCAACGACCACCCGACTTCCATACCTGTTCCCACGTATGCGTAGCACTCGTAACCGAACGATGCCGCATCATCCCTTGCTGTCCCCGGAAAGTCCGGCAATTGTTGCCAGGTCTGCGCCGATACGAACAGCGGAATACCCAGCAGGAAAGGGATGCATGCGCGCTTCATGTCCCCAAAGTTATTCGTGAAGAGTTCGGCCATGTCGGGATGCGTGATCGGAAATCGGACCTTCGCGAACCCATACCGGGTTCCGGCGTTCTAGAACGGCCTTCCCAATGCGATCATTGTCCTGACGAATGCTCAAGCGACGACTTACCATCATTCTCGGCCTGTTGCTCATCGTGGGCGGGGTAGCCACCTGCAAGAAACTCACGTCCAGCAAGGCCAGCACGGAGCGGAATGCAGGCGCTGTCGGTGCGCGCGCAGTGCGGACGCTCACCGTATCGAACGGCCCGGTGCAGGTGCGCATCCCGATCACCGGACGGCTGCGTGCAACGGACAGGATGTTGATCAATGCGGAGGTCGGAGGCACCCTCTTGCGCACCGGGAACACCTTTCGCGAGGGTGTCACTTTCCGCAAGGGTGAAGTGCTGTTCCGCATCGACGACGGAGAAGTGCGCGCGCAGATCACCGCACAGCAAAGCGCTTTCCTACGCACGCTCGTGCAACTCATTCCGGATCTCCGCTTCGATCTGCCCAACAGCGCAGCGAAGTGGGAGGCGTATCTGAAGAGCGTTCCGGTCGAGGGTCAACTGCCGCCGATCCCGAAACTCGACAACGAGCAGGAGCGCAACTACCTCGCGGGGCGCGGCGTGCTGGACCAGTACTACGGCATCCGCGCGGTTTACGAGCGCTTGGGCAAGTACGTTGTCACCGCACCGTTCGATGGTGTGGTGACCAATGCCGCCGTGGAAGCGGGGACGATCGTTACGCCGGGCACGCGGCTCGGAGAGTTCATCGACCCCACCTCCTTGGAATTGGAAACAGCCATAGGAGCGGGCGAGTTGGCCTTCGTGAAAGTCGGAGACACGCTGCGACTGTCCAGTACCGAAATGCCCGGTACTTGGACCGGTCGCATCATCCGGATCGGTGAAAGCATCGATGCGAATACGCAAACCGTGAAGGTCTTCGTGAAGGTCGCGGGCAAGGACCAACGTGACGGACAATACCTCAGCGGGGTGATCGAGGCGGGTATGATGGACAGCGCATTCACCGTTCCGAGAAGCGCGTTACTACCGGAAGGTGGTTTGTACACTGTAAAGGACTCGATCCTGGCCATCGCGCCGGTAGAGGTCCTTCACCAAGGCGTGGAGCAGGCCGTAGTTCGCGGACTCGCGAACGGCCAAATGGTCGTGACCGATCGCATGAGCGGTGCTTACGAGGGTCTTCGTGTGGCACCCGTAGCCCCCGCCAACCGATGAACACGTGTTCCATGTTGAGCGGGAGGAACGGAGTTGATCAGTGCGCTTCATGAAGGGCCTGACGGCATACTTCATCAAGTACAACGTGGCGGTGGATACCGTCATGATGCTCATCATCATCTTCGGTTTCATCGGCCTGAAGAGCACGCGCAGTTCCTTCTTTCCGGAGACCGAGAGCCGCATCATCCAAGTGCAGGTGATCTATCCGGGCGCATCACCGGAGGAAGTGGAGGAGGGCGTGATCCTACGGATCGAGGACAACGTGAAAGGCGTTTCCGGCGTGGAGCGCGTGAGCAGCGTGAGCCAGGAGAACAGCGGCGTGATCACCATTGAAGTGGTGAAGGGCTACGATACCGACGAGGTGCTACAGGATGTGAAGAATGCGGTGGACCAGGTGCCGCAGTTGCCCGACGGCATGGAGCC
The DNA here is from genome assembly GCA_016705955.1 of Flavobacteriales bacterium. Lineage (GTDB taxonomy): Bacteria > Bacteroidota > Bacteroidia > Flavobacteriales_F > PHOS-HE28 > PHOS-HE28. The sequence continues at coordinate 22,700 of JADJKO010000017.1, forward strand.
GATCCGCACCTTCAAACGGGAGAACCTCCAACTTGCACTGAGCTTCGCGATCAATGGCGAAGGGCTCGATCTGCGCACGCTGAAGACCATGGCACGTCGCGCGGAAGCGGACCTGCGCGCCGTGAAGGGGATCAGCAAAGTGGAACTCACTGGTTTCCCGGAAGAGGAGATCGAGGTCGCTTTCCGGGAAGCCGATCTGCGGGCGAACAACCTCAGCTTCGCGCAAGCTGCGGCTGCTGTTCGAGGTGCGAATCTGGATGTGACCGGCGGAAAGATCAAGACGACCGATGAGGAACTGCTGATCCGTGTGCGCGACAAGAGCGTGGAGGCGGAAGGGTTCCGGAACATCGTGGTGCGCGGTGGCGCGGATGGGCGCGTGCTACGTGTGATGGACATCGCCGATGTGCGCGATGTGTGGGCGGATGATCCCAACAGGACCTTCGTTCAGTTACCGGGTCAGCGCGGTACGGGCAAGGAAAGCGTGGTGGTAAGCGTGTACAGCACCGTGACCGAGGACATCCTCGCGAACGCGGATGCCGCGCTCGCGTACTTGGAGCAGTTCAATGCGACCAACACCATCGCCAAAGCCACGCTGATCAACGATGCTACCAAGGTCCTGAAGCAGAGGATCCAGATGTTGGTGACGAACGGCTTGCAAGGTTTCGTGCTGGTGTTGATCACACTCGCGCTCTTCCTCAATTGGCGGCTCGCGTTCTGGGTCGCGCTCAGTATCCCGGTGGCCTTCGCGGGCATGTTCATCCTCGCGCCGGGCTTCATCACCATCAATGTGCTCAGCCTTTTCGGGATGATCCTCGTGGTCGGTATCCTCGTGGACGATGGCATCGTGATCTGCGAAAGCATCTATCAGGAGTACGAGAAGGGCTTACCACCGATCCAAGCGGCTATGGTGGGTACGAAGAAGGTGCTAGCTGCGGTGATCTCTTCCGTGATCACCACCGTCGCCGCCTTCAGCACCTTCTTCTTCATTGAAGGGCGCTTGGGTGATTTCGCACCGGCCATGGCCTTCGTGGTCATTGCCACGCTGATGTTCTCCCTTGTTGAGGCCGCGTACATCCTTCCAGCGCACGTGGCGCACTCGCGCGGATTGAGCCGCAGTGAGAAGAACCGCGTGGAGAAGTACATGGATGGCGTGATGTCGCGCCTGCGCGACAGGCGTTATGGCCCCTTCTTCGATCGGTTCATGCGGAACAAGATGCTCACGGTCGGCATCGCGTTCTTTCTTCTTGCACTCACGATCGGATCGGTCGGTGCGGGCATTATCCGGATGACATTCTTCCCGGCGATCGAACGCGATGACGTGCAAGTGGAACTGGAAATGGTGGGCGGAACGCGCGAGCAGGTCGTGTTCACGGAACTGCAGCGGATCGAGAATGCCGTGTGGGAGCTGAACAGGGAGTTCAGCAACCGGCCGGAGGACAGCATGGACGTGGTATTGAAAGTGCAGACGATCCTTGGTCCGCGTCCCGAGCAGGGCAAACTCAACATCATCCTGCTCGATGGTGAACTGCGCGGATTCCGTGCCGAAGAACTGACCAACGCATTGCGCGTACGCGTGCCTTCGATCCCGGGTGTGGTCAACCTCACCTTCGGTCTTGCCTCCGTATTCGGTAAGCCGGTGTCCGTTTCGCTGCGGAGCAATGATCTGGCTGAATTGGAACACGCGAAGCGG
>JADJKO010000018.1 GCA_016705955.1 Flavobacteriales bacterium
GGAACGACCACCGCCGATGCTGAAGGAGCGAACGACTCCACGGGAAAGCGTGAAGACCTCCACGAAGAAAGCGGCCGAGGACGTGAAGAGCTGGTGGTCACGACTGAAGGAGAACGGACAAGAAGAATAACGCGGGACGCGATCACGACGGTCACTGGTGACGACGGACCCGACGTGCTTTGGTGAAAGAATCGGAACGAAGAACGGCGTTCGTTGAGTGCCGTTCTTCGTTTCCGCAGGTTGAGAAGGCTTGCTTACGGGGCCTTATGGACCAGCCCCGCCGTTGATGGCCGACTCAGGTATACATGCTAATGCGATCGCGCTTCTGCGGCTTCCGCGCAGCTGTATGTTAACTGATCCCCACCACGGTGCCCGGCGGGCTGTCACGACGCACGCAGCGTCGTGATAGCGCACACGCGCTCACGCTGTACAAGGCGCCTTCGAGTGTGTAGCTCTTGGCCTCAGCCGATCACCTTGGCCAACGGGTAGCGTTGCTGCCAAAAGGCGAACCTGTTCATATTGGACAGTGTGATCATCGTGCGCGCATCGAGTTGCACTTTGATCATCTTGATCCCTTCCTTCACCTGTTGGGTGAGGATCAACGTCTTCTTCTTGCGTGGCATGTGTGTGTGGTTAGGTACGTGGGTTCTTCCAAAGCCCAGAGCTACAACAGAATGATGAGCAAGAGCACGATGATGATGATGCCTGCCGTGGAGATATAGACCACGGTCCCGCCACCAGAGCGGTTGTAAGCATCCGCCTCGCTCTTCAGCGCGCTGGTTTCAGCGGCCAACGCTTTGCGGTCGATGCGCTCCATGGCACTGCGATCCATGGATGTGATCTCTCCAGTACATCGACGATGCACAGCACACGCTGTCGATCAGCCATCGGCAGTTTCTCAAGATCTCCTATTGATGGTGACATTCTTCTTCCCAGAGGCCAGCTCACTGGTGTGGAGAGAAGAACGAAGCACCGAGCGCCGCGAGGTGGAATTTCCAATTTCTGGGTTCTTGCAAATTGATGTTTTTATGTGATACCATTTGGAATATGATTGTCCTCCAATGTTGATATCATTTTCCTGAAGCTCTTGATCGTTTGACGGTGGTTCGACCTTGTGGCGAAAAACACAGGGCAGATGGCCAATCCCAAACGGTTCGATATCAAAGAGGACATGGTGACGTTGCGCCGGGAGCTCAGGCGCGTCAATACCGAGACCATGCGTAGTCGGGTCCGAGTATTGATCCTCTACAAAGAGCATGAACAGGAAGGTATCTCCAAGCATGCTGTTGCCAAGGCGCTGGGCGTGGATGCGGGCAGCGCCATGAAATGGCGCAACGCATATATCCAAGGAGGGCTGGCCGGGTTGCTTTCGCACAACTGGAAAGGGAACCGGCCCAGCGTGATCAAACCTGATCAGCGTGAGGCCTTGCGTTTGAAGTTGCGTGAACCGGGCAACGGTCTGCGGGGCTTCACTGAATTGTTGGCGTGGTTCAACAAGCGGTTCAATGAAGAGGTCAACTACTCCACGATGAACAAGTTCGTCAAGCGCAACTATGGAGCCCAGTGTAAGGTCGCCCGCAAGTCACATGTGAAGAAGGATCCGGAGGCCATCACGGCTTTTAAAAAAACTTCGAGCAACTCTGTTCGGAGTTGACCACCCGCCCTCCGCCGGGCTGCTCCAGTGTGAACCTGTATTGCCAGGATGAGAGCCGCTTCGGCCTTTTCACCCGTGCTGGTAAGGGGATCACGGCCAAAGGGGTCAAGCCGGTATGTGCTTTCCAACAGGTCTTCCAATACACCTATGTCTTCGGCGCGTACTCGCCTATATCGGGTGATAATTTCCAATTGAACTACCCTGTTGTTCTGGCTACACCTTCCGGGATCTTCCTCGATCACTTGCAACGCATCGACCTGAAGAGCTCAAGATCATGATCTTGGACAACGGTGCTTTCCACAAAACCAAGCACCTCAGTTGGCCGCTCAACGTGCGCCCATTGTTCCTCCCGCCATACGCACCGGAACTCAATCCTGCCGAGAAGGTCTGGTGGCGCTTCAAACGCGCCTACACCAACATGACCTTCGAAACGCTCGATCAACTCAGCGACTTCATCGCTAAGCAGGTCCACCACCAAGCCCCACCGAGGTAAAGTCCATCTGCAACTTCGACTACTCAACATCGCACGGCACCTTGGGCGATCTTCAGTTCCAAATGGTATGAGCGATCAAGGGAGCTTTTCCATGGCGATCGCCGAAGATCAGCGAGAGTGATCAGCAGACCGAGGAACACGAAGAACAACACTTTTTGATGATGTCGGCCGCGCCAGCGGCGATGTTGGTAAAACCGAGAACGCCCGCGATGAGGGCGATGATGATGAAGGTGACGACCCAGCGTAGCATGTGGTTGTGGATTTAGGTTCAGAACCATGAGGAACAAGAACCGCACCTCATCACTTTCAACAGGAAAGGATGCGCTACTTGTGGAAGGAACTCCACGGAGTGGGCAACAACGCACCCCCCGCCAACGGTATCAGGTGTCCAGCACCTGGATCAACAAGGTGAAGGTGCTGCCCTGTCCTTGTATGCTCTCCACTTTGAGCAATATGCCGGGCAAGGTTCAAGATGCTGCGCGCGGTGGTGAGCCCGGAGCCCCATGCCGCCTGTTCGCTCGCTGTAGAAGGCCCTCAAAGAGCCGGGGATGTTCGCCGGAGCGATGCCCTTCCGTTGTCGCGCACGGCGATCACGACACCATCGAATGTTGAACGCGCGGACAGTTGCAGGACGCCCTCGCCCGGCTCCATGGCTTCGATGGCGTTCACGGCGATGTTCGTGAGGGCCATGGTGACGAGCTTGCGATCCACGAGCACGGCCAGTTCATCGGCCTACAGATCCACCTCGCCACGCATTTCGCGCACCCGAGCCGGTCAGCCACGCCCTTCATCGCCACGTTCACTGAGGCCCTGCACCGTACACCGGATGCGGTTCAGGTCCCGGCGGCGTGCGGACTCGGGCATCCTGGTCACCAACTGTCCGATGCGCTTCACATTGCGCTGCACTATATCCAGCAGGGGTTGCACGGCCTCGCGAGCGTTCACCAGTTCCCGCGTCAACTGTTCCAGTCCTGTTGGACGTTGGTCAGCGGGTTGCGTAATGCGCAACGGTGCGGGGCGATGCCATCGGCGAGCGACAGACGTGCGGCCTCTTCGTCGAGCCGCCCGCCCGCAATCGTTCAGTGATGTCCGTGAAGGTGACGGCGAAACCGTCGCTCAAGCGTACCGCATGCGTGCTTTGCCAGTGGTCGAGGCCGTTGATCCCGGTGCGTCGTTCAGCCATGTACGAAACGCCGCTGTCCGCCACTTTGATGAACTCCTCCAGGGATCCATCGATGCCGCAATGGGGCATCACATCCAACAATCGTCTACCGACAAGTCCATCGTGGGGCATGCCGGTGATCCGTTCTGCTTCATCATTGCCCATGATATACTGAAGTCCGCGATCGCCCGCCCGTCGCGCATGGAACGGAAGGTCGCGATCGCGCGGGGGTTCGCCCATTACCCGTTTCAGCGAACTCGGTGAACTTCCGCGAACGCATCTCCTCATCGAGTTGAAACAATTTCTCCGCACCTCCTGTTCAGCCGCTTTGGTCTCACGCACCGCTTTGAACAGCTCGATTGAACAGGAGTGCGATGGCGAATATACCAGCGCGGTATACGCCGCGAGCATCAAGGGTGAGCTCCAAAATCTTGATCGGTCCTCCGCGATATTACGTCCCAATACGCGCGGCAAGACCTGGTCGATAGCACCCAACTCCGCGCGGAATTCATTCATGAGGCTCTTGCCCCGGAGAAGCAGATCGCTCAGTTCGGTCGTCGGGTTCGTCCGGGACCGTTGCGCCAGGAGCAGTAACTCCTGCTTCTGGGCGAAGTTCTTGCATCATCTGTTGATCCTGTCCATCCGAGCGCTATTCTGCGGTGAATGGGGCATAGTGGACAACACCTCCAAGCTCTTCGGGGATCTCGATCAGGGCCTGGTTGTATGATCGCAGATAGCTCGTATCGTGCGTGATCACGAATCCGCGGCACCCTGTTTCGACGTCCTTCAATGCGGAGAGCAGTCCATGGACCTCGGCCAATTCGAGGAGCATCAGCCTGCGATCTTCAGTGATCTCCTTGTTTCTCGTGAAGCCTCGCAAGGCGGCCAGGAAGACGATGAGGAGCAGCACCAAAGCAGACGCGTACAGCAACCTCAGCAAACGCATCTCGCGCAGGTCAACAGCTTTGTGGTCCGGAGTGTCCATTCGTAGTGTGCGACGGATCCGCAGGCCCCCCGATCAGAGATCGATACCGAGAACTTTCAACTTGTTGTAGAGCGTCTTCCGGTCGATGTTCAGCGCCTCCGCTGCCTTTCGTCTTGTTGAATCGCGACGTTCCAACGCTTCGACGATCGCGCTTCTCTGCTATATCCGATGCTAGGCGCAGCCCTTCACCCGGCTCGACCGTAGTGCCCAGTGCAGTCTCCATGGCTGCGCTCCCACTGACGCATCGGTGTGGGCAGGTTCTCCGCCATCGTGGGACCTTTGTCAACAGCACTGCCCGTTTCACCACGTTGTTCAGTTCGCGCAGGTTGCCGGGCCAGGTGTGCCGCACCATTCGCTCCATTGCAGGAGCATCGAAGCCCGTAACGGTCTTGTTCAATTGGTGTTCAGCAAGGCTGCGGAAATGTTCAGCGAAGAGCGGGATGTCCTGGGACGCTTTCGTAGCGGAAGAAGTGTGATGGTGAACTCGTGGATACGGTGGAAGAGGTCCTCGCGGAATCGCCCCTGCTCCACGGCCTTCTCCAGGTTCTCGTGGGTGGCTGCGATGATCCGTGCATCGACCGCGATCTCCTTCTCACCCCCGATGCGTTTGATGGTATGCTCCTGTAGGACGCGGAGCAGACGCACCTGGTTCTCATAGGATAGGTTGCCTACCTCGTCCAAGAACAGGGTACCGCCCTGGGCTAGTTCGAAGCTGCCCTTCTTATCCGCAATGGAACCGGTGAATGCTCCCTTCACGTGACCGAAGAGCTCACTCCCCGCGAGGTCCTGCGGCAGCGCGCCGCAATCCACTGCCACAAAGGCATTTTGGCGTGGGTGCCGCCTGACTGATCGCCCGCGCCACGACCTCCTTGCCGGTCCCGGTCTCGCCGGTGATGAGCACGGACATGCTGGTGGGCGACCAACGCGATGTGTCGGGCGCATCACCACGGGCATGTGGGCCGGTGCCGCTTACGTATGCGTTCTGCCTGCCATGGTGCAGGGTCGTATTGCCCGGCGAACCGTTCTTCAACGCCAAAGCTTCCCTCCACGCGCAGCACGATCCGTCCGGAAAGAGGGGCTTCACTACGTAGTCGAACGCACCGCGCGGATGAGCTCCACGGCGATGCGCACATCGGAGTATCCGGTGATGACGATGAAGGCGATGGAAGCCGATCCAATTGCTTCGATCTTTCCAAGCAGTTGCATGCTGTCGGTATCCGGCAACCGGTGGTCGCACAGCACCGCATCGAAGGGCTGCATGGTAAGCAGTTCCATCTGTGGAGCCGCGACCGGCAGTGCCACCATACCCCTTACTGGTGAGCAACCGCGCAAGCAGTGCGCAGATGTCCGTGTCGTCATCGATCACCAGCAATCTTTTCTTGGAACGAGGATTCGTGGTCATGGGATCAGGCCGAGTTCATGAAGCCCCGTCAAGATAGCTCTTTGTTCAAAGGGTTTCGCGATGAACAGGTCCACGCCATGCCGCATGGCATGCTCGCGCTCGTTGTCCACCGCGCTCATGGCGACGATCTTCGCTCCTGAACGATGGATGCTTTCGGCAAGCGTGGTATAGCCCCGCCCGTCGGGCAGGTAGATATCCAGAAAGACCACGTCGAACGCACCCGCACCCAGCAGTTCGCGCGCACTGGCGAGCGTATGTGCGCTTGTACACATCAGCCCTTGCCGTTGCAGCAAGGAGGAGAGCAAAAAGCAGATATCAGGTTCATCGTCCACCACGAGCACACGCACTGGCGGGGCGTTCATCTTTGCGTTTCGCCGCGCGATCTTGTCCACCGGTTACCAAATCCCCATCAACATGCGCAAGCTTCTCCTCTGTTCCTGCTCCTTCTGGTGCCACCGGCGCCATGGCGCAGGAATTCCGGTGTTTCGGCTTACTACAACGCATCCAATGTGCGCGAAGCAGGCGATGAGCACTGGATCGGTCGTGGTGGATACCAGTTCGGTATTGACGCCCTCCTCGGCAATAACCGTTTGTTCGTAAAGCCGGGCATGCACTTCCTTGTGCGCAACCTGCGGTATACCTACTCCAACGGCACGGACGTGGTCGCGCAGACCGCACACACACCAGCCGTTCGCCCAGCGTGCCGGTCTGCTGGGTGCGCGATCGGGACCGATCCCGCCACGGAATCCGAAGGTGAACCTCTATGTAATGGTGAACCAACGGCGCTCATCTCCTGAGCGTCGATCTAGACAACACCACTGACGTGAAAACCAATGGCACGCAATGGTACCTTGGGTTCGGAGCAGGTGTTATAGCCAAGTTCCTCTTCATTGAGGTGGATACAATGCGCCATGTCCAATGTGTTCAAAGGCGATGATTTCAGCAAGAACCCGAAGGTGAACTACATGCATGGTATCATCGGCGTACGCTTGGTGTTAGCGAAAAACCCCCTGACGCTTGATTGGCGTCATTTGCAAGCGCTGTCTTCCCGGGAGGGAGGCAGCGTTCGCCTTCCCACTGGTGTCTTCCTTCCCCAACTCGTGGTCCAGAGGTCCCACCATCACTACTCGCTTGCAGGTTCTCCTCCGCTGGAGTTGGATCGGAGGGCGAGGAACCCCTGTGATGACGGGGTCCTTGGCGCATCGAAGGGTCGCTCATCAATTGTTCGTGTTGCAGGGGTCGTATTCGCAACGGTCAGGCTAACAAACACAACCGAACATGAAAAAGATACTGATGACATGTGCAGTCCTGCTGGTGGCCACCACCGGTGCACAAGCCCAAGGGAAGGACGCATACCATCCTGTTGATCAGGCATGGGTGACCATGAACACCGAGATGCTCAACGTGGAGCTGGGCTTGAACGATGACCAGAAGGTGAAGGTCAAGGAGATCAACGAGCGCTTCACCGCACGGCACTATGGCTGACGGCCGCAGTGCCCAAGCCTACCGATGTCGAGATGTCCGCTCATATGGGCGAAGCGCCGCTGAAGCGCGACAAGGCGATGCGTGCCGTGCTGAACGAGTCATCAGTACGCGAAATGAGAGAAGAAGCGCCACAAGGGTACGCGATCTGGAAGGAGGGAGAAGGAGAAGCTGGAACAGAAGGACTGATCACGATCGACGCTTCGCGTTAACAGAATTACCAAAGGCCCCGAAAGGGGCCTTTACGTCTGATGACGATCCTACGCGGGTCGACGAACGATGGAATCATGGTCATGCGATAGCAGAGCCTGCGGGGTTCCCTTTCATTCGATCATGCGTTGCGCCTCCCATTCATCCTGCGTGCGTCGCATACTTTCCGGCGCTTCGGACCAGTTGCATCGGATGAAGTTCGTTCAGGAGGCGTGTCGGGAAGAATGCACGGCGGCTGGTGCGAAAGGGGATCCGGACTCGATCTCGCACTCTGATGGAAAAATGGTGATGGACGATGTGCGCAACGTCCTTACCGGTGACCAATACCGGGGCTGGTTGGGCCATTAAGTAAGCAGACCAACGGATTAGTCCGGGCTTGGCGGTTGATCCACGCGAGCCAAGGCACCATCCTGCTGATCGATCACAACCTTATCGATGTTCGCACCGGTTCCGTTGTCGCGGGCATCGTGGGCGTGAAGAAGTTCCAGTACGACATCCGGGGCGATACGGGCGCCTGCGCCAAAGCGCTTCGGCGACGGCGCGTGAACACGGCGAGCCGGATGGAATCGTCCGGCGAAGTTGGACAGGTGAACATCAGCGAGGCGACGTATCAATTGGTTGTCGGTGATCAGTTGTCGGTTGTCGGGCGTGCGGACGGACAACGAACAACTGGCAACCGACAACAGTTCCACTTCACCCCGCGCGGAAAAGTGC